>NZ_JAPDRA010000009.1 GCF_026013525.1 Sphingomonas canadensis | reverse complement strand
GGATCCTTCGACAAAAACAGGTCCACGATCGAATCGCTGATCTGGTCCGACACCTTGTCCGGATGTCCCTCCGACACCGACTCCGACGTGAAAAGATAGCTGGAACGCACCATCTGATTGATTCCTTGAATAAATTTCTGGGGTGGGTGAGGCGGATCAGGCGCTACGCAGGCGCGTGATCACATAGCTTTCGTCGTTGAACCAAAGCTCGCCGTTCTTGCGGAGCACCGCGCGGGTGGCCTCCAGATATTCGGAGCTGGCCATGGCGGCGGTCAGCCGTTCGTCCTCGATCTGCGCCACATAGGTGGCGGCGTTCCAGGCGGCGAGCAGCGTGGAGGTGCCGATCGACGCGCTCTCGCTGTCGATCTCGTCGGGCAGCGTGTGCATCTCGTAGCGGAACAGCGCCTCCGAATTGGGCAGCGCATCGAAGCGGAAACCGGCTGCTTCGGCGCCCAGCGCGTCGCGCGTCGCCTCGATCAGCATGCGGCGCGAGGTGGTGAAGGGGTCTTCGCCCGGCCACACGCGCTGGACGATCTCCAGCCCCGGATCGTTGCCCGCCGAATGGATGCCCAGCAGCCGCCCGCCCACGCCCAGCGCGCGCGCCAGCGGGGCCAGCACGCGCCGCGCCTTGAACTCGGTCGGCGCGCGCAGGCGGAAGGGCTGGCTGGCCAGCACCAGATCGTAATCGGCGCGCGCCTGGCCCTTTTGCGGGATCACGTCGTTGAGCAGGAACTCGCAATCGGCGCGATAGAGGATCAGCACGGTCGGCGTTTCCGGGATCATGCTGCCGGTTTTCTCGGAAACCTTGGTCCGCCAGTTCTCCGCCAGGAAGGGCTGGAGCGCCAGTATCTCGCGCTCGAACTCGGCGGTGGTGTGCCCGCGCAGCGGCACGGCCTTCCACACCAGCTTCTCCGCCGCTTCGGGCTTGCCGGGCTGGAGCCAGGGCGCCTCGGCATAGGAGATGTTGGTCACCGCGAGCACGGTCTCCGGATGTTCGAAGAAGCGATCGGGCATCTTGTCCAGCGTCAGGCGGACGTCCTCCAGACTGATCTCCTTGCCGGCGATCAGGAAGGGGAACCGCGGAAAGCGCTGGTGCATCGCGCGCATCACCCGGGCCAGCACCGTGCCGTCGCCCATGCCCGCGTCGAAGAAGCGCAGGGCGGGCGGCCGGGGCTCCAGCTTGTCCAGCTCGCGGGCGACGCGATCGGCGACCACCCATTTCTCCGAGCAGGTGTTGACGAACATCAGATACTTCTGACGGTTGTCGTAGAAGCGGAAATTCTGGGCCGGAGCGCCGTCCTTGGCGGCTTCGGGAACCATGGGGGGAACCATGGGGGGAACCGTTGGCGCCGCCGCGGGGGCCGCCGGGCCTGCCGCTTTGCGCGCAATCGTCGCGCCTTCCATCTGCACCATTGCCTCTCCCTTCGTGCGTATTCGCTTCGTGGCCGGGCAGGCCCGGCGCGCATCGCAAAGGGTGCATGGCGGCGGCGGCAAGGATACCACATTCGGTCCCATCGCCTTTGGTGGGACGCGGCCCAACGGTCCGGCGGCGGGAGCAGCGGCTTGACCGGCGGGGCTCAACGATCGCGCAGGAACGGCGGCGCGCTTGCCGCGGGGCGCCGGCTGTGCCTGTGGTGCCGCGCAGAAACCGCAGGAGCGCGCGCTTGCCCAACCCGTCCCACCGGCCGATCGACGCGATCGCGGACCAGCTCGACCGCATCGAATCGGTACGCGCGGTGAAGGATCTGCAGCGGCGCTGGTCGCACCTGCTGCTCGCGGGGCGCTGGGACGCGGCGGCGGCGCTGATGGCGGAACGGGGCGTGTTCCGCTGGGGCGAGGAGGAGGTGCGCGGCCGCCGCGCGACCGCCGCCTGGCTGGCGCGGCGCGGGGGCGGCGGGCCGGGCGCGCTCCATGCGGAGCTGATCGACGAGCCGCTGGTCAGCCTTTCGCCCGGCGGGCGTAGCGCGCTGGGGCGCTGGATGGGCCTCTCGCTGCTGGGCGACGGCCGGGGCGGCGCGCGGATCGAGGGCGGCATCTATGAGAACGCCTATGTCCGCGGGCGGCGCGGCTGGCGCATCGCCCGATCGCATTATTTCCCCCAGTTCGAGGGCAGCTATGCCGATGGCTGGACCAACATCGGCGACGCCGACCTGCCGATCGTGCCCTATCACTTCAGCCCGGATAGTTGCGGCGTGCCGCTTCCCCCGCGCGAAGGTCCGGCACCGCGCGCGCGCGCCGCGCTGGCGGAGATCGAGCGCCGCGCCGCCGCGCTGGCCGCCGAGGACGCGGTGCGCAACCTCCAGGCGGCGTGCGGCTATTATGTCGACCGGCGGATGTGGGATGACGTGACCGACCTGCTGGCGGCGGATTGCGCGGCGGAGATCGGCGGCGTGCATCGCGGGCGCGACGGGGTGCGCCGCGCGCTGGAGACGATGGGACCGGCCGGGCTGGGGCAGGGCGACCTCAACGATTGGCCGCAGTTCGCCACCATCGTCCGCGCCGATCCGGAGCGCGGCGAGGCGCGTGCGCGCGGCATCGAGCTGGGGATGCTGGGCAGCATGGGCAGGGGCCGCTGGGCGCTGGCGGTGTTCGACAACCGCTTCGTTATTGAAGACGGTATCTGGAAACTCAAGGAGTTGCGCCGCTTTCCTGTGATGGAGTGCGATTACGCCGATGGCTGGGGCAGGGGCGCGATGCCTGCGCCGTCCGCTTTGCCCGAGCCCTTGACCGGCCCCGCCGATCCGCCCGCGAAGCCCGTGCCCGCCGCCACCCGCGCGGCCCGTGCCGCGGCCGCCGGGCTGGTGCTCGCGCGCGCCGCCGCCTGGGACGGGGCGGAGAATGTCTCGTCGGCCTATGGCTATTATCTCGACGATTTCCGCTGGACGGAGATGTCGGCGATCTTCGCGGAGAAGGGCAACAAGCAGTCGCCCTTCGCGGGCTATTACCTCGGCCGCGCGCGGATCGACGGCGCGGCCAACGCGATGTGGGGCGCTTCGCCCGAGACGCGGCCGGGCATCTCCTATCACTGGCGCACCCAGCCGGTGATCCATGTCTCCGAGGACGGGCGATCGGCGAACATCCGCGTGCGGCTGTTCCAGCCGCGCACCTGGAAGGAGCCGAGCCGCCCCGGCGCCTTCTATGCCGCCGCCTTCCATTCGGGGATGTACCCCAATGACCAGGCGGTGCTGGAGGACGGCATCTGGCGGCTGTGGAGCCTGACGATCGACGAGCCCTATTTCACATCCGTCGACTGGCGCGGCGGCTGGGCGGCGGTGGCGCCCGCGGAACCCGGCGCGAAGCCCCGGCCCAGTCCGCTGCTGGAACGCTATCCGCCCGACGTGCCGATGACCGCGCTGGGCCGCCGCGCCGGGCATTTCCGCGGCGGCACCGGCGATCCGGTCGAATGGCCGGGCATCCTGCCGATGTGGTTCCACTACCGGAACCCGGTGAGCGGCCGGGTGCCCGAGCGCCATTGCCCCGATTGCGTGCCCGCGCTGGTGATCCCCGACGCGAGCATGACCCGGCATGGCTACCAGCTTCCGGGGGATGGAGCGGGGGGTTGAGCGGCGCGATATTCTCCCCGCCAGGGGGAGGACGCGCGCCGCCCTGTTCTGGAATTCTCCCGCCTCCAACAGCTTCGCCGGTCCACCTCCCCCTGGCAGGGGAGGAGGGGGGATGCGTCAAAGCGCGGCGATATAGCCGCCGTCGAGCGGGATCGTGCTGCCGTTGACATAGGCCCCGGCGCGCGAGGCGAGGAAGACCACCAGCCCCTCCGCATCCTCCGGCGTTCCCGCGCGGTTGAGCGGGATATAGGTCGCGATGCTCTTCTTCACCGCTTCGGATTCGACGTTGTTCATCTTCGACGGGAAGGGGCCGGGCGCGATGGCGTTGACGGTGATGTGATCGCGCCCCAGCCGCTTGGTCAGCGCGCGGGTGAGATGATGCACCGCCGCCTTGGACGCGCCATAGGGGAAGGATTCCCAATTGGGGATGTGCAGCCCGCCGATCGATCCGATGTTGATGATCCGGCCCGGATCGGCCGGCGTCGCGGCGGCGCGGATCAGCGGCAGCAAGCCTTGCGTCAGGAAGAACAGGCCGCGCAGGTTGGTGTCCATCACCCGGTCCCACGCCGCCACGGTGGTGTCGTCGATCGGGCTCACCTCGCCCGCGCCCGCATTGTTGACGAGCAGGTGGAGGCGCTGTTCCTGCGCGGCGAAGGCGGCGGCTAGTGCGGCGGGGCCGTCCTCGCTCTCCAGGTCGCCCGCCACGGCGAAACAGGCGCCGCCGGTCGCAGCCGCGATCTCCGCCGCCGCGGTGGCGGTGCGATCCGCGTCGCGGCCGGATATCCAGGTGCGGGCGCCCCGGCGGCACAACCCCTCGGCGATCATCCGACCGATCCCGCCGGTGCCGCCGGTGACGAGCGCGGTCTTGCCCGCGACGCTGAACAACTGATCGGTCATGTGCGAATTCCCCTGCCCGTTGCCATGGTTCGCGCGGCCCAGCGGCGGCGCTTCGGGCGGGGCAGTAATGGCGGATTTCCGGGCTTTGCAACCATGTTCGGCGTGCCCGAAAATATATCTGCCCGGCTCAACTTGGCGAGCCGCTTCGGTCAAGCCGGGGGTGGGGGCCGGGGTTAGGCTGGTCGTGAATATCCTTGGCTTTGGTGTATCCTGATGACGGCGTTCGATCAGCGGCTGGTTACGGTTTTCAACGTCGGATCGCTGACGTTCGGCAGGGGGGCGGCGCTGCGCTGCGCCGAGGATCTGGCGGCGGCGGGGGCCGCATCGCTGTTCCTGGTGACCACCCCGCCCACGCGCGGGCTGTGCGCGCCGATGGCCGCCCGGCTGGAGGCGCTGGGCGTCCGCGTGACGATCTGGGACGGCCTGGCGGGCGAGCCGACGCTGGCCGAGTTCGATGCCGCGCTGGCCGCCGCGCGTGCGGCGCGTGCCGACATGGTCGTGGGGCTTGGCGGGGGCAGCGCGATGGACGTGGCCAAGCTGGTCGCCGCGCTGTTCGACGGTGCGCAGGCGATCGGCGACGTGATCGGGGTGGACCGGCTGGAACGGCGCGCGCTGCCGCTCGCCTGCATCCCCACCACCGCGGGCACGGGCAGCGAGGTGACGCCGATCGCCATCCTGGGCGACGAGGACGAGGATCTGAAGAAGGGCGTCGTCAGCCGCCACCTGGTTCCCGACGCCGCCTATCTGGACCCGGAGCTGACCGTCACCATGCCGCGCGCGGTGACGGCCGCCACCGGCTTCGACGCGCTCACCCATTGCATCGAGGCCTATACCAGCCGTTTCGCGCATCCGATCGCCGACGGGCTGGCACTGGCCGGGATCGGGCTGATCGCCGGCAGCATCGAACGTGCGTGCAACCAGGGCGACGATCTGGCCGCGCGCGAGGCGATGCTGCTCGCCAGCCTGTACGGCGGCATGTGCCTGGGGCCGGTGAACACCGCCGCGGTGCATGCGCTCGCCTATCCCTTGGGCGGCGAGTTTCATATCGCGCACGGCGTGGCGAACGCGCTGCTGCTGCCGCACGTCATGCGCTTCAACCTGGAAGCGGCGCCGGAGCGCTATGCCGCGGTCGCCCGCGCGATGGGCGTTACCGAGGCGGGCGACGACCGCACGGTGGCGCTGCTGGGCGTCGATCGCATCGTCGCGCTGGCGGAGCGTTGCGGCATCCAGCGGCACATGGCGGCGTTCGGGATCGGTGCCGACGCCATCCCGCGCATGGCCGCCGCGGCGATGACCGTCACCCGCCTGCTGGAGCGCAACCCCCGCACCGTGACAGGGGCGGACGCTGTGCGCATTTTCGAGGCGGCGCTATAGTGTCCGGGCAGCCCGCCCGGCGGATGCCCCATCGGGGGATCGGCGCATGGATTGACACGGAGCCCGCGCGGCGTGAGCAAGGGAAAGATGGAGTTGTGCAGCGTTAGCGGTTCCACCTGCCCGGAAGAGGCGGGGACCGCATCAGGGAGGGAAGGCCGGATGGAGAGGTTGAGCACGGCCGGTTTACCGGTAATGGGGCGCACGGCCGCGTGGAATGCGATCTATTCCTCGCGCATGAGCAACGTCGAATTCGCTACCACGGATCAGAACCGCTTCGACGCGGAGCTGCGCATCGGCCAGATCGGCCCGGTAAAGCTCGCGCGGCTCTCCGTGGACTGCAACTACAGCGCGGAACGCGCGCGGCGGCATATCGTGCGCAATGCGCCGCGCCTCTACAATTTCCTGCTCCAGGCGCAGGGCAGCAGCACCTTCCACCATTGCGGCCATGAAGCGCGGCTGTCGGAAGGCGATATCGTGCTGGTCGACACCGGCCTGCCGCATCATTTCGTGACCGACGACGTATCGACCACCATCATGGTGCGCGTGCCTTCGGAGGTGCTGCGCGAATATCTGCCCACGCCGGAGCAGTTCTGCGGGCTCCAGCTCGGGCGCGCGATCGGGCTCACGGGCACGCTGGCGGCGATGGTGCAGTCGCTGAGCGAACGGGTGGAGCCGGGATTCTCGGGCTATGAGGGCCGCGTCGCGCGTTACCTGCTCGAGATGATCTCGATGTCCTACACCATGGGCTTCGAATCGGTTTCCACCGGATCGGCGACGCTGTGGCAGCGCCGCAACGAGATCGTCCGCTATGTGGAGGACAATCTGCGCGATCCGGAGCTGACCCCGGCTTCGATCGCCGCGGCGCTCCGCCTGTCGCCGCGCTATCTGCGCACGGTGTTCTCGATCTCCGGCGAGAAGGTGTCGGCCTATATCCTGCGCCGCCGGCTGGAGGAATGCGCGCGCCAGATGCGCAACCGCGCCTGGAACGGCCATACGCTGACGGAGATCGCGTTTAGCTGGGGCTTCAACAGCGCGGCCCATTTCACCCGCTGTTTCCGCGACCAGTTCGGCGCGGCCCCGCGCGACTACAGGCGCACGGCGCTCGACTGAGGCCCCGGCTTTCCCGGCGCGGGACGAGACGCTTCAAGTTGCGGGAGACCGCGGCAGGGTGCTTTTAACCTGACCCGTTCGCACTGAGCGTGTCGAAGGGCACCTAACCGCTTGCGATACGCCCGTGGATGGCTGCCCTTCGACACGCCCAGGGCGAACGGTCGAAGAGGGCGATTCAGATTCGGGGTGCGATGCCCTGTGCGGCTTTCACTTTGATCGATGAGGGGCCGCCCAAGCGAAGCCAGGGGCGCCTGCCATCCAACTGAAATCGTGCCTGTGCCGCGGCCTTCGCCGGGGGCGATCCGGCACGGCCGCCGCCGGTCATCGCCCGCCCGCTAATCCGTTCAGCGCAAGTGTCTATTCCCCCCCGGACAAGACCGGGCCGCCGCCGCATGGCACCGGACGGCGTCACCTTCTTGAATCAACGAACCCAGGGGATGCGTGTGTCGGTTACGGACGAACTTATCAGGCTCAATGCGGAGCTGTCGCTCCAGCTCTCCCATTACTGGCACGAGATCGACACCAACGGCGGCCGCAACGCATCCGACTATTATACCGAAGACGCCGAGTTCCACGGCCAGTTCGCCTCCTATCACGGGCGCGACAAGATCCAGCAGTTCTATGATTGGCGCGTGGCCCAGGGGCCGCGGCTGGCCGTCCACGCCTTCACCAACTATCGCGCGTGGTTCACCGGGCCGGACACGGCGGAGGCGACCAACTATCTGTTCCTCTATGCCGAAAACGGCGTGAAGCCGCTGCCCAGCAAGGTGCCCGTCACCGTATCGCTGGCCACCGACAAGTTCCGCCGCGTCGACGGCAAGTGGCTGTGTACCTATCGCCGTTTCGAGCATCTGTTCGAAAGCGACGTGCCGATCACCAACCCGACGCTGGACGGCGACTCCAAATGAGCGGCGCCGCCACCGCCGAGCCCGCCGCAGCCGTTCGCGGCGCGCTCGCGCGGGCGGACCTGCATCGCGGCCAGGCCTATGTCGACGGCGCCTGGATATCCGCCGCGTCGGGCCTGACGATCGCGGTCGACGATCCGTTCACCGGCGCGGTCATCGGCAGCGTGCCCTCGCTCGCGCGCGGGGAATGCCAGGCGGCGATCGACGCGGCGGAACGTGCCTTCCCCGCCTGGTCGCGCGAGCTGGCGCGGACGCGCGGCGCGATCCTGCGCCGCTGGTACGATCTGGTGATGGCGCATCAGGAGGACCTTGCCCGCCTGATCACGCTGGAGAACGGCAAGCCGATCCGCGAGGCGCGGGCCGAGGTGGCCTATGGCGCCGGCTTCATCGAATTCTATGCCGAGGAGGCGGGGCGCATCTTCGGCGAGACGATCCCCGCCAACGTGCCCGGCCGCCGGCTGATGGTGGAGCATGAGCCGGTGGGCGTCTGCGCCGCGATCACGCCGTGGAACTTCCCGCTCGCGATGCTCACGCGCAAGGCCGCGCCCGCCTTTGCCGCGGGCTGCACGATGGTCGCCAAGCCGGCCAGCCAGACCCCGCTCGCCGCGCTGGCGCTGGCGGTGCTGGCGGAGGAGGCGGGGCTGCCGCGCGGCGTGCTGAACGTCATCACCGGCAAGGCCAGCATGATCGGCGATCTGCTCACCGCATCGCCGGTGGTGCGCAAGATCAGCTTCACCGGATCGACCGAGATCGGCGCGCAACTGATGCAGGCCTCCGCCGCGCAGATAAAGCGGCTTTCGCTGGAGCTGGGCGGCAACGCGCCGCTGCTGGTGTTCGACAATGCCGATCTGGATGCCGCGCTGGATACCGCGATGGTCGCCAAGTTCCGCAATTCGGGCCAGAGCTGCGTCGCGGCGAACCGCATCTATGTGCAGCGCGGCATCTATGAGACCTTCCTGATCGCGCTCACCGCGCGGATCGCGCGGATGCGCTTCGGCGACGGATTCGACGAGGCGACCGACATCGGCCCGCTGATCGACCTGCCCGGCGTGGCCAAGGTGGAGGAGCATCTGGACGAGGCCGTGGCCGGCGGCGGCAAGCTGCTGATCGGCGGCAAGGCGGCGGGCGGGCGGCTGATGCCCCCCACGCTGGTGCGCGACGTGGCCGCCGATGCGCTGCTGACGCGCGAGGAGACCTTCGGCCCGCTGGCCGGGGTGATCCCGTTCGACACGATCGAACAGGGCGTGGCGCTGGCCAACGCCACACCGTTCGGACTGGCGGCCTATATGTGCTCGTCCGATCCCGCCACGATCGCGCGCGTCGGCCGCGACATCGAAAGCGGCATGGTGGGCATCAACACCGGGCTGATCTCCACCGCGGTGGTGCCGTTCGGCGGCGTGAAGATGTCCGGGCTGGGGCGCGAGGGCTCGCGCCACGGCCTCGCCGAATATCTCAACATGAAATATCTCTGCCACGCAGGGCTTTGAGGAGAAGGCCATGCGCAAGCCAGGCAAGGTGATCATCACCTGCGCGCCCACGGGATCGATCCACACGCCCTCGATGTCGCCGCACCTGCCGGTGACGCCGGACGAGATCGCCGAGGCCGCGATCGGCGCGGCGGAGGCGGGGGCGGCGATCCTCCACCTGCACGCGCGCGATCCGATCGACGGCAGCCCCAGCCCGGCGGCCGAGCATTTCATGGCCTTCCTCCCGCGGATCAAGCAATCCACCGGCGCGGTGATCAACATCTCCACCGGCGGCAGCGCGACCATGTCGCTCGACGCCCGGCTGGAGGGGGCCAAGGCGGCGCGGCCCGAGCTGGCCTCGCTCAACATGGGGCCGCTGATCTTCGACTTTTCGGGCGCCGCGGCGCGGGTGCAGCAATGGCAGCACCCCTGGGAGCGCCCCTATGTCGAGGGCGCGCGCGACCGGATCATGTACAACGACAACGGCTATATCGAACGCATCATGCGCGAGGTGGGCCAGGATCTGGGCACGCGCTTCGAGTTCGAATGCTATGACATCGGCCATCTCTACACGCTGGCCCATTTCGCCGACCGCAAGCTGATCGAGCCGCCGTTCCTGATCCAGGGCGTGTTCGGCATCCTGGGCGGCATCGGCGCCGATCCGCGCAACCTGAGCCACATGGTCACCATCGCCGACAGCCTGTTCGGCGAGGATTATGTCTTCTCCGCCTTTGCCGCGGGGAAGAACCAGATGGCCTTCTGCACGCAATCGGCGCTGCTGGGCGGCAACGTCCGCGTCGGGCTGGAGGACAGCCTGTATATCGGCGCGGGCGAGCTGGCCCGCAGCAATGCCGATCAGGTGCGCAAGATCCGCACGATCCTGGAAGAGCTGGGCCGCCCCGTCGCCACCCCGGACGAGGCGCGCGCGATGCTGGGCCTGAAGGGCGGCGACCAGGTGGGTTTCTAGAGCGGTTTTCGATCCGGCTGCGCCGGATCTCCGCTCTATTTTCCTTTGTTTGCCGCGATTTCCGAACCGGCACGCGATTTCCGAACCGGCAGGTGATTCCACCTGCCTGGAAATCGCTCTAGGGGCGGTTCCGCCCTGGCCGTGCGGCGGGCCGCCCCGGCCCCCGGCGCGCGGCCGGGGGCGGGGGGATCAGAGGTCCACGCCCGCGGCGATGGCCTCCAGCTTGCGGATGCGTTCCTTCAGGTCGGCGATCTCGATGCGCGAGGCCACCGGCGGGGCGGCGGGGGCGTCCGCGCCCGCCACGGTCCGCTCGGCGAGTTCCTGCCGCTTGAGCGACAGCCACTCGCGCCATCCGGTCAGCCCGGCCATCGTCACCATGCCCAGGCCCGCCAGGCCCGAAACCGAAAGGGTGATGTAGAGATTGGGATCGCTGGTCACATCGTCCTCCGTCAGACGCTGTTCTTGTCGCGGAGCTTCTCGATCTCGCGATCGATGCGTGCGCCGCTTTCGTTGTCGGTTACCACGCGCTCGAGCACCTGGACCCGCTCCTTGAGCGCGCGGATCTCGTCGCGCAGCCGGGCGTTGTCGGCGGCGGTCGCGGTGTCGTTGACGTGGTATTCGTTGCCCATCGCGTCCTTGCGGACGCCGTAGCGGGCCTTCAGGATGCTGCCGATGGTCACCACGATGATGATCCCCAGCACCATTTCGAACGGGTTCATTTCCGTCTCGCTCCCTTGTTAGCTGCGCCGGCGCTCAGTTGAGCGGCTCTTCGCGCAGCCGTTCGATCTCTTCGGCGATGCCCATGCCGCGGTCGGTCACGATCCGCTCCAGCACGCGCACCCGCTGCTCCAGCCGCTCGACCTGGGCGGCATATTGCGCGGCCCGTTCGGCGGTTTCGGCGTTGAGCGCGTTCGCCATCTTCTCGTTATGCTTCAGCCAGCGCTCGAAGGCCGCGAAGCCGATCCCGCCGATCACGGGGATGCCGACCACGATCATGAAGAAAAACAGCACCGATACCGGCATGGCTTCCTCCCTTAGTTGCGCGTGCCGCGCAGCGATTCGATCTCGCGGTCCAGGCTGTGCGCGCTGTCGGTGACGATGCGCTCGACATTGGCCAGCCGGTCCTTGATCGAACCCAGTTCGGCGCGGAGCTGGGCGTTCTCCTGGCTCAGCAGCTTCACCCGCTCCACCGTCTCGTCATTCTTGGTCGGATAGAGCGCCTGCCCCCAGCTTCCGTCCAGCGGATAGCCGTTGCGGATGCGCAGCCAGGTGGTGAGCACCCATCCGCCGATCGAGACCGAGACGATCACCGCGATCATCGGGAAGATCGACTGCACGAAGATCAGCTTCTCGTTCATTGCTTCATACCCCTCAGAATTCCCGGATCAGCGCAGTGCGTCGATCGCCCGGGCGGTGCGCTCGGCGGGATCGGTGGCGATCCGCTCGAGCACCGCGATCCGCTCCTCCAGCCGGGCGATCTGGCCGCTCAGCCGGTCGTTGTCGGCGGCGAGCAGCGCGATCTTGCGATCGGCGTCGCCATCGCCCTTGGAGGAAAGGCCGCTCCACTCATTCTCCACCGGATAGCCGTGCTTGGCGCGGATCCAGTTGTTGATCACCCATCCTGCGGTAGAGATGGCGATGATCGCGATGACGAAGGCGGGTCCACCCCAGTCCATCGTGTTTCTCCCTGTTGCCAGCCGCTGCCGTGATCAGCGCAGGCTGTCGATTTCGTCGGCGAGGCGCGTGTTGCGGCTCGTGTAATAGACCTCGATGTCGGCCAGGCGGCGATCGATGTCGCGGAACTTCGAGCGGACCTCGGCGGTCGAGCGGCTCGGGTTCGAACGCACGCCCTGCCAGAACTTCGCATCCTCCGGCGTCTGGTACAGGCCGGTCGGGCGGGCCGGGGCCATCCAGGCGATCAGCACATAGGCGATCAGATTGAGCGGGAAGATAGCGAAGGTCAGTAGCACGAAGCCGAGCCGGAGCCAGAGCGCCTCGACGCCCGTGTAATCCGCCAGGCCAGAGCATACGCCCAGCCACTTGGCATTCTGCTTGTCGAGATAGAAACGGGTGCGGCTGGCGGACATCTCAATTCCTCCGGCTGAAGTCATAGGGCTCGGGTTCCGAGCGGTGCGTGGGGCGGAAATCCGGATTGTCGGCGGCGATGATCCGCTCGACCGTCTGGAGCCGCTCCTCGAGCTGGCGGGCGAGATAGTGCAGCTCGTCGAGCAGCTTCTCGTCCTCGCCCGTGATCGTCGCGGCCTGCTTCCACTTGGTGATATAGTGCATCAGGACCCAGGGAAGCCCGATGAAGAGCATCCCGACGATCACGATGGGAACAAATACGTCCTCCATCGGATCAGCCCTTCTTCGCGAGGCGCTTCTTCAGCGCTTCCAGCTCCGCATCGACCTTCTCGGACGAACGCAGCTCGGCGATCTCCTCCTCCAGCGACTTGGGCATCGCGCCCAGGCCGGCGGCTTCGGCGCGGCCCTCGGCCATGTCCACGCGGCGCTCCAGCATCTCGAAGCGCGAGAAGGCGTCGTGCGTGCGGCTGCCGTTGTACATCTCGCGCATGCGGGCGCGGTTGTTGGCGCTCTCCAGGCGGGTGACGATCGAATTCTGGCGGGCACGCGCCTCGCGCAGCTTGGTCTGCAGCTTGGCGATGTCTTCCTCGCTGGTCTTCAGCGCCTCGTCGAGCACCGAGATCTCGGCCTCGAGCTGCTCGCACATGTCGGCGGCCTTCTGCTTCTCCAGCAGCGCGGCCTTGGCCAGATCCTCGCGGTCCTTGCTCAGCGCCAGTTCCGCCTTCTCGGTCCAGCTCTCCTGGAGCTTTTCCAGCTTGGCGATGTGGCGGCGCATCTCCTTCTGATCGGCGATGGTGCGGGCGGCGGAAGCGCGGACTTCCACCAGCGTCTCCTCCATCTCCATGATGATCATCCGGACCATCTTCGCCGGGTCTTCCGCCTTGTCGAGCAGGTCGGTGACGTTGGCGGCGATGATGTCGCGGGTACGCGAGAAAATGCCCATCGGTTTCTACTCCTTCGTAACCTTGGCTGTGCCGCCGGGAGGGGGTAGGGGGTCCCCCTCCCGGCGGAGGGCCCGCTGGCCGGGGCGGACCAGCGGGTAAGTCCGGCTTACGCCAGCGGCGCCGCGACCGTGCCGGCGACCAGCGTGATGCTGGCGACGAACGCGAAGGCGACCGCGAAGAAGGCGTTGCGGAAGTTGTCGGCGGTGTTGGTCATTGTCTTCGTCCTGAACCTTTGAGTTTGTCTGGTGGCCCATCAGCGGGCTTGCCAAACAGTTTCGCAGGATGCGTGCCAATTTCGAAAAATGGCTGATTTCTGCGGTTTTTGGCGGATTCCCCATTCAGTTGGCGTTCAGATTACATTTGTAGTCTTGCCAACAGTTGGGAAAATACGCCAAAGGGTCGCGGCATGGAACGCACCACCCAGGTCATCGGCCAATCCTCGTCGTTTCTCGACGCGCTGGAACGCGCCAGCCGCGCCGCCGGGCTGGACCGGCCGGTGCTGGTGATCGGCGAGCGCGGCACCGGCAAGGAGCTGGTGGCCGAGCGCCTGCACCGCCTGTCGCCGCGCTGGGATCAGCCGCTGGTCATCATGAACTGCGCCGCGCTGCCCGAGACGCTGATCGAGGCCGAGCTGTTCGGGCATGAGGCGGGCGCCTTCACCGGCGCCACCAAGGCGCGGGCGGGCCGTTTCGAGGAGGCCGACGGCGGCACGCTGTTCCTCGACGAACTGGGCACGCTGTCGATGGCGGCGCAGGATCGCCTGCTGCGCGCGGTGGAATATGGCGAGGTTACGCGCATCGGTTCCTCGCGCCCGATCCAGGTGGACGTGCGCATCGTGGCGGCGACCAATGAACATCTGCCCGCGCGCGTGGAGCAGGGGAAGTTCCGCGCCGACCTGCTCGACCGGCTGAGCTTCGAGGTGGTGACGCTGCCCCCGCTGCGCGCGCGCCGCAGTGACATCCAGGTGCTGGCCGATTTCTTCGGCCGCCGCATGGCCGCCGAGATCGGCTGGAACGATTGGCCCGGCTGGGGGCCGACCGCGCTCGATCAGCTCAACAATTATGAATGGCCGGGCAACGTGCGCGAGCTGCGCAACGTGGTCGAGCGCGCCGTCTACCGCTGGGAGCAGGAGGGGCCGGTGGATGCGATCGAGCTCGATCCCTTCCAGTCGCCCTATCGCCCGCGTCCGATGGCGCACAGCGCCGTTCCCGCCGCGGCTGCGCCGGCCGCTGCGGCGGATGGGGCCGCCCCGGAAGCGCCCGAGGCGGACCGGACCCTCGTCGCGCCCCAGGCCGATGGCCCGCGCGACTTCAAGACGCGGGTGGCCAATTTCGAACGCGAGCTGCTGACGCGCGCGCTGGCCGAGCATCGCTTCAACCAGCGCGCCACCGCCGAGGCGCTGGGCCTTACCTATGATCAGCTCCGCCACGCCCTGAAGCGCCACGAGCTGCTGGGCGCGGGCGGATAGCGCCCACGCGGGCGTGAGGGGCGGGCCGGGCCCGCCCCTGGACGATCAGCGGAACGCCACCATGCACAGCAGCATCGGGATCGAAAGCAGCGTGTTGGTGCGCGAGAAGATCATCGCGGTCTTGGCCGCCTTGGCCTTGGCCGCGTCGTCGGCGGGGACCAGGCCCAGCGCCTTCTTCTGGTTCGGCCAGATCACGAACCACACGTTGAACGCCATGATCAGCGCCAGATACATGCCGATGCCGATCAGTCGCGCGCTCTCTTCCAGCTTCAGCGCCTCGTGCAGCTCGCCGTACAGATAGGCGAGGATCAGGCCCGTCAGCACCGTGAAGGCCGCGCCCCAGCGGAAGAAGAACAGCGCCTTGGGCGCGATGTACTTGGAAACGCCGGGCTTAAGCTCGGCCGGGATCTCCGGCATGGTCGGGATCTGCACGAAGTTGAAATAATAGAGCAGGCCGATCCACACGATGCCGAAGAACACGTGCAGCCACTGGAACACCCCGATCGCCACGCCGGGCGGCGCGTAATAGGGCGCGAACATCAGTCCGATCGCCAGCGCCAGGCCCACCGCCAGCACCGCGTGAAGATTGCCGAAGAACTTGTCCATCGCGAAGCACCCCCTGCTTGTCGTTGGACGGCCAGGAGCGGCCGGCCGCCTGAACGGCTGTTCTGCACGTTTTCATTTGCACGGCGCAACGATTCGTTGCGCCCCCGTCCCGTTGCGGGCGGCTGCGGCGCGGCCTAGGTGGGCCGGGACCGATCCGGGCGGCGGTTCGTTGAACCGCCCGACCCGGGTCGACAATCCCCCGGTAAAGAGGAGTTTCCCATGGCCTTCGAACTTCCCGCCCTGCCTTTCGACAAGGACGCGCTTGCCCCGCACATGTCCGCGGAGACGCTGGAATTCCACCATGGCAAGCACCACAAGGCCTATGTCGACAAGACCAACGGCTTGATCGAGAACACCGACCTGGCGGGCCGCAAGCTCTCCGAGGTGATCCAGGCCGCCAAGGACAAGGGCAACAAGGGGCTGTTCAACAACTCCGCCCAGATCTGGAACCACAGCTTCTTCTGGCTGGGCCTGACCGGCGAGAAGCAGCAGCCTAGCGGCAAGCTGGCCGACATGATCGCCGACAGCTTCGGCACGACCGAGAATCTGGTCGCCAAGCTGAAGGAGGAATCGGTCAACCATTTCGCCAGCGGCTGGGGCTGGCTGATCCTGGATCGCGACACGCTGAAGATCGGATCGCTGCACGATGCCGATACGCCGCTGGTCTATGAAGGCATGGTGCCGCTGCTGACGATCGACGTGTGGGAGCACGCCTATTACGTCGATTATCGCAACGCCCGCCCGGCCTATCTGGACGCGGTGACCGCGAACCTGATCAACTGGGACTTCGTTGCCCAGAACCTGGACGGCAAGGGCGCCAGCCGCGCCGATCAGGGCTGATCCGGCCCCGGCCCCTTCCTCCGCCACCGGGGGAGGGGGCCGCCCGCCGCCGTGTTCCGCCGGGGGGCCTATTCCTCGTGCGGCCTATTCCTCGGGCGGGACAGGCAGGTCCTCGGGCTTTTCGAGCTGGAGCCCGTTCTTGAGCAGCATCGGGATGTTGGCGATCGCGAAGACCAGCGTCAGCGGGATCGCGCCCCACAGCTTGTAGCCGGCCCAGAAGGCGGTGCTGCTCGTCCGCCACACCAGCTCGTTCAGCCCGGCCATCGCGATGAAGAAGATGGCCCAGTTGATCGTCAGCAGCCGCCATCCGCGCGCGGAGAGCCCGGGATAGGCCTTGCCCAGCAGCAGCTCCAGCAGCGGCTTGCGCGCCCACAGCCCATAGCCCAGCACGATCGCGAACAGCAGGTACACGAACGTCGGCTTCATCTTGATGAAGGCCTCGTTGTGGAACCACAGCGTCAGGCTGCCCATCACCAGCACCAGTCCGCCGGAGATCCACAGCATCGGCGAGATGTGCCGCGTCTTCCACCAGGAGACCGCCATGGCCACGGCCATCGCCACCATGAAGGCGGCGGTGGCCGCCAGCAGCTTCTGGATGTCCAGCCCATAGGGCGCGAACAGATAGACGACGAAGAAGATCAGCAGCGGGCCGATGTCCACGCCCATGCGCAGCAGCGGCGAAGCCTCGGGACGGGGGGATGCGCTAGCCATTGGTCAATTCTTCCACGCCTGCGATGATCCGCGCAACCTCGCGCGCGTCGAAGGGGCGCAGGTCGTCCACCTTCTCGCCCACGCCGATCGCATGGATCGGCAGGCCGTATTTCTCCGCCGCCGCCACCAGCACGCCGCCGCGCGCGGTGCCGTCCAGCTTGGTCATCACCAGCCCGGTGACGCCCGCCACCTCCTTGAACACCTCGATCTGGTTGAGCGCGTTCTGGCCGGTGGTGGCGTCGAGCACGAGCACCACGTCGTGCGGCGCGGCGGGATTGAGCCGGCCCAGCACGCGGCGGATCTTGGCCAGTTCGTCCATCAGCTCGCGCTTGTTCTGCAGCCGCCCGGCGGTGTCGACGATCAGCACGTCGATGCCCTTTTCGGTCGCCTGCTTGACGGCCTCATAGACGATGCCGGCCGCGTCGCCGCCCTCGGCACCGGAGACGATCGGCACGCCGATCCGATCGGCCCAGGTGCGAAGCTGTCCGATCGCGGCGGCGCGGAAGGTGTCGCCGGCGGCCAGGAGCACCGAATAATCCTGTTCCATCAGCAGATTGGCCAGCTTGGCGATGGTCGTGGTCTTGCCCGATCCGTTGACGCCGATCACCAGGATCACCTGGGGCCGCGGAAAGGCCTCGACCTGCAGCCGCTTGGCCACCGGGGCCAGCGACTTCTCGATCTCGTCGGCGACGACCAGGCGGATGCCCAGCTCCTCCATGCCGCGCTCATACTGGCCATCGGCCAGCCGGGCGCGGATTCGCGCCGCGGTCTCCGGCCCCAGGTCGGAGGCGATCAGCGCCTCCTCGATCTCCTCCAGCGTGGACTCGTCCAGCCGCGCGGCGCCCAGGCCGGCCAGGTTGCCCAGCAGCCGGTCCGACGTCTTCTTGAGCCCGCCGAGCAGGCGCTGATGCCATGAAGGGCCGCTCATGCCCGGACCCCGATCAGCATGCCGTTGCCTTCCGTTTCGATGCGCACGCGCACAATCTCTCCAACCCGTGCCGGGGCGGCCAGCCGCACCTCGGCGAAATTCCCGGCATGGCCGCGATCCCCGGGACGCTCGGCCAGCACTTCCTGTTCCGTCCCCGCGAGCCCGGCGAGCCAGGCGGCGCGGCGTGCGGCGGCGGCCTCGCGCAGCATCGCGGCGCGCGCCTTCACCACCTCCGGCGCCACCTGCGGCATCCGCGCTGCCGGGGTGCCCGCGCGGGGGCTGTAGGGGAAGATATGGCCATGCACCACGTCGCAATCGCCGACCAGCGCCAGCGTGTTGGCGAACATCGCCGCGGTTTCGGTGGGAAATCCGGCGATCAGGTCGGCGCCGATCGCGATTTCCGGCCGGGCGGCCTTCAGCCGCTCGACGATGCGCACCGCGTCCACCCGCGAGTGGCGGCGCTTCATCCGCTTGAGCACCATGTCGTCGCCCGCCTGGAGCGAGAGGTGGACGTGGGGCATCACACGCGGCTCCTGCGTCAGCAGCGCGAACAGCCGGCGGTCGATCTCGATCGAATCGAGCGACGAGAGCCGCAGCCGCCGGAGCCCCGGAACATGGCGCAGGATACGTTCCACCAGCGCGCCCAGCGTGGGCGATCCGGGCAGGTCCGCGCCATAGCTGGTCAGGTCCACGCCGGTCAGCACCGCCTCGGCATGGCCCGCGTCCACCAGCGCGGCGATCCGCTCCACCACCGCGCCCGCGGGCACCGACCGGCTGTTGCCCCGGCCATAGGGGATCACGCAGAAGGTGCAGCGATGGTCGCAGCCGTTCTGCACCTCCACAAAGGCACGGGCATGCTCGGCGAAGGCGGCCGCCAGGTGCGGCGCCACATCGCGCACCGCCATGATGTCCTGCACCTGCACCGCCGCGCCGCCCGGCGCCCAGGCGGCGGGGGCGAGCTTTTCGGCATTGCCCAGGACGCGATCGACCTCCGGCATCGCGGCGAAGGCGGCGGGATCGATCTGCGCCGCGCAGCCGGTGACGACCAGTTCCGCGTCCGGCCGTTCGCGCCGCGCCCGGCGGATCGCGCGCCGCGTGGCCTTGACCGCCTCGCCCGTGACGGCACAACTGTTCACCACGACGGTGTCACGCCCCGTCAGAAGGGCGCGGATCGTCTCGCTCTCGGCGATGTTCAGCCGGCAGCCGAGACTGATCACATGAGGAGAGGAGGCGGGCATTGGCCGACGATCTAGGTGTGGCGGACCGCGATGTCCACGCGCAGGCGCGCGCGGTGCTGGGCTTCTGGTTCGATCTGGTGATGCCGGAACAGCGTTTCGCCAAGTCGGCGGCGCTGGATGCGGAGATATCGACGCTGTTCGGCGGGTTGCGCGAGCAGGTGGTGGAAAGCGGCGCGGCGGCGTGGCGCGGCGATCCCGAAACGCTGCTGGCCGCGATCATCCTGATCGACCAGTTCGGCCGCAACATCCACCGCGGCAGCGCCCGGGCCTTCGCCGCCGATCCGCTGGCGCTGGAGCTGGCGCGCGCGGCGCTGGCGAAGGGATGGGACGCGGGGATGCGCGCGGAACAGCGCCAGTTCCTCTATCTGCCCTTCATGCACGCCGAGGACCCGGAGGCGCAGGCCGAATGCGTGCGGCTGTTCGAAGCGCTGGGCGATCCCGAGCCGCTGGCCTTCGCGCGCGATCACCAGGCGGTGATCCGCCGCTTCGGCCGCTTTCCCGGCCGCAACGCCGCGCTGGGCCGCGAATCGACGGCGGAGGAGCGGGCCTATCTGAGCCAGCCCGGCGCGGGGTGGTGAACCATCCGGTGCGGAGGCCGGGCGGCCGGAATCCCACATTGTAATCCGATGGGCGGCGGCGACCCCGGCGCACTCACCCCTTGACCCGCGCGGGATAGCGCGACAGGGTGATGGTAACCGGTGTCATAAGCCGGGATTCGCCGTGCCTGCACGGCATTTCGGCGTTGGCTCGGGCCAAAGTTAGCGCTAACAGTCGCGTCAACGAGTGAAGGAGAGGGGTGAGATGACCAACAACGGGGAGGCGGCCATCCAATCGGCCGCGGAGCGCATGGGGCGCTATCGCTGGGTGGTCGTCGCGCTGCTCTTCGCCGCGACCGCGATCAACTATATCGACCGCCAGATGATCGGCCTGCTGAAGCCGACCATGATGGACGATCCCGCGCTGCACATGGACGAGCGCACCTATGCCGACATCGTCGTGTGGTTCCAGGTCGCCTATGCCATCGGCTATATCGGCTTCGGCAAGGTGGTGGACGCGATCGGCGCGCGGCTGGGCTATGCCGTCGCGGTGGTGATCTGGACGATCGCGCATGTGGCGCATGGCGGGGCATATAGCGTGGCGCAGTTCGCCGCCGCGCGTTTCGGCCTGGGCATCGGCGAATCCGGCAACTTCCCCGCGGGCGTGAAATCGGTCGCGCAATGGTTTCCACAGAAGGAGCGCGCCTTCGCGATCGGCCTGTTCAACGCCGGATCGAACGTGGGCGCGATCCTGACGCCGCTGATCGTCTATCTGATGATCGCCCAGATGGGCATGAGCTGGCGGATGGTGTTCGTGGTGACGGGCATCTTCGGCGTGCTGTGGCTGGTGGCCTGGCTGGCGTTCTACCGCGACGATCCCGCCCAGCATCCCAAGGTGGATCAGGCCGAGCTGGCGCATATCACCCAGGACCCGGCCGATCCGGACGTGAAGACGCCGGGCCTGTGGCTGAAGCTGCTCGCCACGCGCGAGACCTGGGCCTTCGCGCTGGGCAAGTTCTTCATCGATCCGATCTGGTGGTTCTACCTGTTCTGGCTGCCCGGCTTCCTGGGCGCGCAATATGGCGTGGACCTGAAGACCTGGAGCACGCCCACCGCGGTGCTGGCGCTGGGCGCGATCTACCTGATCTCGGACGTGGGCAGCATCGCGGGCGGCTGGCTTTCCGGGCGGCTGATGAAATCGGGCATGGACGTGAACCGCGCGCGCAAGATCACGATGTTCGTCTGCGCGCTGTTCGTGCTGCCGGTGGTGTTCGCCACATCGGTTCCCAACCTGTGGGTCAGCGTGGTGATCATCGGCGTTGCCGCCGCGGCGCACCAGGGCTTTTCCGCCAATCTCTACACCCTGCCTTCGGACACCTTCCCGCGTTT
Source organism: Sphingomonas canadensis (assembly GCF_026013525.1). GTDB lineage: Bacteria > Pseudomonadota > Alphaproteobacteria > Sphingomonadales > Sphingomonadaceae > Sphingomonas > Sphingomonas canadensis. The sequence goes on along the minus strand of NZ_JAPDRA010000009.1, from coordinate 181,992 downwards.
CGCCGTGGGGGCGGTGATCGGCATCGGCGGCACGGTGGGCGCGATCGGCGGCGCGCTGATGTCGAAATATGCCGGCGACGTGCTGGACCGGTTGGGCACCTATACGCCGCTGTTCGTGGTGGCGGGGGCGGCCTATTTCCTCGCCGTGCTTTCGGTCCACCTGCTGTCGCCGCGGCTGGCGCGCGTGGAGAAGTTCCGTGCCTCCACGCCCTGGGCGCCGATCGTCGCGTCGGTCGCGGGGCTGGTCGGCGTGGTGATCTTCCTCGCCTCCGGCAAGCGGGCGGCGGAAGGATGCGTGCCGGTGTGGATGGGCGCGGGGACTCCCTGCCTGAGCGACGGCGCCTATTACGGGCTGCTGGCCGCCTGCGCGGCGGTGGCGCTGCTGGGCGTGCTCGCGGACCGGCTGTTCGGCGAAAAGAACCCCTGAGGAAGGACATGATGGCCAAGCCACTGAAGCTCGATCCCGACCGGCTGTTTCCGGCAGAGGAGCGCACGCGGGGGATCGCCCGCGCGCTCTATGCAGAAGTGGCGGGGCTGCCCATCATCAGCCCGCACGGCCACACCGATCCGGCCTGGTTCGCGACCGACGCCAACTGGTCGAACGCCACCGAGCTGCTGCTTTCGCCCGATCATTATCTCTACCGGATGCTCTATTCGCAGGGCGTGCCGCTGGACGCGCTGTGCGTGCCGAGCAAGGCGGGGACGCCGGCCACCGATCCGCGCAAGGCATGGCGGACTCTAGCGGAGCATTGGCACCTGTTCCGCGGCACGCCTTCCGCGATGTGGCTGGGGCATGTGTTCGGCGAGGTGTTCGGCATCGAGGTGCAGCTCGATGCCGCCACGGCAGACCTTTATTACGACACGATCAACGCGAAGCTGGCCACCGACGCCTTCCGCCCGCGCGCGCTGTTCGACCGGTTCAACATCGCCTTCCTGGCGACGACCGAGGGGCCGCAGGACGATCTGGGCGCGCACCATGCGATCCATGCCAGCGGGTGGGACGGGCGCGTCGTCACCACCTATCGCCCCGATGCGGTGATCGACGTGGAGCATGAGCAGTTCCACGACGCGATGAAGGTCTTTGCGGACAAGACCGGCGAGGATGTGTGGAGCTGGGACGGCTATCTGGCGGCGCACCGCCGGCGCCGGGCCGATTTCCGTGCGGCGGGCGCTACCGCGACAGACCATGGCCATGTGACCGCCCAGACCGCGAACCTGAGCCATGACGAGGCAGAGCGGCTGTTCCGCACGATCCTGTCAGACGCCTGGACTCCCGCCGACGCCGAGCTGTTCCGCGCGCAGATGTTGACCGAGATGGCGGCGATGAGCGTGGAGGACGGGATGGTGATGCAGATCCATCCGGGCAGCTTCCGCAACCACAACGGCGGACTGTTCGCCAGCCACGGGCGCGACAAGGGCGCCGATATCCCGACGCGCACCGATTACGTCCATGCGCTGAAGCCGCTGCTCGACCGGTTCGGCACCTCTACCGCTCTCAGCATCATCCTCTTCACGCTCGACGAGACCAGCTACGCGCGCGAACTGGCGCCGCTGGCGGGCCATTATCCGTGCCTGAAGCTGGGGCCGAGCTGGTGGTTCCACGATTCGCCGGAGGGCATGCGCCGCTTCCGCGAGATGACGACGGAAACCGCGGGCTTCTACAACACGGTGGGCTTCAACGACGATACGCGCGCCTTCCTTTCGATCCCCGCGCGGCATGACGTGGCGCGGCGGGTGGACTGCGGCTTCCTGGCGCGGCTGGTGGCCGAGGGGCGGCTGCTCGACTGGGAGGCGGCGGAGCTTGCGCACGAGCTGACCAACGGGCTGGTGCGCCGCGCGTACAAGCTGGACCAGCCGGCGCCCGCGCCGGTGGCGGCGGCGGCCTGAACGGGGCATGAGGGCGCGATGACGACGCTGTTCTTCGGCGAGCTGCTGCTTCGCCTTTCCGCGCCGGGGCGGCAATTGCTGCTCCAGTCGCCCGCGCTGGACGTGTGCGCGGGCGGGGCGGAGGCCAATGTGGCGGTGGGGCTGGCCTGCCTGGGCCATGCCGTGCGCATGGCCAGCGCGGTGCCGGACAATGCGCTGGGCCGGGCCGTGACGGGGGAGCTGAGGCGGCACGGCGTCGATACCTGCGGCGTGCGGACGCTGCCGGGGCGGCTGGGGCTCTATTTCCTCAATCCGGGCGCGGGGTTGCGCGCGTCCGAGGTGGTGTATGATCGCGAGGGATCGGCGTTCGCGCTCGCCCCGGCCGATGGATGGGACTGGGACGCGCTGCTCGCGGGCGTCACGCGGCTGCACCTTTCGGGCATCACCCCGGCGCTGGGGCCGAACACCGCCGCCGCCGCGGTGGCCGCGGCGCGGGCCGCGCGCGAACGGGGCGTGCCGGTGTCGTTCGACGGCAATTATCGCGCGCGGCTGTGGGAGGCATGGGACTCCGACCCGCGCGAGATACTGACGCGGCTGGTGGGCGAGGCCGACATCCTGTTCGGCAACCATCGCGACGTCTCGCTCCTCCTCGGCCGCGAATTTTCCGGCGACGGACCCGAGCGGCGGCGCGAGGCGGCGGAGGCGGCGTTCGACGCTTTCCCGAGGCTCCAGGTGATCGCCTCCACCGCGCGGCACGTGGATGACGCCGACAGCCATCGCCTCGCCGCCCGCGTCGATGCCCGGGGCGGCTGGCACCAGACCGATGAGGTGCTGATCGCAGGGATCGTCGATCGCATCGGCGCGGGCGATGCCTTTGCCGCGGGCGTGCTGCACGGCATCGCGCACGGGATCGAGGCGGCGGCGGAGTCCGGGCTGGCGCTGGCCGCGCTCAAGCATTCGCTGCCCGGCGACATGAGCCTGTTCCGCCAGGCGGATATCGACGCCTTCCTGGCGGGCGGGCGCGACGTCCGCCGCTGACACCGGCGCGCAAGACCGCTAGAGCCCGGACGATGTCGCGCCGGACCATGATCGTGAAGCTGCTCTCCGCCTCCCGCGCGCTCTTTGGCGCGGTGGCGGATTATTCCGGCTGGCGCGGGGTGCGCGCGGGCGCACTGGTGGCCGGGGGCGCGATCCTGGACGGAGCCGGGCTGTTGCTGCTGGTGCCGATCCTGGGCGTGGTGGTGGAAGGCGGGAACGGGCGCGTCGGCCGGATGCTGGCGGGCTTCGGCCTGGAGACCCCGGTGGCGCAGCTTGGCCTGCTGGTGGCGGTGTTCGTGGCGCTGGGGATGCTGCGCGCCGTGGTGCAGTTCGCGCGCGACATGGCGCTGGCGCGGCTCCAGACCGGCTTCATCGAGGCCGAGCGGGTGCGCGCCGTAGCGGCGCTGGCGCGGGCGCCGTGGAGCAGCGTTGCGGCCATGCGCCACGCGCGCATCACCAACCTGGTGACCACGGAGATCCAGCGGCTGGGCACCGCGTCCTTCTTCATGGTGCAGGGCATCGTCTCGGTGGCGATGCTGGTGATCCAGCTAGGCATCGCCATCTCGCTGGCGCCCGCGCTGGCCGGGGCGGCGATCGCGCTGCTCGGGCTTGGCGCGATATTGTTCGTCTCGGCGCAGGGGCGGGTCCACGATCTGGGGAAGGGCATGGTGCGCGCGGGCCAGGCGCTGATGGCGAGCACGGCGAGCTTTCTCGCCGGGCTGAAGACCGCGGCCGCGCAGAACGAGCAGGCGGGCTTCGTCGACGAATTCGCCAGCATCCAGCGCGAGATTCGTGGCAGGCAGCTCGATTTTCAGGCGCGGCAGGCGGGCGGGCGGCGCAGCTTCGCGATCCTTTCCTCGCTGCTGGGCGGAATGGTGGTGCTGATCGGCTATGGCTGGCTGGCGGTGCCGCCCGCGGTGCTGATCACGCTGGTGCTGATCTTCGCGCGGATGAGCGGCCCGGCGCTGCAGCTCTATCAATCGGGGCAGAATTTCGTCTTCGCGCTGCCCGCCTTCGAATCGGTGCGTGCGCTGGAGGCGGAGCTGCTCGCGGCCGGGCAGAAGGACACGGTGGCGCCAGTGCCGCCGCCGCCGGGTCCGATCGTGCTCTCCGGCGTGCGCTATCTGCATCCCGGCGGGCGCGGGCTCAGGTCCGCCAGCCTGACGATCGCGCCCGGCGAGTTCGTGGGCATCGCCGGCCCGTCCGGCGTGGGCAAGACGACGATGGTGGACCTGATCGTCGGCCTTCTCGATCCGCAGCAGGGCACGCTGACGGTGGGCGGCGTGCCGCTCGATCCCGCCCGCCGCGCGGGCTGGGCGGACGCGATCGCCTATGTCTCGCAAGAGGGCTTCCTGTTTCACGATACCCTGCGGCGCAACCTGGCCTGGGGCAATTCGGCGGACGAGGCAGAGATGGCCGCAGCGCTGGCGCTAACCGGCGCGGACGGGCTGGTGGCGCGGATGGAGCAGGGGCTGGACACGGTGGTGGGCGAGCGCGGCGCGATGCTTTCCGGCGGCGAGCGCCAGCGGATCGGGCTGGCGCGCGCGCTGTTGCGGCGGCCGCGGCTGCTGGTACTCGACGAAGCCGCAAACGCGATCGACGCGGCGGGGGAGGCGGCGCTGCTCGACCGGCTGAAGGCGCTGGACCCGCGGCCGACGATCCTGATGATCTCGCATCGCGAGGAGAGCCTGGCCTGGTGCGACCGGGTGATCCGCGTCGCCGACGGGGTGGCGGCGGGTTAGGCGTTGAGGCCCGGCGGGGCGCGGCGGCTGGAGGCCTGGAACGCCTCGAACGCATGGCGTTCGCGCTCGCCCGTCAGGCACAGGTCGCCGCACAGCAGCCAGGCGTGGAGATCGATCGGCCGGTCGCCGCGCGTGCCGGGGCGGGCGCCGATGTGCAGTTCGGTGGCGATGCCGCGCCGCGCGAGCATCCAGCGCGCCGCCATCGCCTGCGGCAGGCAGTTGGCGGTGAACGATGCGTTGGCCGCGACCCGCTGAACCCAGCGCCGCACCATATAGGCGGTGGCGCGCTGTGCCCCGGCCAGGGGGGGCATCGGCGCCCCTTCGCCGATCGGCCCCATCCGGCCGCGCCAGCGCGGGAACGGCACGAAACGGATCAGGAAGCGCGCCCAGGCCAGCGACAGCCCCGCCTCGACCATCCAGCGCCATTCGGACACCGGATAGCCGCGGAGCTTGCGCAGGAATTCACGGGGAGACATCGATCAGCTCGGCCGCGCTGAGCTGCTCGCACAGGGCGGCGACGTCGGCGAGGCACTGGTCGCGCTCCACCGCGAACTCACCGGTCAGCCGATCGGCAAGCGCGCCGAGCGCCAGCGGCTGAGACATGAGCTGCCAGACGCGGATGCCCGGGCCGGTGAGCGTGAAGAAACGGCCGCTCTCCACATGCATCAGCACCAGCTCGCCATCGGCCGCGGCTTCGACCTGGTTCTTTCCCTGGGCGACGATGGTATCCGCGTTCACTGGCAACTCTCCCCTTGCCCCGCTCATAGGCGGATGACGCCGGACTTGGAATATCCGAGTTCCTCCATCACCGCCGCATGATCGTGCCACAACTTGTCGCGCAGCTCGGCGGGAAGCGATTCGATCCCCTCGCCGGATCGGCCCGATCGGAAGAAGCGTTCGGCGGTGGGCGCGGTCTCGCGGAAACCGGCGCGGTCCTCACGTTCGCGCAGCCGGTCGAAGCGGGAGAGTTCCACCGCACGCGCCACGCGCTCGCGGTCGTCCGCGCCCTCGATCTTGAGGAATGTCAGCATGCGGGCGAACACCGTGACGGTGTCGGCGAGCAGATCCTCGTAACGGACCACGAGCAGGGGGATTTCGGTCTGGCGCGTCCAGGACAGATAATGGCCCGACCAGCCCAGCGTCTGCTGGGGGATCTGCGCATGGCTGCGGCGGCCGATCGAGAAATTGGGCCGGCTCATGTGGTGCGCGGTCTGCGTGCAATCGGCCTGGCCGCGGTGGAACGCGAACGACAGGCACACGTCCATCGGATGCCGCACCAGCAGGATCGCGCCGCGCGAGCAATCGGCGGGAAACAGGCCCTCTCCCGCACGGTTGCGCTGCCAGGCGTCATGCACCTTGACGAAGAAATGCGCGCGCGGCGTGCTCCGCGCGCATTCCCGGTACACCAGCGGCCGGAGCAGATCGGTCTCCGCGACGGTCAGGTCGCCCGAGCAAATGCCGGTGATGTTGTCGAAGGCAGAGCGATCCGAACTGATCTGGCCGACTGCCGCGATCGGATCGTCGGTTTCCTCGGGCTGTTCCAGCTCGCCCAGGAAATTGGCCAGCAGGATGCGCGTCCAGGTGTTCCCCGACTTGGGGAAGGACGCCAGCCAGACGATCCGTCCCCCCGGGTTCGCTTCGCGGGGCGGCGCGATCGGGGGAAGCGCACCCTCAATCATGCGCTTCGATCCAGCGCGCCATGAAGGCAACGCCCGAATCGAACTCATCCGGCATCATCCGCCGCGTGAACCGCATGACCTGCACCTTGCCCGCGAGCCCGGCCAGCCCTTGCCACAAGGCGCGGTTGCCCAGGATCTTTTCCGCGAAGATGGGCCGATAGACCGCGCGACGCAGCGCGTTGATGGCCGGCGCCCCGCGGATCGGAGTGATCTCCGGCTCCGAATTGCGCCCGCCCTCGCGCAGCACGACCAGGCTGGCCATCACGCCGGCGACAGCGCCCGTGGGGTTCGTCGGAGTGGCGTAATGCTTGTCGAAGCCGGCGACGCTGCGCACGGGCACCCCCCGGGCGGCGCCGGTGAGTTCGATCGCGTCGCGCCACAGCTTCAGATCCTTCTGGCCGGTGAAGCACAGGGGATCGGGGCTGAGCCGTGCGGGATCGATGATCAGCACGTCATCGGTGAAGAAGGGATGGCCACGCGCCGAAAGCGCCGCTGCCAGCGTCGACTTGCCTGCGCCCGGCCGGCCGGTGAACGCATGCACCTTTCCGTCGATATAGACGGCGCTGGCATGGAGCGGGATCAGGCCGCGCTGATAGCAGAGTGCGGCCCATGCCGAGCCGAGCAAGAACAGCGACACGTCGCCATCTTCATGCTCGGCGGAGCGCGAATAGACGATTCTGCACCCGTCCTCGATCAGATAGCGGATGCCGCTCGGCACCTTGAGCAGCATGCGCGATCCGCTGATCTGATAAGGAAGATCGCCGGATTTTTCTTCGCCTAATGTTTCGGGTACTTCGCCGCGGCGAATTTCGACGTCTGCCGCGCCGTCGACCAGATAGGGAGATATCCTCTGGCCCAAGTCAAGATCGGCGGAAACAGTAAAGGGCAGCGCTGAATTGTTCACATCGACACCAGATTGACTTTGGCGACCCTGGGAAAGTCCGAATCGTTTCGCCTGTATTTTGCATCTTACGATCGGCAGGGAAACCAGATATACCGCCGCAGCGTGCGAGTCATCAGGGCTCCGCTGATGCCTCCGCAGTGGGGCATAAGCGAGAGCCGCGTCAACAGGAATGGGGAACGATAGCATGAAGGCCAAGCATCTCACTCTTGCTCTGCTCGCGACGGCGTCGATGGGCTGCTATTCCGCGCCCGCGCAGGCGCAGGCGGAGCCTTTCATCGGCCAGCTCATGCTGACCGGTGCTAATTTCTGCCCGCGCGGCTGGGCCACGGCCTCGGGCCAGATCCTGTCGATCGCGTCGAACACCGCACTGTTCTCGCTGCTGGGCACCACCTATGGCGGCAACGGCCAGACCACCTTCGCGCTGCCCGATCTGCGCGGCCGCGTTCCGATCAGCAACGGCCAGGGTCCGGGTCTTTCGCCCTACTCGATGGGCCAGGCCGGCGGCACCGAGAACACGACGCTGAACATCCTGCAGATGCCGATCCACAATCATACCGCGACCGCGACCACCCAGATCAAGGTTGCCGGCGGCGTCCAGGCCGATACGCCGACTCCGGTGCGCAACAGTTTCGCGGTGACCGGAACGAACAACACCTATTACACCGGCGACCCCACGGTTCACATCATGGACGCGGCGACCGCGGCGACCACCGTGACGGTGAACACCAACGGCGGCAGCCAGCCTTTCTCGACCCTGCAGCCCTATCTGACGTTGCAGTGGTGCATCGCGCTGGAAGGAATCTTCCCGTCGCGTAACTAAGTCTTTGCGATTGGCGACTTGCCGCTTTATCAATATTGAACTGCGGCAAGGTCGCGGTTTTTAGATTTCGGAGCTTACCATGAGTGTTCCTATGCGCGGAGATCAGACGATCCTCGATTGGGTCGCGCCCAAGCTGGTCGAGCTTTCGTCCAATATGAGCCATGTTGCTTCCGGCTATGCCGCCGGCAGCGACGCCGATACCGAGGATACCGGCTTCTCCGAGAGCTGATTTCGATCCGGGGCGCGGCGTTGCTTTCTAGCGGTTGCGCCCCTCGATCGACCGGATGAACCGCGCCATTGCTAGCGCGCGGGTGAAACCGACCATCGCGATCGCAAGATCGGGATGGTCGTTTCGTGTCAGTGGCGTTTGCGCCGGCAGCGCATGAAGCGCCGCCCGCAGCCGCGGGATGTCGATCCGCTGCGCGACCTGGGGATCTTCCGCCAGAACGTCGAGTTCCGCGTCGAACCGCGCCAGATCGCGCGTAAGGCGCAGGTGCCAGTCTGCCGCCTGACGCCCGCGCGGCGCGGTCAGGACTTCGCCGGGCAGCCGGTCCGCCATCAGGCGCCGGACAAGCCTGCGATCCATGCCCTGCCGGTAGAACTGGTCGTCGGGTATCGCGTAGCAGAATTCCACGAGCCTGCGGTCGCCCAGCGGATCGCGTCCCTGCACGCCGCGCACTGCCTGCGACGCAAGCGAAAAGGCGCCGCCACGATGGCGGACACCGCGATCGAGCATGGAGGCAAGCAGCGTCCGGCGATCGGCGGCCGGCTGGAAAGCATCGTTCCATCCCAGCTCGCGGAATCGCTGCTCGATGCCCATTCCGGATGCGAAATCGGGATGGATCGCCGAATAGCGCTGCCAGCCGATCTCGAAGCTGGCCGGCCACCGGCGGCGATAGGCGGCGTATAGCCCACGCGGCATGTTTGGCACGAGCGCAAGGCTCACCAGATTGCCGAAGCCCAGCCAGCGCCGGTTCCCCTGGCGCTCGTTGAACGCGCGAAGCTCCCGCGCGAGGCTCAGCCAATGGCCGTGCCGGAACAGGCCGGCGATCACCTGGCTGGCTGCGGACATGCTGATGGTGGCATTGCCGCCGCCGCCCGAGAGCGCCACGCGCCGGCCCGATGCGCGGATCGTCCGGCTGAGCTCCTGCCCCCAGTGCATGTTGGTGACGTTGCGCATGGGCATGTCAGCCGCGGCGAGCACTTGCTCCATCCCCTGGTCGAGCGAGACGCCGGCCGAATCGATGAAATGGACGTCCAGCGCCGGATAGCGCTCCGCCAGCGCGCGCACCGGCCCGCTCTCGTCGCCGACCCGCCACGCGCCGAACGCGCGGCCGTCCCAGCCCGGCTCCGGCACCGCCGTCACGCAGAACAGCCGCTCGCCGCTGCCGCGCGCATCGAGCAGGCCCAGCGCGGTCACCGCGACGCAGGTGGAATCGAGCCCGCTGCTCAGCTTCACCGCCGGTGTCTCGACGCTGCGCATCGCATTGGCGACGGCGGCCTCCACCAGTTCGCGGGCGCGCTCGACATAGTCGGCGTCGCGGGCATAGCGCAGCGGCGGCGTATCGGCGATGTCGTAGAAGCGGGTGATCCGGAACTCGTCCGGTCCGGCCACGAGCATATGGCCGAGCGGAAGGCTGTGCACGCCCTTGAAGCAGGTGGCCTCCCGGTCCTGGAAGTTGAGCACCAGCATGTCGGCAAGCTGCTGGTCGTCCAGCTCGCGCGGGACGTCGCCCAGCGCGAAAAGACCCTTGGGCATCGACGCCAGCACGATGCGGTCGGGCTGCTCGACATAATGGATCGGATGGCCGCGCAGCGGCGATCGGGCGGCCACGATCCGGCGATGCCGGGCATCGGCGACGATGAAGGCGAAATCGCCGTGGAGCCGCCGCGCGCAATCCTGGCCCCACGCCTCCCACGCGCGCCGCGCCAGCTCGCAATCGGTGATGGTGGCGGCGCGCGCGGCCGGAAGTCCCAGCGCGGCGCAAAGCTCCTCGCCATGGTCCAGCCGCCCGGCGAACACCATCATCGCGCCGCCGGGCAGCGCCATCGGCTGGAATTCCTGACGGTCCTGCGGGGTGAAGCCGATCATATGGGTCCACACCAGGCCCATGCAGCCGTCGGCCTCCACGCCATCGCGATCCGGGCCATAGAGCCTGAGGCTGGTGCGCATCCGATCGAGCGCGCGGCGTTCGACCGGCCGGCCGTCGCGGTGGAAGATCGCGCCTATCGCACTCATGCGGGGATTGTTCTCGCAGAAACCGGTGGTGGCAAGCGGCACGCGGCACGGGCGCCGCCCCGCATGCCGCGATCCGGGCGGAACGATGCCCCGATGCGCGCGATGCCGGGCCGGAATCCGGCCGAAACCCGCGGAAATCCGCAGGTTAGGCGGCTTTGGTCGGTTCGCCCGGCACGGTCAAGAACGATCTTGGCCGCGCGGCGCGATCACACGCGTTCGCTATCGTGCGCCTTCTGCAGCGCCGCCGCGATCAGGCCGGGGACGGCCGGGTCCTCGATCGTGGCGGGCGTGGCGAAGGGTTCGCCGTTCGCCAGCTTGCGCAGCAGGTTGCGCAGGATCTTGCCCGATCGCGTCTTGGGAAGCTGGGGCACGACATGCGCGGTCTTCAGCGCGGCGACGGCGCCCAGTTCGGCGCGGACGGCGGCGATCACCTGGCGCACCAGCGTATCCGCATCGGCGGCGCCCGCGCGCGGCACGACGAAGGCGACCGGGATCATGCCCTTCACCGCATCGTCGGCGCCGATCACGGCGCATTCGGCGATGCCGTCCTGCTGGGCGACGATCTCCTCCATCTGGCCGGTGGACAGGCGATGGCCGGCGACGTTGATGATGTCGTCGGTGCGGCCCATGATGTGGAGGAAGCCCTCCGCATCGAAATGGCCCGCGTCGCCGGTTTCATAATGGCCGGGGAAGCTTTCGAAGTTGCGATCGAACCCCGCCTGGTTGTTCCACAGCGTGCGGAACGCGCCGGGGGGCAGCGGGGCCTTGATCGTCACCGATCCGCTGGCGCCCGTGGGCACGGGCCGCCCGTCCTCGCCGAGCACCTCGAAGGCGTAGCCGGGGACGGGGAAGCCCGCGCTGCCGCGCTTGCGGCGCAGGTCGCCCAGCGCGAAGCAGGTCGCGATCGCGGGCCAGCCCAGCTCGGTCTGCCACCAATGGTCGATCACCGGCAGGCCGGATTTCTCCTCCAGCCAGGCGATGGTGTCCGGATCGGCGCGCTCGCCCGCCAGGAAGATCGCGCGCAGCCCGCCGGTGCCCGTCTGGGCCAGGAAGGCGGCGTCCGGATCCTCCTTGCGGATCGCGCGGATCGCGGTGGGGGCGGTGAAGAATATCTTGACCTGGTTGGCCGCGATGGTGCGCCAGAAGGTGCCCGGATCGGGCGTGCCCACCGGCTTGCCCTCGAACAATATGGTCGTCGCGCCGACGAGCAGCGGCGCATAGACGATGTAGCTGTGCCCCACGACCCAGCCCACGTCGGACGCCGCCCAGAAACGGTCCCCCGCGCCGATGCCGTAGATGTTGGCCATCGACCAGGCGAGCGCGACGGCATGGCCGCCATGTTCGCGCACGACGCCCTTGGGTGTGCCGGTGGTGCCGGAGGTGTAGAGGATATAGAGCGGGTCGTTCGCCGCCATCGGCTCTGGCGCGGGCAGCGGATCGGCGGCGCTTTCGGCGCCGAGTTCCGCCCAGTCCAGGTCGCGCGGGGCGGTGAGCCCGGCCTGCAGCGCGTCGCGCTGGAACACCACCACCCGCTCCACCGGATGATCGGCCAGCGCCAGCGCCTCGTCCACCATCGGCTTGTAGGCGATGACGCGGCTGCCCTCGATCCCGCAGGAGGCGGTGAGCAGCACGCGCGGCGCGGCATCGTCGATACGCTTCGCCAGCTCCAGCGGGGCGAAGCCGCCGAACACCACCGAATGCACCGCGCCGATCCGCGCGCAGGCCAGCATCGCGAACACGGTCTGCGGGATCATCGGCATATACAGGACGACGCGATCGCCCTTGGCCACGCCCAGCCGCCGCAGCATCGCGGCCACGCGCCCGGTTTCCGCCAGCAGTTCGGAGTAGCTGTATTCGCGGCGCTGGCCGGTGACCGGGCTGTCATAGATCAGCGCGGCCGCATCGCCCCGCCCGGCGGCGACATGGCGATCGAGGCAGTTGTGCGCGGTGTTGAGCACGCCCCCGCCGAACCAGCCTTCATCCGCGCCATGCACGCGCTCCGGCGGCACGAACCAGTCGATCGCGCGCGCGGCGGCGCCCCAGAACGCCTCGGGATCGCGGACGCTGGCATCCCAGGCCTGGCGGTAGGAATCGCTCATCTGCCGGGTCCTATCGGAAGCTCTTGGAAAGGACGACGAGCGAGGGATCGTCGTCGAACGGTTCGGGGGTGAAGCCCTTCTCGCGCTCCAGCTCGATCGCGGCATGGTTTTCGCGCGCCTCGATCGCGATCACGCGGCGCAGGCCGCGGCGTTGCGCCTCGCGCCCCAGGAAATCGAGCAGCGCCCAGCCGACGCCGCGGCCGCGATAGTCGCTGCGGATCGATATCGCGATCTCGGCGGTGTCCATCGCCGCATCGCTGGCCAGCAGCGCCGACGCGATCAGTTCGCCGTTGGCGGCGTCGAAGCCCAGGAAGCTCTCGCTGCGGAAGTGATCGGCGTGGATCAGCGGCTCGAGCTGGTCGTGGCTGACGTGCGCCGCGGCGGAGAAGAAGCGGAAGCGGCGATCGTCGCCGCTCACCTGGTCGAAGAAGGCGGCCAGCGCGGCCTCGTCTTCCTCCGTCGCCGGGCGGACGGCGACCGCAAGGCCGGAGCGGGTGTGGAGGCGTTCGTCGGTGGACATGGCAGCATTCCCCTGATGGCCGCCGCGCCTTGCCCGTTGCGGCGGCCTATGACTTTGATCCAGCGAAAATTCCGGCGGGGAAGGGGGATTGCTCCCGCCTTCCCCGCACGGGGCGTCAATCGTCGATGTTGCGGCGGAAGGTTTCCGGCAGAAGCAGCAGGCCGACCACCAGCGTCAGCCCGGCCACCACGATCGGATACCAGAGGCCGTAGTAGATGTCCCCCGTGGCCGCGACCATGGCGAAGGCGGTGGTGGGCAGGAAGCCGCCGAACCAGCCGTTGCCGATGTGATAGGGCAGCGACATCGACGTATAGCGGATGCGGGTGGGGAACAGCTCCACCAGCATCGCCGCGATCGGGCCGTAGACCATCGTCACCAGCAGCACGAGGTAGAAGAGCACCGCCACGACCAGCGGCTTGTTGATCGCCGCCGGATCGGCCTTGGCCGGATAGCCCGCCGCCTTCAGCGCCGCCTTCACATCGCCCTGGAACTTGGTGATCGCGGCCTTGCGCGCATCGCCGGAGAGCGTGGCGGGATCGGGCGCGGCGATCGTCTGGCCGCCGATGCGGACCGAGGCGACCGTGCCCGCGGGCGCCGCGACATTCTGGTAGCTGATCGCGTTCTTGGCCAGGAAGGCCTTGGCGATGTCGCAGCTCTTGCTGTCGAACTTGTTCCTGCCCACCGGATCGAACTGCAGCGAACAATCGTCCGCGTTGGTGACGACCGACACCGGGGCGCTGGCCGCGGCGCGGGCAAGGGCGGGGTTGGCCGCCTCAGACAGCAGGTGGAACGCCGGGAAATAGGTGAACACCGCCAGCGCGCAGCCGGCCATGATGATCATCTTGCGCCCGATCCGGTCGCTCAGCCAGCCGAAGAAGATGAAGAAGGGCGTGCCCAGCGCCAGCGCGACCGCGATCAGGATGTTGGCGGTGGCGCCGTCGACGAGCATCATCTTCTCAAGGAAGAACAGCGCGTAGAACTGGCCGGTGTACCAGACCACCGCCTGGCCGGCGACCGCGCCGAGCAGCGCGACCAGCACCCATTTGGCGTTCTTCCACTGGCCGAAAGCCTCGGTCAGCGGCGCCTTGGAGGTGGTGCCTTCTTCTTTCATCTTCTGGAAGACGGGGCTCTCGGCGAGCTGCATGCGGATCCACATCGACACCGCCAGCAGCACGATCGAGACCAGGAACGGCACGCGCCAGCCCCATTCCTTGAACGCATCCTCGCCGATCAGCGTGCGCGTGCCGATCACCACCAGCAGCGCCGCGAACAGGCCCAGCGTCGCCGTGGTCTGGATGAAGCTGGTGTAGAGGCCGCGCTTGTTGTCCGGCGCATGCTCGGCGACATAGGTCGCCGCGCCGCCATATTCGCCGCCCAGCGCCAGCCCCTGCACCAGCCGCATCACGACCAGCAGGATCGGCGCCACCACGCCGATGGTGGCATAGGAGGGCAGCAGGCCGACGACGAAGGTCGAAAGGCCCATCAGGCCCATGGTGACCAGGAAGGTGTTCTTGCGGCCGACGAGATCGCCGATCCGGCCGAACACCAGCGCGCCGAACGGGCGGACCGCGAAGCCGGCCGCGAAGGCGGCGAGCGCGAAGATGAACCCGGTCGTCTCGTTCACGCCCGAGAAGAACTGCGACGATATGATCGTGGCCAGCAGGCCGTACAGATAGAAATCATACCATTCGAATACCGTGCCAAGCGACGAGGCGGTGATGACGAGCTTTTCGCTCTGCGTCGCCTTATGGTGCTTGGGCAGCTTGTCGTATGACGTTGCCATGATTGTCCTTCCTCTCCCCTGACGAGCCCTTAGAAGCCGTACTTTGCGGCAAGTTCGAGCCGGTCGAGCTTGCCCTGCGCGCCGCCTACCACCCGGCGTTCGCCGTGCCGGTATTCGATACCCAGGTCTACATTCTTGACTGGCGACCAGAACAGGTTGGCCGCGGCGCTCCACGCCTGATCGTTGAAGCCCGCCAGCGCGGCGGGTGCAAGTGCGGCGTCGTAATCGACGCCCTGATAGCTGCCCATCAGGTTCAGCCGGATCTGCGGCGTCAGGCCGATGCGCACCGCGGCGAAGGCGGCGAATTCGCGCACATCGGCCAGCGTGCCGCTGGCCGGCACATAGATGGCGTCAGGCGCGAAGTTGAGGCCGATGTAGCGGCCGGCGTTGCTGCCATAGGTGGCCATGAAGCGGACGTCGCTCGACTTGTCGCCGGCAAGGTAGATCTTGCCCGCCGCGCTGGCCGCCCAGCCGAAACTGGAGTCGGAGGCCGCGCCGTTGGCCACGCGCACCTGGCGCGCCAGGCCCGCCAGCGAAAGCTCGCCGAAACTGCCGGCCCAGGTGAGCCGCGCGGCGAAATCGGGCAAGCTGTCGTCGCCGTTCTCGATCAGCGTGGGCAACCCCAGCGTAGCCGTGCCCGACTCCGCGTTCTCGGCCGAGACGTGCAGCGTCATGCCGCCGCCCAGCGGCGCCGAATAGCGGATCAGCGGCTGGCGGACGAACACCGTGCCCTCGGTCACGCCGACATAGTCGGTGCTCTCGGGCAGGGCGCCGGTGTACTGGAAGGTCGACCAATCCTGGCCGAAGGTGAACTTGTCGACCTGAAGCCAGGCGCGGCGCAGCGCGAGATTATAGCCGTTGGTGGTGCGCTGCGATCCCTGGGTGCCGGGCGAGGTCTGGAAATCGGTCTCGACATAGCCCTTGAGCGAATGGCCGGCGACGTCGGTGGACAGGTTCAGCCAGAAGCGCGCCTGCTTGGCGCTGAAATCCTGCACGCGCGAAGCGGGGCCGCCCGCGGTGGGGATCGCCTGGGGCAAATAGAAGTCGCGGCCGAGCGAGTTGGTGGCAACCTCGCCATCGCTGAAGCGGCTGTTGCTGGCGACAAGCTTCAGATAGCCGCCCAGCTTGATCGTCGTGGCGCCCGATCGGAAGCCGTCCGCCGGGGCGGTGGCGGGCTGGGCCGCGGCCTGCGCGGGCGGCGCATCGGCCTTTGCCGCGGCCTTCTGGGCGACGGCGGTGGTCTGCGCCAGCTCGCCGCGCGCGGCGGCCAGATCGCTGCGCAGCGCCTGAATCTCTGCCTCCAGCTTCTCCAGCCGGCTGGCGAGCGCTGCCTCGCGCGTGGCGGATTGTGCGAACGCCTGGCCCGGCGCCACCAGCGCGCTGGCTGTGAGCAGCAGCGCGATCGCCGCCGTCCTTCGCCTCAGCATGACATCATCTCCCTACCCGGTGTTCTCTCGTCTTTCCTGGGGCATGGCGGAGAGTGCGGCGGCAGCGGGCAGGCGGCCATCCCTGCAAAGGTCGTAGATATAAGACCTAAGTCTAAGCTCCCGTGGCGGGTGCGATGGGCTAGGCGGAGCCGAAAGATCCTCGCCGGTCACAGGAGGAAATGATGGGAGAGACGCTTTACCCCGTGCCCGCCGCTTGGGCGGCTGACGCGCTGATCGACGAGGCGCGCTATCGCGAGATGTATGCCCGGTCGATCGAGGATCCGGAGGGCTTCTGGCGCGAGCAGGCGCAGCGGATCGACTGGATCCGCCCCTTCACCCGGGTGAAGGAGACGAGCTTCCACGAGGCCGATTTCGGCATCGCCTGGTTCGCGGACGGCACGCTGAACCTGTCCGCCAACGCGCTCGACCGGCACCTGGCCGAACGCGGCGAAGCGATCGCCATTCTGTGGGAGCCCGACGATCCCGCCGAGCCGCACCGCGAAATCAGCTATCGCGCGCTGCACGCCGATGTCTGCCGCTTCGCCAACCTGTTGAAGGCGAAGGGCGTGGGGCGCGGCGATCGCGTGACCATCTATCTGCCGATGGTGCCCGAGGCGGCGGTGGCGATGCTGGCCTGTGCGCGGATCGGCGCGATCCATTCGATCGTGTTCGCGGGCTTCTCGCCCGATGCGCTGGCGGGCCGGATCGTCGATTGCGACAGCCGCATCGTGCTGACCGCCGACGAGGGGCTGCGCGGCGGCAAGCGCGTGCGGCTGAAGGCGAATGTCGATGAGGCGCTGGCCCAATGCCCCGGCGTGGAGACGGTGATCGTGCTGCGCCGCACGGGCGCCGATGTGGCGATGCAGCCGGGCCGCGACATCGACTGGCACGATGCCGTCGCCGCGCAATCGCCCGATTGCCCGCCCGAGGAGATGAGCGCGGAGGACCCGCTGTTCATCCTCTATACCTCTGGATCGACGGGCAAGCCCAAGGGCGTGCTGCACACCACCGGCGGCTATTCGGTATGGGCGTCGATCACCCACCAATATGTCTTCGATTACCGGCCGGGCCAGGTCTATTGGTGCGCGGCCGACATCGGCTGGGTCACCGGCCACAGCTATGTCGTCTACGGCCCGCTGATGAACGGCGCGACGACGGTGATGTTCGAAGGCGTGCCCAACTGGCCCGATCCCTCGCGATTCTGGCAGGTGGTCGACAAGTTCGGCGTCGAGATATTCTACGGCGCCCCCACCGCGCTGCGCGCGCTGATGCGCGAGGGCGACGATTGGGTGACGCGCACCAGCCGCAGCACGCTGCGCCTGCTGGGCAGCGTGGGCGAGCCGATCAATCCCGAGGCGTGGGAATGGTATCACAAGGTGGTGGGCGAGGAGCGCTGCCCGATCGTCGATACCTGGTGGCAGACCGAGACCGGGGGCACGATGATCACCCCGCTGCCCGGCGCCACCGCGCTGAAGCCGGGATCGGCGACGCGGCCCTTCTTCGGCGTGCGGCCCGCGCTGCTCGACAACGACGGGACCGAGATCGAGGGCGCGGGCAACGGATGCCTGGTGATAACCGATAGCTGGCCGGGGCAGATGCGCACCGTGTGGGGCGATCACGAGCGGTTCTTCCAGACCTATTTCACCACCTTTGCCGGCCAGTATTTCACCGGCGACGGATGCCGGCGCGACGAGGATGGATATTATTGGATCACCGGCCGCATCGACGATGTGATCAACGTTTCCGGCCACCGCATGGGCACCGCCGAGATCGAGAGCGCGCTGGTGGCGCACGTCTCCGTCGCGGAAGCCGCGGTGGTGGGGATGCCGCATGACATCAAGGGCCAGGGCATCTATGCGTTCGTCACCACCAATGCTGATGTCGAGCCCGACGAGGCGCTGCGCAGGGAGCTGATCCAGTGGGTGCGCCACGAAATCGGACCGATCGCCACCCCCGACGTGATCCAGTTCGCCCCCGCGCTGCCCAAGACGCGCAGCGGCAAGATCATGCGCCGCATCCTGCGCAAGATCGGGGAGAATGACGTGAGCAACCTGGGCGACACATCGACGCTGGCCGATCCTTCGGTCGTCGATCACCTGCTCGCGAACAGGCCGCAACTGGCGGAGGCGTGAGCGGAACCGTCCTGATCGCGGACGATCATCCGCTGTTTCGCCAGGCGCTGCGCCTTGCGGTGGAACGCGCGCTGCCCGGCACGGCGATTGTGGAGGCGGGAACGCTCGCCTCCGCCGCCGCCGCCGCGGCCGGGGCGGAGGCGCTGCGGCTGATCCTGCTCGACCTCAAGATGCCGGGCGCGGTGGGCTATTCGGGGATCGCGATGCTCCATGCAGAATGCCCGGAGGTGCCGATCCTGGTGGTGTCGAGCGCCGAGGGCGCCGCCGCCGCCGACGAGGCGCGCGCGTTCGGGGCGATCGGATTTCTCCACAAGGGCAGCGATCTGGCCGCGATCGAGGCGGCCATCGCCCGGGCGGTGGGCGGCGGGCGGCCCATGCGCCCCGCGCCAGCGCCGGAGGGCGATGCGGGGATGGAGGCGATCCGCGAGACGGTGGCCGGGCTGACGCCCACCCAGCTCAAGGTGCTGCTGGCGGTGCTGGACGGCCAGCTCAACAAGCAGATCGCGCACGGGCTGAACATCAGCGAGGCGACGGTGAAGGCGCATATGACCGCGATCATGCGCAAGCTGGACGTGCGCAACCGCACGCAGGCGGCGCTGGTGGCGCGTTCGCTAGGGCTCGATCTGCGCCACTGACACTTCGGCCAGGAACGCCTCGATCGCGCCGGGCGCGACGGGCTTGTGCAGGATGC
The DNA here is from genome assembly GCF_026013525.1 of Sphingomonas canadensis. GTDB lineage: Bacteria > Pseudomonadota > Alphaproteobacteria > Sphingomonadales > Sphingomonadaceae > Sphingomonas > Sphingomonas canadensis. The sequence goes on along the minus strand of NZ_JAPDRA010000009.1, from coordinate 163,052 downwards.
CGATCCCCATCGCGGCGGCGCGGGCGCGGAGATCCGGGCTGGTCTCGGCGGTGACGAGCAGCGCGGGCAGGCCGGGATGGCGCGCGCGCAGCCGGGCGATCAGGTCCAGCCCGTCCTCGCCGTGATCGAGGTGGTAATCGACCAGCGCGGCATCGAACGGCCCCTCGATGGCCAATGCGCCGGCGATGCCCCTGGCGCCCGTGGCACGATGGCCGAGCCGTTCGAGCAGCGCGATGCTTGCCTCGACGATGCGTTCGTCATTGTCCACCGCCAGGATGCGCAGCGGCCGCGTGATGCCGGAGGGGACCGGCGCGGGCGCGGGGGAGGCCGCTCGCCACGTACCGGCGCCGGTTTCCAGCGCGGGGAGATAGAGGCTGAAGCGGCTGCCCCGGCCGGGTTGCGAGCGGACCTCGATCCGTCCGCCGATCAGCCGGACGATGCGGCGGACCAGCGCCAGCCCCAGGCCCAGCCCCTCGACCTCGACCTGGCCCAGCCGGGTGAATTCGGCGAAAATCTCCTCGATCTGCGGCTCGGCGATGCCGACGCCGGTATCGACCACGTCAATCCGCCATTCGCCGCCGCGCCGCCGCACGCCGACCAGCACGCCGCCGTGCGAGGTGTAGCGCACCGCGTTGCTGAGAAAATTCTGCATCACCGAACGCAGCAGCCCCGCGTCGCTCTCCACGCTGCCGGGCAGCGGGCCGATGCGCAGGCGCAGCCCCTTGGCCTCGGCGATCGGGCGGATCGTCTCGGCCAGGTCCGACAGGAAGGGCGCCAGGCCGATCGCGGCGGGGACGGGGGTTACGCCGCCCGCGTCGATCCGGCTGATGTCGAGCAGCGAGCGGAGCAGATCCTCCGCTGCCACGATCGCGCTTTCGACGCGGTGGACGATATCCTGTTGCGCGGCGGTGGCATCCCGTTGCAGCGCGGCGGTGAACAGCCGGGCGGCGTGGAGCGGCTGGAGCAGATCATGGCTGGCGGCGGCAAGGAAACGGGTCTTGTCCTGATCCGCGTTGGCGAGCAGCCGGTTGGCCTCGCTCAGCGCCTGCGTCCGGTCCGCGACGCGCTGTTCGAGCTCGTCGAGCGTTCGGCGCAGTTCCTCGCGCACGCGGGCTTCCTCGCTGATGTCGGTGAAGGACATCACATAGCCGCCGCCGGGCATCGGGCCTCCGACGGTCTTGATCACCTTGCCGTCGTGGCGGAGCCGTTCGAAGCTGTGCTCCTGTCCGCGGCGGAGATGCTCCAGCCGCTTGGCGACATGATATTCGACGTCGCCCGGCCCGAAATCGCCGTGGCGCGCGTTATAGCGGATCAGCTCCGCCACCGGCACGCCCACGCGCACCATGCCGGCGGGATAATCGAACAGGTCGAGGTAGCGCGTGTTCCACGCGACCAGGTTCAGATCGGCATCGACCACGCTGATCCCGGCGTCGATATTCTCGAAGGTGGAGGCGAGCAGCCCGCGCGAGAAGCGCAGGCTCTGGCCGCCCTCGTCGAGCAGGCGGGCGACATCCTGGAGGCTCACCGTGCCGCCAGCCAGCGCCGAGGCGACCAGCGCGCGGGCCGAGGAGGCGCCCACCACCTGCGCGATCAGCTCACGCGCGCGGCGGGCGGAATGGCGGTCGACCGGCCGGTCGGCCGCGGCATCGGGGAACTCGCGTTCCGCCTGTTCCTTGCCGACGAAGCTGGCGGTGAGCTGGACCAGCCCGGCAAGGTTGGTCACCGGCCGTTCGGCGCGGGTGAGGCGGGGGAGCGCGGGCGCCTGGACATTGCGCGCGGCGGCCAGCGCATAGACGAGCAGGTTCGCCCCGACGCTCCAGATCACGCCATGCGAAAGCGGCGCCGCATTGCCGATGCCGAACAGCCGCAGCGGATCGGCGAGCGTGCCCGAAAGCGCCGCGAGCCATTCGGCCGGCAGCACCGGCGGCAGCGCCAGCGTGTACAGCCACAGCGCGAGCCCCACCGACAGGCTGGCGCGCGCGGCCAGCGGATCGCGGCCCTTGCCCGTCGCCGCCAGCACCAGATGGGGGCCGAACTGCGTCATCGCCGCGAAGGCGATCAGCCCGATCGAGGCGAGCGAGCTGCGTTCGGAGACGAGCAGCGCCCACACCAGCGCCAGCGACACGATCCCCAGGATCGACAGCCGCCGCACCACCAGCATCCGCCGGCCGATCGCACCCGCTTCGCCCGGCGCGGTGGCGCGCATCAGCGTGGGGAAGACCAGATCGTTTGAGACCATCGTCGCCAGCGCGGTGGAATCGACGATCGCCATCGATGCCGCGGCGCTGATCCCGCCGAGCAGCGCCGCCGCGAGCACGAACCCGCCGCCCTCCATCGCAGGCAGCGCGAGAACATAGCGGTCGGGCGCCACGCCGGACCCGAGCACGGTGACTCCCGCCAGCGCGATCGGCAGGATCAGCGCGGCCATCGCGATCAGGTACAGCGCCAGCCCGTGGCGCGCGCGCACCAGATCGTCGGCCTCGCGCGCCTCCACCAGCCCCATGTAGAACTGGCGGGGCAGCGCGACGATGGCGAGCGCGGAGATCAGCAGGATCACCGCCACGTCGATCGACAGCCGTTCGGGCGCGAAGCCGGTGCGCAGCGCCGCCACGCCCGCGTCGAAATCGGCGGCGGGGCTGTTCGCCAGCAGGTACACCGCGAACCCGGCCACCGCCGTCAGCGCCAGCAGCTTGATCGCCGACTCCAGCCCGATGGCGTAGAGCAGCCCCTCGCTTCGACCCGCCAGCTCGAACCGGCGCGCGCCGAACAGGATCGCGAACAGCGCCAGCAGTGGCGCCGCGATCAGCATCGCCTGCGCCGCGACATCCGTGCCGGAAACGATCGAGAGCGCGGCGCCGATCGAGCGGAGCTGGAGCGCGAGATAGGGGATGGTGCCGAGCAGCGCGATGATGGTGACCAGCCGCGCCACCACCACGTCATGACCGAAACGGGCGGCGATGAAGTCCGAAACGGTGGTGGTCTGCTCCTCCGCCACCGCATGCGCGAGCTTGCCGAGGAAGCGCGGCGCGGCGATCAGCAGGATGATCGGGGCGACATAGATGGGCAGATAGCTCCACCCGTCGCGTACCGCGCTGCCGACCGATCCGTAGAAGGTCCAGCTCGTGCAATAGACGCCAAGCGCCAGCGTGTAGGTGTGATGGCGCAGCGCGGGCCGGCGGGCGATCGCGGCGCCGCGCGCCTCCACCGCCGCGGCGATGACGAACAGCAGCAGGATCAGCGTGAGTGCCAGCAGCGCTGCCGTCAGCAGACTCATCGCCGTGCCATGCTCCCCCATCGCCGCCGGGCCTGGTGCCGGGCGTGGCGCGATGCTGGCGCGGATCGATCTGCCGCGTCAATGCGGCATTGCGCCTCAGGCGGGCGAACCGTCCTCCGCCCCGGCGCCGAAATCGACGCGGCCGATGCCCGCGGGGGCGATCAGCCGCTGGACGCGCCCGGCGAGCGCGCGCACCGGCTCCGGCGTGAAGCGGACATAATGATCGATGTTGCGCGGGCCGATGCCATGTTCCGCGCTGAAGCTGCCGTGATAGCCATCGACCACCATCGCGAACACCAGCCGGCGCACCTCCTCGGCCAGCCCCGCCGGGATCGGGCCGAGCGCGCGGGGCCAGACCATGTTGAAGTGCAGTCCGCCGTCGCCGCAATGGCCGAAATCGGCGATCACCAGCTCCGGCCAGCGGGCCGAAACGGCGGCGGCGGCCTCTTCGCGGAAGCGCATCAGATCGCCTCGGCGCACCGCGATGTCGCAGGCGATCACCGCCCCGGCGGTGCGCAGCCCCTCCGGAATGGCATGGCGCACGGCCCATAGCGATCGGCCCTCGTCGATCACAGCATCGGTGGCACGGCCGTCCTCGATCATCGGGGTGATCGCCTCGCCCAATATGTCCATCAGCAGGTCCGCCGGGATCGCGTCGCCCGCCGAAAGCTCGACCAGCGCGCAATAGGGCGGGCTCCCGCCCGCGAAGGGCGGCTTGAGCCGGGGGACATGGGAGAGCGCAAGATCGAGCGCGGTGCCGGAGATGCCCTCGAACGCGCTCAACAGCGTCCCCGCGCGGCGCTCCAGCGCCAGCAGCAGCGCTAGCGCCTCGGCCGGCTCGGCAAGCGCCACCAGCGCGCAGACGCTGTTCGCGGGCAGCGGCTGGAGCGCCACGGTGGCGCGCGTCACCACGCCCAGCGCGCCCGCGCTCGACGCGAAGAGCTGCTTCAGCTCCAGCCCCGAATTGTCCTTCCACACCGGATTGCCGAGCCGCATTTGCGTGCCCTGGCCATCGGCCAGCACCACCTCCAGCGCGAGCAGGCTGCGCCGGACGTCGCCGTGGCGCAGGAAGCGCGCGCCGCCCGTGTTGGCGGCGATCATCCCGCCGATCGTCGGATCGGCGCCCAGATCGATCGGGAAGGTGAGGCCATGTTCGGCCGCCGCGGCATTGAGCGCGGAGAGCGGCACGCCGGCGTCAACCTCCGCGGTGCGGTTCTCCGCGTCGATGCGGGGCGGGCCGGCCACACGCTCCAGGCTGAGCACGACCGAGCCGTCCGCCAGCCCCGCGCCGGCCAGCCCGCTGCGCGCGCCCTGGGGCACCACCGCCACGCCATGGGCATGGGCGATCCGCAGCACCGCCGCCACCTCGTCCGCCGAACGCGGGCGCGCGACCAGCAGCGCGGCGCCGCCCGGCCCGCGCCCGTCCTGATCGTAACCGGCCAGATCGGGCGCGGCGAACAGCAACTGCCCCTCGCCGATGGCGTCGCGCAGCGCGGCGGCCAGATCGGGCGCGGGCCGGGTCACGCGGCCTTGGTCATCGCGAAGATGCCCTGCGCGTTGCTGCTGTCGAACGCGAGATCGAGGCTGCCGGTCGCGGGATCGACATCGCGGGTGATGAATTCATAGAAGCTGCCGGGCACGCTGCGGCTTACCATATCGCCCTCGTGGCGGAAACGGCGCAGGACCGGATCGGCGCGCAGCGCGGTCTGGCGGACGCGGCCGCCCGCGGAAAGCTCCACCTTGTCCTTGATCGGCATGCCTGCTGCGCGCAGCTCGGCCGACAGCGCGTCCACATCGGCCACGCGATCGGTGGCGTGGTTAAAGGCGTTGCCCTCGGTCGCGATCCAGGCGGCTTCGGCGGATTCGGAGAGCAGCGCCTCATAATCGGCGAGCGCGCAGGGCTCATGCTGACGATCGAAGGCGGCGGCGAGCGTGGGCAGCACCGAAACCGCGAGCGCGAAGGGCACCTGAGCGCCGCCCTCGAACGCCGCCAGGACCTCCAGCGCGGCGCCGTCGAGCGGGTCGCGTGAGGCGCCGAAGACGCGGGCGGCGGACTGCTGGAAGCCTTCGGAGAAGCGATCGACGTGCAGCTCGCTGACGAAGAACTGCGGGATCGCCTCGGGCAGATCGCGGTGGCACCAGGCGTGGCCGGTCATGCGCAGCGCGGGCAGGGGATAGGCGCGGGCATGGGCATAGCCGAGCGGCGCCAGGATGCGGGTGAAGGCATCGATCCCGCCGGGCAGCGCCCCGGTGGGGCCGGAGGGGAAGCGGATCGTGCGCAGCGCGCCGTGATCGAAGGCGATGCGCCCGCCCGCGTCGATCACGCGATGCACATAGGCCGCGCCGGAGGGCACGCGCTCCAGCAGATCGCCGAACAGCAGGGCGTTCAGCGCCATCGCCATCTCGGCACGGCTGACCGTGGGACGCGCCTCGCCGAACGCCGGATCGATACGCAGCATTTCCAGCAGCGCGCGGGCGCGATCGGCACCGACGCAGGCCGCGATCAGCCGGTGGAGGTTGTTAGCATGCGCATCCGTCATGGAATATCTCCTTCGGGACGCGCTGTAGGAAGGGCGCTTGCCGGCGAATAGCGACAATGCGGCATGGATTCATTCGGATATGGAATGAATTCTCCCGCTCGCCGGTCAGCGCAGTCCGGGGATCGCCGCGCGATCGTCGCGCACCTGCGCCGCCTCGAAGCTGGCGACAGGATAGGCGCAGTAATCGGCGGCGTACCAGGCGCTGGGGCGGTGGTTGCCGGATTCGCCGATCCCGCCGAAGGGCATCGCCGCCGCCGCGCCGGTGGTGGGCCGGTTGCGGTTGACGATCCCCGCGCGGCTGTGCGCCAGCAAGCGCTGCCACAGCGCCTCGTCATCGCTCACCAGGCCCGCGGAAAGGCCGAAGCGGGTGGCGTTCGCCTCGGCGATCGCGGTGTCGAAATCCGCCACGCGGCGCACGGTGAGCACGGGGGCGAACAGCTCCTCGTCGGCGGTGGCGATGCCGGTGACGTCGAGCAGCGCGGGCGTGACGAAGGCGGGCGAGCGATCGAGGCGGCGCAGCGTCAGCACCGGCCGGGCGCCTGCCGCGATCGACTGGGCCACGCGCGCCTCGGCCGTATCGGCGGCGGCGGCGGAGATCAGCGGACCCATGAACGCGGTCTCGGCATCGTTCCAGGCGCCGATGCGGAGCTGCGCCGCCAGCGCGGCCACCGCCTCGACGATCGCGTCGCCAGCGGCACCCTGCGGCACGATCAGCCGCCGGGCGCAGGAACAGCGCTGGCCGGTGGTGATATAGGCGGACTGGACCACGATCGAGGCGACCGCATCCGGATCGCCATCCCATGCGATCAGCGGATTGTTGCCGCCGAGCTCCAGCGCCAGGATCACCTGCGGCCGATCGGCGAAAATACGCCGGAAATGCGCGCCCGCCGTGGCGGAGCCGGTGAAGAGCAGCCCGTCGATATCCTGCGCGATCAGCGCCGCGCCGCTATCCCGTCCGCCCTGCACCAGTTCCAGCACGCCATCGGGCAGCCCGGCCTCACGCCAGGCATCGGCCATCAGCGCGCCGACGGCGGGGGTCAGCTCCGAAGGCTTGAACACCACGGTGTTGCCGGCCAGCAGCGCGGGGACGATGTGGCCGTTGGGCAGGTGGCCGGGGAAGTTGTACGGCCCCAGCACCGCCATCACGCCATGCGGCCGGTGGCGCAGGATCGCCTTGCCGAAGCCGGTGTCGCTCGATCGCGTGCCGGTGCGCTCGGCGTTGGCGGCGATCGAGACCTCCACCTTGCCGATCATCGATCCGGCCTCGGCGTCGCTCTCCCACCGCGTCTTGCCGGTCTCGCGCGCGATCAGCTCGGCCAGCTCGGCTCGGCGGGCGGTCAGCCGCTCGGCATAGCGGCGGGCGAGCGCGATGCGCGCGTCGAGATCCTGCGCGGCCCAGCCGGGGAAGGCGGCGCGCGCCCGCGCCACCGCGGCGGCGCAGGCGGCGGCGTCCGCCTCCGGGCCTTCCCACACGGCTTCGCCGGTGGCGGGGTCTGTCGAGCGCAAGATCGTCATGTTCGTACCTGATTTCTGGTGCCCGGCGGGGGCGGGGCGATATTGCCCGACCCTAGCCGGTGGGCCAATGGCGCGGAAGCCCGCCGCCCGCGTTTCAGGCCGCCTGTGGCAGCGCCGCGCGCGCGGCCCGGCATGCAGCCTCGAACCGCGTCAGCGCCTCGGCCGCCTCGGCCGCGGAGAGGTTGAGCGGGGGGAGGAGGCGCACGCAATTCTCGCCGCCGCCGGCCACCAGAAGGCGCTGGTCGCGCGCGAGCCCCATGAACTCGCGGTTGTTCACCACCATCCGCACGCCGATCAGCAATCCCTTGCCGCGCACGTCCGACACCACGTCGGGATAGCGGCGCGCGATATCGTCGAGCCCTTCGGAAAGCCGTGCGGCGATGCGCAGAACATGCGGCATCAGCGCTGCATCGCGGATCAGGTCGAACGCGGCGTTGGCGACGGCCATTGCCAGCGGATTGCCGCCGAAGGTGGAGCCGTGGCTGCCGAAGGTCATCGCCTCCGAAGCCGCGCGCGTGGCCAGGCACGCGCCGACCGGAAAGCCGCCGCCCAGCGCCTTGGCCACCGTCATGATGTCCGGCGCGCAGCCTTCGAACCACTGGTGCGCGAACAGCCGCCCGGTACGGCCCATGCCGCTCTGGATCTCGTCATGGATCAGCAGCACGCCCGCCTGGCTGCACCATTCGCGTATCTGGCGCAGCCAGTGGCCGTCGAGCGCGCGGGCGCCGCCTTCGCCCTGCACCGGCTCAACGATCAGCGCGGCGGCGGTGGGGGCGAAGATGGCCGAACGGATATCCTCAAGCGCGTCGATCCGGCACTGGACATATCCGGGCAGGCGCGGGCCGAAACCATCGGTATAAGCCGGGTTGCCGGCGGCGTTCATCGCGCCATAGGTGCGGCCGTGGAACGATCCCGCGAAGCCGATCACGTCGATCCGCTCCGGATTGCCGCGATGGGCGTGATAGCGCCGCGCGGTCTTCAGCGCGCATTCCACCGCCTCGGTCCCCGAATTGGCGAAGAACACGGTGTCGGCGAAACAGGCGGCGGTCAGCTTGTCCGCCAGCACCTCCTGCCCAGGGACGCGCAGCACGTTGGACAGGTGCCAGATGCGGTTCGCCTGGGCGGTGAGCGCGGCGACCAGCGCGGGGTGGCAATGGCCCAGCGCGTTGGTGGCGATGCCCGCCATGCAATCGAGATAGGCGGTGCCATCGGCGGTGTAGAGCCAGCTCCCCTCGCCGCGTTCGAAGGTGAGCGAGGGGCGGTTATAGACCGCCATCAGCGTATCGGACATCCAACGTCTCCATCCGGGCAGGGGCGCGTGCCGGGCGTTCGCGCGGGCCGCGTCACACTTGCCGATCGCGAATATCCGCATGCGAAATCCGCATGCCATCGCGCGTAATCGGGGCTTCATACCCGGTTCGCCATGGGCTAGTGAAACGACAATCGCGAACAAATCCATGAGCAATCGGAATGGATGAGGCCCGTCGCAGATTGCTGCCGCCGACCGGCGCCTTGCACAGCTTCACCGCCGCGGCGCGGCACGGCAGCTTTTCGCGCGCGGCGGACGAGCTGGGGCTGACGCAGAGCGCGGTGAGCCGCCAGATCGCGCTGCTGGAGGATTGGTTGCAACTGGAGCTGTTCGAGCGGGCCGGACGCGGCGTGATGCTGACCGCGGAGGGGCGCGACTATGCCGATGCGGTGGCCCCGGCGCTGGATCGCATCCGCCGCGCCACCGCGCGCGCGATCGAGCGGCATCCGGATCGCGAGCTGGCGGTGGCGACGCTGCCCAGCTTCGGCATGCGCTGGCTGGCGCCGCGGCTGCCGCGGCTGACGGCGCAGGTGCCCGATATCGTGATCAGCTTCTCGGCCCGGTCGACCGAGTTCGACTTCGCCGATGAGCCGTTCGACGCCGCGATCCATTTCGGCGCGCCGGATTGGCCGGGCGCGCACCACGACTATCTGTTCCGCGAGGAATCGGTGGCGGTGCTCTCGCCCGAATTCGCTGAGCGCAACGGGGTGCGCACGGCGGCCGACCTGCTGCGTGTGCCGCTGCTGGCGCTGGCATCGCGGCGCAACGCCTGGGCGACGTGGTTCGCCGATGCCGGGATTCCCGACGTGGCGCCGGTGCCGGGTGCCACCTTCGAGCAGTTCCTGATGCTGGCGCAGGCGGCTGTGGCGGGCGCGGGGGTGGCGCTGATCCCGCGGTTCCTGATCGAGCCGGAACTGGAGGAGGGGCGGCTGATCAGCCCCTTTCCGGCCACCGCGTCGGCGGGCGGCGCCTATTATCTGGTCTTCCCCGAGGGGCGGGCGCAGAGCCCGGCCTTCCATGCCTTCCGCGCCTGGATGCTGCGCGAATGCGCGGAGGCGGAGAGAATATAGCAATCGATTGCGTAACGCCGCCGGGGCGATATAGTTCGCGAGCGGTCCAAGGCGGCAGATCAACGACCGAGGGGAGAAGCGGATGGCCGGCAAGGTTCGATTTTTGCGCGCGGGTTTCGATCGGCGCGGTTTCCTGGCGGCGGCGTCGGCGGCGCTGGCGGTCAGCCCGGCACGCGCGCAGGAATATCCCGTGCTGCCCCCCATCCCCGATGTGTGGCGCGATGCGGAGGTGCTGCCGCTCTGGCCCGATGGCCCTCCGTCCGGCGGGTTCGCGGCAAAGCCGGTGCCGAAGGACTGGCCCGCGCCCTGGCTCCGCAATGTCGAGCGGCCGGAGCTGCACGTGTTCCGCCCGAAGCGGCCGAACGGCAGGGCGCTGCTTTCGATCCCGGGCGGCGCCTATATCTTCGTCTCGATCCTCAATGAGGGCGTCGACGTCGCGCGCGAGATGACGGCGCGGGGCTATACCGTGTTCGTGCTCACCTATCGCCTGCCGGGCGAGGGCTGGCGAGACCGGGCGGACGTGCCGTTGCAGGATGCGCAGCGCGCGATGCGGCTGATCCGCGCGAACGCCGCGCGCTACGGGATCGATCCTGCGGCGGTGGCCGCCGTGGGGTTCTCGGCCGGCGGGCACCTGGGCGCCTCGCTGGCCACCGGATTTGCGGAGCGGCTCCATGCGCCGCGCGACGCGGTGGACGCGATCGATGCGCGGCCAACCGCGATGGGGCTGGTCTATCCGGTCATCAGCGCGGAAGCGCCGGTTACGCACGCGGAGTCGGCGCGGCAGTTGCTGGGCGAAAATCCCCCGGCCGATCTGATCGACCGGCGTTCGCCCGCCCGGCATGTCACCGCGCAGACGCCGCCCGTGTTCCTTGCCCACTGCCAGGACGATACGGCCGTGCCGGTCGAGAACAGCCTGTTGATGATGCGCGCGCTGAAGGCGGCGGGGCGTCCGGTGGAGGTCCATCTGTTCGAGGAGGGCGGGCATGGCTTCGGCGTTGGCCCGGCCGATCGCCCCTGGGGACAGTGGCTGCCCCAATTCGCGCTGTGGCTGGACCGGCATCTGCCCGGACCGCGTTGAGGATCGGCCGGCAAGGAACCGGCAATGGGAGGATGACGATGGGATTCAGCAGGCGGGATTTCGGCAGGATGGGCGGCGCGGCGCTGCTCTCCGCACTGGCCGCGCGGGGCGGGACTGCGCTGGCAGCGGGGGCGGGCAGGGCGTCCGCCGATCCGCTGGCGCACGTGGCGCCCGAGTTGCGCGCATCGGCGCAGCAGGTTCTGGCGATGATGGCCAGCATGCCCGGCTTCAACGACGCCACGATCGTGGAGGCGCGCAAGGGCGGGGCGGCATTCGTCCAGCCGCCGCTGGCGGACGTGCCGGTGATGGAGCGCAAGGTTCCCGGCAGCCGCGGCCAGCCCGACGTTGCGGTGCAGGTGATCAACGCGCGCGCCGGCGGCAGCCGCCCCGGCATCCTCCACACCCATGGCGGCGGCTATATCCTGGGCACCGCGAAGGGTGAGGTGCGCCCGCTTCAGGAGCTGGCGCGGACGCTGGATTGCGTGATCGTATCGGTCGAATACCGGCTTGCCCCGGAAACCCGCTTCACCGGATCGGTGGAGGACAATTACGCCGGGCTGCTGTGGATGTATCGTTCCGCGGCGGAACTGGGCGTCGATCCGAAGCGGATCGCGCTGCTGGGCGAGAGCGCGGGCGGCGGCCATGCCGCGCTGCTGGCGATCGCCGCGCGCGACCGGGGAGAGGTGCCGCTGGTGCTCCAGGCGCTGATCTATCCGATGCTCGACGATCGTACCGGCAGCACGCGCCAGACACCGCCGTTCATCGGTTCGGTAGGCTGGGATGCCAAGGCGAACCGCTATGGCTGGAAATCCTTTCTGGGCGTGGAGCCCGGCGGGGCGGACGTGCCCGCGGCCGGCGTGCCCGCGCGCGTGGAGAAGCTGGAGGGGCTGGCGCCCGCCTTCATCGCGGTGGGCGGGATCGACCTGTTCGTCAGCGAGGACATCGAATACGCCCGGCGGCTGACCGAGGCGGGCGTTCCGGCGGAGCTGCTGGTGGTGCCGGGGGCCTATCACGGCTTTGACCGGATGGCGGCGGATACGCCCCAGGCGCGCCAGTTCACCGGGGCCAAGCTGAACGCGCTGCGCCGCGCCTTCGGGCAGCCGGCCGTTTAGAGTCGTTTTCAGCTTCGCTGAATCGGCGCCTGCCCGCTGCCCCGGGAATGCCGGGGAGCGGGCAGGTTCAATGGGATCGGCCCCCCCGGGTCTCAGCTACACACGAAGTCTTCGGCCGTATCCCCGGTCGCGCCCGGCTTTGGACGGGCGATCTTGGGATAGGGGCAGAGCGGGCGCGAACGACCCGGCCAGGGCGACATCGGCCCTGCCTTCGCATCGATCCGGTCGGGCGCCTTGCCCTTCTCCACCCAGTCCACCAGCGCGGCGAAGTCGTTGAACTGATCGGTGGCGGGGCCGCCCATGCAGTGCGCCATGCCGGGAACCGGGAAGACGCGCGCGAAGCTGGCGGCCTTGCCGTGCGACCTGCCGTTCACATCGTTCCACCACGCAATCGTGTCGTTGATTGAGAACACGGGATCGGAAACCCCGTGCGGCACGATCATCCTGCCCCCGCGCCGCGCGAAGGCCGCGAGATCGGGCGAGCGCGCGCCGATATCCTGCCAGGCCGATCGCGTGAAGGCGCCTCCGGTTGCATAGATGCCGGGCGCGTCCCGATCGAAATCGAAGCCCATGGCATAGGCCAGCGCCTGAACCGGCGTGGCTCCCGGCGCGGTTGGCGGGGTGGTGAAGATCGCGGCGAGCGCGGGTGTGCCCATCGCGACGTTGATCGCCGGCATGCGGCCGTCGGGCGAGCCGATCTTCCACACGCGCCAGCCCATGTCCGCCCAGCCAGCGTCCCAGGGGAAGCCGGCGTAGAGCGCCTCGCCCTTCGAATTGCGCGGGCCGTCATGGACGCGGATCAGCGCATCCACCTGGGGCCGCGACAGGCATCCGTCCTGTTTGGCGCCGGTGCATATCCGGCGTTCGAGCTCGGGCAATACCTTGGCCGAGGTACATTGTTCGAACGCGCCGATCAGCCCGTCCTCGCGTCCGTCACCGGCGTCGCACGCCTTGAGCACGGCATCGCGCGCGACGGCGAGGTCCGTGTTGCCGAAGCTGGCGGCGAGGCTGGCGAGCGTCACCTCCTCGCCCTTGGCCCTTACGACCGAGGCGAAGGCCTGCGTGTCCCAGACCTCGGCGATCGCGGCACGCGGCAGGGCAAAGCCGGGCGCTCCCGCGATGATGCCGTCGTAGAGATCGGGATAGCGCTGTGCGAGCATCATCCCTTCCTGCCCGCCCTTGGAGCAGCCGACGAAATAACTGAATTCCGGCGGCTTTCCGTAGAATTCGGTCGCGATGTCCCGCGCTGCCAGCGTAACCGGGGCAAGCGACGCGCCGCCATAATCGGCGCGTGCCTGGGGATCGAAGCCGAAGGCGGTGGCGCCGCCCTTTTCGGCCACGCTGTTGGTGGCGTTGCTGTGCCCGGAATCCTGCGCGAGCACGGCATAACCCTGTGCCAGCGCGGGCACCGGCCCGCCGGCCATCCGCCCGATCGCCTCACCAACGATCCCGTTGGTGCCGCCGCCGCCCTCCATCAGAAAGCGGCCGTTCCAGTTTTCCGGCAGGCGCAGGCGGAAGGTGATCGCATAGCTCTGGCCATCGATCCCGGTGCGCGGGTTGATCGTGCCGCCGATCTCGCAATGGTCGGGCAGGTCCACGGGCGGCATCGCGAAGCCGGGAGGGCCGGGCGGCGCCGCCATGGGGCCTGCCGGGCGATATTCCGCGGCGGTTATCCGTGTGTCGGCGCCCAGCCGCGCGTTCATCTTCCCCGCGATGGCGGCGCAGCGCGCGTCCGCCGCCGGGGCAGGCCCGCCGCCGGTATCGGCGACGGGCGTGGAGGTGGCGGTACAAGCCGCGCAGGCGAGTGCGGCCAGCGAAGCTGCGGTGGCGAGACGGCCGCGCATCAGAACCGCGTCGAGATGCGGATGCCGAACTCGCGCGGCGCCCTGTAGAACTCGTTGTTCACGGATTGCCCGCTGACATAGGCCTTGTTGGCAAGATTTGTCGCATAGCCCTCCAGCTTCCACTGGTCCTTCTGCAGCGTGATCTGCGCCGACAGCAGCCCATAGCCCTTCAGATAGTCGGTTGCGGGCGAATAGAGCAGGTTGGTCCAGCGCGATCCGACATGGGCATAGTTGACCCGCGGCGTGAGCGAGAGGCCCCCGCCCAGATCGGCCTCATACTGCAGCCCGAAATTGTACGACCATTTGGGCGAGAACAGGTTCGGGCCGCCCCCCGCGATCGTCTGGTACGGGCCGAAATCGAAGCACACCGGCGGGTTCGACGGCGTGCCCACGGGGCATTGCGGCCCGAACTGGTTGAGCGCTGGCAGCGCGCGCGTGTTGACGATCGATACCGCCGCCAGCTTCGAATCGACATAGGCCAGGCCCGCGTCGAAGCCGAACCCGCTGGCGCGCGCCTGTGCCTGGAGCTCGAAGCCCTTGATGTTGGCGTTGGAGATGTTGAGGACGCTGTTCTGGCCGGTGGAGGTATCCATCGCGTCGAACTGGAAGTCCTTATACTCCATGTAGAAGGCGCCGAATTGCGTGCGCAGGTGGTTGTCGAGGAAACTCGCCTTCCAGCCGATCTCGTAATCCCACACCGTCTCCGGGCCGAATTCGGAGGTCGCGGAGTTGGCGCCGCCCGGCTTGTAGCCGCGCGCGGCGAAGGCATAGATCAGGTTCTCGCCGCCCAGGTTCCAGTTGACGCCGATCTTGCCGGTAAGACGGCCGTCCTCATGGCTGCCCTTCAGATCGGCGACCTGCAGGCCGCTGGGGCCGAAGATCGGGCCGCCGGCGCCGATGATCACGCTGCCGTCGCCATCCACCTTATAGTGCGAATAGCGGACGCCCAGTTGCACCTCCACCGCGTCGGTGACCTTGTATCCGCCCTGTGCGAAGGCGCCGAGTGTCTGTTTGTTTTGGAAGTTCAGGATATCGGTGGGATCGGTGATCGACGCGGCCGTCGTCTGGATGATCACGTCGATCTTGTTCTTCTGGAAATAGCCGCCGAGGATCCAGTTGAACGCGCCGTCGAGCGGGGAGATGATGTTCACCTCCTGCGTCCACTGCCGCTCGCGGACGAACTGGTCCATTGCCTGCAGGTCCAGGCGCGAACCATCGCTGTCGTAAAGGTTGTTGATCCGCTTGTTGGTATAGCCGCTCACCGATCGCAGCACGGTGCCGCTGTCCAGCTCGTAGCGCAGCTCCAGGCTGGCGTTGATCGCGCGCTCATAGTTGAGGGTCGGCGAGTTGTAGGTCAGCGTGCGGAAATCGGGCTGGCGATCGGCGGCGAAGGCGCTGCCGGCGATCGGGCGATAGGCATAGCCGCCGGTGTTCTTGTCGATCCATTCGACCTTCGCCAGCGCGCGGAAATTGGCCGGCTGCCACATCACGCCGACGCGCACCGCCTGCTCGTCCAGCTTGCCGGGCTCGTTCGCGAAGGGGCCGATGTCGGTATAATAGCTGTCGCGCCAGCGCGTGGTGCCCGCGACGCGGACCGCCAGCGTGTCGCTGATGGGCAGGTTCAGCGCGCCCTGCAGCCCGATCGCGTCATAGCTGCCGTAGCTGGCCTCGGCATAGCCCTTCACCTTGTCGGTGCTGGGGTTCTGCGTGTTCACGAAGATCGCGCCGCCGGTGGAATTCGATCCGACCAGCGTGCCCTGGGGGCCGCGCAGCACCTCGATCGTGCCGATGTCGAAGAAGCTAGACGCGGTGAGGATCGGCGGCTGGAAAACGCCGTCGATATAGGTCGCGACGCCGTTTGCCACCGCCGGTGAACCGCTGGCGATGCCGATGCCGCGGATGTTGACCGATTGCGTCAGGCCCTGATCGGTGATCGAGAGCGAGGGGGCGGCATATTGCAGATCCGCCAGGCGCTCGACGCCCTTGTCGCGCAACTGTTCGCCGGTGATGGCGGTGGCGGCGATCGGCACGTCCTGAAGGTTCACCGCGCGCCGTTCGGCGGTGACGACGATGTCGGCGACGCCGCTGTCGTTCGCGGGTGCTTCCTGTTCCTGGTCCTGCGCCGCCGCGGCGGATGCCCAAAGCAGCGCGGCCCCCAGCGCAGTCGTCGACGCGATCGCGCGAATCCGATCCTTCATGTGATCCTCCCCTCGGTCCTTCCCTGCGGCGCGTTTCGCGCCCGCTGAGCGGCTTCGTAACAGTGATGGCAATCGATTGCAATATTCCGGCGGTTCCGGGGGTGATTCCATGACTTTGATAAAGAATATTATTTTGTATACCTATGATAACGGCCAGCTTGGCGGGGGTATGCGGCCCGGCCCGATTTCTGCAATCGGTGTCGCGGTAGCGACGAAGCGGAAGGATCAAGATGCGCCGCGGGATCGGTTCGCGGCGGTGCGCACCGCCAGCCCGCGGGGCTGCGCCCATCCCGGACGCCGCGGGGGGCGGTGGCTCAGGCCAGCGCGGCGCGGCCCGCGTCGAGCCGGAGGTGCAGGAAAGGAGCGAAGCCGCCACCGAAGCGCCGCGGGGTTCCCGGCTCGAACGTGCCGCCCCAGTGATCGACGAAACTGGTCACGCTCAGGTCTGGCAGCACCAGCCAGCTATAGGCCTGGCAGGGCGCCTCGCGCGGGTTGGCGCACACCAGCCCGGTGCCGTTCAGCGGCTCCCAGCCGCTGCCGATGCGATCGGAAACCATGCCGTAGAGCCCCGTGGGGCCGATCGGGCCGGCGGGATCGAACACATGCGCCTGGGTGGACCAGAAGAGGTAATAGCGCCCGCCGTGGTGGACGATGTGGGGCCGTTCCAATTCATTGTTCAGCCCATCTGCGCTCAGCAGCGGCGGCAGGGTGCGCCAGTTCCCCGGCGCCGCCGGATCGGCCACCGCCGCGCCGATCACGCCGTTGAATGCAGACCGGGAGCCCGCCTGCGATCCCGCGAAAAGCAGATAGTCGCGCCCGTCGGCGGGGTCGCGGAACCAGGCCGGATCGCGGAACGCCTTGATCGTGCCGACGCTCCCCGATCCCTCTGCCGGGTCCATATAATGGGCCGGATCGCGTATCACGATTTCCCGCAGCGCGTGCCATCCGGTGAGGCGCGGCGCACCCCCATCGGCTGCAAGTTCCGCCTCCGCGGCGAATATCCGCTGATTGAAGCTGGGGGCCGCCTCCCCGCGACGCCCGGTGGCGGTGAAATAGAGGGTCAGCCGCCGGCCCGTGCGATCGAGCCGCGCCGAGCCGGACCATTCGCGGCTGCCGGGCGAAAATCCGTCGGGCATCGCGGGGCCGAGGTGGTGCCAGCCCCCCCCTTCGCCATGCCGCAACAGGTGGATGCGCGCATGACCGTGCCGCTCGTCGGGATCGTCGAACCAGGGCGCCCCCAGCGCCATCCAGAGCGAACTGCCGTCACCAAGCCGGGCGATCGATCCGTCGCTGGCCTGAACCGGCCATGCGTCCCAAATGCCGATGCCGCCGCCGATCGGCGCGAAGTCGCCCCCGGTGATCAGCGGCACCCGTTCGCAAGCAGTGTTCGCGATCGTCGCGACGTGGCGCGCGGTCCAGCGAGCCGGGCTTTCGGCCAGTTGCGCGGAGGCATCGCGGGAGGTGGCGGTCAATGCATCCTCCCCGGCGCACGGGTCGCGAAAGGGGGCGGCATGCGTCTTGCCCCGTTCGGTTCCGCCTGCAACAATCCATCTCCCAATGCTTTAATCCACACCGCTTAGCGGGACGGCAATAAATTTACAATCGATTGCATCTGGAGGTGGAAATAAAGCGGCGAAACCGGCTGCCGCCGGATCGCGTGCCGGGTCAGGTGGAAGCGCGGACGATCAGCTCCGGGTTCAGCACCACCGATCCGGTCTGCTTCCCCTCGATGCGCTTCAGCAGGCAATCGACCAACTGGGCCGCGCCCGTCGCGATATCCTGGCGGATCGTGGTCAGCGGGGGCAGGATGCTGCGCGATATCGGCAGATCGTCATAGCCCACGATCCGCACGTCGCCCGGCACCGAAAGCCCGCGGCTTGCCAGCAGCGGGATGGCGTTGAGCGCGATCAGGTCCGAAGCGGCGAAGATGCCGTCCGGGCGCGGATCGGCGCTATCCAGGAATGCCGCGATCTCGGCCGCGCTCAACTCTGCGGTCAGGTGCGTCGGGATTTCGATCAGCGATGCGCCTGCCGCGCCCGCCACCGCCGCGCGCGCGCCATCCAGCCGCTGGCGGATCTCGATCGGCAGCGGATTTCCCAGAAAGGCGATCCGGCGGCACCCGCGATCCAGCAGATGCTGCGCCGCCATCCGCCCGCCCAGGAAGTTGTCGGTGCCCACCGAACAATGGATCTGCCCCTGTTCGAACGCGCCCCAGGCGACCATCGGCAGATAACGGCGCGCTACCGCGTCCAGCGCGGCGGACTGGTCAGACTGGCCGATGATCAGCAGGCCGTCGACCCGGTCTGCGTCCACCATCGCTTCCAGCCAGTCCTCGCGATCCGGGATGACGCGCGACAACAGCAGATCGAACCCGCGTTCGGTAAGCTCGTCGGCCAGGCAGCCGATCATCGTCATGAAGAAGGGGTCGGAGATGTGCTGGCCGCGTTCGTGGCCCAGCGGGATCACCACGCCGATGGCGCCGCGGCGGCGGGTGCGCAGGTTGCGCGCCACCGCGCTGGGACGGAAGCCGTGCGCCTGCGCCAGCTTGCGGATGCGTTCGGCGGTTTCCGCGCTGACCAGATCCTTGCCCGCCAGTGCGCGCGAAACGGTGGCCGCGGAAACCCCCGCCAACTGGGCGAGGTCGTAGATGGTGCGGACCTTCTTCGACAATCTGCCCCTCGTCCTCCTCCGGCATCTGTCCGGCGCGTCCCCAATGGTCGCACACCGCCGCGCGATCAAGCCGGTCTTCAGCGCCCGGGCGGGGCGGGCGCCTCAGGCGGGATGGTAATCGTCATGGTCGCGCGCCGCCAGCCGCGCGGCGAAGGGCTGGCGCAGCCGGTTCCACCAGCATTGCGCCGTGAGCAGCGTGGCCATCGCCGCGCCCAGTACCATCGCCCAGCGGCTGTCGCCCAGCCATTCGCCCAGCGCACCCATCGCCAGCGGCGCGGCCACCGCGCTGACGCAGGTGAAGAACAGCAGCAGTCCGGCGATCGACCCGTGGCGCCCCTTGTCGAAGCAACTGATGCCGGTCGAATTGATGGTGGGATAGAGCACCGACATGAACAGCCCGGTGGCGGGCAGGGCGAATACCGCCGCGTCGCGCCCGCCCGCAACCGCCACCCAGAACAGCAGCGCCATCGCGCCGCTGCACGCGAGCAGCACCGCCGTCCAGTCGAACCGGGCGAGCAGCCACACTCCCAGGAACCGCCCCGCCGCGCGCAACGCGAAGAAGACCGCCACCGAATAGGCGGCCAGCCACGCCCAGTCGCCGCTGTACCCGGCGAGATAGGTGGGCGCCCAGACATAGATCGCGGCTTCCGCGCCCACATACAGCATCAGTGCCGTGCCGAAAAACAGCGCGGTCGGGTCCGCTGCCATGCGCAGCGCTTCCCCCGCGCGCGCCGGCCGCTCGCGCGCGACCAGCGGGGCGGGGAAACGGGCGAAGGCGCTGCCTGCCAGCAGGGCCGCGCACAGCGCCGCCGCGACCAGATAGACCCATTTCCAGCTCGCCCCGTTGAGCAGCAGCCAGGCGACGATCGCCGGCCCCACGATCGCGCCGATGCCGAAGAAGCCCTCCACCAGGTTCATCGTCCGCGCATGTTCGCGCGTGGACCGCGAAAGATCGCCGATCAGCGCCAGCGCGCCTGCCTTGAAGATGCCGATGCCCAGGCCGGATACGAACAGCAGCGCGACGAAGAACAGGAAATCATGGCCCGCGGCGAACAGCGCAGAGGTGATTCCGAACAGCCCCAGGCCGGTGACGATCGTCGCCTTGCGTCCGATCCGGTCCGCCAGGAAGCCGAGCCCGATCGCCGAAAGGCCGATGCCGGACATGGTGGCATATTGAAAGGCGCCGCCGGCGGTGAGGCCCAGTTCGAACTCGCGGATCACCTCCGGGATCACGGTGCCCACCGAATCGGTGGTCATCGCGAACATCGCGAACATCAGGAAGACGAGCGATTTCAGCAGCAGCGATCCCGGCGCGGCTCCGGTTTCCGGCGGATTCTGCATCGATGGGATTCCCCTCTCCACGGGCGCGGCTGCGCGCGCTCTTTCCGGCACTTATACCGGCAACAATCGATTGCACAACACGGTGCGGCGGCGTCGGGCCGGGGCTGCGCCGGCCCTGTTATTGGTCGCGCGCCGCCACCAGGCTGAGCGCTATTCTGCGGAGCGCGCGATTGATCTCCTCGCGGGATTCGGCGGAGACGTCGCGCAGGATGTGCTGGAAAAAGGCGCGGCGGCGATCACGGATGCGCTGATGCGTCTCGCTGCCCAGCGGGGTGGGGGCCAGGATCATGCGGCGGCGGTGCGCCGGATCCGCGTTCCGCTCGATGAGGCCGTCCGCCACCAGCTTCGCGGTCGCGCGGCTCACCTCCGCCTTGTCGATCGCGCTGGCGGCGCCGACGTCCGCCGCGCTCGACGGTCCGGCCGCGCAGATGAAGGCAAGGACGCGCCATTCCGCCAGCGACATCGAGAATTCGCGCATCAACTGGCCCGATGTCTCGCGGTCGATCATCTTCGCCAGCAACTGCAGCCGGTGGGGAAGATGATCCTCTCCGAACAGGTCCCAGGTGGGGGGCAGCGACATCGCGATTGCGCTGCCAAATGTCAGGCAGGAATGCAATACCATCATGTTGACAAATCAACTATCGAGCGTCTAGCCCAGCGGGATGGACGCTACGCATCCCTTCATGCCCAGCCTTGAGCATGCCTTCACCATCTCCATCACCCTGTCGCGCCCCTATTGGGTGAAGCCGCCCGCCCGCGGCGACATGCGCGCGGCGATCTATGCCGCGGATGGCGTGGTGGAAGGGCCGCGGCTCAACGGCCGCGTGGTGCCGATGTCCGGCGGCGATTTCCCGCTGACGCGCCCCAACGGCGTGATCGATTTCGACGCGCGTTACCTGCTGGAAGCCGACGACGGGGCGATCATCTATCTGGAGAACCGCGGTTTCCGCTGGGCGCGCAGCGACGATATCGGCGAGCGGATGCGCCAGAACCTGCCGGTGGATTTCAGCGATTATTACATGCGCGTCACCCCCCGCTTCGA
The DNA here is from genome assembly GCF_026013525.1 of Sphingomonas canadensis. Lineage (GTDB taxonomy): Bacteria > Pseudomonadota > Alphaproteobacteria > Sphingomonadales > Sphingomonadaceae > Sphingomonas > Sphingomonas canadensis. The sequence goes on along the minus strand of NZ_JAPDRA010000009.1, from coordinate 142,059 downwards.
TGCGCCGGAGGGGCCGCACGACTGGCTTTCGCGGCACGTGTTCGTCGGCGTGGCGGAGAAGATCCCGGGCGCCAACCGCATCCATTACTTCGTCGTACTGTGAGCGGCGGGGAGCGTTTCCGGCCGCTGATGCGCGCCGGCACCGATCCGCACACCCATCCCACCAAGCCGCCGCTGCCGCCTGCGGACCACGTCCAGTGGAACGAGCGCGGGCTGACGATCGAGCGCAACTGCCGCATCCCGCTGCGCGACGGCGTGGAGATATTCTGCGACCTCTACCGGCCGGAGGGCGCAGCATCGGACGTCCCGCTGCTGCTCGCCTGGGGGCCTTATGGCAAGCATGCGCTGACCAACAAGGTGTTCTGGCCGCGATCGGGCGTCGATCCCGAATGGCTTTCGGATCTTACCGCGTTCGAGGCGCCAGATCCGCTGTGGTGGGGCCGCCAGGGCTATGGCGTCGCGGTGGCCGATCCGCGCGGCGCATGGCTTTCGGGCGGCGACTTCCACCATAACGGCATCCAGGAGGCGGAGGATTGCGCCGACGCCATCGAATGGCTCGGCCGCCTGCCCTGGGGCAACGGGCGGGTGGGGATGACGGGGGTCTCCTATCTCGCCGCCATCCAGTATCTGGTCGCCCCGCTGCGCCCGGGGCCGCTGGCCGCGCTGAATCCGTGGGAGGGCTTCTCCGACTGGTATCGCGAGTTCGCCTATCACGGGGGCATCCTGGAAACCGGGTTCCTGCCGCGGGCGAACGACAATATCCAATGGTCGCTCAACCGCACCGAGGACACCTGGGCCAATGTGCGTGCGCATCCGCTGATCGACGCATATTGGGAGTCCAAGGCGCTGGACCTGGAGGGGATTTGCCAGCCCGCCTATGTGGTGGCGAGCTGGTCCGATCAGGGGTTGCACCTGCGCGGCACGATAGAGGCGTGGCGGCGGATGGGATCGGCGGAGAAATGGCTGGAGGTCCACGGCCAGAAGAAATGGGCGCATTACTATCGCCCGGAAAGCCGCGCGCGGCAGCTCGCCTTCTTCGACCGCTATATGCGCGACCGGCCGACCCAGGTCGCGGCATGGCCCCCGGTGCGCATCGAGGTCCGCGAGCGGCACGGCGTGGCCGAGGAGCGGGCCGAGGGCGAATGGCCGCTGGCGCGCACCGCGTATCGCCGCCTGTGGCTCGACGCGACGAGCGGGCGCATGACGGAGGCCGGCCCGGCCCCGGCGGCGCTGCGTTACGACGCGCGCGCCGGCAGTGCGCATTTCGACCTGCGCTTCGACGCGGACACGGAGATTACCGGCCACGCCAGCGTTCGGCTGTGGGTGGAGGCGGACGGCAGCGACGACATGGACCTGTTCGTCGCGCTGCAGAAGCTGGACGCCGCGGGCGATCCGGTGGGCTTCACCTTCTACGCCTTTTACGAGAACGGCCCGGTGGCGCTCGGCTGGCAGCGGGTGAGCCACCGCGCGCTCGATCCGGAACGGACGCTGCCCGAACGCCCGGTACATCTGCACACCGCGGAGGAGCGGCTGTCCCCCGGCGAGCGCGTGCCGGTGGAGATCGAGCTGTGGCCCTTCTCCGCCCGCTTCGCCGCGGGGGAGACGCTGCGCCTGGTGATCGCGGGTGCGGACATCTACCGGCGGGAGGAGGGCGTGATGCTGCCGTTCCCGCTGCATGAGGAGACGCGCAACGCCGGCGCGCATGTGCTCCATACCGGCGGGGCGTTCGACGCCTCGATCCTTCTTCCCTTCATTCCCGATCGCAAGGAAGCGCCATGAGCCCCGCAGCAAGCCCGGCAGACTGCCGCCTGGAGCATGTCTTCGATATCGAGGTGCTGTTCGGCGCCGATCGCGCGATCTTCGGCCCGCTGCCCGGCGGCGGCAGTCAGGGCTATACGCCCGCGATCGGCGGCACCATCTCCGGCCCGCGGCTCAGCGGCACGGTGGTGCCCCACAGCGGCGCCGATTATGCCACGGTTCGCGACGACGGGACGATCGAGCTGGCCGCCCATTATCTGCTCCAGGCGGACGACGGGACGATGATCTACATCCGCAATATGGGCTATCTGGTCCGCCCCAAGCCGGGCGAGCCGCAGCCCTCCTATTTCCGCCTGACGCCCTATTTTCGCGTGCCGGCCGGGCCACACGACTGGCTGACGCGCACGGTGATCGTGGGCGGCGGCGAGCGCCGGACCGATCCGGACCGCTCGCTGTTCCGCTATTACGCGCTGGTCTGAGCGTGCTGGCGTAGCCCCGGCGCCGCGCGCAAGAAGCAGAAGGCGGCAACCAGGAACGACAATACCGCGAGCGTAAGCGCCATCTGCATCCCGGCGGCCGAGGCTTCGGCGCAAGCGGCCGCCTGCGCCGCCGTGGCGCCCTTGGGCGCGAGCCCGCTGGGACAGGCGGCCGCATAGTCTCCGGCATAGGCCCGCGCGCCGAACACGTCGCTCATCCCGCCGACGAACACCGGCCCCAGGCCCGATCCGATCAGCGTGTAGAGCAGCGTGTACAGCGCCACGCCGCTCGCGCGCATGCGGGCGGGCAGCAGGTTCTGGATCATCCCCGTGGTGGGGCCGAAGAACATCAGCAGGAACGATCCCGCGATCAGCAGCAGCACGATCGACATCGCGAACGACGATGCGTGGAACGCCGCCCAATAGATCGGCGGCGCACACACCAGCCCGATCGCGGCGCCCCAGGCCGGCCAGCGCGGATCGCGCCGCGAAAGCAGGTCGGTGCCGAAGCTGCCGACGAGCAGGCCGACGGCGATCGAGATGCCCGATACGCTGCCAAAGCTGGCCGCCGCCTCGCGCACGCCCAGATCGAAGGTGCGCGCCAGGAACACCGCCAGGAACTGGGAGATGGAGGTCATGCCGAAGCCCGCCAGGCTGCCCCCCGCGATCACCCAGACCAGCGGGCGATTGCTCGCGACCGCGCGCAGGAACACGCCTACCGGCGGCGCGGGTTCCTTTGACGCGGCGGCGCCATCGGCCTGTCCGCGCACCGGCTCGGGCACGATCCAGACGAAGATCAGCGCGATCACGATTCCCGGCAGGCCGAACGCCAGGAACGCGGTGCGCCAGTCCCAGTGCGATGCGATGAGCCCCGCCAGCGTCGCGCCCAGGAAGATGCCCGCCGGCGTGCCCAGCATCACCAGTGCCATCGTCGATGCGCGGCGGTTGCGCGGGGTCACGTCCGCCACCATCGATGCCGTGGGCGGGGTGAAGCCCGCCTCGCCCATGCCGACGATCAGCCGCGATGCGGCGAGCTGGGCGAAGCTGCCCGCCAGCCCGGTCGCCAGCGTGGCGGCGGACCAGATCGCGGTGGCCCCGGCGATGATCCGCTTGCGCGAAAAGCGTTCGGCCATAAGCCCGATCGGCAGGCCCACGGCCGCGTAGAGCAGCGCGAACACCAGCCCCTGCAGCAGCCCGAGCTGAAGATCGGTCAGCCGCAGGTCGGCCTTGATCACCTGCGCCAGCGCGGAGAACACCGCCCGGTCCGCGAAGTTCAGCACGCAGATCAGGAACAGCATGAAGATCATCAGGCGGCGCGGATAGGCGCCGGCCTCGGCGCCGTTCTCACTGGTGTTCATATCTCATCCTTACGCAAAACGGCGCGGCGCAGCGTCGTGGCCTCGATCCGCGCGAACCTGCCGTCCTCGATCTCATAGAGCGCGATGCTCTCGATCGACAGCCGGTCGCCGGACCTGAGCGTGGTGGGGCCGATCACGACATGATCGGAAAGCGCGGTGAACTGGGACGCCAGCGCCGCGGCGATGCTGCGTTCGCCGGTCAGCAGGCCCTGCACCGCGATCGATCGCGCCACGTCCGCCTTCAGCCCGGTATAATAATCGACGATCGCCTGCGCGCCCCTGAGCGAATCGCCCGCGCCATTCCGGAAGGCGACATCCGGCGCGTAGAAACGGCTGTACCCGCTCGCGTTTCCCGCGTTGAACTCCGCGATATATTCCTCGAACATGGCACGCAGCGGCATCGCCGGCGCTCCTCCCCTTGGCTTGGAGCGTTTACATCGGGCAATTAAGTTGATCGATCAACAACAGAATCGAGCCACGACGTGACCATGGTGCCAAAGGGTGCGGCCGACAGGCTTGCGTATCTGCTGAAGCTCATCGCCAGCGGCCCGCCGCGGTTCGCGCTGGGCGAGCTTGCGTTGCGTGCGGACCTGCCGGTCAGCTCGGTGCATCGTTTGCTGCAGGTGATGCTGCGCTCCGGCCTGGTCGAGCGCGGGGCGGGGCAGAGCTACCGGCCCGGGCGGGAGCTGCACCGGCTGGCCTCGCAACTGGTGGCGCGATTCGATCTTGGGCGCAGCGCCCGGCCGTTGCTGCAGGACCTGGTGGAACAGTTTCACGAAACCGCGGTGCTGTGCGTCTACAGCCCGGCGCAGCGCAGGGCGATCATCTCGGAAATGGTCCATACCCCGCATCCGCTGCGTTTCGCGGTGGAGCGGGGAGGGGAGATATCGCTGCCCTGGGGGTCGCTTGGCCGGGCCGTGCTGGCGTTCCTCCCGCCCGGCGAGATCGAGGCGGTGATGCGCGAAAACAGCACGGGGCCGCTCACCGGCCGCGCCCGATCGACCCGCAAGGAGATGGAGGCGGAGCTCGCCGCCATCCGTGTGGAGGGCGTGGCCCGATATTATGATCCGGCGATCGACATCGCCGGCGTTTCCGGCCCGGTCTTCGGCGCGGAGCGCGAGATCCTGGGGTGCATCGGCGTGACGATGCCGTCCAAACGCTATCAGCTCCACCTGGAGGACGATCTGGCGCTCGCCGTCCGCGGCGCGGCGCGGCGGCTCAGCGAAATGGCGGCCATTTCGCATAGCTGAGGAATTCGCATCCGCGATGAGCGCAGCCGAAACGACCGGAAAAGCCATTCCGTATTCCGGAAATCTAGTTTCGTTTTCCGGAATGCAACTTGACAGTTGATTGATCAACATATCCCTTAGCGCACGCTATGCCGGAAAAGGCAGGCGTGCAATTCGGGGAGGATCAGAATGGCTTTCCAGCTTACCAGGCTCCAGGCGGCGGCTTCGCTGCTGGCACTTGCGGGAGCGCTCGGCGCCGCCGTGCCTGCCGCCGCGCAGGGCGATACCCAGTCGAAGGACAGCGAGGCGGCCGACGATGGGGAGATCGTCGTCACCGCGCAGTTCCGCGACCAGAATCTTCAGGACGTTCCGCTCGCTATCACCGCGGTGACCGGCGACACGCTTGAGGCGCGGGGCCAGACCAACCTGGCCGATCTTGGCGGATCGGCGCCGAACGTCACGCTGCGCCAGACGCCGGCGACCTATGGCCCCGCCGTGGTGGCGTATATCCGCGGCGTCGGCCAGCGCGACACCACCTTCGCGCTTGAGCCGGGCGTCGGCCTTTATGTCGACGACGTCTATCTGCCGACGCTGCACGGATCGATGCTGAACCTGGTCGACCTCGACCGCGTCGAGATCCTGCGCGGCCCCCAGGGCACGCTGGCCGGCCAGAACTCGATCGGCGGCGCGATCAAGCTCTATTCGAAGAAGCCTGACGATTCGACCGACGGCTATCTTTCCGCCACCATCGGCAGCTTCAACCGCGTCGAGGTGAAGGGCGCGACGAACTTCACGCTGGTTCCGGACACGCTCTACGCGCGCATTTCGGCGGCGGGCGTCCACAAGGACGGCTACGTCACCCGCTATGACTATGCCTGCACCCATCCGGGCTCGACGGTTCCCACCTCCGTCACCGGCAACGGCTGCAAGCTGGGCACCGAAGGCGGCAAGGATTATGTCGCGGCGCGCCTGGCGCTGCGCTGGAAGCCCTCGTCGAGCATCACCGTCGACCTGGCGGGCGACGTCACCGAGGATAACAGTGAGCCCGGGCCGACCACGCTGATCTACGTCGGCCGCAATGCGGTGCCCGGCGCGATGCTGACGGGTGTCGCCACCCCGGCGTCGGCGGCCTATGTGCTGAACGGCAATGTCTACGGCACCTCCACGGGGTCGCAGTTCATCAGCTACTCGCCCTATGGCAACTTCGCCCAGGACACGTTCAGCCACAGCCCGTACACCAGCTACGAGAACTACACCGATCTGGCCCCGCGGGACGGCACCGCGGCGTGGCAGGCGCCGCTCAAGTCGGCGATCGATAGCTGGGGCCTGTCGGCCACGATCAGCGCCGATCTGGCGGACAAGGTGAACCTCACCTCGATCACCTCCTATCGCAAGTTCGACGGCGTCTATTCCTCGGCCGATGGCTCGCCGCTGTCGCCTACGATCCAGGCGAACCAGATCTTCAACCGCCAGTTCAGCCAGGAGGTCCGCCTGTCGGCCGAGCTGGCCGATATCATCCATGTCACCGTGGGCGGCTTCTATTTCCACAAGCGCAGCCGCAACCGTTCGCGCGTCACGCTGACCACGCTGAACTTCATCGAGGATAACTCGATCCCGGCGACCACCAAGGCCGCGTTCATCAACGCCGAGGTGACTCCGATCGAGAATCTGACGCTGGTCGGCGGCCTGCGCTACACGGACCAGAAGAAGCAGTTCATCTATGGCCGCTTGGGCATTCCGGGTTCGTCGACCGGCGGCGCGGTGCCGGCTTCGCTGGCTCCGCTCAACGGGCTGGTCGGCGAGTACAGCGGCGATCGCTTCGACTATCGCGTTGCCGCGCAGTATCGCTTCACCGACGGGCTGATGGCCTATGCCCAGTTCTCGACGGGCTTCAAGGGCGGCGGCATCAATCCGCGTCCGTTCTTCCCCGCCCAGGCGCTGCCGCACGGGCCGGAGACGCTCGACGCCTATGAGGCCGGCTTCAAGAGCGATTTCTTCGATCGCAAGGTGCGCCTGAACGCATCCGCCTTCATCAACAAGTACAACGACATCCTGGTTTCGGTGTCGAGCTGTCCGCTGACCGGCGCTCCGGCAACGCCCTGCGCGCTGCCGCTCAACGCCGGCAAGGCGACGGTGAAGGGCTTCGAGACCGAGCTGTCGCTGCGCCCGGTGCGCGGCCTCTCGATCGATGCGTCGCTGGCGTATCTGAACTTCAAGTACACCTCGATCAGCGCGATCGCGGCAACCGCCGGCATCGGGCTTGAGGACAAGGGCGTCTATATCTCGCCGTGGCAGTGGAGCATCGGCGCCCAGTACCAGATCGAGGCGCCCTTCGGCACCATCACCCCGCGCGTCGACATGACGCACGAGGATGCGTTCAACCGCAACGCGAACAACGTCGATGCGGCCACCGGCGGCGTGGACGTGTTCGGCCTGGTGCAGGGACGCACGCTGGTGAACGCCCGCCTGTCCTTCGTTCCGGAAGGCAGCGACTGGGAATTCTCGGCCGAGGTGCGCAACCTCACCGACAAATTCTACTATACCGACATCTTCGACAATCGCGGGTCGACCAACTCGATCCAGGGCTCGCCCGCCGAGCCCCGGACCTGGGCGTTGACCATCAAGCGCCGCTTCTGATGGCGGCAGGCCCGGGCGGCGCTGGTGCGCCGCCCGGGCCACCCAAATCATCCGGTCCGGTCAGGGAGTATCCGACGTGCGCAAGTTATCCGTGGTAGACAATGGCGGCACCGTCGGTACGCCCATCGTGGCCGGGTTGCCGATGCCCGAGTTCCGGCACATCGGCGTGGAGCCGATCTCCGGCGCCTGCGGTTGCGAGATCAGCGGCGTCGACCTGCGCGAGCCGCTGAGCGACGCGGTGCTGGCGGAGGTGATGAAGGCGTTCGAGCAGTTCCTTGTCATCGTGTTCCGCGACCAGGATCTGACGCCGGAGCAGCACAAGGCCTTCTCGCGCTATTTCGGCGAGATCACCGAACTGCCTCAGGCGCCGATCTATGACGGCCACCGCGACATGCAGGAGGTGCGCCGCGAAGCGCACGAGCCCGAGAACGTCGTTCCCTCCTTCGAGCATTTCCATACCGACAGCCCCTTCCTGCCGCGCCCGCCCAAGTGCATCGTGATGCGCTCGCTGGAGGTGCCGCAATGGGGCGGCGATACCGCCTTTTCCAACGCCTATCTGGTCTATGAGCATCTGTCCGACGGCATGAAGGCGCTGCTGGACGGGCTGCAGGTCGTCTATTCGGGCAAGGATATCTGGTCGAAGAACGAAAAGCTGGCGCCCGAGAAGCGGCTGCGGCTGCGCGAGAGCCATGATTTCGGCGAGGACCAGCTTGAGAGCATCCACCCGGCGGTGCGCGTCCACCCGGAAACGGGGCGCAAGGCGCTGTTCGCCACCAGCGCCTATTTCAAGCGCTTCGTGGGCTGGAGCGAGGACGAGAGCAAGGCGCTGCTCGCCTATCTCCAGAGCCTGGCGCAGCACCTTCATTATCACTGCCGGATCAAGTGGAAGAAGGACACGCTGATCGTGTGGGACAATCGTTTCACGCTTCACCGCGGCGTCCATGACTTCAAGTACGAACGGCGCCACCTGATCCGCACCACCGTGATCGGCGAGCGTCCGCTGGGGCCGGGAAGTCTGCCCCGGTGATGAAGGTCAGTGCGGCGATTGCCGAGATTCTGAAGCGCGAAAATGTAGACGTCATCTTCGGATACCCCCGCAACGCCGTGCTGGAGCAGGCGGCGGCCGGGGGTATTCGTACCGTGATCGTCCGCCAGGAACGTACCGGCCTGCACATGGCCGACGCGCTGTCGCGGATGACGCGCGGCAAGCGGATGGGCGTTTTCGCGATGCAGCACGGCCCGGGCACCGAAAATGCCTATGGCGGCGTCGCCCAGGCATATTCGGAAAGCGTGCCCGTGCTGGTGCTGCCGCAGGGCTATGCGCGGCGGCTGGCGCATGTGCCGGACAATTACAACGCCAGCGTCTCCATGCGCGACATCACCAAGACGTGCGAGCCGATCCTCCGTGCGGAGGACACGCCCGCGATTCTGCGCCGCGCCTTCTCTGCGCTGCGCAACGGACGGCTGCGGCCCGCGCTGGTGGAGATGCCGTGGGACGTGCTGGAGGAGGAGGTGCCCCAGCCGCTCGTCTATGAACCGGTGGTGACGGTGCGCACCGCGCCCGATCCGGAGGCGGTGGCCCGTGTGGCGGAGCGGCTGATCGCAGCCGAGCGGCTCGTGATCCATGCCGGCCAGGGCGTCCATTGGGCCGAGGCCTATGACGAACTGCGCGAACTGGCCGAGCTGCTGGCCGCGCCGGTTTCGACCAGCCTGGAGGGCAAGAGCTGCTTCGACGAGACGCACCCGCTGGCGCTGGGCTCCGGCGGCGCGGCGATCCCGGGGCAGTTGCGCCATTTCCTCGATCGCGCGGACCTGATCTTCGGCATCGGATGCAGTTTTTCGGAGACTGCGTTCGGCGTTTCGATGCCGGCGGGCGCCCGGATCGTCCACGCCACGCTGGACCCCGCCGACATCAACAAGGGCGTTCCGTGCATCGACGCGCTGGCAGGCGATGCGAAGCTGACGCTGGCGATGCTGGTCGCGGCATGCCGGGAACGGCTGGACGGCGCCCGCGATCCCGGCCCCGTGTCGCGCGAGATCGCCGAGGTGGAGGCGCGCTGGCTTTCCGGGTGGCTGCCGCTGCTGGAGAGCGACGATACGCCGCTCAGCCCCTATCGCGTTCTGTGGGACCTGCAGCGTACGGTGGATGTCGCCAACACGATCATCACCCATGACGCCGGATCGCCGCGCGACCAGCTCACGCCCTATTGGAAGTCGCGAACGCCGCTGAGCTACATCGGCTGGGGCAAATCGACGCAACTCGGCTATGGCCTCGGCCTCGCGATGGGGGCCAAGCTGGCCTGCCCGGACAAGCTGTGCATCAACGTGTGGGGCGATGCCGCGATCGGCTTCACCGGCATGGATTTCGAAACGGCGGTGCGCGAACGCCTGCCGATCCTCTCGATCCTGCTCAACAACTCCGCCATGGCCATCGAGCTGCCGATCATGCCCGTCGCGACCGAACGTTTCCGCGCCACCGACATATCGGGCGATTACGCCGCCTTCGCCCGCGCGCTGGGCGGCCATGGCGAGCAGGTGAGCACCCCGGACCAGATCGTGCCGGCGATCCGGCGCGGGATCGAGGCGACGCTGCGCGGCCAGCCCGCGCTGGTCGAGTTCCTGACCGCGCAGGAAACGCGGGCGTCGCGGCTATGAGCGCCAATCCCTCCGGCACGCCCGCGGGCGGCGCGCGTTCGCCCTGGCCCTGGACGGCGACGTGGCCGCTGTTCCTGCTGACCATGATCTCGGTCTTCAACTATCTCGATCGATCGCTGCTGGGCCTGGCGCTGCCGGCGATCAAGAAGGAGATGGGGTCTTCGGATACGCTGCTGGGGCTTGTCTCCGGACTGGCGTTCATCCTGTTCTATTCGGTGCTGGGCGTGCCGATCGCCTGGCTGGCGGATCGCGCCAACCGCCGCAACATCATCGCGGCGGGCCTGGCCTTCTGGAGCATGATGACGGCGTTCACCGGCTTCGTCGCGAACCTGTGGCAACTTGCGCTCGCCCGGTTGCTGATGGGGGCGGGGGAGGCGTGCGGGATGCCGCCGTCGAACTCGATCCTGGCGGACCTGTTCAAGGCGGACCGCCGGCCGCTTGCGCTCGCCATTTTCGGCACTGCCAGCTCGATCTCGTCGATCGTCTTCTTTCCGATCGCGGGCTGGATCGCCCAGACGCACGGCTGGCGGGCGATGTTCATGGTGATGGGCGCGCCGGGCATCCTGCTCGCGGTGATCTTCTTCCTCACCGTGCGCGAGCCGCAGCGCCTCACCCCGCCGCCGCCGCGGCTTTCGCTGGCACGCGGGCTGTGGGGCGATATCGGCGCGCTGTTCGCCAACCGCTGCTTCGCCTGGATCTTCGCGGGCGTTACGCTGATGGGCGCCAATGTTTGGGCGGCAGGAGCCTGGACGCCCACCTTCTTCGTGCGCGTCCACAATCTGGGCGTGGGCGAGGTGGCCAGCATCATCGGCCCGGCGCGCGGCTTCATCGGGCTGGCAGGCATCCTGATCGGCGGCGCGCTGATCGACCGGCTGCCGAAGGATCGCGTCTTCTGGCGCATCGGCATCCCGGCCATCGCCTGTTTGCTCGCAGGGCCGGCCGAGGCGCTGTTCCTGCTCGGCAATTCGCACTGGGCCTGGGTCGGCGGCTTCGCGCTCAGCAGCTTCTTCACGCTGATCCACCAGGCGCCGATCTTCGCGGCGGTGGTGAACATCGTTGAGGAACGGCGGCGCGCGCTGGCGATCTCGCTCGTGCTGCTCGGCGCCAGCCTGATCGGCAACGCACTCGGGCCGAGCGCGGTGGGGCTGCTCAACGATCTGCTGCATGCCTCTTTCGGCGATCACGCGATCCGCTATTCCATGCTGATGATTGCGGTCACCCCGGTCCTGGCGGCGCTGTGCTTCTGGCGGGCGGCGGTGCTGTATGCGGCGGCCGGCGGCGCGCGGGACGAGGACGGGGCCGCGGAGCCCGCCCGCGGCGCATGACCGTCGATCTGGCCGCGCTGATCGATGATCGCCCTGATGAGGGGGTGTTCCGCGTCGATCGCGCGATCTTCACCGATCCCGAGGTGTTCGCGCTGGAGATGCGGCACGTCTTCGAGGGCGGCTGGGTCTTCCTGGGGCTGGAAAGCCAGGCGCCGGGGCCGCATGATTTCTTCACCACCGCGGCGGGCCGGGTACCCGTGCTGGTGAGCCGCGATGGGGACGGGCGGCTTCGCGCCTTCGTCAATTCCTGCCCGCACAAGGGCGCGCAGCTCGCCCAGATCCAGAGCGGCAACGCACGGCTCCACGTCTGCCCCTATCATAGCTGGACGTTCGACAGCGCCGGGAGCAACCGGGGGATCAAGTGGCAGCGCGCGGGCTGCTATTCCGAAGCGTTCACCGGCGCCAGCCACGATCTGGCCCCGCTGCCCCGCTTCGAGGGCTATCGCGGCTTCCTGTTCGGCAGCCTGAACCCGGATGTGCCCGCGCTGGCCGAACATCTGGGCGAGGCCGCGCGCTTCCTGGACCTGGTCGTCGGCCAGCCGGAGGAGGGGATCGAGCTGGTGCCCGGCGCGGTGACCTTCACCTATGACGCGAACTGGAAGCTCCAGCTCGAAAACTGTTCGGACGCCTATCACTTCACCTCGGCGCATCCTTCCTACATCCGGGTGCTGGAGCGGCGGCAGCAGGCGGGTGGCCCGGCGGCCGTCCGGTCGATCTGGGAACAGTCGCAGGCCTGGAGCGAGGAATCGGAAGGCGTCCAGGGCGGCAGCTACAGCTTCGCCAACGGCCATGTGCTCAACTGGGGGCGGATCGGCATATCGGAGACGCATCCGCTGTTCGAGCAGGCGGGGGCGCTGGGCGCGCGCCACGGGGAGGCCGCGCGCGACTGGATCTTCAACATGCGCAACCTCACCATCTTTCCCAACCTGCAGGTGGCGGAGAATGCGTCGAGCCAGTTGCGCATTATCCAGCCGCTGGCGCCCGGGCGCACGCTGATGCGCACCTGGTGCCTGGCGCCGCGCGGCGAGAGCGCGGAGGCGCGGCGGCTGCGGATCCGCCAGTATGAGGATTTCTTCAATCCCTCCGGCATGGCCACGCCGGACGATACGGTAGCCTATGAAAGCTGCCAGCGCGGCTTCGCCGGGCGGGTCGATCCTTGGCTCCAGGGCTATGCGCGCGGCGCCATGGCCAGCCAGGAGGGCGGCAACGCGCTGTCCGCGGCGATCGGCGCCGGGGCGGAACGCAGCGTGCTGGCGGATTCGCAGCTCTGCGACGAGACGCTCTACCACAGCTATTATCGCGCCTGGCTCCAGCGCATGGCGCCGGCGATGGCGCGCGGCGCATGACGGTGCAGCCGATCAGCCGTGCCGACGCGGAGGCGCTGCTCTATCGCGAGGCGGAGCTGCTTGACGAGGGCGATTGGGACGGCTGGCTGGCCATGTACACCGCCGACGCGCTGTTCTGGATGCCCGCATGGCGCGACGAGGAGACGCCGACCGCCGACCCTGATCGCGAGCTTTCGCTGATCTATTATTCCGGCCGCGCGGGACTGGAGGATCGCGTGTACCGCGCGCGATCGGGCCAGTCGGTCGCGTCGCGACCCCGCCCGCGGTGCCTGCATTGCATCAGCAACGTCAGGGTCATCAGCGCCGGCGCTGCGGAGGCGGAGGTGGCGTCGGCCTTCGTCGTCCATTTGCACGATGTACGCGCGGCGCGCACGCACCAGTTCTTCGGCCGCTATCGCCACACGCTGCGGCTTGAGGACGGCGGCTGGCGGATCGCCGCGAAGAAGATATTGCTGCTGAACGACACGATCCCCACGGTCGTGGACTTCTATTCGATCTGAGGCTGCCATGGAGCGGATTGTCGTCGTTGGCGCGGGAGCGATGGGCTGCCTGTTCGCGGCCCGGCTGGGCGAGGCGGGGGCGCGGGTGACGCTGATCGACGTTGATCGCCCGCGCATCGCGCTGCTCAATCGCGACGGGATCGGCATCGCCGACGAGCGCGGTTCGCGCCGCGTCCGCATTCCCGCCGCGCTGGCCGGCGAGGTGCGCGATAGGCCGGATCTGCTGATCCTGTTCGTGAAGGCGATGCACAGCGGCCCCGCCATCGCATCGGTGGCGCATCTGGCCGGCCCGGGCTGCCACGCGCTGACGCTGCAGAACGGGATCGGCAACGCCGAGGCGCTGGCGGAGGTGTTCGGCGCGGAACGCACGCTGATGGGGGTGACCGATCAGCCCGCCGACCTGCATGGCGCGACCGAGGTGCGCGTGACCGGGCATGGGCGGGTCTGGCTGGGCGGTTTCGTGGCTGCGGCGGGCGGGGGAGCGGACGCGGCGGGCGCACTGTTCGCCCGTGCGGGGTTCGAAACCGCGGTGCTGGCCGATGCCGCCGCCGCAGTTTGGGAAAAGGCGGCGTTCAACGCGGCACTTAATGTCACCGCCGCGATCACGGGCGCCACCGTGGGCCAGTTGGACTGCGAGGAGGGGCGCGACATCGCGATGGCGGTGGTGCGGGAAACCGTGGCGGTCGCCCAGGCGCGGGGGATCGCGGTGGACCCGGGTGCGATCAGCGCCAAGGTCGCCTATGCGCTCGCCAATCATCGCAACCACAAGGCGTCGATGCTCCAGGACCGTCTGGCCGGCCGCACCACGGAGATCGACGCGATCAACGGCGCGATCGTGCGCGCCGCGGCAGACGCCGGGCTGGAAGCCCCGGTCAACGCGACGCTAGCCGCGCTGATGCGGATGATCGATCGCGGCTATCTGAAGCTGGGGTAGCGCAGTTCAATGGGCAGCGTGGCGATGGGTGATCATGTCACCCTGCCTGCGCACGCCGATCCGCGCGATCAGCCCGTCGCGCAGGGCATAGTCGACGAACACCCGGCCCTCGATCCGGTCGCCGGTACGCATCGGCCCCATCACGAAATCGGGCGCATCCGCGATGGCGGTAAGGCACATGGTCGCGTCCAGCGTTATCGCGCTGTCGCTTGCCTCGACCGAATGGATATCCAGCCGTTCGCGCACCCGTTCGAACATCGGGCCATAGAAATCGACGATGCCCTGCGGCCCGTGGATCGGCGGGATGCGGGGATTGAGCGTCAGCACCACATCGGGCGCGTAGAACTGGCGGAAGCGATCGCAATCGGCGTTGCTGAACGCGGCGACATAGGCGTGGAAGGCGGCGATCTGGCTGGGATGTCCGCCCAGGCGGGGCAGGGTGGTGACGCCCTTGCCGGGCGCCCAGGTCATCGATTTCAGCTCCACGATCCGGCCGTTGCTGAGGCGATAGGTGACGAAGAACTTCACGGTCACCGAATCGCCGGGGTAAAGATGGCCGAAGGGGAAATCGGCACGCTCGCTGGTCGCGTGGAAATCCATGTCGATCTCCGCGAACAGATGATCCGCGTCCTGCAGCACGAGTTGGGGGCGCATCACCTCGCGCACGCCGTCATGCGCCCATTTCAGGAAGGCGAGCAGTGCATCGCGCCCGCGATAGTCGCGCGTGCCGCCGGTGAAGCGGACGTCCTCGTGAAAGAAGGTTTCGACCAGCGCGCGATCGTCGCCCGTGTTGAACAGCGCTTCATAGGCCGAAAAGTCCATCATCCCCTCCCGCCGGCATTCGGTGCCGGTGCCATCTTCGCGTACGGGGGGGGCAGCGCAAGTGCTTTTCGCCTTGCATAATAATAATACAGTTATATGCTTTCGCGCACCTCAAGCGGAATGGTTCCCTAAATCCATGGCATCCGGAAACTCCGAAGAATTTATCGACGAGCCGGCGCGCGCCCTGCCCGTGCTGGACAAGGTCGACGTGCTGGTCTGCGGCGGCGGCGCGGCCGGCGTGGCGGCGGCGGTGAGCGCGGCGCGCAACGGCGCGCGCGTACTCACGATCGAACGCGACACCACCTTGGGCGGCACCGGCCCGCGATCGTTCGTCACCGAATATCACCAGGCCTTCTTCACCGGCGGCATCATGAAGGAAGTGATCCAGCGGCTGCGCGCCTCGGGTGGCGCGGACCCCGATCTGGAGGAGGGGCATTTCGCCGTCCCCTTCGATCCCGAAGTGCTGAAATTCGTCCTGTGGGACCTGTTCGAGGAATCGGGCGCCGAGCTGCTCGCACACACCCAGGTTACCGATGCGATCGTCGAGGATGGCGCGATCAAGGGCGTCGTGATCGAGAACAAGTCGGGCCGCCAGGTGATCCTTGCCGATGTGGTGATCGATTGCACCGGCGACGCGGACATCGCCGCGCGCGCCAATGCGCCGATGCAGGAGTATAACTTCCCGCAGCCGATGGTGATGTTGTTCCAGATCGGCGGCGTCGATTACGCCAAGAGCCAGGACCGCACCGGACGCGCGGAGATGGTGAAGGCTGCCAAGGCCGACGGACGGCTTGCCGAGGACGTGTACCTCGACAATTTCTCCAACTTCGGCATCGCCCCGTCCACGCGCGAGGGGGAGATGGGCTATATCTATGGCATCCGTATCCTGCGCCGCGATCCCTATGACGCCGACGACCTGACCGATGCGGAGGTGCGCACCCGGCTGGGCGTGCGCGAGTTCATGCCCTTCCTGCGCACGGTGCCGGGGTTCGAGAACGCATTCCTGATCAAGGCCGCGCCGATGATCGGCGTGCGCGATTCCCGCCGCGTCCTGGGCGAATATACCCTGACGCGCGAGGATATCCTGGGCGGGATCTTCCACCCCACCGATATCTTCAAGCGCTATCACCGGCTGCCCGACACGATGGGCTTCGTCCGCCACCCGACCGACGGCAGCGAGGCGACCGCCGAGTTCCGCGAGCGGCTGGCCAATGCGAAGATGGTCACCTCCGTCTTCGGGGTGCCCTTCGGCTGCCTCGTCCCGCAGGAGATCGATAACCTGCTGGTCGCGGGCAAAACGGTGTCGATGAGCTACGAGGCGCATTCGCGCTGCCGGCAGATCCCGGATTGCATGGCGTTCGGCCAGGCGGCGGGCACTGCGGCCGCGCTGGCCTGCCGCGAGGGCATCGCGCCGCGCCGGGTCGATATCGATGTGCTACGCGACCTGCTGATCGAGCAGGGGCAGAATCTGGCCGAGGGCGCGATCGATATCGCCAAGGCCAAGGTCCATCACATGGTGCGGGATTGAACGCGATGACCGAAGCAAGAAGCCTCCAGGCCGCGGACAAGCCCGTGGAAATCACCCTGCCGGCGCGGCGGACGCCGGTCTACCGGTCGGTGGACGTGCTCGTCTGCGGCGGTGGTCTTGCCGGCGTGGCTGCGGCGGTCGCGGCTGCGCGGGCGGGGTCGGATACCCTGCTGGTCGAGCGCAATGTCGTCCTTGGCGGCAACGGGCCGCTGGCGTTCGATATCGGGCTGACCGAAGGGTCCGGTGGAATCTCCGCCGAGATCTTCGAACGGTTGCGCGCAAGCGGCAACGCGGCTGCGGACGAGACTGCCGGCGGGGCGCTGATCTATGATCCGGAGGCGCTGAAATATGCCTGCCTCGATCTGGTGCGCGAGGCGGGGGGGCATCTGTTGCTCGCGACCTGGGTGTCCGATCCGATCCTGGATGACGGCGCCGTACGCGGCGCGATGGTGGAGAACAAGTCGGGCCGCTTTGCCGTGCGCGCGAAGGTGGTGATCGACGCCACCGGCGATGCGGACCTGGCGGTGCGGGCCGGTGCCGCGGTGCGGGAACCGGGCGAAACGCCGCTGGGGATCAACGCCCGCGTCGGCGGCATCGATTTCGATCGCGCGCTGGCAGGCAGCGCACACTGGCCGGCGCTGGTCGCCGAGGCCAAGCGGGCGGGACGGCTCGATCCGCGCCAGCCCGATACGATCGCGCTCTATGGTATCACGCCCCTGGCGCGGGAGCGGGGGATCGCGTTCGTCGCCGGGCCGCGCTTCGGCGGGCGGCAGGCGTGGAACAGCAGGGACCTGAGCGTCAGCGAGACCGAGGGGCGCAAGCTGATGCGCGCGTTCCTGGCCTTCCTGAAGACGGTGCCGGGGTTCGAGGAGAGCTTCCTGGTCGATGTCGCGGGGACGCTGGCGCTCACGCATTCGCGGCATGTGGCGGGCGATGCGACGCTCGCCGATGGGGCGCCGGGCGCGGCGGTGCCCTTCGGATGCCTGTTGCCGCAGGGCGTGGACAATCTGCTCGTCGCGGGGCGTGCCGCCTCGTTCGATCCGGATTTCTACGCCCGTTCGGGTGCCGGTATCGACTGCGCGGCGCTGGGCGATGCCGCCGGCCGGGCGGCGGCCGAGGCGGTGCGCAGCGGCGTGACCCCGCGCGACCTGGAGGCGGCCGCCGCCTGAGCCAGCGTGGCTCCTGGAATCACTCGGGAGCCACGGTCTCCAGCGGGGCGGATTCCAGGCCGCGCCGGGGCTCGGGCTTGCGGCGCCACACGATCCGCCAGGCTATCGCGGGCATCACCAGCGCGATCACGGCCGTAACCAGCGTGGCGTGATGCACGTCCAGCAGGCGCAGCAGGATGCCCAGGGTCAGTCCGCCAAAGGCCGATCCGCCCAGGCTGGCCATGCCCCACAGGCTGCTCACCCGCCCGCGGATGCGGTCCTCGACCTCGACCTGCACCAGCGTCTGCGAAAGCACTGCCGATCCTGTCGAACCGAAGCCGACCAGCATCACGCAGAAGGCGCCCAGCCACAGATTGTCGTAGACCGGCAGCACCAGCAGCGCGGCGGCGTTCACCACCGCGAGCGAGATGCTGCCGAGTTGGAGCCCGCGGCTGTCGAACCGTTGCCGCGATGACAGGAAGGCCGCGACCAGCGCGCCCGCACCCGCCGCGCCGGAGAGTATCGCCAGCCCGCCTGTGCTCGCCGCATAGAGCCGGTCGGCATAGACGGGCAGAACCTCCAGGATCGATCGCCCGAACAACGCTCCCCAAGCGGTCAGCAACAGTTGAAGCCGGATGAAGGGATGCGTGCCGGCATAGGCGAACCCTTCCGCGAGCTGGCGGAAGAACGGTTCCTTGGGCGGCTTGGGGGCCGGTGCGGAGCGGACCTTGGCGAGCGCGTAGATCAGCGGGGCATAGGTGATCGCGTTGATCAGGAACGCCGCTGCCATCGGCAGCGCCACCAGCACCGCCCCGGCGATCGCAGGACCCAGCAGGCGTGATCCGTTGAAGATCATCGCGCTGATCCCGATCGCGCTGGGCAACAGTTCGCGCGGGACCAGCGCCGGCAGGATCGAGATGCGCGTCGGCGCATAGGCGGCGGAAGTGATGCCGATCAGCACGGAGATCGCGAACAGCATCTCGATCCGCAGCATTCCCGCGAGCGAGAAAAGCGCCAGCATCGTCGCCCACAGCGCGGTCAGCACGTTGATCGCCGTCGCGGTGCGCAACGGCTCCAGCCGGTCGATCCACACCCCGAAGAAGGGGGACAGGAAGAAGGTTGGCCCCATCAGCGAAAAGGCGATGACGCCGACCCATATCTCCGAATGCGTCAGCTCCCACGACAGCCATCCGATCGCCAGCCGCTGAACCCACAGGCCCAGCGAGGAGATGCCATTGGCCATGGTGTAGACCAGGAACCTGCGGTCGGAGAGCGCGCTGCGATGGCGCGCCCGGGCCGGTGCCGCGCCGCCCGGATCGCTGTTTGTACGCCCCACCCTAAAGGTCGATCACGAGCTCAGGGGTCAGTGCCCGCGAGCAGCAGGGCGTGAACTCGCTGTTGCCGTCGAGCATCAGCATGTCGCGATGATCCGGTTCGCCCTCGATCACGCGGGTGATGCAGGTTCCGCAGATGCCCTGTTCGCACGAAATCGGCAGCTCGATGCCGTGGCGGGCGAGCGCGGCGGCGGCGCTTTCGTCCGCGGCGACCTCGATCGTCTCGCCGGAGCTGGCGATCCGCAGCCGGAAGGGAAGGTCGCCGCCCGGCACCGGTTCGGCCGGGACCGCCGAGAAATATTCGCGATGAACCCGGTCCTGCGCGATGCCGGCGGCAGTGGCCGCGGAGCAGATCCAGTCGATGAAGCCAGCCGGTCCGCAGACATAGACATCCGCCTCGCCGCAGTTGGCGAAGAGCGCCGCGGGATCGAGCCGCTGCCCGTCCGGGCCGTCGTCGAAGTGATACCGCACCCGGTCCGCGAAGCGGGAGGCGGCAATGCGGTCGCGGAAGGCGGTGCGCGCCGGGGTGCGTGCGCAATAATGGAGCGCGAAATCGGCGCCGGTCGCGCTCAGCCGTTCGGCCATGCAGAGCAGCGGGGTGACGCCGATGCCGCCGGCCATCAGCAGCGCCTTGCCGCGCACCGGCTGGAGCGGGAAGTGGTTGCGCGGCTCGCTCACGCGGATCGTATCGCCCTCGCCGAAGCCTTCTTGGATTGCGATCGATCCGCCGCGCGACGCCGGATCGCGCAGCACTGCGATCTCATAATGGCTGCTGCCCGCCGGATCGTTGCACAGCGAGTACTGCCGGATCAGCCCCGGCGAGACCTCCACATCGATATGCGATCCCGCACTGAACGCGGGCAGCGCGCTGCCGTCGGGCGCGGCCAGGGTGAGCGCTACGATGTCTTGCGCTTCGATCCGCCGGGATATGATCCGCAGTTCCAGCCATGGGCGTTGCATTGCCGTTGCCTCTTCGAACCCGCGGCACGAATGGCCGCGAGAGATATTACGATATTAGGGTTCGCCTTCCGCGTGCATTGCCGCCTGTCAAGGCCGCCGGCGGTTCAGGACGCTCCCTGATCCCCTCCCAGCGCGCGCAGGCGCTCGCGATAGAAGGGCCGGACCTGCCACAGCATCGCCGCCGCGATCACCACCAGCACCGCGAAGATGCTGATGCCCATCACATAACTGCCCTGATGATCGTAGAACATCGCCAGCAGCACCGGCCCCGTCGCCGATCCCATGGTGTTGAAGCCCGCGAAGATCGGCAGCACCCGGTTCATGTAGCGCGGGCCGTAGACGTGCTTGGAAACCACCGGCCCGTCCACCACCAGCCCGGCATGCGCCACGCCCATCACGATCGCGAAGGTCAGCGCGGTCGCATATCCCTGCACCGGCAGCAGCATCAGCAGCGCCACGACCAGCAGGATGTTCCACCCCGAAACCCCCTTGACCGAGAAGCGGTCATACACCGCGCCCGCGCCGAACTTGGCGAAGATGCCGATCAGGAAGGTCACCGAAAGCGCGCTGGCCGCCACGGTGCGCGTCAGCCCGGCCTCCTTGGTCAGGTAGAAGATGCTGTGCTGGAAAACCGCCTGGTCCACCCCGGCCGAAAGGAAGGTGGCGATGGCGATCAGCCAGAAGGTGCGCTGGGTGAACAGCTCGCGATAGCTGATGTCCAGTTCCGCCGCGCGCAGGCTGTCCGGATCGGCGTTGTTCGCCACCTTCGCCGCGTCGGGCAGCACGTCCGCCTCGCTGGGGTTGGTCCGCGCGAACAGCGCCAGCGGGATCGATACGCAGAATACGCCCAGGCTGAGCCCCGCGAAGGCCATCCGCCAGCCGTAGAGCGGGATGAGCTGGCTCGCGATCAGCGGAAAGGCGATGCCGCCGAAGCTGGTGCCGATGATCGCGATGCCGTTCGCCAGCCCCACGTTGCGGACGAACCAGCGCGATATGTAGAGCCGCACGGTGATGATCACCGCTGCCTGCCCGATCCCGATCAGGAAGCCGGACAGGTAATAGCTCCACAACGAACTGACGAACAGGAACGAGGAAAGACCGATGGCCTCCGCCAGCATCGCGCCGACCATTACGGGCTTAAGACCGATCCGGTCCACCAGCGGGCCGATGATGAAGATCGCCATCACCGCCCCGGTCAGGCTCTTGTAGGTATAGATCAGCGTCGCCTGGGTGAGCGACCAGCCGAACTCCTTCATCACCTCCGGATAGACGAGCGGCATCGTCATCGGCGCGCCGAACGCGAAGAAGAATATGCAGATGGCGACCGCCACCGCACGCCATCCGGGATAGCGCAGAGCGGCAGCGATCTGGCGCGCGCGGTCGATCGTCAGCAGGTTCTGCATCGGGGCTCCTCCCTCGTCATATCGCCCGCGCGAGTCTGTGCCGCGTCAGTGCATGGTTCGTCGTGATCGCCGGATGCAGGGCATCCTTCCGTTCAGGCGGCCTGGGTGCTGGGCACCGGGGTTTCTTCCCCCGCCAGCACCTCGATCGCGGCTTCGGTGCCGCCCGATCGATGGGGGACACCCGTGGCACGCATCGCCGCCTCGATCGCGGCGATCGTGCCCAGCGTCGCCGGATCGCTGAAATCGCCGACATGGCCGATGCGGAACACCTTGTCGGCTAGCTGGCCCAGGCCGCTGCCCAGGCTCATGTTGCTGCGTTCCAGGATGGCGGCGCGCAGCGCGTCCGCCGAATGCCCTTCGGGCATGCGCACGCCGGTCAGCACGGGCGAATCCGCAGATGCATCGATACACTGCACCTCGAAGCCCCAGTGCCGCACCGCCGCCCGCGTGGCCCGGCCGGCGCGTTCGTGCCGCGCGAAGACGGCGTCGAGCCCTTCCTCCTCCAGCATGTCGATCGCCACCTTCAGGCCCTGGAGCAGGTTGGTGGCGGGGGTGTAGGGGAAGAAACCGTCGCGGTTGAACGCCAGCATCTCGCCCCAGTCCCAATAGGACCGGACGAAACCGGCGCTCTCCGACGCGCGCAGCGCCTTCTGCGATACGGCGTTGAAGGAAAGCCCCGGCGGCAGCATCAGCCCCTTCTGCGATCCGCAGACGGCGACGTCGGCGCCCCATTCGTCGTGCCGGTAATCGGCCGCAGCCAGCGACGAGACGGTGTCGACCATCAGCAGCGCCGGATGCCCGGCCGCGTCGATCGCGCGGCGCACCGATGCGATATCGGAAGTAACGCCGGTCGAGGTTTCGTTGTGGACGACGCACACCGCCTTGATCGCGTGCGCGCGATCCTCGCGCAGCCGCGTCTCGATCGCCGCGGCGTCCACCGGGGTCCGCCAGTCGCCGGGAAGCAGTTCCGGCACCAGCCCGATCCGCGCCGCCAGCCGGCTCCAGAGCGTGGCGAACCAGCCGGTTTCGTACATCAGGATATGATCGCCGGGCGACAGCGCGTTCACCAGCGCGGCCTCCCAGGCGCCCGTGCCCGAGGAGGGATAGATGATCACCGGCCCTTCGGTCTTGAACATGGCGCGCACGCGCGACAGCACCTCATGGCCCAGCGCCTGGAACTCGGGGCCGCGATGATCGATCGTCGGGCGCGCGATCGCTTCCGAAACGCGCAGCGGGGTGTTGGTCGGCCCCGGCAGTTGCAGGAAGTGACGGCCGGGCTGGTAACTGGGTCGGGTCATGAATCAGGCTGCCTTTTCGGGTGCTCGGGCGCCGGTGCGGGCCAGGCGTTCGATCGGCTCGGCCGCGCCCTTGCTCCACG
Organism: Sphingomonas canadensis; assembly: GCF_026013525.1. Taxonomy (GTDB): domain Bacteria; phylum Pseudomonadota; class Alphaproteobacteria; order Sphingomonadales; family Sphingomonadaceae; genus Sphingomonas; species Sphingomonas canadensis. The sequence goes on along the minus strand of NZ_JAPDRA010000009.1, from coordinate 119,268 downwards.
CGGTTCGCCGCTCGTTGTAATATTCCAGCCAGTCGCGCTCGCGCGGCAGGACGGCGAAGCCCGCGCGGACATAGTGGAACGCCTCGGCGTCCTCCACGTCCGGCGGCACGGTTCCCTGGTCGCGCAGCGCGGTGGCGGCGCGCAGCAGGCGGCGGCGGGTGAGCATGATCATCCGGTCGCTGGTGCCCAGATGCTCCTTGGTCCGGTCCACGATCGGCCCCATGCTCTCGGTCACCGCCTGGTCCTGGACCGGAATCCCCTGGATGCCGGTGTAGCTGGCGTCGCGCTGAACGTCGCGTGAGATCAGGTGGTCGTTGCGGGGGTTTTCCTCGATGCGGAACCGGCCCAGCCAGTCGGTGGTGTTGGGCAGGAACTTGATCGGATCGCTGGTGCCCGCGATCGGCTTGCCTTCCTTGGTCAGCGTCGTCGCGGTGCGCGGGCCGCCGATCACGATCAGCATCGAATGATAATCGTCGATCGGCACCCAGGCGCGGGCGCGGATATGGTCCATCGGCTCCGACGGCGCCATCGTCCAGAACGGCATCGCGAACTGGCCGATGCGGTGATAGAGCTGGTCCGGCCCCGCGTGGCGATAGGCGCAATAGAGATTGCCATAGGCGGTTTCGAGCGCCTCATATTTGGGCGCCAGATTCTCCGGCTGCTGTCGGTAATAGTTGATCGATCCTTCCTCGAAATCGTCGGGGCTGGCGGCGCCCAGATGCAGGAAGCCGACGTGGCAGGTGTCGATGTCACCCTCCAGCGCCTGGAGCCAGTTGCACTCGCGCATCATGAAGCTGACGGAGAGCTGCTGGCCTTCCTCCAGCTCGTCCCAATCGAAATGGGGGAGCGGCGGGGGTGTCTGGCGCCGGCCCATATGAACCCAGACGACGCCATATTTCTCGGCGACGTGCAGCGCGCGGATCTTCACGCGGGCCTTGTAGTCGGTCTCCGGCGGCTCGCTCGGCATCTCGACGCACTGGCCGTTCGTGGCGAACTTCCAGCCATGATAGACGCAGCGGATGCCGCCTTCCTCGTTACGGCCATAGAAGAGCGATGCGCAGCGATGCGCGCACTGGTGATCGACCACGCCGACCTGGCCATCGGGCGAGCGGAAGGCGAGGAAATTCTCGCCCAGCAGCCGCAGGCGCACGGGGGCGCCGCCCGCCACCAGCTCGTCCGGCATCAGCGCCGGTATCCAGTATTCGCGCAACAGCGCGCCCATCGCCGTTCCGGGGCCAACCCGCGTCAACAGCTCGTTTTCATCGGCTCGCATCGGCTTCCTCTTGTCCCGCTTGTCTGTCGGCCGCAGCAAGGCTGCGATGGTATAACTGTAATACAGTTTAGGGGGCGCCGGAACCCCCTGTCAAGCGACCGGGCGGGCGTTCATGCGGGGGCGCGGTTGATCGGTTCGGGAAATCTGTAATATTGTCTGCCTGTTGTTGCGCGTTACCGAACTCTCTGGGATCATCGTCAGATCGTGCCACCCCCCCGTTCCGTATTCAGCTCGATCCGCACCCAATCGCTTGCGACGCGCATCGTCGATCAGGTGATCGAGGCGCTGTTTTCCGGCCAGTTGGAGCCGGGCCAGTTCCTGGGAACCGAGGCGCAGCTCACCCAGATGTTCAACACCAGCCGCGTGCCGATTCGCGAGGCGCTGGGCAGGCTGGAGGCGCTGGGCGTCGTCACGATCAAAACCGGATCGGGCGGCGGCGCCACCATATCGGAAGGGCGGCCGGACCAGTTCGCCACCGCGCTGGCGGTGCAGTTCATGCTCGTCCAGGTGACGCCGGAGGAGATTTTCGACGCGCGCATCGGCGTGGAGTGCCGCGCGGCCGAGCTTGCCGCCGAACATGCCACCGACGAGGAGATCGCGGAGCTGCGCCGGCTGCTGGAGGCGGTGATGGCGCCCAACCTCAGCCGTCGCGCGTCGGTGGAGCGCATTCTGGATTTCCACGCGGCGATCGTCGAGGCGTCGCGATCGCGGACGCTGGTCACGCTGATGCACGCGCTGGAGCATGCGTTGCTAAACCTGTTCAACGCGATCGATTCCGACGCATCGAACGAATTCCGCTACGAAGGGCTGAACGGCATCCTGGAGCGGATCGAGGCACGCGATCCTGAGGGCGCGTTCGGCGCGATGCGCAGGCATCTGCTCAACCGGCGGCAATCGATGCTGTACCGTCTGAAGCAGGCTAGCGGCAAATCGCGCAAGAAAGCGCCCGCCTTCTCCAGCACGCAGGACTGAACGAACTGCTTGCGGAAGAATCTGACTATATTATAGTTTGCGGCCGCCGATCGACAGGGAGAGCAGCGCCGTGCCGGACCGTTACGACATCCGCCCGGACGAAACCGGCTGGTGCGTCTGCGATCGCAAGGGCGTGACCAGCATCAAGGACGCGCGCCCCGTCCGCGGCGGCCTGCGTATCGAGGATGCCGACGAACTCGCCTATGCGATGTCGCACGATCCGGAACTGGTGAACCTGTAGGCAAGGGGGCGGGCCGCCCGGCAAGGCCGGGGCCGGCCCGGCCTCCGTCAGGCGACCGGCACCGCCACCGCCTGCATCTCCGTATAGGAGAGCATCCCCGCCACGCCCTGTTCGCGGCCATAGCCGGAATATTTGGCGCCGCCGAAGGGCACATCCTTGGCATTGCCCAGGTGGCGGTTGACCCATACCGATCCCGCCTCGATCCGCTCGGCGATCGCCTGGCCCGCCGCCACGTCGCGGGTCCACACCGATCCGCCCAGGCCGAATTCGGTGGCGTTGGCGCGTGCGATGGCATCCTCGATATCGTCATAGACCATCACCGGCATCACCGGCCCGAACTGCTCGTCGCGCACCAGCGGGGAATCGTCGGAGAGGCCGGTGACGATCGCCGGCTCGATGAAATAGCCGCCGCCGCGGTGGACGGTGCCGCCGGTCACGATCTCCGCGCCCGGCGTGTTGCGCACCGCATCGATCAGCGCGGCGACCTTTTCGAACTGCATGCGGTTCTGGATCGGCCCCATGGTGCTTGCGGGGTCGTCGCCCGGGCCGATGCGGATCGCGCGCACCTTTTCCGCCATCGCCGCGATCATCGCATCGCGGATCGCGCTGTGGAGGTAGACGCGCTTGATCGCCATGCACACCTGCCCGCAATTGGCGAAGGTGCTGCGCACGATCCCCTCGGCCGCCGCGTCGATGTCCACATCGGGCAGCACGATGGCGGGATCGTTGCCGCCCAGCTCCAGCGTCACGCGCTTGAACGTCCCCGCGGCGCTTTCCATCACGCGGCGGCCGGTGGCCACCGATCCAGTGAAGCTGATCTTGGCGATGTCCGGATGGCCGGTGATCCAGGCGCCCAGATCGTTGCCGCCGCTGACGAAGTTGACCACCCCGGCCGGCACCACGTCCGCGATCGCCTGGCCCACCGCCAGCGTGGAGAGCGGGGTGAAGGGCGACGGCTTCAGCACCAGCGTGTTCCCGGTGTAGAGCGCCTGCGCCACCTTCACCATCGCCAGGATCACGGGTACGTTCCATGGCGTGATGCCGCCAACCACGCCCAGCGGGCGATGGCGGATCCACACGCGCTCCTTCCCGTCGTCGCGCAGCAACTGGCCGGAGATGTCGAGCGCGACCAGCGCCTCCATATGATCGGCCGCACGGCGCGTCTCGCCGATCGCGTCGCGCAGCGGCTTGCCCTGCTCGGCGGTCAGCAGCGCGCCGATCGCGTCGGCATGCTCGCGCAGCCGTGCGGCGATGCGCTGCACGGTGGCGCGGCGCTCCTCGATCGGCGTCGCGGCCCATGCCGGAAAGGCGCGGCGCGCGGCGGCCACGGCACGATCGAGCTGTGCGCGTGTCGCGTCCGGGGCAAGGGCGAAGGGCAGGCCGGTCGCCGGATTCACCACCTCGATGAACGCTTCGCCCGCCACGATCGCGCCGTCGATCAGCATGCCGGATGCGATCGCCGGAACGTCCAGGGCAGGGGCGGGGGCTTCGATCGTATCGCTCATCAACATGGTCCTTGCATCGCGCGGGGCTTTCGCGCACGTGGGTTAAACAATATGACAGTACGATAGTTTCGGCAAGCTGCGGGAAGGCGAATCATGCTCGACGACTTCATTACCTTTGGCCGCTCCGGGCTGCGCGTCAGCCGTTACGCGCTGGGCGCGTTCAACTTCGGCGGCAGCCAGAGCTGGAGCCTCGACGCGGCGGCGGCGGGCCGGATGATCGCGCATTATCGCGAGCTTGGCGGCAATTTCCTCGATTGCGCCAACAGCTATGGCGGGGGCGAGGCAGAGGTGATCATCGGCGATTATCTGGCCGCCGAACCGGGCGCGCGGGACCGGCTGGTGATCGCGAGCAAGTTCGGATCGAACACGCAGCCGGGCGATCCCAATTCGGGCGGGGCGGGGCGCAAGGCGATCATCCAGACCTGCGAACGATCGCTGCGCCGCCTGCGTACCGACCGGCTCGATCTCTACTGGATGCACCTGTGGGATCCGTACACGCCGATGGAAGAGACGCTGCGCGCGCTCGACGATCTGGTTTCGGCGGGCAAGATCCTGCACGTCGGCCTTTCGAACACGCCGGCGTGGAAGATATCCGAGGCGCACTGGATCGCGCAGTGGCGCAACCATATGCCGATCGCCGGGCTGCAGCTTCAATATTCGCTGATGGAACGCAGCATCGAGATCGAGCATGTGCCGATGGCCCAGGCCTATGGCATGAACATCGCCGCCTGGTCGCCGCTGCGCAACGGCGCGCTCAGCGGCCGCTATCGCAAGGGCGATCCGGAGGGCCACAACGCGGAGGGGCGGGCGGTGTTCGTCACCCGCGCGCTCGACGATCGCAGCGACGCGATCCTCGACACGCTGATCGCGGTGGCGGAGCGCAACGGCGTCAGCCCGTCGCAGGCCGCGCTTGCCTGGCTGCGCGTGCAGCCGGCGATGGGAACGATCCTGCTCGGCGCGCACACGATCGATCAGCTTACGGAAAACGCCGCCTCGGCCCGGATCGAACTGCCGGCGGAGGACCTCGCCGCGCTGGACGAGGTGAGCAAGCCGCGCATCCCCTATCCGGGCGATTTCGCGCGCCGTGCCATCGGATCGATCAGCGGCGGCACGCGCATCAACGGCGTGTTTTCCCAGCCCGGGGCCGGATCGCCCAGCCAGGGCGGCGGCGGCAAGGCCTGAGGCCCGCCGCCGCTCCGGGCACTCAGCGCAGCGGATAGCGCGAAGCCTCGGTTTCCTGCGAGGTGATGAACTCCAGCAGCGCAGGCTGGCCGCGCATCGTCGCCTCGATCCCGCGCCGGATCGCCGGCACGATATCCTCAACGCGGGTGATCCGCTCGCCATGTCCGCCCAGCGCCTGGGCGAACGCGGCATAGTTGCCGGAAATGTCGGTGGCGCGGAACTTCTCCGTCGCGATCGGCATCACGGGCAGCTCCATCGCCATCGCCGAATTGTTGAGCAGGATCGACAGGATCGGCAGGCGTTCGCGCACCGCCGTTTCGAAATCCATGCCGGTGAAGCCGATCGCGGCATCGCCCCACACGTTGATGCACAGCTTGTCCGGGCAGGCCAGCTTGGCCCCCATCGCGAGGCCGAGGCCATAGCCGAGCTGCGTCGATTTGCCCCAGCCGATGTAGCTCATCGGAACGCGCGTCTTCCAGAACGGCATGAGCTGGTCGCGCGGCGATCCCGCGTCATGGGTGATGATCGTATTGTCCACGTCCACCGTGTGCTGCAGGTCCCAAAGGACGCGATAGGGACTGATCGGCGTGGCGTCCGACGTGAGCTTGGGCATCCAGTGCGCCAGCCATTCGGCCTCCACCGCGCGGATTTCCGCGACGGTGGCGGACGGATCGCGTGCGTCCGCGCCGATCCGATCGCGGCATGCGTCGATCAGCATCCGCAGCGCCAGCCTGGCGTCGCCCACCAGCGCGTGCTGCACGGCCACGCTCTTGTTGATGTCGGCGGGGTCCAGCGTGGCCTGGATGAAGGTCTTTCCGCGCGGCATCGCCACGCCGAACGCGGTCTCGGTGAAGCTGCATCCCAGCCCGGCGATCACGTCGGCCGCGTCCAGGAAGTGGCGCACCGTGCGCGGCATCGCCGCGCCGCCGGAGCCCAGCGCCAGCGGGTGCGTCTCATCGAAGCAGCTCTTGCCCGGCAGGCTGGTGCAGACCGGGGCGGCGAGCAGTTCGGCCAGCTCCTTCAGCTCGGCATAGGCTTCGGACCAGTGGATGCCCTGGCCGGCGTAGAGCACGGGGCGTCCGGCCGCGACCAGCGCATCGGCCGCGCGCGCCACCGACTCCGCGTCCGGCGCATAGCGCGTGCGGACCACCGGCGCATATTCCAGCGGCCCTTCGAACGGCTGGCCGTACATCACGTCTGACGGCAGCTCGACCACCACCGGGCGCGGGCGCCCGTTGCGCAGATGGGTGAAGGCGCGGCGCATCACGTTCGGGATCTCGGCGACCGCGCTCAGCGGCTCGGCATGCTTGGCGACATGGCCCATCACCGCGGTGGAATTGAAATTGCCGGGCAGGTGCGCCGTGCGGGTGGGAAACCCGCCGGGCAGCACCAGCACCGGCACGCTTTCGGCATAGGCCTGGGCGACGCCGCCGAACGCGCTTTCGGCGCCGGGACCATATTGCATGCCGAACACGCCCATGCGTGCGCCCCGGCTGAGCCGCGAAAGCGCGTCCGCCATGTGCAGGCCGGTGCGTTCCTGCCGGACGATCACGGTCCGGATTCCCGCGTCCGCCGCCGCCTCGATCACCGCATTGCGCGGATAGGCGAAGAAGGTGTCCACGCCCTCGCGCTTCAGGATCTCGGCGATCGCGGCGCCGGCCTGCATCTTCGTCATGCGTTCCTCTCCGTTCAGCGCGACATCAGTGCGGCGTAGCGCTCGATATGATCGTCGCGGTCGCCATGCGCGCGCTCGAACAGCCCCAGCCGGGCGAACAGGTGCGACGCGGGATATTCCTGCGTAAGCCCCATGCCGCCGTGAAGCTGCACGCATTCCTGGCCGACCAGCCGCGCCGAATCCCCGACCTTCACCTTGGCCGCGGACACCGCACGCGCCCGGTCGGCCGGTGCGGCAAGCTCACACGCCTTGATCGCGGATTCGGCGATCGGCGCGGCCAGTTCCTCGGCGATGGCCATGTCGACCATGCGGTGCTGCAACACCTGGAAGCTGTCGAGCGAGCGGCCGAACTGCTTGCGCGTGCCGGTGTGTTCGCGGACCAGCCGGTTGGCGGCACGGATCGCGCCCACCGCGTCGGCACAGGCCAGCGCCGTCGCCTCGTCCAGCGCGCGGGCCAGCGCATCGCCGCCGCCGGGCATCAGCGCGTCCGCGGGCAGCACCAGTCCGTCGAGATCCAGGTCGGCCGCCCCGGTCCAGTCGAAGCAGCGATAGGCGCGGCGCTTCACCGCACCGGCGGGCACCGCGAACAGCACGGTCTCGCCATCGGTCAGCGCCGATATGACGAAGACATCGGCGTTGTCGCCGCCCGCGGCCACGGTCTTGCGGCCGCTCAGCCGCCAGCCCTCGCCCTCTCGCACGGCCGCCGCCGCGATCGGAGCCGCCAGCCGGCCGCTGCCTTCCTCATGCGCCAGCGCGGCGCGGACGGTGCCGCTCGCCACGCCGGGTAGCCAGCGTGCTTGCTGATCGGGCGCTCCCGCCGCCGCGATGAGCCGCGCCGCGACCATCGTCGGGCGATAGGGCTCGACCGTCATCGATCCGCCCATCAGCTCCGCCGCCATCGCGATATCGGCCAGCTCCGCGGCGAATCCGCCATGTTCCTCGGGCAGTGTCAGCGCCAGCAGGCCGAGTTCGGCATAGGCCTCCCAGGCACCTTCGACCTCGCGGCCGGGCGAGGCGCGGCCCGCGCTGCGCTGCTCGAAGGAATAGATGCGGCTCAGCAGCGTTTCGAGCGACTGGCGCAGCAGGCCGCGGATCTCGGAACCCTCGTCGGCGGGCCGGGCGGTATCCAGTTGGGTGGTGGAAAGGTTCATCGGGCTGCTCCCAGGCCAAGCGTCTTGGCGATGATGTTGCGCTGGATCTCGTTCGATCCGCCGTAGATGGTCACGACACGGGTATCGAAATGGCTCTTGAACAGCGCCGCCGCCCAGGGCCGTTCGGGGTCGATCGCATCGGCGCCATAGGGCGCTGCGCGGCGGCCGAGCGCCTCGGCAAGCAATTGCGCCAGCGTCTGCTGCAATTCCGATCCCTTGATCTTCAGCATGTTGGCCTCGATCCCCGGGGCCAGGCCGGCACGGGCGCGCTCCAGCATGCCCACCGCCATCGCCTCCAGCGCGGTCAGTTCGATCTCCGCCGCCACCACGCGCGCGCGGAACAGCGGCGCATCGAGCAGGCCATCCGCATCGGCGATGCGCTTCAGCTTGGCGAGCTGGCGGCGATTGAGGCCGATGCGCGCGATGCTCAGGCGTTCGTTGCCCAGCACGACGCGCGAATAGGTCCAGCCCTTGTGCGGCTCGCCCACCAGATTCTCGGCCGGCACGCGCACATTGTCGAAGAACACCTCGTTGGTGGTGCGCTCGCCGTTCAGCAGCAGGATCGGGCGGATGTCGATGCCGGGGGTCGCAAGATCGATCAGCAGCATGGAGATGCCCATCTGCGGCTTGGGCGCGGAGGGATCGGTGCGCACCAGCGCGAACATCATGTTCGCCTCATGCGCCATGGTGGTCCACATCTTCTGGCCGTTGACCACCCAATGGGTGCCGTCGAATTCCGCATGGGTCTTTAGCGATGCGAGGTCGGATCCAGCGCCGGGCTCCGAGAAGCCCTGGCACCAATAGTCCTCGCCCGAAAGGATGCGGGGCAGATAGCGGGCCTTCTGCTCGTCGCTGCCATAGCGCATCAGCGTCGGGCCGAGCATCTTGAGGCCGAAGGAGCCGAGGTCCGGCGCGCCTTCCTCCGACAGCGTCTCCGCGAAGATATAGGTCTGCACCGCGCTCCAGCCCGTGCCGCCATATTCGGCGGGCCAGTGCGGCGCGGCCCAGCCGCGCGCGTGCAAGGCACGATGCCAGGCGCGGCGTTCGTCGGACGTGATGCGCATCGCGCCGATCACCTTCTCGCGCACCGTTTCCGGGCAATTTTCGCGCACGAAGGCGCGGACCTCGGCCGCGAAGGCCTCCTCTTCCTCGGTATACATCCCGACTCCTCTCCCGTTCCGGGGCAGGTGCCCCGGCGCCTGAATGACAAGGCGCTTTATATCGCCGGCGTCAAGATATATAGTTGTCACAAGCATCGATTCGCGCAACAATGAATCTATCGGCTCCGTTGCGATGAAGGCCCGCGCCAGACGGGCCAGGCGACAGGGTCCATGTGAGGGAGAGGCGGCGGACGTGGCATATGTCCAAGGCAGGGTCGTAGTCGTTACCGGTGCCAGTGCCGGGCTGGGCCGCGCAGTGGCGATCGCTTTTGCGGAGGCGGGGGCCAGGCTGGTGCTCGGCGCGCGGCGCAAGGACCGCCTCGACGCCCTTGTCGCGGAGATCGAGGGGCTGGGCGCCGCGGCCGTCGCGGTTGCGTGCGACGTGCGCGACGAAGGCGATGTGGCGGCGCTGTTCCAGGCCGGCATGGATCGTTTCGGCCGGATCGATGTCCTTATCAACAATGCCGGCGTCGCCGATCATACCCCCACCGATCAACTCACTGCCGAGCGCTGGCGCGAGGTGATCGACACCAATCTTACCGGCGCCTTCTTCTGTGCGCGTGAGGCGTTTCGCATCATGCGCGGGCAGGGTGCGGGGCGGATCATCCATATCGGCAGCCTTTCGGCGATCACGCCGCGGCCCAACACCGCAGCCTATGCCGCCAGCAAGTTCGCGCTTTCGGGGCTGAACCATTCGCTTGCCATCGATGGGCGGGCGCACGGGATCGCCTCCTCCATCTTCCATCCCGGCATTGTCGGGACGGAGCTGGGCGGAGGGAGCGCGCCACCCGCGGACCCCTCTCCGGGGAGGACGATCGGCGCCGATGTCGCGGCGCGTGCCGTGCTCGCCATGGCGGATCTGCCGGACCATGTGAACTTCGTCGAGGGAACCATGCTTCCCAACACGATGCCATTCCTGGGGAGGGGCTGATGACGGAGGAAGCGCAAAGAGTATTATAGTTAGATGATTATATTGACAGGGTCCATTCCGGGGCTAGTTATCCATCGATAAGGGACCGCGGCCGGAAATAACCGCGGGATACGGGAGAGGAGCATGAAACATCGTACTTGGTTGCTCGCCACGGCCGCTTTCGGAGCGGCGCTGGCAGTTGCAACGCCCGCCTATGCGCAGGACGCGCAAGGCGATCAGGACACGCCGGCCGCGTCTGACGAGGCTCCACGCGAGGGCGAGATCATCGTCACCGGATCGCGCGTTGCGCGCAGCGGCTTCGACGCGCCGACGCCCACCACGGTGCTGACTTCGGAGGCGCTCGATACGCGCGGCCTCAGCAACGTCGGCGATTTCCTCAACGAAATCCCGTCGTTCCGCCCGAGCGTCACCAACCAGACCAATACCCAGTCGTCGAACCTGTCGGGCGCGACCTTCGCGGACCTGCGCGCGCTGGGCAACATCCGCACGCTGACCCTGATCGACGGCCGCCGCCACGTGCCGACCGCCTCGACGGGCCAGGTCGACATGAACCTGATCCCGACCGCGATGATCGAGCGGGTCGAGGTGGTGACCGGCGGTGCTTCGGCGGCTTATGGCTCCGACGCCATTTCGGGCGTGGTCAACGTCATCTTCAAGCGCAACCTGGAAGGGCTGAAGGGCGACGTTTCGCTGGGCATCGCCGAGGAGGGCGACAATTTCGAGCGCCGCGCCAGCCTGGCCTGGGGCACCAAGTTCGCGGACGGCCGCGGCAGCTTCATCATCGGCGGCGAATATGTGAAGTCCGATGGTGTCGCGAGCTTCTTCGAGCGTGACTGGGCGGCGCGGGGCGACGAGGTCGTCTCCTATGCTACCTCCCGTCCCGCGGGCACGCCTTCGCGCATGTATGCCACGGGCGTTCAGTATGTGAACTCGCTCGTCGGCGGCGTCATCCTGGGCGTCAACGCGGACACGAACGCCGCCAACGGCGTGGACGTGCTGCGCGGCATCTATTTCCCGACGCCGGGCACCGTGGGCAGCTTCACCTACGGCACCGAAACCGGTGGCTCGTCGATCAACTTCTCCAGCTCGGCCGGCGTCCACACCCGCTCGGGTCATACGCTGGTGCTGCCGATCAACCGCCACTCGGTGGTCGCGAAGCTCGACTATGAGGTCAACGACTCGATCAAGGTGTTCGTCGAGGGCGGCTATGGCAGCTCGGGTTCGAACTATTCGGGACCGATGCCGCGCGACACGGCGGTCTCCGGCGCCAACGCCATCCTGATCCGCCGCGACAACGCCTTTCTGCCCGCGTCCGTCGCGTCGATCATGGACGCCAACGGCATCACCCAGTTCTACATGGGCCGATCGAACCCGGACTTCTCGCGCACGCGGATCGTGAACTTCAACACCACCTACCGCGTCGTCGGTGGCGTGGAGGGCGATCTGGGCGGCGGCTGGACCTGGGACGCCTATGCCCAGTACGGCCACAACTCGCTCAATTCGCAGATCCGCAACATGCGCATCCAGCAGAACTTCCTCTGGGCCTATGACGCGATCAAGCTGCCGAGCGGACAGATCGTCTGCCGCAACGACACCGCGCGTGCGCTGGGCTGCGTTCCGCTGAACCTGTTCGGCGAAGGCGCGATGAGCGCGGCTGCCATCGACTATGTCAACGGCACCCAGTTCCAGCAGATCAACATCTCGCAGTCGGTGGTCGCGGCCAACCTGCGCGGTGAGCCGTTCTCGACCTGGGCGGGGCCTGTCTCGCTCGCGGTGGGTGCGGAATACCGCCAGGACAAGGCGGAGAGCATCGTGGACTCGATCGCCGAGGCTCGCGGCTACAACTTCTCCAACCCGCAGCCCTATGCCGGTTCGTTCAACACCAAGGAGGCTTATGCCGAGGTGGTGGTGCCGCTGGCGAAGGACATGGCCGGCTTCAAGTCGCTCGAGTTCAACGGCGCGATCCGCTACACCGACTATGAATCGTCGGGCGGCGTCACGACGTGGAAGGCGGGCCTGACCTGGGAGCCGCTGGATGGCGTCCGGCTCCGCGGAACGCGCTCGCGCGACATCCGTGCGCCCAACAGCTCGGAGCTCTTCGCCAGCACCAGCACCCAGTCGACGCTGCGCAATCCGTTCAACGGCGTGTCGCGTTCGTATCAGGTCATCTTCAAGCCCAGCCCCACGCTGGCGCCGGAAAAGGCCGATACGCTGACGCTGGGCGCGGTGTTCGAGCCGCGGTTCATCCCGGGCCTGTCGGTCTCCGTCGACTATTACAACATCAAGATCGGCGGCGCGATTTCCAACTATCCGGCGCAGCAGATTCTCGACAACTGCTATGCCGAGATCCAGGGCGGCGGTGCGGGCACCTTCTGCTCCAACGTCGTGCTGACGGGGTCGGGCACCAGCACGGAGATCGTGTCGGTCACCCAGGCGCTGCTCAACCTGGCATCGCTGAAGACTGACGGCGTCGATTTCGAGGTCGCCTATCGCTTCGATGGACTGGGCGGCCGCTTCTCGACGCGCCTCTATGGCTCCTATGTCCACAAGCTCGTCTCCGACGATGGCCTGGGCATCGCGCCGACCTACAACGCCGCGGGCATCATCCAGACCCGTGGCAGCGTGATCGATCGCGCGGGCCAGCTCGGCGGGTTCACCTCGGGCCTCAACACCGGCGCGACGAGCGTCCCGCACTGGCAGCTCAACGCCAGCCTGGGATATTCGAACGACCTGTTCTCGACGACCTTCACCGGGCGCTGGATCGACAGCGGCATCGTCGATGCCACGCTCGTCCAGCCGGGCGATCCGGATTACAACGCCGCATCGCCGATCTCGGTCGGGCCGATGAACGTCGACTCCCGCTTCTATCTGAACTGGAGCGGATCGGTGAACATCGTCGACAGCGGGAACAACAAGATCCAGCTCTATGGCGTGGTGAACAACCTGCTGAACGTGGATCCGCCGTTCCCGGCGACGCAGCTCGCCGGTTTCTATGACCGTATCGGCCGCAGCTACAAGATCGGCGTGCGGTTCGAATTCTAAACCGCCCGATGGGGCGGCGGGCATCGCGCCTGCCGCCCCGGGCACCGTTCAACCTTCACGGCCCCCGGCTTGGCCGAGGGGCCGTGATTCTGCCTGCGGAAAGCGTAACGATGGTAATTGCCCGCGAAGTTCAGGATATTCAGGCCGCAGCAACCGGTGCGGCGGCCGTTGAGTTGTTCATGCGGCCGCGTTCGGTCGCGATCGTGGGCGTTTCGTCCAAGCCGGCAACGGCCGGGCGGACGGTGCTGACCAATCTGAAGCTCAACAATTATGCGGGCGATATCCACGTCATCGGCCGTGCCGAGGGCGATATCGACGGCTATCCGGTAACCCAGAGCATCGACGACCTGCCCGAGGGCGTCGATCTCGCCGTGTTCGCGCTTCCCGCCGCTGCGGTGAAGGATGCGATGGAGGCCTGTGCGCGCCGTGGCGTGCGCGCGGTCACGGTCTTCTCCTCGGGCTTTGCCGAGGTCGGCAATCGCGCCGCGCAGGATGAACTGGTCGGCATCGCCCGCGACGGCGGCATCGCGATGCTGGGGCCGAACTGCCTGGGCTATACCAACCTGGTGGACGGCATGCCGATCGGCTTCGCCAATGCCCGCGTCGTCGCGCGTACCCCGGTGGGCGGCAAGAACCCCGCGGTCGCGATGGTTTCGCAGAGCGGCGGGCTGATGGCCTATGCCAGCCTGACGCTGGCCGCGCGCGGGCTGCCGATGTCCTATACCGTCGCGACCGGCAACGAAGCAGACATCGGCCTGGCCGACTTCATCGATTTCTTCACGCTGGACGCGGCGACGACGGTGATCGCGCTGTACCTTGAGGAGGTGCGCAAGCCGCAGGAGTTTCTTGCCGCCGCCCGCCGCGCGCGTGCCGCCGGCAAGTCGGTGGTGGCGATCCATCCCGGGCGCGGCGAAAAGGGCCGGGCAGCGGTCCAGTCGCACACCGGCGCGCTGGCGGGGGACTATGCGTCGATGCAGGTCCATATGTCGCGCGCGGGCGTGACGCTGGTCGATACGCTGGAGGAACTGGTCGATGTGGCCGAGATCCTGGCGCGTTATCCAACCCCGCCGGTCGCCGGGCCGGGCATGCTGACCTTCTCGGGCGGCTTTTGCGCGATCGCGCATGACTTTCTTGAGGGCGAGGGGTTGGAGATGCCGCCGCTCACCGAGGAAGTGCGCGCTGCGCTCGAACCGAAGCTGCCGTCCTATATCCCGCCCCGCAATCCGCTGGATCTGGGAACCCAGGCGATCTGGCAGCCGGAACTTACCGGGATCGGCACCGGGGCGCTGATGGACGATCCCAATCTCGGCAGCGTGATCGTGGCGATCAACAGCGGCACGGCCAGGTCGCAGAACACCTATGGTCCCTATTTCGTCGGTGCGCTGAAGGGCCGCGACAAGCCCGCCATCCTGGCATTCCCCGCGCCGGAGCTGGATGCGGAATTCGCGCAGGCGGTGCTCGACAACGGGCTGATCCTCAGCCGCTCGATCGAACGCTCGATGCGCGCGATAGCCCGCGTCACCCATTACGGCCGCGCTCTGGAGCGCAATGCCCGATCGGCGAGCTATGCGCCGTTTGAAAACCTGCCCGCGCTGGGCAAGGGCGCGCAGCCCGAATGGTTCGGCAAGCAGTTGCTCGCCGCGATCGGCATCCGCATTCCGGAAGGCGCGCTCGCCCGCACCGTCGAGGACGCGGTGGCGACCGCGGAGCGGGTCGGCTATCCCGTCGCCATCAAGGCCCAGGCGGGCGCGCTGGCGCACAAGACCGAGGCAGGCGGCGTGATGCTGGGCATCCGCGACGCCGATGGCCTGCGCGCGGCATGGCAGACGCTGCACGACAATGTCGCGCGCGCCGCGCCCGGACTGGCGCTCGATGGCGTACTGGTCGAGCGCATGGCCGAGAAGGGCCTGGAGCTGATGATCGGCGCCAAGCGCGATCCGAAATGGGGGCCGGTGGTCCTTGTCGGCCTGGGCGGCATCTGGGTCGAGGCGCTGGGCGATGTGCGGCTGATGCCGGCGGATCTGGCGGTGGACGATATCGTGGCGGAACTGGGCAAGCTGCGCAGCGCCAAGCTGCTCGGCGGCGTTCGCGGCGCCCCGCCGGTAGACGTGCGTG
Organism: Sphingomonas canadensis; assembly: GCF_026013525.1. Taxonomy (GTDB): domain Bacteria; phylum Pseudomonadota; class Alphaproteobacteria; order Sphingomonadales; family Sphingomonadaceae; genus Sphingomonas; species Sphingomonas canadensis. The sequence continues at coordinate 104,021 of NZ_JAPDRA010000009.1, read as the reverse complement.
CGGTGGCGGAGACGGCAGCGCTGGTCGGCCGGCTGATGCTGACCGTGCCGCAGATCGAAGAGATCGACCTCAACCCCGTGTTCGTCCATCCCGATGGCCAGGGCCTTACCGCGGTGGATGCGCTCGTCATCGCCAGCGAAGCCTGAGCACCGTGGCGGACGAGCTGAAGGAAGCAGCGATGAGCGAATCCCTGGTAACCTATGAGCTGGATGGCGATGTCGCCATCGTCGGCATCGATCGCGCGGCGAAGCGCAACGCGGTCAACACCGCGGTGATGGAACAGATGCACGCCGCGTTCGAGCGCGCGGCGGGCGAGGCGCGCGTCGGCGTGCTGTTCGGTCATGGCGGGAATTTCTCCGCCGGGCTCGATCTGGCGGAGGCGGCGTCGCGGATCGGCGGCAGCAACCCGCTGAAGCCCTGGGAACGCGGCCGCTGGACGGTTCCGCTCGATCTGGTCGCGCGCGGGCCGATTCCCTGGGTTGCGGCGCTTCAGGGCGCCTGCATCGGCGGCGGGCTGGAGATCGCTTCGGCCTGTGCCATCCGCGTCGCGGACGAAAGCACCTTCTTCGCTCTGCCGGAGGCCAAGCGCGGCATCTTCGTGGGCGGCGGCGGCGCGGTGCGCATCCAGCGGCTGATGGGCTATGCGCGCATGGCGGACATGATGCTTACCGGGCGCGTGCTGAGCGCGGCAGAGGGTGAGCGCGTGAACCTGTGCCAATATGTCGTGCCCGCCGGTCAATCGCTCGAAAAGGCCAAGGAGCTCGCCCGCGCGATCGCCACCAACGCGCCGACCACCAATTGGGCGATCTGCGCCGGCCTGCCGCGGCTCAACGACATGGGCCACGGCGACGGCCTGTTCTTCGAGGCGCTGATCGGCGGAGCGTCGCGCGGCGGCGGCGACACCAGCCGCATCGCCGCCTTCGTCGAGCGCGGCGAGAACAAGGTGGTCGCCCCCACCGCCAAGCCGGAAGGAGGGGTCTGACCCATGGCGCTCAGCGACAATGCGATCGTCGGCTATGCCGAAACCAAGATCGTCCCCCGCAGCGAGGTGGACGTCTGGGAACTCGCGGCCGAGGTGCTCGACGGCATCCTGGAGGCCACCGGCTTCGCCCATGACGAGATCGACGGGCTGATCCTGTCTTCGTCGCAGACCGGCGCGGGCAACAACTTCTGGTCGCAGACGGTGGCGGACCAGCTCGCGCTGGAGCTGAACTTCTGCCAGACGGTGGATATCGGCGGCTGCTCGCCGGTCGGCGCGGTGGCGCGGGCGTGCGCGGCGATCGACGCCGGGCTGGCCGAGAATGTCCTGTGCCTGTTCGCCGATACGGCGGTTGCCGAGAACAACGGACGGCCGCGCTCCTATGGCGCGGAATGGACCAGCCCGTTCGGCTATCTGGGCGCCCCGGCGGCGTTCGGCATGCTAAGCCGCTATTATGACGACAAGTTCGGGCTGGATTTCCGTGCGCTGGGCAAGCTGGCGGTGGCCCAGCGCGAACATGCGCTGCGCAACCCCAATGCGTGCGAGAAGCTGCGCAAGCCGATCACGGTCGATGATTATGTCAACTCGCGGATGATCAACGATCCGATCCGGCTGCTCGATTGCGTGATGCCGTGCGATGGCGCCAGCGGCGTGCTGGTCACCGGGCGCAAGGCGGCCGAGAAGCGCGGCCTCGCGCGCTGCGCCGTGCCGGTCGGCTATGGTGAGCGCACCAATGTCGGTGCGCAGCGCGCGATCGTCGATCCCACGGTGACCGGGCATCGCATCGCGGGTGAGCGCGCCTTTGCCCAGGCGGGGATGAAGCCGGGGGAGATCGGCTCCTTCCACCCCTATGACGACTTCATCATCGCCATCATGATGCAGTTGGAGATGCTGGGCTTCTGCAAGCATGGCGAGGGCGCGGCCTATATCCACGAGACCGACTTCCTGTTCTCCGGCGATCTGCCGCTCAACACCGGCGGCGGCCAGATTTCGGCGGGCCAGTGCGGACTTGCGGGAGGCGGCACCAACCTGGTGGAGGCTGTGCGCCAGCTCTTCGGCGAAGGCGGCGAGCGGCAGGTGAAGAACACCGCGAACGCATTGGTGACCGGCATCGGCGGCATTCCCTATGGCCGCAACTGGAACACCAGCACCGTCCTGATCCTCACCCCGAACGCATGAGGGCGGCATGACCCAGCTCAACGACATGCTCGACATCGAACGGCCGCTGCCGCCCGCGCGCAGCTTCTCGGCTCCCTTCTGGGAAGCCACGCGCGAGAAAAGGCTGGTTATCCAGTATGATCGCGTCGCCGGGGCCTATCAGTTCTATCCGCGCCCGACGAGCATCCACACCGGCCGGCGCGGCAACCTGGAATGGCGGGAGGTCTCCGGCCTGGGCCAGGTGTTCAGCTATACCATCGTGCGGCGCGCGCGCCCGCCCTTCCGCGATCGCGAGCCCTATATCGTCGCGATGGTGACGCTGGACGAAGGCGTCAACGTGATGAGCAACATCATCCGCTGCACCGAAGAGGAACTGGCCCAGGGGCTGCGGGTGAAACCCTATTGGCATCCGCTGTCCGACGGCCGCCACCTGCTGCTGTTCGAGCCAGACCGGTGATCGCGGACCTCGCCTATCGCGAGGTCCGCGGCTGGCACGGGGCGATCGACCTGTACGTGCCGGAAGGGCCGGGACCGCACCCGGTGCTGATCTATTTCCACGGCGGCGGCTGGCGGATGGGCAGCAAGGCTTCGGCCGCCCAGCATGCCGGGGCATGGAATGCGATGGGCCTGGCGGTCGCGGCACCCGCCTATCGGCTGGCGGGGGCGGCGCCCGCGCCGGCCGCGGCGGACGATGCCCTGGCGGCGCTGGAATGGGTGCGTGAACATGGAACCGGGCACGGGCTGGACGCCGGCCGCATCGTCGCCGCCGGGCATTCGGCGGGCGGTCTGCTCGCGCTCGCAACCGCCTATCGCGCCGCGGATCCTCCGGCGGCCGTGGTGGCGTGGAACGCCCAGTGCGATCTCGCGCGATACCGTGAGGAGCGGCTGACGGCGGGCGATCCCGTGGCCTGGCTGGAGGAGGCGGACGATCCGGAGGGCGTGGCGCTGTCCCTGTCGCCGCTCCACGCCGTGCGGCCCGGGCTTCCACCGACGCTGCTGGTTCATTCGGATCGCGATCCGCGCGCGCCCTATAGGGACGCGGTGCTGCTGGAGCAGGCGCTGGTCGCTTCCGGCGTGCCTGCTGAGCTGGTAACGATGTGCAGCGACGGGCATCTCACCGCCGAGCATCCGCCGGCAGAGGTCGCGCGCGGCCACGATCGCACACGCCTGTTCCTGGGCTGGCAGGGCGTGCTGAATGCGCCGGCCTCCCCGGCCCAAAAATCGTTGCATATGACAACAAGATGATTGACACTCCGGATGCGCAATCGATACGTCTGACAATAATATAAATAGACTCGCCGGCCCGCTCCTGGCGCCGGCGTGGAGGGGATCGTCCATGGCTAGCAAGGCGACGACGGGCAGGGGCATCCTGAATGCCGACTTCGGGTATCCGGGGTGGAAGGTGGTGGCCGCCGGCTTCCTGATCTTCTTCTTCGCGTTCGGCGGGCCGACCGCCAGCATGCCGCTGGTCTATAACGAGGTGATCCACGAATTCGGCTGGTCGCGCACCACCGCGACGCTGATCTACACCTGGAAAGGGATCACCGGGGCGGTCGTCGCGATATTCCTGATAGGCCCGCTGGTCGACAGGTTCGGGCTGAAACCCGTCTTCATCACCGTAGTGACCCTCCAGGCGATCGGGTTCGCCGCCTTCCTGGCGGTGCATTCGGTATGGACCTATTATCTCACCGGCTTTCTGATCGGGCTCGGACAGGGGGCGGTCCTGCTCTGCATCAAGCTGATGGTGTCGCGCTGGTTCATCCGCAACGTGGGGCTGGCCGGGGCGATGGCGCTGGTGGGCTCCAGCATCGGCGGAATCGTGTTTCCCTGGTATATCGTCGCGGTGATGCCCGAACTCGGCTGGCGGATGACCTTCGCGCTGATCGGCATCGGCATCTTCGCGGTGGCCGTGCCGCTGATCCTCCTCGCCAACCAGAATCCCACCGAGGAGGAACTGCTCCCCGAGATTTCCGGCGAGAAGGGCGTCCGCCAGACGCCCGAAGCGGCCGCGGCGGTCCGTTCGGCGGAACTGGATGTCACCTATGGCCAGTTGATCCGCCAGCCGATGTTCTGGTGCATCATCCTGAGCGTGATGATCATCGCGGGCGTGGACCAGGGGCTGTTCCAGAATTCGCAGCTCTATTTCACGCGCGAGGCGGGGCTCAGCCCCAAGCTCGCGGTCAGCGCGCTTTCGATCACCTTCCTGATCGGCATGCTCTCGAAATTCGTCGCCGGCTGGTTCTTCGACACCTATTCGGTGCGCGGCGTGATGCTGTGGTACCTGCTGATCGCGGTGATGGTGCTGCTGGCGTTCCCGGTTTCCAACTATGCCACGGCGCTGGTGTTCAGCTTCGCGCTCGGCGTGGCGCATGGTGGCCTGGTGTGCGAGGGGCCGGTGCTTGCCAAGCATGTCTATGGCCCGAAGCACATGAACCGCGTGCTGCCCGTGATCACCGGCTTCTTCTCGCTGGGATCGGCCACGGGACCGGCGGTGCTGGCGGCGATCTATGACTCGACGGGAAGCTACACGATCGGGTTCGGTTTGTTCGTCGCACTGGCGCTGGTCGCGGCGCTGATGCTCTCGCGCGTGCAGCCGGTGTATCGCAACCGGCTGGAAGCGGCGACCGGAGGCGCCTGAACCATGGATCGGCTGCAGGAGCTTCACCACAAGGCGGACGCGCTCGAGGAGCAGATGAGCCGTCAGCTTGACGCGCTCGCGGTCAAGTCGATCATCTATGTCTCTGGCGATGTCGATCCGGTGCGCGAACGGCCCGTGCCAGACAATCCGGAGGGGCGCCCGTTCCTGATGGGCCCCGATCCGCGGCTCCAGCCGATGCCGGCCAAGCCGACGCTGATCGACTATTTCCGCTATCGCTTCGGCCCGTCGGCGCATCTGCTGCAAAGCGCGCGGCTGGCGCTGCGGGCGGGGCACGACGAGAAGATCGTGCTGGCCTGCCTGCTGCACGACATATCGGTGCTGGGCTTCATCCGCGCCGATCACGGCTTCTGGGGCGCGCAACTGATCGAGCCCTATGTCGATCCGGAGGTCGCCTGGGCCGTCCGCCAGCATCAGGTGGTGCGCTTCTATCCGGACGAATCGGTGGGCTATGAATATCCGGAGGCCTATGTCCGCTTTTTCGGCGCGGATTACCGGCCCGATCCGCATATCGATCGCGCCTATCAGGCCGCGCGCAACCACAAATGGTACATGAGCGCGCGGCTGGTGACGATCAACGACCTCTATTCGTTCGATCCGGATGTGGTGGTCGAACTCGACGAATTCACCGACATCATCGGCCGCAATTTCCGCCAGCCGGAGGAAGGCCTGGGCTTCGACGACAGCCCCTCCGCGCACATGTGGCGGACGATCATGATGCCCACCCGTTTTCTCTGAAAGCCCGCGCGAAAATGTTGTAAGCCGCGCGCATATTGTTTACTCAGTCTACAAAATCGAGACGTTCAAGGCAGAGGAAATACAGCCATGGCAGAGATCGTTCTTGGAATGTGGACGTCGCACGGGCCGACGCTTTCGACCACTCCGGAGCAGTGGCTGCTGCGCGTAGCCGCAGACAAGCGCAACCAGCAGCATCCGTTCCGCGGCGAGACCTATGACTTCGACTCGCTGGTGGCGCTTCGCAAGGACGAGGGGCTGGCCGAGGCCTGCTCGCTCGCCGAGCGCGAGCGCCGTTCCGACGGATGCCAGCGCGCGATCGCGGAAATGGCGGACCGCTTCGCCGCGGCGAAGGTGGACGTCGCCGTCATCATGGGCAACGATCAGCGCGAGCTGTTCCTTGAGGATGTCACGCCTGCGGTGACCATCTATCTGGGCGATACCATCTGGGACCAGCCGGCCACGCCCGAGCAGGCGAGCCGCATGCCCCCGGGGATCCATGAGGCGGAGCCGGGCCATAGCCCGCCCGAGCGCCGCGAATATCCCACGCTGCCCGAACTGGGCATGAAGGTGTGCCGCGAGCTGGTTCCCCAGGGCTGGGATCTGGCCGTGTCCAAGCGCCTGCCGGAACCGCCGGGCCATTGGTCTAGCGGGGCGCCACACTCGCTGGGTTTCATCTATCGCCAGATCATGCGCGATCAGGTGGTTCCCAACCTGCCCGTGATCATCAACACCTTCTTCCCGCCCAACCAGCCGACCGCGCGCCGCTGCTTCGAGCTGGGCCGGGCGATCGGCCAGGTGATCCGCGGATGGGACAAGGATCTGCGCGTGGCCGTGTTCGGATCGGGCGGGATGAGCCATTTCGTGATCGACGAGGCGTTCGACCAGAAGTTCTTCGAAGCGCTGCGCAACCGCGATGCCGAGGCGCTGTGCGCGATCGAGGACAAGCACCTTCAGTCCGGCACTTCGGAACTGAAGACCTGGATCGCGGCTGCCGGCGCGCTATTCGATACCAACCTCAAGGGCGACGTGGTCGGCTATGAGGCCTGCTATCGTTCGGAGGCTGGCACCGGTACCGCCAACGGATTCGTGGCCTGGCAGTAAGGGACGGTTGGTGAAAATGGGCGACAAGCGCCTCGAACGGCTCCGCAGGCTGGATGCCTGCGCGGTTTCCGATACGCTCGACAAGCTGGGGCTCGACGGCTGCGTCACGGGCCTGCGCTCGGCATCCCCCGGCTCGCGCATCGCGGGGCGCGTGCATACGGTGAAGCTGAAGGCCGGCAATGCGCCCGCCGATCGCCCGCCGGTGCATCTGGGCGCCGCCGCGATCGACGCCAGCGGGGCGGGAGACGTCATCGTCGTCGAACAATCCACCGGGATCGACGCCGGCTGCTGGGGCGGAATCCTGTCGCGCGCGGCGCGGCAGAAGGGTGTTTTCGGGGTGATCGCCGAAGGGCTGGTGCGCGACGTGGACGAGGCGCGGGAGATCGGCTTTCCGGTCTTCTGCCGCGGCTATACCGCGCGCACCGCCCGCAACCGTGTCTATGAGGACGCGACCGACGTGCCCGTCATCGTCGGCGGGTTCACCGTCGAGCCCGGCTTCTACGTCGTGTGCGATTCCAGCGCGGCGGTGTTCGTGTCGCCCGCGGATATCGATCGCGTGCTCGACGCCGCCGAGGATATCGCCCGGCGCGAGGCGGAGATGACGCGGCGGCTGGAGGCCGACGAGCCGGCCAGCGCGGTACTGGGCGCCAACTACGAATATATGCTCAAACGCGAGGACTGATGATGGCGGATGGCAATGTGGCGCGCGCGGCCGCGCTGGATACGGCGACGCTGTCGGACGCGCTGGATCGCCTTGGGATCGTGGGACAATGCTATGGCATATCGGGGCGCGATCCGGGGTTCCGGATGGCGGGCCGCGCGTTCACGATGATCTGCGGACCGGCGGGCAAGCCGGCGGGGACGGTGGGCGACTATATCGACGACGTACCCGACGGGCATGTGGTGGTGATCGACAACGGCGGGCGCGACGACGCGACGATCTGGGGCGATATCCTGACCGAGATCGCGCACCGGCGCGGGCTGGCGGGGACGCTGATCGACGGGATCAGCCGCGATGTCGCGCTGTGCCGCGAGCTTGGCTACCCGGTCTTTTCGAAAGGCCATTGGATGCGCACCGGCAAGGACCGCGTCCAGGTGGAGCGGATGGATTGCCCGGTGAACATCGGCGGCGCGCGCGTGGCGCCGGGTGACCTGATCCGCGGCGACGCCGATGGCGTGGTGGTGATCCCCCGCGAGCATGAGGACGCCGTCCTCGCCGCCGCCGAGGAGATCCACGCCGCCGAGGAACGCATCCGCGCCGCCTGCCGCTCCGGCATGCGCCTCGACGACGCACGCAAGCAGTTCAAATACCACTCGCTGCAGACCCGGCAGCAGTAATCAGAGAGGACTCCAGGGATGATCATCGATTGCCACGGCCACGTCAGCGCTCCGGTGGAGCTCTGGGCGTACAAGGCGAGCCTGCTCGCGCATCGCGGGTCGCACGGCCGCGGCAGCGTCAAAGTCACCGACGAGCAGATCATCGCCGCCGCGCACCACAAGGAAACCTGGCCCGACGGCCATATCGAGCTGCTGCACAAGCATGGCACCGACATGCAGCTCATCTCGCCGCGCCCGTTCCAGATGATGAACTCGGCCAAGCCGTCGCGCGTGGTCCACTGGTTCTGCGAAGAGGTGAACACGCTCATCCATCGTCAATGCACGCTGCTGCCGGACCTGTTCATCCCCGTCGCGGGGCTGCCGCAGGTGGCGGGCGAGGCGATCGAGGCGGTGTTCCCGGAAATGGACCGCTGCGTCTCGATGGGGTTCAAGGGCTTCCTGCTCAATCCCGATCCCTATGAGAACGGCGCGGAAGAGGCGCCGTCGCTGGGCGATCGTTATTGGTATCCGCTGTACGAGAAGCTGTGCGAGCTGGACCTGCCGGCGCACATCCACGCCACCGGATCGCAATCGGAGCGCACGCCCTATTCGCTCCACTTCATCAACGAAGAGACGATCGCGACCTATAATCTGTGTACATCTTCGGTGTTCGACGATTTCCCCGATCTGAAGGTGGTGGTCAGCCACGGCGGCGGGGCGATCCCCTATCAGTTCGGCCGCTTCGAATCCCAGTCGCGCCGCACCAAGCATCTGTTCTCGGAGCGGATGGCGAAGCTCTACTTCGATACCGTGCTCTACACCGAAGGCGCGCTGCGCCTGCTGATCGAGACGGTGGGGCCGGAGCGCTGCCTGTTCGGCTCCGAATGTCCGGGCGTCGGATCGACCGTCGATCCCGCCACCGGCCATCAGATGGATCACATCGCGCCGTTCATCCAGAAGTTCGACTTCCTCAGCGAAGCGGACCGCAAGCTGATCTTCGAGGATAATGCGCGCAGGGTGTTCAATCTCGACGTCTGAGCCGCGCTAGGCATCTGCCTGGGGAAGTGCGTGCCCGGATAAAGAGATGCCCGGCCGGAGCGATCCGGCCGGGCAGTTTGTTTCGCTCGCAGGAGGAGGGAGCGAAGATTCCGTTGCGGGACAGGGCAGGGGGCACCGCGCCCCCAAGCCGGTCCGCCGCCGCGCTTCAGGCGTCGACGTAGCCCTTGTTGTCCTGTGCGATGCCCATCGCCGCTTCCTGCGCCTGGCGGACATGCTCGGGCTGGCCATATTGGAAGATGAAGCGCTTCAGGTGGAGCGCGCCGCCGGCCTTGATCTCCTCGGCGGTCATCCCCTCGGTCACCGCGTCGCGGTGGATGGTGGGCAGGGGGATCGCATGGTTGGCCGCCGGATCGCGAATGATCGCCTTGGGATCCTCGCCGTTGCGTACCTTTTCGATGTCGCGCAGGAACTGGCGCCGCATCATGCCGATGCCCTTGTCGCTCAGCCCCAGATTCTCTTCGGTGCGGTCCGAAACGGTGCCCTGGCCGATCCAGGCCACGAAATCCTGGTTCATCACATGGCTGGTGATCCAGTCGCCGTTCTCATCCTTGATCGGACCGTTCCAGACGGGGATGCTTTCCTGCACATAGGGCTCGGCGTCCTTCGGCACGCGCGTGAAGAACCAGCCGACGCTCATCATCCGCTCGTCATCGATGGGCACGCGATATTCGAAGTGATCGCCGGTGAACATGGCGTTCGGCCACAGGCAGGCGCGGCCGATCGTCCACAGCGGGTGGTTCTCGTCGGTATCCTCGCGGATGCGGTTGTAGGTGAAGCCATAGTCATATTCGCGGAAATCGATCTTCAGATGCTTCGGGCCATAGGGGCCGGTCTCGCCGCGCAACCGCTTGCTCCAGTTGGCGTGCATCCATTCGAAATGGATCGGGTCCATCGAATTTTCCTGCCCCTGCAGCCAGTTGCACGGCAGTTCGGAGATCACGATCTGGCGGAACCCGTTCTTCCATGAAAAGGGTTCCCAGTCGGGCAGCTCGGGCGCCGGGGCGGGACCCATATAGGCCCAAAGCAGCCCGGCACGCGCGCGCACCGGATAGGCCTTGATCTTCACCTTGTCCTTATAGCGCCCCTGCGGGTTCGCCGTGTCTTCATAGGGCTGGTCGGTGCATTTGCCGTCATGGTCGAACAGCCAGCCGTGGTAGCTGCAGCGCAGCCCGCACGCCTCGACCATGCCCATGCTCATGTCTGCGCGGCGATGGGGGCAGTGGCGGTCCATCAGGCCGAAGTTGCCCGAGAGATCCTTGTAGAGGACCAGGTCCTCGCACATGATCCGGACGTTCTTGGTCGCCTTGGCCTCGAACTCGCTGACGCCAGCGATCGGGTGCCAGTAGCGGCGCAGCAACTCGCCCATCGGGGTGCCGGGACCCACGCGGGTCATCAGCTCATTCTGCTCCTTCGACAGCATCGGATCCGCCTCTCCAATCTTGCGCCCGCCGCCCTGCCGGCTGTCGCGCGGTTTCCCTTGATGCAATTTAATTGTCTAAGACAACAAAAATCGTCAAGCCCGTATCGCACTTGCGCCTCGCCACGCGCGCGCGTTTCTTGTGCGGCGCACGCGCGCCGCTATGTTGCCGCGATGCTGCAACAGGGGATTTGCGTGGCAACAGCAAAGGGTAAGCGGAAAGAGGCGCCGCCCAGTTTTCGAAATCTGCTGACGTTCCGGCTCCATCGCGTTGCCCGGATTTCTGAGCGCATATCCGAGCAATATTATCGCAAGCAGTTGAATCTCTCGCTGCCCGAATGCCGGGTGATCGGCATTACCGCCGGCTATGGATCGGTGTCCTTCAAGCGCGTGGCCGCCGCGGCGAATCTGGAGAAGAGCTACGCCAGCCGGGTCGTCTCGGCGCTGGTCGAGCGCGGCATCATGGAGAAGCTGGTAAACCCGTCGGACAGCCGCTCGGTGCTGCTGCAGCTTACCGAACAGGGCAAGGCGGTGCACGCGGAGACCTTTGCGATGGCGCTGGCGTTGAACGATCTGCTGCAATTGCCGTTCGCATCCGCCCAGGTGGACGCATTCCTGTCGTTCCTGACCACGCTTGAACAGCAGTTGGACCGCACGAGCGGCCTGATCGAGAGCGGCGGAGACCTGGCATCGGCGACGCCGGCGGTGGCCCCCATGCCCGAATCCGATTCGCCGGAAGAAGCGCGATCCTTTGAGCTTGACCGCAATTTCGCCCGCCAGTTGCACGACATGCTAGGCAAATATCTGGCTGCCGAGGGGTAGATTCCGCCCACCCGCGAAATTCGGGTTGTGGATTCAGACAACAATATTCATGGTCATCCGAAAGCAGATTTCGGAGGTGATGGCATGGGAGAGGTTGAGGCACGCGATCGTCTGGCGCTGGTGCCGGGGGCGGATTGCAACCTGATCGGCGGGCGGCTGGTATCGGGCAATGCTTCGTTCGAGGTGGTCGATCCGGCGACGGGACGTGCCTTTGCGCTGTGCCCCGATGCGTCAGCGGCCGATCTCGACGCTGCGGTCGCCGCCGCCAGGGGGGCGTTCCCCGCCTGGGCTGCATTGGGATATGACGGCCGCCGCGAGCTGATCTTCGCCCTGGCCGATCGCATCTCCGCGGCGGCGGAGGAGCTGGCTCCGCTGCTCACCCACGAACATGGCAAGCCGATCGAGCAGGCGCGGATGGAACTGGCGGTATCCGGCCACCATATGAAGCAGCTCGCGTCGCTGGACCTGCCGGATGAGGTGCTGCGCGACAGCGATCGCGGCAAGGTGGAGCTGCGCTATCACCCGCTCGGCGTGGTCGGCGCCATCGCACCGTGGAACTTCCCCGTGGCGCTGGCGATGCACAAGGTGGCGCAGGCGCTCTACACCGGGAACACTCTGGTGCTGAAGCCGTCGCCCTATACGCCGCTCACCACGCTGGCGGTGGGGCGCCTGGCGGCCGATCTGCTGCCGCCGGGCGTACTCAACGTCGTTGCCGGAGGGAACGATCTGGGCGCCTGGATGACCGCGCATCCGGATATCGACAAGATCAGCTTCACCGGATCGGTCGCCACGGGCAAGAAGGTGCTGGCCAGCGCCGCGGCCACGTTGAAGCGCGTCACGCTGGAACTGGGCGGCAACGACGCGACGCTGGTGCTGGACGATGCCGATCTCGATGCGGCGGCGGCAGGTATCGCGCGCAGCGGGTTCTTCAACTGCGGCCAGATCTGCATGGCGATCAAGCGCGTCTATGTGGCCGAAAGCGTGCGTGACGCGCTGCTGGAGAAGCTGGTGGCGAAGGTGGGTGCGCTGAAGGTCGGGCCGGGCAGCACGCCCGGCATGGATATGGGGCCGATCCAGAACGCGGTGCAGTTCGAGAAGGTGAAGGCCTATCTCGCCGACGCGCTGGCCCGGCCGGGCGCGCAGGTGCTGACGGGCGGCCAGGTGCCGGAGGGCGAGGGCTATTTCATCCAGCCGACCATCATCGCCGGGCTGGACGAGGAAGTGCCGCTGGTGCGCGAGGAGCAGTTCGGACCGGTGCTGCCGGTACTGACCTTCGCTTCGGTGGATGCGGCCATCGCGCGGGCGAATGATTCGCGCTTCGGCCTGGGCGCGTCGGTGTGGAGCCGCGACGAGGCGCGCGCGCGGGAGGTGGCCGGACGGCTGATGGCGGGCACGGTGTGGATCAACCGCCACGGCCTGAACGAGTCCGACGTGCCCTTCGGCGGGATGAAGGAATCCGGCTACGGACGCGAGCACGGGGTGCTCGGCATCCGGTCCTATCAGGAGCTGCAGGTTATCAGCCGGCCGGCCGCCTGAGCTTTCGGTTGTCCGGCACGCTCAGGCGTGGCGGGCAACCTTCACCTCGATCAGTGCCTGGCGCCGTTCCTCGCGGATCACACGGGCGGCTTCAGCCAGCGCGGCCTCCAGCGCTTCGGCGGTTTCGGCGCGCGCGGCCCATCCGCGCGACGCCTCTGCGATCTTGCAGAAGTCGGGCAGGGGCTCCAGCGAGGTGATGGGCATCACATTTGCCCGCGCGGCATGGCCGCTGGGATAGATGCCCAGTGTCGATCCGCGCACGGCGCCCCAGATGCCGTTGTTGAACACGATCGTCAGGATCGGCAGGCCGTGCGCCTCCGCGATCTGGTGGCAGGCGACCGGATTGGCGAACATATAGCTGCCGTCGCCCACCGTCGCCACCACCAGCCGGTCGCGATCGGCGAGCTGTACGCCCAGCGCCGCGGGCAGGCCCCAGCCGAGCCCGCCGGAGATGGCGTTCTGAAAATACTGGCCGGCGCGCAGTTCCGGCATATGTTCGGGCTTGGCGCCGAGTTCGCTCACCACGCAGCCTTCGCTTCCCACCAGCCGTGCGATCGCGCGGGAGACATGGGCGGCGCTGAGCGGCGGGCCGGAATCGGCGGCGCGAGCATCGAGCGCGGCGCGGCGGCGGCCGTTGCGGGCGGATATTGTCTCGAAGCGCGCGGCGATGTCGCGCCGGGGCATCGCCGCGTCCAGCGCATCGATGACCGCGGCAGATTCGCCGACGAGCGCCACATCGGCCGCGAAGCCGCGCAGTGGCGCTTCGAGCTGGTGCGGATCGGGGCCGGCCTGGATCACCTTGGCATGCTCGGCCAGGCCATGGCGGTGCGGCAGCCAGGGCACGATCGAATCGAGCACCAGCACGACATCCGCCGCCGCCAGATCCTCGGCCGGATCGAAGCCGGCGTGCATGGGCGATGTGCCCGCGATCGAAGGCTGGGAGGGCCAGAATTCCACCACCGGGATCGCATGCCGTTCGGCGAAGGCGGTCAGCTTGTCGAAGCCGCCATCGCGCGCGCCGACGCGGAACGCCACGATCAGCGGGTTCTCCGCCCCGCCCAGCAGCTTCGCGGCCTGGGCAACGGCTTCCGGGTGGGGCGCCGCGGTGGCCGGCGCGTTGCGGGGCGGCGTCTCGCGATAGGGGGTGACGCCGCACAGCGTCTCGCGCGGCAGCCCCAGGTACACGGGGCCGCGGGGAGAGGAGGTGGCGATCGCCATCGCGCGATCGACCAGCCCCGCCATCTGCTCCGGATGCGCCAGAGTGGCGTCCCACTTCACCGGCTCGCGCACCATCGCCGTCTGGTCGCGCATGTTCTGGCCCCAGTTGATCGGCGAATTGCGGTGGCCGAGCGGGCCGGTCTCGGTAGCGGGCGTGATGCCGCTGGCGACGATCATCGGAACCTGATCGGACGCGGCGTTGAGCACGCCCATCACGCAATTGGCCAGGCCGACGTTGGTATGCACCATCACCGCCTGCGGCCGCCCGGTAGCGAGATAATAGCCATGGGCCATCCCCAATGCCGCCGTCTCATGCGGGACGAGCACGGGCGCGGGAACCGCGAACCCCGTGATCTGGGCATGCGCATAGCCTTCGATCACCGGAGCGAAATCGGTGCCGCCGTTGGCGAACAGATACTCCACCCTGTTGGCGGCGAGGCGGCGGAGAAAAATCTCTCCGGCCGTTGTCTCGATCACCGGTTCCGCGCCCGCCGGCTTCGTGGTGCCCGTCATGTTCTACTCCTCTCGGCCCTCTTTGGGGCTTGTTGACTCCGGTAACGATCCGCGCATGGCCCATCCTGACGCAAATGCGACGGGCGAACCGCGTTTTCGCTTGAAAATAGTTTCCTGAAACTACAAAAATTGTTTCGAGAATCAATCGAAGGAGAGACGTCTTGAAGCCAGCCCCGTTTCGCGCGGACCATGTCGGCAGCCTCATCCGCCCCGACTATCTGATCGAGGCGCGCCAGCGCCGCGCGGCCGGCGAGATCAGCGCCGAAGAGCTGAAGACGATCCAGGAGCAGGCGGTTCGCGAGGTCGTGGCGCTGCAGGAGGACATCGGCCTCCATTCGATCACCGACGGCGAGTATAACCGCGGAAGCTGGCACACCGATTTCCTGCTGCGCTTCGAGAATGTCGAGCCGCATCAGTCGGCGCACAAGAGCACCTTCCGCAGCTCCGAGGGCACGGTGGAGAACAAGCCCCACACGGTGCGCGTCACCGGAAAGCTGGGCCGTCCGGACCCGATCTTCGTCGACGATTTCAAATATCTGAAATCGGTGACGAAAGAGACGCCGAAGATCACGATTCCGTCGCCTTCCATCATGCATTTCCGCGGCGGACGCGAAGCGATCGATACCACCGCCTATCCGACGATGGATGAGTTCTACACCGATCTGGCGGCGGTATATGCCCAGGAGATCGGCGATCTGGTCGACGCGGGATGCCGCTATCTGCAGATTGACGAGACCAACTTCGCCTATCTGTGCGATCCCACGCTGCGTGCCCAGGTGCAGACCAGCATCGGCGAGGATCCCGATGAGCTTCCGCACGTCTATGCGCGGCTGATCAACGCCGCGATCGCGGGCCGCCCGGACGACATGGCGGTGTGCATGCACGTCTGCCGCGGCAACTTCGCCGGCCGTTGGGTGGCCGAGGGCGGTTACGAGCCCGTGGCGGACGTTATGTTCAACGAGCTGAATATCGACGGATATTTCCTGGAATATGATTCGGATCGCGCCGGCGGTTTCGAGCCGCTCCGCTTCGTCCCCAAGGGCAAGAAGGTGGTGCTGGGCCTGGTGACGACCAAGCATGGCGAGATGGAAACCGTCGACGAGCTCAAGCGCCGGATCGAGGAAGCGGCCAAGTTCGTCGACATCGATCAGCTCGCGCTGTCGCCGCAGTGCGGCTTTTCGAGCGGCATCGGCGGCAACATGATGGGGATCGAGAACGAAAAGGCGAAGCTGGCGCTGGTCGTCAAGGTCGCCGAGGAAGTTTGGGGCTGATCGTCCGGCATCGCGGAGGCGGCCGGTGACGCGAAAAGCCGCCGCCTTCGGTTGCCACAATATCCATGATCTTCGCGAGGCCGCGCGGCGTTTCCTGCCGCGCGGCCTTTTCGAATTCATCGATCGCGGCGCCGAGGACGAGCTTTGCCTGGAGCGCGACGTAGCGGCGTTCCGCCGGGTGCGGCTGCTGCCCCGCGTGCTGCGCGACGTATCGCGTGCAGATCCGGCTGGCGAACTGCTCGGCGGTCCCGCCGCCTTTCCGCTCGCGGTCGCGCCCACGGGCGGGGCGGGGATGGTGCGCCATCATGGCGATCTGCTGCTTGCCCGGGCTGCGGCTGCGGCGGGCGTGCCCTTCGCCATATCCTCCGCCAGCAACATGGAGGTGGAGCAGATCTGCCGCGCGGGCGGGCGGCTGTGGTTCCAGCTCTATCTGTGGGAGGACCGTTCGCTGTCGATGGCCGTCGTCGAACGCGCTCGCGCCGCGGGTTGCGAGGCGCTCGTCGTGACCGCCGACATCCCGGTATCCCCGAACCGCGAGTATAACCGCCGCAACGGTTTCGCCTCGCCGTTCCGCCTGGGCTTCGGCAATGCCGCCGATATCCTGTCGCATCCGCGCTGGTTCACCGCCGTGATGCTGCGATACCTGCGCGAGGGCGGGATGCCCGCCCAGGCGAACCTGCCACGGCCGCTGGCGCACGCCGTGACCCGGGAGGCGGCGCCGCGCGCGCGATTCCGGGGGGATTCGCTCACCTGGGACGAGGTCGCGCGGATGCGCGACGGCTGGCCCGGCCGCTTCGTGCTCAAGGGGCTGTTGCGTCCCGATGACGCGGAGCGGGCGGTCGCCCTGGGCGTGGACGGCATCGTGGTTTCGAACCATGGCGGCCGCAGCCTGGATTGCGCGGCGGCGACGCTTGAGGCGCTTCCCGATGTCGTCGCGGCGGTTTCCGGACGGGCCGAGGTGCTGGTGGACAGCGGCGTCCGCCGCGGCAGCGACATCGCCAAGGCGCTGGCGCTGGGCGCGCGGGGTGTACTGGCTGGGCGTGCGCCGCTCTATGGGCTGGCCGCGGGCGGACAGGCGGGCGTGGAATATGCGCTGGACCTGCTGAAGGAGGAGTTCGTCCGCACCATGGGGCTTTGCGGCGCGCGCGACCTCTCCGAACTCGACGCCGGACTGCTGTGGCGCAGTCCGGCGGAAATCCCCGCCGGGCCGTCCTAGCCGCCCAATCTAGTCGATCCGGAATATCCGCGCGGCGTTGCCGCCAGCGATCATCGCCTTCACATCCTCGGCGAAGGGGGCGGTCTTTATGAACTGCACCGCGGGCGCCATCGGCTGGTAGGGATAGTCGATCGCCCACATCACATTCTCCGGCCCCAGCACCTCGACCGAGTAGCGCAGCGCCGGGTGGTTCTCGACGCCGCTGGTGGTGATGGCGAAGTTCCGCCGGAAATATTCGGACACCTTCAGCTTCAGCTTGGGCGCGCCGCCGAACGCGGTGGCGGCATAGCCGTGCATGAAATCCAGCCGCCACAGCCAGAACGGGATCGCCTCGCCCATATGGCCCAGCACGATCTTCAGCTTCGGAAAGCGATCGAACAGGCCCGACAGGATCATGCGGATCGCGTTGGTGCTGGTTTCGATGCCATAGCCCCAGATGGCCGAGTTCATCCCGTAATCGCGGAACGCCTTGTCGATCATCTTCGATGGCGCGCGCGGGTGGATATAAAGCGCCAGCCCGCTCGCCTCGATCGCCTCGAACACGGGGTAGAAGAAGGGATCGTCGTAATAGCGGTCGTTGGTGTGGCTGTTGATGACCAGACCGTTCAGCTTGAGCGTGTTCGCCACGCGCTCCACCTCAAGCGCCGCGCGATGCGGGTCCTGCGGCGCGAAGGTGCCCAAGCCCGCGAAGCGCGTGGGATTGGCTCGTACCGCCTCAGCCATCAGGTCGTTGGCGATGCGCGCCATTTCCGTCCCCTTGTCCGGCGCGAACATCTGGACGCCCGGCGCGGTGAGCGACAGCAGGTGCATGTCGATGCCGTTCTGATCCATCTGCGCCAGCCGCTCGCCGGTGATGTCGGTCAGGCGGGGGATCATCGCGTTGCGGATGCCATTGTCGCCATAGATGTCGCGGACCAGGATCATGTCCAGGCTGTCGTCGTCGGTGCGCGCATGCGCGTTCAGCGCGTCGACGATCGGCTGGAACGATACGGCTTCCTCGGTTGCGATCAGGCGCATGGGACCCCTCCTGTGTTGCTCTGTCCGGCAATCCCCGATTGACATCGGTTGGCGAATGTTATCAAGGTCCTTGATATAAACAAGGTTGATATCGAACTCACGGAGCCGTTCCATGACCAGCGATCACGCGCGCGACACCGCTGCTGGACGGGCGGATGAGACCCCGGCGATCTGGCCCCGGCACAGGCTGTTGTACCTTATCAAGCGTTCCTATTCCGCCGCGAAGGTCGCGCTCGATGAGATGACGCGGGCGCATGGCATGACGTCGAGCGACTATACGATGCTGTCGTTCCTGCGCCGGCTGGAGCCTTGTTCGGCCGCCGATCTGGCGCGCGCGCAGCGGGTCACGCCGCAGGCCGTGACGCAGCAGGTCGCGCAGCTCAAGGCCAAGGGACTGGTTACCAGCCGCGAGAGCGAGGCCAACCGGCGCATCTCGCTGATCTCGATGACTCCGCGCGGCCGCGCGGGCCTGGCCGAGGTGAGCGCGGCGGCCCGCCGGGCGGAAGAGCAATTGATGGATGGGCTGAGCGGGGAGGAACGCGACCTGGTGGTCCGCTTCCTGATCCGCTCGGTGGCGATACTCGAACGAAAGGAGCCTGTGGGCAATGACGAGTGAATTCTCCTTCGAAACCGTGAAGGTCGATATCGACGACGGCATCGCCTGGGTGCTGCTGAACCGCCCGGCGAAGCGCAATGCGATGAGCCCGACGGTCAACCGCGAGATGATGCAGGTGCTCGACCAGCTCGAGCTGCGCGAGGACGTCGGCGTGATCGTGTTTTCGGGCGAGGGCGAGGCCTTTTCGGCCGGCATGGACCTGAAGGAATATTTCCGCGAGACGCAGGGCATGTCGGCCGTCGTCCAGGCGCGCTATCGCCGCGCGGCCACCGACTGGATGTGGCGCCGGCTGATGCACTATCCGAAGCCGACGATCGCGATGGTGAACGGCTGGTGCTTCGGCGGTGCCTTCACGCCGCTGGTCGCCTGCGATCTGGCGATCGCCGCCGATGAGGCGACCTTCGGCCTTTCGGAGATCAACTGGGGGATCATCCCCGCCGGCAACGTCACCCGCGCGGTGGCGCAGGTGATGAACCACCGCGATTCGCTGTGGTACATCATGACCGGCGAGCCGTTCGGCGGACAGAAGGCGGCCGAGATGGGGCTGGTCAACCGTTCCGTCCCGCTCGCCGAACTGCGCGCCGCCACCGAGACGCTGGCGCGCACGCTGCTCAGCAAGAATCCCACCGTGCTTCGTCACGCCAAGTCGGCGTTCAAGTTCGTCGAAAGCCTGGACTGGGATACGTCTGAGGCGATGCTGGGCGCGATGGCGGCATCCGCGGCGGCTTCCGATCCCGAGCGCGGCCGCAGCAAGGGCATGTCGCAGTTCCTGGACGACAAGTCTTATCGTCCGGGCCTGGAAGGATACCGGCGCGTCGAAGAGGCATGAGCCGGAATCCAGGAAGACCGGATCGGGCGGCCGTCCTCCAGGGGATGGCCGCCCGATCTGCGTTCGGGCTCAGGCCGCCGGACCAGCCTCGCTCCGGCTGGCGCGGAGCTGCTTCCAGAACACCGGTTCGACCCGCCAGATCAGCAGCGACGCCACGACTGGGATGATCGCGAACAGGATATAGGCCGGGCCGTACGAGCCGGAGACGTCGTGCAGCCAGCCCATCAGCCACGGACCGACCGCAAAGCCGGCGCTGACGAAGGCGGTGTAGATGCCCAGCAATGTGCCAAGCTGCGCCGATTTGCCCCACACGTGCTTGGTCATGGTGATAGTGTCGAGCAGCACCGCCGAATGCCCCATCGCGCGGAACAGGATATAGGCGATGAAGATCACCGGGCTGGCCAGCGCGAACGCCATCAGCACCGACAGGCTGAGCAGCCACCACAGCACCGCCAGCCCGCGGTTCGATGTCGCGTCCAAGATGTTGCCGACGATCAGGCGGGTGACGATCCCCGCCACGCCGATCGTGCTGACGCCGATCTCCATCCAGGTGCGGCTGATTCCGGCATCGCTGTAGATCAGCACCTGATGCTGGGTGAACGCCTGATCGACCAGCGCCACCAGGAAAACCGCGGTGCCGATCAGCCAGAAGCGCGGCTCGCGCATCACGCGGCGCAGCGTTTCGCTACGCTCCGCGGCGCCCGTCGCGCGTTCGGCCTGCGTCGCATCCTCGCGGCGGCCGAACGCCATCCGCGGCGAGAGCAGGCCGAACACCAGCATCGGAACCGCCGCCAGCCAGATGCCGGCGGACATCCAGGCGATACCCGCGCGCCAGCCAAAGGCGTCGATCGCTCCGCCGATCGCAAAGGGCAGTACCACCGATCCCGCCACGGACCCCATGAGCGCGACGCCCATCGCGGTCGCCTGCGAATGGTGGAAGGCGCGCGAGATCAGCACCTTCAGCGCCACCATCGTACCGCCCGAGGCGAAGCCCAGCAGGATTCCGAGCGCGTAATAGGCGGTGAGCGACTGGATCCACAGGAAGCTGAGCAGCGCGATGCCGCCCAGCGACACGTTGACCACCAGCGCCAGCCAGACGCCCGTGCGATCGACGAACCGCCCCACGACCAGCGCGCAGATCGCACCCACGGCATATTTGGACGACGCCAGCAACATCGCCTGTTCGCGGGTCCATCCGAAATGTTCGATCACCTCCGGAAAGACGAAGGGGAGGACATAGGCCGGGGCCGAAAAGCCGAACAGGAAGGTACAGAAGGCGATCAGCAGCACCGCCCAGCTCGTGCGGAACTCCGCCCGGAACGCGGCGTCGAAATTGAACATGGCTTATCCTCCGCGGGGCGCGACCGGCCCTTTCGCGGCGCTCTCATTTCCGGGAGGGGATGGCGCGCGGCCCCCCGCCGGATCGACGCCGTCGTCCGGACCGGAGGCTATCCCAACGCGCTTTCCGCCAGCAAGCGATTTTGTTTACTCAGTCTACAATTGCGGCGCGGCGCGGGTCATTCCGCGCCGGCCCAGGCCATCTCCGGCGGATTGAAGGCGTCGATCCGCTTCCAGTCCTCGCCCTGGGGATAGGTGGCGGAAAGCGCGCGCAGGGCGCCCAGCCGCGGCTCGCGGCCCAGGAACGGCACGATGCCTTCCTCGCGATGCGCCTTCACCGCCTGGAGCAACTGGCGCCGTGCGAGCGAGATCACCACGTCGGCGGCGCCCAGGAACTCGCGGCTGCGATCGACGATCGGCCCCATCGATTCCTGTACGATGAAGTCCTCATAGGCGTTCGTCCGGCCGACGATGCCGCTCCAGTGCCCCGCCTTCATCGCCTCGCGGTCCTGGTGCCACATGTTGCCGGCATCGCCCATGTCCGAATTGAAATAGTCCGGATCGAGCGAGTCCGAGCCGAACTCCAGATAGGCCTGCGGATCGATCGGCCGGTCCATGTCGAAGCGCAGATACCATTGGATCACCGCTTCGTCGTCGATCGGGACGGAGATCACGGTGACGCCGGTGTGCCCGGGCAGGCGCGGGATCATGGAATAATTGGGGAGAACCACCTCGCGGATGCGGGTGTAGCATTCGCCGTCCGGCAGATCGCGGATCGCGGCCTCGCGAAAGCCATAGGGGCGCACCTCGAATTCGAAGCGCGGCGTCTTGTGGGTGCGCATGAAGGTGGATTCGGAGCGCTGGCCCCGGGTGCCGCGCAGCGCGCCGTCGCGCGAGTGGAGGAAGCCGACATGCGCCGAATCCAGCGTCGCCTCCAGCGCCTGCAGCCAGTTGCAGCGGATGACGCCGCGCTGCGGCTGGAGCTGTTCGGCGGGCAGCGACGACCATTCGAAATCGGGGAGCGGCGGCGGCACTTCGCGTCCGCCGATGTGGACCCAAAGCATGCCCGCCATCTCGCGCGCATGGTGGCGCCGCACGGGCACCTTGGCGGCGAATATCTCGCGCCGCGCCTCGGGCTCGGTCGGGCAATCGGTCACGCTTCCGAGCGCATCCACCTTCCAGCCGTGGAAGATGCAGCGCAGCCCGCCTTCCTCGTTGCGGGCGAGCGCCATCGACGCGCAGCGATGGGGGCATGCCTCGTCGATGAAGCCGACGCTCCCGTCGGGGCTGCGGAACGCGACGAAATTCTCGCCGAGCAGACGAACGCGCTCCGGCGCGCCGCCCGCCTCCAGCTTTGCCGACCGGACGACGGGAAACCAGTATTCGCGCATCATCGCGCCCATCGGGGTTCCCGGGCCGATCCGGGTCAGCAGCTCGTTATCCTCCCTGCTCAGCATCATCCTTCTCCCTGTCCGGCGGCGTCGCATTTTCGATCGGCGCGGGTTGATCGCAATCAAACAAACGATATGACAGTAATATGGAAACAGCAACGACTCAGTCGGCCCCCGGTGGCCGGGAAACCATCGTCGAGGCCGCGCGCGAGACGCCGGTGATCGCGCGCGTGCAGGTGCTGGTGGTGGGGGCGGGGGCCGCCGGCTATCCCGCCGCGATCCGCGCCGCGCGCAACGGCGCCGAGGTGATGGTGATCGAGCGCAATTCGGTTGTCGGCGGCACCGGCCCGATGTCGTTCGTCACCGAATTCCTGAGCTGCGAGAACATCAGCGGCATCCTGCGCGAGCTGCAGCAGCGGCTTGCCGCCTGCGACGCGGGGCCGGCCGAGTTCCTGCCGGAATATTTCAACCTGGCCTATGATCCGGAGATGATGAAGCTCTGTGTGCTCGACATGCTGGTCGAGGCGGGCGTCAGTATCCTCCTGAACACCCAGGTCGTCGACGTGGTGACCGAGGGCAACGCCGTGCGCGGCGTGATCGTCGAGAACAAGTCCGGGCGCCAGGCGATCCTGGCCGATGTCGTGATCGATGCGAGCGGCGACGCCGATGTCGCGGCGCGCGCCGGGGTGGCGCTGCATCCGCCAGCCGATCCGCAGCCGATGATGATGCTGTGCCGGATGGGCGGGGTGGATTGGCAGCGGATGCAGGAGCATGCCCGCGCCAATCCGGACGATTTCTCCAAGCTTTGGGGTACGCCCGCCAACGCGCTGGACGGCGCGCAATATGTGCATCTGACCGGCTGGAAATCGCTGGTGGAGCAGGGGAAGCGCGAGGGCAGCCTGCCCGGCACCTTCGGCCACCATATCTCGATCTTCGGCGCGACGCCGGCCAATCTGCGCAACGGCATCGGCTATCTCTATGCGGTTCAGGTGCTCAACCGCGATCCTACCAATGCCGCGGATCTGAGCGGGGCGGAGATCGAGGGCCGCCGCCGAGCGCGCGATTTCCTGCCCTTCGTCCGGCGCATCCCGGGGATGGAGCAGGCATTCCTGATCGACATGGCGCCGCAGATCGGCGTGCGCGACAGCCGCCGGATCGTGGGCGACTATACGCTGAACCGTGACGACATCTTCGATGGCGCGGTGTTCGAGGACGAGATCGCGCTGAAGGTGCATCGCGGCCCCAATGTGAAGGGCTGGGTGCGGCACAAGCCGGACGGCAGCGAGGGCGGCAAGGGGCATGATCTGGCCGAACTGCCGATCGAGGTCGCGCTGCTCGGCATCCCCTATCGCTGCCTGCTGCCCGCCGGGCTGGAAAATCTGATCGTCGCGGGAAAGACGGTGTCGTTCGACGCCGAGGCGCACCAGCGCGTGCGGCTGATGCCCGAATGTATCGCGATGGGCGAGGCAGCGGGCACGGCCGCGGCGGTGGCGGTACGCGATGGCGTTGCCCCCCGCGGCGTGGATGTGGCCGAGGTGCGCAGGCTGCTGGCGGAAGGCGGGCTGAACCTCGATCGATCGAAGGTCCGGCTGGCCGAAGTGCGCCAGACGCTTGCGAGCCGCGGCCTCAACGTCGAGATGGCCTGACCCCGAATCTCCGGAGAACAACAAGATGAACCGTATTTCGCTCGCGCAGGCGAATCAGATCATTGCCGCCGCCTTCGCCAAGGGGGCTGAACTGAAGCTCAAGCCGCTCAGCGTCGCGGTATTGGATCCGGGCGGGCACCTGATCGCCTTCGCGCGCGGCGACGGCGGTTCGACGATGCGGCCGCAGATCGCCTGCGGCAAGGCTGGCGGCGCGCTGGCGCTCGGCGTCTCCTCGCGCACGATCGGGACGATGGCGGTCGAACGGCCCACCTTCGTCGGCGCGCTCGGGGGGCTTTCGCAGCATGGCGTGATCCCGGCGGCGGGCGGCGTGATCGTCATCGACAACGCGGGCGAGGTGTTGGGCGCCGTGGGCGTGACCGGCGATACTTCGGATAATGACGAGCTTTGCGCGCTGGCGGGCATCGCCGCGGCGGGCCTGATCGCCGCGGGCTAAGCTCCCCCCGGCTCAGTCGAAAGGATAGGCGCCGGGAACGGGCTCATAGGCCCGCTCGATCCCGGCCATCCCCGATCGCAGCATCGCCCGCCAGGATTCGCGCGTCGTGGCTCCGATGTGCGGCGATCCGAGGAAGTTGGGCAGATCCAGCAGCGGATTGCCGTTGGCAGGCTCGGCGGCGAACACGTCGAACGCCGCGCCCGCGATATGGCCGGACTCCAGCCGCTCGGCCAGCGCGGCTTCGTCCACAAGGCCCCCGCGCGCGCAGTTGATCAGCACCGCCCCCGGCTTCATCCGGTCCAGCACGGCGCCATCGTACAGCCCCAGCGTAGACCGGTTGCGCGACAGGTGGATGCTGACCACGTCCGATCGTTCCCACAGCGCGTCCTGCCCGACCACCTCGACATTCGCGAAGCGCGCGGCGAACGCGGAAATGTCCACGCGGTCGCACGCCAGGATATGGACGCCATAGGGCTGGAGCAGTTCGATCACCGCCTTGCCGATATGGCCGACGCCATGGACGCCCACGGTCTTGCCGCGAAGGTCTCCGCCGAAACCCATCGGCCCGGCCCATTGGCCGGCGCGCAGCACGGCGGAGAACTGATGCACGCGCCGCAGCGCCAGCACCATATAGGACACCGCCAGTTCCGACACCGACACCTTGTTGATGCCCGCCGTCCACCACATGCGGATGCCGTGGCGGTTGAGCAGCGCCGGATCGATATGATCCACGCCGGCGGAGCAGAGCGAGATGACCTTCAGGTCTGGGCAGCGGCTCAGGACGTCCTCGGTAAAGCGCTGCACGCCGATCACGGCGGTATCATAGCCTTGCAGATATTCGGCCAGCGCATCGCCCTGAAGCAGCCTGCGCCCCTCCGGAAAGCGGGTGCCGGGATAGCGTGCGGCCAGTTCGTCGCACAGATCCGGGAAGAAATCGAAATAGGGCAGGGTAACGGCAACACGCGGCATCGGCTTCCTCCCCGGAAAAGGCCGCGGGGCCTTCCGCCCGTCGCGTGCCTTCAATCATGTAACTATCATATCATTATATAGACAGCCGCGCTGCGGGCTTGCTAGTGGCGATGGCATGACGCAAGCAATGGAGAGGCGCAAATGACGGCAGCGAGCGGAGACCGGCCCTACAAGCGGATCGCGACCGAAGAGGCGTTCTGCCCGCCCGAGATGCTGGAGCGCTACAAGCGGCTGATCGACGAGAAGGCGGTGGACGACATCGGCTTCAACAGCATGTGGGGCTTCTACAGCAGCTCCGACAGCGCGCGCTGCCGCTTCATTCGCGATCACCTGACCGATGTGGGCGATGTGCGGCTGGCGCATATGGACGCGGCCGGGGTTGATTTCGCCGTGCTGGCGCTAACCTCGCCCGGCGTGCAGGTGATGAAGGCCGCCGACGCGACCGAATTCGCGGCCTATGCCAATGATTGGGTGGCCGATGCGATCGCGCGCCGCCCCGACCGGTTCGACGGGCTCGCCGCCTGCGCGCCGCAGGATCCCGCCGCCGCCGCCAAGGAGATCGAGCGCGGCGTATCCAAGCTTGGCCTGAAGGGCGTGATCATCAATTCGCACACCCAGCACCAGTATCTGGACGATCCGAAATACTGGGCGATCTTCGAGGCTGCCGAGGCGCTGGACGTGCCGATCTATCTCCACCCGTCCTCGCCCAGCGACGGGCTGATCAAGCCGATGCTGGGCCGCGGGCTGGACGGCGCGATCTGGGGCTTCAGCGTCGAGACCGGGCTGCATGCGCTGCGCATCATCGTGGCGGGCGTGTTCGACCGGTTCCCGAAGCTGCAGCTCGTGCTGGGCCATGTCGGCGAATCGCTGCCGTTCACGCTCTACCGGCTCGATTACATGCATCAGGCCAGCTTCGCTTCCGGGCGCTATGAAACGATGCCCGCGCTGAAGCGCCGCGTGTCCGATTACATGCGCGACAACTTCCACTACACCAACAGCGGCGTCGCATGGGAGCCGCCGATCCGTTTCCTGCAGGAGACGATCGGGGTGGACCGCGTGATGTACGCGATGGATTACCCCTATCAGTACAAGCCCGAGGAAGTCGGCGAGCTGGAGGCCATGGGCATCAGCGCCGAGGCCAAGCAGGCGTTTTTCCAGGACAACGCCCGGCGGCTGTTCAAGCTGAAGGTCTGACGATCGCGGGGCCGGGGCAGCGTCTTGCTCCGGCCTCTCCCAACAGGCGCCGCGATGGGGATGGTGCCGGATGCAGGGCTCGAACCCGCGACCTTCGGTTTACAAAACCGCTGCTCTACCAACTGAGCTAATCCGGCGACGGGCTCCCCATGCTTCAGCCGGCGCCGAAGGTCCAGCCTTCGGTTTGCGCGACCTGCTCCAGCCCTTGCGGGTGCCAGAGCGCCGTTTCGCCGGCAGCGATCCGCATCCATGCCGCGGTGATCATCGCGTCGGTGTTGTGATCGGTGTAGCTCGTGAGGCGCGCATGGCGGTTGCTGGCGAGCTTGCCCAGCGCCTTGTCCAGCGAAACGGCATCCTTGACCTTGCTGCCTCCCGTAACCCCGCCTGCCCGCGCGGCGATGGTGGTGTAGATTTCGACGATCACCGGCCCGGCTTCCGGAACGGAATCGAACGGCCAGACCGGGATGCGGCCCCCGAGCCGGTGGAGGACGCGCATGCCGGTGAGGCTCGATTTCCCCACCTGCGCGGCGCCGATCAGGTTGAAGCAGCTCGACGGGCGAAGCTTGTGGCTGAACTGGCGTTGCTCGCACAGGCGGAAGCGGCCGGGTCCTTCGAAGGGTGAGGGAAGCCGGTGCCGCCGGAAATGGCCGCCCGCGACGGGATGTGCGACGAAGCTGGTGGCGGCAAGATGCGGATCGGCGGCGCAGATCGAATCCACGCGTTCCCACAGCGCCCTGGCGTCCGGCGGGCTTTCGCGCCAGCCGGGAAAATAGCCGCGCTGGTCCAGATAGGGGAAGGCGGGGGAGAGATCGAGGCCGATCAGCGCGCGCCTTCCTGCCTTTGCGAGATCCAGCAGCCAGTCGAGGATCTGCTGGCGCGACCAGCGCTCGCCCTCTCGCACCAGCCGTGGCGCGCTCCGGCCCGGCACGGCCCGCGCGACCGCCAGTCCCGGTGGCCGGGCGATGGCCTGGCCCGACCAGTCGATGGCGATGAACTCGTCGAACGCGGGCGCGCCGCTCACGGCCGTTCCGCCATCCCCGCGGCGATGCGCTGGGGCCTTTTCGCGCGGTCCCACCAGGCGCGCCGGATGTAGAGCTCGATCCGCTCGCGCGCCGGGGTGCCGTAGCGGACGAGCAGCATCGGATAGTTGCGATAGTGATCGGTCTGCCAGAAGGTGTCCGGATCGGTTTCGAACAATAGCTGCTTTTCCGGCTGGCTGACCATCAGCGCGAAGCTGCCCGGCTCGCGGCCGGGGGACATCAGCCCCTTGCCGTTGACCTTCGGGCAGGGCGTTCCCCACCAGGGCGCGACCTCCACCTCCGGCAGGGTGCGCGCGAAGGCGACGGCATCGTCCCAGTCCCTCACGGCAGCGCCGCCACCACCGCGCGGCCGAAGGCGGAGATGTCGAACGCGGTGCCGTTGCGATCCTCGCCCCGGCGGACGATCACCAGCCCGTGTGCGGGGATGACCAGGATATATTGGCCGCGATTGCCCTGCGCTGCATAGCTGCCCGGCGGCAGGCCGGTGGAGGCATCCGCCAGCCATAGCGTGGCGCCATAGCCCCAGCCGGGGTTGTTCGGCGGCTGGGGGCCGGAGGGGCTGGTCATATATTTCATCCAGCCTTCGGGCAGGATGCGCTTGCCCTGCCACACGCCGTCGTTCAGCCAGAGCAGACCCAGCCGGGCAAGATCGCGCGCGGTGGACCAGACCTGGCTGGAGAGGACGTAGTTGCCGGCGATGTCGCCCTCGGCGACGGTGCGGGTCATGCCCAGCCGGGCGAACAGATCGGTTTCGAGCAGCCGGTGGTAGCGATTGTCGTCGCCGAGCGCCTTGCGGAGCGCGCGGACGGCAAGGAGCGTGTCGAGATTGGCATAGCGGAAGCGCGTGCCCGGCAGCGCCTCGATCGGCCAGAAGGTGCCCTCCTCGTCGACGGTGGTGCCGCCGAAATAGATGTCGTCGGTGCGGTTGCCGGGAGCGATGCTGCGCAGCCCGCTGGCCATGCGCAGGAGCTGATCGACGCTGATGCGGCCGCGATCGTCATCGGTGGGGAGGAAGGAGCCGGTGGCCGGCGTGATCAGATTCTGGCCGTTGGCGATGCCGATCAGCGTGCCCGCGATGCTCTTGGCGACCGACCAGGTGCGCTGGCTGACGTGCGGGCCGAAGCCTTCGGCATAGCGCTCGCCGACGATCCTGCCGTTCTGCACGATCAGCACGCCGGTAGTGCGGCCGCCGAAGCCGCCTTCGAGCGCGCGCGCGATCGGGGCCTCCAGCGCGGGCAGGGTTCGGGGGCCGATGCCGCCTTCGCCGATCGGCCAGGGGCGATCGTCGAGGCTGCCGAAGCCCGGATTGAGCGGGCGATCGTCGGTCCAGTCGACCGCGCCCGTGGTGTAGCCGGTGTCGCGGCCGAGCCGGTGGATCGTGCAGCCGATGCCCGAATACCAGGTCGCGACGCGCGGCGGCAGGCGGTCGTCAAAGGGGACGATCACCTCGCCGCTCCAATAGGCGCGCCGGCGCGGATCGCCGTCCCCGCGCCACTGGACTCCCGACAGCATCATCGCGGGATCGACGAGAAACCGCCGGACGCTGGCCTTAAGCGTCGGCACGATCGCGTCATATTCGGGATAGATGCCGGTCAGCTCCAGCGCCTCGGCTTGCGCCTGGGTGCGGCCCGCGTTGAAGATCGCGCCGCATAGCATCAGCGCCTTGTACCCCGCCGCGATGCTGCGCGTGTAGGCGGACGGCTGCTGCTGCGCGGCGGCGGGATGGGCGGTGAGGAGCAGCGCGGCCGCGATTGCTGGGTAGAGGCGCCGGATCATCCGCGATGTGAAGCACAGGATGCGCCGCATTTGAAGGCTACTCTGGCTTACCCATACCCGCGACACAAACCGGCGTGGGCGAAGAAAGACGCAGGAAATAGCTGTGGCGTACTTCGATGGTTCAAGCATATTGGCGGCGGCCGGCAAGAACGCATCCTGTCGTTCCTCCGGGAATGAAATTCCGGATTCGGGGCGTGGGCGATCGGGAACGGGGGATTGAAGATGCTTCGTAATATCGCATTTGCCGGGATGCTTCTGGCGTCGCCCGCGGCGGCGCAGAGTATTTCCGCTGCACCCATGGTGCGGATCGAGGCTGCGGGCAACTGGACCGTCGTGAAGGGCGAGATGCAATGCGTGCTCGATCGCAGCCTGACGACAGGCGGGGTGCCGACGCGATTGCAGATCACGCTCGAACCGGTCACGCCGACCGTGTGGCTCAGGGTCGCGACCGAGGGCGATGGCGGCAAGCGCAGCGATGGCCGCGCGGTCATGTTCATCGACGGGCGGCGAATGGCGGGCGACCTTCACTATAACATCTTCGTCGCGGGCAAATACCGGATGCGCGAATATATGCTGAACCTTCAGCAGCATCCGCTTGGCGAGGTGCAGGAACGGCTCCGCTTCTGGACGAAGGCACACGGCGATATCGAGATGCAGCTCGGCGGATTTCCCGCCGCCTGGACCGCGCTTCAGAACTGCATGGGCGAACTCTACGACGGCTGGGGAGTGAAGCGGGAGGATATCGAGCGCGCCGTGACAAGGCCGGGCGGCAGTCTTCACGAGTTCATCGACTGGGCAGACGGCGTCAGGGAGTTTGCGCTCCTCTATTGGATCAACGCACAGGGGCGCGTCGATGAATGCCGCCTGCTGATGCCGAGCGGGGTCGAGGCATTCGACACGACGCTGTGCTCCACGCTCCAGTCGCGAGCGCGGTTCAGCCCCGCACGCGATGCGCAGGGGCGGCCGATCCGAACCCCCCAGTTCGATCATCCACGGCTGCGAATCCAGATCACGCGGCTCAGGGGCGGATAGCGCCGCGGCGGGCGCTATCGCCCGCGCAGTTCCCGCCGCAGCCCTTCCCAATAGTCCAGCCGTTCGCGGATGCGCTTCTCGAAGCCGCGGTCGACGGGATCGTAGAAGGTCTGCGGCGCCATTCCCTCCGGCCAGTAATCGGAGCCGGAGAAGCCCTCCGCGCTGTCATGGTCATAGGCGTAGCCCTTGCCATAGCCGATGTCCTTCATCAGCTTCGTCGGCGCGTTGAGGATGTTCTGCGGCGGCATCAGGCTGCCGGTTTCCTTCGCGCTGCGCCAGGCGGCCTTCTGCGCGGCATAGGCGGCGTTCGATTTGGGCGCGGTGGCGCAATAGAGGCAGGCCTGGACGATCGCCAGCTCGCCCTCCGGGCTGCCCAGGAACTCATAGGCGTCCTTCGCCGCCAGGCACTGGACCAGCGCCTGGGGATCGGCCAGCCCGATATCCTCGCTGGCGAAGCGGGTGATGCGGCGGAGCACGTAGAGCGGCTCCTCGCCCGCGGTCAGCATGCGCGCGAGATAGTAGAGCGATGCCTGGGGATCGGAGCCGCGCATCGCCTTGTGGAGCGCGGAGATCAGATTGTAATGCCCCTCGCGATCCTTGTCGTAGACCGCGACGCGGCGCTGGAGGAACTCGCCCAGAGCGGCGGGGTCGAGCGGGGCGGGGAAGCTGACCGAGAACAGCGTCTCCGCCTGGTTGAGCAGGAAGCGTCCGTCGCCGTCCGCGCTCGCCACCAGCGCTTCGCGCGCGTCGCCCGTGAGCGGCAGGGGGCGGCCCTCCATCGCCTCGGCACGATCGAGCAGCTTGCCGAGCGCGGCATGATCCAGCCGGCGCAGGATCAGCACCTGGGCGCGGCTGAGCAGCGCGGCGTTCAGCTCGAAGCTGGGGTTCTCGGTCGTCGCGCCGACCAGCGTGACGGTGCCGTCCTCGACATAGGGCAGGAAACCGTCCTGCTGCGACCGGTTGAACCGGTGGATCTCGTCCACGAACAGCAGCGTGCGCTTGCCCATCCGGGCATGCTCGCGCGCCTCGGCGAACACCTTCTTCAGATCGGCCACGCCGGAGAAGACCGCGCTGATCGCCACGAAGCGCAGCCCCACCGCATCGGCAAGCAGCCGCGCGGTGGTGGTCTTGCCCGTGCCCGGCGGCCCCCACAGGATCATCGACGACAGCCGGCCCGCGGCCACCATCCGCCCGATCGCACCCTCCGGCCCGGTGAGATGCTCCTGGCCCACCACCTCGTCGAGCCGCTGCGGGCGGAGCCGGTCGGCAAGCGGCGCCCCGGCCGGGGGCGGGGCGGGGGAGGCGGTCTGGTCGTCGGCGGCGAAGAGGTCGGCCATTGCGGGTCCCGGATTGGTTTTCAGCTTCGCTGAAGCGGCGCCAGCTTGCTACCCCACCCGGCCACCCACAAGATGCTGCCGCTGGGTGGCCGGGTGGGGGAGCGGGCTGGCGCCGCATCGCTTCGGCGGCGCCGAAGCACTGCCAAGATAGGCCAGCGCCGCCGATCTTGCACGCGGGCCGCGCGTTTTTTGACCTGGCGCATGTCGCGGCGGCGCGCGGGCGGGCAGGTTCGCGCGCGACAAGGAGCCGGGCAATGGATTGCGACGTCATCATCGTGGGCGGCGGACCCGCCGGACTGGCCTTCGCGCGATCGGTGGCGGGCTGCGGGCTGGAGGTGGTACTGGTCGAGCGCCAGCCGGCGGAGAAGCTGGCGCGCCCTCGCTATGACGGGCGCGAGATCGCGCTGACGCATGGCTCCGTGAGCATATTGAAGCGGCTGGGCGTGTGGGAGCGGCTGCCGGCGGAAGATGTCGCGCCGCTGGTCGCCGCGCGGGTGATCGACGGATTCTCGCCGTTCGCGCTGGAGTTCGATCCGGAAGGGGAGGGGCAGCTCGGCTGGCTTGTCTCCAACCACCGCATCCGCGAGGCGCTGTGGCAGGTTACCACGGGCCAGCCCGGGCTGCGTACCGTGACGGGCGCTGCGGTGGACTATGCGCGCACCGGCGCCGGTGCCGCGGAGGTGCTGCTCTCTTCGGGCGAGAGGCTGCGCGCGAAGCTGCTGGTGGCGGCGGATTCGCGGCTTTCGCCGGTGCGCGAGCATCTGGGCATCGCCGCCGAGGTGAACCGGCTGGGCCGTTCGATGCTCGTCTGCCGCGTGCAGCATGAAAAGCCGCATGCGGGCGTGGCGACCGAATGGTTCGGCCGCCGCCAGACGCTGGCGCTGCTGCCGTTGAACGGGAACCAGTCGTCGGTCGCGCTGACGCTGCCCGAGGGGGAGATCGCGCGGATCAACGCCATGGCCGACGGCGCGCTGGGCGAGGAGCTGACGCGGCGTTCCGCCGGGCGGCTCGGGCAGATGCGCGTGACGAGCCCGCGGGCTGCCTATCCGCTGATCACTACCTGGTCGCGCCATTTCGCGGCGGCGCGCGCGGCGCTGATCGGCGATGCCGCGGTGGGGATGCATCCGGTGACGGCGCACGGCTTCAACCTGGGCCTGTCGGGGCAGGCGCTGCTCGCGCGGCTGGTGGCCGATGCGGTGCGCGGCGGGCGCGATCCGGGGAGCGAGGGCGTGCTGCGCAGCTATGAGGCGGGGCACCGGATGGCGGCGCGGCCGCTCTACGCCGCGACCAACATGATCGTGAAGCTTTATACCGACGAGCGGCTGGCGGCACGCGCGGCGCGAGGCGCGGCGCTGCGCATCGGCGCGCGGATGCCGCTGTTCCGCAGCGGCGTGCGGGCGATGCTCACCGCCAACTGAGGGCATGATTCCCTGATAGGGGTTGCATGTTCGCCTTCAAGATATATCTTAAGCGTATCTTGATTCGCTAATGGAGCATTTTAGCATGTTTGGAAGACATCGCGCGCAGCGCGCAGCCCGCCATTGCGGCCCACGCGGCGGACATCGCCGCTGGGGACCGTTCGAGGTCGAATGGGAAGTGGATTATGGCGGCGGTGGCGGCCGTGGACGCGGCAGGCGCCGGATGTTCGACGGCAGCGAGCTGCGGCTGCTGCTGCTCAAGCTGATCGAGGAAGCGCCGCGCCACGGATACGACCTGATCCGCGAGATCGAGGAGCGCAGCGGCGGCGCCTATGCCCCCAGCCCCGGCGTGGTCTATCCGACGTTGACGCTGCTGGGCGAGATGGGCCTGATCGAGGAGCAGCAGGCCGAGGGCGCGAAGAAGGTCTATGCCATCACCGTCGCGGGCCAGGCCCACCTGACCGAGCGCGACGAGATGGTGGAGGCGCTGTTCGCGCGGCTCGCCGATCTCGGCTCGATCCGCGAGCGTTCGCGCGGCGGACCGGTGCGCCGCGCGATGCGCAACCTGAAGACCGTGCTGGGCGAACGGCTGGGCGACGGCGAGGCGGACAGCGAGACGCTGCACGAGATCGCCGCGATCCTGGACGAAGCGGTGCAGAAGATCGAGCGGCTGTAAGCGTGCCGCGACTGGAATTGCTGCGCCGGCGGCTGGGCATCGTGCCGCCGCCGGCCAAGGGAGACGAAGATATGACGACCACTACGGCGGCCACCGCCACCGCCACCGCCCGCGTGCCGACGGCGCACGCCAGCCGCTACCTCCAGCAGGTCTGCAAGCATTGGGCGCACAACCTGGAGGTGGAATTCACCCCCGAGCACGGCACCATCCGCTTCCCCCGCAACGCGCGCGGCGCGGACTGGCCGGGCGATGCGCTGGTGACGCTGGATGCCGGGCCGGACGCGCTCAGCATCCGCATCGAAGCGAGCATCGAGGGCCAGCTTCAGGGCCTGAAGGGCGCGGTCGAGCGGCATGTCGACCGGTTCGCCTTCCGCGAGGCGCCGCTAAGCTATCCCTGGGAGTGACCCGCGCCGCGCGCGGCTATTGGGTGCGCTTCTCGGCAGCGCGGAGATAGGTGTCGAGCGCGGCCTGGTTGATGCGATCCCAGTGGAAGCGCTGGGCGATCGCATGGCCCGCCTCGCCCGCCGCCTGGCGGCGCCCGGCGTCGAGCGCATAGCCGGCGATAGCGGCGGCATAGCCTTCGTTGTCGCCGGGCTCGACCAGGATGCCTGACACACCTTCTTCCACCAGGCCCACCGGCCCGGTGGTCCGCGCGGCGACCACCGCGACGCCCGATGCCATCGCCTCCAGCGTGACGTTGCCGAAGCTCTCGGTGATCGAGGGATTGAAGAAGATATCCATCGAGGCGACCCCGCGCGCGAGATCCTCGCCCACCTGGAATCCGACGAACACCGCCTCCGGCACGCGATCGGCGAACCACTGGCGGGCCGGCCCTTCCCCGATCACCAGCACGCGATGCGGCACGTCGCGCTCGCGCAGGATGGCCATCACGTCGGAGAAGACGTCGAGCCCCTTTTCGAGCACCAGCCGGCCCAGGAAACCTACCACCACCTCGTCGTCGCCGATGCCGATGCTGCGGCGCCAGGCCATGTCGCGGCGGGCGGGATTGAACTTGGCGTGGTCCACCCCGCGGGACCAGATGCTCATCGGCACGGTGACGCCATAGCTGCGCAGCAGGTCGACCATCATCGGGCCGGTGGGCATCACCTCGTCGAAACGGTTGTAGAAGCGCGTCAGCAGCCGGATGATCGAAGGCTCGACAAAGCCCAGGCCATAATAGCGGAAATAGGTCTCGAACCGCGTCTGCGCGGTGGCGACGCGGGCGATGCCGTGCTTCTCCGCCCATTTCAGCGCGCCGTGGCACAGGAATTCGGGCGCCGAACAATGGATCAGGTTGGGCTGGTATGCCTCCAGGTCGCGCCGCGCGCCCGGTGTCAGGCCCAGCGCCAGCCGGTATTCGCTGCGCCCGCCGGGGAAGGGGAGCGAGGGCACGCTGACCAGATCGCCGGTCGGCTCGAACGCCGGCGTGCTGGTGGTGGGGGAATAGACGCGCACCTTCGCGCCCTGGGCCATCACATAGCCCATCAGCCGGTTGAGCGACTGGTTCGCGCCATCGCGCACGTAATTATAGTTGCCGCTGAAGAGCGCGACACGGAGATCGGAAGCGTGCATTCGCTTCGGCGAATAACCGGTGGGGCGCGCCGCGTCCATCGCACGCTGAGGGGTGCGGCCGGATGTGACGGCGGATGTTCCCTTATCGTTCCGCTTTAGGTAGAGCGTTTCCATGGCGAAACCCCAGAAACGATATGTGTGTCAGGCATGCGGCACGATTGCGTCCAAATGGGCGGGCCAGTGCGCCGACTGCGGCGAATGGAATACGATGGTGGAGGATGCCGGCGCGGTGGTGACGGTGTTCCAGGCACGCCACAACCTCCAGTCCGGCGGCCGCGCGATCGAGGTTTCGGGGCTGAACGCCGATGTGCCACTGCCCGAGCGGATGGCGACGGGCATCGCCGAGCTGGACCGCGCGCTGGGCGGCGGCTTCGTGGAAGGCAGCGCGACGCTGATCGGCGGCGATCCGGGGATCGGCAAGTCCACGCTGCTGCTTCAGGCCGCGGCGCGGCTGGCGCGGGCGGGGCAGGGCGTGGCCTATGTCTCGGGCGAGGAGGCGGCGGACCAGGTGCGGCTGCGCGCACGCCGGCTGGGGCTGGGCGATGCGCCGGTGCAGTTGGCGGCGGCGACATCGGTGCGCGACATCCTGACCACCTTCGGCCAGGGAGCGCCGCCCGCGCTGCTGATCATCGATTCGATCCAGACCATGCATTCGGACCTGATCGAGGGCGCCCCCGGCACCGTGAGCCAGGTGCGCGCGAGCAGCGGCGAGCTGATCCGCTTCGCCAAGGAGCGCGGAACGGCGGTGGTGCTGGTGGGGCACGTCACCAAGGACGGCAGCATCGCCGGCCCGCGCGTGCTGGAGCATATGGTGGATACCGTGCTCAGCTTCGAGGGCGAGCGCAGCCACCAGTACCGCATCCTGCGCGCGGTGAAGAACCGCTTCGGCGGCACCGACGAGATCGGCGTGTTCGCGATGGAGGCGGAGGGGCTGAGCGAGGTCGGCAACCCGTCCTCGCTGTTCCTGACGCATCGCGACGAGAGCGTGACGGGAACGGTCGTGTTCCCCGCGCTGGAGGGCACCCGGCCGGTGCTGGTGGAGATCCAGGCGCTGGTGGTGCGGCTGGCCAGCGGCGCCACGCCGCGCCGCGCGGTGGTGGGCTGGGATTCGGGCCGTCTGGCGATGATCCTGGCGGTGCTGGAGGCGCGCTGCGGGCTCAGCTTCTCGTCGTGCGAGGTCTATCTGAACATCGCGGGCGGATATCGCGTGCAGGATCCGGCGGCGGACCTGGCGGTGGCGGCGGCGCTGGTCTCCGCGCTGTCCGAACGGCCGGTGCCCGCCGATTGCGTGGCGTTCGGCGAGGTCGCGCTTTCGGGCGAGGTGCGGCCGGTGGCGCATACCAACCTGCGCTGCCGCGAAGCCGCGAAGCTGGGCTTCTCCCGCGCGCTCGCCCCCGCCGCCGCGACGGGCGGGGAGAGCGGGCTGGCGCTCTCCGGCTTCAAGGGGCTGGGGCAGTTGGTGGATCACCTGCTGGGGCGGTAGGCAGGTACAAGAAATTGATTTTCATTGGATTTCGAATAATATTCTTAGAGTGAAATTCATTTATTTATTTATTGAACATTTATATTGATATTTTCTATCTTTACATTATGATATATAGCGTGGTCGCATTAATGTAAACTAATCTTTACTCGAAGAAAGGATTACATTTATGAGAATGCTGACCATTATGTCCATTGTATCTATATTTTCTTGGAGTGTGAGCGCTGGCGCTCAAACACTTGAGCAATGCCAAGCACAATGCTGGCAGACTTATAATATAAGGGCAAACTACTGTTATAGTAGATACGGTGGATATAATTATGATGCGGAACTGTGTATTATGAATGAAGGGGAGGTTCTATATGATTGTCTCCAAGAGTGTTATGATACATTCAATCCGCAAATATCTTTTAATCCACTTCGTGATTCATGGAGTCTGTCACATTCCAGCGGAAAGCTGAAGAGACTGAAAACCTGTAATGCAAGTGGCGCGAAGGCCTAAGAGCAATTTGCCGTATGTCGGGGGAGGCGAGTAGATTGCGCCCCCGACATGTTTGTTGTCTCGATCCCAACTGGCAACGGCTCTCATCTGCGGCGGAAGCGTCGGGAATCGCCCGCAGTTGCGTTGTTGAGGAGGCTGTGGCGCACAACCCGGGGATGTCTGTCGGGTCTTGCCAGTTGCACCGCGAAACGCCCACGCACCGGCTGGAATTCCGCCGCGCGACGCGCCACATTGGCGGCATGAAACAATCCACCCTCCTGAAGATCGCGGCGGGGGCTGCTGCGGCGGCTATCGGGGGCGCGATCGTCTATTCGCGCGCTACGCGGCCGCCGGTGATCAACCCCGCCGTGCCCAGCCCGCAGAAGCCGGTCGACCTCACCCGCTATCTCGGCACCTGGTATGAGCTGGCGCGGCACGAAAACCGGTACCAGAAGGGGCTGGACGCCTGCACCGCCGAATATTCGCTGCGCGGCGACGGCGAAATCCGCATCGTCAATCGCGGGCGCGTGTGGCCCGATGGCGAGGTGCATGAGGTGCGCGGTCGCGCGATCGTGGCCGACGAGGATATGGGCGCCAAGCTGCGGGTGTCGTTCTTCGGCCCGCTCTATACCGGCGATTACTGGGTCCTCGATCATGGCGAGGAATATGAGTGGGCGATCGTGGGCGAGCCCGAGGGGCGTTTCCTGTGGGTGCTGGCGCGCGAGCCGAAGCTGGAGACCGCCGAGTTCGAGGCGATCCTGAAGCGCGTCGAGCAGCTTGGCTATGATCGCTGGGCGTTGCGGCGCACGCGCCACGCCTGACACGCAACTTGGCGCTTTCGCGCGCCCGCGGCCCGGAATATCAAGGCGCGGGGCGGCCGGACGGCCGGGCGAGGGACAAGGCGATGGGATTTAGCGCGCTCGACATGATCGTGCTGCTGGGCGTGGGCGCGGCGGCGGCGTTCGGCTTCATGCGCGGCTTCGTCACCGAGGCGCTGTCGCTGCTCGCCTGGGTGCTCATCGTGATCGCGCTCAAGCTGTTCCACGCGCCGCTGGCGGAGGCGCTGGCGAAGCCGGTGGGCACGGCCGGGGGCGCGGCGGTGCTGAGCTTCGTGATCCTGGCGGGCGCGGCCTATTTCGGCGGGCGGATGGGCGCACGCGCGATCGGCGCGCAGGTGCGCACCGGCGTGCTCGGCCCGATCGATCGCGCGCTGGGGCTGGGCTTCGGCGCGGTGAAGGGGCTGATCCTGGCCAGCCTGGGCTTTCTGCTGTTGATGCTGGTGATCGACACGCTGGGCGGCGGGCCGAAGCACCGGCCCGACTGGGTGGTCGATTCGCGCACCTATCCGCTGCTCAACTGGACGAGCGCGGGCATCGCCGACTTCGTGGACCGCCGCCGCCGGGGCGAGCCGGTGTTCGGTGGCGAGGACAATGCCGCCGCGGGCAATGCGATCGAGATCCGCTGATCCCAGCCTGTGCGGAAAGCGCATCCGCGCTGCACGTGGATTTGATTTGACCCTTCGGGCACGCGGCCTACATCGGGGCCGATGAACGCGCCGCTCTATAACAACGAGATATTGCGGCTGGCCGCCTCGATCCCCTTCGCGGGACGGCTGGAGGCGCCGATGGCGACATCCGAGAAGCGATCGCCGGTGTGCGGCAGCCGGGTGACGGTGGACGTCGCGCTGGACGGCGCGGGCCGCGTGGCGGCGGTGGGGATGCTGGTACGCGCCTGTGCGCTGGGCCAGGCTTCCGCCGCGCTGATGGCGGCATCGGCGAAGGGGCGGAGCCCCGCCGAACTGGCCGGCGCGCGCGACCAGCTAACCGCATGGCTGGCGGGCGCGCGCGATGCGGCGCCGGACTGGCCGGGGCTGGAGCTGTTCGCGGCCGCCCGTCCACACAGCGCGCGCCACCCATCGATCCGGCTGGCGTTCGAGGCGGTGGCCGAGGCCGCGGCAGAGGCGGCGGCGGCCACCGGGCGCGCGGCCTGATGGAGGAGCACGCCCAGATCGCGCTGCTGCACGATGGCGTGCCGCTGCTCGGCTTCGCGCTCGTCTTCGTGCTGCTGTTCCGCCGGCTCGGGCTGGGCGCGACGCTGGGCTATCTGGTCGCAGGCGCGATCGTTGGGCCGCAAATCCTGGGCCTGGTGGGCGGCGCGCAGAGCAAGATGGGCATCGCCGAGCTGGGCATCGCGCTGCTGCTGTTCCTGGTAGGGCTGGAGCTGAGCCCGGGCCGCCTGTGGCGGATGCGGCGCGACATCTTCGGGCTGGGCACGCTGCAGGTAGCGCTGTGCGGGCTGGCGGTGAGCGGGGTGATCCTGATCGGCACCAGCTTCAGCGTGGAGGCGGCGCTGGCGCTGGGCCTGCCGCTGGCGCTCTCCTCCACGGCGCAGGTGCTGCCGATGCTGCAATCGGCCGGGCGGATGCGCACGCCGCTGGGCGAGCGCGCCTTTTCGATCCTGTTGTTCCAGGATCTGTCGATCGTGCCGCTGATCACGATCATCGCGGCGATGTCGCGCAATCCGGCGCATGCGGCGGGCACGCCGGGCTGGCTGCTGGCGGTCTATACGCTCGCGGCGATTGCGGGGCTGGTGCTGGCGGGCCGTTATTTGCTGCGCCCTCTGTTCCGGTTGATCGGCAATCTGGGCGAGCGCGAGATGTTCGTCTTCGCCGGGCTGTTCACGGTAATCGCGAGCGCGGCGATCATGGACGCGCTGGGCGTTTCGCCCGCGCTGGGGGCGTTCGTGGCGGGCGTGATGCTGGCCGATTCGCCCTATCGCCACGAGCTGGAGGCGGACGTGGAGCCGTTCCGCTCGATCCTGCTCGGGCTGTTCTTCCTGGCGGTGGGCATGACGCTGAACCTCCACGCGATCGCGGAACGGCCGCTGTTCGTGGCGGGCATGGCGGCGGCGCTGATCGTCGTGAAGACCGGGATCATCATGGGCCTGGCGATGCTGTTCGGGATGAAATGGCGCCAGGCGTTCGCGCTGGGCCTGCTGCTCAGCCAGGGCGGCGAGTTCGGCTTCGTGCTGTTCGCCGAGGCGCAGCAGGCCTTCCTGATCGAGAATGAGGCGGCAAGCGTGTTCGGCGCGATCGTGACGCTGTCGATGGCGACCACGCCGTTCCTGATGATGGCCACCGCCCGGCTGCGCGCCCAGCCGGAACCGAGCGCGGAAGGGCTGGAACGCCCCAGCTCCGACGGCAGCAACGCGATCGTGATCGGCTATGGCCGCTTCGGCCAGACGGTGGCGCAGATGCTGATCGGCCAGAAGATCAGCGTCACGCTGGTCGACACCGATGTGGCGATGATCGAGACCGCCGGCAGCTTCGGCATGAAGGTCTATTACGGCGACGGTACCCGCGTGGACATCCTGCGCCAGGCGGGCGCGGCGGAGGCAGAGCTGCTGCTGTTCTGCCAGGACGGCGACAAGCTGGATACCGAGGCGCTGGAGGCGATCCACCATGCCTTTCCGGAGGCGACGATCTTCGTCCGCGCGTTCGACCGGCGATCGGTGATGAAGATGAAGGGCGCCCCGATCGCGGGCGCGGTGCGCGAGATGTACGAAAGCGCGATCGTGATGGCGCGGCGCGCGATGGACTCGGTGGGCGTGGACGGCGCGGAGATCGACCGGACCGAGGCCGAATACCGCCGCCGCGACCAGGAACGGCTGCAGGTGCAGAAGCAGACCGGCGACCTGCGCGCGGCGCGCGGCATGATGTTCACCCACGCCTCCGCCGAAGCCGCCGCCGAGGCCGAGGACATGGAAGGGCCGCGCCCGTGAAGAACCGGCCGCTCCGCGAGCGGATCGGCTTTGCCCTGGCGGGAGCGGGCATGCGCCATATGACGATGGAGATTGGATTGTGAAGCTGCTGACGGTGCTCGCGGCGCTTTCGGGTGCGCTGGCGGTGATCGCGGGGGCGTTCGGCGCGCATGGGGCAGAGGGGCAGGCGGCCGAATGGCTGCGCACGGGCGGGCATTACCAGCTCGTCCACGCTGTCGCCGCACTGGTGGCGCTCCGGATGGGCGCACGGATTTCGCCCTGGCTGTTCGTGGGCGGCGCCGGGCTGTTCGCGGCCACGCTATATGTGATGGCGCTGGGCGGGCCGCGCTGGCTGGGGGCAGTTACCCCGATCGGCGGCGCGGCGATGATCGCGGGCTGGATCTGCCTGGCGATCGGCGCCGCGCGCGGCGGCGGTCAGAAGATATAGGTACAGCCCTGTTCCGGCGGCGGCGCGCCGTTGCGGGTGCCCAGATGCACGCCCGACAGCACCAGCCGCCCGCCCGCGTCCAGCGTCGCCTTGCCCTTCAGCTTCAGGTCCGGGGGCACGAAGTTGCCGCCGCTGGTGGTCATCTCCACCGTGCCGCTTGCGGGATCGAAGGTGAAGCGGCCCCAATAGTCGCGATAGGTTTCGAACGGTTCAAAGGTGACGGAGAAGCCGCCGTCGTCACGGAACTCCAGCTCGCCGACCGGCTGGGCGTTGGGGCAGCCCTCCATCGCGGTCTGCGTGCGCGTGCCGGTCAGCACGATCGCGTCCTTGCTCACGATGCGGATCTGCGCCGATCGCCGCTGCCCGCGCGCCAGATAGGAGATGGTGACCACCGTCCCCGGCTTCGCCTTCTTCGAGATGATCAGCGAGCGGCGGTCGGCCGCGACGGTCACCATCTTGGGGTGCGATACCTGCCAATCGCCGGTGCAGGCGGCGGGCTCGTCCTCCCAGACATAGGAGAGGCCGCGCGTCGGCGTGATGCTCAGCGTGCCGCCGGGGCGCGACGGCTTGCGCTCGATGGCGAGCCAATGGGCGTAGCTCTCCGGCGCCGCGCACGGGTCGGCCGCCTCCTGCGCGGGGAGCGGCGCGGGTGCGGACAGCGCCGCCGCGAGCAGGATGCCGAAACCGGTCATAGACTCATTTCCCCGCGACGATCTTCTCGATCTGGCCCTGGGTGAAGGGGTGGTAGGACGAACGCGCGCCGGCGAAGAAGCGTTCGGCGAGCGGCTTGCCCCAGTCGCCCTGCGCCATCAGCGCGGCATAGACCGGACGGATCAGCAGCCCGCGGCCGACGCCCTTCAGCCAGTCGCCCATCCCGGCGGTGGCGGGATCGTAGCGGTTGCCGATCGCCAGCACATACCAGGCCGAGCGGACATAGGCGTTGGGCGAGGCGGAGAGGCCCAGCGTCTCGTCCAGCTCCTTCAGCCGCTCCGCGCTCATCTCGCGCGGAAGGCCGTTCAGGAAGCGCTGCCATTCCTGCGTGCTCCAGCCCTGCGGCTGCACCGCGGAGGCCGGGCCGCCCGCCTTGAACGCCGCCAGCTTGGCATCCACCGCCGCCAGCGTGGTGCTGGTGACGTGGACGGCATTGTCCGGCAGGCCCGCCGCATAGACCCAGCGATCGAGCTGCAGCGTCAGCTCCAGCTCCGGCTGGCCCTTCAGCAGATGCTCGCGCAGGTCCGCCAGGAAGCCGGCGCTCGTCTGCGGCTGGAAGGCGTGGCGATCGAAATAGCCGCGCAGATAGGCGTCCCATTTGTCGCGGCCCACGGTCTTCTCGATCGTGCGCAGGAACACCGAACCCTTGAAATAGTCGAGCTGTCCCGCGGTCGATCCCGGATCGCCGTGCAGGCGCGTCGTCGCGCCGGTCTGGCCGCCGTTCTCGGCGATGTCGCGGACCAGCCCGTCCCAGTCGAGATCGGCATACATCGCCGCGCGCTCGGCGCCGTACACCGCCTCCATGATCCGGTTCTCGAAATAGGTGGTGAAGCCCTCGTTGAGCCAGGAATCGGACCAGGTGGCGTTGGTGACCAGATTGCCCGACCAGCTATGCGCCAGCTCATGCGCGACGACATCGGTGTTCGAACGGTCGCCCGTCACGATCGTGGGCGTCAGGAAGGTCAGCGTGGGGTTTTCCATCCCGCCATAGGGGAAGGCGGGGGGCAGTAGCAGCATATCGTACCGGCCCCAGCGATAGGGGCCGTACAGCGCCTCCGCCGCGTCGATCATCTTCTCGATATCGGCGAATTCATAGGCCGCCTTGTCGAGCATCGCCGCCTCGGTCCACACGCCGGAGCGCGGGCCGAGCGCCTTGAACTTCAGGTCGCCCACCGCCAGCGCGATCAGATAGGGCGGCACCGGCTTGTCCATGCGGAAGCGGAAGCTGCGCATCTTCTTGCCCGCGGCCTTGCCCTTGGCGCCGTCGATCCGCTCGGCGCTCATCACCGCGACCAGCCCCTCGGGCACGGTGATCGTGGCTTCCCAGGTCTGGCGGATGCCGGGGCTGTCCTGGGTGGGGATCCAGGTGCGGTTGAGGATCGCCTGGCCCTGGCTGAAGAGATAGGGCCTGGTCTTGCCCGCGGTCATCTCCGGCGGCAGCCACTGGAGCGCGGCGGCGCCGGGCCGGGTCTTGTAGGTGATGACCAGCCTGGCCGCGCCGTCCAGCTTGACGGTCATCGCCGATCCCAGATCCTTGTCGCGCGGCCCGACCGTCCATTCCAGCGCCTTGCCCGCGCCATCGGTGACCGCGGCGATGTCCAGATCGTCGACGTCAAGCACGATTTCGCGCGCGCCCGGCGCGGCGAGCACGTCCAGCACGGCCTTGCCCGACATGATCTTCGCGTCGAAATCCGCGGTCAGGTCCACCGCGACATGGGTGACGCGCGCCACCTCCGGCTGGGCGTGGGTCCACACGTCCTTCGCCTCGGGCGTGGTGAGGATCGGCGACGGGATCGACTGGGGGGCCGTCTGGGCGGCGGCGGGGAGGGCGGCGACCAGCGCCGCGGCGGCAATAAGGATACGCATGGCGCCCTAGCTAGGCCGGGCGCGGATGAACCGCAACTGAGCGGGGGTTTTCGCGTCCTCCCGGCGATGCGGGCGCGGGCCTAGCGCGTCACCCGCCAGTTGCGGTCGCGATCGCGATACATCGCCGTGCCACAGTGGCGGCAGACGCTGTGATAGACGCCCTCCACCTGCCGCGCGCGCGAGTGGGAGCGTTTGTGCGGCCTGAACAGGCAGCGAATCCGTCCGATCAGCTTCACCTTTGCGGTGTTCCTTGGCTACGACCCTTGCGGCGACAATAGGCAAGGCGCGGCCCGGCGATCAACCGGGTCTGAGGCTTCCGCGCGCGGCAAGCCGTCCCGGATCAGCGCGGCTGTGCGTCGAGGAAGGCTGCGACCTCGGCCAGGTCGACGGTCTTGTCCAGATAGGTCCGGCCGATGCCGCGGGCGAGCAGGAACGGCAGGGTGCCCGCCGACATCTTCTTGTCGTGCAGCATATGCTCCACCAGCCGGGCGCCGCTCGCGTCAACGCCCGCCGCCGCCAGGCCTTCGGGCATGCCGCAGGCGCGCAGGTGCGCCGCGACGCGCTCGGCGTCCTGGCCGGGGCACAGCCCCTTGTGCGCCGAGAAGCCGAAGGCAAGCGCCATGCCCGCCGCCACGCCCTCGCCATGGAGCAGCCGGTCCGAAAAGCCGGTCTCCGCCTCCAGCGCATGGCCGAAGGTGTGGCCCAGGTTCAGCAGCGCGCGGGCGCCGGTGGTCTCGCGCTCGTCCTCGGCCACGATGCGCGCC
Organism: Sphingomonas canadensis; assembly: GCF_026013525.1. Taxonomy (GTDB): domain Bacteria; phylum Pseudomonadota; class Alphaproteobacteria; order Sphingomonadales; family Sphingomonadaceae; genus Sphingomonas; species Sphingomonas canadensis. The sequence continues at coordinate 59,203 of NZ_JAPDRA010000009.1, read as the reverse complement.
TTGGCGGCGACCGAATGGGCGATGGCATGCTCGCGCGCCGCCAGGCTGCCCGCCAGCAGCGCGGCGCCGTTCGCCTCGCACCATTCGAAGAAGGCGAAATCGTCGATCAGCCCGTATTTGACGACCTCGGCATAGCCGGCGCGCAGCTCGCGGGGGGGCAGCGTTTCCAGCACAAGCGGATCGATGATCACCAGCCGGGGCTGGTGGAAGGCGCCGATCAGGTTCTTGCCCGCGCGGGTGTTGATCGCGGTCTTGCCGCCCACCGAGGAATCGACCTGGGCGAGCAGCGTGGTGGGGATCTGGACGAAGTTGCAGCCGCGCTTCAGGATCGCGGTGGCGAACCCCACCAGATCGCCGATCACCCCGCCGCCCAGCGCGATCACATGGTCGCCGCGCTCGATGCCCAGCTCCAGCAGCCGGTCGGTCAGCGCTTCGAGCTGCGCCCAGCTCTTGGTGCCCTCGCCGGGGGGTAGGACGATCGCCTCGCTGCCCAGGCCGTGCGCCTCCAGGCTTGCCTGCAACGCCGCGAGATGGGGAAGGACATTGCCGTCGGTTACGATCGCGAACGGCCGCCCGCGCGCCAGCGGGGCAAGCAGATCGCCCGCGCGGGCGAGCAGCCCTGCCTCGATCCGCACCTCATAGCTTCGGTCGCCCAGCGCGACGGGAACGATGGTCACAGGCCCAGTGCCCTCAGGATGGAATTCACGGTGGATTCGTGCGGTGCGGTCACGCTCTGCACGCGGATGGGGGCCATCGCGTAGAAGGGATTGCGGACCTTGGCCAGCTCGCTGAGCGTCTCCAGCGGATCGCGGCCACGCAGCAGCGGGCGATCGTTGCGGCGGCGCACGCGATCGGCCAGCACCTCCGGCTCCGCGTCCAGCCACACCGCCAGCGCATGATCCAGGATCAGTCCGCGCGTCTCGTCGTTCAGGAACGCGCCGCCGCCGGTGGCGATCACCTTTGGCGTGCCGTCGATCAGCCGGGCGATCACGCGGCGCTCGCCGTCGCGGAAGTGGGGCTCGCCGAACCGGTCGAAGATGTCGGAGATGCTCATGCCCGCGGCCGATTCGATCTCATTGTCAGCATCGACGAACGGCAGGTCGAGCCGCTGCGCCAGCCGCCGTCCGACGGTGGACTTGCCGGCGCCCATCAGCCCCACCAGCACGATGGGCTTGCCCGTCCAGCGGCCTGCGGTGACGTGTCCCTCGGTCATCGCGCGGGGGGATAGAGCATTTTCGCGGCGCCGCACCGGTTTTTTCGCCCGGCGCGCGGCCCGCATCCGCCCGCGCCGGGGCGGGCGGAGCGAACAAGCCCCTGTACAGCCGGGGTCGCCCTCGGGCAAAAGGCCGCCCGATACATCTCATCGTTCACGGAAACCGCCGCATGCCCCGTTCGCTCGTCCTGCTTGCCGTAGTGCTGGTGCTGCTGATCGGCGGGCTGATCTTCCTCTCCATGCGCGATACGCACAAGGAGCCGGTGCGCGTCGAAAAGGGCGTAACGCTTGAAAATCTCGCGAACTAGGGCCGCCGTCGCCGCACTGCTGCTCGCGGGGGTGGCGGCTGCGGGGCTGGTGCCGGCCCAGGGCCAGGAAACCCCCGAATCGCTGCTGCCGCCGGGTTTCGACGATCCGCCCGCGCCGGCCCCTGCGCCGCGCCCCGCGCCCGCGCCTGCGCCTTCGTCTGGTTCCGCCGCGCCGGCATCGCCCGCGGCAGGTCCGGCGGAGCCGCTGCCTGCCGGGAACGAAGTGGCAGCAGCCGATCTGCCGCCCGTGGACCTGAATGCCGGGGAGCTTCCCGATAACGCGCGCCGTTCGCTCGACGTGATCGGCGCGGTCGCGCGCGGCAACCCGCCGTTCCCCGTCAACGCCTTCGGCCGCGGCGACGGCCGTTTCCTGGCCACGCTGATGCGCCGGATGCAGGCGCCCGTGGCGTCGCGCTGGGCCTCGATCGCGCTGCGCCGCGCGCTGCTTTCGCCGACGCGCACCCCGCGCAACATCAACGGCGCCGATTATGCCGCCGAGCGCGCCTGGCTGCTGGTGCGCATGGGCGAGCCGGTGGCGGCGCGGATGGTGGTGCAGGCGGTGGACGTGGAGGATTACACCCCCCGCCTGTTCGAGGTGGCGATGCAGGCGGCGCTGGCCAGCGCCGATCCGGCCGGCATGTGCCCGCTGGCCGAGCCCGCGTTGCGCGTGGTGGATTCGACCGGCTGGCGGCTGGCGCGCGCGATGTGCGCGGGCCTTGAGGGGCAGCAGGCGCGCGGGCGCCAGTTGCTCGATCAGGCCCGCGGCCGCACGGCGCGTGGCAACCTGGACATGCTGCTGGCCGAAAAGGTGCTGGGCCTGGGCGCGCGCGGCGGCGCGGTGACCATCGAATGGGACGGCGTCCAGCGGCTGAGCGCATGGCGCTGGGGCCTGGCCGTCGGGACCGGGGAGACCATCCCCGATTCGCTCTATGCCACGGTGGGGCCGCAGGTCCGTTACTGGCAGGCGCTGGCGCCGGCGCCGGAGCCGCGCGACCGGGTGACCAACGCCGAGCTGGCGGCGGCGGCAGGCGTCTTCTCCAGCTCCGGCCTGGTCGACCTCTATGGCGAGATCGAGCAGCTCGGCGAGGCGGACAGCGCCGATCTGGCCATCGCGCGGGAGCTGCGCACCGCCTACACCGCGGCCGCCTCGGCCGATCGCGTGGCGGCGCTGCGCACGATCTGGACGAGCGAGCGGCCGACGATCCGCTACGCCCGGCTGGTGCTGACCGCGCGGGCGGCGGCGGCGGTGGCGCCGGACGCGGCTTTCGCGGGGGATGCCGACCGGCTGATCGCGTCGATGCTGTCGGCGGGGATCGAGGGGCCGGCGCTCGCCTGGCGCGGCGTGGCGCGGCGGGGCAGCGACGGCTGGATGATGCTGGCGATGGCCGATGCCTCGCGCAGCCTGCTCAGCGCGTCCGATTTCGAATCCTATCGTTCGGGCGCGGGCGAGCGGAAGGCGCAACTGGCGCTGGCCGCGCTTGCCGGGCTCGGCAAGATGGAGGCGGGGGCCGCGCGCCGGGCCGCGGGCGGGCTGGCGCTCGACCTGGACGGCGCGAACTCCTGGACCCGCGCGATCGACATGGCGGGCAACCGCCGCGATCCCGGATCGGTGGCGCTGCTGGCGGCGGTCGGCATGCAATCGCGTTCGTGGGAGCGGGTGACGCCCGAGGCGCTCTATCACATCACCCGGGCGCTGCGGCTGGCCGGACTGGGCCAGTTCGCGCGGATGATCGCGGTAGAGGCGATCACGCGGGCGGCTTGAGCAGCCTCGAAGACCGCGCGCTGATCGAGCGTTTCCTGGAGATGATGCGCGCGGAGGCCGGCGCCGCGCCCAATACCATCGCCGCCTATGAGACCGACCTGCGGCTCGCGTCCGATGCGCTGGGTGGGCGGCTGGGCCAGGCGGCGCGCGAGGATATCGAGCGGCTGGCGGGCGAATGGGCGGCGCTGGCGCGGGCGACGGTGGCGCGCAAATCGGCGGCGCTGCGGCGCTTCTTCGCCTTCCTGCGCGATGACGGGCTGCGCCGCGACGATCCGGGGAGCGCGCTGCCCCGGCCCGGGGCGGCGCGCGGGCTGCCCAAGGTGCTGGGCACCGCCGACGTGGACCGGATGTTCGCCGCGATCGCCGAACGGATCGCGCGCGTGCCGATGGACCTCCGCGACCTGCGCCTCGCCGCGCTGATCGAGCTGCTCTATGGATCGGGGCTGCGCGCGACCGAGCTGGTCAGCCTGCCGCGCAACGCCATCCACCCGGACCGGCCGTACCTGATCCTGAAGGGCAAGGGCGGGCGCGAGCGGCTGGTGCCCATCTCCGATCGCGCGCGGGCGGCGGTGGGGGTGTGGCGCGCGCATGTGCCGGCCGCGAAGCCCTGGCTGTTCCCCTCGGGCAAGTCGCACCTCAGCCGCGTGCGGCTCTATCAGCTCGTCCGCGCGCTGGCGGGGGAGGCGGGCATCCCGCCCGACCGGGTGAGCCCGCACGTGCTGCGCCACGCCTTCGCCACGCATCTGCTGGAGGGCGGCGCGGACCTGCGCGCGCTGCAGGCGATGCTGGGCCATGCCGATATCGCCACGACCGAGATCTACACCCATGTCGACAGCCGCCGGCTGGTCGATCTGGTGAACGAACGGCATCCGTTGGGGGAGGCGTTGGGAGAGGCGCTGCGGAAGGCACCGGGCGGAGCGGCGAAGCCAGAGGGCGCGGGGGAGTAGCGGCGGCTTTCCGCCTCGCTCACGCCGCCGCGGCCGTGCGGATCGTCATGCCGGCTTGCTGAAATAGGCGATCGCGCGGAATTCGTAGCTTTCGCGGACATGCGCGTCGGGGCGGCTGGTGTCGTGGAACGCGGTGTGCGGCGCGCGCCACGCCCGGCTGTGATCGCTGTCATGGAACTTGATGAAGATCACCTCGTCCGCGGTCATGTCCGGGAAATACCACCAGGCGTGCGCGGGATTGTGGTAGAAGACCGTGGCCGCGGTCATCTCCTCCTCGCCCTCGATCGGGGCGAACAGCGCGTCGCCGGTGGGGATCTCATCCACGTCCACCTTGACGTTCGAGGCGCCGTCCTCGCCGAGCACGCTCTGATAGTCGCACAGCGCCAGCGGCCAGTCCTGCGGCGGATCGGAGAAGGTGCGCCACAGGCTGAAGGCGATGAACCGGTCGAAACCGGGGCCGCCGGGGACGGCCTTGTCATAGATGCCCTTGGCGATCTTGTGCGCGGTGCTGGTGTTGAAATCGACATGCGCCTCCGCCGCGGGCGGCTGGATGCCGGGGCCGCTGATAACCGGCGAGCGGAGCTGGCCGCCCATCGGCACCACCAGATCGCAGCCGGTGAGCGTCTTCACCACCTCCGCCACCTGCGGCGGATAGGCCTTCGCCGCCTCCGGATCGCGGAAGTCGATATCGGTCCGGTGGCGCGCGATGCAGAAGCCGTGCTCGTCGAGCGTGAAGGGCCGGGGCGCCAGCCGCGCGTTGCGGATGGTGACCGGATAGGGCTTGTATTCGCCCGTGTTCAGTTCCGCGCCGGGCGCCCAGAAGCGCCGGTTGATCCGGGAGGTGGGCAGCAGATAGTCGATTGTCGTCTCTACCGCCGCCGGCGCCTTGCTCCTCGCGATGGTCGCCATCGGATTCCTCTCTCAACCAGCGAACAGCGCGCGCACCGCGTCGGGCACGCGCGCGGCCTTCAGGCCGCCCGGGCGTTCCGGATCTGGCACCGTCCACACCCGCTTCTCGGTGCATTCGACGCACAGCGCGCCGTCGCGCAGCAGCCGCTGGGCCACCGTGAAGCTGGAATTGCCGAATTCGGGCGCGGCGCATTCGATGATCACATCGTCGCCATAGGCGGCGGGGCGCAGGAAGCGCGCCTGCACGTCCACCATCGGAAAGCCCGCGACGTTCATCTCGCGCAGCATGTCGCGCTTGCGGGGCAGCCCGGCATGTTCGAACAGCAGGATCGTGGTCTCCCCGAACATGTCGAGGTAGCGCGGCGCATAGACGATGCCCGCCGGATCGCACTGGCCCCATTCGATACGCAGGGCGCGGGTGAAGAAGGGCGTCATGCGAAGCTCAGCCCGCCGCGCCGCTCGGCGAAGCGCCAGCCCTCGGCGGTCTTTTCGAACCGGTCGGCGTAATGCCCGGCCAGCGGCGGGGAATCCTTTGCCGTGAATAACAGGATCACGCTGTAACCCATTGCCGATGTGTTACTTTCCACGTCGATAACGATATTGGCGCAGACATGCTGGCTGGTGCGCGGCGGCCGCGCGAGGAAGCTGGCGAGCAGCGCTTCGCGTCCCACCACCGGCGCGTCCGGCGCGGTGGGCCGCGTCATCGATCCGCCGTGGGTATAGAGCGCCGCGACCTCTTCCCACCGGCCCTGATCGTTCAGGTTGGCGTAGAGGTTGATCAGGCGGGTGCATTCCCACTCGATCGCGCGGCGCTCCTCCGGCTCCATCAGTCCTTATATCCCTCGCGCGCGCGGCTGTTGTCGATCGCGATCGGCTGGCCGGTGACGGGGTGGGGATAGTGGAAGGGCACCGTATCGGTGGCGGGCCACAGCCGCGGGCGCGGATCGATCAACGTGTCTGGCCCGAGCGGGTTGCCGGGATAGAGATCCGCCTCGCCCGCCATCGGGATGAAGTCGATCGGCGTCTTCGCCCAGCCGTCCTGGAAGGTGCCGTGCCAGAACGGGTAATAGCGCAGCGCCTTGATCTTCCACACGCCGTCCTCGCGGACATATTCGTTCTCGTACAGGCCGCCTTCCCACCAGGCGCGCTGCTGGCCCTCGGCGGATTCGTGCAGGCCGGCCTGCATCATCGATCGGCCGCGGACCTGCGCGGTCTTGCGGTCGGGGGCGACGTCGATGACCATCTGGAGCTGCGGGTGATCGAGCAGCCAGCCATAGCGCGGGCCGTTGTGCCCCTGGGTGAACTGGGTCTGGAACCGTTCGATATAGAGCCTGCGGACGCCCGCCTTGCCCTTGTAGATGCCGCCCAGGAACCAGACCTCGCCGTCGTCGGCGAACAGGTCGACCACCTCGTTATACTGCGATTTGTCGATGAAATAGCCATAGGTGTACTGCACCCGGCGGATCTGGTTGACGTCCTGCTCGATGCCCAGCGCATGTTCCAGCTTGTCGAGGCGCTCCTTGAGCGCGGCGATCTCGTCCGGCAATTCTTCTCTCCTGTCCTGTTGTTTTCCCGCAGATGCCCGGCCGCGTCATGCGGCCGGGCACCGCAGAATCCCACGATGTTGTCCCGGGGCCTGCATCGCCCCGGCCGGCGCGCGTTGGCAAGACCAGCAGAGCGCGCGTCCGGCCGCAAGTTGCCCGCCGATCCTATCATTCCCGCTACCAGCCAGGCCGTGCCGCCCGGCTTCGCCCGGCGCGGTCCCCGCCGCTGGCTGTTAGCGCCAATTCCATGACTACGATCTGCCTTGTAGGGCGCCGTGCGAAACCGCACGGTCGGGTCAGGTCCGCAAGAGACACAGACAGCGACGAGGGGATGATGAAGGATTTCAAGGACCAGGTGGCGTTCATCACCGGCGGTGCCTCTGGCGCCGGGCTGGGCCAGGCCAAGGTGTTCGGCAGGGCAGGCGCGAGGATCGTAATCGCCGACGTGCGCGCCGATGCGATCGCCAGCGCGCTGGACGAACTGAAGGCAGAGGGCATCGCCGCCCACGGCATCCCGCTGGATATCACGGATCGCGAGGCATATGCCCGCGCCGCCGACGAGGTGGAGGCCGCGTTCGGCGGCCCGCCCACGCTGTTGTTCAACACCGCGGGCGTCAACAGCTTCGGCCCGGTGGAAAACACCACCTACGACGATTTCGACTGGCTGATCGGGGTCAATCTGGGCGGCGTCGTCAACGGCATGGTCACCTTCGTCCCGCGCATGATCAAGGCGGGGAAGCCGGCGCATATCGTCACCGTATCTTCGATGGGCGGCTTCATGGGCAGCGCGCTGGCCGCCCCCTATTCGGCGGCCAAGGCGGCGGTGATCAACCTGATGGAGGGCTATCACCAGTCGCTGGCGAAATACGGCATCGGGGTATCGGTGCTGTGCCCGGCCAACATCAAGTCGAACATCGCGGAGGCGGTGCGCATCCGCCCGGCCAGGTTCGGCAACTCCGGCTATGTCGAGACGCAGGAGGCGATCGATTCGCTCCACAGCATCTACCAGCACGGCATGGAGCCCGAGGAGCTGGCCGGCCACGTCAGGCGCGGGATCGAGGAGGGGGCGCTCTACATCATCCCCTATCCGGAATCGAAGGAGATGCTGGAAAAGCACTTCCGCAACATCGTGGACGCGGTGCTTCCGCTGGAAGCCGATCCGGAAGGCGCGAAGAAGCGCACCGAGGCGCTGATGAACTGGGCGGCCGACCGCGCCCGCGTGTTCATGCAGCCCAAGCAGGAGGGCTGAGCGATGCTGGAGGACGTGAGCGGCAAGACCGCCTTCATCACCGGCGGCGCCAGCGGCATGGGGCTGGGCATGGCGCGGGTGTTCGCGCGGGCAGGCATGAAGGTGGTGATCGCCGATCTGCGCCAGTCCGCGATCGACACGGCGATGGAGGAATTCTCCAGGACCAACCTGGCGGTGCATGCGATCCAGTTCGACGTCACCGATCGCGAAGCCTGGGTGCGCGCGGCCGACGAGGCTGAGACCGCGTTCGGCAACATCCATGTGCTGGCGCTCAACGCGGGCGTGGGCGTGGTGGGGCCGATGACCACGGCGACCTACAAGGACTGGGACTATTGCCTCAGCGTCAATGTCGGCGGCGTGGTCAACGGGCTCGTCACGCTGCTGCCGCGGATGCTGGCGCATGGCGAGGCGGGGCAGGTGGTGGTGACCTCTTCCACCGGCGGCTTTTCCGCGGTGGGCGGGGCCGGGCTCTACTGCACCTCGAAATTCGCGGTGGCGGGGATGATGGAATCGCTCGCCACCGATCTGAAGGGCACAGCGATCGGCGCCTCGGTGTTCTTCCCCGGCCCGGTGCAGACCGCGCTGGCGATCAACACCAATGCGGTGCGTCCGGAGCATCTGCGCAACGATGCGCCGCCGCCGCCCGCCCCGGGCACGCGCGACGCGCGGCCGATGCCGGGCTTCGATCCTGCCGTGTTCATGCCCATCGACGAGGTGGGCGAGCGCGTGCTGCGCGGCATCCGGCGCGGCGACCTGTTCATCATGTCGCACCCGGAATTCCGCGACGGCATCGTCGCCCGCAACGAAGCGCTGCTGCGCGCGATCCCGGACGAACCGCTGAACGAACCCCGCGCCGCGCTGGTCCGCCAGTTCGGCACGCTGATGTACAACCCGGTCTACGACGGCCAGCAGAAGGTGCCCGGCGGCCTTTCGTAAGGCGCCGGCCAGGAGAGATACAGATGCTGACGCTTTACAGCTTCGGGCCGGGCGCGAATTCGCTGAAGCCCCTGCTCGCGCTCTACGAGAAGGGGCTGGATTTCGACCAGCGCTTCCTGAACCCTGCGGTGTTCGAGCACCATGAGGCGTGGTTCAAGAAGATCAATCCGCGCGGCCAGGTGCCCGCGCTGGACCATGACGGGCGCATCGTCACCGAAAGCACGGTGATCTGCGAATATCTGGAAGATGCCTTCCCCGATTGCGCGGTGAAGCTGCGCCCGGCAGACCCGTGGGAGACCGCACAGATGCGCGTGTGGACCAAATGGGTCGACGAATATTTCTGCTGGTGCGTCTCGACGATCGGCTGGGAACGGATGATCGGCCCGCTGGCGCGATCGATCCCCGACGACGAGTTCGAGGAGAAGATGAAGCACATCCCGATCCCCGAGCAGGTGACCAAATGGCGCAATGCGCGCGCCGGCTTCCCCAAGGAGGTGCTGGAGGAGGAGATGCGCAAGGTCCGCGTCTCGGTCGCCCGGCTGGAGGCGCGGCTGGCCGAGAGTCCGTGGCTGGCGGGCGACAGCTACACGCTGGCCGATGTCTGCAACTTCGCCATCGCCAACGGGATGGAGAAGGGCTTCGCCGACGTGGTCAATCCGCAGGATACGCCGCATCTGGTTGACTGGATCGCGCGCATCAACGCGCGGCCCGCGGCCCAGGAGATGTTCGCCCGGTCGAAGCGCGAGGTGATGACCCCGCGCAAGACCGAGGCCGCCTGAACCTCCGAGCGACAGGGATTGATCGAAGCATGGCCCGGAACAACCGCATCACGCTCTATGACCTTCAGCTCGCGTCGGGCTGCACCATCAGCCCGTTCGTGTGGCGCACCAAATATGCGCTGGCGCACAAGGGGTTCGACATCGACATCGTCCCCGGCGGCTTCACCGGCATCCTGGAGCGCACCGGCGGGCGCAGCGAGCGCGCGCCCTGCATCGTCGACGATGGCGAATGGGTGCTCGATAGCTGGCTGATCGCCGAATATCTTGACGAAAAATACCCCGATCGGCCGATGCTGTTCGAGGGGCCGAGCATGAAGCTGCTCACCAAGTTCATCGACGGCTGGCTGTGGCGCACCGCGATCGGGCCGTGGTTCCGCTGCTACATCCTCGACTATCACGACCTGTCGCTGCCGCAGGACCAGGAATATGTCCGCTGGAGCCGCGAGCAATGGTTCCTGGGCGGGCAGAAGCTGGAGGAGGTCCAGGCCGGCCGCGAGGACCGGCTGCCGCTGGTCCCGCCGCAGCTCGAACCGCTGCGCCAGTTGCTGAAGGAGAGCAGATGGCTGGGCGGCGATAGCCCGAACTACGCCGATTTCAGCGCGTTGGCGGTGTTCCTGTGGACCGCATCGGTGGCGAAGACGCCGCCGCTGACCGAGGACGATCCGCTGCGCGACTGGCTCGATCGCGGCTTCGATCTATACGGCGGGCTGGGGCGTCACCCCGGCATGCACAGCCTGTTCGGCCTGAAGCTGCGTGACGGCGATCCCGAACCCTTTGTGAAGGGCGATGCGGGCATGGCCGCGCCGGTCAACAAGGGGCCGCAGAGCACGCAGATGCCCGAACGGGCGACCGGGTAACGCCGGCTTGCGCCCCCGCCGTCCGGCATGGCCGGCGGGGGACGGGGAGCCCGTTCAGTCCTTCAGCTTCAGCGTCATGAAGGCGATCGCGCCGATCGCCGATCCCACCGCCATGATGCAGGCGGTGACGAACAGCCCCTCCTGATATCCGCCGAAGCTCTGGAACAGCGCGCCTGCCAGCAGCGGCGATCCCACCGCGCCGATGCGGCCGGCGCCGATCACGAAGCCGGTGCCGGTGGCGCGGACATGCGTGGGGAAGCCGCGTGCGAAGGCGGCGTAGCAGCCCACGATCGCGCTGTTGGTGGTGATGCCGGTCAAGAACACCGCGATATACCAGCCGGTCAGCGTGGTCTGGCCGAGCCCGAACGCGGCAACCGCGACCACCGAGGCGAGGAGCATGATCACCGTCGGCCCCTTGATGCCGAAGCGCTGCATGAAGAAGCCGAAGATGAAACCGCCGGTCGCGCCGCCGACGTTGGCCCAAACCAGCGCCTGCGCCGCCTGGCTCTGGCTGTACCCGAAATCGCCGACGATCGTGGGCGAGTATTTCAGCGTGAAATAGAAGGTGATGCAGTGGAACAGATAGGCGGCCGTCAGCGTAAGCGTGGTGCCGACCAGTCCCGGCTTCAGGATGTCGAACACGGATGTCCTGGCCTTCTCCGCCGGGACCGGGGGCAGATCCTCGATCTGCGGATGGCCCATCAGCTTCAGCGTCTTGTTGATCCGCGTCAGCGCGTTCGCCGGGCGATGCTGGTTCAGATAATCGATCGTCTCGGGCACCAGGAAATAGACGAGCGGGATGCATACCGCGGTGCAGATCGCGCCGAATTCGAACACCAGCCGCCATTCGCCGTCGCGCAGCAGCCATGCGGCGACGATGCCGCCCAGCGTGGCGCCCAGCGGATAGCCGATCACCATCAGCGACATGGCGACGCTGCGGGCCTTCTTGTTCGAATATTCCGCGGTCACCGCGTTGATCGCGGCCAGCATGCCGCCGATGCCCAGACCGGTGATCAGGCGCCAGGTGGCCAGGATCATCGGCGCGGTGGAGGTGGTGGCCAGCCACATGCCCGCCGCCATGATCGCCAGGCACAGCAGCATCGCCGGGCGCCGGCCGAACTTGTCCGCCATGCCGCCCAGCAGCACCGATCCCACGCCCATGCCGACCAGTTCGGCCGAAAGCACCACGCCCAGCTCCGCGGGGGAAACGCCCCATTCCTTGCGGATGCCCGGCCCGGCGAACGCGCTGGAAAGCACGTCGAAGCCATCGAGCGCGTTCAGCGCGATCATGATTGCGACCACGATCCACTGGCGGACCGACATGCGGCCTTCGTCCAGGATGTGGCGCGGATCATTTGCTGCCATTTTCGTAACCCCTCCCGATGTTGGCTGCCTGTGGCCGCTTCGCCGCCGTTGTGACGGCGAAACCTTGGCTTGGCTAGCTGCTAAGCCCCTGTGCCGCGGTCCTGTGCCGCCCGCCTGCCGCCCTTGCGCCACCCTGTCGCGCACGCGGCGGCAGGGCGCATTCCACGGGGCGGAAATTGATCCGGAACAAGGTGCGCGCGACCCTAAAATTCGTTAGTGTTGAATACAAATAACGATTCCATGGAGCGGACGCCATGACCCATTTTCCCGACACCCCTTCCTTCACCGGCTTCAACACGCCAATGCGTTTCGAGGGCGAGGTTCTCGACCTGGAGGTGACGGGCACGATTCCGCCGGAGATCGACGGCGCCTTCTATCGCGTCCAGCCCGATCCGCAGTTCCCGCCGAAGCTGGGCGACGACATCGCGTTCAACGGCGACGGATCGATCAGCATGTTCCATATCCATGGCGGCAAGGTCGACTACCGCCAGCGCTGGGTGCGCACCGACAAGTTCGTGGCGGAGCGCCAGGCGGGCAAGGGGCTGTTCGGCGCCTATCGCAACCCGATCGGCGACGATGAAACCGTGAAGGGCATGTATCGCGGCACGGCGAACACCAATGCCTTTCCGTTCGGCGGCAAGCTGTGGGCGCTGAAGGAGGATTCGCCCGCGGTGCTGGTCGACGCCGGCACGCTCGATACGCACGGCTACACCGATTTCGAAGGCAAGATGACCGGCCAGACCTTCACCGCGCATCCGAAGGTCGATCCGCGCACGGGCAACATGATCGCGTTCGGCTATGCCGCCAGCGGGCTCTGCACCGATGACGTGACCTATTACGAGGTAGCGCCGGACGGCACGCTGCTGCGCGAGCTGTGGTTCAAGGTGCCCTATTACTGCATGATGCACGATTTCGGGATCACGGAGGATTATGCCGTGTTCCACATCGTGCCATCGATCGGGAACTGGGAGCGGCTGGAAAAGGGCCTGCCGCATTTCGGCTTCGATACGACGCTGCCGGTCTATCTGGGCGTGCTTCCGCGCCGCGAAGGCGCGACCGCGGACGACATCCGCTGGTTCAAGCGCGAGAACTGCTTCGCCAGCCACGTCTTCAACGCCTTTCAGGAAGGCACCAAGATCCACTTCGACGTGCCGGAGGCGAAGAACAACATGTTCCCCTTCTTCCCGGACGTTCACGGCGCGCCGTTCAACCCGATGGAGGCGATGACCCAGATGAAGCGCTGGACGGTCGACATGGCCTCCAACTCCGACGCATTCGATTCGGTGACCGTGCTGAGCGAGACCTCCGGCGAATTCCCGCGCATCGACGATCGCTTCGCCGGGCTTCCCTATCGCTACGGCTGGATGCTGGAGATGGACATGAAGCGTCCGGTGGAGCTGAAGGGCGGCTCCGCGGGCGGCTTCCTGATGAACTGCCTGTTCCTCAAGGACCTGGAGACCGGCGCCGAACAGCATTGGTGGTGCGGCCCGGTGTCGTCGTTGCAGGAGCCGTGCTTCATCCCGCGTTCCAAGGACGCGCCGGAAGGCGACGGCTGGATCGTGATGGTGTGCAACCGGCTGGAGGAGCATCGCAGCGACCTGTTGCTGTTCGACGCGCTCGACATCGAGAAGGGGCCGATCGCGACCGCGAAGATCCCGGTCCGGCTGCGCTTCGGCCTGCACGGCAACTGGGCGACCGCGAAGGAACTGGGACTGGCCGCGTGATCCCGGAAGGCGCGATCGTTCCCGGGCTGGAGTTCGTCTATGAGGCGCAGGGCAGCCTGGGCGTGCCCGTGCCGATCGGCGAAACCGCCGATGGCGCGCGGCGGATCATCCCGATCTTCGAGGGCGGATCGGTGATAGGGCCGAGCATCCGCGGCAGCCTGATGGGCAATGCCGCGGACTGGCAGCTTACGCGCCACGATGGTGTGACGGTGGCCGACGCCATCTACGCGATCAGGACCGACGACGGCGTGATCATCCAGATCCGCAACAAGGGGCTGCGCCACGGCCCGCCGGAGGTGATGGCGCGGCTGGCGGCGGGGGAGGCGGTGGACCCGGCCGATTATTATTTCCGCACCGTGCCGGAATTCATCGCGCCCGCGGGCCGCTATGACTGGATGAACCGATCGATCTTCGTCTGCTCGGGCGCCCGCTATGCGGCGGGCATCCGGCTGTGGGTGTGGCGGGTGACCTGATCCGCCCTCCCGGCCGGGAGCGGGGAGCGGTCCTACACCGCCTCTCCCGCCTCCCGCGCGCGGTCCAGCATGGCGGCTTCGTCGCGGGGTAGGCGCCAGATCGCCAGCGCCGTGAGCACCACGATCGCGGGCGCGAGCCAGAAGACGCTTAGGATCGCCGATCCCAGGTCGCCGCCGTTCAGATCGCTCGCCATGCCCACCCAGAAGGGGCCGACGCCCAGCCCCAGGATTGTCATCACCAGGATGTAGAAGCTCATCATCACCCCGCGCATCCGCGGCAGCACCAGGTCCATCAGCGTCGCATAGATCGAGGGAAGCCAGAGGGTGAGCAGGATCGAGAACAGGCTGAACCACAGGTAAAAGCCGCCGATATCCTCCGCGCGATAGGTGGCGAGCGCGAAGAAGGGCGAGAGCGCCAGCGAACCGAGCGTGACGTACAGCCGCCCGCCGGGCACGCGCTTGTGCGTCCAATCGGCCACGGGGCCTGCGATCACCGGCCCCAGGATGCCGATCGCCGCCGATATCGTGCCGAACATCAGCCCCACCTGCGTCGGCGACTGGTGGAAATGCTTGATCAGATAGGCGGGCGTCCAGCCCATCACGCCATAGTTGATCACCGTCTGGAGCGACGCCACCGCCAGCACCAGCAGCGCGGCGGGCGAACGCAGGATCAGCACGAAGGCGGGCCGGTCGGTCAGCCGCAGCGATTGCAGCCAGTTGAGCAGCACATAGCAGCCGAAGCCCGCGATCGACCATTGCAGCGCGTTGCCGCTGATCGCCATGCCGCCGATCATCAGCGGCGGCGCGTTGGGCCGCAGCGATCCGGTCCACAGCGTGACGCCGTACATCGCCAGCACGATCGCGATCAGCCCGGCCGCGTTCAGCGCGATCGCGCCGGCGCCCGCGCGCAGCCGCGCCAGGTTCAGCCAGCAGGTGACGGGCAGGATCGCCGCCAGCGTGCGCCAGCTCGCGGCGAAGGGGTGGGGGTCCTCATGCGGGGTCAGCCCGTCGGCTGCGCCGCGCCGGGGCTCGGGCATGCGGCCGATCAGGATACCGATCACGATTCCCGGGATCGAAGCGGCCAGGAACGCCGCCTGCCAGCCCTTGAAGCCGAACGGCGCCTGCCCGGCGGGCCAGGTCCGGTCCCACCAGTCGGCGGTGAACCCGCCCAGCACCAGCGCGCCGCCCAGCCCCAGCGCGATCGCGGCAGACATCGCCGCGCCGATGATGCCGCGCTTCTCCTTCGGAAAACTGTCTGAAAGCAACGACATGCCCGCCGGCTGCGCGCTCGCCTCGCCGATGCCCACGCCCAGGCGCGAAACGGCGAGCGTCGCGAAGCTGTTGGCGAAACCCGCCAGCGCGGTCATCGCCGACCAGCCCAGGATCGAAATGCTCAGCAGGCGGGTGCGGATCCATCCGTCCGCCAGCCGCCCCAGCGGCAGCGAGAAGATGGCGTAGAACAGTGCGAAGACGGTGCCGTAGAGCAGCCCCATCTCGGCATCGGCGATGTGCAGGTCCGCCTTGATCCGCGGCACCAGGATCGCAAGGATCTGGCGATCCACCATCGACATCGCCTGCACCAGGCTGACCAGCGTCAGCGCATACCAGGCCGCGCGCCCGCCGAGCGGGGGAGGGGATTTTGCCTCCGCGCCGCTCATGCCCTCCGCGTCCTGCGCTGCCCCGATCGCGATCCCGCCGGATTGGCCATTGCCGTTTCCCCTCCATGCCGCGCCCGCGCGTTCTGCCGGTTGCGCCGGGCCATAGTGGTAGCAGCCGCGGCCCGGCTGCAACTGGAACAATTTCTACCATCTCTGCCCGCCTCCCCGCGGCGGATTCCGCTGGTCCGGTCACGATATTTCGTATAGGCGAACGATTCACGAGTATGAAAGATCGGGTCGCGGCAAAGCGGCGCCCGGCCGGATCGCTCGCGAAGCCGGAAGGATTGGGAGAAGATCGAATGACCAGGAGCTTGGAAGCGGCACTCAACGGCGCCGGCAACATCGTGGAGCTGCTGCGTAACCAGCAGACCGGGCCGAACGTCTATCCCGGCGTTCCCGCCGAATACACCAACTGGCGCGACGAACAGTGGGGCTGGCAGAACACGGCGGTGCTGTTCAACCAGTCGTACCACATGGTCGATCTGGAGGTGAGCGGTCCCGATGCCTTCGCGATGCTGGAATATCTGGGCATCAACAGCTTCAAGGGCTTCACGGTCGACAAGGCCAAGCAGTTCATCCCGGTCACGCCCGAAGGCTATGTGATCGGCGACGTGATCCTCTTCTACCTGGCGGAAAACACCTTCAACCTGGTCGGCCGCGCGCCGGTGATCGAATGGGTGGAGTTCCATGCCGCCACCGGCAACTGGAACGTGAAGGTGGAGCGCGACGAGCGCACCGCGATGCGCAGCGACGGCAAGCGCAAGAACTATCGCTTCCAGGTCCAGGGCCCGAACGCCTTCAAGATCATGGAGAGGGCGACGGGCGCCGAGGTGCCGCAGCTCAAGTTCTTCAACATGACCACGCTGAAGATCGCGGGCAAGGACGTGCGCGCGCTGCGCCACGGCATGGCCGGCCAGCCGGGCTATGAGCTGTTCGGCCCGTGGGAGGATTATGCCGCGGTCCATGCTGCGTTGGTCGCGGCGGGCAAGGAATTCGGGATGCGCCTGGTCGGCGGCCGCGCCTATTCGTCGAACACGCTGGAAAGCGCGTGGATCCCGTCGCCGCTGCCCGCCTATTACACCGGCGAGGGCAGCCGCGCGTTCCGCGAGTGGATCAGCGAGAACAGCTATGGCTACAAGGCGTCGATCGGCGGCAGCTTCGTGTCCGAACGGATCGAGGATTATTATCTGACGCCGTGGGACCTGGGCTATGGCCCGTTCGTCAAGTTCGACCATGACTTCGTCGGCCGCGACGCGCTGGAGCGCATGTCGGGCAACGCGCACCGCCAGAAGGTGACGCTGGCGCTCGATACCGAGGACGTGCTGCGCGCGATCAGCTCGAACTTCCAGAAGGGCGACCGTGCGAAGTTCTTCGAATTCCCCAGCGCGGTCTATTCGATGCACCCCTATGACGCGGTGCTGGCGGACGGCAAGCATGCGGGCGTATCGACCTGGATCGGCTACAGCTCGAACGAGGGCAAGATGCTCACGCTGGCGATGCTGCAGCCCGAATATGCGGCGCCTGGCACCCGGGTATCGCTGCTGTGGGGCGAGCCCAACGGCGGCACGCGGAAGCTGACGGTCGAGCCGCATGTGCAGACCGAGATCAAGGCGACCGTGAGCCCCGCGCCCTATTCGGAGGTCGCGCGCGACGCCTATGCCGATAGCTGGCGCACCCGCCAGACGGCCTGATCCGCGGCTGGGGCGGCGGCCGCCCGCCTGCGCTTCCGGGCAGGTGCGGCCGCTCCCCCATCCTCCCCCGTCAGGGGGAGGTGGCGCCGCAGGCGACGGAGGGGGCGGATTCCAGAACGAGCCGTTGTACGTCCTCCCCCTCCACCATGCTCCGCATGGTCCCCCTCGCCCCTGCGGGGGAGGGTAGGGGGGACGATGCTGCCGCCGCCTCTCAGTCCTCGCCCGATCCCAGCAGCGCGGTAGCGCGCTTCAGCGCGTCGATCGCGGCGCGTTCGGCCCCGGCGTCGCAGCGCGCGACCGGAATGGCGACGCTGAACGC
Organism: Sphingomonas canadensis; assembly: GCF_026013525.1. Lineage (GTDB taxonomy): Bacteria > Pseudomonadota > Alphaproteobacteria > Sphingomonadales > Sphingomonadaceae > Sphingomonas > Sphingomonas canadensis. Next base: position 41,469 of record NZ_JAPDRA010000009.1, on the reverse strand, counting down.
GCCCGCCAGCCCGCCGTCGGCCATCGCCGCGCGGCCGATGCCGATGATCCCCGCGGTGTGCTCCTCGCGCGTGAAGGCGATGCCGGTCTGGCGGATCTGGTCCAGCTCGGCGCGGATCGCCGCCTCGTCCGTGATCGTGTTGGCGGTGTAGGCGCGCCGTTTGGAGCCGGCGAAATAGGCGTCCAGCGCCTCCGCGGGCAGCCGGGCGAGCAGCGCCTTGCCCGCCGCGAAGGCGTGCATCGGCGCGTGCTGGCCGATATCGAGCGCATAGCGCAGCGACTGGTTGCCCGTCTCGGTCGCCAGCGCCTCCAGCTCGTCGCCGCGCTGCACGAAGAAGCTCGCGGTCTCGTTGAGCTGGGTGCTCACCGCGCGCACCAGCGGCGCGACGCGCTCGGCCAGCGTCGGCCCTTCGCGATTCGGGTTCAGCCGCGCCAGCGCCGCGCCCGGCGCATATTGACGGCCCGCACGCTCCAGATAGCCGCGCTCGACCAGCGTCGAGAGCAGGTAGGACAGGCTGCTGACCGGAATCGCCAGCGCGCTGGAAAGCTCGTGCGCCGCCAGCGGCCGTCCCTGGCCAACCAGGAATTCCAGAATGTCGAGCGTCCGCATCGCCGATTTGACGGTGGCCGGTGTCTCGCTGCTTCCCATCATCCCCTCGAAATTTTCACAAGCATGAAACGGTGTATTTCCTCTGGCAAGGGGTGTCGGCGGCTTGGCTACCCCCAACCCTATCAGTTTTTCTACTTCTTGACCCGGGTGCCGCTTCCCGGCTGCGATGGCGTGACGGAGCCGAACGCGGCCCGCGCGTGAGGAGAGGGCGATGAACCTGCACAACCAGCCAGCATCGGCGGAGGCGAGCCCGGCGGCGGCCGGCGCGGACGCGCCCTATCCGCCCGCGGCGCAGGGCTGGTACTGCGTCATCGTCCTGGCGCTGGCGGTGATGGTCAACTTCCTCGATCGCGGCATCCTCAACCTGCTGGTCGAGCCGATCAAGCAGGACCTGAAGCTCAGCGATATCGAGATGAGCCTGGTGATGGGGTTCGCCTTCACCTTCTTCTACGCCGTGTTCGGTCTGCCGGTGGCGCGCTGGATCGATCGCGGCACGCGCAAGCTGATCTTCTCCGGCGGGCTGTTCATCTTCTCGATCATGACCTTCGCCTGCGGGCTGGCGCATAGTTTCGCGCAGCTCTTCGTCGCGCGCGTCGGACTGGGCGTGGGGGAGACGACCAGCGGCCCTTCGGCCTATTCGATGATGTCGGATTATTTCCCGCCGCATCGCCTGCCGCGCGCGATATCGGTGATGCAGGTGGGGTTCGTGCTCGGCAACGGCCTGGCCTTCCTGGGCGGTGCGGCGCTGATCGCCTGGGCGATGACGCTGGACGGCGTCAGCCTGCCGTTCACCGGGCCGCTGCGCCCCTGGCAGATCGTGCTGATGACGATCTCGATCCCCGGGTTCATCGTTGCGCTGCTGATGCTGACGGTGAAGGAGCCCCCGCGCCGCGGCGGCATTCCGGAGCGCATCCCCTATAGCGAGGTGTTCAAGCTCGCGCGGCAGCATTGGCCGATCTACCTGCCGCTGTTCGCCGGCATGGGGCTGCGCTCCGCCCAGATGTTCGGCCAGCAGAACTGGGGTGCGGCGTTCTACAGCCGCACCTTCGGCTGGGGGCCGTCAGAGGTGGGCGTAGCGATCGGGTTCAGCATCCTGGTTTCGATGCCGCTCGGGCTGATCCTGGGCAACTGGCTGGCCGAGCGGTTCCAGAAGCAGGGCCTGGCGGACGCCAACATGCGGGTGGTGGTGATCTCCACCCTCTTCTCGGTGCCCTTCGGCATCCTGTTCCCGCTGATGCCCAGCCCGTGGCTGGCGGTGGCCTTCTCGCTCGTCGCGGCGATGACCTCGATCATGGCGGCGGCGCCGGAGAATGCGGCGATCCAGTCGGTCACGCCCAACCGGCTGCGCGGCCAGATGACCTTCCTGTTCCTGTTCATCATGAACGTGATCGGCATGGGGCTCGGCCCCATCGTGGTCGGCGCGCTCAGCCAATATGTGTTCGGCGAGGCGAACATCCGCTTCGCGCTGGCGGCGATGGGGCTGCTGGCCGGGCTGCCCGCGATCTACATCTTCTGGAAGGGCATGGCGCCCTATGGCCGGGCCTATGCCGCGGGCGGCGTCGACGTGGGCGCGCGGGCCTGAAGATGACCCGCGCCACGCCACATCCGGCCGGGTCAGACGGTGCCCCACACCTCCTTGGCGACGTCGATCACCAGGCGCATCTTCGCGGCCTGCTGCTCCAGCTCGATGTCGTTGCCGTGGACGGTGGAGGAGAAGCCGCACTGCGGGCTGAGCGCGAGCTGATCGACCGGCGCGAACTTCGCCGCTTCCTCGATCCGGCGCAGCACGTCGTCACGGCTCTCCAGCTCGCCCAGCTTGGTGGTGACCAGGCCCAGGACGACGATCTTGCCCTTCGGCAGGAAACGCAGCGGCGCGAAATCGCCCGAGCGGGGATCGTCATATTCCAGGAAGAAGGCGTTGATCTTCAGCTCGTTGAACATCACCTCCGCGACCGGCTCATAGCCGCCCTCTGCCGCCCAGCTCGAACGGAAGTTGCCGCGGCACAGGTGGACGCCGGTGAACAGGTCGGCGGGCGCCCGGGCGATCGCATCGTTGATCATGCCGGCATAGTGGCGGGGCAGGTCGTTGGGATCGAGCCCACGCTTGCGGGCGTTCTCGCGCTGCTTGTCGTCGCACAGATAGGCCAGGTTGGTGTCGTCGAGCTGGAGGTAGCGGCAGCCGGCGGCGGCCAGGTCGGCGACCTCCTCCTGATAGGCCTTGCCCACGTCGGCGAAGAACTCTGCCATGTCAGGATAGGCTTCCTCGCTGATGCCTTCGCGGCCCGCGCGGAAGTGCAGCATCGTGGGGGAGGGGATGGTGACCTTCGGCGTTTCGCTGACCACGCTCGCCAGGAATTCGTAATCGGCGCGCTGGATCGGCTTGGAATGCTTCACCTTGCCGGTGACGACCATCTTCGGCGGGGCGAAGTTCACCTCCTTGCCGGCGGCGTGCTGGAAGGCGACCTCCATGCCGCCCTGCTCCTCGATCCCGTCGAGCTGGAGCAGGAAATCGGTGTGGAAGAAGGTGCGGCGGAACTCGCCGTCGGTGATGCCCTGAAGACCCAGATCCTCCTGGAACTTCACCACGCCCCGGATCGCCTCGTCCTCCACGGCGCGCAGCGCGGCCGCGTCGATCTCCCCGGCGTGGAACTTGGCGCGCGCGTCGAGCAGCTCGGCCGGGCGCAGGAAGCTCCCGACGTGGTCGGCGCGATAGGGGGGCTTGTGGGACATGCTTTGAACTCCGTTGATTGTATGCGTTGCATATGGGATTCGTCCCGCGACATAAAGACATCTTTATATCGTGAATACCCGAAATTGCTGCGCCGCCCGCCGCGGCGCGGGCGCGGCGTGGCCCGGAGCCGGCGTGCCCCGGTCGGCAAAATTGCCTGCTTTCACAGCATGAAACGCCGGGCGGGTTGCCGCGTGGATGCCGCGTTGCGCCGCCCCCGGACGGTACGTAGCGCATATGAAAATCAGGATGGGCGCCGCCCCGTCCGCAGCGGGATGGGTGCGCGATGAGCGTTGCATTGTACCACTGGGAGCCCAACGCCAATTCCGGCAAGCCGATGCTGGCGCTGGTGGAAAAGGGCGTGGCGTTCGAGAGCCGCTATCTCGATCTGCTCAACTTCGATCAACACAAGCCCGAATATCTGGCGGTGAACCCGCAGGGGACGATCCCGGCGATGGTGCATGACGGCCGCGTGCTGACCGAGAGCACCGCGATGATGGAATATGTCGATGAGGCGTTCGACGGCCCCGCACTGATGCCCGCGGGCGCGGCGGACCGCTGGCGCGTGCGCTGGTGGATGAAGTTCATGGACCAGTGGCTTGGGCCGAGCTTTTCGATGGTGGGATGGAGCGTCTTCGTCGGCCCCTCGGTCCGCCAGCGCGATCCGGAGGAGCTGGACGCCGCGATCGGGCGCATCCCGCTGCCCGAGCGCCGCGTCGCCTGGCGCAAGGCGATCAGCGGCAATTTCAGCGAGGCGGAGATGGCGGAGAGCAAGCGCCGCATCGCGCTGGGCATCGATCTGCTCGAACGCGCGCTGGGCGAGCGCGAATGGCTCGGCTCCGATGTCTATTCGCTGGCGGACATCAACGGCTTCAACTCGGGCTATGCGCTGCCGCTGTCGCAGCCGGGGCTGGCCAATGACGCGCTGACCCCGAACATCATGCGCTGGCTGCGCGCCATCTATGCGCGCCCCGCGACCAGGCAGACCTGGGCGATGGGCCGGACCCAGATGGCCAGCCGCGTCAGCATCCTGGAGAGCGAACCCGCATGACCGCCATCCTCTATCACGGCGAGCCCAACGGCCCGTCGCTCACCGTTCTCGCCGCCGCCTTCGAGAAGCAGGCGCCGGTCGAGCTGCGCCGCATCGATCTCGCCGCCGGGGAGCGTCACGGCGGGGCCGTGCCCTGTCCCTTCGAGGTCTCGCTCTCGATCGAGGGGGAGGGGCCGGTGCTGGTCGCGGACGGGGTGGCGATGGCGGACAGCGTGTTCGTCGCCTGCTATCTGGACGATGCGGGCGGCGGCCCTGCGCTGCGCCCGGCCGATCCCTATGCCCGGTGGGAGATGATGGCGTGGTGCCGCCAGGTGATCGAGCGCGCCGCGCCCGCCGCCGCCTTCCTGGGCACGCAGGCGCATCTCGCGCCACGGCTGGCCGAGATGGCCGAACCCGCCTTCGCGCAGCTAACCGGTGCGATCGCCAGCATCGACCTGGCCGAACGCTGGAAGGCGGTCCGCGCGGGCGATTTCCCGGAGGCGCAGGTGGCGGACAGCCGCGCCAAGATCGCCCAGGCGGTCGAGCGTGTGGAGGCGCGGCTCGCGGGCGGGCGCAAATGGCTGTTCGGCGATTTCAGCATCGCCGATCTGGAAACCTATTCCTGGCTCGCCGGCATGGCCGCGCTGGTGCCCGATGGCTTCGCCGGTGCGCCGCGGACGCGCGAATGGCTGGCGCGGGTGAAGGCGCGGCCGTCGGTGGCGCGCGCGCTGGCGCTCGCCTCCGTCCCGGCGCCGCAGGATGCCTGGGCTCCCGGGCCTGAAATCAACCGCTGGGGCTGACATGCGCTCGATCGACTATTTCGACCGCGGACACGATCTGGATCCGTCGCGCGCCTGCCTGATCGACGCGGCAAGCGGCGAGCGGCTGAGCTTCGCCGAGGTCAAGCTGCTGACCGAGCGGATCGCGACCGCGATGTACGCCAACGGGTTCGAGAACCAGCAGCCGGTGGCGCTCTATGGCCCCAACAGCGCGGCGATCATGGTCGCGCTGCTCGCGATGTGGCGCGCGAACGGCAAGTGGATCCCGGTCAACACGCGCAACGCGATCGACGCGAACGCGGGCTACCTGAACTATGTCCGCTGCGGCTGGATGTTCTATCATTCCAGCATGGAGGCCGATGTCGCCGAGCTGAAGGCGCGCGTTCCGGGCCTGCGCCACTTCGTCTGCCTGGACCGGCGCAACGGCGCCGATCCCTCGCTGGAGGAGTTCATCGCGCCGTTCCCGCAAGGTGACCTGCCCGATTTCTCCGATCCGTTCGGGCGGATGGACGAGATCGTCGGCATCTTCCCCACCGGCGGCACCACGGGGCCGTCGAAAGGGGTGAACGTCACCAACCTGGGCTGGGGCACGATGCTGGAAACGCTGTCCGACGCGGTCGGCGGGCGGACGTCCGATCCGGTTTCGCTGGTCGTGGCGCCAGCCACCCATGCCGCGGGGCCGGTGGCGCTGGGGACGATGATCCTGGGCGCGACCCAGGTGATCCTGCCCGGCTTCGACGCGGAAAAGGTGCTGGCGGCGATCGAGGAATATCGCGTCACGCACATGTATCTGCCGCCGACCGCGCTCTATGGCCTGCTCGGCTCGCCCGATCTGGGGCGGCGCGACACATCGTCGCTGGCGATCTTCATCCTGGTCGGCTCGGCGGTCAGCCCGGAGAAGCTGCGCCAGGCGGTCGAGGTGTTCGGGCCGTGCATGTGCCAGGCCTATGGCCAGGTCGAAAGCCCGATGATCACCACCTGGCTCCCGCCGGAGGTGGTCGCGGCCGCCGCTGCGGGCGACCATCCCGGGCGGCTGGCGAGCTGCGGCCGGCCGACGCGATCGGTGCAGGTGGGCATCATGGACGATGAGGGGCATTTGCTGCCGCCCGGCGAGCGCGGCGAGATCGTGGTGCGCGGCGTCCTGGTCTCGAAGGAATATTTCGAGATGCCCGAGGCGACGGCCGAGGCGCGCGCGTTCGGATGGCACCATACCGGCGATGTCGCCTTCCGCGATGCGGACGGATATCTCTATATCGTCGATCGCAAGAAGGACATGGTCGTCACCGGCGGGTTCAACGTCTTCACCGCCGAGGTGGAGGCCGCCGTGACCGAGCTGGCGCAGGTCCGCGAATGCGCGGTGATCGGCGTGCCGCACGACAAATGGGGCGAATCGGTCCACGCCATCGTCGTCGCGGACGGCATCGGCGAGGCGGAGATCATCGCGCATGCCCGCGAACGGCTGGGCGGGGTGAAGGCGCCCAAGAGCGTCGCATTCGTCGACGAGATCCCGCGCACGCCCGCGGGCAAGATGGACAAGAAAGCGTTGCGCGCCCAGCATTGGGGCGATGCCGCGCGCATGGTGAACTGATGATGCGTTGAGCAGCCGGCAACGTCCGGCACGCTGGGGAGAGGGTGATGACACGGTGGATGATCGGCGCGGCCGCGGGGCTGGCGCTCGTGCTTGCGGGATGCGGCGGCGGCAACGGCGACATGCCCGGGGCGGTCAGCGCGAAGAAGCTGCAGGATGCGGCCGGGGATACGTCGAGCTGGATGAGCTATGGCCGCACCTATGACGAGCAGCGCTTCAGCCCGGCGGACCAGATCAACGCGGGCAACGTCGGACAGCTAGGCCTCGCCTGGTTCGCGGACCTGGACACCGCGCGCGGGCAGGAGGCGACGCCGCTCGTCATCGACGGCAAGATCTACATCACCACGGCTTGGTCCAAGGTGAAGGCCTATGACGGCATCTCCGGCAAGCTGTTGTGGGAATATGATCCCAAGGTTCCGGGCGAGACGGCGGTCAAGGCGTGCTGCGACGTGGTCAACCGCGGGCTGGGCGCCTGGGGCGACAGCCTGTTCCTGGGCACGCTCGACGGGCGGCTGATCTCGCTCGATCGCAATACGGGCAAGGTGAACTGGGAAAAGGTCACCGTCGACCAGTCGAAGAGCTACACGATCACCGGCGCGCCGCGCGTGATCAAGGGGATGGTGATCATCGGCAACGGCGGCGCCGAATTCGGCGTGCGCGGCTATGTCACCGCCTATTCGGCGAAGACCGGCGAGCAGATGTGGCGCTTCTACACCGTCCCGGGCGAGCCCGGATCGGACAAGGAGGACCATCTCAAGAAGGCGGCGGAGACCTGGACCGGCGAATATTGGAAGCTGGGCGGCGGCGGCACCGTTTGGGATGCCATGGCCTATGATCCCGATCTCGACCTCTTGTACATCGGCACCGGCAACGGATCGCCGTGGAACCCCGAATATCGTTCGCCGCAGGGGGGCGACAATCTCTACCTCTCGTCGATCGTCGCGATCCGCCCGAAGACCGGCGAATATGTGTGGCATTTCCAGGAGACCCCGGCCGAGGCATGGGACTTCACCGCCACCCAGCATATCATGCTCGCGGACCTGACCATGGGCGGCAAGCCGCGCAAGGTGCTGATGCACGCGCCGAAGAACGGCTTCTTCTACGTGCTGGATCGCGAGACGGGGCAGTTCATCTCCGGCAACAACTATGTGCCGGTCACCTGGGCGACGGGCCTCGATCCCAAGACGGGGCGGCCGATCGAGAACCCCGACGCGCGCTATTACAAGACTGGCAAGCCGTGGATCGGCATGCCCGGCGCGGGCGGCGCGCATAGCTGGCACCCGATGGCGTTCAACCCGAAGCAGGGGCTGGTCTATATCCCCGCGCAGGTCGCCGCCTTCCCCTATTTCCCCGAACCCGACTGGAAGCCTGCGGCGCAGGGCTTCAACGTCGGCGTGAACATGGCCGCGGGCGCGATGCCCGCCGTTCCCGCGGTGCGCGAAGGCGCCAAGGCTGCGACCAAGGGTGTGCTGATCGCCTGGGACCCGGTGGCGCAGAAGGAGCGCTGGCGCGTGGACTATCCCGGCCCGTGGAACGGCGGCCTGCTCTCCACCGGCGGCGACCTGGTGTTCCAGGGCAATGCGGCGGGCGGCTTCGCGGCCTATTCGGCGGCGGACGGCAAGAAGCTGTGGAACTTCGACGCGCAGACCGGCGTGATCGCCGCGCCGATCACCTACACGATCAACGGCGAGCAATATGTCGCCGTGCTGGCGGGCTGGGGCGGCGTGTGGCCGCTCGCCACCGGGGTCCTCTCCGACAAGTCCGGGCCGGTGCGCAACATCAGCCGCCTGCTGGTGTTCAAGGTGGGCGGCACCGCGAAGCTGCCCGCGCCGCCGCCCAACGACAAGCTGCCGCTCGATCCGCCGCCCGTCACCGGCACGCCGGAGGCGATCGCGGAGGGGGCGAACCTCTACGGCCGCTTCTGCGGCACCTGCCACGGCGATTCGGCCGTCGGGGGGGGCATCACGCCGGACCTGCGCCACTCCAGCGTACTGCATAACCCGCAGAACTGGCAGATGATCGTCCATGACGGCGCGCTGAAGGCCAACGGCATGGTCGCCTGGTCCAACGTGATGAGCGCGGACCAGATCGACCGGATCCGCCTCTACGTCATCAAGCGCGCCAATGAAGACAAGCAGATCGGCCCGCAGTGACGCCCGCTCCCCCGGCTTCGCGCTGCGCAGCATCGCGGGGCCGGGGAGGGCGAAAAATTGTATGCAACATCAACAAATATTGCTATCCGGCCCACCGATTCCCGCGCCAGAAGACCAGAGCAGGAGAGTGATCGATGAATGAGATGGCCGCCTTGCCGCGCCTGTCGCAGCACGCCTACTCCGATGCCGCCAAGCGGGCGCTGAGCCGCCGGCCGGCGCTGTTCATCAACAACGAATGGGTGTCCTCCTCGCACGACAAGACCGTGCCGGTGATGGACCCGTCGAGCGGGCGCGAGGTGACGCGGATCGTCGACGCATCCGACGCCGATGTCGATCGCGCCGTCGCCGCCGCGCGCACTGCGTTCGACGACGGCCGCTGGTCGAACCTGCCGCCGCTGGCGCGCGAGGGGATGATGCACCGGCTGGCCGATCTGATCGCTGCCCATGCCGAAGAGTTCGCCGAGCTGGAGGCGATCGACAACGGCAAGCCCAAGGGCATGGCCGCGGCGGTGGACGTGCCCGGCGCGGTCGGCATGATGCACTATATGGCCGGCTGGGCATCGAAGCTGGGCGGCGAGATGATCGAGCCCTCGTCGGTGCCGCGCGGCATGTTCCATTCCTATGTCCGCCGCGAGCCGGTGGGCGTGGCGGCGCAGATCGTGCCGTGGAACTTCCCGCTGCTGATGGCGGTGCTCAAGATATCCCCGGCGCTGGCCGCGGGCTGCACGCTGGTGCTGAAGCCCGCCGAGCAGACCAGCCTCACCGCGCTGCGCCTGGCCGATCTGGTGGCGGAGGCCGGGTTCCCGGCGGGCGTGATCAACGTGATCACCGGCCTGGGCGAGACCGCGGGCGACCGGCTGGTCAAGCATCCCGACGTGGACAAGGTGGCCTTCACCGGATCGACCGAGGTCGGCAAGATCATCAATCGCAACGCCACCGACACGCTGAAGCGCGTCACGCTGGAGCTGGGCGGCAAGTCGCCGGTGGTGGTGCTGCCCGATGTGGACGTGGAGGCCGCGGCACCGGGTGCGGCGGGCGCGATCTTCTTCAACTCGGGCCAGGTCTGCATCGCCGGATCGCGCCTCTATGCCCACCGCTCGATCTTCGACAAGCTGATCGAGGGCGTGGCGGGCGCCGCCAGCTTCTGGGCGCCGCGCGCCTCGCTCGATCCCGAAGGGCATATGGGGCCGCTGGTCTCCGCCGAGCAGTTCGATCGCGTGATGGGCTATATCGAGGCCGGCAAGCGCGACGGCGCCAGCGTGGCGGTGGGCGGCGACGCGCCCGCTTCGGAGGGCGGCTATTACGTCAACCCCACCGTGCTGGTGGACGTGAAGCCGGGCATGAGCGTGGTCGAGGAGGAGATCTTCGGCCCCGTGGTGGTGGCGCAGCGCTTCGACGATCTGGACGAGGTCGCGCGCGAGGCGAACAATAGCTGTTACGGCCTGGGCGCCGGCATCTGGACGCGCGACGTGGGCGCGATGCACAAGCTGGCTGCCAAGATCAAGGCGGGCACCGTCTGGGGCAATTGCCATGCGGTGATCGATCCGGCGCTGCCCTTCGGCGGCTTCAAGCAATCGGGCCTGGGCCGCGAACAGGCCCGCCAGGGCGTGGAGATGTACACCGAGCTCAAATCGGTGATCATCCAGTTGTGATTTCGCCTTCTCCCCGCATTCGGGGAGGGGCAGGGGAGAGGGAGTTCAGGAGCCCCAATGCCGATCGATCCCGCCAAGTTCACCGCCATCGACGTCCACGTCCACGCCGAGGTTTCGTGCCACGATCCGGAGGACCCGGTGATGGCGGAATTCTTCGACGCGGCCTCGCGCTATTTCAAGACCGATCGCAAGCGGCCGACCATACCGGAAACGATCGCCTTCTACCGCGAACAGAATGTCGCCTTCTGCCTGTTCACCGTGGACAGCGAATCCGCGCTGGGCGCCAAGCGCATCAGCAATTACGAAATCGCGGAAATTGCTGCGCAGCATGACGATATCGTCATCCCCTTCGCGTCGATCGATCCGCGCAAGGGCAAGCTGGGCGCGCGCGAGGCCCGCGACCTGATCGAGAACCACGGGATCAAGGGATTCAAGTTCCACGGCATCGTCCAGGACATCCACCCCGCCGATCGCATCGCCTGGCCGCTGTATGAGGTGATCGATCACTATAAGCTGCCCGCGATCTTCCACACCGGCCATTCTGGCATGGGCACCGGCATGCGCGCGGGCGGCGGCGTGAAGCTGAAGTGGGGCGAGCCGATGCTGATCGACGAGGTCGCGGCCGAGTTCGCCGACATGAAGTTCATCCTGGCGCACCCGAGCTGGCCCTGGACCGACCAGAGCCTGTCGATGGCGCTGCACAAGGAGAATGTCTTCATCGACCTGTCCGGATGGTCGCCCAAATATTTCCCGAAGCAGCTCATCCAGTATGCCAACACCCAGTTGAAGCATAAGATGCTGTTCGGTTCCGATTTCCCGCTGATCCGCCCGGACAAATGGATCGCCGCCGCGCAGGAGGCTGGCTTCCGCGAAGAGGTGATGCCGCTGATCCTGAAGGAGAATGCCGCGAAGGTGCTGAGCCTTTGACGGCCGCGCTCGCCCTTTTACGCCCCGTGATGGAGTATAAGCGATGACGGCGCATGTGATCGACGGGCGCGCGCTCGCCCGAAAGGTGGCTGAGGAGGTCAAGGCCGGCATGGCCGCGCTGCCGCGCGCGCCGGGGCTGGCGGTGATCCTGGCGGGCGACGATCCCGCCAGCCACGTCTATGTGAACAGCAAGGTCAAGCTGGCGCGCGAGGTGGGCTTCGTGTCGGAGCTGGTCCGCCTGCCCGCCGATGTGACCGAGGAACAGGTGCTGGCCGAGGTCGCGAAGCTCAACGCGCGCGACGAGATCGACGGCATCCTGGTCCAGCTCCCGCTGCCGGGCGCGATCAACACGCTGCGCGTGATGGCCGCGATCGATCCGGCGAAGGACGTGGACGGGCTCCATGCGCTCAACGCCGGGCTGTTGTCGCAGGGGGCGGAGCGCGGGCTGATCCCGTGTACGCCGCTCGGCTGCATGAAGATCATCCAGTCGATCGTCCCCGATCTGACCGGCAGTCACGCGGTCGTCATCGGCAGCTCGAACATCGTCGGCAAGCCGATGGCCGCGCTGCTGCTGGAGGCGCGCGCGACCGTGACGATGACGCATATCCACACCCGCGACACGCGCTTCGTGTGCCGTGGCGCCGACATCCTGGTGAGCGCGGTGGGCAAGCCCGGCCTGGTTCGCGGCGACTGGATCAAGCCGCGCGCGGTGGTGATCGACGTGGGCACCACGCGCGTGCCAAAGCCGGAGGGCGGCCACCGCATCGTCGGCGACGTGGCGTTCGACGAGGCGAAGGACATCGCCGGCGCGATCACCCCGGTTCCCGGCGGCGTCGGCCCGATGACGATCGCCTGCCTGATGGAAAACACGCTGAAGGCCGCGCGATTCCGGCTGGCCGCGGCGGGGCGGGTGATCCCCGGCGTGGCCGCGTTGCAATAGGTCCGGTTGGGCCGGGGCAAGGCCGGATTTCCGGAACCGCGGCGATCCCCGCGGTTCCGGTCCGGATCTTCAGTCGCGGAAGACGACGGTGCGGTTGCCGTTGAGCAGCACCCGGTCCTCGACATGATAGTGGACGCCGCGCGCCAGCACGCGCCGTTCGATGTCGCGGCCCTTGCGCACCAGATCCTCGGGCGAATCGGCGTGGCTGATCGCCTCCACGTCCTGGTGGATGATCGGCCCTTCGTCGAGGTCGGCGGTGACGTAATGCGCGGTCGCGCCGATCATCTTCACGCCGCGGGCATAGGCCTGGTGATACGGCTTGGCGCCCTTGAATCCGGGCAGGAAGCTGTGGTGGATGTTGATGCAGCGGCCGGACAGAAAGCTTGCGAGGTCGTCCGACAGGATCTGCATGTAGCGCGCCAGCACCACCAGCTCGGCGCCCGATGCGGTCACCAGTTCCTTGATCTGCGCTTCCTGCTGCGGCTTCGTGGTCTTGGTGATCGGCAGATAGTGATAGGGGATGTCGCCGATCAGCGTGAGGTTCAGCGCCTCGCGCGGGTGATTCGAGATGATGCCCACCGGATCGATGTTCAGCTCGCCGATCCGGTGGCGGTAGAGCAGGTCGCCCAGGCAATGGTCGAACTTCGACACCATCAGCATCACCTTGGTGCGGGTGTCGTTGTCGCGCAGCTTCCAGGTCATCGCGAATCGGTCGGCCAGCGGCTTGAAGGCGGCGCGCAGCCCGTCCAGCTCGGCGGCCCCCTCAAGCCGCTCGAAAACCACGCGCATGAAGAAGCGGCCCGATTCGCGATCGTCGAATTGCTGCGCTTCCAGAATGTTGCAGTTGCTCGACGCGATCATGGTCGCGACTGCGGCCACCAGCCCAGGCTGGTCGTCGCAGGATAGCGTGAGCGTGAAGGCATTTCCCATGGTGCTTCCTCGTCCCTCGTCGTTTCGTGCCGCAATTTTGTGCGGTTCACCGATGCAATAAACTGTTTGTCCTACATACAAAGTTTTGTATGCAGTGCGAACGAATTTTGAAACCCGGCGCGATCGGCGGGCAGGGAGCAGAGACCGGCTTCCTGTTTTGCCGTGGGCGCCGATCTTGTCGAAGTAGGAGAGCGATATGACCGCGAAGAATCTGGAGGAGGTGCTCAACGCAGCGGGTAACCCCGTGGAAATGCTGCGCAACTCGCAGATTGGCGCTTACGTCTACCCCGTAGTTGCGCCGGAATTCTCGAACTGGCGCAGCGAGCAGTGGGCGTGGCAGCATTCCGCGGTGCTGTTCGACCAGACCCACCACATGGTGGACCTCTACATCCGCGGCAAGGACGCGCTGAAGCTCCTCACCGACACCATGATCAACAGCCCCAAGGGCTGGACCGTCAACAAGGCCAAGCAGTACGTCCCCACCACGCCCTATGGCCATGTGATCGGCGACGGCATCATCTTCTGGCTGGCCGAGGAAGAGTTCGTCTACGTCGGCCGCGCGCCCGCCGCGAACTGGCTGATGTACCATGGCGAGACCGGCGGCTACGACGTCGAGATCGTGCATGACGATCGTTCGCCCAGCCGCCCGATGGGCAAGCCGGTGAAGCGCATCTCGTGGCGCTTCCAGATCCAGGGCCCCCAGGCGTGGAACGTGATCGAGAAGCTGCACGGCGGCCCGCTGGAGCAGCTCAAGTTCTTCAACATGTCGACGATGAACATCGCCGGCCACACGATCCGCACGCTGCGCCACGGCATGGCGGGTGCGCCGGGCCTGGAGATCTGGGGCCCCTATGAGACCCAGGAAGAAATCCGCGCCGCGATCCTGGAAGCCGGCAAGGAATTCGGCCTGATCCCGGTCGGCAGCCGCGCCTATCCGTCGAACACGCTGGAAAGCGGCTGGATCCCCTCGCCGCTGCCCGCGATCTACACCGGCGACAAGCTCAAGGGCTATCGCGAGTGGCTGAGCGCTTCGTCCTATGAGGCGACCGGCGCGATCGGCGGCAGCTTCGTCTCCGACAACATCGAGGATTACTACCTCAACCCGTGGGAGCTGGGCTATGGCCCGTTCGTCAAGTTCGACCACGATTTCCACGGCCGCGAGGCGCTGGAGAAGCTCGATCCGGCCACCCAGCGCAAGAAGGTGACGCTGGCCTGGAACGCGGACGACATGAAGAAGGTCATGGGCTCGCTGTTCGATCCGGAGGGCGAGCAGTACAAGTTCTTCGATCTGCCGCTGGCCAACTATGCCAACACCAACGCCGATCGCGTCGTCGATGCGGGCGGCACCACGGTCGGCCTGTCGATGTTCACCGGCTATTCCTACAATGAGAAGAAGGCGCTCAGCCTGGCGACCATCGATCACGAGATCCCGGTCGGCACCGAGCTGCGCGTCGTTTGGGGCGAAGGCCCGAACACCCGCAAGACCACGGTCGAGCCGCACAAGCAGATCGAGGTCCGCGCGGTCGTCAGCCCCGTTCCCTACTCGAACGTGGCGCGCGAAACCTATCAGGAGGGCTGGCGCACCGGCCGCACCGCCTGAGGCTCCACAGCCGCAAGGCGCACAGGATGAACGCCCGGACCGCGAGGATCATCGCGGCCGGGCGTCCATCCGGCCCGGGAGGCCCGAGAGGAATGCCATGGCTACGCAGTTGATCCATCCCAACTGGGACAAGACCCCCGCGATCATCACCGAAGGCTTCAGCCTGGAGATGACCGCCAAGGACGAGCCGGCGCTGCGCGACGCCGCGCCGCTCATCCCCGCCGAGACCCCGATCGCGGTCACCTTCCTGCCTGGCGAGGAGGTCGCCGCGCGCATCGCCGCCACGGCCGCGGTGCGCGAGCTGGGCTTCGAACCGATGCCGCACTTCTCCGCGCGCCGCATCCTTTCGACCGATGATTTCGAAGGCTATCTGAAGGCGGTGGTCGAACGCGCCGGGGTGAAGCGCTGCTTCATCGTCGCGGGCGATCCGCCCGAGCCGCAGGGGCCGTTCGCCGACACATCGGCACTGATCGCCACCGGCGCGTTCGAGCGCGCGGGCGTCCAGGCCATCGGCGTCGGCGGCCATCCCGAGGGCCATCCGAACATGACCGTCGCCCAGACCTGGGAGGTGCTGGAAGCGAAGGTGGCGGAGATCGCGCGGCGCGGCATGTCGCCGCTGATCGTCACCCAGTTCGGGTTCGATCCCGAAGCGTTCCTGGCGTGGCTGAAGGAACTGCGCGTGCGCGGCATCGATTGCCCGGTGCGGATCGGCGTGCCCGGTCCTGCGGGGATCAAGCGCCTGCTCGCCTATGCCGCGCGCTGCGGCGTCGGCGCGTCCACCGCGGTGCTGAAGAAATACGGCATCTCGGTCACCAACCTGCTGGGCAGCGCGGGGCCGGACAAGCTGGTCGACGCCTTCCAGCGCGGGCTGGGGCCGGAGCACGGCCGGGTGCGGCTGCACTTCTATCCATTCGGCGGCATGACCAAGACGCTCGAATGGATCAGCGAATACGAACGGCGCCACGCCGGCGCGTGACCGGCCGGGGCCGTCTTCGGCACGCCTGAAGACGGCTCCCGCCCGGGCATCCGGCACGGCCGGGGTCAGCGATAGCTGACCACCTCGAACTCGCTGCCGTCATAATCCAGGAAGTAGAAGCGCCTGCCGGGGTCATAGTCGCCGTGGCTGAAAGGCTTCAGCCCCTCCGCCACCACGCGCGCCTCGATCGCGTCTAGATCCTCGACCAGCACGCCGACATGGTTGAACGGGCGCCCCTTCACGAAGCGTTCGGCCGGCGTCGCCTCGCCTTCGAGCGTGTAGAGCGCGAGATAGCAGCGATCGTCGCCGACATGCACCGTGCGCCCGCCCATCTGCGCCGGCCCGGACCAGCGGACATGCCAGCCGAACAGCCGCGCCATCAGCGCCGCGGTGCGCTCCGGATCGCGCACGGTCAGGTTCACATGTTCGAGATAGGGCATGGCGGCTCCTCCAGCTTGATTCATCCTGCCCAAGCCCGCTACAACCTCAAGCTAAGTTGAGGTCAAGGGATTTGCAAAGGGCGATGGCTGGGCGCGGGAACGAAGTGCTGACGATCGGCGATCTCGCCGCCCGCACGGGACTGAGCGTCTCGGCGATCCGCTTCTATGAGGCGAAGGGGCTGGTGCATCCGTTCCGCACCGCGGGCGGCCAGCGGCGCTTCCTGCGCTCGGACATCCGCCGCCTGTCGTTCGCGCTGATCGCGCAGCAGCTCGGCTTCACCATCCCCCAGATCGCGGCGGAGCTGGGCGGCCTGCCGGAAGGGCGCACGCCCACCCAGGCGGACTGGCGGCGGATCAGCAAGGGCGTGCTGCGTGCGCTGGACGATCGCATCGCCGCGCTGGAGCGGACGCGCGGCAACCTGGAAAACTGCATCGGCTGTGGCTGCCTGAGCCTGCGGCGCTGCGCGCTCTACAATCCGGAAGACCGCGCCGCGAAGGCCGGCCCCGGCCCGCGCTACGCGATGGGGTGAGGCGGCCTTATCCGCCGCAGACCTCGGCGATCTTGGCGTCGCCGATCGATCCTTCCTGCACGGGGGACCACTTCGCCTCCGACGCGGTCTGGTTCAGCGTGCGAAGCACATTGCCGTCGCGGCCATAGGCGATCGTCCGGCGCAGCCGCAGCGCCCGCGCGGCGCAGTCATAATCCTCCAGCGCCTTGCGCTCGCTGACGTCGCCCGTTTCGACCGCGCTATAGTCCGATTTGGTCCAGGCCTGCGGATAGCCCTCCACCGTCTGGATCGAATCGCGGTCGATCCAGAACACAATGCCCTCCTTGCTGGTTGTGAGCACCTGCCAGTCTTCGGCCAGCGCCGGGGCGGCGGAAAGCAGTGCGGCGGCGGCGGCGGGCCAGGCGAGCAATCGGATCGGGATGCGCATGGCCCGATGCTATCATCCGCAGGCGTGGCTGCCCATATGCCGCGGAGCTTTACGCGCGCGATGCCAGCCGCGATAACGTGCAACCCCCGCGGCCGCGGGGATCGGAAACCCGGAGTCTTGGGAATGCGCGCATGGTTGATGGGGCTGGTATTGTTCGCGTCGGGGGCGCCCGCAATGGCCGCTGATCCCGGTCCCCAGCCGCCGCAACTCACGCTCGAGCGCGTCTTCGCCAGCCCCGATCTGGCGGGCGCTCAGCCGCGTGCGATGAAGCTGTCGCCGGACGGAAAATGGCTCACCGTGCTGCGCAACCGCGAGGAGGAGCGCGACCGTTTCGACCTGTGGGCGATGGATACCGCCAGCGGCGAATGGCGCATGCTGGTCGATTCCCGCAAGATCGGCTCCGGCGCCGAGCTGTCCGAGGCGGAGAAGATGCAGCGCGAGCGCGCGCGCATCGGCGGCATCCGCGGCATCGTTTCCTATGACTGGTCGCCCGACGCCCGATCGATCCTCGTTCCGCTCGACGGCGAACTCTACCTGGCCGATCTGGAGGGCAACGTCCGCAAGCTGCCCGGCAACAGCCGCGACGCGCTCAACCCGGAGGTGGGCCCCGGCGGACGCTATGCCAGCTTCGTGCGCGGCCAGAATCTGGTGCTGGTCGATCTGGCCGGCGGCGGCGAGCGCGTGCTGACGCAGGACGGCGGCGGCACCGTGCATTGGGGCGAGGCGGAGTTCGTCGCGCAGGAGGAGATGGACCGGTTCGACGGCTATTGGTGGGCGCCCGGCGACACCCGCATCGCCGTCCAGCGCTTCGACGAGGCGCCGGTCGGCATCGTCAGCCGCGCCGCGATCGGCGCCGAGGGCACGCGCGTCTATGACCAGCGCTATCCCAAGGCGGGCACGCCCAATGTGCGCAACGAACTGTGGATCATGCGCCCCGACGGCAGCGGCAAGGTGAAGGCTGATCTGGGGACGGAAACCGACATCTATCTGGCCCGCGTGCAATGGGCCTGGGGCGGCAAGGCGCTGCTCGTCCAGCGCCAGAGCCGCGACCAGAAGACGCTGGACCTGCTCAGCATCGATCCGGACAGCGGCAGGTCCACGCTGCTGTTCACCGAGAAATCGGGCGAGCGGAGCTGGGTGAACCTTTCGAACGCGCTGACCCCCACGCGCGACGGCGGGCTGATCTGGTGGTCCGAACGCGACGGCCACGGCCATCTCTATCGCTGGAAGGCGGGCAAATGGACCCAGCTCACCAAGGGCGATTGGGAGGTGTTCCAGCTCGTCCGGTTGGATGAGGACAAGGGCCGGCTCTATTTCGCCGGAAACCGCGACGGCGTGCTCGAACGGCATCTGTACCTGCTCGATCTGGCGCACGGGAACCGCATCACCCGGCTGACCGATGCGGGCTGGTGGAACATGGCGACGATGGATACGCGCGCCACCCGCGCGATCGTCACCCGATCCAATCCGGGCCAGCCGCCACAGACCTATCTCGCCGATGCGGACGGCAAGCGCGTCGCCTGGATCAACCAGAACGCGGTCGCCGATCCGGCGCACCCCTATCACCCCTATCTCGCCGCGCATCGCGAGCGCAGCTTCGGCACGATCAAGGCCGCGGACGGCACCGAACTTCAGTGGGAGATGATCACGCCCCCGCTGGAGCCCGGCAAGCGCTATCCGGTGTTCTTCCAGCATTATGGCGGCCCGCACGCGCAGCAGGTCAGCCGCCAGTGGGGCGGGGCGCTCCAGCAATATCTGGTCGCCCGCGGCTACATCTGGTTCCAGCTCGACAACCGCGGCTCGGCCAATCGCGGCAAGGCGTTCGAAGACCATATCTATCGCGCGATGGGCGGGGTGGAAGTCGCCGACCAGCTTGCCGGCGCGGCCTATCTGAAGTCGCTCGATTTCGTCGATCCGGATCGCGTCGCCACCTATGGCTGGTCCTATGGCGGGTACATGACGCTGAAGATGCTGGAGGCCGCGCCCGGCACCTTCGCCGCGGGGGTGGCGGGGGCGCCGGTGAGTAAATGGGAACTCTATGACACCCATTATACCGAACGCTACATGGGCGACCCGCGCGAGGTGCCGGAGGCCTATGCCAAGGCCGATACGGTGGGCGACGCGCTGAAGATCGCCGATCCGCTGCTGATCATCCACGGCATGGCCGACGACAATGTCGTGCTGGAGCACAGCACGGTGATGCTCGCGAAGCTCCAGCAGGGCGCGGTGCCGTTCGAAACGATGCTCTACCCGGGCCAGACCCATCGCGTGGGCGGCCCGGGCGTCAGCGTGCATCTGTGGAAGACGATCCTCGGCTTCCTGGACCGCAGCCTGGAGAAATAGGCCGCGCCGTTCCTCCCCGGAGCCGAAGCCGGGGAGGAGCGCCGCACCCTATCGACACTATCGACACGATCCGGACACACGCCTAGCCTCCCGTCCCGGGCATCCAGGGGGAGACGGGGCATGAGCGAAACGGGCGGCACCCAACTCGCGCCGGTTACCGGGCAATCGCGCATCGACGTGATCGACATGCTGCGCGGTTTCGCCATCCTCGGCATCTTCTTCATGAACATCCCCTACATGGCGACGCGGCTGGCGGACCTGTTCGTCGATCCGCGCAGCGTCGGCTCGACGCCGCTCGATCAGGCGAGCTGGACGGCGGTGCAGGTGGTGCTGGAAGGCACGCAGCGCGGCATGCTGGAGCTGTTGTTCGGCGCGGGGCTGATGGTGCTCGCCCGCCGCGCGATGGAGCCAGACGGGCCGGTGGCGGTCGCCGATCTCTATGCGCGGCGCAACCTGTGGCTGCTCGCCTTCGGCCTGTTCGACATCTTCGTGCTGCTGTGGGCGGGCGACATCCTGCACGTCTATGCGCTGGCCGCGCTGTTCCTGTTCCCGTTCCGCAAGCTGGGGCCGAAGCTGTTGCTGGGGCTGGGGCTGGCGTTCGCCGCCTATGTCCTCGTCTCCGGCGGCATCCGCTATGCCGAACGTGCCGACCTGATGGCGCGCACCGTCGCCGCCCAGAAGCTGCAGGCCGAGGGCAAGGCGCTGAGCGAGAAGGACAGGAAGGCGTTGACCGACTGGCAGAAGTCGGTCGAGCGCCGCCGCACCGGGGGCGAGGAGATCGCGGGGCTGCGAAAGCAGGAGGAACAGTCGCGCACCGGGCTCCTGGCCTATGCCGGATATAATATCGGCACCTGGATCACCTTCGTCGCCCCGTCGCTGATCGATACCGTGCCGGAGGCGTTCTGCATGATGCTGATCGGGCTGGCGCTGTTCAAATGGGGGGTGATCCAGGGCGGGCGCAGCACGCGCTTCTATCTGTTGCTGATGCTCGCCTGCTATGCGGCCGGCATGCCGCTGCGGTGGATCGGCGCGCAGGAGGCACTGACGATGCTGCCGCTGCCGCGCAGCTTCTGGATGACCACGGAGATCGCGCGGATCGCGGTGTCGATTGGCCATGTCGCGCTGATCAACCTGCTGGTCCGCGCCGCCGCGGGGAGGCTGTTGCTCGCTCCGTTCAAGGCGGCAGGGCGCATGGCCTTCTCGCTCTACTTCCTCCAGACGATCCTGGGCATGTGGATCCTGTTCGCGCCCTGGGGTCCGGGGCTGTGGGGCAAGCTCGGCTGGGCCGAGCTCTACGGCATCGTGCTCGCCGCGATCGCCGCGCAGCTCGTGCTGGCGAACCTGTGGCTGCGCTTCTTCGCCAGCGGCCCGCTGGAATGGCTGTGGCGCAGCCTGGCCTATGTCCAGCGCCAGCCGTTCCGGCGGCCGTCGCAAAATCATCTCGCAACTGCAACATAAGAGTCCCCGGCCGGTCGCCGCGGAGTCGCCGATCGCGCCTAGCGGCCCCCTCAACCACCAAAGGGGGATCGCATCCATGAAGTCCGTATTGCTCGCCACCGTGGCCGCCGCCGCGCTGGCTCTTCCCGCGCATGCCCAGGAAGCCCAGGAAGATAGCGGCGAGATCGTCGTCACCGGCCAGCGTGCGCAGCAGGAGCGCGCGATCGACCTGAAGCGCGACGCGATCGGCGTGATCGACGTCGCCGCGGCGGACGAGATCGGCCGCCTGCCGGATCGCAACGTGGCCGAGGTGGTGGAGCGCCTGCCGGGCGTGGGCGTCACCTATGATCAGGGCGAGGGCCGCTATGTCGCCGTGCGCGGCGTGCCTTCCGACCTCAACAACTACACCGTCAACGGCATCGAGGTGGGCAATCCGGACGGCACCACGCGCTCGCTGCCGCTCGACGTCATCTCCGGCCAGCTCCTCAACCGCGTCGAGATCGCCAAGGCGAAGACCGCGGACATGGACGGCCAGGGCATCGGCGGTTCGATCAACCTGGTCACCCAGACCGCGTTCGATTTCGACAAGCCGTTCAACCTGCTGCTCAACGGCCAGGTCGGCTATCAGGAGCTGAACAAGAAGGCGCCCGTGCGCGGCGACGCCAGCGTTGCGGGCCGCTTCGGCAGCGACGAGCAGTTCGGCCTGATGCTGGGCATGAGCTATTCGGATCGCACCTACGCCAGCTACGGCCTCTATCCGGACGATTGGCGCACGGTCGCGGGCGCGGCGCGCGGCGGCCTGCCGACCAACATCAAGTATACGGACTACAGCCTGCACCGTGAGCGCATCGGCGCCACCGGGTCGCTCGACTGGCGCCCGTCGGACGATCATCAGTTCTATGTCCGCGGCATCTGGTCGAAGTTCACCGAGGACGAGTACCGCCAGCGCTACCGGCTCGATTTCGCCACCGCCGCGCTGGTCGGCACCCCGGCCTTCACGATGAACCCGGACGGGCTGACCGGCACCGTCACCGGGACGGCGAACGTCGGCACCGGCGCGGGCACCGGCCCGGAACGCCGCCAGGACCTGCGCCAGGAATATAAGGAGAAGTCGATCCTGGCCGGCATGGTGGGCGGCTCCAGCACGTTCGGCGCGATCAAGGCCGACTGGACCATCGCCCGCGTCCACAACGAGGTCTATGAGCCGAACCAGCTCTGGCAGTTCCGCTGCAACCCCGGCACGGTCGACTTCGATTTCACCGAAAAGGTGTTCTCCGCCAAGCCGCGCACCGAATGCGCGACCTCGCAGCTCAACTTCCGCCAGTATACCGAGCAGCTCGAAAGCGGCGAGGAAGACATCTGGCAGGGCCGCCTCGACCTCACCTGGACGCTCGACGGGCTGGATGCGGGCAGCTTCGTAAAGGCCGGCGCCAAGTTCCGCGCGACCGACAAGAGCTTCGACGCCGCCAACGATACCTGGACGCGCGGCAGTTCCGCCAACCGCTTCACGCTCCAGCAGTTCGGCCTCGCGGGCGATACGGTCAGCGTCTATCCGCGCAACGGCGACACGCCGTACAGCAACGGCCCGACGATCGATATCGACGCGATCCGCACCTTCACCGCCGCCAACCTTTCCAGCGCGATGTTCGTGAAGGACGCGGCGACCTCGCTGTCGAACGCCACGCTCAACGATATGAACATCGATGAGGACGTGACCGCGCTCTACGCGATGGCCAACCTGCGCTTCGGCGTGGTCACCGTCACCCCGGGCCTGCGGTACGAGCATACCGGCGGCACGATCACCGGCTTCCGCCTGGAAACGCCGCTGGGCGGTTCGGCCAGCGTGGTGCCGGACAGCCGCGACATCGGCTATAACGATTGGCTGCCCAGCCTGATCGTCCGCGTCGACGCCACGCCGGAAGTGGTGGTGCGCCTGGCCTATACCAAGAGCATGGGCCGCCCCAACTACAACCAGCTCAGCCCCGGCGGCAACCTCAGCTACGAACCCGGCACGCTGCCCGGCACGTTCGAGGGCAGCTATTCGGCCGGCAACCCGGATCTGAAGCCCTATCGCGCGCACAATCTGGACGGCAGCCTGGAATGGTATTTCCAGCGCGGCGGCTTGGTCAGCATCGGCGCCTTCGCGAAGTTCATCGACAACCCGATCTTCACCAACGCCTATTCGATGACCAATGTGACCTTCGCCGGCCGCCAGTACGACGTCCTGGGCTTCTCCCAGCCGCTGAACGCCGACAAGGGCGAGATCTACGGCATCGAGGTCGCCTATCAGCAGCAGTTCACCTTCCTGCCGGGCCTTCTCTCTGGCTTCGGCGTGGAGCTGAACGCGACGCTGACCGATTCGTCGCTGGACCTGCCCAACGGCCGTTCCTCGACCTTCCCCAGCCAGTCGAAGTATCTCTACGGCGCCCAGCTCTTCTACCAGAAGGGCATCGTCGAGGCTTCGGTCGCCTATCACAACACCGGCTATTCGCTGCTGTCGGTGGCGGTGGCGGGCACCGCCGAGCAGGATCAGTATAACGACGACCTGCGCCGGCTGGACGCCAAGTTCAGCATCGCCGTGCTGCCCAACGTCACGCTCTTCGCCGAGGCGCAGAACCTGACCGACGAGCCGACCCGCCAGTATCAGTGGAACCGCGATCACACCGGCTGGGTCACCCAGAACGAACGCTATGGCCGGACCTTCTACGCCGGCGTATCGGCGAAGTTCTGATGCTGCTCGCCGCGCTGATCCTGCTGCTCGCCCCCGCCCAGGCGGAGCCCTCCGGCCCCGCCGCGGTGGAGGAGCAGCGGATCGGCGCGCCCGAGGCGAACCAGGGCGTGGTGGCGGACGCCCGCTATCTCTACGCCATCGACAACGCCCGGATCGCCAAGATCGACCGCCGCACCGGCAAGGTTGCGGCGCGCTGGCAGGGTGATCCGCGGCGCTACAAGCATATGAACAGTTGCACGCTCCATGCGCGGCGGCTGGTGTGCGCGGCGTCCAACTATCCCGACGTGCCGATGGCGAGCTCGGTCGAGACCTTCGACGCCGATACGCTGCGGCCCGTTTCCTCGCGCAGCCTGGGGCCGGGCAGGGGATCGCTCACCTGGCTGACCTGGCACGACGGAAGCTGGTGGGCCTGTTTCGCCAATTACGAGGGCAAGGGCGGCGAGCCCGGCCGCGACAATCGCTGGACCACGCTGGTCCGCTATTCGGCCGATTTCGCCGAGCAGGGCGCCTGGATCTTCCCGCCCGAGGTGCTGGCCCGCATGGCGCCCAAGAGCGCGTCGGGCGGCGACTGGAACCGCGACGGCTATCTCTACGTCACCGGCCACGACCGTCCGGAGATGTATGTGCTGAAGCTTCCCCAGGCCGGACCGGTGCTGGAGCTGGTGACAACCATCGCCGTGCCTGTCGAGGGGCAGGCGATCGCCTGGGACCCGGTCGATCCGCGCCTGTTGTGGGGCATCTCGCGCGGGAAGGCCGAAATGGTCGCCGCCCGCGTGCCCGTGGTGACGGCGCGCTGAACCCCTTGTCCTGCCCCGGCCGGGGGGCGGGATGACGCGGCACGGCCGCTTGGTTCTGGCGTCCGCCCGTTCGCCCCGCTAGAGCGCACCCCACCATGCTATCGCTGCAAGACATCACCGTCCGCCTGGGCGGGCGCACGATCATCGATCGCGCCAGCGCCGCGCTCCCCCCGCGCGGCCGGATCGGGCTGATCGGGCGCAACGGCGCGGGCAAGTCCACGCTGCTCAAGGTCATCACCGAACAGATCGAGCCGGACACGGGCGGCGTGGAGATGCCGCGCAACACCCGCCTGGGCTATATCGCGCAGGAGGCGCCCGGCGGCGACATCACCCCGATCGAAAGCGTGCTGGCGGCCGATACCGAGCGCGCCGCGCTGATGGCCGAGGCCGAGACCTGCGAGGACCCGGAGCGGCTGGGCCATATCTATGAGCGGCTGAACGACATCGACGCCTATTCGGCCCCGGCGCGCGCGGCGCGCATCCTGGTGGGCCTCGGCTTCGACGAGGAGATGCAGCAGCGGCCGATGGAGAGCTTCTCGGGCGGCTGGCGGATGCGCGTGGCGCTCGCTTCGCTGCTGTTCTCCGCGCCGGACATGCTGCTGCTCGACGAGCCTTCGAACCACCTCGATCTCGAAGCGGTGCTGTGGCTTGAGGATTTCCTGAAATCCTATCCCGCGACGATCCTGCTGGTCAGCCACGAACGCGACTTCCTCAACAATGTCGTCGATCACATCCTCCACCTCGATCGCGGCAAGCTGACGCTCTATCCGGGCGGCTATGATGCGTTCGAGAGCCAGCGCGCCGAGCGCCAGGCGCAACAGGCGGCGGCGCGCGAGAAGCAGATGGCCGAACGCGCCAAGCTGCAGGACTATATCGCGCGCAATTCCGCCCGCGCCTCCACCGCGAAGCAGGCGCAGTCGCGCGTCAAGATGCTGGCGAAGATGCAGCCGATCGCGGCCGTGCTGGAAGATCCCTCGCTCAGCTTCGACTTTCCCAATCCGGAGGAGCTGCGCCCGCCGCTGATCACGCTCGACATGGCGTCGGTGGGCTATGGCGACACGCCGATCCTGCGGCGGCTGAACCTGCGGCTCGATCCCGACGATCGCATCGCGCTGCTCGGCCGGAACGGCAACGGTAAGACCACCTTCGCCCGCCTGCTCGCCGCGCAACTGGCGCCGATGGAAGGCGAGATGAACGCCTCCTCACGCATGAAGGTCGGCTATTTCACCCAATATCAGGTGGAGGAGCTGGATCGCGAGGACACACCGCTGGACCACATGGCCCGGCTGATGAGCGATGCGAAGCCGGCGGCGGTGCGCGGCCAGCTCGGCCGGTTCGGCTTTTCGGGCGACAAGGCGACGACCAAGGTCGGCAAGCTTTCGGGCGGCGAGCGCGCGCGGCTGGCGCTGGCGCTGATCACGCGCGACGCGCCGCACATGCTGATCCTGGACGAGCCGACCAACCACCTGGACGTGGATGCGCGCGAGGCGCTGGTGCAGGCGCTGAACGCCTATACCGGCGCGGTGCTGATCATCAGCCACGACCGGCACATGGTGGAAATGACCGCGGACCGGCTGGTGCTGGTCGACAACGGCACCGCGAAGGATTTCGACGGCAGCATGGAGGATTATGTCGCCTTCGTGCTGGCGAAGGACGCCGGCGGGGGCAAGCAGACAAAGGCCCAGAAGCAGGAGGCCAAGCGCAGGGAGGCCGAGGAGCGCGAGGCCGCGGCGGCTCTGCGCAAGGCGGCCAAGGCGGCCGAGAGCGAACTCGCCAAGCTGACCGAGAAGCGCAGCGCGATCGACCGGGCGATGTTCGATCCCGCCACGGCCACGCCCGATCTTGCGAAGCTGACGATGACCGAGCTGATGAAGCGCCGCGCCGATCTGGAGAAGAAGATCGAGGCCGCCGAGACGACCTGGATGGAAGCCAGCGAGGCGCTGGAGCGGCTGGCGGCGTAGGGCGTCGCGCCGGCGCCGCCTGAACAGGACAGGCTCCAGGCCGTTCGCCCTGCGCTTTCCGACGGGCGAACGGGTCAGATGAAACGCACCCGGCTTTAGCGCCTGAGGTCTTTCCGCGGCCTTCGCCGGGGAAAATGATCAATCGAACTTCGGATCGCCTCCGCAGAATGTCCGATGCGCATCAAGGTAGCGTTTCTCAAGCTCGACAAGCATGCTGAACATTCTTCTGGAAACGTCGGCATAGAATGTCTCGCCGTGCTCATCCGCAAGATCCCATCCGTCGCGCGCGTCGACCTGGGCGAGCCGGGTATAGCCGATCGCGTTTTTCAGGTGGGCGCACCCCTCTTCCTGCGTCGCGGCGGTCTTGGCGGCGCCTTCCTCAGCCTTCATCTTGTCCAGATAGCCCTGCCGGCGGTCGACCAGCACATTATATTCCTTTTTCCAGGCCTCCGAATCCTGGGGGGCGGGGGAGGGGGCGAGCATCGCCAGCAGTATGATCGGCAGTATCATGGCGCCCTCCTAATCGGGTCCGGCGTCGTGGGAAATCCGGATTTTGAATGGCCTTCGCGCCGGGCGGGCGTGCTGGGCAGGCGCGCTGCGGCGCTATGCCTGCGGGGGGCGCTCTGCTAGGCGCGCGGCGATCTCTTGGCATTGGGAAGCGGCATCGCCACCTGAGGGCCGGATAACGGAAGGAATATCATGGGCTATCGGGTGGTTGTCGCGGGCGCGACGGGCAATGTCGGGCGCGAGATGCTGAACATCCTCGCCGAGCGCGAATTCCCCGCGGACGAGATCGCCGTGGTCGCCAGCGCGCGATCGACCGGCGACGAGATCGAGTTCGGCGAGACCGGGCGGATGCTGAAGGTCCGCAATATCGAGCATTTCGATCCCGCCGGCTGGGATATCGCGCTGTTCGCCATCGGGTCCGAGGCGACGAAGATCTATGCGCCAAAATTCGCCGCGGCCGGATGCGTCGTGATCGACAACAGCTCGCTCTACCGCATGGACCCGGACGTGCCGCTGATCGTGCCCGAAGTGAACCCGGAAGCGATCGACGGCTACAAGCGCAAGAACATCATCGCCAACCCCAATTGCTCCACCGCCCAGATGGTGGTGGCGCTGAAGCCGCTGCACGACGCGGCGAGGATCAAGCGCGTGGTGGTGGCGACCTATCAGTCGGTCTCCGGCGCGGGCAAGGCGGGGATGGACGAGCTGTTCGAGCAGAGCCGCAACATCTTCGTCGGCGATCCGGCCGAGCCGCAGAAGTTCACCAAGCAGATCGCATTCAACGTCATCCCCCATATCGACAGCTTCCTCGACGACGGATCGACGAAGGAGGAATGGAAGATGGTGGTGGAGACCAAGAAGATCCTGGGTTCGAAGATCAAGGTGATCGCCACCTGCGTCCGCGTGCCCGTGTTCGTCGGCCATTCGGAGGCGATCAATATCGAGTTCGAGGACGAGATCAGCGCGAAGAAGGCCCAGTCGATCCTGCGCGAGGCGCCCGGCGTGATGCTGGTCGACAAGCGTGAGGACGGCGGATACGTCACCCCCGTCGAATGCGTCGGCGAATATGCCACCTATGTCAGCCGCGTGCGCGAGGACCCGACGGTGGACAACGGCCTGGCGCTGTGGTGCGTGTCGGACAATCTGCGCAAGGGCGCCGCGCTGAACGCGGTCCAGATCGCCGAGCTGCTCGGCCGGCGGCATCTGAAGAAGGCGGACTGAGCGGGATCGCAGGCACGGGGACGCCCCGATCCGGGCGTATGCCCCCTGCGCGCGGCCTGGGACGGCTCGCCGCGATGGCGCTGCCTGGCCGATCCCAGGGCCTCAATGCCCCGCGGCGGCGGGATCGTTGGCGATCGGCGTCTTGGGACGGCGCAGGAGCAGCACGAGCGGGATCGATAGCGCGGTGACGATCATCATCGCCTTGAAATCGTTCAGGTAGCCGATCATCGCCGCCTGCTGGTTCACGATCGCGTCGGCCATCGCCATGATCGAATCGCCCGTCGGCCCCATCATCCGCAACAGGTTCGGATCGAAGCCGTCGAGGCCCGGCGCGGTGAGGTGGGGCACCAGGTCCGCATGGCTCGTCTGGATGCTGCGCGCCAGCACCGTGGTGCACAGCGAGATGCCCACCGACGCCCCGATGTTGCGCGACAGGTTGAGCAGGCTGGCGCCTTCCGTGCGATATTTGGGGGGCAGGGTGGCGAAGGCCATGCCGTTCAGCGGCATGAACACCAGCCCCATGCCCAGCCCCTGGATGAAGCCCGAGAAGATGAACGGCCAGGAGTTCATCTCGATCGTCCAGTGCGTCATCTCGTACAGCGACCAGGCCGCCATGCTGAGCCCCACGCCCACCACCCAGCGCGCGTCCACCCCGCGCATCACCAATTGGGCGGAAACGAACATGGTGATCAGCACGCCCAGCCCGCGCGGCATCAGCAGCAGGCCCGTATCCAGCACCGAATAGCCGTACAGCGTCTGCAGCATCGGCGGCAGCAGTGCCATCGTGGCCATCATCACCACGCCGATCACCTGCATGAAGCCGATCGCGGTGATCAGGTTGCGGTTCTTCCACAGCTCGCGCTCGAACATCGGGTTCCTGGCGGTGGCCATATGCACCGCGAACATCCACAGCGCGATTGCGGCCACCAGCGCCTCGATCCAGATCTCGGTCGATCCGAACCAGTCCTCGCCCTGGCCACGGTCGAGCATGAGCTGGAGCGCGGCGATGCCCAGCGAGAACAGCGCGAAGCCGAACAGGTCGAACTGCCGCTTTCGTATCGGCCGCGACGGCAGCAGCGCCCACAGCACCGCGAAGCAGAACACCCCGATCGGCAGGTTGACGTAGAACACCCAGCGCCAGTCGAAATTCTCGGTCAGCCATCCGCCCAGCACGGGGCCGAGGATCGGGCCGATCATGATGCCCATGCCCCAGATCGACATCGCCTGCGCCTGGCGTTCGGGCGGGTTGATGTCGAGCATCACCGTCTGGCTCAGCGGGTTCATGAACGCGGCCGACACGCCCTGGAGGATGCGGAACAGCACCATCTCCGCCAGGCTGGTCGCCATGCCGCACAGCGCGGAGGCGAGGACAAAGCCGACCACGGAGATCAGGAACAGGTTGCGTGATCCGATCCTGTCGGAAAGCCAGCCGGTGATCGGGATCGCGATCGCGGTGGCGATGATATAGCTGGTGAGGACCCAGGTTATGGTGTCCGCGGTCGCCCCCAGCGCGGTCTGCATGTGCGGCAGCGCGACATTGGCGATCGTGGTGTCCAGGATCTGCATGATCGTGGCCAGCATCACGCCCAGCGTCAGCAGCGCGCGGTTCCTGACGGGCAGCGCCGCCACACCGGGCCGTGGCGGCGCGGGCGGGGCGGCTTCTGCCGGGGTGCTGGGGCTGGCGCTCGCCATCGCTACGCTCTTTCTACGCCGCCGCCCGCGCCGGTGCGGCGCGGGGGCGGTTCACTTGCACATCTTGGTGAAGTCGACCGTCACATGGCTGGAAAGCCCGGCGATGAGCTGGCGCGGGCTCGCCTGGTCCAGCACGATGCGCACGGGCACGCGCTGCGTCACCTTCACCCAGTTGCCGTTGGCGTTCTGCGCCGGCAGCACGGAGGTTTCGCTGCCCGTAAGCGCGCCGATCGAGGCGACATGGCCGTTCAGCTTAAGCCCGGGATAGGCATCCAGCTTCACGGTGGCACACTGGCCCACGCGCATCTCGTCCAGGTCGGTCTCCTTGAAATTGGCCTCGACCCAGGATCCGCCGTTGGCCACCAGCGTCAGCGCGGGCAGGCCGGTCATCATCATCTGGCCCACCAGCAGCCGGTCTGCCTGGCTGACGGTGCCGGCGGCGGGCGCGCGGACTTCGGTGCGGGAAAGGTCCCATACGGCCTTGTCGCGCTGGGCGCGGGCGGCGGCGATGGCGGGGTTCTCGCCCGGCACGGCGGCGCCCGTCGCTAGCTTCGATCGCGCTTCGGCCGCGCTCGCCTGGGCGCTTTCCAGCGAGGCGCGCGCCTGCTCCAGCGCGTGCTGCGCGTCCTCCACCCGCGCGCGGGTGGTGAAGCCGCGCTTCAGCAGTTCGGACTGGCGGGCATAGTCTTGCTCGGCGGCCACGATGCGGTCTCGCGCGGCCTGGATGTCGGCGCCGGTGCCGGCATAGCTGGCCCGCAGCGTCTGGAGCTGCACCTGCGCGCCCGCGATCGCGGCCTCCGCCTGGGAGAGGGCGATGCGATAAGGCTCCGGATCGATGCGGAACAGCAGGTCGCCCGCCTTCACCTCCTGGTTCTCGCGCACGGCCACCTCGACGATCCGTCCGCTGACGTCGCTGGAGACCGAGACCTTGTCCTGCTGGACATAGGCATTGTCGGTCGAGACGCTGCCGCCGGAGGTCATCCAGATCGTGCCGGCCACCGCCAGCACCACCGCGGGCACCCCGAACATCAGCGCGGGACGAACCCAGCGGCGGCGCGGCTTCGCGTCGGCGTCCGCGCCCGGCAGCGGGGCGGGGGCCTCGATTTCGATGGCGGCTTCGGGCTTGGTCATCTTGGGGTCCGCATCAGCCATTGATCGCCTCCGAGCCCTGGGGGGCTTCTCGAATCACATTGGCGCGAACCCGCGCCAGCAGTGCCAGCAATTGATCGCGCTCGCCATGCGAAAGCCCTGCCAGCGCCTGCTCGTTCATTTCGACGCCCAGCCCGCGCAGCTTGTCCAGCAGCGGATGCGAGGCTTCGGTCAGGTAGATGCGCCAGGCGCGGCGATCGGCCGGATCGGCCCTGCGCTCGACCAGCCCGGCCTCCTCCAGCCGGTCGATCATGCGGCACAGCGTGATCGGCTCCACCTCCAGCAGGTCGGCCAGGCCGCCCTGGTTGATGCCCTCGTTACGCGAAAGCATGAACAGCGTGTGCCATTGCGCGCGCGTTACCCCGATCGCGCGTGCGCGCAGATCGAACCCGCGCCGCATCAGCCGCGAAAGCTCGGTTAGCGTAAAGCCGAAGGTATCAGTCATGGCGGGGCATATAATAAGCATGCATATGAATTGCAATGCGCAACCTATGGTGCAATGCGAAAACGCGCGCAAGCCGGGAAAGTTGCGGATGGCGGGGCTCGGGCCTAGGAGGGGCGCATGGCCCAGGAGATGACCGGCGGCTGCCAATGCGGGCGCATCCGCTATCGCGTGTCGATCGACAGCGACGACGCCTATCTGTGCCATTGCCGCATGTGCCAGCGCGCCACGGGCGGCGTCTCGATCGCGTTCAAGAACGTGCCGGTTGCGGCCGTGGCCTGGGAGCGTGAGCCGGACCACTACGCCTCGTCGCCGATCGCGGCGCGCGGCTTCTGCCGCGAATGCGGCACGCCGCTGACGTTCGCCTATCCGGACAGCGGCAAGATAGACCTGACCGTGGGCAGCTTCGACGATCCGTCGCGCTTCCGCCCGATCCATCATTTCGGCGCGGAGAGCCTGCACGAAGCGTGGATCGACACTTCCGCGGTGCCGCGGCACCGCTGCGACAGTTATGACAAGCTCAACGAACGCTGGATCGAGGCCGTTGGCAAAATTCCCGACTGAGACGCATCGCTTCACCAGCTTCGACGGCACCCAGCTCGCGTGGCACGAGATGGGGGAGGGGCGGCCCGTGGTGCTGATCCACGGATATTTCTCAAACGCCTTCGTCAACTGGCTGCGCTATGGCCATGCCGAACAGGTCGCCGATCGCGGCTTCCGCGTGATCATGCCCGATCTGCGCGCGCACGGCGAAAGCGCCAGGCCGCACGACGCGGCCAGCTATCCGCCCGATGTGCTGATGCGCGACGGCATGGCGCTGATCGAACATCTCGGCCTCACCGACTATGACCTGGGCGGCTATTCGCTCGGCGCGCGGACCAGCGTGCGGATGCTGGCGAACGGCGCCGCGCCGCGCCGCGTGGTGCTCTCCGGCATGGGGCTACGCGGACTGATCCATACGGAGGGGCGGGGCGGATATTTCCGGCGCGTGCTCACCGGCCTGGGCAGCTTCCAGCGCGGCTCGTCCGAATGGATGACCGAGGCGTTCCTGAAGACCACAAAGGGCGATCCCCAGGCGCTGATCCATATCCTCGACACCTTCGTCGATACCCCGCGCGAGACGGTGGCGGCGATCGCCGCGCCGGTGCTCGTGGTGTGCGGGGCGGAGGATCAGGACAACGGGCCGGCGGGCGAGCTGGCCGCGCTGCTGCCCGATGCGACGCTGGTGGAGGTGCCGGGCAACCATATGAGCTCCGTCACCCGGCCCGAACTGGGCCGCGCGATCGCCGATTTCCTCGCCGCTTGACCGGCGGCGCCCCGGCGCGCAGTCTCCGTCCATCCCGAAATCGAGTTCGAGGCTTTCTTCATGATCCGTATCGGCACTTCGATGCTCGCGCTCGCCGCGATGCTCGCGCTTCCGTCCGTTTCCGTTCCCGCCGCCGCCCAGACCGGCAAGGCCAAGGCCAAGCCCGCCGCCGCGGCCGCCGCCCAGGAGCCGACCGCGGCCGAGGCGGACGCCTTCGTCGCCCGGGCGGAGAAGGAATTCTATGAATTCAACCTAGAGGCGGGCAGGGTCGCCTGGATCAACGCGACCTTCATCACCGACGATACCGACGCGCTGGTCGCCGCCTATGGCGCGCGCGGGACGGAGATGGCGGTGAAGTTCGCGCTGGAGGCCGCCAAGTACCAGAACGTCAAGGACCTCTCGCCCGATACCAAGCGCAAGCTCGACATCCTGCGCAGCGCGATTGTGCTGCCCGCGCCCACGCGGCCCGGCGCGGCGGGTGAGCTTTCGGAGATCGCGACGCGCATCGGATCGATGTACGGCAAGGGCCGGGGCACGCTGCGCGGCAAGGAGATCAGCGGCAGCGACATCGAGGCGGAGATGGGGACCAACCGCAACCCCGCCGAGCTGAAGGAGATGTGGATCAGTTGGCACAACAACGTCGGCGCGCCGATGCGCGCGGACTATGCCAAGATGGTCGGCATCGCCAATGAGGGCGCGGGCGAGCTGGGCTTCAAGGATGTCGGCGCGATGTGGCGTTCCGGCTATGACATGCCCGCCGACGAGTTCGCCGCGCTCACCGACAAGCTGTGGCTTGAGGTGAAGCCGCTGTACGATTCGCTCCACCGCTATGTGCGCATGAAGCTCAACCAGAAGTACGGCAGCGCGGTGCAGCCCGCCAGCGGCCCGATCCGTGCCGATCTGCTCGGCAATATGTGGGCGCAGGAATGGGGCAACATCTACGACATCGTCGCGCCCCCCGGATCGGGCGACCTGGGCTTCGATGTCGGCGAGCTGCTCCAGCAGAAGGGCTATGACCATCTCAAGATGGTGAAGGCGGGCGAGAATTTCTATTCGTCGCTCGGTTTCGCGGGCCTGCCCGACACCTTCTGGACCCGCTCGCAGTTCCTGAAGCCGCGCGACCGCGAGGTCCAGTGCCACGCCTCCGCCTGGGATCTGGACGACAAGGACGATCTGCGCATCAAAATGTGCATCAAGGTGAATTCGGACGATTTCGTCACGATCCACCATGAGCTGGGCCACAATTACTATCAGCGCGCCTACAAGGATCAGCCGTTGCTCTATCGCACCGGCGCGAACGATGGTTTCCACGAGGCGATCGGCGATTTCATCGCGCTTTCGATCACGCCGGAATATCTGGTGCAGATCGGCCTGCTCGATCCGTCGAAGGTGCCCAGCGCCGACAAGGACATCGGCCTGCTGCTGCGCCAGGCGATGGACAAGGTGGCGTTCCTGCCCTTCGGCCTGCTGATGGACAAGTGGCGCTGGGGCGTCTTTTCGGGCGAGACCAAGACGGACAATTACAATTCCGCCTGGAACGCGCTGCGCCTGCGGTATCAGGGCATCACCCCGCCCGAGCCGCGCGGCGAGGACAAGTTCGATCCGGGCGCGAAATACCATATTCCCAACAACGTGCCCTACACGCGCTATTTCCTCGCGCGGATCCTGCAGTTCCAGTTCTACAAGGCCGCGTGCGAGCAGGCGGGCTGGAAGGGGCCGCTCCACCGCTGTTCCTTCTTCGGCAACAAGGAAGTCGGCACCAAGCTGAACGCGATGCTGGCGATGGGCGCGTCCAAGCCCTGGCCCGACGCGCTGGAGGCCTTCACCGGCACGCGCGAGATATCGGGCAAGGCGCTGGTCGAATATTTCGGCCCGCTGAAGGACTGGCTCGACGAGCAGACGAAGGGCCAGCCCGAGGGCTGGTAAGGGTCGGCGCGGGATACAGAGGGAAATACTGGATGATCAGATACGCACTCGCATTGGCGTTGCTGGCTGCGCCCGCCACCGCTTTCGCGCAGGCCAACCCAGGGCCGGTCACGGTGGAAATCGTGGCAAACGGACAAGTGACGGTGCCCGCGCAGCGCTTCCGCTTCTCGGTCAAGCTGACCGCGAAGGGCAAGGACGAGGCGGCGGCATCTGCGGTGCTGGCGGCGAACCGCGCCAAGCTGGTTCAGTCGCTGGCTGCGCTGAACATCCGTGAAGCGCGACCGCTGGCTGGCCCGCCCAGGTCGCTGGCCGGCCTGATCTCGAGCTTTGGGACGCGCAGCAAGCCGAACGTCACGCTCGACATGGTGAGCGAAATATCGAGCGATACGACGGGCGAGGAGGAGAGCGCGGCGCCCGGATATATTGCGACTGAGGAAGTGACGTTCGACGCCACGAGCCGCGCCGCGATTTCGGGTGCGGAGGCCGCGGTGAAGGCCAGCGGCGGCGCGACGGAGAAGACCGTGCTTGCGCTGCTCGACGACTATGTCGGCCCGATGCGCAAGGCCAAGGCCGACGCGATCGCCAAGGCTCAGGACGAGGCGAACGCTTATGCCGTGACCCTGGGGCTTCGCCGCGCGACCGTCGTCAAGATCAGCGAGCGCCAGGATTTCGTGGCTGCAACAACGAGCATCTTCATGGAGTTTATGAGCTTCATGACGAATGTCGCCGCCCCGGGACCTGCTTCGGACGAGACGGTGGTACCAGTCAGCTTGGTCGTCGAATTTCAGCTGACGCGATAAGCTAGGCCTCCCTTACCGGAACGGCGGCTCGTTGAACGCGCGCAGCTTGCGGCTGTGCAGCTTCGCGCCCTCGCGGCGCAGCTCCTCCACCGCCTCGATACCGATCTTCAGATGCTCGGCGATGGCGCGCTCGTAGAAGCGGTTGGCCTGGCCGGGCAGCTTCAGCTCGCCGTGCAGCGGCTTGTCCGACACGCACAGCAACGTGCCATAGGGCACGCGGAAGCGATATCCCTGCGCCGCCAGCGTCGCGCTCTCCATGTCCACGCCCACCGCGCGGCTGAGCGAGAAGCGCAGCGAGGAGCGCGAGATCTGCAGCTCCCAGTTGCGGTCGTCGGTGGTCACGATCGTGCCGGTACGCAGCCGCCGCTTCAGCTCGTCGCCCGACTGACCCGAAACCACTTCCGCCGCCCGCGCCAGCGCGAGCTGCACCTCGGCGATCGCCGGGATCGGGATTTCGGGCGGCAGCACGTCGTCCAGCACATGATCGTCGCGCAGATAGGCGTGGGCCAGCACATAGTCGCCGATCCGCTGGCTGGGGCGCAGCCCGCCGCAATGGCCGATCATCAGCCACGCCTCGGGCCGCAGCACCGCCATGTGATCGGTGATCGTCTTGGCGTTGGAAGGGCCGACGCCGATGTTGACGAGCGTGATGCCCGTGCGGCCCGGCGCCATCAGGTGCCATGCCGGCATCTGGTGGCGGCGCCAGGCGCTGTCGGTCAGCAGCTTGTCCGGATCGTCGCCGTCCTCGATCACGATCCCGCCGGGGCCGGATACCGCGGTGAAGCGGCTGTCCGGGCCAAGCTGGGTACAGGCCCAGCGGACGAATTCGTCGACATAGCGGTGATAGTTGGTGAACAGGATATATTGCTGCACATGCTCGGTCGCGGTGCCGGTGTAGTGGCGCAGCCGCGCGAGGCTGAAATCGGTGCGCAGCCCGTCGAACAGCGCCAGCGGGCGGCTCTCGTCGGGGGATATCCACAACCCGTCGGCGATCTCGTCGCCGATATGCGCCAGCTCGGTCGCGGGGAAATGGCGGGCCAGGTCCATCACCGAAACCTGCTCCAGACTCAGCGCATGGCCGGGATCGAGCACATAGGGGAAGGGGATCTCCTGCCGCCCCGGCTGGGCCATGACGCGCACGTCATAGTCCTCGATCAGGAAGGTGAGCTGCTCGATCAGATATTCCGCGAACATCGCCGGCTTGGTCACGGTGATGCGGTATTCGCCCGGATCGGTCAGTCGGCCGAAGGAGCGCATCGGCGCCTGCTGCTCGTTCACGCCGCCGCGATAGGACAGGCGGATTTCGGGATAGGCGAAGGACCCGTCGTTGCGCGATTGCGGATCGGGCGGGGTGCCGTCGGTCAGGTAGCGCTCGATGGCTGCCTGCAGGCGCTCGACGGAGGCGCGATAGAGCCGGTCCAGCTCTTCTACGATTTGGGAAGCTTGAGTCATCTTCGGCGGCTAAGCCATAGGGGCGATTCTGGCAAGCCGCCAATGCCGCGAGCGTAACGAAACGCCGCGTGTAACGGCCGGAAATCCTCCCCCAGTTGACCGGGGGAGGAACCGGATGTCCGCGCGCAGAGGTGCCGCGACCGGGAGATCAGCCCTTGTCGGCCTCGTCGTCGCCGCCCAGCAGCTTGCTGGCCGCGAACACCGCGCCGCCGATCGCGGCCGCCGCGCCCGCAGCGATCGCCGCGGATGCCACCGGATGCTCCTTCACGGTTTCCACCGTGGCTTCGAAAGCGTCCTCGATGGCTTCCTGGGCCTGTTCCAGGAACGATTTGGGCTCTTCCGCCTCGGGCTTGGGGGCGGGGGTCTCGGAACCGGGGGTATCGGTGACCATGTGCAGTCCTCCTATGCTTTGATGACCAACTCCGGCGGGCGCCGCCGGTTCCTGATCGCCGGCCGGTTCGTGGCGCCGGTCCGCCGGGGGGCCGGCGCCAAGGCCCGGATCAGAGCGATTCGAGCATATATTCGGCGGTGCTCACCTTGAACTCGCCAGGGCCTTCGACGTTGAGCTGCTTTACCACGCCGTCGGCGATCACCGCCGAGAAGCGCTTGCCGCGCACGCCCAGGCCGAAACCGCTGCCGTCCATCTCCAGGCCCAGCGCCTTGGCGAAATCGCCGTTGCCGTCGGCCAGCATCGTCACGCTGTCGCCCACATCGCTCGCCTTGGCCCAGGCGGTCATCACAAAGGCGTCGTTCACCGCGGTGCAGGCGATCTCGTCGATGCCCTTGGCCTTCAGCTCGGCGGCCTTCTCGACGAAGCCGGGCAGGTGCTTGGCGGAGCAGGTGGGGGTGAAGGCGCCGGGGACGGAGAACAGCGCGATCGTGCGGCCGGCGAAATAATCCTCGCTCTGCACGGGCTCGGTCCCGCCCGGGGTGACCTTGAACAGCTTGGTATTGGGAACGCGGTCACCGGCCTGGATCGTCATGGGGGTCCTCCTCCTGGAATAGTCCCGCACCAATTGGCGTTGCCGCCGCCATTTTCAAGCGTGGCGAAGGCGGCCTGGCGCAGATATGTTGCAACAGGATGGATTCGCCCCAGTTCCTTACCGGCCAGTTCCTGCTCGCGATGCCGGGAATCGGCGATCCGCGCTTCGAACGCGCGGTGATCGCGATGTGCGCCCATGATAGCGAGGGCGCGCTGGGAATCGGCATCGGCGAGACGATCGAGGGGCTGGGGCTGCACGATTTGCTGCGCCAGTTCGATATCGCGCCGGGCGACGTGCCCGATGTGGACGTGCATTTCGGCGGCCCGGTGGAGCCGCGGCGCGGCTTCGTGATCCATTCCACCGATTGGGGCGGACAGGATACGATCGACGTCGCGGGCCGCTGGTCGCTTTCGGGCACGATCGACGTGCTGAAGGCGATCGCGGAGGGCGCCGGCCCCGCGCAATGGCTGGTCGCGCTCGGCTATGCCGGCTGGGGCGAGGGGCAGCTCGACAGCGAACTGACGCGCCACGGCTGGTTCAACACGCCGGGCGATACGGAACTGCTCTACGGGGTTGCGGCCGAAGACCGCTGGGAACGCGCCTTCGCCGCCGCTGGCATCGATCCACGCCTGCTTTCGAACAGCACCGGCCGGGCCTGAGCGCGGCGCAGGTACGGCGCCATGACCGGCCACCCGCTTGATCGCCCCGCCTGGAGCGCGCTGACCGGCCGCCAGTCGCCGCTGGCGGAGGGCGGCCCGCTCGCCGTGCGGATGCGCCGCGACCATGGGCTGTTCGGCGCGGCTGCGGATGGATCGGCCGCGTCCCAGGCCGCGCTCGCCGCGCTGATGCCGGAGGAGGGCGAACTGTGGCTCGTCGAGTCCGGGCCGGTGCCGCCGCTGCCCGGAACGGTGGTGGCGCGCGCGGCGATGCTGCACCAGATGACGCTTGCGGAGCTGACGCCTGCGCCGCCGCCCGCCTTCGCGATCGCGCCGCTGGGGGAGGGGGACGCGGCGGAGATGTTCGCGCTGGCCATGCTCACCCGTCCCGGCCCCTATGCCGCCTGCACCCACCGGCTGGGCGATTTCCATGGCGTGCGGGTGGACGGGCGGCTGGTGGCGATGGCGGGCGAACGGCTCAAGCCCGCGGGCTTCACCGAGGTGAGCGGCGTCTGCACCCATCCCGATTGGCGCGGGCGCGGCTATGCCGGGGCGCTGATGCGGCGCGTGATCGCCGGCATCCTGGCGCGCGGCGAGACGCCCTTTCTCCACAGCTACGCCAGCAACGCGGGCGCCATCGCGCTCTATGAATCGCTCGGCTTCCGCTTCCGCGCGGAGATATTGGCGACGGTGTTGGTGCGCGGCTGAGATTCGGGCGATTGCGGGCGAAGAGCCCGCGCCCTAGGCTCCCGGCCATGCCGCCGCCAACCCGACGCACCCTGTTGACCGGCGCCGCGCTGGCCGCCGCAACCGCCGCCGCTGCGGTGCCCGCCGGGGCGGCCCCGGGCGGCAGCGAGGTTCCGCTCGTCATCGCCAGCCGCGCGGCGGCCATGGAGGCCGCGATCGCCGATACGGCGATGGTCGTGCTCTGCCTGGGCTATGAGGTGCCGGGCGACGGCGGCCAGGCGCTGTACCGGCGCGCGGGGGGCGAACTGTCGCATCGCGGCGGCTTCCGCTCGCGCGACGGCGGCTGGTGGGAGCTCGCGGAGCCTGATCTCAATCCGTTCCAGTTCGGCGCGCGCGGCGACGGCAGCCATGACGATGCGCCCGCGATCCAGGCGATGTTCGATTTCGTGGAGGCGCGCGGGCGGCCTTATCCGATGCGCTTCCTGGGCGGCACCTTCCGGCTGGAGGCGGGGTTGCGGCTCCCCACGGTGCCATCTTCGGCGGCGGTCGATATCGATGGCGGCGGCGCCACGCTGCGCATCGCCGGTCCGGGCGTGATCTTCGCGCGGCTGCCGCGCGACCAGGCCGACGCGATGGTGACGATCGGGCGCTCGCGCTACGATATCCGCAACTTCCATTTCCGCGGCACCGGCGCCGCGGGCCAGACCGGCATCCACATCGGCGCATCCTATGCCAATGTCGTGCGGGGGTGCAGCTTCGCCCAGCTCGAATATGGCGCGATCGCCACCTTCTGCCTGGCCAGCGCCTGGCGCGACAATCTCTATCAGGGCTGTTTCGCCCGCGCGCTGGTGCTCCAGACGGGGGCGGGGAGCGATCACGGCCCGGTGTGGCCCGGCGCGACCGAGAGCAACTCCGCCAGCAACGTCAGCACGATCGAGAATTGCCGGGTTTACGGCCACCCCCGCCAGCGCTCGGCCTTCGCGGTGTTCGGATCGGATGCGGTGCGCGTCACCGGCTGCATCTCGGAAGGTGACGGCGCGGCGACGGACCTGGTTTTCGACTTCCAGGGGTCGCCCGTGGTCAAGAACTTCCACGTCGACATGTTCCATTGCGAGGCGCCGCGCGGGACCCTGAATTTCCAGATCCGCGCGACCGGCAAGGTGGTGATCGAGCGGGTCGTGCGCTCCTATGCCGCGGCGCTGATAGACGCGCGCGGATGCACCAATTGCGAGATCATCGTGCGCGGGCTGGCCTGGCTGGGGGGGCTTCCCGAACCCCGCGCCGATGGGCCAAACCCCCGTGGACGCTGGTTTTTCCACGCCAACGGCAAGGGTTTCGGCGCGGGGGATGAGGGCGGGCTTTCGGGCGGGACCTGCTTCCGGTTCGAGGATTGCGTGGAGGAGGCCTGGGCCGCGCTCTCCAATCCGGCGCGCTGGGAAAGCGGCCGCCTGCCCGAGGTGCTGACCGTCACCGGCCTGCGCAACAATGGCCGCGGCACGATGTTCTGGTCCAGCGCGCCCATGGAGATGCTGTCTCCCCTGGCGTTCGCCGACGGCACGCGGATCAACGGGATGCTCAACGGCGTGGTTGCTGCGCCGCCGGTCCCGGTCCCGCCGCAGGGAGGGGTCAGCCTCCGCCTGCCGGTCACGGGCCTGGATGCAGAGGGCCATGTCGTCTTCGCGAACCCCGTGGCGGCGCAGGAGCTTCCGCCCGCGCTCGCCTGGACGGCGCATCCCGAAGGGGCGGGAGTGCTGGTGCTGCGTCTCACCAATGCGGGCGCCCGGCCGATCGAACTGCCTGCCACCAACTGGCGCTATTGCGCGATGCGGCGGGGCTGAGGAGTACATATAAAGATATCTTTATGTTTCGATTGCCAATCGCCGTCCCAGCCGTTACTGCACGTGCGAAGGCCGGGTGATTCCCGGCGTCCCCCGTTCACGCATCTGGAGAAGCGTAAGTGGCTACCGTGCTCGACACCCCTGATTACATCGTGAAGGATCTTGGACTTGCGGCATTTGGTCGCAAGGAGATCGAGATTGCGGAGACGGAGATGCCGGGTTTGATGGCGCTTCGCGAGGAGTTTGGTGCGGG
>NZ_JAPDRA010000008.1:22500-216230 GCF_026013525.1 Sphingomonas canadensis | reverse complement strand
ACGCACGATCGAACTGTCGATCATCAAATACTCGTTGTCGCGGTCACGTGCGAGCATGGCAAAGATGCTCTCCCACACGCCCGCGCGCGCCCAGCGGGTGAAGCGTTTGTGCACCGTCTTGTACTTGCCATAGCGCTCAGGAAGGTCCGACCAGCGCGCGCCGGATCGCAAGACCCACAAAACACCGTTTATAAACAATCGATTATCCACCGCCGTCCGGCCAGGATCGCTCTCCTTGCCCCGTAGCATCGGCTCGATCCGATGCCATTGCGCTTCGCTCAACTCGTATCGCTTGATCCCCATGGTGCCTCCGCAACTGCAGAAACCCATGAATCAGACATCCCTACCTTTGGGAATCCTCTGAATGTCGATACAGCCTAGAGCAATCCCACCTGTTCCAGCTCCTGCTGCAGCATCGCCGCGCGGGCGGGGTCGGGGCCGGTGAAGTGCAGCGCGGGGATGCCCAGATCGCGCGCCGCGGCGATGTTGGCGGCGTTGTCGTCGACGAACAGTCCTTCGTGCGGCGCCAGTCCGAACCGGTCGAGCGCCAGGCGGAAGATCGCCGGATCGGGCTTCGCCAGCTTCTCGTCGCCCGAAACCACGATGTCGCGGAACCGGTCGAACAACGGCTGCTGCGTCGCGCGGAAGCGCGGCCAGAATTCGCCCGAATAGTTGGTGATGGCGAACAGCGGCACGCCCGCCGAATCGAGCGCCTCCACGATCGGATGCACGCCGGGAATCGGCGGCCCCATCGTCTCCAGGAAGCGCGGCCCCCATTGGGCGATCAGCGCGGCATGCTCCGGAAAGCGCGCGCTCAGCTCCGCCGAAGTCTCCGCGAAGGGGCGCCCGGCGTCGTGCTGGAAATGCCACTCGCGGGTGACGACATTCTCCAGAAATGCGTCGAGCGCCCGATCGTCAGCGATCAGGCGCTCGTACAGGAACCGCGGATCCCAGGAGAACAGCACGTCGCCGACATCGAAGATGACGGCGCGGGGCTTGATAACGGCGCCGGCCCGCTCCTCCACCGGGCCTCCCATAGCATAAGCTGCCGCTGGGAGGCCGGGTGGGGGAGCGGGCCGGCGCCGCACCGTCAAACGGAATCAGCCCTGGCGGGCTTTGAACCGGCGGTTGGTCTTGTTGATCACGTAGATCCGGCCGCGGCGGCGGATCACGCGGTTTTCGCGGTGCCGCCCCTTGAGCGACTTGAGGGAATTGACGATCTTCATGACCGATTCGCTTCTCGAATTTCGGGTTGTCTGGAAAAGAGGCGCCCGCCTATCGGCGCGGGCCGCACAAGTCAAGGCGGAGTCGGGCGGGAACCGAATTGTTACGCACCGGGTTTGAATCACACTCGCCCGCGATGGAGACCATGCCCATGAATATCGCCGCACGTATCATCGCCCTTGCCGCCGCCGCGCTGCTTTCCGCCTGTGCCAGCACGGGGGCGATTCGTTCCGGGCCGGTGGAGGTAACGCGATACCATCTGGGCGCCGCGGTGGTGCCGGGCAGCGTCGCGGTCACCACTGCGGGCGCATTCGCCGGGGTCAGCCCGGAAGATGCGCTCTATACCGGCGCGGTCGCCGCCGAACTGGGCCGGGCCGGCTATTCCCCGGTCGCGGGCGAATCGTCGGAGTTCATCGCGCTCGTGAGCTATTCGCGGATCGCGCGCGGCCAGGTGCGCGAACGTCCGCCGCTGACCATCGGGATCGGCGCGGGCAGCTTCGGCGGCAATGTCGGCGTGGGCGCGGACGCCAGCTTCGGCATCGGCGGAAAGACGCGCGAGGTCTATGCCACCGAGCTGGTGGTGCAGCTCAAGCGCCGTTCCGACGGCACGATCCTGTGGGAAGGCCGCGCCATCGCCGAGGCGGCGGGAACGGCTCCCGCGGGGCAGCCCGGCGCGGTCGCGCAGCGGCTGGCGGCGGCGCTTTTCAGGGGCTTTCCCGGCGAGTCGGGCATCACTATCACGGTGAAATGACCATCCACATCAACGCCGCGTTCGACAGCGGCAACATCCGCGTGATCGGCATCGAGGGCGACCGCGTCGACCTGGAGATCGCCAAGGATCACAAGTCCGATTTCTACCAGTGGTTCCATTTCCGCGTGGCCGGGGCGAAGGGGCGGACGCTCACCTTCCGCATCCTGAACGCGGGCGGCGCGGCCTATGCCTTCGGCTGGCCGGGCTATCGCGCGCGCTGGAGCACCGATCGCGCGGCGTGGCGCACCACCGATACCGGCTATGCCGACGGCGTGCTGAGCTTCACCCGCGCGATCGACAGCGACGTGATCTGGTTCGCCTATTTCGCGCCCTATTCGATGGAGCGGCACCAGGATTTGCTCGCCCGCATCGCCGCGCGGCCGGGCGTCTCGCTGCGCCAGCTCGGCACCACGCTGGACGGCCAGCCGCTCGATTGCGTGACGCTCGGCACCGGCGCGAAGCAGGTGTGGTTCTATGCCCGCCAGCATCCGGGCGAATCGATGGCCGAATGGTGGGCCGAAGGCGCGCTGGAGAAGCTGACCGATCCCGATGACGCGACCGCGCGGGCGCTGCGCAAGGCCGCGACCTTCCACATCGTCCCCAACATGAACCCGGACGGATCGCGCCGTGGCCATCTGCGCACCAACGCGGCGGGCGTGAACCTGAACCGTGAATGGC
The DNA here is from genome assembly GCF_026013525.1 of Sphingomonas canadensis. Lineage (GTDB taxonomy): Bacteria > Pseudomonadota > Alphaproteobacteria > Sphingomonadales > Sphingomonadaceae > Sphingomonas > Sphingomonas canadensis. The sequence goes on along the minus strand of NZ_JAPDRA010000008.1, from coordinate 213,577 downwards.
ATTCCCCCACGCCCGAACGCAGCCCGGAAGTGCTCGCGGTGCTCGCCGCGATGGACGAGACCGGCGTGGATTTCGCGATGGACGTCCACGGCGACGAGGCGATCCCGGCCAATTTCCTGGCGGGGTTCGAGGGCATTCCTTCCTGGACCGACGCACAGGGCGGCAAATATTACGAGTTCGGCCGCCGGCTGGCGGAGACGACGCCCGAATTCCAGCTAGAGCTGGGCTATGAGAAGTCGGCGCCGGGCACGGCCAATCTGTCGATGTCGACCAACCAGCTTGCCGAGCGCTTCGGCGCGGTGTCGATGACGCTGGAGATGCCGTTCAAGGACCATGACGCGAACCCGGACCCCGAGTTCGCCTGGAGCCCGGCCCGCTGCAAGGCGCTGGCCCACGCCTGCCTGGATACGCTGGCGGGGATGATCGACGGTATCTGATTTCCGGGAGGGGGATAGAATGCGCAACATTGCCGCGGCGGCGATCGCCGTGCTGGGCCTGGGTGCAATGCCGGCGCAGGCGCAGCCTGCGGGCGAGCCGGTGTCGGACATCTCGACGCTGGTACATGCCAATTCGTGGCCGGGGCCCGATCAGCTTCGCGGCGCCGGCCCCGCCGGCAGCGCGGAGGGCTGGCTGACCCCCGCCGACATTCCCGGCGCGATTCTCGCCTCCGCCGAGGGCAAGTCCGCCGGACCGCGCTTCCAGATCACGCTGGCACAGGTCGGGATCGAGGTGACGGTGGAGGCGGACGATTCGGTCAGCGATTGCCGGGGCACCTATGGCCAGTCCGATCTGGCCCCGCAGCTTTGCGCGCTGATCCGCGAGCGCGGCCGTTTCCGCCATGCGCTGAGCGTGGGCGGGATGCCGGTGCGGGGTGTCGTGCAACTCACCGTACAATATTCGATCAACGGCGAGGGCGGGAACACCGGGTTGCCGCCCGCGCCGATGTCGTTTTCCCGCTGGCCGGTGCTGAGCTATCGCGATCGGGTCCAGATCGTGACGCAGCCCGATTGGCGGCGCTTCTCAAAGGTTCGCGACGGCCGCGCGACGGCGATCGAGCTGGGTTTCCGCAGCGGCGTGGTCGACAGGTGCGTGGTCCTCCGCCCAAGCGGCGATGCGGCGCTCGATCGCGCCACCTGCGCCGCAGCGAAGACCGGCATCTACCGGCTGGATCCCGACAGCAGCTATCAGAGCCTGCCGATGATCGTCCGCTGGCGGCGCGACGGCGCAGTGGCGAACCTGCCGGTGCGCGCGGAGTCGCAACGCCCCGGGCCGGCGAACGGGCAGGCGCTGGTCGTCACCGGCGTTGCCGGAACGGCGGGTGCCTCCGCCCGGGTCGATCTTTCGGTGACGGGCGCGGTCACGCGCTGCTGGATCGCCACCAGCGCGGGCAGCGACGCCGCCGATATCGCGATGTGCCGGGCGCTGACCGCGGCGCGATTCGATCCGGCGCGCGACGTGTTCGACGAACCCTTCGAAAGCACCTATTTCGCCCAGGTGCGCTTCGAATGATGCAGATCCGCGACGGCGGGCTGGACGATCCCCGGGTCATCGCGCTGCTGGAGCTGCATGCGCGCGGGATGCTGGACAATTCGCCGGCCGATAGCTGTCATTTCCTCGACCTTTCGGGGCTGAAGGTGCCGGAGGTGCGCTTCTGGTCGGCCTGGGACGGCGAGGAGCTGCTGGGCATCGGCGCGGTGAAGGCGATCGAACCCGGCCATGGCGAGGTCAAGTCGATGCGCACCGCGCCGCAGCATCTGGGCAAGGGCGTGGGCGCCGCGATCCTGGAGCATATCCTGGCCGCCGCGCGCGCCAGCGGCTGGCGGCGGCTGAGCCTGGAGACCGGCTCCACCCCAGCCTTTGACGCGGCGCATGCGCTGTATCGCAAGTACGGCTTCGTCCCCTGCGGCGCGTTCGGCGGCTATCCCGCGGACGATCCGTTCAGCCGCTTTCTGACGCTGGAACTGTGAACGGCGCGGCGCATCTGCCGCAATGCACAAGTTTTTTCCGCCGCGGCATCGACAAATGCGATTCGCTCGCGATAAGCAGGGTGCTTCACGCTTTGGGGGGAGCGTCCGTACCGATGAGACAGGTGATTTTGCGCGCGCGCCGCACGGCGGGCCTTCGCTGATGCAGATCCGCGAAGGGGGCCTCGACGATCCCAGGGTGACCGCGCTGCTGCGGATGCATCTGGACGATGTCCGCGCCAATCCCACGCCCGGCGGCGCGCATGTGCTGGACGTCGCGGGGCTGAAGAAGCCCGGGGTCGCCTTCTGGACGGCGTGGCGCGGCGAGGATCTGCTCGGCTGCGCGGCGCTGAAGGAGGTCGAGCCCGGCCATGGCGAGATCAAGTCGATGCGCACCGTTCCCGATCAGGTGCGGCGCGGCGCCGGATCGGCGCTGATGGTGCATATCCTGTCGGAAGCGCGCGCGCGGGGATACCGGCGGCTGAGCCTGGAAACCGGCGCCACCCCGGCGTTCGAGGCGGCGCAGGCGCTCTACCGCCATTTCGGCTTCACCCCCGCCAATCCCTTCGGCGAGTATAAGCCGGACCCGCTCAGCATCTTCATGTCGCGGGTGATCTAGGCTAGCGGCACCCGCGACAGCCAACCACCGGAGTCGCCAATGCCCAATCTCGTCCTGATCCGCCACGGCCAGTCCGCCTGGAACCTTGAGAACCGCTTCACCGGCTGGTGGGACGTGGACCTGACCGAGAAGGGCACGGCGGAGGCATGGGCCGCGGGCGCGCTGATGCGCGACAAGGGGCTGGATTTCGATCTGTGCTTCACCAGCCTCCAGACGCGCGCGATCAAGACGCTGCACCTGGCGCTGGAGGCGATGGGCCGGCTGTGGCTGCCGGAGGAGAAGAGCTGGCACCTGAACGAGCGCCACTATGGCGGGCTGACCGGGCTCGACAAGGCGGAGACCGCGGCCAAGCATGGCGACGAGCAGGTGAAGATCTGGCGCCGCAGCTTCGATGTGCCGCCGCCGATGCCCGAGCCTGATTCGCCGTGGGACCTGTCGCGCGACCTGCGTTACGCCGGGGTGCCGATCCCGCAGACCGAGAGCCTGAAGGACACGATCGCGCGCGTGCTGCCCTATTGGGAACAGCGGATCGCGCCGGAGCTGAAGGCCGGCAAGCGCGTGCTGATCGCCGCCCATGGCAATTCGCTGCGCGCGCTGGTGAAGCATCTCTCGGGCATCCCGGATGACGAGATCACCGGGCTGGAAATCCCCACCGGCCAGCCGATCGTCTATGCGCTCGACGCGGCACTGAACGCCACGGACCGCTATTATCTGAGCGAGCGGTAAGCGCCGGAGCCCCTTCCCGCCGGGGGAGGGGCTGGGCCGGGGGCGGTCCGCGGCAATGGCTTGCCCTTCCCGTCACCGGCCACTAGGAACCCCATTCCTAGCGGAACCGGGGATATGAGCGCACCTCTCGTCGGCATCATCATGGGCAGCACTTCCGATTGGGAGACGATGCGCCATGCCGCCGAGAAGCTGGAGGCGCTCGGCGTCCCGTTCGAGACCAGGGTGGTTTCCGCCCATCGCACCCCGCAGCGGCTGTACGATTACGCAAGCGGCGCGGCCGCGCGCGGGCTGAAGGTGATCGTCGCCGGGGCCGGCGGCGCGGCGCACCTGCCCGGCATGGCGGCGTCGATGACGCACCTGCCCGTGCTGGGCGTGCCGGTGGAAAGCCACGCGCTGAAGGGCATGGATAGCCTGCTCTCCATCGTCCAGATGCCGGGCGGCGTGCCGGTGGGTACGCTGGCCATCGGCAAGGCGGGGGCGATCAACGCGGGGCTGATGGCGGCGGCGATCCTGGCGCTGGGCGATCCCGCGCTGAGCGAGCGGCTCCAGGCCTGGCGCGCGCAGCAGACCGCGGGCGTGGCGACCGATCCCGAATGACGCCGCTGCCGCCGGGATCGACGATCGGTATCCTCGGGTCGGGACAGCTCGGCCGCATGCTGGGGGTGGCGGCGGCGCAGCTCGGCTATCGCATCCATGTGTTCGCGCCGGAGCCGGGGCCGGCGTGCGACATCGCATCAGCCTTCACCCATGCGCCCTACACCGACACGGCGGCGCTGATCGCGCTGGCCGATGCGTGCGGCGTCGTCACCTATGAGTTCGAGAATGTGCCGGTGGAGCCGCTGCGCGCGATCGCGGCCAAGGTGCGCCCCGGCCTGCGCGCGCTGGAAGTGGCCCAGGCGCGGGTGGACGAGAAGAGGTTCGTGCGCGCCCTGGGCGGACGCACCGCGCCCTTCGCCGCGGCGGGATCGCCCGCGGAGCTGGCCGCCGCGCTGGCCGAGGTGGGGCTGCCCGCGATCGTGAAGACCAACCGCATGGGCTATGACGGCAAGGGCCAGGCGCGCGTGCCCGCGGGCGCGGCGCCGGATGCGGCGGCCGTTTGGAAGGCGATCGGCGCCCAGCCCGCGATCGCGGAGGGCTTCGTGAACTTCGCCGGCGAATTCTCGCTGATCCTGGCGCGCGGGGCGGACGGGCGGACGGCCAGCTATCCCGCCGTCGCCAACGTGCATGAGGGCGGCATCCTGCGCACCAGCACCGCGCCCGCCGCGCTGTCGCCCGCCACCGCCGAAGCCGCGCGCGCGCTGGCGATCGAGGTGGCCGACGCGCTCGACTATGTCGGCGTGCTGGCGATCGAGTTCTTCGACACGGCCGAAGGCCCGGTGTTCAACGAGATGGCGCCGCGCGTCCACAACAGCGGCCACTGGACGATCGAGGGGGCGGAAACCTCTCAGTTCGAGAACCATGTCCGCGCGATCTGCGGCTTGCCGCTCGGCCCCGCGACGCTCACCGGCGCGCGCGTGACGATGGAAAACCTGATCGGCGCCGATGCGGACCGCTGGCACGATATCCTCGCCGATCCCGGCGCCCACCTGCACCTCTACGGCAAGCACGAGGCCCGCCCGGGCCGCAAGATGGGCCACGTCACCCGCGTCACGCGCTGAAGACCTCGGCCGGTGCTTGATGGGCGGATTGCGGGGGCATGCGGCATGGCCGCCAGGGGGACGATCGGGTAGTTTGCAGACCCGCGTGCCGTAACCGCTTTCGTTCCGAGGTTGGACAGCGCCGTGCCGGCGGCTGTGCGCCCTAAATGCGGCCGTTCAGTAGGATTCGTCCGAATGCCCGAAAGTTGCGGTCGTTCAGGTGCTGAGAAATGTTCGCAACGATCTACGTTCAACCTGTCATGTCGAAGTGTCTGCGCTCGTAGTTGCGCACGGCCTTCGCTGTGTCGTCGTCTCCCATCCGGTCGGCCGCTACCTTTAGTGCCTTAAAAGCCCTGTCGAATGCCGAGCTGTCGCCAGTCCTCTTCAGGAGTTCCAAGCCCACGTCGCAATAGGCCGAAAGTACGTGTCGGTTGGTGTCGAAACGGCTTGCCGAGCCGGCGGCTTGAGATTCTGCTTTCCGGAGGATGACGACGCGGTCCTCATCCATGAGGCCAGGCGTATAGAGTGCGCGAGCGAGCAGCAGGACGATGCGATAGCGGGCAACCGGCCCGTCGGTGTGCAGGTCGGTCTCGAACACCCGGATTTCGGTCTCCGCTAGATCGAACTTATCTAGATCGATGAGGTTGCGGATGAGCCTGTGCCTTGGGATAGGTTCGCCCGGCGCGATGGAGATGAGTTTGCGGAGGAGCCGATTCTGCACTTCCTTGTCAGGGATGCTGGGCAGGCCGGTGTCGAGGTTGCACATCTCGTTGATGGAATTCCGCTCGATCCGATACGTCGGCGAAAGGCTGTCGATGACTCGGTCGAATAGCTCGACCATCGATGCCTGATCGGAGAATTTATATTTCGCGATGATGCCAGCGATGACCTTGTGGCGCACCTTCCAGCCATAGATACCAAAGCGTTCGGAAATGTCATATTCGGACAGCACATCCACAAGGTTACCGAGCGCTGCGCCCACCATCCCGGCCGAGATGCTCGTCAGTCTCAGCACTAGCTGGCGATGGACACGGATTCCGGCATGCTCCATGGCGGCTACTAGTCGGTAAATCTCCTGATCGTCGGTCCGGAGTTGCGCGTATTCGCGCAGGATGATGTCGTCGAACTTCTCCTGCGCGAAGATGTTGCGCAGGCAGACAAATGCGTCGGCTTCGCATTTGTCGGTGAGACGCCGTCGCTTTTCCTGATACGAGAATCCCGAGAATGTGCCCTCAACCAGCGGCTTGATGCTGTTATCGCTTGAGACGAGCAAAATGAGGCGATCGATCTCCTGACTATTCAGTTTGCTCAGCCCGATCTCGGCGAGATTTTTTGAGAAGTGAACTGACTTGGTCCGGTACTGCCATTGTGAGCGTCCCGACGTCACGAGCAGACGTAGCGACGTGATGCTGTTGGCGAAGAGTTCGTCGGCGATCCTGTTGAGCGAGGTCAGGTGAAGGTGCGCATCATCGACGTAGAGCAGCGCCTGCCTGCCGCTTGTCTGCAGTGCGTGCGCTGCGGCGATCCATTCGTCGGCGGGGAGTTCGAAGTCGGTTTTATGTTCCCAGCAGCGCCAGCCCAGCTTTTCCAGTTGGACTGCGACTTGCCTAGCGGCGGTCGTCTTTCCGACGCCGCTGGCCCCGATGATGGCGGCGAACTGCTTGTTTGCCGCACCAAACATCGAAGCAATGTTGTTGGCGGCGGTTCGTGTGAAGGTGAGATCGCCCGCCACGTCGGCGTAGGTCGCCGGCCGGCCATTGAACATGGCGACGGCGTTTGGCGGCAATACGGCCAGCGAATGCGAAACATCGACCGTAATCGTGCTCAGAACCTGAGAGTCCTGCACCGGATCATCGGACGACGAGTGGACGAGAGCGGCTGCGGGCCCCTTAGCGGTGAGCGCTGCCGAAAATTCGTCGATCCCGCCGAACGCAATGCGTATGCCGCGTGCTTCGAACAGCTTCGCGCGGGCTTCGTCGCGCTGGTAAAGGACCAGGAAGACCGCACCACCGGCTCCCCCCATCTTGGCCTGGATCGCGATCACGCGATCGACGACGGCCTTGATGTCCGGATCGGACAGCGAATAGCCGATGATGATCAGATCGCCGCCCGCCATGTCGGCCGCGAGCCGATTGAACAGGAACTCGCGATACTCGGCCGTGCGATCATAGTCGCCCTGAGTGACAATCATTCGGCTTTTGTGGCCGTCGACAATGTCGTGACCGATCGTGCCGTGGATTTTGAATATTGGCTGCGAGTCCGGCGCGGTGTGCTTCGAGAAATCGTAGTTCGTCGTAACCACGTGGGTCGCTTGGGCGCGGATCTGGTAACTGCGCTCTAGCAGCTCGTCGTAGTTGGTCGTGTATATTGCTCGCCACTTGTAGAGCGGGATGTTTAATATCCCTCCAGTGGGATTAGGACGGGGGAAGCGCTGTCGAACTAGCTCGATGAGAGGCTGGCGGCCGTGTTCGAGCTCAGCCAGCTCAGCGACCTCGGCTAAGGAGAAGCCATCGGTGGCAACCTTGAATTTCGTCGTGATCGCTTCGACTAAATCTGCCGCGCTTGGCGATCCCGATGGTATCGACGAGCCTGCGCCGAAGAATAGGATGGTCCGCGTAGGATCCAAGTTCTGTACTAAGCGATCGAGTTCGATTGTCACTGATTCCCCCTGGCCGACGCGGGGACTAGCACGGTTCAGGCGCGAAGAGCGCTGCCACTCCGGTCCGGTCGAGCCGATATTCATAGCGCCATTCGCGGCGCAATCGATCCGAAATTTAATGATTTCTTCGTTTTGACAGCGATTATTAGGGGGCATCCACAGTCACGAACCAGCCCCGCCGATCATGATTTTGCCGATCGGGCAACACACTTGCCTCCGAGCCTTGTCGTGCTGCGTAGAGATCTACTCGGGCTGTGCTGACAGCGCAGTGTGTGGACGTCGCAATTCGACGTCAGCTTTGCCTACTTCGAGTCCGCGAAGCCGTCAGTCCGCCGCCAGTCCAATACCGGTCGAAACGGCAGCCCCCGCAATGCCCTCCCACCAATAGCGGCAACCAGCCCATCAGCCTCGCAACCAACAATCGCCCAAGAAAAAGGCCCGCCTTCCCGGTCAGGAAGGCGGGCCGGTTCTTTTCCGGCGATGGCCGTGGCTCAGGCGCGGGTGCCGGTCAGTGGGAAGCTGCCGAAGGCGCCGGCGGTCACGGTGCCGCTGATGCTGTCGCCGTCCACCTTCGCCTCGAAGGTGAGCGTCATCGGCATCGGCACGGTGATGTCGAACGAACCCGACAGCGTGTCGCCGTCAAGCTTGCCGTTCTTGATCTCCGTGGTGCCCATCGCGCCCGCATAGGTGCCGGTGAAGCTGCCGCCGTCGCTGGCGATCGTCAGCGTCGCCGCCTGATCGCCCATCGGGGATTTGGTCACGGTGTTCCAGTTGCCGTCGACGTTCGCCATTGTCTTCTCTCCTGCGTTCAGTTCGCCGCCGGTTTCGCCGGTGCGCCGGCGGGCGGCGTTGCGGCAATCACCTCCACGGGCAGCCCCAGGCTGTCAAGCTGCGGACGCACCTTGGCAGCATCGCCCACGACGACCCATACGAACTTCTTCGGATCCAGCGCACCGCGCAGCGCGGCGTCCAGCCCGGTGCGGGTGAAGCCGCGATAGCGCTGGGCGATGGTGTCGTAATAATCGTCGGGCCGGCCGAACAGATCGTTGGTCTGCATCGCGCCCAGCACCGCGCTGGCGGTTTCGAAATTGCCGGTCAGCTCGCGCACCGATCCGGCGATGGTGCGGTCGAATTCCGGCTCGGTCAGCCCCTCGGTGGTCAGGAAGGCGCCGATCACCTGCTGGAGCGAGGCGATCGCCGCGCCGGTCTTGTCCGCCTGCACCGGCGCGTTGATGACATAGGGTACGGCATTCTCAAGCCGGTCGAAACGGCCGCGCGCGCCATAGGACCAGTGCTTGTTCTCGCGCAGATCCATGTTGATGCGCGACAGGAAGTCGTCGCCCAGCACATCGTTGGCGGTCAGCACGGGCAGCAGGTCCTGCTGCGCGCGCAGCGCGGTGAGCTGGCCGCCGACGATCACCGACTGGGGCGAATCGGGCCGGTCGACCAGCACGATGCGCGGGGTGGCCTGGGCCGCGGCGACGTCGAACGCCTTCACGCCCGCGGCGCCCGTGCCCGTCCAGCCGCCGAACCGCTTCTCCAGCGCCGCCTTCACCTGTTCCATCGGCAGATCGCTGACGACGAAGATCTTGAGCTTGTCGGGCCGGATCCACGCCTGGTGGAACGCGATCAGGTCGTCGCGGGTCAGCTTGGCCACCGCGGCCGGATCGCCCGATCCCGCCGCCAGCTTCGCATAGGGCGAGCCGGCGCCATAGAGCAGCGGCGGCAGCGCGCGCTGGGCGAGCCCGCCCGGATCGGTCTTCTCCGCCGCAATCTGGGTCAGCAGCGTCTGGCGCAGGCGATCGACCTCGCCGGGAGCGAAGGCCGGGTTGCGCACCACGTCCGCCAGCAGGTCCAGCGATCCCGCCAGGTTCGGGCTGGGGGTGGAAAGCCACACATTGGTGCGATCCGCCGATCCGCCGGTGCCGATCGATGCGCCCAGCCGCTCGCGCGCCTCCGCCAGCGCGTTGGAATCGAGCGTGGCGGTGCCCTCTTCCAGCAGTGACAGCATCAGGTTCTGCGTGCCCAGCGCGCCCGCCGGGTCGGCCGCGGTGCCCGCGTCGAAGCTCATCGAAACGCGCGTCACCGGAACGGCGCTGCGGTTGGCGTAGACCAGCTCGATCCCGTTCGACAGCTTGGCGCGGGTCACGTCCGGGAAGTCCAGGTCCTTGATGTCGGCGACGCCGGGCATCTCGCCGCGCGTGCCCTGCACCTTGGCGGGGGCGGGGGCCTCCTGGCCGGCGGCGGCGGGCTTCTTCGCGGGGGCGGTGGCCTCGACATAGGCGTCTCGTGTGCCGGGGACGACCATCACGGTGACCGGCGGGCGGGTGAGCCACTTCTGCGCGGCGGCCTTCACCTCGTCCGGGGTGATCGTCGCGGTGCGCTGAAGCTGCTTCTTGTAGAAGCCGGGATCGTTCGAATAGAGCGCGCCCGAAGCCAGGGCGACCGCCTTGCCGCCGAAGCCGCCGACCGATTCGAAGCCGCTGATGCGCCCCGAGACATTGGTGGTGGCGACGCGCTTCACCTCATCATCGGTCGGGCCGTTGGCGATCAGATCGGCGAGGATCTCATCCAGCCGCTTGGCCACCGCCTCGGGATCGGCGCCGGGCTTCACCACCGCCTGCACGGTGAAGATGCCGAGCTGCGCCATCGACTGGACGCCGGCCGAAACCTGCACCGCCGACTTTTCCTGGCGCACCAGCACATTGTCGAGCCGCGAGCTGGCGAGCCCGCCGAGCACGCTGGCGAACACGTCGAGCGGAACCGCTTCCGGATCGTTCAGCCCCGGCACCACCCAGGTGCGCAGCACCAGCGTGGCGGCCACGCGGTCCTTGATCACCGCCGTCTTGGCCTCGGCGATCTGGGGGATTTCCACCTTGGGGGCCACGCTTTCCGGCCCGCTGGGGATCGCGCCGAAATATTTCTCGACGAGCGGGCGCGCCTCCTTGGCGTCGATGTCGCCGGCCAGCACCAGCACCGCGTTGTTCGGGCCGTAATGGCCGCGGAACCAGTTCTTCACATCGTCCAGGCTGGCCGCGTCCAGGTCCGCCATCGATCCGATGGGGGTGTGGCCATAGGGGTGGCCCTTGGGGAACAGCTCCTCCAGCACCTTGTAATAGACGAGGCCATAGGGGCGGTTGTCGCCCTGGCGCTTTTCGTTCTGGACGACGCCGCGCTGCTCGTCGAGCACGGCCTGGTCGATCGCGCCGAGCAGATAGCCCATGCGGTCGCTTTCCAGGAACAGCGCGCGGTCCAGCGCGGCGCGCGGGACGGTCTCGAAATAATTGGTGCGATCGAAGCTGGTCGTGCCGTTGAAATCGGTGGCGCCGACCTGCTTCAGCGGCTCGAAGAAGTCGCCCGGCGCGTTCTCCGATCCGTTGAACATCAGATGCTCGAACAGGTGCGCGAAGCCCGACTTGCCGTCCGGCTCATGCTTGGAGCCGACGTCGTACCAGGTCGATACGGCGACGATCGCCGCCTTGCGATCGGTATGCACGATCACGCGCAGCCCGTTGGGCAGCGTGAACTCCTCATAGGGGATGTCGACGCGCTTCACGAGATCGGCGACGGGCGCCGGAGCGGAGGACTCGGCGGCGGGCGCGGTGCTCGACGCGCTGGCAACGTTGCCGGTGCCGGGCTGCGAACAGCCGGCCACCGCGAGCGCGAGCGTCGCCGCGCCGCAAAGGGAAATGAAGGATCGCATGGATGGGGAACCCCGGAAAAACATTCTGGATGGCGCGAACATAGCGGGACGCGATGGCACCGCAAGCGGCTGTTCTGGCCGCTAGGCGTTTCCGGTGAATTTCAGTAGCGTCGGCGCACGGAAGACCGGAGACCCATTCCCCGATGCGCAAACCCATGATCTTTGCGGCGCTCTCGCTGGCGCTCGCCGTCACCCCCTTCGCCGCCCAGTCGCAGACCGCAGCGACGGCGCCGTCCTTCAGGCCCGAAGCGGTCAAGGCGCATGTCGAGTTCCTGGCGGACGACCTGCTCGAAGGGCGCAACGCCGGCACGCGCGGCTATGAGATCGCGGCGCGCTATGTCGCCACGCGCTTCGAGGCGCTGGGGCTGAAGCCGGGCGGGGCGGACGGAAGCTGGTATCAACAGGTGCCGCTGGCCGAATTCCGCATCGATCTGGACAAGCCCGCCACGGTGAAGATCGGCGCCAGGACCTTCGAATATGGCACCGACATGCTGGTCGGCGCCGCGCCGCGCGCGGGGGTGGAGACCGTCAGCGGCGGCACGGTGTTCGTCGGATACGGGCTGCGCGACGATTATGCGGGGCTCGACGTGAAGGGCAAGTTCGTGGTCGCGCTGACCGGCATGCCCAAGGGCTTCACGCCCGAACAGCGCGCCGCCGCCCAGGCCGACGACAAGCTGGTGCTGGCGAAGGAGAAGGGCGCGGTCGGCCTGATCTCGCTGGTGACGCCGGATGCGGTGGTGGACGGCTATCCCTGGGCCGCGGTGATGGACTTCACCGCCAGCCCGCGCGCCACCTGGATCGGCCCGGACGGCATGCCCGCGGGGCAGGAGGGACAGGTCGCGCTGCAATTCTATGTGAAGGGGGAGGCTGCCGCGGCGCTGTTCGCGGGTTCGCCCAAGACCGCCGATCAGATCTATGCCGAGCTCAAGCAGCCCGGCGCCCGCCCCGGCGGCTTCGCGCTTGCCGCCACGCCCAGCCTGACGCGCACCAGCATCTCCAAGAGCTTCACCAGCCCCAATGTGCTGGGCGTGCTGCCCGGTTCCGATCCGGCGCTGGCCAAGGAATATGTCGTGCTCTCCGCCCACCTGGACCATGACGGCCGCAACGACGGGCTGCCGGGGGACGACAAGGTCTACAACGGCGCGATGGACAATGCCGCGGGCATCGCGACGATGCTGGAGGTCGCGCGCGCCTTTGCCGAAGGCGGCAAGCGTCCGCGCCGCTCGATCCTGTTCGTCGCGCTCACCGCGGAGGAGGACGGGCTGCTCGGGTCCGATTACCTGGCCCATTATCCCACGGTCGGCGCCGGGCGGATGGTGGCCGATGTGAACCTGGATATGCCGGTGCTGCTCTACGACTTCACCGATGTGGTGGCGTTCGGCGCGGAGCATTCCACGCTGGGGCCGATCGTGGCGCGCGCCACCGGATCGGTAGGCGTGAAGCTGGCGCCCGATCCGATGCCCGAGGAGAATCTGTTCGTCCGCTCCGATCACTACAGCTTCGTCCAGAAGGGCGTGCCCTCGGTGTTCCTGATGACGGGTTTCGCCAACGGCGGCGAGGCAGCGTTCCGCGGCTTCCTGGCACACACCTATCACACCCCGGCCGACCAGGCGGACCAGCCCGGGTTCAACTGGGCGGCCGGCGCCAAGTTCGCGCTGATCAACTATCGCATCGCGCGCGAGATCGCCGACGCCGAACAGGCGCCGCGCTGGTACGAAGGCAATATGTACGGCGATCGCTACGCCCCCGGCCAGCCGCGCGCGAAAAAGGCGCCCGACGCTCCCTGAGCGGGCTGGTGCCGCCGAAACGGACAGCCCCTACGGCCGGTACCGCCGCTCGATATTGCCCTTCAGCGCTTCGCGGGTGAACCACACCGGCTTGAACCGGTGCCCGACGAACATCTCTGCCTGATCGGCATAGTGCGGCGATTGCGGGCGCATGGACGCGCCGAAGGGCTGGATCGATTCCGATCGCACCCGCCCGTCGCGGCCCCACACCACCCATTGGATGAAGCTGTCGCCATGGCGGATCGCCAGCCGCCCACCGGGCAGCTCGTCATAGCTGGTGGCGGCGCGCAGCGTATCGGGGCCGCCGTCCATCGGCAGGTCCAGCGCGCCGCGGCGCAGCCGGATCAGGTCGCCCAGCGGCATCTCGATCCGGCCGAAATGCTTCTCCAGATATCCCGCCGCCTCCGCCAGCACGGCGCGCGGATCGGGCCGCGGCTTGCGCTCGTAATGCCAGCGGTTGGGGTTGCGCAGGATCGAATAGGCGAGCGCGTCGGCCGGCCCCTTGCCGTCGAAGTTCCAGTCCCACCGCGCCAGCAGCGCCTTCGCCCGCGCCACCAGCGGATCACCCTTCGGGTCCACCGCCAGCAGGTCCGCATACCAGCGGCCGAGATAGCCCGCGCGGCTCACCCCGGTATCGAACTTGATCGCGCGCAGATCGGCGTCGCTGATCGAGGGATCGGCGGCCAGCAGCTCGATCGCGCGGGTGCCGCGGTTGGTGGTGTCGGTCTCCACGCCCAGCAGCGGCGGCCAGTCCCCGGGCTGCAGCTCATAGCCCTCGCCCGCGGCCTGCCAGGGCGTGTTGTTGGCGTTCTGCAGGAAGCCCGATCCCGGGTTGATGTTGCGCGGCACCGAAGACCACAGGACGGTGCCGGGGTCATAGGCGCGCGACGTATCGCCGGGCAGCACCCTGGAATAGTCGAACCCCGGTTTCCGGTTGGGGAAGGCGGCGTTGTAGAAATAGGCGATGTTGCCGGCCGCGTCGGCATAGATGAAGTTGGTTCCGGGCACGCCCTGGATCGCCATCGCGCGCTGCCATTCGCCGAAGCTGCGCGCGCGGTTCAGCCGGTAATATTGCTCGACCATCTTCAACTGGTCGGCCCCGCCATGGCGCAGCGCATAGGCGCCGGACTTGTTGACCACCACCGGGCCCTGAACCGCGCGATAGACAGTGCGCGGCACCGGCAGCACGAACGGCCCGAACAGCCGCACCGGCAGCCAGACCGTGTGCTTCTCCAGCGGCTTCCACTGCCCGTCGTAGCGATAGCGTTCGCCGTCGCCGTCCAGCACCAGCTTGTAGACGTCGATCATGTCGGGGCGGTTGACCGTGTTGGTCCAGCCCAGCGTCTCGTTGTGCCCCAGCAGCGGATAGGGGGCGCCCGGGAAGGTGGCGCCCGCGAAGTGCCAGCCGGCCTCTGACTGGACCACCAGCTCGTACCAGGCGACCGCGCCGTTCCACGGCTGGTGCGAGTTGGAGACGAGCCGGGTGGCGCCGTCCTCCGAACGCTTCGGCGCGATGGCGAAGGCGTTGGATCCGGCCTGTTCCGGCTCGGGGCCGAGGGGGGTGAAGTTGGGGGCGTCGGGCTTTGGCCCGGCGCTTTCGACGGGCAGCGGCTTGTCACCGGTCAGCGCGCGCAGATAGCCGTCGAGCCCGAAGAAGAAGGGCGATCGCACGACGAACCCGGTCGCCACATCCTCGCCGTTGACCGGGAACAGCTTGGCCAGCTTCACCTCGGACGGGTGCTTCTCGGCATAGCGGTTCAGCCCCGCGGCATAGCCGTCGAGCAGCGCGCGCACATCGGCGGGCTGCTTGCGATAATCGCGTTTCACCGTCTCGCGCGCGCCCAGCAGCGCCACGACATAGTCGGTCGCCGCGCCTTCCTGTCCGGTGATCGCGCCCAGCCGCCCGCGCGTCATCGCCAGCACCTGCTGCAGCGTATCGAAATCGTCCTCGGCATGGGCATAGGCGATGCCATAGGCGACGTCCGGATCGGTCTTGCCGAAGATGTGCGGCACGCCGAAGCGATCGCGCACGATCTCCACCGAATAGGCGCGCGCGGGCGGCGGCGCGGCGGCGGTGGCGAACAGCGGCTCCCAAATGGCGAGGCCGGTCGCGACGAGCGCGAGCAGCCCGATCAGGGGCAGGCCGATGCGGCGGACCCACTTCATGCGCGGCCCGGCGCGGCGGCGATCGAAGACATCACCCGGCTCTCCCCCCCCTGATTCCGGCCTCGGCCGGGGCGGGAGACTAGCGCAATTGCGCGGCGGGCCAAAAGGCCATCCCGGCACAGGCCGGAACCCGGCGCCGCAATTGCTGTCCGATGCGGCGGCGGGCTCCGGCCTGCGCCGGGATGGAGGCAACGGGCGGACCCCGGAGGCGGGGGCAAACCTCCCCCGGGGCCTCTTTCCGCCCGATATAAGGCGGTTCTGTTGCGGTGCCGGCCCGCTCCCCCCACCCGGCCACCCAGCGGCAGTATCGTGTGGGTGGCCGGGCGGGGGAGCCGGCCGGCACCGATCCAGAGCGGCTCTAGAACCCGGTCTTGAGCGTCAGCAGGAACTGGCGCGGCGCACCCACCATCAGCGTCTGGTTGTCGCCGCGGTTGCCGAAGCCGTTGGTGCCCATCGTCGAGACATATTCCTCGTCGAACAGGTTGGTGACGCTGCCCTGAAGCTCCAGGTTCGCGCCCGCGACGGAGACGCGCGCGCCGACGCTCAGGTCGAACAGCACCCGGCCGTCCACCGACTGGTCGTTCTCGTAGGTGAAGTAGCGGCGGCTGATGTAGTTGCCCGAAAGCTTGCCGAAGAAGATCTCGCCGTCATAGGCGATCTCGCCCTTCACCAGGCTCTTGGGCGCGTCCACCACGGTCTTGCCCTTGGTCGCGGCGATCAGCGTGCCCACCGGGTTGCGCACATCGTCGCGATAGGTCGAGTCGTTGTAGCTGTAGGACAGATAGGCGCTGAAGCCCTGGCCCAGCCGCACCTCGCCCGCCGCCTCGAAACCGAGCGAGCGGACCGAGCCGACGTTCTGAAGGATCGCCGGGTTGCCGACGATGCCCGCGCCGGTGGTCTGCGCCAGCAGCCGGTTGCGGAAATCGACGTAATAGGCGGCGACCAGGCCGTTGAAGCTGCCGTTGCGGAAGCGCGCGCCCAGCTCATAGGTGTCCGATTGCTCGGGCTTGAGCGCGCCCAGCGCGTTGAAGCCGGCCTGGGTGGTGGCGAAGGGGCCGGTGGTCGCGGCCGAGGTGAAGGCGCGCGTCACCTGGGTGAAGCCGCCGAACAGCTCCGCCTCGGGCATGAACTTCCACGCGAAGCCGGCGTGCGGCTGGAACCAGTCGGTCACCTTGATCTTGCCGCTGGCGAGGCTGCCCGCCACCACCGGATCAGCGGTGTTGCGCACGTCGAAGCCCTTCCAGCCCAGCGTCAGCGTCAGATCGCCGAAGCTCAGCTTGTCCTCGACATGATATTGGAAGGTCTTGGTGTTGTACTGGAACTCCCACTGCGTCGCGAGCGGGTTGCTCTGGAACTCCAGGCTGTCGCGCGTCGATGCGGTGCGGCTCGACAGGCCATAGAAGCGGCGGGCCTGCAGGAAATCATTGTTCTCGTACCAGGCGCCGACGGTCACCTCGTTGAAGCCGAAGGTGCCGCCCACGCTGCCGAACACGCCGGTGCGCTCGATGTCATATTCGGTGGTGCGCACCGTCAGCGGCGCGCCGCCCGGCGTCGCCACATAGGGGGTGTACCACAGGCCCTGGCCATGGTTGTCGTGGTAATAGCCCTTCAGCGCGAAGCGGACCGGGCCGCCGTTGCTCTCCACGCCCAGCGAGGCGAGCCAGTCGCGGCGCAGGCCGGCGGCGTCGTAATAGGCGTCGTCGAGCGAGGCGATGGGCGACGGGAAGACCGTGCCCGCGCCCGGATTGGTCGGCGCCAGGCCGGTGATGTCCGACAGCCCGTCGGCGCCGGGCAGGCCGGTGGTGTTGTTGAAACCGTCGATATTGTTGGCGATGTCCGCCAGCCGCACCGCGAGCGCATAGTCGCCCGAGATATTGTCCCAGTCATAGCCGAGGCGGTTGAGCATCCCCAGCGACAGGTCCTGATAGTCGTTCTCGCGGCGATCGGAGAAGGAGAGCGTGCCGGTGATGTTCACCGGCCCGGCGGGGACGACGCCCTTGGCGTTGACCTGGGTCGTGCGCTGCTCGCCCACGCCCTTCCACTTGTCCATGTTCGAATAGAGGCCGGAAACCCACAGCCGCGGGCCGTTTTCGACCAGTGCGCCGGTGTCGATGCGGCCGAACAGGCGCACGGTGTTCTCGGTGCCATAGGTGCCTTCGACGTTCACGCCGAAATCCTGCGAGGGATCGCGCGAGAAGAATTCCAGCGTGCCGCCCAGGTTGTTGGTCGCCTGGGTCCCGATCGATCCTGCGCCCTGCGACACGCGGACCTCGCCCACATTCTCGCTGGTGATCGCGCGGCTGATGTGCAGGCCGTTGACGTTGCCATAGCTCGCGTCGCCCAGCGGGATGCCGTCCAGCGTGAAGCCGAGCTGGTTCTGGTTGAAGCCGCGGATCGAGATGCGCTCCGCCCATTCATAGGCGCCGAACGGGTCCGCGCCCTGGAAGTTGACGCTGGGCAGCTTTTCCACCGCCTTCAGCGGGCTGGTGCCCGGCGCCAGCTCGGCGATGTCGTCGGCGCCCAGGCGCTGCACCTGGCGCGATTCGCCCTGGCCGATGACGACGATCTCGGTGCCCTCGTCCGCGGCGGCCGGCGCCTCGGCTTCGGTCGCGGGGGCGGCATCGCCCGGAGCGGCATGCGCGGCACCCGCGGCAAGCATCGACGTGCCCGCCAGCAGGCAGGCGACCCAGTTACGCATTCTCTATCCCCTTATGTCCGGAGACTCGGGGGCGGATGTGCCCCCCGTCGCGGCGGCCGCTAGCCGCTGTGCATTGCAACAATCGGCAGCTTCGGTTGCAGTTCGGCGGCGCCTGGATGACCGATCCGGGGCGGTGCGGCGGACGCCGGGGAATGCGCGGTTGGCGGCGGCGGCGCGGTTTCGGTAAAGCTACGAATTGCGCGCATTGCGGCCCTTGTGTTGCGGATATGCAACACTATCTGAGGCGGGCAAGGAAACAGGGACGACCATGAACCTCGAAAAGTTCACCGACCGCGCCAAGGGCTTTCTCCAGTCGGCGCAGACCGTTGCGATCCGCATGAGCCATCAGCGGATCAGCCCCGAACATATGCTGAAGGCGCTGCTCGAGGACGAGCAGGGCATGGCCAGCGGGCTGATCCAGGCGGCCGGCGGCGACGCCAAGCGCGCGCTGGCCGAGACCGACGCCGCGCTGGCCAAGGTGCCCGCCGTCTCCGGCGGCGGCGCGCAGCAGACGCCCGGGCTGGATAACGATGCCGTGCGCGTGCTCGACCAGGCCGAGCAGGTGGCGCAGAAGGCGGGTGACAGCTTCGTCACGGTCGAACGGCTGCTGCTCGCGCTCGCGCTGTCGTCCGGCGCGGCCGGGCGGGCGCTGTCCGCCGCGGGCGCGACGCCGCAGAACCTGAACGCCGCGATCGAGAAGCTGCGCCAGGGCCGCACCGCCGACACCGCGGGCGCCGAGGACCGCTATGACGCGCTCAAGAAGTTCGCCCGCGACCTGACCGAGGCCGCGCGCGACGGCAAGCTCGATCCCGTCATCGGCCGCGACGAGGAGATCCGCCGCACCATCCAGATCCTGGCGCGGCGCACCAAGAACAACCCCGTGCTGATCGGCGAGCCCGGCGTCGGCAAGACCGCGATCGCCGAGGGCCTTGCGCTGCGCATCGCCAACGGCGACGTGCCCGATACGCTGAAGGACCGCCGCCTGATGGCGCTGGACATGGGCGCGCTGATCGCGGGCGCCAAATATCGCGGCGAGTTCGAGGAGCGGCTGAAGGGCGTGCTGGACGAGGTGAAGGCCGCCGAGGGCGACATCATCCTGTTCATCGACGAGATGCACACGCTGATCGGCGCGGGCAAGACCGAAGGCGCGATGGACGCGGGCAACCTGCTGAAGCCCGCGCTGGCCCGCGGCGAGCTGCACTGCATCGGCGCGACCACGCTCGACGAATATCAGAAATATGTCGAGAAGGACCCGGCGCTCCAGCGGCGCTTCCAGCCCGTGTTCGTCGGCGAGCCGACGGTGGAGGACACCATCTCCATCCTGCGCGGGCTGAAGGAGAAGTATGAGCTGCACCATGGCGTTCGCATCACCGATGCGGCGATCGTCAGCGCGGCCACGCTCTCCAACCGCTACATCTCCGACCGGTTCCTGCCCGACAAGGCGATCGACCTGATGGACGAGGCCGCGAGCCGCATCCGCATGGAGGTGGAGAGCAAGCCCGAGGAGATCGAGACGCTCGACCGGCGCATCATCCAGCTCAAGATCGAGCGCGAGGCGCTGAAGAAGGAAACCGACGCCGCGTCGAAGGACCGGCTGGCCGCGCTGGAGGCCGATCTGGCCAATCTGGAGCAGCAGTCGAGCGAGCTGACCGGCCGCTGGCAGGCGGAGAAGGACAAGATCCACGCCGAGGCGAAGCTGAAGGAACAGCTCGACGCCGCGCGGCTGGAGCTGGAGCAGGCGCAGCGCACCGGCAACCTGGGCCGTGCGGGCGAGCTTTCCTATGGCGTGATCCCCCAGCTCGAAAAGCAGATCGAGGAGGCCCAGGCGACGACCAAGGGCGCGATGCTGCGCGAGGAGGTGACCAGCGACGATATCGCCGCGGTGGTCAGCCGCTGGACCGGCATCCCCGTGGACCGGATGATGGAGGGCGAGCGCGAGAAGCTGCTCCATATGGAGGAGGCGCTGGGCAAGCGCGTGATCGGCCAGGCGGACGCGGTGAAGGCCGTGGCCACGGCCGTGCGCCGCAGCCGCGCCGGGCTCCAGGACCCCAATCGTCCGCTGGGCAGCTTCCTGTTCCTCGGCCCCACGGGCGTGGGCAAGACCGAGCTGACCAAGGCGCTGGCCGAATTCCTGTTCGACGACGCGGGCGCGATGGTGCGCATCGACATGAGCGAGTTCATGGAGAAGCACGCCGTCGCCCGGCTGATCGGCGCCCCTCCGGGCTATGTCGGCTATGAGGAAGGCGGCGTGCTGACCGAGGCGGTGCGGCGCCGCCCGTACCAGGTCGTGCTGTTCGACGAGGTGGAGAAGGCGCACGGCGACGTGTTCAACGTGCTGCTCCAGGTGCTCGACGACGGGCGGCTGACCGACGGGCAGGGCCGCACGGTCGATTTCTCGAACACGATCATCATCATGACCTCCAACCTGGGATCGCAGTTCCTCACCAACCTGGCCGACGGCCAGCCGGTGGAGAGCGTGGAGCCGCAGGTGATGGAGATCGTGCGGGCGCATTTCCGGCCCGAATTCCTCAACCGGCTGGACGAGATCATCCTGTTCCACCGGCTGGGCGCGGAGCATATGGCGCCGATCGTCGATATCCAGGTCGCGCGGCTGGGCAAGCTGCTGGCCGAGCGCAAGGTGAAGGTGGCGCTTTCGGATGCCGCGCGCGCGTGGCTGGGCCGGGTGGGCTATGATCCCGTCTATGGCGCGCGGCCGCTGAAGCGCGCGGTGCAGCGCTATCTTCAGGACCCGCTGGCCGACATGATCCTGCGCGGCCAGGTGAAGGACGGCAGCACCGTGACGGTGGACGAGGGCGACGGCGCGCTGGCGCTGACCGTGGCCTGACCGCCGGAGCCCGGGCGGGCCATGCGCCTGCCCGGGCCGCCGCGTCCGCCGTGGGGCGGATTTCGCTTTCCTGTGCGGCGATGTTCTGCTTACGTACCGGCCGTGCGTTCGCTGCCTTCCTTGCCCGAGCCCTGCGGCTGCCGCCGTGCGAAGGCGCGCGCGCTTCCGGGCCTGGCCGGGCTGGCGCGGGGCCGGGCGGCATGATCGCGCATCTGCGGGGCCGCCTTGCCGCGACGGGGATCGATCATGCGGTGATCGACGTGAACGGCGTCGGCTATCTGGTCGGCGCGTCGGCGCGCACGCTGGCGGCGCTGGGCGCGGTCGACGATCTGGTGACCGTGCATACAGAGATGCTGGTGGCGGAGGATTCGATCCGCCTGATGGGCTTCGCCAGCGCCGCCGAGCGCGACTGGTTCCGCCTGCTGACCGGCGTGCAGGGCGTGGGCGCGAAGGTGGCGCTCGCGATCCTCTCGGTCCTGTCGCCGGAAGAGGTGCAGACCGCCATCGCCCGCGCCGATTCCGCGATGATCGCGCGCGCCAACGGCGTGGGGCCGAAGCTGGCCCAGCGCATCGTCAACGAGCTGAAGGACAAGGCGGGCGGCATCGCGCTGGGCGCGGGCGGCGCGGCGGCGGCGCCTGTGGCCGGCGCCTCGGCGGACGCGGTCTCCGCGCTGATGAACCTGGGCTTCAAGCCCGCCGAGGCGAACACGGCGGTGAACGCCGCCAACGACGAGCTGGGCGCGGGCGCGACGCTGGACGCGCTGGTCCGGCTGGCGTTGCGGAAGGCGGCGCGGTGATGCGCCCTGCCGGCCGCGCTGCCTGCCCCGCCGCATTGGCGGCCTCCGGCAATGGGAGTATATTCCCGGCATGACCTATCACACCCTCTCGTTCCCGCCCGCGCTCCAGGCCTGGGTCGATGCGCGCATCGCAGAGGGGCGCTATGCCGATGTCGCCGATTATCTGCGCGACCTGGTCCGCCGGGACCGGGAATATGCTGCAGAGGATCGGCGTTGGCTGAAGGCGATGATCGACGAGGGTTTGGCATCCGGCATCGTCGATGCGGAGCCGGAAGATGTGATCGACGCCATCCTCGCCGAGGATCCGGACCTGCGTGACTAGGCTGAAGATCGCAGGGGCCGCGCGGCAGGATCTTTGGGACATTCGCCTTGCCCGTTTGGCGGGTGACGCGATGCCACTTGTGCGCATCCTCCATCACAGCCGCGACGCGGCATCCGAGCTTCGGCAGCCGCGATGACCGAAGACCGCCTTCTCACCCCCGATCGCCGGGCCGATGATGTCGATGCCGCGCTGCGCCCCAAGTCGCTCGGCGAGTTCGTCGGGCAAAAGGCCGCGCGGGAGAATCTGCGCGTGTTCATCGATGCCGCGCGGGCGCGGGGCGACGCGCTGGATCACGTCCTCTTCTTCGGCCCGCCGGGGCTGGGCAAGACCACGCTGGCGCAGATCATCGCGCGCGAGATGGGGGTGGGGTTCCGCGCCACCTCCGGCCCGGTCATCGCCAAATCGGGCGATCTCGCCGCGCTGCTGACCAATCTGGAGGACGGCGACGTCCTGTTCATCGACGAGATCCACCGGCTGGCGCCCCAGGTGGAGGAGGTGCTCTATCCCGCGATGGAGGATCGCGCGCTGGACCTGATCATCGGCGAGGGGCCGTCGGCGCGATCGGTGCGGATCGATCTGCCGCGATTCACGCTGGTCGGCGCCACCACGCGCCAGGGGCTGCTCACCACGCCGCTGCGCGACCGTTTCGGCATCCCGGTGCGGCTCAACTTCTATACGGTGGATGAGCTGGAGAAGGTGGTCACCCGTGCCGCCGGGCTGCTCGATCTGGGCATCGCCCCCGATGGCGCGCGCGAGATCGCCCGGCGCGCGCGCGGCACCCCGCGCATCGCCGGGCGGCTGCTGCGCCGCGTGCGCGATTTCGCGAACGTGCTGGGCGAGGCGGTGGTCCATGCCGGGGTGGCGGACCAGGCGCTCAACCGGCTGGAGGTCGACGCGCTGGGGCTGGACGCGATGGACCGGCGCTATCTGACGATGATCGCCGACATCTATCGCGGCGGCCCGGTGGGGGTGGAGACGCTGGCCGCCGGCCTCTCCGAACCGCGCGACACGATCGAGGAGGTGATCGAGCCCTATCTCATCCAGATCGGCATGATCGCGCGGACGGCGCGGGGCCGCTGCCTCAATGCGGCGGGCTGGAAGCACCTGGGCCTCGATCCGCCGCAGGGCGCGCAGGACAGTCTGTTCGACGCCGGCTGATCATCCGGGCAGGAAGAACAGCGCCTCCACCGGACGGTCCAGCGCCCGCGCGATGCGCAGCGCGATCACGGTGGAGGGCACGAACACGCCATTCTCCACCGTGTTGATCGTCTTGCGCGATACGCCGACGCGCGCGGCCAGCTCGGCCTGGGTCCAGCCGCATTCCTCGCGCGCGGCGCGGATGTTGTTGCCCAGCTCAGGCATCGCGATAGGCGCGCCGTTCGAGCAGGCCGAAGCGGATCAGCGCCGATGCGATGCCGGTGCTGAGCACCACATGCAGCGCGGCGCGCACCGGCACCGGCTCGAACATCGCGGCCACATACAGCGCCACCGCCGCCAGCATCGCCAGCAGAAAGCCCAGCGCCAGCGCGTCGGCGCGGTTGGCGCGCGTCACCTCGTCGTTCATCAGCGCGCGCACGGCCCGGCGCTTCACCCAGTATCCGCCGCTCCACAGCGCGGCGATCAGCACCAGCGTCAGCATCAGCCACGCCGAAACGCGCACCCACTCCACCATCCGCTGCGGCTGCCCCGCGTCGGGATGGGCGAAGAAC
Source organism: Sphingomonas canadensis (assembly GCF_026013525.1). Taxonomy (GTDB): domain Bacteria; phylum Pseudomonadota; class Alphaproteobacteria; order Sphingomonadales; family Sphingomonadaceae; genus Sphingomonas; species Sphingomonas canadensis. Next base: position 189,945 of record NZ_JAPDRA010000008.1, on the reverse strand, counting down.
ACCATCTGCTGGAACAGGAAGATCGCCGACAGCGCGGGCCACATCCGCGCGCGGCGCCGGCCCAGCATCTCGGCTTCGGCCAGGTCGTTCGTGTTCATCCCCGGTCTCCCTGATGTAACCTTCGGGTTACAAGTAACCTAAGGGTTACATGAACGCAAGCCCGTCCGTTTGTGGCCTTCCCAGCGCCCCGTTCCGCGGCTAACCGGCTGGCATGGACGGCAACGCCCCCCTCGGCCGCTTCGCCGGCGTGGAACATCTTTTCGTCCTGCGTGTCTATTTCGAGGACACCGATCTGACGGGGGTGGTCTATCACGCCAACTATCTGCGGTTCATGGAACGGGCGCGCTCCGATATGCTGCTCGCCGCCGGGATCGACCAGCGGACGGCGCAGGAGGGGGGCGAGGGGGCCTATGCGGTGCGCGGGCTCGCCATCCAGTATCGCGCTCCGGCGCGGCTGGGCGACGAGCTGACGGTGGCCAGCCGGGTACTCAGCCTCAGGCCTGCCGCGGTGGTCGTTCATCAGAGAGTCATGCGCGGCGGGACGATATTGAGCGAGGCGGAAGTCGAGGCGGTGTTCGTCTCCCCCTCGGGCCGTCCGCGGCGCCAGCCGGCCGAATGGCTGACGGCATTCGAGCCGCTGGTCACCAAGGGAGACTGAACAGGATCATGGATTTCTGGAATACCGACCCCGCCAGCATGTCGCTGATATCGCTGATCGTGCATGCCCATTGGCTAGTGCAGGCGGTGATGGCCGGGCTGTGCCTGGCCAGCCTGTGGAGCTGGGCGATCATCATCAGCTTCGGCTTCCGCCTGGCCGCCACACGCAAGGACATCGACCGGTTCGAGGACGATTACCGTGAGGCCGACGACATCGACGAGTTCCACCGCCGCGCCGCCGGGCGCGACCAGCCGATCGCGCGCGTCTTCGCTGCGGGCGTCACCGAATGGCGCCGCTCGACCGCGGGCAAGAGTATCGATCGCGAAGGTACGCGCGAGCGGCTGGCCACCACCATGGGCGCCACCATCGCCAACGAGATCGACAAGCTGGCGGACCGGCTGAACTTCCTCGCCACGGTGGGTTCGGTCGCGCCCTTCGTCGGCCTGTTCGGCACCGTCGTCGGCATCATGAACAGCTTCACCAGCATCGCGCGCGAACAGAATTCGTCGCTCGCGGTGGTGGCGCCGGGCATCGCGGAGGCGCTGTTCGCCACCGCCATCGGCCTGTTCGCGGCCATTCCGGCGGTGATCGCGTACAACCGCTTCAGCCACCGCATCAACCGCATCGAGGCGCGGCTCAATCGCTTCGCCGACGGGTTCCACGCCACGCTCAGCCGGCGGCTGGAGAGCGAGGCGTAACGGCATGGCCATGCACCTCCCCTCCAACAAGGGGCGCGGCCGCCGCGCGCCGATGGCAGAGATCAACGTCACCCCGCTGGTGGACGTGATGCTGGTGCTGCTGATCATCTTCATGGTCACCGCCCCGCTGCTCACCGCGGGCGTGCCCGTGAACCTGCCCGAAAGCCGCGCCAAGGCGCTGCAGCAGGACGCGAAGCCGGTGCAGATCGCGATCGACCGGGTGGGCGACGTCTATGTCGACACGGTCAAGGTCCGGTTCGAGGAGCTGCCGCAACTGCTCGCCCCGCTGGCGCAGAAGCGCGATGCCGACGGCAAGCCGCCGCAGATATTCCTGCGCGCGGACCAGGCGCTCGATTACGGCAAGGTGATGCGCGTGATGGGCGAGCTGAACCGCGCCGGGCTCAACCGCGTGTCGATGGTGACCGACGCGGCCAGCGCCAATGACGCCGCCGGCTCGCCCGCCGCCGCGCCCGCGGAGGCCGCCACCAAGGACGGCGCGCAGTGATTTCGCGCGGCGAGGTCGCCGGGCTCGCGGTCGCGGGCATCGGGCACGCCGCGCTGTTCGCGTTGCTGGCCATCGGCTTCCTGTCGGAATCGAACAATCGCCCGCCGCCGCCGCCCGCGATGGAGGTTTCGCTGGTGGACAAGGTCGGGCTCGAGCAGATGGCCCCCGTGGTCAGCACCGAGCCCGAGGCGGCCAAGAAATCCGAGCTGGACGCCCCGATCGAGCCCGAGCCCGCGCCGCCCGAGCCCGATCCCAAGCCGGTGACCAAGCCCGATCCGCCCAAGCCGCAGCCCAAGCCCGACGCGAACGCCGCCGAGCGCAAGCCGGAGCGCAGCAATTCGCGCGCGGGCGGCAGCGGCAGCGGCAACCGTTCCAGCGGCGGCCTGCCCGATTATGCGGCGGAATTCGGCCGCGGTAACCGCCCCAACGACAGCCGTTCCACCAACCCGCCCGCGACGATGACCGGGGAGGCGGCGGCGAACATCGCGTCGGCGATCATCCGCCAGGTCCAGCCCTGCGCCAACCGCCAGGTCAGCCCGGGGCCGGGAGCCGAGCGTATCCAGGCGGTGGTCCGTCTCCAGCTAAATCGCGACGGCTCGCTTGCCGCGCCGGTGCAGATCGTGGGACATAATGGCGTCGACGACAGCAACGAACGCTATGTGCGCCGGGTCGACGATGCGGTGAAGGCGATCTTTGCGAGCTGCTCGCCGCTGCGCGGGCTGCCGGCCGAGCTGTACGACGTGACCCGGGGGTGGAAGACATTCCGGCTGAACTACAGGCTGAAAGGGTGAGGAGCTTTTGATGCGCAAGATTGTGGCGATCGGGATCGCGGTGCTTGGCGCCACGTTCGCCCATGCGGCGGCGGCCCAGCCGGTGCAGGCTCCGCCCATTCAGGTTCCGCCGGCGCAGCAGGCGGGCGGGGCTCAGGAAGACGACGAACTCGTGGTCGATCTGGAGGGTGGCCAGTCGGCGCCCTTGCCGATCGTCATCCCGGCGATGCCCACCGCCAGCGTCACCGCCACCACCGCCGGCTCCACCGATGAGCTGGGGCGCAAGCTTTCGAGCGTGATCGACGACGATCTGCGCAACACCGGCCTGTTCCGCACCGTCGGCCCCAATTCGGCGCGGCCGATCGCCTATTCGGAGGTCAACGCGCCCAATTACGGAAGCTGGGCCACCTTCGGCGCGCAGGCGCTGGTGCAGGGCTATGTCCGCGCGAACAGCAACGGCACGCTCACCGTGGGCTGCTACCTTTACGACATGTCCACCCAGGCGGAGCTGCTGCGCCAGGGCTTTGTGGTGGGCGTGGGCGATTGGCGGCGGGCGGCGCATAAGTGCGCCGACGCGGTCTATTCGCGGCTGACGGGCGAAGGCCCCTATTTCGACAGCCAGGTCGTCTATGTCGCGGAGCGCGGGCCGAAGAACCGGCGTATCAAGCAGCTCGCGATCATGGATTATGATGGCGCGAATCACCGGTTCCTGACCAACGGCCAGTCGATCGTGCTCACCCCGCGCCTTTCGCCCGACCAGGGCCGCATCGTCTTCATGAGCTATGAGGACGATCGCCCGGCGATCTACATCTATGACATGAAGGCGCGGCGCCAGCGGCTGCTGGTGTCGAACGTCAACCTGAACTTCGCGCCGCGTTTCTCGCCGGACGGGCGCTGGGTGCTGTTCTCCATGGCGATCGCGGGCAACACCGATCTGTATCGCGTCAGCGCCAGCGGCGGCACGCCCCAGCGGCTCACCACCTCGCCTGGCATCGATACCGGCGGCAGCTATTCGCCCGACGGTCGGCGCATCGTGTTCGAGAGCGATCGCAGCGGCAGCCAGCAGCTCTATGTGATGGATGCCGATGGTTCGAACCAGCAGCGCATCAGCTTCGGCGGGGGGCGCTATGCCACCCCGGTGTGGAGCCCGCGCGGCGATCTGGTGGCGTTCACGCGCATCGGCGGCGGTGCCTTCCGCATCGGCATCATGAGCCCCGGCGGCGGCGGCGAGCGGCTGTTGACCGAGAGCTGGGGCGACGAGGGGCCGAGCTGGGCGCCCAACGGCCGCGTGCTGATGTTCTTCCGCGCCGCTCCCGGATCGGGACGCCCCGATCTCTGGTCTGTTGACCTGACGGGGGCGAATGCGCGCAAGATACCGACGCCACTCGATGGATCGGACCCGGCGTGGGGACCGATTCGGCCGTAGAACGTTTATTGCGCTTGGGTTGAACTGCCCGTGGCAAGGCGGGCGATAGGAAGGAGAAAGAAGATGGCCAGGACGAAATCGGGGTTCCTGCTCGCCGCCGCGCTGATCGCGCTGGCCGGTTGCACCAAGACGCCGCCGCCCGACGTGCCGGGTCCCGGCCCGGATAACGGCACCGTCGTCGACAATGGCGGGGGCGACACCATCCGCCCCGGCTCCGCCGAGGACTTCAAGCGCTCGGTGATGAGCGATACGGTCCACTTCGCCTATGACCAGTATGACCTGGATGCCCAGGCGCGCGCGATCCTGGACACCCAGGCGCAGTGGCTGCTCCGCTATCCCTCCGTCCGCGTGACGATCGAGGGCCATTGCGACGAGCGCGGCACCCGCGAGTACAACCTGGCGCTGGGCGATCGCCGCGCCAATGCCGCGAAGAACTATCTGGCGGCCCGTGGCGTCGCGCCGGGGCGGATCACCACGATCAGCTACGGCAAGGAACGCCCGCTGGCGCTCAGCTCCGACGAGGCGAGCTGGGCTCAGAACCGCCGCGCGGTGACGATCGTCATCAGCTAAGCGACCGTCCCTTCGGGGCCGACAGGAAGGGCCGCCGGGAACATTCCCGGCGGCCCTTTCCTTTTGATCGCGCAATCCTCCCCCGCCGGGCGGAGGTGGCATGCGCCGCGTGACGGAGGGGGATGGACGCTGGACCCGCCTCCCCAAACCCGTCCCCTTGCCCCTTTCGCCCGCCCGGCCTAGCCCGGTGGCAAAGAAGGAGAGGGTAATGGAGCTGCAGCGTGTGGCGCTTTCGACGGGGGTCGAGCTTGACGTAGCGTCGGCGGGTGATCCCGCGGCCCCGGCGATGATCTTCCTCCACGGTTTCCCCGAGTCGCATCGCACCTGGCGCCACCAGATGGCCGATCTGTCGCGCGACCATTTCGTGATCGCACCCGATCAGCGCGGCTTCGCGCGATCGTCCAAGCCCGAGGGGGTTGAGGAATATGCCCCGGCGAAGACCGTCGCCGATCTGTTCGCGCTTGCCGATCATTTCGGAATCCGGGGCTTCACGCTGGTGGGGCATGACTGGGGCGGGGCGATCGCCTGGATCGCGGCGCTGCAGAATCCCCAGCGGGTGCGCCGCCTGATCATCCTGAACGCGCCGCACCCGCTGGTCTTTCAGCGCAGCATGTTCGACGGATCGGGCCAGCGCGAGGCGAGCCAGTATATCCGCGCCTTCCGCAACCCCGATCTGGAGAAGCATATCGCCGCGATCGGGGTGGAGGGGTTCTTCGACACCACCTTCGTCAAACATGCCGATCCGGCGCTGATGGCGGACGAGCGCGCCGCCTATCTGGACCAATGGTCGCAGCCGGGCGCGATGACCGCGATGCTCAACTGGTATCGCGCCAGCACGGTGGTCGTCCCCGCGACGGGCGAGGAGGCCACGCCCCCCGGCTGGCTGGACGGCCCCTTTCCGCCGCTGACCCAGCCGGTGCTGGTGATCTGGGGGATGAAGGACGGCGCGCTGCTGCCCGTGCAGCTCGACGGGCTCGACGCGGTGGTGGACGACCTGACCGTGGTGCGCATCGCCGACGCGGGCCATTTCGTCACCTGGGAGAAGCCCGCGCCGGTCAACGCCGCGATCCGCGAATGGCTTGCGGTCAAGGGCGACGGCTGAGGCCAATCCGCGAAGGCGCCGTCAGCGCGGGCAGAACCCCGGCGGGCGGCGGCTGGTGCGGCACCCCTTGTCGATCAGATTCTCCAGCGACGCACAGCTCCGTTGCGGGCTGCACACCGATCGCGAGCCGTTGGTGACCGCCTGGCAGCGCTGCGCCAGCGTCTGCGCCTGATCCCAGCCGATGTCGCGCGTGCAATTCTGCAGCCCGTCGCGCCACGGGCCGCCGTCCCAGTTGCCGCCATGGCCGCGCGGGCGGGGCCTGGGCTTCGGACGCGGCTTGGGCTTGCCTGCCACCGGCGGCTTGGCCTGGGGCGGCGGCGAATCGAGATAGCGGCGATAGGCGCGATCGACGCAGGGCGCGTCCTGGCACAGGTCGCGTTCGGTCAGCAGGGCGTAGAGCTGGTTTTCCAGCACTTCCATGCGATCCGGGCTGGCCGCCTGGCGCCCCGATTCCCATTGCGCGGCCAGGCGGCGGTGCAGCTCGCGCAGCCCCTTGTTGTCGCACACCAGCCATTCGGCGCGGGTGATCGTGCCCGAACACAGCGGCTCCTGCGTCAGCCATGGCGTCGGCGCCGGGGTCGATGTGGGCGTGGGCGTAACGGTGATGTTGTTGGCCGGCGTGTCCGGATTGCAGCCGGCGAGCGATGCCGCGGCCGCGGCGAGCAGGACGAAGCGCTTCATCATGGCACTCCCGGGCGGACAATGGTTAACGATGCCAAGGTGTCACGATTGGGCGCTGAGGGAAACCCCCGGCGTGGCCGCATCGTTACGAATGCGGAACACGCCGGGGCGTGAGGCTCAGGGATTTTCGGCCTGGCGCAGTTCGTCGAGCCGCTCCTTCTGCGCCATGAACACGCAACGTTCGGTGGTGCATTCGCTGCGGCGGTTCAGATATTCCTGCTGCTCCTCCATCAGCGCGTCCTTGCCATGGGCGAGCAACTGGCTGCGCAGCCGCTTGTAGACGGCGGCGATCTCGCGGTCGTCCTCCGCCAGTTCGGGCCTGTTGCAGATGATGTGCTCGGCCGTGCCGAGATCGGGCGAGGCGCAGTCGAAGCTCGGCTTCGCGCCGGCATCGGCGGCTACGGCGGGGGCCGCACTGGGCGAAGGCTCGGGAGCCGGAGTGTCCGCCGGAGCGGGCGTCACGGGCGCGGCGGGCACCGTCGCGTTGGCGGGCGCGGCTGCGTTGGACGGCGCCGGTGCGCTGCCCCCGCCACAGCCGGCAAGCAGGATCAGCGCGCCAAGCGGCGCCGCCATGAAGACACGGTTCATCAAAATTCCCCCCATGCAGATGATTCTGCACAGCGGTGAGTTGCACAAATCCGGCCATGTGGCCAAGTGACCGTTGCGGCCCGGTGCGCGAGTCACTACCCCGCAACCGCCAACCGCGGCGACCGCCGCCCAGGACCAGAATTGAGATGACCAACATCCCCAACGCGCAGCCCGACAGCCGCGAGACGACCATCCTCGACGCGCCCGACCGCATGGTGAAGGTGCGCGAGCTGTTCGGCATCGATTCGGACATGGAATGCCCGGCGTTCAGCGAGGCGGACGAGCGCGTGCCCGATCTCGATCCGGCCTATGTCTTCGATCCGGATACCACGCTCGCGATCCTGGCGGGCTTCGCGCACAACCGCCGCGTGATGATCCAGGGCTATCACGGCACCGGAAAGTCGAGCCATATCGAGCAGGTGGCGGCGCGGCTGAACTGGCCGTGCATCCGCATCAACCTGGACGCGCACATCAGCCGTATCGACCTGATCGGCCGCGACGCGATCGTGCTGAAGGACGGCCAGCAGGTCACCGAGTTCCGCGAGGGACTGCTCCCCTGGGCGCTGCAGACGCCGACGGCGCTCGTCTTCGACGAATATGACGCGGGCCGCCCGGACGTGATGTTCGTGATCCAGCGCGTGCTGGAGACCGAGGGCAAGCTGACGCTGCTCGACCAGAACCGCGTGATCCGCCCGAACCCCTGGTTCCGCCTGTTCGCCACCGCCAACACGGTGGGCCTGGGCGATACCAGCGGCCTTTATCACGGCACCCAGCAGATCAACCAGGGCCAGATGGACCGCTGGAACATCGTGATGACGCTCAACTATCTGCCGGCCGCGGTGGAATCGCAGATCGTGCTCGCCAAGTCCGGCGAATATGACGATCCGCGCGGCAAGGAGACGGTGGAAAACATGGTGCGCGTGGCCGATCTCACGCGCCGCGGCTTCATCAACGGCGACATCTCGACCGTGATGAGCCCGCGCACCGTGATCACCTGGGCGCAGAACGCGATGATCTTCAAGGACGTCGGCTTCGCCTTCCGCCTCTCGTTCCTCAACAAGTGCGACGAGGCGGAACGCGCGCAGGTGGCCGAATATTATCAGCGCGTGTTCGGCACCGATCTGCCGGAAAGCGTGGTAAGCAAGGCCTGAGCGGGCAAGGGGCCGCGATGTCCGGATCGGGATCGCGGCCACCCGGAACGCCTGCCGCCGCGCCCGCCGGGCAGCGATTGGGTTGACCGCGCCCGCGCGGCGCTCGCAGGAAAGACCAATGGCCAACGACTCTCCCCTTGAACGCTTCCGCAACGTGCTCACCGGCACGGCGCGCGCGCTTTCGGGCGAGGGTGAGGCGGAACTGAGCTTCACCGCCGATGCGCCGCACCAGACCGGCAAGAGCATCAAGGTGCCTATGCCCGCGCGCGCGCTGCCCGCGGACCAGGTGGCTGAGGCGCGCGGCTTCGCCGATGGCTTTGCGCTGCGCATGCGCCACCACGATATCGCGCTCCACCTGCGCGGCGCCCCGCGTGAGGCGGCGGCGCGCGCGGTGTTCGACGCCGTGGAATCCGCGCGGGTCGAGGCGCTGGGATCGAAGGGTTATGCCGGCATCCGCGACAATCTGTCGCACAGCCTGGAACTGAAGCTGCGATCCGATCCGATCGCGCGGGCGCGCACCCGTGACGAGGTGCCGCTTTCCACCGCGATCGGGCTGATGGTGCGCGAGCGGCTGACCGGGCTCGAATCGCCCGCCAGCGCGGCGCTGGGCATGGCGCTGGTGCGCGACTGGATCGAGGACCGCGCGGGCGGCGATCTGGACGCGCTGGCGCTGGCGATCGACGATCAGGCCGCCTTTGCCACGCTGGCTCAGCGCGTGCTGCAGGATCTGGAGCTGACCGAGGGCGACCTGATCCCCGACGACAGCGACGAGGGCGGCGGCGAGGACGAAGGCACCGACGACGGCGACGAGGGCGAGCAGGAAGGCGAGAGCCAGTCGCAGCAGGGCGATGGCGAGGTGGAGGCGCGCGGCGAGCAGCGCGAGTCCGACGATACCGACGAATCCGGCACCGAGCAGGAACAGTCGGAGGCGATGGAGGACGGCGACGGCGAGCCCGGCGACGAGGGCGAGGAGGGCATGATGCCCGTGCGCCCCAACCGCCCGTGGAGCGACCTGCCCCCGCAATTCGAATACAAGCCCTTCACCACCCAGTTCGACGAGGTGGTGGCCGCGACCGAGCTGTGCGATTCGGAGGAACTGGACCGGCTGCGCTCCTATCTCGACCAGCAGCTCCTCCACCTCCAGGGCGCGGTGACCAAGCTGGCCAACCGGCTCCAGCGCCGGCTGATGGCGCAGCAGAACCGGAGCTGGGACTTCGATCAGGACGAAGGGCTGCTCGACGCCGCCCGGCTGGCGCGCGTGGTGGTCAATCCCATGCAGTCGCTCAGCTACAAGATCGAACGCGACACCGATTTCCGCGATACGGTGGTCACGCTGCTGATCGACAACAGCGGATCGATGCGCGGCCGGCCGATCTCGATCGCGGCGATCAGCGCCGACATATTGGCGCGCACGCTGGAACGTTGCGGCGTGAAGACCGAGATTCTGGGCTTCACCACCCGCGCGTGGAAGGGCGGGCAGAGCCGCGAGAAATGGCTGGCCGAGGGCCGCCCGCCGCAGCCGGGCCGCCTGAACGACGTTCGCCACATCGTCTACAAACAGGCCGACGAGCCCTGGCGCCGCGCCAAGAAGTCGCTGGGCCTGATGATGCGCGAAGGGCTGTTGAAGGAGAATATCGACGGCGAGGCGCTGTTGTGGGCGCACAACCGGATCATCGCCCGGCCCGAGGAACGCAAGATCCTGATGGTGATTTCCGACGGCGCGCCGGTGGACGATTCGACGCTGTCGGTGAACTCGGGCAGCTATCTGGAACGTCACCTGCGCCAGGTGATCGCCTGGATCGAGGGCCGCTCTCCGGTGGAGCTGGTCGCGATCGGGATCGGCCACGACGTCACCCGATATTATCAGCGCGCCGTGACGATCATGGATGCCGAGCAGCTCGCCGGCACGATGATCGAGCAACTGGCGGGCCTGTTCGACAGCGAGTGAACCAGCGGCCGTGACGATCGGCCCGCCCTCCGGCGGCTTCCATGGCCCGGTGAAGCGATCGGTCACCATCGCCGGCCACCCCACTTCGATCAGCCTGGAGCCGCTGTTCTGGCAGGCGCTGGAGGAGGCCGCGGCGGCGCGCGGGCTGCCGCTCAGCGCGCTGGTCGCCGCGATCGATCACGCCCGCATCCAGGCGCACGACCCGCCCAATCTGGCCAGCGCGCTGCGGAGCTGGCTGATGGATCAGGCCGGAAAATCGAACAGAGAAATTGAGAACCACTCTCATTAGCGTTGACACTGCGAACGACTCTCAATAGCTGGGCCCCGAGAACAATATCCAGGGGACTGCTCCGTGACTCGTGTTTCTTCGGCCCGCCCGGCCTTTCTTGCGCTCGCCTGTGTTGGCTTCATCTCCAGCGGTGGAGCGGTGCTCGCCGCCGCGCCGGGCGATGACGCCGACGCCGCCTATGCCGGCGAGGCGCCGGATGCCGGCAGCGATCAGGACCGCCGCGAGATCGTGGTCACCGGCGAACTGGTGGAAGGCGAGGTGGAGAGCCCCAAGGCGACCCAGCCGCTGCGCGATACGCCGCAGACCGTGACGGTCGTCAGCGATCAGGTGATCCGCAAGCAGAACCTGCTCACGCTGCGCGACGCGCTGGCCACCATTCCCGGCATCACCTTCGGCGCGGGTGAGGGCGGCGGCGGATATGGCGATTCGATCAACCTGCGCGGCTATTCGGCGAACAACGACATCACCGTCGACGGCGTTCGCGACAGCGCGCAGTACAGCCGCACCGATCCGTTCAACCTCCAGCAGATCGAGGTCTACAACGGCGCCAATTCGGTGTTCAACGGCTCCGGATCGGTCGGCGGCACCGTCAACCTGGTGTCGAAGGCGCCGCGCAGCGACGATCTGGTGATTGCCCAGGCCGCCATCGGCACCGACAATTACTATCGCGGCGCGATCGACGCCAACCACCGCGTCTCGCCGCTGATCGCGGTGCGGCTCAACGCGGTCTATCATCGCAACGACGTGCCCGGCCGCGACGTGGAGCAGTACAAGCGCTGGGGCGTGGCACCCGCGATCACCTTCGGCATCGACGGCCCGACCAGCCTGACGCTGGCCTATGTCCACCAGCGCGATAACAACACGCCCGTCTATGGCGTGCCCTATTTCAAGAGCCTGGTGAACGATGGCCCGCTGCCCGGCGTCGATGATAGCGACTATTTCGGCTATTCGAACCTGGACCTTCAGGAGACCACGGTCGATCGCCTGACCGCCACCTTCGTCCACAGCTTCAGCGACGCGGTGTCGGTACGCAACCTCACCCGCTGGCAGCGCGTCGGCCAGTACAGCCAGACCAGCGCGCCGCAGGGCACGTTCTGCCTGACTTCCACCGGCCTCCAGCCCGTGGGCGCGACCGGCGCCGCCACCACCGGCATCGCCTGCCCCGGCACGCTGGCGCCGGGCATGTACCTGCCGTCCGGCCCGCGCGGGCTGGTGCGCGATCAGGAGAACCAGCTCTTCGTCAACCAGTCGGACGTTCGCATCGTCTCGGGTGATCGCGATGGCATCCGCAATACGCTGGTGATCGGCGGTGCGCTTTCCTGGGAGGATTACGGAATCACCACCGCCTCGCTGGCGCGCAACCCCGATGGATCGGCGGTGTCGCCGCTGCCGCAGATGAGCCTTTCGAACCCGAACAGCGTCTATTCCGGCCCGCGCAACCTGACGGTGACCGCGGTATCGAAGTCGCACAGCCGCAATGCCGCCGTCTATGCCTTCGACACGCTGGAGCTGGGCATCGTCGAGCTGAACGCAGGCGTCCGCTGGGAGAACAACAAGGCCACCTTCCGTGCGATCCCGCTGCTGACGGTGCCGCCGGGGACGACGCCGCTCACCGCGCTTCAGGCCGCACCGCAGACCAGCGACGAGAGCCTGTTTTCCTATCGCTTCGGTGTGGTGGTGAAGCCGGTTGAGGACGTGAGCCTCTATGCGGCCTATGGCAATTCGAAGACGCCGTCCTCGGCCACGGTCCGCCTGGGCTGCGGCGTGGTCGCCGCGCCGGGCGCGGCGGACCCCTGCGCCACCGCGCCGGAAACCGCGCGCAACTATGAGGTGGGCGTGAAGGCGGACGTGCTCGACCGCAAGCTCCAGCTCACCGCGGCGTTCTTCCGCAACGAACGCAGCAATTTCCGCGTCGCCTCGAACGATCCGTCGCAGCCGGCGTCGCTGCAGGTGCTCGACGGCCGTTCGCGGGTGGACGGCGTCGCGCTGGGCACCACCGGCCGCATCACCGATGCCTGGACAGTCTTCGCCAATTACACCTGGCTGGACGGCACGGTGCTGCAGAGCGTGTCGGACTTCTGCCTTGCCACGCCGGGCGCGGCGGGCTGCGCCAACAGCGTGGCCGTCCCCGATCCCCAGGCCGGGCAGGAGATGCTGCAGACCCCGCGCAACTCGGGTAGCCTGTTCACCAGCTATCGCCTGCCGTTCGGGCTGGAGGTTGGCTATGGCGCCACCTATCAGGGCGCGTTCGCGCTCAACAACCAGGTGCTGGCCGGCGGGCAGCTCACCCCCCAGTTCCGTTCGGACGACTATCTCGTCCACCGGCTGTTCGTCTCCTATCCGGTGACGCAGGGGCTGACGGTGCAGCTTAACGTGCAGAACCTGACCGACGAGCGCTACTACACCGGCATCCGCAACAATGTGAACGCAACCACCGGCGCGATCACCGGCGGCTGGGCGACGCCGGGCGAGCGGCGTTCGGCGGTGTTCAGCCTGTTCTACAGCTTTTGAGGGAGGACAAGGACAGCCCTTCCTCGCGCCGTCATCCCGGCCTGGCCGGGATGACGGTTCGGTTCCGGGCCATCCTGCTGTAGAGAGTTCTTCCGATGCTGATCGCGATCCCCGACCTGCTCGATGCCGCCGCGCTGGCGCGCGTCCGCGCCATCACCGACGCGGGCGAATGGGTCGACGGAAACGTCACCTCCGGCCCCCAGGCCGCGCTGGCCAAGCGCAACGAGCAGCTTGCGGAAGCCGGAGCGGCCGCGCGCGAGGCCGGAGCGATCATCCTCGATGCGCTCGGCAAGTCGCCGCTGTTCGTCGCGGCCGCACTGCCGCTCAAGGTCTTCCCGCCGCTGTTCAACCGCTATTCCGGCGGGCAGGCGTTCGGCACGCATGTCGACAATGCGGTGCGCATTCAGCGCGGCACCGAGTTCCGCGTGCGATCGGACCTGTCGATGACGGTGTTCCTGGAGGCGCCCGAAGCCTATGACGGCGGCGACCTGCTGATCGAGGACCAATATGGCGTCCAGTCGGTCAAGCTGCCCGCGGGGCACGCGATCCTCTATCCCTCGTCGAGCCTCCACCGCGTCGAGCCCGTCACGCGCGGGTGCCGCGTGGCCAGCTTTTTCTGGCTCCAGTCCATGGTGCGCGACGATGGTGCCCGGCGGCTATTGTTCGAGCTGGACCAGGCGGTACAGCGGCTCGGCGGCCAGCTTGGCCAGGACGATCGCTCGGTGATCGAGCTGACCGGCGTCTATCACAATCTGCTGCGCCGCTGGGCCGATAGCTGAGCCGTGGACCGGCGGCCGGGACGTGACATCTTGCGACAATTATCGCGATTGACTTGCAATAGCGCCGCTGCGATCGGCGCGGCGAAAGGGGTATGCGCATGAACATGGTCCGCCTCCGCAAGCTGTGGTTCCAGTTCCACAAATGGATCGGGCTGCTGCTCGCGATCGCCATCCTGCCGCTGTGCGTGACCGGATTCGCGCTGGTGTGGCACGATCCGCTGCTGCGCGTGATCCATCCCGATCGCTACGCGGTGGAAGGTCCGGCGGCGCTGGCGCCCGCGACCTATGCCGATGCGGCCCGCGCGCAGCTTTCCCCCGGCGAGGCGCTGACCAAGCTGACCCTGCCCGGCGAGGCGGGCGAGCCGGTGCTTGCCACCGCCACCAAGCCCGTGAAGGGCGGCCGTCCGGAACGGATCAACATCTATCTGGATCCCAAGGATGCGCGGGTGATCGACAAGGAATATGTCGGCTCCACCGTGTTTCAGGTGATGCACGTGATCCACGGATCGCTGATGATTCCCGAATGGGGGCGGCCGATCGTGGGCTGGGTGGGCGTGGCGATGGTGATATCGTCGCTCACCGGCATCTGGCTGTGGTGGCCGCTCAGCGGCAGCGTGCGGCGCGGCTTCCGGTGGAAGCGGCATGCGAACACCGACAGCAACCTTCACTATCTGCTCGGCTTCTGGATCTCGGTGCCGCTGTTCGTGCTGTCGCTGACGGGGGTGTGGATTTCCTTCCCCTCCGCCTTCTCGGGCTTCGATGGTCCGCGTCCGGCCGCGACCGGCCCCAGCCGTGCCGCGATGATGCGCGCCAAGCCGATCGAGCAGCCCGCCACGCCGCTGGATGCGGCCGTCGCGGGCGCGCAGTCCGCCCAGGCGGGGCCGGTACGATCGGTGACCTGGCCGACCGACGTGAAGCCCGAATGGGCCATCGAGATCGGCCGCGCCAGCGTGACCGTGAAGGACGCAAGCGGCGAGACCAAGGTCTCGCAGCCCGCCGGCCGCCCGCCGCAGACGCTGTCGCGCACGATGCGGCAGATCCACGACGGGCAGGGCATGCCCTTCTGGTGGCAGCTCATCGTGTTCCTGGGCGGCCTGCTGCCCACGGTGCTGTCGATCACCGGGATCATCATGTGGTGGCGCGCGCGCAAGTGGCGCGGGGCACTGGCCGAGCGCCAGCGCCAGGCGGCCGGGCGCAAGACCGCGGGCTGAAGGGACCGGGGGCGGGTCGCCTCCGCCCGTTCCACGGACCGCAAGCGTTGAAGCAGGCTGGCTCCCCGGCGCAGTCCAGGAGGGCCAGCGGCCGCCCGGCCGGGATGGCGGGCGCCGGCTTCGAACGGGCGGAAACCGGCTCCGGAAAAGCGCCGGTGTGGCGCTTCGATCCGGGGTCCGGTTCCGGCCCGGTATCAGCGGCCCAGCAGCACCCGCGCCTGGCCGGCGATCTGGGCCAGCATCGCCGCATTGGGGTTCGCCGCCTGCCGCGCGCGCGCCACCAGCGCCGCGAACTGCGTCACCCGGCCCGCGTTGGCGTCCAGCCAGGCGTTGACGCCCGCCTCGGGATCGGCGCCGTCGATGCGGGCCAGGAACTCCAGCCGCAGTTGCTGGAAATCGCGCGCCAGGCTGGCGATCAGCAGCCGTTCCCACACATCGCCGGTGGTGATCCGCGTGGCAACCGACTGTGCCCAGTCGAGCCCCAGCGCCTGGCCCAGCCGGGTGAAGGCGCGGGTCAGCTCGGTCTCGCCGATGCCGCGCCGCTCGCCCAGCTCGGCCAGGCCGATCGCGCCGTCCAGCTCGAAAAGCTGCACCACCCGGTCCGTCAGCCCGCGCGGGGCGCCCGCGGCCTCCAGCTTGGCCGTGATCCGCCCGCTCTGCGCGCGCACCTCCTCCAGCAACAGCCCGCGCGCCTGGCGGCCCAGGCTGTCGATGCCGGGCTGCAGCCGCGCGATCACCTCGCCGGGGCCTGCGCCGGGGCGGCATACGCGCAGCAGATCGGCGATATGGACGCGCGTCGCCACCGCCACCTCGTCGAGCAGCGCGATGCGCGCGCCCTCCGCCATCGGCTCGGTCTCGATCGCTTCCCACAGCGCGCGCAGGCCGAACAGCCGCTCGGCGACGACGAACATTGCCGCGATATCGCCCATCGCCGCGCCTTCCTCCTCGGAAAGCTCGAACGGGTGCAGCACGCCCAGCCGGTTGACGATGCGGTTGGCCAGCTTGGTGGCGACGATCTCGCCGCGCAGGCGGTGTTCGTCGATCGCCGTGCCGAACCGTTCCTGCATCGCCGCCGGGAAGGCGGCGTGCAGATCGGCGGACAGCGCCGGATCCTGGCCCAGCCCGGTCTTCTCCACCGCGTCCTGCAGCGCCAGCTTGGTGCTGGCCAGCAGCACCGCCAGCTCCGGCCGGGTCAGCCCGCGGCCCTCCTGCGCGCGGCGCAGCAGCTCCTCGTTGGGCGCCAGCCCTTCCACCGCGCGGTCCAGCCGGCCTGCGGCCTCCAGTATCTCGATCGTGCGGACATAGCTGGGCAGCGCCACCGCGCCGTCATTCTCCATGAACGACAGCGCCAGCGTCTGCAGCCGGTTGTCCTCCAGCACGAGCTGGGCCACGTCGCCGGTCATCTCCGCGAGCAGGGCGTTGCGGTCCTCGAAGCCCAGCCGGCCCTCGATCATCTCGCGGTTGAGCGCGATCTTGATGTTGACCTCATTGTCCGAACAATCGACGCCGGCCGAATTGTCGATGAAGTCGGTGTTGATCCGCCCGCCGCGCGCCGCGAAGGCGATGCGCGCCGCCTGGGTCACGCCCAGATTGGCGCCTTCGCCTACCGCGCGGGCGCGCAGTTCCTCGGCGTTGACGCGCAGCCGGTCGTTGGCGGGATCGCCCACCTCGACATGGTTTTCGGATGCGGCCTTCACATAGGTGCCGATGCCGCCGAACCAGATCAGGTCCACCTGCGCGCGCAGGATCGCGGAGATCAGCGCGCTGGGCTCCATCTCGGCCGCGCCGGTGCCCAGCATCGCCTGCACCTCGGGGCTGAGCGGGATCGACTTCTCGGTCCGCGCGAAGACGCCGCCCCCCTTGCTGATCAGCGACGGATCATAATCCGCCCAGCTCGATCGCGGCAGGCCGAACATCCGCTCGCGCTCGGCCCAGCTCTTCGCGGGATCGGGATCGGGGTCCAGGAAGATGTGGCGGTGGTCGAACGCCGCCACCAGCTTGATCGCCCGGCTCAGCAGCATGCCGTTGCCGAACACGTCGCCCGACATGTCGCCGCATCCGGCCACGCGGATGCTCTGCGTCTGAACGTCGATGCCCAGTTCCAGGAAGTGCCGCTGGACGGACACCCAGGCGCCCTTGGCGGTGATCCCCATCGCCTTGTGGTCATAGCCCTGGCTGCCGCCCGAGGCGAAGGCGTCGCCCAGCCAGAAGCCGCGCTCGATCGCGATCGCGTTGGCGACGTCGGAGAAGGTGGCGGTGCCCTTGTCCGCGGCGACGACGAAATAGGGGTCCTCGCCGTCCAGGATGGTCACGCCGTCCGGATGCACCACCGCGCCGCCGACGATGTTGTCGGTGATCGAAAGCAGCGCGCGGATGAACACGCGATAGCTCTCGGTCCCCTCGGCCAGCCAGGCGTCGCGGTCCTGCGCGGGGGAGGGGAGCAGCTTGGGATAGAAGCCGCCCTTGGCCCCGGTCGGCACGATCACCGCGTTCTTCACGCGCTGGGCCTTCATCAGCCCCAGGATCTCGGTACGGAAATCGTCGCGCCGGTCGGACCAGCGCAGGCCGCCGCGCGCCACGGGGCCGGCGCGCAGGTGGATGCCTTCCACCCGCGGCGAATAGACCCAGATCTCGCGCCACGGCAGCGGCTGGGGCAGGCCCGGTACCTTCGCGCTTTCCAGCTTGAAGGCCAGCGCCTCTGCGCCTGCGGGCGCGAAGGCGTTGGTGCGCAGCGTGGCGAGCACGACGCCGCGGATCATGCGCAGGATACGGTCGTCGTCGATCGCCTGGACATGATCGAGCCCGGCGTCGATGGCGCGGGCGGCGGCCTCGATCGCCGTCGCATCGCCCGCGCGTGCGGGATCGTGCGCCGCCTCGAACCGCTCGATCAGCGCCGCGGCGACGGCGGGGGCGCGGCGCAGCGCGTCCACCACCGTCGCCAGGCCATAGCTGAGCCCCGTCTGGCGCAGGTAGCGGAACCAGGCGCGGAACAGCACCACCGCGCGCGGCTGCATCCCGGCCTCGACGATCAGGCGGTTGAATGCGTCGTTCTCCGCCTTGCCCTCCAGCACCGCGGCGATCGCGCGCTCGATCAGCGCGGGCTCACGCTCCAGCGCGGTCACGCCGGTGGGCGGGGGCGCCACCTCGAAATCATGGATGAAGGCGCCATGCTCGCCGGTGAGCTGGGTCGGCACCTCCTCGATCACGCGGAAGCCGAAATTCTCGAACACCGGCACCGCGTCCGACAGCGCCAGCGCGCCGCCGCGGCGATAGAGCTTGATCCGCCACGCGCCGGGCTTGCGCGGATGCGGGCAGATGCGCACCGAACGATCCCCGTCGGAGCTCAGCGTGGCGATGCGCAGGATGTCGCGCGCGGCCTCTTCCGCGGTGCCGTCGGCGCGATAGGCGGGCGGGAAGCTGGCGGCGTGGCGTAGCGCCAGCCGCGTCGCCCCGGCGCCGGCATGTTCGGCCAGCGCGGCTTCCACCGCCCGAACCCAGCCGCGCACCATCCGCTCCAGCCGATCGTCCAGTTCGCCGGTGTCGGGCAGCCGCCCTTCGCCGCGCAGATCGAGCGTGTAGCGCAGCAGCGCCACAGGCCCTTCCTCCACCGCGATGCCCCAGGCGATCAGCGGCGCATTGGCGGCTTCCGACAGCATCTCGCCGATCGCCACGCGGCGGCCGGTGGAAACCTCGTCGCGGGGCAGCCACACGAAGGCGAACAGGTGGCGTTTCAGCGGGCTGGGCACCAGCGCCAGCTTGGGCCGCGGCCGGTCCGCCACCGACATCGCCGTCAGCACCAGCGATTCGAGCGAGGCGGGATCGAACGCGGTCGTCAGATCGTGCGGGAGCGAGGCGAGCGCGTGCGCCATCGCCTTGCCGGTATGCCCCTTGGGATCGAAGCCGAAGCGCGCCTCCAGCGCCTTCAGCCGCGATCGCAGCAGCGGCACCTCCTCGGGCAGCGAATAGAGCGCGGAGCTGGTCCACAGCCCGGCATGGATCGAAAGCGCGCTCACCTCCGCGCCCGTCAGCACCGGGACCACCACCACGTCCAGCGGAACGCGCCGGTGGACGGTGGAGATGCAGTTCGACTTGAGCAGCAGCGGCGGCTCGCCGCCCGCGCGGAACCACTCCACCGCGGCCTTGCGCGATGCCTCGGCCAGGATCGGCTGGGCATGATCATAGCGCGCGATGCCGAGCTGGGCGCCGGTGGTGCCGTCGGTCTTCCACTCCTCATGCGCCAGCAGCGTCATCGCGCCGCCCAGGAACCATTGCAGCAGCGCCGTGCCCTCCGGCGTGGGCAGGTGGGTGGCGTCGGCCGCCATCGCGCCCTGCAGCGCGCGCCAGTCCATCACGGCGTCGCGCACCTGCTCCAGCGTGCGCTCCAGATCGGCCACCAGCAGGCGGCGCGTTCTCGCGTCGGCACGGTCCATCTCGATATAGACCATCGATTCGGGCTTGCCCTCGCCGATGGCGGAAATCGCGCCCGCGCCGTCGCGCACCACCGGGATCACCGGGTGCAGGATGCGGTGGATCGCGATGTCGTGCGCCGCGATCGCGCCCGCGATCGAATCGACCAGGAACGGCATGTCGTCGTTGATCACCGCCAGCCGCATCCGCCGCCGCTCGCCGTCCTGATAGGTGGCCAGCGCGATGCGGGGGGCGCCCGCGTCGCGTTCCGCCGCGGCCTCCGCCACGAAGGCGGCCGCCTCCGCGCGTCCGGCGGCGCCGAAATCCTCTATCTCCCCCGGCAGCGCTCCTTCGAGCAGCCGCTCCTCGAACGCCTTGGACAGCGTGCTTTTGATCTTGGGCATGGCCGCCCTATGCGCCCGCTGCGACGCCACCTCAAGCCTTGTGGCGACGCCCAAGTTACGTTTGCAACTAAGTTGCAGGCGCGTGGCGGCGCGCCGTCATTTCGTGTCGGAAACCGCCGCGAATTGCTTATCGCGCGGGCGGCGGATCAGCCCGCCGCGCGCTTCACCGCGCGCTCGGTCAGCCCCGCGTCGCCCGTGATCGCGGCGACGATGTCCAGCCCGTCGGCACCTGGACGCGCCAGCAGCACGACGAACCCGTCGCCCGCGGGCGCGATCGGGACATGCGCCAGCGGCGGGCGGCTGCGCAGCTCGGCGGCGGCACGGGCATAG
Source organism: Sphingomonas canadensis (assembly GCF_026013525.1). Taxonomy (GTDB): domain Bacteria; phylum Pseudomonadota; class Alphaproteobacteria; order Sphingomonadales; family Sphingomonadaceae; genus Sphingomonas; species Sphingomonas canadensis. The sequence continues at coordinate 169,917 of NZ_JAPDRA010000008.1, read as the reverse complement.
AGGTCGGGCTTTGCTTCCGGCCGGCGCAGCGCGCGTTCGGCCTTCACCACGCCCTTGATCCCGCCCTCGGCGACTTCCAGGAATGCGTCGAGCCCGCCCTGGGGCACGGCGTTGCGCCGCGCATGGGTGAGCACCGCGGCGAACTCGGTCAGCCGCGTCTTGTCGTAATCCGCGCCGAACACCAGCTTGGCGCACGGCGTCATCGGCGCGCGTTCCTGCGCTACGATCCCCGCATCGGCCAGGATCGCGGCATAGCCGTCCTCATCCTCCTCGGCGGCGGTCGCGAAATCATAGGCGCGCGAAAGGGCACGATACAGCGCGGATCGGGTGCGCGTGTCGGCGGCGCGCGCGGCGGCGGCCGATTCGCGGGCCAGCATCAGCCGGTCGGCCAGCGTCTGCTGCGCCGATGCCGGCGCGGCAGCCACGGGCGCGACGCTCAGCGATCGCGCGGCGGCCTCCACCTCCGGCTCGTGCTGCGGGTCGGCGCCGGGCGTGCCGATCAGGCTGGCGCTCGGCCCATCGGCCCAGACGGCGGCGGCCACCGGATTGCGCGGCGTGGCGCGGCGGGCCTCCTCCACCTCGGCGTTCAGCCGGGCCTGGGTCTCGGCGTCGACCATCTCCTTCCAGTTGATCACGCCATAGATGAAGTCGATCGTGTCCTCGTCGGACGAGAAGGGCATCAGGATGCCGCGATACAGCGTGTTGTGCCCGCGCTGGCCGACGAACTCCGCCTCGAACCCGATCGGCGCGCGATTCGCGATGATCTGGAGATAATGGTCGGTCAGGCGCGACAGCAGCGATCGGCTGGGCACCTGGGCGACATGGGTGATGCTGGTATCGACGCCGCATTCCTCGCGCAGCGCGCGGCCCAGGAAGCGGATCGCGGGGTCCTCGATGCCCTTGGAGAAATCGAGCAGCACCGAATTGGGGCCGAAATCGGCGATATTCTCCGGATCCAGATCCTCGATCGAGGGATAGGCGCGCCCGCGCAGCAGCGACACCCAGTGGTTATAGGCGCGCACATGCATGCGGCGCTCGTCGGTGCCGATATCGAGCGGGCGGTCGCTCAGCACGTCGTCCATCTCGTCCTCATGCTCCGGGCGATCCGGGCGAAGCGGATCGTTGACGCCGCGGGCCATGTCCATGCGCTTGCTCCACTGGGGAAAGATGCCCCGTTGTTCGCAATGCTTCTGCAACGGCCGTGGTAAACGGCGCGTAAAGGCAGCCCGCCGCGTCAACGCTTCCGCAACGCTTGTCAGCGATGAATCATGCTGGTAAGCGCCCGCCTCGCCTCCGGCGGGTCCGGGAGCATATGCCGCTTTAGCTCAGTTGGTAGAGCATCGCATTCGTAATGCGGGGGTCTACGGAGTTGGGAGCAATTGGAGTTATGCCGCTTTAGCTCAGTTGGTAGAGCACATCATTCGTAATGATGGGGTCGCAGGTTCGAGTCCTGCAAGCGGCACCACCCACCTTTCAGCTTGATCAGCGCGAATTGCCTAGCGAACGTGGGTTCGGCGTGGGTCAACCTTGGGCGCTTTGAGAGGGACTAATTGGCGTTCCTGCGGCTGGGTGGTTCAGGGAAGGGTGCGCAATATCTCGTAGCTTGCCATGCCGGGTAACCCCTTCGTCAGAGTCAGCCCAATTTGCCTATCCTCAATGAGGAATCACAGGCTTGAGTGCTATGGGGTGGCACCACCCAGCGACGACGCAGAGAGGGATTTCGATGCCGTCGAAGATCGCCACTTGAAACCCGCCATCAGATGTGAGAACAAACAGGGAACATACTAACTGCGGCGCCCGCTGATGTCAATGCGCGAACCGACCCACACTTGCTTGCGAACGCCAATCCTAACCGTGGTCGCGCAACAGTGCCGATCATCCCCCGCCACCGCCATATGCCTTGACCAGTGCGGCAAACTACGCAAAACTGCGCACTTCGGAGGACAAGTGCGCATGGCAGAGCATAGCACCAAGATCTCTGTCCTTTTGGAGTCGGCGGAAGCCGACCGGTTCGACGCCTATTGTCGGTCGCGAGGGTTCAAGAAGAGCACTCTGATTGCGCGCCTCATTCGAGATCATCTGGATAGCGAAAAGTTCGATAGGCAGCGGTCGCTATTTGACGTGCAGCGTTAAAGGGGGAATCCAATGATTGACCGAGGTTCGCGACCCGACATTCGCTCGGCGGCGCTGCAAATGGACTCCCGATGGCCGGCGGCGAAAGCGGCGATGGCGGGGCCGATCGATGTCATCGATTTCTTTTCTGGGTGTGGCGGAATGTCCGCGGGTTTTTTGTCTCTGAATGGCGAGGACCCGACCTATCGATTGGCGCTTGCTGTGGACACCGATGCGGACGCGATCGCGACGTACAACCGGAACATAGGTCCGATCGCGAAGCAGCTCGACGTTTTCGAGCTCGCGAAGGATCTTGAAAAAACGAAGCGTCTTATCGGATCCGTTCGTAGCGCGCCGGACGCACCATTGGTGATGATCGGCTGCGCGCCCTGTCAGGGGTTCTCTTCCCACAGGAACGCCGCCGGGGACCAAGATTTGCGTAATTCGCTCTTCGTCGCGTTCGCACGCATCGCGGCGGCTGTCGGCCCGGATGTGATCATTGCGGAAAATGTCCCCGAGATACTTACGGACCGCTATTGGCCGCTTGTTGCAGAGGCCAGGCGGCTGCTGTCCGAGGCTGGCTATGATTCCTGCATTGCCATTCACGACATGGCCGAGTTCGGCGTTCCGCAACAACGCTTTCGTGCGCTCCTGATTGCGATGCGCAGGCCCGTTGGCATGCCCAAAGGGTTCCTTGCCCGTGGAGAATTCCGCACGGTTCGCGATGCGATCGGCCAGCTATCGAAGATTCAACCCGGCGTACCTTCGCCGCGCGATGCGATGCACGTCACTGCCGGCCATCGGGCTTCGACCGTGGAAACCATCATGTGTGTCCCGGCCGATGGCGGCAGCCGACCTGCCGACGTAGGTCCAGAATGTCTGAGGCGCGCGGCAGCAAGCCGCCGTCTGTTGCGATATTCTGAATTGAAATCCGACGAAGCCGGGGGTGGTCATGGCCGAGCGAGAGACAAAAGCCTTTGCGCTAGCTCCGCTGCCTGTGATTGTACCGGTGCTGATCGCGGTCGTGTTCAATGCGATAAGAGGCGGTACGGGCGACGCGACAGCTGCGGACATTGTCGCCGCGATGTTGTTTCTGCTTTTCCTGAGCTACGGCGCCATTGCCTTCATCGGTGTTCCGATTCATCTCGTGCTACGGCATTTCAAGAAAACCGCCTTGACCCACTACCTGGGACTTACTGCCCTGCCCTTCGTACTGCTCGCCGGGGCTATTGCCATCTGGCGCTGGCTGGGCCCGGCTCCCACGCCACCGGTCAACCCATTCGGCCTCTACGAGCAAAGCGACACGGCCATAAAAGCGGTGCTGGCGTTCGCTGCTGTTGCGTCGCTGTCGGCTGCGATATTTTGGCACTTCGGCGTACGACAGCCGAAATCCTGAGCGGCGGTTTCTGGGGCGCTTTCTGCCTGGCCAATTCTAAACAAGCGGACGGGCAGCTATCGATACTTGGCCTCCCGAGAGCCGCCGGGCGGGAAAGTCCCCACATTCGGTCGTTTGTCTAACTGCGCCGCCCCGCTAATCTGGAGAAGGTCGGGCGCTTCGCGCGGGTATAGCGCAGGTCGCTTTGTAGCGTTCGATCCAGCCAATGTGCACTCGGTGGGAAGCTGCTGAAGATCGATCTCAGGTCGGTTTGGAGATAACGTGGGTCAGCTTGTATCATCACTCGATATTTACATCTATCGCATTGAAATTACTGAGTTTTATTGCCGTGCCTCACAGGCCTTCGTAATGCGGGGGTCACAGGTTCGAGTCCTGTAAGCGGCACCATTTCGGACTCGTCAGAGTCCAGACCATCTAAACCGTTGAAAATCCTGAAAGGAACCGCCGCTTCGGCGGTTCTAAATCCTTCATTGCGGTTGTAACGAATGCGATGCTCAAATGTGAGCTTTAGCGTCGCGCGCTTGTCGGCGAGATCGCCATAAGTCCATATTTTGCAAGGGTTTTCGAGGAACTGCATAGCGGTTCTATAAGTCGTGTCGAAGTCGCTTAGCGGACGACCGCAATTCGCAATCTTCTCTTTCATTTCGACCTTCTCCGCCTCGAGCGAGCGCAAACGTTTCTCGTATGCGCCGACCAACGAATCCGAGTCCGCGATGATGATACGATCTACAAGCTGTTCGATCTGCTTTTCGAGGCGGACTGCTTCGGAGAGCAGATGCCCACGATTGCCTTGTGAGCTGGCTACGCGGGCATCCCACAAGTCGCGGAACATCTCGATGGCGAGTTCATAGAGCTCAGGCGACGGACGAAGCGATGCGAGCAGCCGCTCGAATTCGCTTTCCATCACATCGCGCTTGATCGACTTGCCGTAGGAGCAGCAGCCCTTGGTCTGGCAGAGGTAATAGGGGTATCGCGCATTGCGGCCCTTCGTCCAACATGCCGTGAACGGCTGTCCGCAATCGTCACACTCGACGAACCCGCGCAGCGGAAAGTCGAGATTGATATCCTTGCGTGCAGCCAGCTTCGCCTTGCCCGCGAGACGATCTCGAACCGCGTTGAACGTCGCAAGGCTGATAAGCCCTTCATGCTTGGCGGGCTGCATGTGGATGCCCCATTCGGGGTAATTCAGATATCCGGCGTAATGGACACGTTCGAGCAGTTCGAGAACGCGCTCGACCGTCATGGTTTCACGGCGCGAGCGCGGCCACACCGGATGGTTGCCGAGATAGCGCATGATTTCGGCAGGACCGGCAAAGCGGCCCGACGCATAGCCTTCAAAGATTTCTTTGATGAGCGATGCGACAGGCTCGTCAGGCACCAGCATATTGCCGTGACCGGCAATGCGCTGGAACTTGTAGCCAATCGGTGCGCGGAACGACCAATAGCCGTTCATCATGCGACCGCGCATCCGATTGCGCGTAGTCTCCCTGATCTTGGCTCTGGCGTGTTCCGACACGGAGGCCAGAACATGTTCCATCAGAGAGCTGTCAGAATCCTCTTCGGCAAAATCGATGGTTGGCGATTGCAGAATGCCGCCAGCCTGTTTGATCTTGTTGCGAAGGGTCAGGTGGGCTTCGAGACCGCGCGCGAGACGCGAGATGTCATCGATGATGACGACATGCGGCTCCTTACGCGCTTTGAGGAACGCGATCATCGCTTTCATCGCGGGACGATTGACGAGCGAGCCGGAGGCGTCGTCCCTGAAAATTTCGACGATCTCATATCCGCGATACTTCGCGAATTCCTCACAGCGAGCGCGCTGGCTTTCAAGCCCGTCGCCTTCCCGCATCTGCTTCTGGCTAGAAACGCGGCAGTAAATGACCGCTTTGTTTGTCTGTGTTTTTATCATGGCGCATATCCTTGTCGGACTTTGTTTTGGTGATCGCGCCCTCATCATCGAGGTCAACTCGTGCCGCATCTTGGCGGTGACCAAGATTAGCATGAGAGGCGGCGGTTTGGAAAGAGTCCGATAGCCTGTCTTGCGTCGCCAATTGCACCGGATCGACGCCGAATGCCTTGTCGATGAACGCTTGCAGCAGGTTCGCGACCGAGCGGATCACATCATCCTTTCGGTCCTGCGGAACGTCGATCTTTGCGACGATCTCGCGATAGCGATCCATCTTATCGGGCCTGATTTCCAGCACGATACCACCATCCTCGGTCCATATGGCAGAACCGCTTTGGTTCTGCCGTCTGGCCAAGAAACTATGTCCGAAGTAAGTTGCTGGTGGGGGAAACAGCCGACGACGCCATCATCGGGGTTTCCGAACCGACAATCTCCCCGCGATTGTCGCGCCACCACTCTATAATATAATTTTAATATAAAATTTTATACTAATTCAATAGTTTTCCACAACATTATGTTGTGCATCGCGCTCATCGTTCGAGCACGCGATCTTTTCCGATCATGCGCTCGCCGACATTCCGAATTTTGTTCAGCCGATTGAGATGATCGAAACGCACCCATTGGCGCGCGGCTTTCATCATTCGCTCTTGTGGATTTTCATGAGCGTGTGACGGTTTCAATTCAGGCGCGTTCCCTTGCTTGGTCAGGAGATCGCGATAACGCGATTGTGTGAGTGCCGGTTCGCACCTCTCGAAATGATCGTTCATGCGCTTCATCGCGTTATCGACGCGCGCCTGAATCTCCGCAGATCGCGCCGTGAGCGTTGCGGCACCGTTGAAGCGCGGCGAGATCGATATGCCGCTGTCGCTCATTCAGCCAATCCTCTGTGCAGATCGCGCACGTCGCGCACTTGATTCTTCCACGGATCGACGGTGAAATAGGGAACCGCATCGCAAATCAGCAGATGCGGCATCGATGCCACGCGGATCACCTGCCGCGTGGGGCCAAGTGCGATCACATCACCGGCTTGCAGGACAGGGCGTTTGGTTTCGGAGAGATTGGCATTCGCCGTTTGCACGACGCCGCCCGCATGGCTGACACCACCTTGCAGAATGGTTTTCATGCCCGACCAGAGTTCGATATCTTTGAGCAGATCAGGCTCCCATACCGACTTCATCGTTATGATGCCGACCTGATCCTCAATGTCCTTGACCTGCTCTTTCGACCATTGCGATGTGAGTGCGTGACGGCCCTGTGAGAACAGCCAGTAGGAAATGCCGAGACCCCGATAGAGCCGCAGCGCGCGAAGGATGTTCGGCACGCGCGGAAGGTTTGCGAATTCATCGACAATGAAGGTCGTGCGGATTGGACCGCGCGCAGCCGCGATCACTTCCGTCATCATGGCAATCAGCATGGCGACCCATGCCTTCGCCACATCGATGCGATTGGCGGGGAGAATGATGAAGATGGTGAGCTTCTCGCGTTTGGCGCGGGTCAGATCGAACTCATGCGCAGAGCAGGATTCTCCGAGTGATTTTCCCGGCTCGAACGCATTGAACGCGGTCGCGGCTTCGCTGCGAATGGCCTCCCATTGTTTCGACGCTTCGATGCGCATGGATGCGAAGGATTGCGCGCGTCGCTCGATGGATTCGATGCCGCACGTTGCCATCATCGAGAACGCCATCCCGAAATGCATCTCATCTCCATTGAGAAAACGCCACAGCTCGGGGAGCGTGCAGATGTCTGGAGAGAAATGCGCGAGATATTCGGCGCGGAGCACTGAGAGCTGGATCGCGCCTTTGCGCACCCAGCTATTATCGCTCTCGCGCGGCGGCGCAGGCATCGCAATCTCGCAGATCGCTTCGGCCTCCCCATCGGATGAGCCGCCAGCCTGTATCACCTCGATCAGTCGATAGAACGGATTGATCTTGGCATTCGGGTAGCCATGCAATCCATAGGGATTGAAAAATATGACTTCGGTGCCGAGCGTGTCGGCGCGATGCTTGGCCGATGAGAAGGCGAGTTCGCCATCCTTGATATCGACGACGATCAATGTCCTGTCGCGCGAATGCGCGAGGTTCGGCTGAATCAGCGTCGTGCCTTTGCCGCCGCCAGCACGGTTGTAGGTGAGAAGCGATTCCTCGCCATTGTGAAACAGGAAATGTCCGCGTGTCCCGAACGCGCCAAGAAATAATCCCTGACTACCCAGCAGCCCCGATTTTCTGCAATCCTCCAAATCACCAAGCCGCCCATCGCCAAGTGCGCCGGACGGCTTTGCTGTGAGCATCGCATCTTCGAGATCAAGTGCGCGCATCCGCGCTTCATATGCATGATCGGCTTCCGCCCAGCCACGATGGAGCGCGAAGCCGCGCTCCATCCAGTTCAGCAGATTACCGCCACGCATATCATCGGCCCTCGCGATCAAAACGTGGCGGGGGCGGGAGTTCGATGGGAGGCAGCGAGTCGATGCGGCGACGAAGGGCTTCCTCGCTCGGCAGCGCGTTCACATAGCTGGTGAGATCGACGCTCGCACTCTCCCGCGCCGTGCCTTCGAGGCGGTCCGCAGCGATGGATCGCTGACGGCTTGCTTCGCCAAGCGTCGCATCGCCCGATCCTGGCTCAAGCCAATTCTGCACATTGCCGATCAGCTCCGCTGCGTTGGCAATGCCGATGTTCGAGCCGTTGCTCTGCATCGTCTGGCTGGATTGCCGATCGACAAACGAACCGCGCAGCCGGTTGTTCGCTTCCATCTGCTGCTGGTTGAGTGCGACCGCCGCCCGATAGGCTTCGAGATAGCCTTCGATGATACGGCCATATTGCGCGTTGCGCTGTTCGTAGGCCGCGCGCGTCGCATTGGTATAAGCTTGCACCTCGGCTTCGATGGCACCTTCATTCGCCTTCACCTCGCGGGTGACATCACCGACATACTGGCCGGTGAAATCCTGTGGTCGCCACCCTTCGGGCGCGAAGGCGACAGCGGCGAAGAACACGCCGCCGCAGATGATGACGGTGATCGCGGTATTCGCCGCAGCCGGAAGGCGGAACTTGCGCTTGCGCTTCACGGGGGCAACGCGCGGCGCGGCAGCAGGGACAATCTCTCTCCCGACTTGCCGAGCGCCATCCTCGTCATAGTCGAGCCTGAACTGAACATCGGACATGAAATAACCTCCACCAGCGAAATTGCCGGTGGAGGCTTCACATCACCGAACACGTGGGCGCGTGGGGCAAACTTGTGCGATCAGCGCAATACATCGCGCGCGGCGGCGGGATTATGAATGGCGAGCGCGATCCAGATGAGCTTGATGCGCGCAGTGATTTTGGGTGAGGCGCTGAGTGTGCGCGGGCGAGCGCGGCCACCGAGAAAATCGCCTGACCAGCTAGCGGAGCAGTCATCGCCAAACACCTCGTCAATGTCGATGGCATGGAGATTGAGATGCTGCCCACCTTGATCGATCACCATGCCGTCGAACCCGATGATCCGGTCATAGACCCAATCGACGAGACGGCGGCGCGAGATACGCGGTGTGATCCCTGCATAGGCGATAGCCAGATTGAAGATGGTATAGGTCTCCCGCAGAATGCGCGCGGGCGGGAGATAGATGATCGTTGGCCCTTGCGGACGGGATGGTCCGCCATCGGTGTAGCTGGTCCGTGTAAACTCCAGTGTTTCCATCACTTTTGCTCCTCGAAATGGGGAGCGGCCGCGCTTGGGTCTGCCAAGCCCTGATCAGTGATGCGGTTATGCCGGAGGGCCTTGCCAAGGTCGTCCGGAGTGTTTCCGGAATGATTCCGGAGCTTTTCCGGACGCGTTTTGGCAAAGTTTCTTCAAATAAATCTTGCTGTTATGCAAAATACTATGATATATTATTACACAAAACCAGCAGGGAGAATGCCTATAGATGAAAATTTCACTTAAAGATCAGTTTGATAGATCGAGCATTGAGACAATATTTGACGGTTTTTATAATGATCCAGATTGCAAAATTGGGCAATTGGCTCGTAGATTTTATATCGATCAATTCGAAGTTTGTTTTGATCAAGAAGGCAATATCCATAGTGAAGACGGCCCCGCGATTATTGGCCGTTCATCGATGAACCCTGACGCCTTTTTGAATGCATGGTATCAAAATGGTGTTTTCCATCGCCTCCGCCAACCAGCCATTGATGCATCGAACGTTACGCACTCCCGAGGAGTGTCAGTCCAAGAGTGGTATCAGAATGGTGTTCGCCACCGGGAACGTGGACCTGCGGCTATTCAATCTTACTGCGGCATATCCGGTCCATTCCGCGAAAAAGAAGAATGGTACTCGAACGGCCTTCTGCATCGAATAGGCGGCCCTGCGGTTAAAACCTTCGATTCGTTTACCAGAGAGGACTATGCCGCTCACTACCGGGCGGGTGAAAAGGTATCTGAGCAAACCACATTCAGACAGATGACCTGCCACCCACAGGTCCGGTTATAGGAGCGTTTCTACATTATATGGCGAGACTCGCGCCGAACAGGTCACGATAACTCAAACGGCTTTCGCGCACATTGTCTCTACGCTAGACCTTCTACGCAGGGGCTGCGCCAGATGATGAATGCCGAAGATTTTCAAAAGCTTGCTGGAATTCTGAAAGCAGACTTCGAGCCACATAAGCAACTTCCAACACGCGAGTACACATTGCTTTTTCGCATGGTGGAGGCGTTCCAAAGCCACGCCAAATCTGAGCATGGCAACAAATATCGCCAGTTTGTCAGATTTTCACGACCGCAGGCGATGAGGTTCAGATATTCGCTGCCGGACAATGAAAGAGATGCTCAAACTCGCGTAAGCGCGCATGTCGATGGAGCCAAGCGGAACGGCGGTTATGAAGAGTTCGTTCCGATGATGCTTTTTTATCAATGGACCGAAACGCGACGCGAGTTCCTTGCTCTTCTGGAAGAGCGGTGTGACCTGCACGACTTCATCGGCGAAATTCTTGATCGTGAATTATCCTCGAACCAGCCGCAGAACGCGCTGGACATCCCAAAGCTCCTATTCGTCGCGGCCAAAGGACGCGGTGAGAACGAAACGCGCGACGTGACCGAGATTGCCGAGCGCTTTGCGCAGAAAGGCATGATCGTCGATATTGTCCTCGTGGACGGCGCGAATGCCGAGACCGTGGCTCGGTCGTGGCCCAAGGGCATCGACGAGGCACAACTCACTGTCATCTGCCTCTCGAAAGCGATCATGCGCAAACCATGGCAGCAGGCCGAGTTTCAGCAGCAGCTTCGCGCCACATTCACCCGCGATGCCGAAGTGGCGGTTCTCATCGTCGATGAGCCGCTTGCGACATTGGCATTGTATGACATTGATACCACGCGGTGCCTATCTCTCGACCTGAGTTACGGCGTGGACAAGCTCTTCGAGGAATTATCGCGCGCGGTCGCAAAGCGGCGGAGCGGGCCGGATGCATTTTTCCAGTTCAGAAATACGGTGCGTACCAAACATGCTGGTATGGCTTTCCTCGAAACAGGTTTGAACCCGCCGATGGATTCCACAAGCCGGAGCGATCTCGGCCTCGCGATCATCGATGTTGACGGGATCAAAAATATCAACCGCAATTTCGGCGAGACCGTAGGCGATGCCGTCATACGCCGAATCGACTCCGCCTTGCGCGAATTCGTTGCGGAGTATGGCGGTGATACCGGCCAGTGCGGTGACGATGCCTTTTATCTGGCGATACGGGGCGCGGACGCGATGTCGCACTTGGTCGCCGCGCATGAAAGCCTCGGTCGGATACAGTGGTCCGATATCACGCCCGACCTTTGGGCATCGGTCAGCATGGGCGTTGCGCTTCGGGACCGCGATTCCCACGAACCCGGCATAGATGTCGCGATCCGCGCGATGCTGGGGATGAAGAAGGCGAAGCGCTTCGGCGGCTGTCGCTGCGAAGCTGGCCCCGAGCTTCTTCCTCACACGATGATGTTCGAGCGCGCCGTCATGTTGAGACGCGGGTTCTCGTAGCAACCCTCCGGCTTGCTGATGATGGAATGCCGAGATCGATGATCCGATAGCCAAATTGCCAACGCTCTATTTGACGCGAGCGCGGCCCGTTCGATTGGCAGTCAAATCAGGCAAGGTCTCCGCAATCGTCATCACGGGCATGGCAGAACCATCCCCGCCGTCATCATTCATGGGTTTTTGACCAGACGCGACGGCGATCAAGGCCGCTCGCTTCCGCACCCTTCGTGCCTCAGGGTTTGTGCAGCTCCGCGCCAACAGGCTCGCGTTCCGCTCGGCCTTTGATCGCCGTCTCACCCGTCAGGTCACGAGTCTCCCCATGAAGCCGGTGGGAATGGTCCCGCCCGCGAACAACCAAGGAGACCTACTATGTCTGATACAAACACCAACCGCCCGAGCCACCGCCTTTTCAACGTCAACGGCGACGGTGACAACGCCCGCTGGACCGATATCGGCGTCGCATGGGCAACCAAAGACGGCAAGGGCTACACGCTCATCTTGAATGCGATCCCCGTCAATGGCCGGATCGTGATGCGCACCAACGACGAGAAGGACACCAAGAAGGGGAGCTAACGCTCCCCTTCGCGGGTCGCGAGCCAGCGCCTCACGGCGCTGGCCCACGGCGACCGAGTTCTTGCGCGATCATCGCGATGATCGCGTGCGCCGATGCGAGATCGCCTTGGCGAACCGCGATGGCGGTTGTCGCTTGCTGGAAAAGCGCGGCGAGCTGCGATGTGGATTTTCTCGCAAGATCGGTGCGGGTGAGATTGAAGTTCATGGGCTACCTCCATTTTGCTGATCGCCGCTCACCATGAGCCGCGTTGGAGGACGTGCATTCGCGTGATCGGATAAAGGTGCATCACCTGTGATCGCAGCGAACGCGGAGAAGGCCAGGGATCGTAGTCCCGCCTTGCACCTCACTATCGGCGCGCGAATAGGTTCGTGCCATAAGCCGTCTCATGTGACGGACAGCCAATGGCTATGGTTGCCACAACAATCTGACCCGGACGATTGCCGCGATAGTCGACATCGCGTGTGATCGGCACGCGATGCGAGCGCATCCATCATCGCCAGTCTTGTCTCCGCTATGATCCACACCGGACACATCCGTGCGCGAGGAATTATTCCGACCTTGCGCCCGTCCGGCCCGCTCATGCCCGCAAGCCCCGCCCGCACCACTCATCGTTGATGACCGTGTTGGGGCGTTGCGCGCGCGATCCGGCGTGCGCCCGCCAGTCTCCATGCCCCGCGCGAATGGTCGTGCGGGTTCACACCAAAGGAGACCGATATGGGACTTGATATGTATGCCTACTCACTACCGAAAGACGATGACCGACCATGCGTTGATTTCGACCTCGACGACATTGGCGACGAAGAACGCCGTCGCCTGCATTACTGGCGCAAGCATCCGAACCTGCATGGCTGGATGGCTGGTCGCTACTATGAGAAGGGCGGCAGCGATGACGATTTCAACGTCAACACCGTGGAACTGACATCCGCCGATATCGATGCGCTTGAGCGCACGATTCTCGACGGCACGCTTCCGCAGACGACCGGTTTCTTCTTCGGCGAAACCACGGGTGAGGAACGCGAGGATGATCTCGAATTCATCCGCAAAGCCCGCGAGGAATTCGGACGTGGCCGCACCATCGCTTATTACGCATGGTGGTAACGCGAAAACGCGGAGCGATTTTCATCGCTCCGCGCTCATTGCATCATCCATTTTGGCTCACGCCTTTGGCGGTCGCCCACGCCGCTTCGGTGGGCGTGAAGCAACGACGCGCGGTGCCGTGTCGGCTGGTGCAGGCGCGCGATTGCCGCTCACCGATTTTTCCATGATCGCAAATGCGAGCAAGATCCCGCCGAGCGGGATCAGCTCGATGATCGCGCCAATCGCAAGCGCGCCCATGGTCGCGTCAGGGTAGAGGCCGAGATAGGCGATATTGGAGACGACCGGCACACTTGGAAGCGGTGCGGTCTTGAGCGCCGCAATGTCATCGATACCTTCGACGAGCGCATCCGCGAGGCCGTCGAAATTCTGCGTTATCGCATTGGCCGCGCTCGGTGGCAGCCCCGCAGCGTGCCAATCCTTGCGAAGCGCATCGGAGACGGCGAGCATCGCCTCGACGGCAAGCGTATCATTCACCGCGCGCATCACGCGCTGCCATTCATCGGCATAGCGGCGCACCATCACCATCCGATCATGTGCATCCATATCGGCATCGATCGTGCGGCGCGTTTCGATCAGGATGCGATCAGCGCGCGCGAATAATCGTGCGAGCTGCGCACGGCTCGCATAAATCGCATTGCGCGCGGTCGCGCACGCATTCGAGATATTGGAGAGCGTGATCGCAACGCGGCCGACATCGCCGCCTTCGCGGCTGAATGCGCCCGTCGCACCTTCCTGCCTGCTCATCGCGCCGGACGTATCGACGCAATCGGTGAGAGCGGGCACGCGATTCTGAATTGTCGCAGCGGCTCTGCGGCGCACTTCCGTCGCCGCCTTCATCTCCGTCAGGCCATGCTCTTGGTGCGCGCGTTCACCGGCAGGTGCGCCGAGAACGGATGCAGCGGCGGTCGCCAGCACAAGAGCGAGGACGCCATAGGCGGTGATGAACGCGATCTTTGCTTTGCGCCGCTGCTCAGGCGAGAGCGCCGGAATATGGCGTAGCGCGATATATGTGCAGACGCTCAGCCCAATTGAAATCGCGACCACTGCGAGAATGGTTTCAAACCATGCGAGCGGAGTCATCGCGCCGGATTGCGACACCATGTCGCTGATCCACACGCCCGCGAGCGATGCAGAGATAAAATGCATGATGAAATTCGCGGGCATCAATCCCCGCACGGCTGTCGATTTATCCATAGCGGAAATCCTTTCCGCCACGGTTCTATGACCAACCGATTCTCGGGATGGGGAGAAGTCACGCCTTCTGCACTATCGCTTGGAAAACTGGCTCTTGAAATCTGGCATGGTGCGCAGACGATCCATTACAAAATTCCAATGATCGCAGCGCGTGGTTTTGGTGTGGCGATAACGCCAGTTATGGAGGACGCGCAGCGTCAATCCTTCGGGCACATTCGCTGCGCGTAAAATGTCGCCGTCAAAATCGGCGTTGGTGCGCGCCATTTCCGAGATAAATTGCGCAGACATTTCCGGCGTCAGGGGAATCCAGATGTCGCCCTTATTGCGTCGCGGGCGACCCGGCCCTTTTTGTCGTGTCGCGCGTCGTTGTCGGTGATATTCCCCATCGGGGAATGATGCCCATTTCGTGAGCGTGAATGTCCAGTGATCGGCGCGGGCTTCGTGTATCTTGTTCGCGATCCAGCCATTGACCATCGCCACGGTCAGCCCCTCGGGCGCGTTTGGATCGTTTTCAACGATGCGCCGCGTGGACAGGCCAGTGCGCTTCCAATGAGAGCGCAACTCCCGCTTCATGTCGCGCGTGATCTGAATAATCGAAAGGGACGGAGCGAAATCGCAGAAATCAGCCATCGTTTCGTAGGAAGAAGAGGGGTGGCTTATGGGGAGGGCCACCCCGACATTAATTGAACAGGATAGTAGGTTAATAGAATACTAGTTTTGAATAAAATGAAAGACGAATTTGCCTTAAACTTTATCTATTTTACGTAATTCATTAAATTCTGTTTGATATCCTCATGTCATGGCTTTGGAGAGAACTTCCAACAATTTTGACATTGAGGCGATCCGTGCAGCGGCAAATGCAATGGAAGGCAGCAATGCGGCTATGTCGCAGGCGAGCGCCCAACCGGCAGTCGATGCGTTCGCATCCGATGTCGAAGAGATAATTGACGATCTTCGTTTCAATCCATCCACCAATCTTTCGGAAGAGGCGGCGCAGATATTGAACTCGCCGCTTGCCGCGCGATTGGATTCCGGCGTGCTCATGAATCTTCGTGCAGCCGTGAGCTTGCAGGAAGAGAAACAGGAAAACGGTAGCGGCGCATTCACGCGCGGTGAAACATGGAACGAGCGTCGCGAGCAGACCGAGCGTGAGCGTAAGGAGCAAGCGCGTGTTGCCGACATGGCGGACGACGCGATGAGCAATCAGCTCAGCACCGTCCCTGACCGCTATGGATTGAGCCAGCAGAATTATGCGGAATTGAACGATGATTTGAAAACACGCGACGGGCAGGAGCGCTTCATGAGCTTCTTGCGTATGATGAATCCGGGAATGACCGACGATCAAATCCGTCGAAGATTTGAAGACGCGCAGATCATTGCCGCAGTTCGATCCGGTCAAGCTAACGACGCGCAGCGTCGAGCATATAACGGAATGTCCGATGAGCGTCGTGACGCTGGCTCCGACAGCTTGGCCCAGTATGAGCAAATGGGCGGAAGCAGATTCACGCCAGTGGTTGCAACCCGAGTAGATGCTCAAGCTATGAATGGCTCTGCCAATAGTGGCATAATCGACACAGCGTATGGCACTCGGTCGGATTTGCTGAACAGTGGCGTGGTTACATCAGGTCCACAGGTAACGACGAACGCAAATCCACAGATAACGACGAACGCACTTGCGACTTCACGCGGTTCGGTGTCGGGGCAGATTGATGGCCAAGCCGCCATTGCTGGCGCGCCATCTCTTCGTGGGCAGTTTGGAGCGGCTCTTACTGCAACGACCCCGCTCGATGCGCCTCAACTTGCAGCCAGCACGGTTGCACCACCCGCTCCTGCACCAGCGGCAATAGCTTCTTCTGGATTTGATGTGTGATTGACTAGCGTGAGCCGCCAGCAATAGATGGCGAAAGAGACGCAAGCGTGCGAGTGCCGCTGATGCGTTCCATAGCCGCTGGCGTATAATCTGTATCCACCATGAGGGCCAATTCAGCAGGCTCACGATTGGCGGTGAAGGTCATAAGTGAACCACCGCGCACTTCCATATTTCCAAACAGAACAATCGGACGACCGATGCGGGTGCTGCCATCGTTGTTCGTGAATACGGTATCAGCAACAACCATCGGGCGTGTGCCAAGCGCTGCATTCCGATCCACAACCTCATTAAATGTGCCACCGAGATAGGCATCGCGCGGAATTGTGCCCGAGCGCGCGTCATAGAGGCGGACATTCGTAAGGCGTGCACCAACGCAAACTCTCGTTGAGGTTTCTTCGCGTGGACGATCGCCGCCAAGATTGTAACCGATGCTGCCGTCGGCGTTCGACGTGATGGTTTCGACGTTCTCAACAACCCGCGTTGGATTGCCGCGCGCGTCGCGTTCCTGCACAGCGCTGCGATTGCCGATAATCATTGTGCGCTGACCTTCGGCGCGAAGCGCCGCGTTCATATCTGCCATCGGCAAACACTGACCCGGCTGCAATCCCGTGACGGCAGGTTCCGCCGCCGTGATCGTTGCCGGTGTCGCGCAAGCGAGCGCAGCACCCATTAACGCCGCTGTCCGAAATGATTTCATCGCATTTGATAAAGTAGCCATCGCACGCTCACTTGTGTTTCATATGTTTTAACTTCACGGCGTCTCATATTCCGTGGTCTATGAGACTCTTTTTTCTTGGCTGTATTCGCTACGTATGGTATTTTAACGGCGTTGAATTATGGCGGTTTTCCGTCTTGGTGAGGTTCCCCTCCGGGGTTGAATTGCAGAGTCTCACAAAGGACAGTTTGTGAGACTCGCCACCGAGAGGTCGCATGACACCCGAAAAACCAAGGAAATGCCTGCCTTTGCGGGCAAAGAGGGGCGTTCCGCCCGCGCCCGTCACGCGCCCGCCGATGGGCGGGCGGCGGATCGGCTATGTCCGCGTGAGCACCTGCGAACAGAATACCGATCTTCAATATGACGCCCTGACCAAGGCCGGATGCGACCCGATCTATGAGGATCGGATCACGGGCGTCTCAATGGTGCGCGACGGGCTGGATCGCGCCCTTGCTGAAATTGGCAAGGGCGACAAACTCATCGTGTGGCGGCTCGACCGTCTCGGTCGATCGATCCCGCACATCATGACCATCGTTGCCGAGCTGGCTGATAAAGGCGCGAGCCTTGTCAGCATCGGCGAGGGGTTCGACACCGGCAACGAAGCCGGTGAATTATATTCCACCATTCTCGCGATGATCGCCCATGTCGAACGGCGCATGATCGTCGCGCGCACCAAGGCCGGACTCGATGCCGCGAAAGCGCGCGGTGTCCGCCTTGGTGCGAAACCCAAGATGCAGCCCTGCCAGATCGCAGAGGCTGCGCAGCTCATGCGTACCGAAACAGCGGAGACGGTCGCGCACCGCTATGCGGTTAGTCGCGCAACCTTGTTTCGGCACTTACGCAGCGCATCGGTCAATGTCGCCGACCCCGCCCGTGCGAATTGAAGCGCGCCTCGCGCGGTCAGTCGATGCTATCGCCCTCGACAAGATCGAGCGTGATCTTGCCGGGAAACAAGCCACGCAGTTGCGCGCGCATTGCCTGAACTTCATCGAGGCTTTGACGGACGATATGGACATGCCGCCTCCCGAAGAAACTTGTGATAATAATCGTGCCGTGTTCGCCTTCCGCGACCGAGGTAATGGTCATCGGATTGAGAACGATCCTGTTGGCGTCTTTGGCTCTGTGCAACATAGATTTTCCGTAGCCCTGAGATCATCTCTATGGTCACGTGAATGCGGAGAGCACAACGGTTTGTTTGAATGGCCTGAAAATCATAGCTTTGGTTCTATGAACTCCGCTTAGGGTGAAACAGGCGTCTAACGCCGACTGCAAGATGTGTGCGTAACTACAAACTGCGTTTGCGTTTCACACATCTTGGCAAGGGAGACGCTGCGCTCTCCCGTTGCATCCCTCTCGCCGCTGCCACATTCCCAAACCCCAACCGCTGCGTATCTGCATGACGCTGATCGGCGGCAGGGGCGTCAATGTGCCAGTCGCAACGTATGGCCGTTGCATCGCCAGTCAGGAGCGTTCCTGCTCCCGACACCCATGATGAGGGAGACGCCGCTCTCCCTTCAATCCATCGGCCAACCCTGCGCGGATTGGATGCGCGCCATCGTTTCGCCGATGGATGACGAGCAGGGGCGTGCCTGCCCCATACACCCAGCAAAGTTTGTCGAATGACCGAGCTAGTTGCCCCGCGCTTGCTGTTGTGGTTTCCTGATCGTGCGCCATAGTGCGGTGATCTAACAGAAAACAAAATGTGCGGTGTTTGAATGGACTTAGGAGAGGGATTCCCAGAATGGACCGAGCTAGGACAGGATAGTGGCCTCGATCCACTCGGAATGCAGCGGCCCATCGAAGTCATCTACCAATCGATTGTGCCCGGCATCAGCACGATCACGCTCCGATATCGCTACTATTCCTTCTTTCCGTTCATTCTCAAACACTATGAGGAGAACATCCGGCATACCGATCCTGACGTGTTTCGAGCATTTCAGCGCCGATGCGAAGCGCTCTTCGCGCTAATCTGCACCTATGGGGAGCCGGAGTTGGGCATCACGGGTTCCGATTGGGCGGGACGCACGCTGAATGAAGCGCGCGCGCAATCAGGCGATGCGATCATAGATTTCAGCGTCGGGGCCGATCCCAACTCGGATGAGAGCCTGCGCTATCTGCGGAACAAGGGCGGCGCGTTCGGCGCGATCTACTCAACGCAGATGGCGGAGATGGGATTGATCCATTTCCCGAGCGCAGGCGACCCGAACCCCAACCCTGTATGCTCCGAGCATGCGCTGAAACTCGCCGAGGCCTTCGCGCGAGAATTGGGCGCGACGGCGGACGAGTTTTTCAAAATTGTGGCGGCAGGCAAGATCGCCATGTCGTCACTTGGATCGTTCGAGGCCATGAAACCCAATCAGCTTCGCGATGGCAGCGATGAGCATATTCTGCTGACTGATATTCTGCTCGGCAAATCCGATGCGCGCAGCGAAACAGATATGATGCGGCGGAGCACACTTCAGATGCTTCTCGATGTGACCGCGACATCGCGCTCAATCCCGCGCGCTGAAGAAGTGAAATGGCACTGGTTTGAGAATGTGCCGGAATTGAATGGCGGGAGCGCGGGTGAGGTCGCGCATCTCTGGTTTCTGTATCAAGCCTGCGATCTCATGCGCCTTAGCTACGAGGTGATCCTCGCAGCCGCGCTCACATTGCTCGATTCCGCACCGCGACGGCGCATGTCGCTTGCCGATGTCGTGGACGAGTTGATCGCCTTCGCAGACATTGCCGACGATCAAACATGGGAAGATTTCTCGCTCGGCTTTGACGATGGCGCACAAGTTGCGCGCGAACATGCTGAGGCGATGCTCGATGCCATGAGCGAAGGCGATACAGCAGAGCAGGTTCGGCTCGCCGCATCATTGATCGCCATTCTCTATGTCAGGGCATCAGATGCGGCCAATCTAATCGATGAGGCATTGAGCGGCGCGGACTATTTTCAATCGCTGCGCACCGAAGTTCAATTTCTTGATCGCGCGCACACCGCGCCTGCGAGCCGGGTGATGGCCGATGTGGTTCGCGAGCGGGTTTTGAAGCGGCATCTCTGGGTCGCATCGCGCAAGTTTCGCAATCAGAAGGCTTACACCTTCCATATGGAACCCGAGGAAGGGCAACTCCGCTACCGCAGCCACTTCCGTATTTCCCCGAGCAGCCCGCGTCTCGATCAGGCGCTCCGGTTCCTTCGCGATATCAGACTGATTGACGAGGGCGGCATCACACAGCGCGGCCGCGCGGAAATGGCGGCGGCATGAAATATTTCGAAGCCTTCGGCGAAGGTGGATTCCACGCGGCCTTCATGACGACCTATGCGTTCGGATCGCTCGCCTTCGAGGACATCCCATTTCCGAAGCTGCGCGGCGCGGGATGTCGGAACATCACGGTGCTGGCCGACCGCGCGATGGTCAATCAAGCCTTCTCGGAGTTCGGCCCGCCGCGCTTTGCCGGAACCAGCTATCATCTCATCAAAGTCGATGCACCTGGTGCATTCCATCCTAAGATCACGATGCTGATCGGCGAGACGAAAGGTCGATTGATTGTTGGCTCGGCAAACCTCACCGCGCTCGGTCTAGGCGGTAACAAGGAACAACTCGCCAGCATTACCTATTCGGCAGGTGCGCCTGAGAACGCAAAATTCTTCATCGGCGCGCTCGCCTACCTGCGCCGATATGTGCCGCAGGACGATCAGTGGTTTCCCGTGAGTCTCCAACGCGCGCTGCGTTCCGCGCCGTGGCTGCGCGATGATAATTTCGATCTCACATTCGATGCGAGCGGAGAGACCGATCTCAATCTTCTTTTCGACCGCCCCGACATCACTTTCCTCGATCAGATCGTGGCATCCATCGGTGATGATACGATTGAGCGCCTTATCGTCGTATCGCCATATTGGGATGTGCGGCTTGAAGGATTGGCGCGCCTTCGCGATGCGCTCGGCAATCCTGTCGCCAACATTCTCATCGAGAGCGAGGCCAATGGCTTTCCCTCGAGCGCTCTTTCAGGATTCACGGACACCAATTTGTTCGATGTCACCTCACACGCTGAAGGCCGGTTTCTACACGCAAAGCTGATCATCGCGCATGGTGAGAGATGGGACCATGTCATCTCTGGCAGTATGAATTGCACCTTTCCAGCTTTGATGGGGCCAGCCATTCACGGAAATGCGGAGGCCGGAATCTACAAGCGTGTTGCGCGAGGCACGGCGTTGGAAGCGCTTGGGCTGGACGGTTATGAAGATGCCCGCATCGAGGGCGAGCAACTTGCAGAACTTCAACACAACTTTGAAGAAGCCAAGAGCGCGGAGCCAACAGTCGATGGCGGCACGCTGATATTGCAGGCCGGAAAAATATCGTGGGCCGCTCCGGCATCGTCGCCGGCGGCATCGGCAACGATCCAGCTCTATGATCGCGACGGACTTGCGCTTTCCGAGATCGAAGCGGACGGGCGCACCGCGATCTATATTGTTTCTTCCGACGCGCAGCGTCCCAAATATGGCATCGTGACATTCGCGGGAGGGTTGATCTCAGCGCCCGTGCAGATCGTCGATCTTGATTATCTCGCGGTCACAACCTTGCCTGCACAGCGAGGGCGCAAGCGGCGGCTCATGGATACACTCGTGGAATCCATCCACGAGGATTTGGTGCTGATCGAAACGCTCAACCAGCTCGAAGCCTTGGAAGAGGAGGATCGTGCCAGTCGTCCAGATCAGACGCCCCGCGCGAAGCCAGAGGCAGCAGACACCGCGCCGCCCACATATGAAGTTCTCTCCTATGACGATTTCATCCGCGCGCGCACTCATGCGAACGCGCAAGGAAAATCCTTCGGCCTCTATCTGAACAGCCGCAACGATAGCGCCGCTAGTTTGATGAGCGCCTGCCTCAATCAGATGATCGGGTTGGTTGGTCCCGATCTTCGCGGCATGGAGGATGAGGACATCGATGCGCTTGGCGCGATAGATTTCCGCACCACCGAACCGCAATCCGCCGACGATGGCGGGAGCGGCGATACGCGCACCCATTCCGTGCCGCAAAGCAGATCGCTTTCCGCGCAAAGTCGGGCGACCGCCAAGAAATTTCAGGAAGCTGTCACCGCGTTTGAATCCCGCTGCAAGGCGCTTAGCAAAGAGAGCATCACGACATCGGAAATGGTCAGGTTGCGCGCGTTAATCCAGATCGTTCTCAGCCACTCGCAACCGGTGACAGGCTCGTTTTCGGCGTCGCAAATCCTGCCCGTCTATGCGGCGGAGGGACATGATTGGCCGCGTCTGATCGGCCGATTGCTCCTCCAACATTTCGGCACGGCAAGGGCGTTGCAGAATCTGACCGTCGAACCCGATGAGTCCGAGCAGCAGCGCGTGATTGAGTATCTGGCCGCCTCTAACTGGGCGGCGAAAGCTGCATACGCGGCAGTGCTTTCGAACAAGAAGGCAGCGACACTTCGCACTCCGCTCGAACGCCTTATCGTCGCGCTTACCGCACAGACGCAGATGATCTTGTCCATTGTCGAAGGCGACCGTGCATATTTCGATGAGATCACCGCCAAGCTCGATGAGCGGTTTTGCAGTCGACTGGCTTTGTCAGAAAATGACCGCGACTAGCTCCCAGCCCGATTGAGAAACGTCTTCGCGTTCGGCGCGGCCGATTTCCCTGTAGATGGCTTCGTATCGGAGGCAGTTTTCCCTTGGCGATTTGTGTATCCATTGGTTACACTCACGCTATGTCAGGGAAAGACTCCGGCTTTCGGATTCGGGTCGAGCGTGAACTCCGCGAGGAGTTCATATCCGCTTGCCGGAAACAGGATCGACCCGCCGCGCAGGTGCTCCGCGAATTTATGCGGGCCTATGTCGCGAACACCGACCAACCGAACACAGGGCGGGAGAGGCCCACCACAGACTATGAACGCCGTTGAGATCGAAGAAGCTGTTTCCGAATTGGCAGAACGCCCGTTCGACCGAGAGGCGTTTCCGTTCCAGTTTCTTGAAGCCTTCGGCAACAAGCCTGCGACGATCAAGCGCCTGCGCGACGGCCACAGCAACGGCTCGGATGTCGGCGGCGTGCTGCAACGGAATAACATCCATATCGCGGTCGCCGAATCCGGCACCGTGACCGCGACGTTGGCGGCGCTGAAAGCCAGTCCCGCCACCACCAAGGCGAAAGCGCAATTCATCCTCGCAACGGACGGCGACTTGTTCGAGGCCGAGGATATTGAATCCGGCGAAACCGTCGCTTGCACCTTCACCGAGTTCCCCGAATATTTCGGTTTCTTTCTCCCCTTGGCGGGCATCAGCACCGTCAAGCAAGTGCGCGACAGCGCCTTCGATATTCGCGCCACCAGCCGCCTCAACCGGCTCTATGTGGAACTGCTGAAAGACAATCCGGCATGGGGCAAGGCGGATCGCCGCCCTGACATGAATCACTTCATGGCGCGGCTGATCTTCTGCTTTTTCGCGGAGGACACCGACATCTTCAACGGCACGGGCCTCTTCACCGCGACCGTTGACCAGATGAGCGAGAAGGATGCGTCGAACACCCATGAAGTGATCGCCGAGATTTTTCGCGCAATGAACACGCCGATCAAGGATCGGCAGACGGCGAACATCCGCTCATGGGCGAACGTATTCCCTTACGTGAATGGCGGCCTCTTTTCCGGCAGCCTTGAGGTGCCGCGTTTCAGCCGGATCGCGCGATCCTATCTCCTCCACATCGGCAGCCTGAAATGGACACAGATCAACCCCGATATCTTCGGGTCGATGATTCAGGCAGTGGCGGATGATGAGGAGCGCGGCGCGCTCGGGATGCACTACACCAGTCGCCCGAACATCCTAAAAGTTCTCAATCCGCTCTTCCTCGACAGTTTGCGTGAGCAGCTTGAGGAGGCCGGTGGCAATGGCCGCAAGCTCCTCAATCTCCGCAATCGCATGGCGCGCATCCGGGTATTCGATCCTGCGTGCGGTAGCGGAAATTTCCTTGTGATCGCCTACAAGGAAATGCGCGAGATCGAGGCGGAGATAAACCGGCGGCGCGATGAGGTCGGTCGCCTGTCCGACATTCCGCTCACGAATTTTCGCGGGATCGAGTTGCGCGATTTTCCGGCGGAGGTTGCGCGTCTCGCGCTCATCATCGCCGAGTTTCAGTGTGACACCCTCTATCGCGGGCAGAAATTGGCACTTGCCGAGTTTCTTCCGCTCAACAATGAAAATTGGATCACCTGCGGCAATGCGCTCCGGCTCGACTGGCTGAGCATCTGTCCACCGACAGGAACAGGCGTGAAGCTCGTTGGTGATGACCTGTTTCACACGCCGCTCGATCAAGCGCGGATCGACTTCGACAACGAAGGCGGTGAAACCTACATCTGCGGCAATCCGCCGTATCTCGGATCGACTTGGCAGGACAAAGAACAAAAGGCCGAGCTTGAGGCGATTTTTGGCCACAGAACTAAAAACTGGAAGTCGCTCGATTACGTCGCTGGTTGGTTTATGAAGGCTGCGGACTATGCCATCGCTACCAAGGCAAAAACGGCCTTCGTTTCCACAAACTCTGTTTGCCAAGGCGAGCAGGTTCCTGTTCTATGGCCGCTAGTTTTTAAGACTAATAGCAAGATTGCTTTCGCTCACACGTCATTCAAATGGGCTAATCTTGCCAGCCACAATGCTGGCGTGACGGTCGCAATTATTGGTCTGGAGATCGCGCCCAGTAATGCTCGGCAGCTATATTCGGAATCGGATGATGGAACGTCCATTGTCAAAGACGTTCAAAACATAAACGCCTATCTGGTGTCAGGACCGGATTTGATCGTTGAGAAGGTTAACCGAACGACCTCGGATCGCGCGCTAATGTTGTGGGGTAACAAGCCTACTGATGATGGCAATTTTTTCTTAGATCACGACGGCGCTAATGCGCTGTGTTCGGATCATCCAGAAGCTCGTGTGTTTATAAGACCTTACTATGGGTCAGCAGAGTTCATTCGCGGCATACAGCGATACTGTCTGTGGATCGAAGATGGCGATGCGACGCGCGCGGCACAGATTCCAGAGATCGCAAACCGGATTGCAAACATCCGGACCTTCCGCGCAAACAGCATAGCCGCTGAAACAAGACCCGCAGCAGAGTTCCCGCATCGCTTCCGCCAAATTCAGGGAGTCGGTGAGCGCATGGCGCTTATCGTGCCGCGCGTCAGCTCGGAGCGGCGGCCTTATCTCCCCATTGGCCTGTTGCCGGAGCGTTCGATTGTCGCAGATAGCTCCTTTGCGCTCTACGATGCACCGCTTTGGAACATGGCATTGATTGCATCGAGGCTCCACCTCATTTGGATCGCCACCGTCTGCGGCAAACTCAAGACAGATTTCCGATATTCCAACACACTTGGCTGGAATACATTTCCGGTGCCGACACTCACCGATAAGAACAAAGATGACCTGAACCGCTGTGCGGAAGACATCTTGCTGGCGCGCGAGGCGCATTTTCCGGCGACCATTGCCGACCTCTATGATCCAGAGAAGATGCCCGCTGACTTGCTCGAAGCACACGAGCGCAACGATGAGGTGCTGGAACGCATCTATATCGGGCGACGGTTCAGGAACGACACAGAACGGCTGGAAAAGCTCTTCGAGCTTTACACCAAAATGACCGCAAGCGCGGGCGGCGCGAAAAAGCGCAAGGTAGGGGCAGTATGAGCAGCCTCACCGACATTGAAAAACGCTATTTTGAAAACCTGCTTGGCATGTCGAGCGGCTATGTCCTTGACTACACCGACCAGACCTTCGCCGAGTTTTTCAAACGCCACCGCGTAGCGATCCACGACGCGAAATATCAAACCTACGGCAGCTCAAAAGCAAAGAAGCTGCGTTCGTTCTGGGAGCAGGAGCCGGACTCTCTTGTCAGTAAGGTGCTGTCCGAATTGCTTGATGCCTGCGAGGCCATAGGCGCGCTGAATGGCCAGCAATCCGATGACACCATTCTCGCCAAAGCACGCGGCATCGTTGCACGGCTTGAGGGCAAGCCCGCCGCAACGCCGAAAGCGTCGACCGCGCAGACTGTCGATGACTTCTTGCACAGCGAGTTCACCATCCCCAATATCCAGAACCTGCCCATCGAAGCTCAGGCGGTCCCGATCATCGAGAGTCGTCTGGCCGAAGCGCGGACGGCGATGGGAGCGGGCGCGTATCTTGCGACAGTCCTGCTGTGCGGCAGCGTTCTCGAAGCCGTTTTGCTGGGGGCGGCACAGAAGCAACCGGCGCGCTTCAATCAGGCAGCGGCCAGCCCTAAGGCAGCGGACGGCAGCGTGAAGCGGTTTCACGAATGGAGCCTCGCTCAATTCATCGACGCCGCCAGCGAAATTGACTTACTCAAGCCGGATGTAAAAAAATTTGGTCATGGCCTGCGTGACTTCCGCAATTACATCCATCCATACGAACAAATGGCCTCCGGCTTCACGCCGGATCAGCATACGGCCAAGGTTTGCTTCCAAGTATTGAAAGCGGCGCTCGCCAGTGTCGCGGGGGACCGATAATGACCTTCGACAAGAAAACAGTTCCTTCCGTATCGGTTTCATACGCCCGCAACGGTAACTCCGCCAAGTCCAATGCCCTTGGTATGCGCGCAATGCAGGAGCGCGCGTTCGAGAAGCGTGGCGAACCCTATCTTCTCATCAAATCGCCGCCGGCGTCAGGCAAGAGCCGCGCGCTCATGTTCATCGCGCTCGACAAGCTCGCCAATCAAGGTTTGAAGCAGGCGATCATCGTCGTGCCTGAAAAATCCATCGGTTCCAGCTTCGCCGATGAACTACTGAGCCAGCATGGTTTTTGGGCTGACTGGATCGTTGCGCCCAAATGGAACCTTTGCAACGCACCCGGCGAGGATGGCGGCAAGGTCAATTCTGTCGGCAGCTTCCTTGCCAGCGATGACAAAGTGCTGGTCTGCACGCACGCGACATTCCGTTTCGCGGTGGAGCGGTTCGGCGTCGAGGCTTTCGATGGCCGATTGATCGCGGTGGACGAGTTCCACCACGTTTCCGCCAATCCCGACAATGTGTTGGGCAAACACCTTGGCGAGTTTATCGCCCGCGACAAGGTGCATATCGTCGCGATGACCGGCAGCTATTTTCGCGGTGACGCCGAGGCCGTTCTCGCGCCGACCGATGAGGCGAAGTTCGATACCGTCACCTACACCTATTACGAGCAGCTCAACGGCTACGAATATCTCAAACAGCTCGACATCGGCTATTTCTTCTACTCCGGCTCCTACACCGACGACATTCTTGAGGTGCTGAATCCGGCTGAGAAAACCATCATCCACATTCCGAACGTCAATTCGCGCGAAAGCACGAAGGACAAAATCCGCGAGGTGGAACATATCATCACCGAGTTGGGGGACTGGCAGGGCATTGATCCCGCCACCGGATTCCAGTTGGTGAAAACGCCGGACGGCAAGACGCTGCGCATTGCCGATCTTGTGGATGATGATCCATCGAAGCGCGACCGTGTGTCCGCCGCGCTCAAAGACCCCGCGCAAAAGAATAACCGCGATCATGTGGATATTATCATCGCGCTCGGCATGGCGAAGGAGGGCTTCGACTGGATTTGGTGCGAACACGCGCTGACTGTCGGCTATCGCGCCAGCCTTACCGAGATTGTGCAGATCATCGGCCGCGCCACCCGTGATGCACCGGGCAAGACGCGCGCGCGGTTCACCAACTTGATCGCCGAGCCGGACGCATCCGAGTCCGCCGTTATCGAGGCGATCAATGATACGCTGAAAGCCATCGCCGCGAGCTTGCTCATGGAGCAGGTTCTCGCGCCGCGTTTCAATTTCACACCGAAAAATCCACAGAGCGGCCCGCAACCCGGCTTCGATTATGGCGATGACGGTTATCAGCCCGACAAGTGCAATGTCGGCTTCAACGAGCAGACGGGCCAGTTCCAGATCGAGATCAAAGGTCTGACCGAACCCAAGAGCAAGGAAGCCGCGCGCATCTGCAAAGAGGATTTGAACGAGGTGATCGCGACCTTCGTTCAGGACAAGCCGTCGATCGAGCGCGGGCTGTTCGACGAAGAGATGGTTCCCGAAGAGCTGACCCAGCTTCGCCTCGGCAAGATCATCAAGGACAAATATCCTGAACTGGATGAAGAGGATCAGGAGGCCGTGCGTCAGCACGCCATCGCCGCGCTCAATCTCACCCAGCAGGCCGCGCGCATTGCGCTTGGCGATGACAAGAAGGGCGATAGCGAGCCGAGCGCGAATACCGCGCTAATCGACGGCGTGCGGAAATTCGCGATGGATGTGCGCGAACTCGACATCGACCTGATCGACCGCATCAATCCGTTTCAGGAGGCCTATGCGATCCTCGCGAAATCCATGAGCGAGGAAAGTCTGAAACAGGTCGCCGCCGCCATTGCCAGCAAGCGCACCAGCCTGTCGCCTGATGATGCGAAAGACCTTGCCGTGCGCGCCGCGCGCTTCATCAAGGAACGTGAGCGTCCGCCGTCGATCACATCGTCGGACGCGTGGGAAAGGCGTTTGGCCGAGGGTGCAGCCGCCTTCATGCGATTCAAGAAAGAGGGCCGCTATGACGGATGACCTCGACCTTGATGCCCTAGCTGACGCGCTCGCCGATTTCGCGCCGCCCGAGAAAAAGGTCGGGCGCGGGCCGCGCGAGGAACGCATCATCGCTGGATTTGAAGAGATCCAGCGATTTGTCGAGAAGCATGGTCATGCGCCGCGTCACGGTGAAAGCCGCGACATCTTCGAGCGCATCTATGCAACGCGCCTTGATCGGCTGCGCGCGCAGGAAGACTGCCGGACTCTTATAGAACCGCTCGACCATCAGGGATTGCTTGCGGGAACCGAGGCCGCTTCACCCGCGTCCGATGATGACATGGACACCGACGCCCTATTGGCTGAACTTGAGGACGCAATTGGCACGTCCGACATTTCCGATCTTCGCCATGTCCGAACCGCCGAAGAAAAGCGCGCTGCCGAAGAGATCGCGAACCGCGAAAAGTGCGAGGACTTCGACACGTTCAAGCCTCTATTCGAGGAGGTCCAGCGCGAGCTTGAGAGTGGCATCAGGAAATCGCGGGAGTTCGAGCTGAAGGCCGAAATCCGTCCCGGCGCATGGTTCATCGTCGGAGGCCAAAAAGCCTATGTCGCCGACATGGACGAGATATTCGTCAATGCGCAGGGACGCACGGATGCTCGCCTGCGCGTGATTTTCGACAACGGCACAGAGAGCAATATGCTCATGCGCTCATTGCAGCGGGCCTTGCATAAGGACGAGGCGGGCCGACGCATCTCCGATCCCGAAGCTGGCCCCTTGTTTGTGCGCGAAGAGCAGTCGCCATTCGCTGGACAGCTTGACGATGACGATTCCGCCAGCGGCACGATCTATGTGTTGCGCAGCAAGTCCGATGATCCCGTGGTCGCCGCAAACCGCGATGTTCTGCACAAGATCGGCGTGACCGGCGGCGACGTGCAAAAGCGCATCGCCAATGCCAAATTCGATCCGACATTCCTGATGGCCGAGGCGGAAATCGTCGCGACCTACACGCTCTACAACATCAACCGGACCAAGCTCGAAAATCTGATCCACCGCATATTCGATCCAGCGCGACTCGACATCGAGATCAAGGATCGTTTCGGCAATCCCGTCATCCCGCGTGAATGGTTCCTCGTGCCGCGCTTTATCGTCGATGACGCTGTGGAGCGGATCAAGGACGGCACGATTACCGAATATACCTATGATCCGAAAACCGCGCGGCTCGTCCGCGAGAGTGGCGCGTCATGAGCAACGTCAACATTAAGCGCCTTGTCGAGAACATTCGCTCCGGCACCAACGTCTATACGCCGCTCGTGGAACTGGTCGTGAACTCGATCCAAGCCATCGACGAGAAAAAGTCCGACAAGGGCGTGGTTGATATCCAGATCAAGCGCGATGGTCAGGAGGATTTGATCGAAGGTTTGCGCGGCGTCGATGGATTCATCGTCTCCGACAACGGGATTGGCTTCACCCAGCTCAATCGTGACTCCTTCGATGAACTCTACACCGAGCAGAAAAAATCAGACGGTGGGAAAGGCTTCGGGCGCTTCACCTGCCTCAAATATTTTGACCGCATGAATGTCAGTAGCATTTTTGCGGAAGGCCACGAGCTGCGCGAGCGCAAGTTCCGCATGGGTCTGGATAAAGACATCATCGTCGATGAAGAATTGCGCCCGATCTCCGAGGGCGAGGTAGGCAGTGTCGTCGAGATCGCTGGAATTAAGTCGGTGAAGTTTCCCGACAAGGGCATCGACACGATCAGCCGCGTGCTTGTCGAGCGATTGCTCCCGTATTTCGTCGATGCTGATAAGCCCTGCCCGCGCGTTGTGATCCGTGACGAAGGCAGCACCACCGCGCCGGTTTCGTTGAACGATTATCTTGGCAAGGACAGCAGCCAGATCATCGAGATGCCCGTCCAGAATGGCGCATTCAGCATATCAGCGAATGGCGAAGACAAATCGTTTCAGGTTCGCGTCTTCAAATTCTATTCGCCACGCGCCGCCCGAAGCAAAGTGAGCCTCGTCGCCCATCGCCGTGAAGTGACGGACGTAGCGTTGCAAACCTATGTGCCAGAGTTCGCGGACGAGTTTTTTGAGCCGATACCCGGCGATGAGGCGGGCAAAGGACGCAACTTTGTCATCAAAGCCTATGTGTTCGGCGATTATCTGAACGACAACGTGTCGCTCGAACGCGGCGAGTTTCGATTCCAGACCGAATCCGATTTGCTCAGCGGAATCTCGCAGAGCCAGATCGAGCAGCAAGCAGCAGAGATCGCGCAATCGGCTGTTGGCGCGGAGATCGCCGAGCGTAAGCAACGGAAGCAAGCTCGCATCACGGAGTATGTATCGACCCAAGCGCCGTGGCATCGAACGCTGAGCAACGAGGTTGATTTCAGCTCCCTTCCGATGCGCCCGAGCAATCAGGACATCGAACTGCATTTCCAGCGGAAGAAGTTTGAGAAAGAGCAAGTGACCCGCGCGCAGGTTGCCGCGATCTTGCAAGCCGAGGACGAGGCCGACCTCGACAAGAAAATCTCGGAGGTGATGGAAAGCATATCCGAGACGAGCAAGAACGACCTCATCCACTATGTCTCCATGCGCAAATGCGTTCTCGATATTTTCTCGAAGGCGCTCGAAGCCGATGATGATGGTCGCCACAAGTCCGAAGGCGAAGTGCATGACATCATCATGCAGAGGAAGAAGGATTCCGACGAGATTGACTTCGATGCCCACAACCTCTGGATGCTGGACGAACGGCTCAATTTCTCTGCCTATATTTCATCGGAAAAGCCGATCAACAAGGCCAATGGTGATCGAACGGACATCACGATTTTCAACAATCGTGTGGCGTTTCGCGGCGAGAACGAAGCCAGCAATCCGATCACGATCTTTGAGTTCAAAAAGCCGCAGCGTGACGATTTTGCGAATCCGTCATCCAAGGACGATCCCGTGCAGCAGATTGTTCGCTACGTGAATCAGATTCGCGACGGGAAGTTCAAGACCCCGAAGAACCGCGACATTCTCGTCAACACCAACACTCCATTCTACGGTTATGTCGTCTGCGACCTGACCAAGAAGGTTGCCGATTGGCTGGAACGCGAGAAGGACTTCACGCCCATGCCCGATGGGCTTGGCTGGTTCCGCTGGTTCGGCAATATCAATCTCTACATTGAGGTGCTGAGTTGGACCAAGCTCCTGCGCGATGCCGAAATGCGCAACAAAATCTTCTTTAGCAAACTCGGCATTGAGTGATTGCGATGGCGCTGTGACGCCGTCCGCATAGACATCGCCGCGTTCGATGCGGGCGGTCAATCTGACCAAACTCCTTATCGCTATCCCCTGAGATTCATCCGCGAATGTGGCTGAGGCTGTCTGCCCGTCAACAGGCTGCCCGATCCATTCGCCCTTCATTGCATTCAGGCTCCCGTGTTGCCTGTTACGCCTTCGGCTGACTGAGCCGACTTTCCCCCAGCCTGGTCCCTTCGCGTCCTCAGGAAACAGCGAAAGGAGATCAGGACATGACCACTTCACCGAACGAACGCTTCGACGTTTACACCGCCATCACCAATCAGATCATCACCGCCATCGAAGCCGGTTCCGGCGACAATGTGCAACTGCCGTGGCACCGCAATGGCGGATCAATCCAGCGCCCCACCAATATTACGAGCCGCAGAGCCTATCGCGGCGTCAACACCGTCGCCCTTTGGGCTGCGGCCGATGCTTGCGGTTTCGAGCATAGCATCTGGGGAACCTATCGCCAGTGGCAGGAGAAGGGCGCACAAGTTCGCAAGGGTGAGAAATCCTCGGTCATCATCTTCTATCGCGATCTTGATCCGAACGAGTCCGCATCGTCGAATGGTGACGAACAGCAGAGCCGTTTCTTCGTTGCCCGTGCATCGCGCGTGTTCAACGTGGCGCAGGTTGATGGCTACGAGATTGAACCGTCCGAACCCGCCGTAGATCGTATCGACCCGTGCGAGCGTGCCGAGCAGTTCATCGTTGCCACCGGAGCGAACATCGCCATCGGCGGCACACGCGCCTTCTATAATCGCGCAACCGACAGCATCACCATGCCGGATCGGCATCGCTTCGTCGGAACCGAAACCAGTTCCGCATCGGAAGGATGGTATTCGACGCTTCTGCACGAACTGACTCACTGGTCAGGTGCATCATCGCGTTGTGATCGCACATTCGGCAAACGCTTCGGCGACAATGCCTATGCGATGGAGGAAATGGTTGCCGAACTTGGCGCGGCGTTCCTCTGCGGCGATCTTGGTATCACCGCCGAGCCGCGCGCCGATCATGCCGAATATATCGGCCACTGGCTTCGCATCCTCAAAGCCGACAGCAAGGCGATTTTCGCCGCTGCGAGTGCGGCGAACAAGGCGACCGAGTTCCTGACCCGTCTTGCCGACACCGAACAACGGGAGGCCGCATAGCGGCCTTTCGATTATCCAATGCCTTTTGTGATGAAGCGCCGCTTGTCGGCGCTTTTTCATGTCCGCCTTGCGTCTGGGATCATCCGTTGATGATGCCGGTGAGAATGGCGGGTGCCGGTCGCGCGTCAACGGGTTGCCCGATCCATTCGCTATCGCTCCCGTGTTTCCCGTTTTCCCCTTCGTTCCTTGGGGTGACACGCGCCCGTGCCGCACCCGCCGATCTGCCTCCCCGTCCACCGGACGAACCCAAACGCAAAGGAGGCAGGCATGAAAACCGACTACGCAATCATTCACAAAAACTGGAACGGCATCGAGATCGAAATACGCTGGAACGCTGACCACCTCATTTTTGACGATGGGCAGAGCATGGCGCATCTCGAAATCGAAAGCATCCAGCCAGCACGCGCACCGCTTCCGATCACCGAAACCGGCTACCGCTCGCACTTCCTTATGCGCTCACATGTCGATCACGTGGGCGGCCCCGAGGCTTATGTCGAAGCATGGATCGCCGAGGTTACGAATACACATAAATGGCGCAACGCCGAGATCGCGTCCCGTCAATATGCGCTCTTTTGAGCGCATATTTCGATCAATGATTGTCTATTGATCGACCTATTGAATAAATTAACCAATCGATGGTAGTATGATTCTTGAACCTTGGGGGATTCATGGAATCATGTTGTAACTACTTCTCATTTCTATTCGGTCGAACCGCTCAGATGGTTCTTCTTTTTGTATTTTCCATAGCATACCCCCCCCCTTTCGCTTGCAAATGGCCTCTGTGATTCTGGAAATCTCTACGGCGTCGTCTGGACGGTCGATGGCTGTTCCTGTTCGGGCGATACAATTTCCAGCACGAAGGTCGGAGCTTATGCGGAAGATGGCATAGGCTTTTCGCGTGGCTGGATCGATGCGCGCGATCTGACCTGTGATGCGAAGACGGGGCAGTGGAAAGCGGAAGCCGATCCTAAATTTGCGACCTGTTCAGGTTGCAAGGCAGGTTATGGCCTGTCCGGCACTTGCGGTCCCGCCACGCAAAAACTCCATTCCTCAAAACCGGCCACGGGCCTTTGCACCTGCGGTTCCCCATCTTCGGTGAAGAAGGTGGGGCAGGCGTGGCAATGGTCCTGCGGCGAGGCCGCCCAACCGAGCGCGGTCGATTGCATCGCGCCCGCTCAATCCCGCTAACAGTCAGGAGAATGAATGTGTCGATCCACCGCTAAGCTTCTATCCGTCGTCAGTGCGTTGCTTTTCCTTGTCGCGTCGGGATCGGCATGGAGCGCGAGTTGCAACAAGATCGGTTATGGCTGGGATCATAGCTGCGCGATCACGACCGGCGGTGCCCTCAAATGCTGGGGATCGAATGGAAGCATGATCGGTGGCCAGCTTGGTAATGGGAGCACCACTTCCAGTTCCACACCCGTTGATGTTCTGACCCTTTCGAGCGGCGTGCAGGCCGTCTCCGGGGGTAGCAGTCATACCTGCGCGATCCTCTCCACCGGCGGAGTCAAATGCTGGGGCGTCGGAAGCGGCGGCGAGCTTGGCGACGGTACCTCGACCTTCATGCAGACATCGCCCGCAAACTATGTAAGCGGCTTATCGAGCGGCGTCCAAGCCATCGCGGCGGGCGAGAACCATACATGCGCATTGACGACCGGAGGCGGGGTCAAATGCTGGGGCCAGCATGGCTCGGGCCAGTTGGGCAACGGCGGCGCGATGGGAACGGGCAGCAATGTGCCCGTCAATGTCTCGGGGCTTACGAGCGGTGTGCAGAAGATCGCATCGGGCGGCGCAAATAGCTGCGCTTTGACCACTGGTGGCGCGGTCAAATGCTGGGGGAATGACTATTACGGCCAGCTAGGAGCCGGAACGCAATATGCGCATAGCGCGACGCCGAAGAATGTGGTCGGACTTTCTAGCGGCGTCGTCGATATATCGATCAACGGATACAGCGCCTGCGCCGTCATGGCCTCTGGCGGCGTCAAATGCTGGGGTGAGAACGGCAATAAGAAGCTCGGCGACGGGACATCGAGTACCAACAGCAGCGTGCCGGTCAATGTCATCGGCATATCGAACGCGGTTGGCGTCACGGTCGGCGGCTATCATGCCTGCGCCCTCCTAAATAACGGCACCGTTAATTGCTGGGGTAGCAATTTTTCGGGCCAGCTTGGTCGCGGAACCATCACCGTCGCCGAAACTCCCGGTCTCGCATCGGGCCTTTCGGGCGTGGAAGCTGTTGCGGCGGGCAATTATCACACGTGCGCAGCGCTTGGCGACGGGACGATCAAATGCTGGGGCAAGGGCGGCTCGGGTCAGCTTGGCAACGGCGCAACGGCGGACAGCGCGTCTCCAGTCACCGTGTCCGGCATCGCGTGCGCGGCGGCCGTCAACGGCGCGTGCGGTGGTCCCGGAGCCTGTTCAGCGGGATCGGTCTCGGGCGACAATGGCCTGACCTCTTGCGGCACAACCCGCACTTGGACTTGCAACGGCTCGGGCGGCGGATCAAACGCCAGTTGTTCCTATAGCAACGCGGCCTGCGCGGTGAACGGCGCCTGCGGCGGTTCGGCCGGAACATGTTCGGCTGGTTCGGTGTCCGGTGACAATGGCGCGACGGGCTGCGGCACGACGCGCACATGGTCATGCAATGGGTCAGGCGGCGGATCGAACGCCGGTTGCTCGAATGCGAACCCGGTCTGCGCGGTAAATGGCGCATGTAGCGCGACGGCCGGTGCCTGCTCGGCAGGATCGCCATCGGGCGACAACGGCGCGACCGCTTGTGGAACGACCCGAAGCTGGACCTGTAACGGGTCGGGCGGTGGCTCCAATGCAAGCTGTTCCAAGGCCAACCCGGTGTGCGTCGTCAATGGCGTGTGTAGCGCTACGGCAGGCGCTTGCTCGTCCGGTTCGGTCGCGGGCGATAATGGCGCGACTGGCTGCGGCACGACCCGCACATGGACTTGCAATGGTTCGGGCGGCGGGTCGAATGCAAGCTGTTCGAAGGCGAACCCGCTTTGCGCGGTCAATGGAACCTGCGGCAGCGCCGACACCGTCGGCACCATGAGCGCGCCAAGTTCCAACCTTTGTTCATCGGGAACGGCAACCGCCGTTTCAGGAACCGGCCCTTGGGCGTGGAATTGTAATGGCGCAAATGGCGGCACGAACGCATCCTGTTCGGCGCCGCTGATGCAAAATGGTGTGTGCGGATCGGCAAACGGCGTCGGGGTGACATCCGCACCATCCTCCAATCTTTGCTCGTCGGGCACGGCAACAGCGGTCAGCGGGGCAGGCCCGTGGTCGTGGAATTGCAATGGCGTGAATGGCGGAACCAATGCGTCATGTTCCGCTCCGCTTCGCGTCAACGCATCGTGCGGGTCGGCAAATGGCGTCGGCGCTTATACCGCGCCGTCATCGGGACTCTGTTCACCGGGAACAGCCTCGGCGGTATCGGGATCGGGTCCGTTTACATGGACCTGCGCCGGATCGAATGGCGGAACCAATGCATCCTGTTCCGCGCCGCTTCGTC
Source organism: Sphingomonas canadensis (assembly GCF_026013525.1). Classification (GTDB taxonomy): domain Bacteria; phylum Pseudomonadota; class Alphaproteobacteria; order Sphingomonadales; family Sphingomonadaceae; genus Sphingomonas; species Sphingomonas canadensis. The sequence continues at coordinate 133,578 of NZ_JAPDRA010000008.1, read as the reverse complement.
AAGACGCGCAATGCGGACCATCGCATAATGGCAATTTCTATACCGCGCCTGCGACCAATCTCTGTTCGGTCGGATCGCCGACCGCCGTATCGGGAGCGGGGCCGTGGGCATGGACATGCAATGGCGTCAACGGCGGAGCCAATGCGTCCTGTACGGCCAATAAATCCATCAATGGCGTGTGCGGCACCGCCAATGGTGTCAGCACCCCGACATCGCCATCGTCGGGCCTATGCTCTGCGGGCAGCGCCACCGCCGTCACCAATTCCAGCTATACTTGGAACTGGAATTGCAATGGTATCAACGGCGGCACGACCGCGATTTGCAATGCGCCGCAGAAGGTCCACGGATCGTGCGGACCCGCGAACGGCAGCAACGTCTATACCAAGCCGACATCGGGCCTTTGTGCGACGGGCAATGCGACCGCCGTCGTTGGTGCAGGTCCGTTCGACTGGAATTGCAACGGTATCAACGGGGGTAACAATGTAAGCTGTTCCGCCAATCTTGTCGTCAACGGCGTGTGCGGCCCGGCAGATGGGCAATATTCCGCGTCGGCACCGACTAGCGGTCTATGCTCCGCTGGCGCTGCGACCGCCGTTGCGGGCACCGGTCCTTACACATGGAACTGTTCGGGCGCGAACGGCGGCACCGCGTCGGGCTGTTCGTCGCAAGCGATCATCCATGGCGCGTGCGGCCCATCGAACAATATGCCGACCGCGTCGGCCCCTGTCTCGGGCCTCTGTTCAGCGGGAACCGCGAGCGCGGTTGCTGGCATCGGTCCTTGGACATGGAGTTGCAACGGCAGCGGCGGCGGCTCCAAATCGAATTGCACCGCACCGACACCACCGCCACCTCCATCATTCGGTGGCGCGTGTCCCGGTCCTTGATCGCCCATCGGGCGATGTCGGTGGCACACAGATGGCGGTCCCCTAAGCCGTCATAGGAAGAAAAACGTCGGCTGAGAGGTTTCCTTGGCGCCGTCACTTTCTTTCGTGTGCTGCCGGCAGCAGGGATAATCTCGCGGCAATCATCCATTGGTTTTGAACGGCCCCGTTGAGGATCGCCGAGGCCGCGTCCACTTTTGAGCGCGAGTTATCCGTTGAGCTTCGTTTCCAGTGCCGCAATCGCCACCATCAGGTCATCGAATGAGGGCGGCGGTGCCATGAACATTTCCGACATGGCAGCATAGTCACCCGCGAGGCGCGCGCGCAGCTCGTCGGTTGGAACGAGGCGGAGCGAGCCGATCATCGCCGTGCCATATGACGCCTTGTTGTCCGCGAACATCAGGCTTTTGTTGAGCACGACCTTGGCGAGAAGATCGGGGCGTTCCTTGGCCTCGTCATCAATGCCCTTCGCCGCCAGCATCATGGTGTCGTAATAGTGGCGGGACATCTCCGGCAGCAGCTTCGTGCCGTGATGGAGCGCATGAAGGATTGTGACCTTTTCCCAAAAGCTGCGCAGCACGGACAAGGTGGAAACCTGAACCTCGGCATTCGGCAGTTCGCCCGGAAACTCCGCAGCGAGATAGGGCGTGATCGTTCTGCTTTCCGAAGGTTCGGTTTCGCCGCGTGCCCCGAATTCGAGCTTGATGCGCGGTTTAATGTAACCGTCAGTCACTGTTCCATAGCTTTGGCCGTAGCTGCGGCCCCATCCGCCAATGCTATACTCAAGCAGCTTGGGATATTCGAACAGGATCGTCTGCGCATCGCGGTCATCGGGATCGATCCGCACTGTCCAGTCTTCGGTCGTGCCGAGCGATGCTTCGATAGCTTTTGCGAGTTCCGGCAGGGCGATGGTCTGCACATAGGATTGCGCCGCTGCCTTGAGCGCCTTGGTGCGGCGCTCGCGTTCCTTGCCGCTGATTCCGTCTTCCATTGGCGGCAATGTCTCGCTGACCAATGGCGCATCGCGTCCGATGGTGAGATCGATATCCTCCGAGAAGCGTTCGATAATGCCATAGGCTTTCGATAGCGACGTGCCGCCCTTGAAGGTGAGGTGGTCGCGCAGGACCGGCACTTCCATCAACCGGCGTAGCGTCCAGCAAACCCAGAAATCCTTCTCGATGATGATCGGCGTGACATCGCGCCGCGCCGCCGCCTCATTGATGAAGGCGAGACGATCATCGTCGGCTCTACGAGCAAACTCATCCATGTCGCACCAAGCCTATCTTGTGCACCGCATCGCTCATCCAGCCTGGCATGAGCGGCTGGGCTTTTCTGAGAGCCTTCAAATCGCGATCATCAAGCTGCGAGGCGAGGCGATGGATAAGATCGTCGTCGATGTTCGCTTTGCCGACATGCGCGAGCAGTTGCAGAACCGCATTGGCATCCTGTGATGCGTCATCGAGTATCGGTGCGCGAGATCGCTTGAGCGCGATCGTGCGGCCCGCCACTTTCTTCACGCGCGTTTGTCCGCTGGTCGCATAGCTTGCCTTCGCGGGCACCTGTGTGGAAATGCCGAGGCGATTGGCGGATTGCGCGCCGGAGGCGGATAGCCTGTCACCGCTTTGCGTCGCGACGGCCTGAGCGATGCTATCGGCATCGGGCGTGAGCGCGCCGAGCTTGTCATGCAGCTTGGGGTAATCATAAAGGCCGCGCCCGATGCGCCGAATCTGGCCCGCTTGCACGAGGCGGGTGAGGGCCATGTCGATAGAAGCGCGGGTGCCGAGGTCGAGGAAATCCTTGGGCGTAAACGCCCATCCGCGTCCCTTGCCGCGCACTCGCTTGATGATTTTATCGGCTACGGCGGACATTTTAGCGCCTCCTTCTTGTTAGATAATAACATAGATATTTCTAACAAGCAATTACACCATATTTGCCAGAAAATGCAGTAAATTCAGATAGCATGGCGCGCCGTGGAGTCGTTTGTGCGCGATATGCGCTATATGGGTCGCGAGCGACGGGATCACAACTCCTAACGTGGCCGAGGATCGGCCCGTTAGAGCCGATCCGAGATTGCGTCACATCATCTGATCCAATGCGGCCATCGTTTCGGCCAGCAATCGCTTGAGGGACAGAAGGCTCGCCCCGAGTGACATCTCAGGGCGTTCGGCCATGAGCATCAGCGCTTTCAGGACGGCATTGGACTCCCTCGCCAGCATGACGAGGTGAACGCCGCTGGGGGCATTTTTACCGCTCAGCCAGTTTTTGGCCGTGCGCTGACTAACGCCCGTCCATTGGGTGATAATCTTGGTCCCGTTGCGCGCCGATCCGAATTCGACCTTCAAGGCCGATGCGATCACTTGCGCAAACTCGGTCTCGGTCAGACCAACGCGACCGATTGGAAATGAACTTCCCTTCTTTGGAAACATGTTACCTCTCCTTTGCTGTTAGGAGGGCGACAGCAGCCGACAGGAAAGCGTTCGATCAACACCAAGGCGTATCAATGGTTATTGAGTGGAGGACAGGAGAAGACGGCCAGTCAGGTGAAAAGCCGCTCAAACGGGCAGCCGAATATGTCCGTATGTCCACCGAACATCAGAAATACTCGACCGATAACCAATCCGCCGAGATCAGAGCCTATGCCGCGCGACGCGGATTTGAGATCGTCCGCACCTATGCCGACGAGGGGAAGAGTGGCCTTCGCATCGACGGACGCGATTCATTCCAGCAGCTTCTATCCGACATACAGAGCGGCAACGCTGATTTTGAAGCGATCCTTGTCTATGACGTGAGCCGCTGGGGCCGCTTTCAAGACCCCAATGAAGCATCGCACTATGTGTGGCTGTGCAAGAGCGCGGGCATCTCCATTCATTATTGCGCCGAGCAGGTCGAGAATGACGGATCGATGGGTTCATCCATCGTAACGACGGTCAAGCAGGTGATGGCCGGTGAATATAGCCGCGAGCTGTCGATCAAGGTGTTCAAGGGGCAATGCCGCCTCATCACGCTCGGCTATCGTCAAGGCGGACCACCGGGATTCGGCTTGCGCCGGATGCTTGTCGATGAGCACGGCAATCAGAAGGGCTTGCTTGATCGCGGTGAGCATAAGAGCATCGCAACGGATCGGGTCGTGCTGGTCGAGGGGCCGGACGAAGAGGTCGCCCTTGTCCGTGAAATCTATCGCCAGTTCGTTGAGGATCAGCGCTCGGAACGGCAGATCGCCGACTGGCTCAACGCACAAGGGATCATGTCGGACCTTGAGCGCCCGTGGTCGCGTGGCGCGGTCCACCAGATTCTCATCAACGAGAAATATGTGGGTCACAATGTCTGGGGCCGCACATCCTTCAAGCTGAAAACCAAGCATGTGCGCAACGATCCATCGGAATGGATCAGGCACGATTCCGCGTTTCCTGCCATCGTGCCACAGCCACTCTTCGATGCCGCGCGGCTCGTCATCGATCAGCGGTCGCAGCGCCTCTCCGATGAAGAGATGCTGGCTTTGCTGGCGGACATTCTCGCGAAGAACGGTTCTCTGTCCGGCCTTATCATCGACGAGTACGAAGACGGTCCGTCGAGCAGCGCCTATCAATCGCGCTTTGGCAGTCTGCTCCGCGCCTATTCCTTGGTCGGATACGTTCCCGACCATGATTACCGCTATCTCGAAATCAATCGGGCGCTGCGGCGGATGCATCCGTCCATCGTGAAGGACGTAATCGAAGGCGTGCGCGCAGCAGGCGGCACGGCGATCCAGAATCTCGAAAACGACACGCTTCTCATCAATGAAGAGATCACCGCATCCATCGTGATTGCTCGGTGTAAGCTCACCCGCGGCGGCAGCCGCCGCTGGAAAATCCGGCTCGACGAGAGCCTTCGCCCCGACATCACCATCTGCGTCAGAATGGACGAAGAGAATATGCACGCACATGACTATTATATTCTGCCGCGCATGACGCTCGCCGAAGGCGTCCTGCGGCTTGCCGATCACAACGGATTGTCGCTCGACGCCTTCCGCTTTGAATCCTTGGACGGCTTCTTCACGCTTGCCGAGCGTGCGCCGTTCCGGAAGGCGGCGTGACGATGGCGCGCCCCGCACAGCGCGTCGAGATGATCCCGATTGACCGGATCACCATCGTCAATCCGCGCCTTCGCAGCAAAAAGATATTCAAGGGCATCGTTGAGAATATCGCCGAGATCGGTCTCAAGCGCCCGATCACCGTAACATCGCGGCAGGGAGCGGATGGCCCGCTCTACGATCTTGTCTGCGGACAAGGGCGGCTCGAAGCATTCCGCGAGTTGGGACAGACCGAGGTGCCAGCCTTGATCGTGTCAGCCGACACCGAAGACTGCATGGTCGCGAGCCTCGTTGAGAATTGCGCGCGCCGTCAGCATCAGGCCGTTGACCTGCTGCAAGACATCGTCGGGATGCGCGAGCGCGGCTATTCCGACAATGAGATCGCCGAGAAGACCGGACTTTCCGCGAATTACGTCTGGAGCGTCGGGAAATTGCTTGCGCGCGGGGAGCGGCGGCTCGTCGCTGCCGTGGAAGCCGGATATCTTCCCATATCCGTCGCGCTGGAAATCTGCGAGGCCGACGATCAGGGCGTGCAGGCGGCGCTTCATAAAGCCTATGAGGACAAGCTCCTGCGCGGTCGCGCGCTCATTGCAGCGCGCCGCTTGGTCGAGGTGCGGAAACGATCAGGCAAAGCCGCAAAGCTCAATCGGCTTGTCGAGAAAGGATCGGCGGCCACGCCTGAGGATTTGGTGAAAGCCTTTCAGGAGGACACCGAGCGCAAGCGTCTGATGATCCGCAAGACCGAGGCGACTCGCAACCGCCTTGTGTTCATCGTCGAAGCATTGAGCCAACTCTCGAATGACGAGAGCTTCATCGCGCTTCTCGAAGATGAAGGCTTGGCATCGATGCCGAACCGGCTCTCGGAGCGCATTCAGAATGTCAGGATCAATCTCCAATGACCGGAAGCCCACGAAACCGGAAGATCAAGCTCGCCTTCGAGACGACGAGCCTGCGCATTCCACTCGGTGACATCGAAATGCTGCGCGCGATGACGCCTGCGATCAAGAAATCCATCAAATATGGACAGATCGAAGCGTCCATCCGCGAGGTCGGTATCATCGAACCGCCGGTCGTGGTCAGGATCAAAGGCAAGGATGATCGCTACCGGCTGCTTGACGGCCATATCCGGATCGAAATTCTGAAAGAGCGCGGCGACAAGGATGTCGTGTGCCTCATCGCCACCGATGACGAGGCGATCACCTACAATAAGCGCATCAGCCGCATGGCCATCGTGCAGGAGCACAAGATGATCCTGAAGGCGCTTGAAAAGGGCGTCTCGGAGGAGCGGCTCGCCCGCGCCCTCAACGTCAACATATCGAGCATTCGACAAAAGCGTCGGTTGCTCGACGGCATATGCGAGGAAGTGGCAAAGCTGCTGCAAGACCGGATGGTGCCTATCAACACGTTCAGTGAGCTGAAAAAGATGCGCCCCATGCGTCAGCTTGAAGCCGCTGAAACCATGATGGCCATGAACAAGTTTTCATGGCCCTATGCGAAATCGCTCGTGGCGGCGACACCGCAACACCAGCTCGTCAGCGACAAGAAGAAGACGGTGCGTGGCCTCAGTGATGAGCAGATCGAGCATATGGAGCGTGAGGCGACGAACATCGACCGCGAGTTTCGCATGATCGAGCAGAGCTACGGCACCGATCACCTCGATCTCGTTCTGGCTACCGGATATCTGTGCCGACTGATCGAGAATGTGCGGGTGGTTCATCACCTTGCACGGTATCATCCTGAGTTGCTGTCCGAGTTTCAGCGGATCGTGCAGTTGCGGAATGCGGCATAGTTTGAGTTATCAGCGATTTAATTATTACCCGCTATCTCGGGTAAATGGACGCTATTGCCAGTAACTCTACGCTGCTTACCCACGGCAAAAGCTGGGATGATATATTCGCTGAGGTAAACGCTTGGCGCGGCGCATGTATGCACCATTTCTCCACGGTCGAAATGTCCGTGACAGAAACGCTGCTCGTCTTGGGCGCGGTGAAGGAAGAGGGCCAGAAGGTTCGACTTCGCCATCTGATCGGTCAGAGATTCGAGGATTTGGCTGCCGCGATAGGCGCAGACGGCCCGTTCGCAGATAAGGGTAAGGCTGCTCACGCGGAACTTTCGCAGTATCGCGCCAGCCATGAGGCGTTTCGCGCCTTGCTATGTCACGGCGTTGCAAAGGTATCGGTCGATCATAGCGGCCAATGGATATTGCTCATCCGTAGCCTCTCCATTCGAGCGAGACAGGCAGAGCGAGGCACTCTCGTGATGGAGCAAGGAGAAGCGAATACGGTGCTCGCGAAGTTGAAGCGCGACGGGCAGAATCTGGCGTCAGTTCTCGGCCAGCTTCGCAAAAAGGTCAGTTCCTAACCCAAATCCAAACCGCGATCCCGTTTCGGGCGAAGAGCGACGGAACCACGGCCTCGATCCTTGTCGCGTTCGCCGGTCTGCATACGCCGGTATGTGGCGGCATCGCGATAGAGGGTGAGAATTCGCTCGGCCTCCTTGCGGCGGTTTTCGCCGATCAGGTCTTGAAGGGCTTGGCGATCCTTTAGCTGCTCAAGGATCAGAGCGTGCCGCTCATAGCTATCGCGCTCGCGCGCAAATTTGGTTTCCATCTCATTCTGCTTTCGCGTTCTGAAATACTTCCCAGTCAGAAAATCCCATGCACCCGCAATGCCCTTGCGTATGCGGGCGGCGCGGGCGCGTTGCTCATCGTTCCAACGGTTCGCGATCTTCCGATCCGTGGCTTGGCGTTCAGCTTGATGCTGAACCTTGAGCGCTTCGCGCTTGGCTATCAGGGGTTCCATATTGACGCGGGCAATGCGTTTGGCTTCCGCGATATAGCGCGAGAGGCGAGGGGCAATCTCGATTGCGATGCGCGCGCGGGCATCATCGACTGACGGCAGGCGCGCAGGATCACCGAGCCGCGCGGCAACATCTTTGGCTTTGCCGTCGATCATACGGGAAATCGCGAACACATCGCCATCGATCGTGATGGCAACGAACCCGCGACGATCACCGCGTGCGAGAAACAGGCCGCGCTCTTCGAGCGCGGACGCGAAGGCCGAGACGCTATCAGCGCGCTTCCAGCAATCCTGCACGGCGGATTTGAGTTCGCGCGGATCGATACCCGCGCGTTTTGCTTGCTGCCATTCGTCCAAGGAGAAGTTGCGAGGATCACGCAGCTTCGGGCTTTCAAAGCCCTTCGGCATCGCCCAGCCATTTTCGAGATAGAGCTGCTTGCCGATCTCGTTGAGCTTGTTCTTGAAGAAGGGCAGTTCCCTCGCCGTCATGGTTTGAGCGTCGATGCGCGACCAGACGGCATGGCAATGGCGACGCCCCTCCTTCTCGTGGAACACGACGACGCGCGGCTGGCCGGTTAGGCCGAGCCGTTCTTCGATATCAGCGAGAGCCTTCTCGAAAGTTTCGACCCGCACGGATTCCGATGCGGGAGGGCTGAGCGAGAGCGAGAAGAGATACTGGCTGCATTTCGTGCCGCGCGCGAGCGCATAAGCTTCGTTCATCGCGCCCATCACCGTGTCGGAGATGAACCCCGACACTTCGTGAATCTCGACATGCTCATTTTCTTCGGTCTTGAGCAGATGGAGGCCGAGCTGCTTGCCGCCGCTGCGCTGTGAACCTTTGAGGATCATGGCACGACATCCACGTCGAGTGCCTGAATCAACAGGGCACGCATAAATGCTACCTCGCGGACCGCATTGAGCAGCGCTTCCTCCGTTTCGGGCGTCACCGGCAGGCTTCCTGAATTGGCGGCCTTGGCAAGCTGGTTCATATTGTTCGCGAGTCGCGATTGCCCCAGCATCGCGAGGAGTTGGGCCAGTGCCCGAAAATCCTTCACCGGAAATGCCCCGCGCCGCTGTGGCGGCGGCGAGGTCGGATCGAATAGCTTCCAGCGGATATAGGCCGACAGCGGCATACCAGCCGCCGCCTTTTCGAGATTGGCCTTTTCCTCGAAGGTCATGCGGAGTGAGACGGGGTGCAGCGGATGTTTGGTCATTTTGCACCGCCAATCTTCCGGCGACGGCGAACAGGCGGCGTTGAACGTGCTTTGCTCTGAGGCAACAGACCGAGGGCTTCCACCGCCTTCGATTTCTTGAGGCCGTCGAGAATGTCATTCCACTGGTCGAGGGTGCGGAAAAGTTCGTTCGAGTCCTTGATAGGGACCGGGTTCGAGTCCCTGTTTTGGTTCGATGGCGCTCCGTCTGTGGGCACCATCACCTTTTCGTGGAATCTGTCGGCGCGGCTGGGGCGGCGTGCGTTCGTGCGCGGCGGACCTGGCGGTGCAGGGCGATGGCCGCTGCGATCACCAGCAGGGCGCCAGGTGACGCGGAAATCGGTTGTGGGGGACATTGCGGCCATCTTCGCTTGGCCGCATGCGGCACCGGCCGGTCCGCGCCTTCCCGACCGGACGTCCAGGGGTCTTTGGGGACGCTGCATGGGGCGCCAGGTTCGCCGGGTGACGCTCTCTGCGCGGCGTTATCCCCCCCGCGCGTCCACCACGGGCGGGGAGGGCTTGGCGGCGTCGGCGGGGCAGAAGACGGCGTGGAGCGTTTCCAGCACGCGCGCGGCGCCTTCGTCGGCGATCGAGTAATAGAGCGTCTGGCCGTCGCGCCGGGCGGCGACGATGCCGTCCTTGCGCAGCAGCGCGAGCTGTTGCGACACCGCGGTATCCCGCGCGCCCGTAAGGCGCACGAGCTCGCCGACCGACTTCTCCCCATCCCACAGGTGGCACAGGATCATCAGCCGGCTGCGCCCCGACAGAGCCTTCAAGAATTCCGACGCGCGATCGAGCGCGCCCAACATCTCTTCTTTCACAGATAGGCAGCTATGCAGCTTTCGCCTCCGTTTCAAGGCGGCCGTCATCGCGCAGCACGACATAGATGGCGGGGATGACGAGCACGGTGAGCAGCGTGGATGATGCGAGCCCGAACAGCAGCGAGATCGCCAGCCCCTGGAAGATCGGATCGGTAAGGATCACCGCCGCGCCGATCATCGCCGCAAGCGCGGTGAGAAGGATCGGCTTGAACCGGATCGATCCCGCTTCGATCAGCACCGCGCGCAGCGGCTTCCCCTCGCCTTGGGCATGGCGGATGAAGTCCACCAGCAGGATCGAGTTGCGCACGATGATCCCCGCCAGCGCGATGAAGCCGATCATCGATGTGGCGGTGAAGGGCGCGCCGAACAGCATGTGGCCGATCACGATGCCGACCAGCGTGAGCGGGATCGGCGTCAGGATCACCAGCGGCAGCCGGAAGCTGCGGAACTGAGCGACCACCAGGAAATAGATCCCCAGCAACGCCGCGCCGAACGCCGCGCCCATGTCGCGGAAGGTGACCCAGGTGATCTCCCACTCGCCGTCCCACAACAGCGTGGGCCTGCTCTCGTCCTCGGGCTGGCCGTGCAGGCTGACGACGGGCTTCGTCAGGCCCTTGGCGGCCCAGTCGTTCGCGTCGATCGCCTTCTGCACCGCGATCATGCCGTAAACGGGAGCCTCATAGGCGCCCGCCAGTTCGGCGGTGACCATGTCGGCGGCGCGGCCGTTGCGGCGGAAGATCGCGTGGCTGCCGGACTCCCGGCCCGCGTCGAACAGCTCGCCCAGCTCGACCAGGCGTCCGCCACCCGCCCCGCGCGATACCGCGACCGGGGTGGCGGCGAGCGCGGCGTCCCAGCGGCGCGCGGATTGCGGCAGCTCGACGGTGATCGGCAGCGGGGTCCGCCCGTCGCCGCGCGGCGCATAGCCCACCGTGCGCGAGCCGAGCAGCATGCCCACCGAGTCATAGGCCTCCCGCTCCGACAGGCCGTAGTAATCGAGCTTCTCGCGATCGGGCACCAGGCGCAGGCGCGGGCGCGGCTGGCCATAGCTGGTGTCGACATCGACGATATAGGGCACCGACTTGAACAGCCGCTCCAGCTCGGCCGCGGTGGCGCGGCGGGTGGCGGCGTCGGGGCCATAGACTTCGGCCAGCAGCGTCGCCAGCACGGGCGGGCCGGGGGGCGTCTCCACCACCTTCAGCGATCCGCCGGGGGCCAGCGGCACCGCGGCCTTCAGCTTCTCGCGCAGGTCGAGCGCGATCTGGTGGCTCGAACGGCCGCGCTCGCCCTTGGGCAGCAGCGTGATCATCACGTCGCCCTGCTCCGCGCGGTCGCGCAGGAAATAGTGGCGGACCAGTCCGTTGAAGTTGAACGGGGCGGAAGTGCCCGCGTACAGTTCCATCGCCGAAGCCTCGGGCAGCGTGCGGGCCACCGCGGCGACCTGTTCGGCGGTGCGGCCTGTATCCTCCAGGCTGGTGCCCTCGGGCAGGTCGATCACCACCTGCACCTCCGACTTGTTGTCGAAGGGCAGCAGCTTCACCGTCACCAGCTCGAAATAGAACATCGAACAGGCGAGCAGCGTCGCCACGCCCACGCCGCCCAGGAACAGCCAGGCGCTGCGCCGCGTGGCGATCACGCGCCCGGCCACCCGCGCATAGATCGCGCCCAGCCGCCCGCCGCCGGACTCCGCGCCGTGCCCATGGCCGCCATCCAGCGTCTGGCGGGCGAAGCGGATCATCAGCCACGGCGCGATCACCACCGCGACGAAGAAGGAGAAGATCATCGCCGCCGATGCGTTGACCGGGATCGGCGCCATATACGGCCCCATCAGCCCGGAAACGAACAGCATCGGCAGCAGTGCGGCGACCACGGTGAGCGTGGCGATCACGGTGGGGTTGCCCACCTCCGCCACCGCGTCGATCGCGGCCTGGCTGCGGCTGCGCCCGTCGGCCATCGCCCAGTGGCGGGCGATATTCTCGATCATCACGATCGCGTCGTCGACAAGGATGCCGATCGAGAAGATCAGCGCGAACAGGCTGACGCGGTTGATCGTATAGCCCATCAGGTTCGATGCGAAGAGCGTGAGCAGGATCGTGGTGGGGATCACGATCGCGGTCACCCCCGCCTCGCGCCAGCCGATCGCGAAGCCGATCAGGATGACGATCGACACGGTGGCGAGCCCCAGGTGAAACAGCAGCTCATTGGCCTTTTCGTTGGCCGTCTCGCCATAGTTGCGCGTCACCGCCATGGTGAGGCCCGCGGGGATCAGGCTGCCCTTCAGGCTTTCCGCCTTGTGCAGCACCGCTTCGGAAACGGTGACCGCGTTGGCCCCCGCGCGCTTGGCCACGGCGATGCTCACCGCGGGGGCGGCGCTCCATGCGTTGCCGTCGCGCACCCAGCGGGCGACCTGGGACTGGTCCTCGCGCGGCTGCTGCGTCACGGTGGCGACGTCGCGGACATAGACCGGGGCGCCGCCGCTGCCGTTCACCGTCAGCATGCCCACGTCGCCCGCGGTGGCCAGCGTGCGGCCGGCGGCGACGGTCAGCGCCTTGCCCTCCTCGCGCGCGGTGCCGGCGGCGAAGGCGCGGTTGGCCTGGCCCACCGCCTCCGCCAGCGCCCCCAGCGGAACGCCGTGCAGCGCCAGCCGCGCGGGATCGGGCGCGATGCGGATCTGCTCCGCGGCGCCGCCGGTGATGAAGGTCAGGCCGACATCGTCCACCTTCGCGATCTCGCTGCGCAGCCGTTCGGCCATGTCGCGCAGCGCCGCGTTGTTCCAGCGGGCGGCCTCGCCCGGCTTTGGCGAGAGGGTGAGCACCACGATCGGCACGTCGTTGATGCCGCGCACGGTGACGATCGGATCGGGGATGCCCACCGGGATGCGATCCCAGTTGGCGCGCAGCTTTTCATGGATGCGCACCGCCGCGTCGTCCTGGTCCGATCCGACCAGGAAGCGCGCCGTCACCAGCACGCCGTCATCCTCGGCCTGGGTGTAGACATGCTCGACGCCGTCGACGGAGCGGACGATCGTTTCCAGCGGCTTGCCGACCAGCTCGACCGCGTCGGCGGCGGAAAGGCCGGGGGCGGCGACGCGCACGTCGATCATCGGCACGCTGATCTGCGGTTCTTCCTCGCGCGGGATCGAAACCAGCGCGAGCAGCCCCAGCGCGATCGCCGCGAGCAGGAACAGCGGCGTCAGCGGCGACTGGATGGTGGCGCGGGTGAGCCCGCCCGACAGCCCCAGCTTCATCGCGCGGCCTTTCCGGCCAGGATCACGTCGCCGGGCTTCAGGCCGGACAGGATCTCGACGCTGCCGCCGGCGCCGGGGGCGGTCTGCACGGGCACCGACGCGGCGCTGCCGTCCTTCGCCAGCACGTCGACATAATCGATGCCGAAGCGCGTCGAGACGAAGCGGCGCGGGATGGTGATGCCCGGGCGGCTGCCGGTATCCACCAGCACGCTGACCCGCATGCCGACCAGATCGGTGGTGAGCCCCGGCACCTCCACGTCCGCGCGCACGCGGCCGCCCGCAACGGCCGGGTAGAGCTGCACGATCGTGCCCTGCTTCCCGCCCAGCGGCGATTCGTCCTGCACGGTCACCACCGCGCCGGGGCGCAGGCTGCGCGCGAGCGACTGGGGGACGTCCAGCCGCAGGATCGGCGGGCCGGAGGTGACGGTGGCCACCGACATGCCGGGCGCCACCACCGAACCCTGGGGCACGTCGGCGCGCAGCACGCGGCCGGTGGCCGGCGCGATGATCGCGCCCTGGCCAGCGGTGGCGGCGCTGGCGGATTGCTGCTCGCGCGCGGCGCGCACCTGGGCATCGGCCGATCGCGCGGCGGCGCGCGCCTGATCGAGCCGCGCCTGGGCATAGACGCCGCGCTTGAAGAGATATTCGATGCGCGCCAGCTCCGCGCGGGCGGCGTCGGCCTGGGCCGAAGCGGCGGCGGCCTGGGCGCCATAGGCGGCGGTCTCATAGCCGAGCCTGCTGTCGGTGACGGTGCCGATGCGCTGGCCGCGCGTCACCATATCGCCCTCGCGCACGCGCAGATCGACCAGCGTTCCGGGAATGCGCACCAGCGCCTCCGCCTGGTCGCGCGTGGCGATCTCCGCGGCGAGCGGCTTCTGCTGCGCCACCTGGCTTAGCTGCACGGTCAGCCGCTCGCCCTGGGCGGCGGCGGGAGCGGGGGCGGCCTGCTCGCCCTGTCCGCATGCGGCGAGGAACAGCGCGGCGGCCAACCCGGTCGTCTTGCGAAGCATCGCCAATCCCTCCCTGAGGCGTGCCCCGGCCCGCCGCGAAGCCGCCGGACTATCCGCGTGTGCCATGCCCGGGAATCCGGAGGTTCCCGCGTAGGACCTTTCCCAATGGCTTGCCCCAACACCTTGCATGCATGTCTCCACTTCGGCGCACTCGCTCACATGCGAATCTTTGTACTTGCGTATATAACGAAGATACGCATATAAGCAACCCCATCGAATCGGGAGGATGCCGTGGCAAGACCGAAGATCGTGGTGCTCGGGGCCGGCCTGGGCGGAACGCTGACCGCCTTTGCGTTGCGCGAGCGGCTGAAGAACCGGGCGGAGGTCGTCGCGCTGTCGGACAGCGAGACCTATACCTTCGTTCCCTCCAACCCCTGGGTCGCGGTCCGCTGGCGCGACGTGGAGGATATCCAGGTCCATCTGCCCCCGGTGTTCGCGCGCCAGGGGATCGGCTTTTCGGCGGCGGGGGCGAAGCGCGTCGTGCCGGGCGAAAACCGCATCGAGCTGAACGACGGCACCAGCATGGACTATGACTATCTGGTCATCGCCACCGGCCCGCACCTCGCCTTCGAGGAGATCGAGGGGCTGGGTCCGGAAGGCGGCTTCACCCAATCGGTATGCACCGGCCGCCATGCCCAGGCCGCCGCGGATGCGTTCGACCGGTTCGTCGAGAACCCCGGCCCGGTGATCATCGGCGCCGCGCAGGGCGCGTCCTGCTATGGCCCCGCCTATGAATTCGCGATGATCGTGGACACCGAGCTGCGCCGCCGCCGCATCCGCGACCGGGTGCCGATGACCTTCGTCACCGCCGAGCCCTATATCGGCCATCTGGGCCTGGACGGCGTGGGCGACACCAAATCGATGCTCGAAAGCCGCATGCGCGATCGCGACATCAAATGGATCACCAGCGCGCGCATCGGCAAGGTCGAGGACGGCACGATGCACGTGGAGGAGATCGCCGCAGACGGATCGGTGGCGAAGGCGCATGCGCTGCCCTTCAAATTCTCGATGATCCTGCCCGCGTTCAAGGGCGTGGCGGCGGTCAGCGGGATCGAAGGCCTCAGCAACCCGCGCGGCTTCATCCTGGCCGATCGCCATCAGCGCAACCCGGCCTTCGCCAACGTCTATTCGCTCGGCGTCTGCGTCGCGATCCCGCCCACCGGCCCCACGCCGGTTCCGGTGGGCGTGCCCAAGACCGGCTTCATGATCGAAAGCATGATGGCCGCGATCGTGGAGAATATCGCCGAGCAGATCGAGGGCCGCGAGCCGAGCCACGAGCCGAGCTGGAACGCGATCTGCCTCGCCGATTTCGGCGATGGCGGCGTGGCCTTCATCGCCCAGCCGCAGATTCCGCCGCGCAATGTCAACTGGGCCGGGCAGGGCAAATGGGTCCACAAGGCCAAGGTGCTGTTCGAACGCTATTTTCTCTACAAGGTGAAGCACGGCCAGGCCGAGCCCTTCTATGAGAAGCTGGCGCTGAAGGTGATGGGCGTGGGCAAGCTGAAGATCCGCCCCACGCGAACCAGCAATCCCGGAAATCAAGGAGCCTGAAGCCATGAACGTCGATCGTGCCGTATTCGTCTTTGCCGGCTGCGTGGTGCTTGCCGGGATCGCGTTGTCGCTGTGGGTGCATCCGTGGTGGATCGCGCTTTCGGCCTTCGCCGGGCTCAACATGATCCAGGCGGCGTTCACCGGCTTCTGTCCGGCGGCGATGCTGTTCAAGGCGCTGGGCGCGCGGCCGGGCAAGGCGTTCGACTGATGCGCCGCGCGTCCGCGCTCCTTCCCGCGCTGCTCTGTGTCCCCGCGCTCGTCGCGCCGGCGCAGGCCCAGGCGCTGCTCACGCTCGATCAGGCGATCGCCGAGGCCCAGTCGCACGCGCCCGGGCTGATGGCGGCCGATGCCGAGGCGGAGGCGGCAGGCGCGCGGGTGGATCAGGCGCGGGCGGCGGGGCTGCCGAGCATCACCCTCACCGGATCGGTGGCGGTCGGGCGGCTCGATCCGGGCGGATTCTTCGGCTTGCAGGCCGACGATGTCGTGCCGCGCGCCGTGCAGGCGACGATCGAGCAGCCGCTGTTCACCGGCGGCCGCCTGGGCGCCGCGAGCGACCGGGCGCGCGCGGGCGAGCAGGCCGCGGCGGCGATGCGCGACGCGGCGCGGGCGGAGACGGCCGCGCGGGTGGCCCAGGCCTATGGCGCCGTGCTCGTCGCCGAGGGGCAGCGGGAGCTCCTCGAACGCCTGGTCGCGACCACCGCCGAACTGGCCCGCCACGCGCAGGACCGGTTCGAGGTGGGGGATGCCCCCCGCACCGATGTTTCTCAGGCCAACGTCCGGCTGGCCGAGGCGCGCGCCGGGCTGGCGGCGGCCGAGGGCGGCGCTCTGGCCGCGCGGGCCGAGCTGGCCCGGCTGATCGGCCGCGATCCGGGGCGGCTTGCGCCGCTCCCCGAGCCGCCGGCGGTGCCGCTGCTGCTCGACGACGCGATCCTGACCGCGGAGGCGAACAGCCCGGCGATCGCCGCGGCCCGCCGCGCGCTGGAGGCGGCAGAGGCGGGCGAACGCGGCGCGCGCGCCGAACGCATGCCCACGGTCGGCGCCTTCGCCGAGGCATCGAGCGTGCGCGACCAGTTCTTCCCCGGCTATCGCGGCGACAGCGCCGCGGTGGGCCTGCGCGCGCGCTGGCAGTTCTTCGACGGCGGCCGCACCCGCGGCCAGATCGCCGAGGCGGGCGCCAACGTCCGCGCCGCCCGTGCCCGCCTGACCGACGCGACGGGGCAGGTGCGCGCCGCGGTGACCGCCGCGCACGCCGCGGTGAACGCCAGCGCCGCCATCGAGCGCGCCGCCGCCGAGCAGAGCGCCGCCGCCGAGGAGACCGTGCGCAACCTGCGCGACGAGGTGGCGGTGGGCCAGAAGCCGCAGATCGACCTGCTCGATGCCGAGCGGGACGCGGTGGGCGCCCGGCTTGCGCTGCTGCGCGCCCGTGCCGAGCGGGTGGCCGCGGCCTACCGGCTCAACGCATTGTTCGGACGCTATTGACGATGACCCAGCAGACCATCGACGCCCCCGGGAAAGCCGGCCAGTCCGTTCAGGACGCGCCGCTGAGCCGAGCCGCCGCCGTGGTGGATGCCGCCCGTGCCGATCCCGGCCGCCAGCCCGTGGTGCGCGCCTTTTTCGACGAGGCGACCTTCACCGCCAGCTATGTGGTCCACGATCCGGCCACGCGCCGCGCCGCGATCATCGATCCGGTACTCGATTTCGATCCGGCGTCGGGCCGCACCTCGCATGCCTCCGCCCAGGCGATCGCCGATCATGTCGTGGCGGAAGGCCTGACGATCGATTGGCTGCTCGAAACGCACGCCCATGCCGACCATCTCTCCGCCGCGCCCTGGCTTCAGCAGCGGCTGGGCGGGCAGATCGCGATCGGGCGGGCGATCACGGCGGTGCAGCGGACCTTCGGGGCGCTGTTCAACGCCGGTCCCGATTTCGCGCGTGACGGATCGCAGTTCGACCGGCTGTTCGACGATGGCGACTGTTTCACCATCGGCGGGCTGGAGGCGGCGGTGCTGCACGTGCCGGGCCACACGCCGGCGGACCTGGCCTATGTGATCGGCGACGCGGTGTTCGCGGGCGATACGATCTTCATGCCCGATTACGGCACGGCGCGGGCGGATTTCCCCGGCGGCGACGCCGGGCAGCTCTATCGCTCGATCCGGCGGCTGCTGTCGCTTCCGCGCGGCGCACGGCTGTTCCTGTGCCACGACTATAAGGCGCCGGGCCGTGACGTCTTCGCCTGGGAGACGACGGTGGGCGCCGAGCGCGACGGCAACATCCATGTCCGTGACGGCGTGAGCGAGGGCGAATTCGTCGCGATGCGCACCGCGCGCGATCGCACGCTGGATATGCCGCGGCTGATCCTGCCGTCGGTGCAGGTGAACATGCGCGGCGGCCGCCTGCCCGAGCCGGAGGCCAACGGCACGCGCTACCTGAAGCTGCCCATCGACGCGATCTGAACCAACCCAACCGAAGCATCCAGAGGCAAGACCATGAATCACAAGCCGCTCGCGCCGGGCATCGGCGTTTCCACCCAGCTTCCCCCCGCCGGGATCGCCGCGGCGAGGGCGGCGGGCTATGGCGCGATCATCAACAACCGGCCGGACGGCGAGGAGCCGGGCCAGCCCGACAGCGCCGAGCTGGAGGCGGAGGCGCGCGCGGCGGGGCTCGACTATCATCACATTCCCGTCGTGCCGGGTCAGTTCGGCGACGCGCAGGTCGACGCCTTCTGCGCGGCGATGGGCGGCTGCGAAAAGCCGGTGCTGGCGTTCTGCAAGTCCGGCATGCGCGCCACCTCGCTCTGGGCGCTGTCGCAGGCGGGCAAGCTGACCACGGACGAGATTCTGCATCAGGCGGCGGCCTGCGGCTATGATCTGACGCCGCTGGTGCCGCGGATCGAGGCACGCGCCCGGGCGGCGCGGCAGGGCTGACCATGCTCGAACCGGTCCAGTATCTGCTGGGTGCCGGTTCTGGCGCGCTGGTGGGCTTCACGCTGGGACTGGTCGGCGGCGGCGGATCGATCCTGGCGGTGCCGCTGATCGTCTATCTGGTGGGGGTGAACAGCCCGCATGCGGCGATCGGGACCAGCGCGCTCGCGGTGGCCGCCAATGCCGCCGCCGGGTTGATCGGCCATGCCCGCGCCGGCACGGTGAAATGGCGCTGCGGCGGCATGTATGCGGCGGCCGGTGTAGTCGGCGCCTTCCTGGGATCGACGCTGGGCAAGGCGGTGGACGGTCAGCGCCTGCTGCTGCTGTTCGCGCTGTTGATGATCGCGGTGGGCGCGATGATGCTGCGCAAGCGCCCCGATGCGGACCGGCCGGACGTGCAGTGCAACCGCACGAACGCGCCGCGCGTGCTGGGCTTCGGGCTGGGCACAGGGGTGTTTTCGGGATTCTTCGGGATCGGCGGCGGGTTCCTGATCGTGCCCGGGCTGGTCGCGTCAACGGGCATGCCGATGATCAACGCGGTCGGCACCTCGCTGGTCGCGGTCACCGCTTTCGGGCTCACCACCGCGTTCAACTATGCGCTGTCCGGCTATGTCGATTGGCTGCTGGCGGCCGCCTTCATCGCGGGCGGGGTCGCGGGGGTGACGGGCGGCACCGCGCTGGCCGGGCGGCTGGCGGCCAAGGGCGCGCTCAACCGGGTGTTCGCGCTGCTGATCTTCGCGGTGGCGGCCTATATGATCTGGCGCAGCCTGGGATAGCGGGTGATCGGTCCATGCGGCACCGGCCCTACCCGCTCCGCCCGAGCGATGCGGGGGCGATCCGGGCGATCCGGCGCAGCGCGGCGGCGGCGATCTGCGCGACCGGACCGCCGGCCGCCAGCCTGATCCAGCCGCGGACCGGCCCGGTGGCCTGGCGTGCCTGCATGCGGACGACGCGGCCATCGGCATCGGATGCGTCGCCGCTGCGTGCGGCCACCCGCGCCAGCCGCGTGCCGATTCCGGCCTCCAGCCACAATCCGGCGAAGCAGGCACCGGCGGCTTCGGCCGCCGCGCGGACCGCGTCGCGCTCGCCGGGCTTCAGGAAGGCGGCGTCGGCGATCGCGCTGCTTCCCGCCGCCAGCGCTGCGCCCGCCGCCACCTCCAGCGCGGCATAGACGCGCGCGCCCGCCTCGGGAGAATAGGCTTCGCCCGCCATGCGGATCTCCGGCGCCAGCCCGGCCAGCCGCTTGCGCAGCACGTCGCTGCGCAGGACGCGCGCGCCGGGCGCGATGCCGATGCTGCCGCCGATCGCGCGCGCCAGCGTGGACTTGCCCGTGCCCGATCGCCCGCCGATCGCCACCAGCAGCGGCGGCACCGGATCGAGCAGTTCGCGCGCGAGCCTCAGATAGTCGCGCGCCTCGGCCAGCGCCGCCGCGCCGCCGCCGCCCGCCGCGCGTGCCGCCGCGACATGCGCGCGCACCGCGGCACGGATCGACAGGAACAGCGGCATCGCCGCCACCCCGTCCTCGTCCAAGGCCGAAAGGTCCAGATAGCGGTTGAACAGCGCATTGGCCTCGGCGTGCAGGCCCCGGTGCCACAGGTCCATCAGCGCGAAGGCCAGGTCATAGAGTATGTCGGTGGTCGCCAGCGCCTCGTCGAACTCCAGGCAGTCGAACGGCACCGGCTCGCCATCGATCAGCGCGATATTGGCGAGGTGCAGGTCGCCGTGACAGTGACGCACCCGCCCGGCAGCGGCGCGCGCGTCGAGCAGCGCCGCGTGGCGGGCGAGCTGCGCGCGCTGGCGATCGAGCAGGTCCGCGACCGCACCCGGATCGAAGGCGCCCGCGCAGGCGGCGAAGCTGGCGGCGTTGCCCGCGATCACCGCGCCGATCCGCTCGGCCCCGCCGGGCGTGAGCGCCACCTCCGCATCGGCGTGGAAGGCATGGAGCCGCTCCGCCAGCCGGCCCATCAGCGCCGCGTCGATCAGCCCGCGCCGCGCGCGCTGATCGAGCAGCGCATCGTCGGGGAAGCGCAGCATCTCCAGCAGCCAGTCCACCGGCTCGCCCGCGCCGCCGATCATGAGCGCGCCGTCCGCGCCGCGCGTGACCGGGTGGAGCCCCAGGTACAGGCCGGGCGCGGTGCGTCGGTTGAGCGAAAGCTCGGCGGCGAGCGCGGCCCGGCGCCGTTCGGGCGTGGAGAAATCGAGATAGCCGAGATCGATCGGCCGCTTGAGCTTCCACGCGCGCTCGCCGGCCAGCAGGACATGCGCCGCATGGGTATCGATCCGCCGCACGCGCCCGCCGCCGGGAAGCCCGCCCGATTCGAGGAAGCCGAGCACCTCGCCGGGTGCGGCGTCCGCGCGCGCGGCGCCGGGATGCGGCCAGGGCTCCATCGTCGCGGCCTTCAGGCGAACAGCGCCCGCTCGCCCTCCTCCTCGATCGTGTCGGGCACGGCGAGCTGGTGGTCCTCGGCGGGTGCCGCATGGACGTGCCGGTGCGGTGTGGCGAAGGCGGCGAAGGCATCGCACCATCCCGCCATCAGCAGGAAGGGTATGGACGCGGCCGCCTCCTGCCAGGCGGCGAAATGTTCCAGATAGGCGACGGCGCCATCGGGCGCGGGGCGTTCGGCGGACATGGGGCTCCTCCGTGGCTGCGGCGGCACTTTAGGGCAGGGGGCCGCCTGCGCCATCGGGTAGGCTACGTAGCGGCGCCCGGATCGCAAACTCCCCTATTCCGTATCTGGTTGCGCCCGTGCAGGATCGCGCGATGATCCAGGGACATGCGATGGTGTTCGAGCGGCCGGGCGCGCCGTTGCGGCGGGTGGCGCGCGAATATGGCGCGCCGGGGCCGGGCGAGCTGCTGCTCCAGGTCCTGGCCTGCGGCGTCTGCCGCACCGATCTGCACGTGGCGGACGGCGAGGTGGCGGCGCGCTATCCGATCGTGCCGGGGCATGAGATCGTCGGCCGGGTGCTGGCGGCGGGGCCGGGCGTGACCGGCGTGGCGCCCGGCGACCGGCTGGGCGTGCCATGGCTGGGCGGAAGCTGCGGCCAGTGCCGCTATTGCCGCATGGGGCGCGAGAATCTGTGCGACCTGCCGGTGTTCACCGGAGCCACGCGCGATGGCGGCTATGCCAGCCATGTGCTGGCCGACGCGCGCTTCTGCCTGCCCCTGCCGCCGGAGTTCGGCGATGTCGCCGCCGCGCCGCTGCTGTGCGCCGGGCTGATCGGCTATCGCGCGCTGGCCATGGCGCTGGAGGGGCAGGGGGAGGCGGAGAGCATCGCGCTCTACGGCTTCGGCGCGGCGGCGCACATCATCGCGCAGGTGGCGCTGTGGCAGGGGCGGCGCGTGCATGCGCTGACGCGGCCCGGCGATGCGGCCAGCCAGGGCTTCGCGCTGGCGCTGGGCTGCACCTCTGCCGGCGGATCGGACCTGCCGCCGCCCGAGGAGGTGGACGCCGCGATCCTGTTCGCGGCCGATGGCGCGCTGGTGCCGCTGGCGCTGCGCGCGGTGCGCAAGGGCGGCCGGGTGGTCTGCGCCGGCATCCACATGAGCGACATCCCCGGATTCCCCTATGCCGACCTTTGGGGCGAGCGAGCGATCCTCTCGGTCGCGAACCTGACGCGCGCGGACGGCGCCGCCTTCTTCGAAATGGCCCGCCGCGTACCGGTGCGCACCACGACGCGCGTCTATGCGCTCGACGACGCCAATGCCGCGCTGGACGATCTGCGCGCCGGACGGCTGGAGGGGGCGGCCGTGCTGGTGCCCTGACCGCGGCGGCCCTGGAAAACGAAAAAGGCGGCGGCGCAGCCCGGAGGTGCGCCGCCGCCCTTTCAGGGAACGGGATGCGTCAGAAGCGGATGCCGACGCCCACGCCCAGCACGAACGGATCGATGCTCACGTCGACCTTGTTCACCAGCGCGCCGGTGGTCAGCGTGGTCGTGGTGTCCATGTCGATCCACTTGGCGTCGAGATTCAGCGACACGCGGTCGGTGAGGTCGATGTCCACGCCGATCTGCGCGGCCGGGCCGAAGCTGTCCTTCATCTTCACATCGGTCGCGCCGATCGCGGTCACCAGCGAGCTGCTGGCATCGGTGTTGTAGAAGATGGTGTAGTTCAGGCCGGCACCGACATAGGGATGCACCTTGCCCTCGGGCAGCGGACGATACTGCAGCGTCAGCGTCGGCGGCAGCACCCAGCTATCGGCGACTTCGCCCAGGCCCGAAAGCGCGCCCGCGCCGATCACATTGTGCTTGCTGGTCGCCAGGATCAGCTCGGCGCTGATGTTCTTGCTGATGAAATAGGTGAAGTCGAGCTCGGGAACCACATCGTTCTCGACGCTCACCGTGCCGGTGGGGAACGACGGCAGAACCGCACCCGCATCCTCGTTGGGCACCACGGCGATCGCGCGGGCGCGGACGAGCCAGTCACCGGCCTCCTGCGCCTGGGCGGGGATCGCGGCCGCCGCGCCAGCGGCGGCGAGGGCGATGAGCAAAGGGGTACGCATGAAAGCCTCCTGTTGATTTGACCCCGCCCCCGTGGACCAATCGCAGGAGGTTCGCGCTTGGGAGACTTCCCAATGGGGAAGTCCCGTATCTCGCGCTGCAGCAACGCGGAGTAGTCGCTGGGACTTGCGCGCCATTTTTCGGGATTGCCGAAGCGGCGCCGACCCGCTCCCGCCGCCGCACGAAACCTAAAGCGCGTGGAAGCGGAAGTCGCGGAAGCGCGCGGTGCCCCCGCCGGCCGAATAGAGGCCGGGGCGCAGCATCAGGAAGCCGCCGCGAACATTGTGGTGGTATCCCGAAACCTCCATCCCGCGATCGAACTTGCGCCAGCTCGCCCCGCCGTCGCCGGAGGTGTGGAAGGAGACGATGTGCCGGTCGTTGGTGACGCGCATCCGCATCCGCCGCCCGTGCGGGTTGGCCGGGCGCGCGCGCTCGATGCCGTACTGGTGGGTGACGAAGCGCTCCGCGTCGAACCCCAGCCCGCAATAGAGCCGTTCGTCATAGAAGAGCAGCAGCCCGGCGGTGCCGCCCGCGTCGATCTCGATATCGCATTCGAACTGATAGGCCTGGTCGCCCGCGATCAGCAGCAGCGGCGAGGAGTTCGAGGGCGCCGTGCCGCGCGCCTGCAACGCCAGCACGCCGCCGCCTGCGCTGGCCCGCGCCGCCTCGCCCGGCGCGGGCTTGAAGAAGTTCCATTTGCCGCCGAGCGCGAGCGGTCCTGCGAAGTCGTCCGACAGCGGCTGGCCATTGGGCAGCGCGCTGCCGCCGCGCGGCTTGCGGACCGGTTGCGAAAGGTCGCCGCCCTTCATCCGGAACCATCCGTCCGCGGTCCATTCGACCGGGTCCATCAGCGTCTGGCGGCCGAGCGTCCAATAGCCGTTCTCGAACCCGTGATAGACCGCCCACCAGCTTCCGTCCGGCGCCTCCACCAGCGAAGCATGCCCGCGCGACCACCATTTCTCCGCCGCGCTGACGGTGCGCACCAGCGGGTTGCGCGGGCAATTCTCCCATGGGCCGTGGATCGATCGCGACCGCGCGGCGATCACCATATGGCCGGTCGGCGGGCCTGCCGTGCCGCCCACCGCGGTGATCATGTAGAACCAGCCGCCGTGACGATGGATCTTCGGCCCCTCCGGCGCGAAACCTTCGACGATCCAATCCTCGGGATAGCGCCAGGGATCGTAGACATGCTCCACCGGCCCGGCGAGCGACAGGCCGTCGTTCGCCAGCCGCACCCGGTCTCCGCCCGAAAGGAACAGCCAGCGCGAACCGTCCTCGCCCACCGCATGGCAGGGATCGATATGGTTGGGCAGGCCCAGATAGACGGGATCGCTCCACGGCCCGTCGATATGATCGGCCCAGATCACATAGGTGCCGTTGGGGCTGCCCTTCACCGGGATGTAGAGGAAATAGCGGCCGGCGTGCTTTTCCAGGCTAACCGCCCACACCGATCCGATGTTGCGCGTCAGCGCGGCGGCGCGCGGCTGCCAGTTCACCAGATCGCGGCTGTGCCAGATCGTCAGGCCCGGATAGGAATCGAAGCTGGAGAAGGTCATGTAATAATCCGCGCCGTCCTTCAGGATGGCCGGATCGGGCCGGTCTCCGGAGATCAGCGGGTTCAGGAAACGGCCGTCGCCCAGATCGGCGATCCGCTGGTTGTCGAAGCCGCGCCGCCAGTCCGGCGCGGTCTTGCCGCGGCCCGTGGCTCCGGTGGCGGCGGGAAGGGCGGGGGCCAGCGCGGCGGCGCCGCCGGCCAGCATCAGCTTGCGTCGATCCATCTCCATGGGCCGGGTTATCGCCGTCTATGATACCGGTGTCAAAAGACGCGGAAGGCGCCGCTCAATACAGCCCCTGCGTCTTTGCCCAGGCCAGGAACAGGTCGGGCCAGGCGGCGGCGGGCTTGCCCGCCACGCGGCGCAGGCCGAAGCCGTGGCCGCCATGGGTGAACAGGTGCGTTTCCACCGGCACGCCCCTGGCGCGCAACGCCGCGCGCAGCATCAGGCTGTTCTCCACCGGCACGGCATCGTCGTCCTCGGCATGGACGATGAAGGCGGGCGGGCCGCCGGCGCGCGCGTTGCGATCGGGCGAATGCGCCGCCTCGCGTTCCGGCCCCGCGCCTGCGCCGATCAGCTCGGCACGCGATCCGGCATGCGCCACCGGCGCGGTCATGCTGACCACGGGATAGATGGGCGCCGCCAGCATTGGCCGTGCCGACAGCGCATCGGCGGCGTCCACCGGCCGGTAGGTCGCGGCATCCCAGCGGGTGGCCAGATCGGCGCACAGATGCCCGCCCGCCGAAAATCCCATGGCGGCCACCCGCTCGGGATCGATCGCGAATTCCGCCGCGCGATGGCGGATCAGCCGCATCGCGCGCTGGGCGTCGCTCAGCGCCACGTCCGGCCCGGCCGCCCATCCGCCCCCGGGCAGGCGATAGAAGAGTACGAAGACGGTGAAGCCGCGCGCCGAAAGCCAGCGCCCGATCTCATAGCCTTCCTTGTCGATCACCACCCATTTGTATCCGCCGCCGGGCGTGACGAGCACCGCCGCGCCATTGGGAACCAGCGGGCGGAACACGCTCATCCGCGGCACGCGCACGTTGCGCAGCGCGCGATCGGTGAGCTGCGGATCGGTGCTGCGTTCGTCCACCACCTCGGCGGGGGCGTTCGCGGGCATGCCCGGCGCCGGGCCGGGCCACAGATCGATGCTCTCGTGTGGCTGGGGCAATCCGGCGGGAAGCGCGCCGCCATTGGCGGGCGGCGCGGTCTGTGCCCCCGCCTGGCCCGGACGCAGAACCGCCGCGCCTGCGGTGATCGCGAGCAGGGCGCGGCGGTCCAGTTCCATTGCTTCGGTCTTCCTCAGAGCTTGAAGCGCGCCCCCACCAGGAAGGTGCGGCCGAAGTGGTTGTACTCGTAATTCCGGTTCGCATCGAGATCGGTGTAGCGATCGCGATACGCATCGGTCAGGTTCACGCCTTCCACCGAAACCTCGATATTGTCGGTGATCTTGTAGCGGATCGAGGCATCGACGTTGGTGATCGAATTATAGCCTTCGAACACGTTGCCCGTGCCCGAGCCCGCATCGACATAAGGCCCGCGATAGCTGAGCGACACGCGCGCGCTGAACTTGCTGTCCTCATAATAGAGCGTGCCGTTGTAGGCGCGCTTGGACAGGCCGTAGAGCGGGATGGTGCGCGAGACGCTAACCAGCGATCCGCCCGGGGTCGTGGCCGGGCCGCTCTGCGCATAGGTCGCGCTCGAGTCGACGAAGGTGGCGTTCACGATGCCGCCGAAGTTCGACAGGAACCCGGGCAGGAAGCTGAACGGCGCCTGCAACGAAAGCTCGATGCCCTTCAGGCTGGCACCCGCGCCGTTGCCGGTGGTCGAGATCGTCCAGATCGGCTGCGACTGCTGCGCGGGATTGAGCGCGGCGGGCGACGAAGGCACCAGCACCGATGCCGGCAGGCCGGTCTGGGTGAAGGTGGCGTTGGTGATGTTCACGCCGACGGGGAAGCTGGCCACGTCCTTCTTGAACACCGCCACCGACGCGATCGACTGCGGCGCGAAATACCATTCGATCGATGCGTCATAGGCCGTGGCGCGGAACGGATCGAGGTTCGGGTTGCCGAAGGTGACCCGGTAGTTGAAGCCGTCGGCCGAGCCGCCCGGCGTCAGGTTGCCCAGCGACGGGCGGGTCATCACGTCGGCCACCGCGGCGCGCACGATCAGGTCCGGGGCCAGCTTCACCATCAGGTTGGCCGAGGGCAGCCAGTCTTCGTAGCTGCGGTCGATCGTCACGCTGACGCCGCCGTTCAGGCCATAGGAGGACTGATCGGTGCGCACATAACGGACGCCCGCGTTCAGCGCGTAATCCAGGCCCAGCAGCGTGCCCTTGGCATCGACCTGCAGGTATCCGCCCTTCGTCTCCTCCGTCACGCCGCGGTTGTTGCCCGCGTCGATCGTGGCCACGCGGTCGTACAGCTTGGTGAAGGCGGTGGTCGCCGCCAGGTTCGGGATCAGCCAGCTATTGGTGTTGCCCGCGGGCTGGCCCGCGTCGCCCATGGTGAACAGCTCGGCCAGCGCGGAGGTGACCGGGAAGCCGTAGACCGCGGCCGGGCCGAACGCCGAAGATGCCGAGCAGGTGATCGTGCCGAGAACGCGATCGACACCGCCGTTGCCGCACACCGCGGTATCGCGGGTGAAGGCGACGATATCATAGTCGAACCGGCGATAGACCGCGCCCGCCTTGGCGGTGAAGCCGTCGGTCACGTCCCATTCGGTGCGGATCTGGCCGGTGCGGAACTTGTTGGTGACGTTCGAGGGGCGATCACGGATCTCGGCGAGCTGGAAGTTCGCCGGATCGGTGACGCTGGTGCCGAAGGTCAGCTTGGGCGAGCGGCCGTTGTTCTCGCGATAGTCGTAGCTGTAGCCCTGGGCGTCGCGATCGTCGAACACGATCGTCGTCTCGACCGGGATGTCCGCGCTGGAACGCGAGAAGCCGCCCAGCACGGTGAAGCGGAACGTGTCGCTCAGGTCCTGGTCCCAGGTCGCGCCGAGCTGGTAGAATTCGGTGCTCGATTCGCGCCAGTAATGCTCCATGCGCACCCACGCATCGTTCAGCGTGGCCGCGATCATGTTGTTGTTCGAATCATAGACCGGATTGACCACGTTGATCGAACGCTCGTTCGACCGCAGCAGCACTTCGCCCCACTTCTCCTCGCGAACTTCGCTGAATTTGGAATAGAGGCCGTCGATCGAGATGCGCGTGGCGTCGGTCGGCGACCACTGGATGCTGCCGGTGATGCCCAGCCGTTCGCGATCGTGGCGCACCTCGCCGTAGCGCGGGATGCGCGGGTGGAACGAGAGCGCCGCCGTGTTGCAGGCGGTGCTGGAGACATAGGTGCCGCCCGAATTGGGGGTGGTCCAGCAATTGGTGCCGTCCACCGCGTCGAAGCGGGCCTGCGCCCAGCGGACGGTGTTGTTGCCCAGTTCCAGCGTGTCCGACTTCGAATAGGCGGCGGAAACGGCGACGCCGAAGCTGCCGTCCGGCGACTTCCACGAAACCAGCCCGGCGACGCGCGGCCCCCAGTTGTCGGAAAGGTCGTTGTAGCTGGCCTGCCCGGACAGCGCGAGCGTGAAGCCCTCCTTGCCGCCCAGCGGATTGCCGGTGTTGAGGTCTACCACCGCGCCCAGCGAACCCTCGTCGAGCGATGCCTCGGCGGTCTTGTGGACGACGATTGAGCTGAACAGCTCGGACGCGAAGACGTTGAAGTCGAACGCGCGGTCGCGGTTGGCGCTGGCGCCGTCGGTCGCGGTGGCGATCGTCTCCAGCCCGTTCACGCGGACGCGGGTGAACTGCGAACCCAGGCCGCGCACGGTGATCGCGCGCCCTTCGCCGCCGTCGCGCTGGATCGAGATGCCGGGGATGCGCTGCAGCGATTCGGCCAGGTTCTGGTCGGGGAACTTGGCGATGTCCTCCGCCACGATCGCATCGACCGACGAGACCGAGGTGCGCTTCACGTCGAGCGCGGCGTCCAGCGACGCGCGGAAGCCGGTGACGACGATCTCTTCGTTGCCCTGGTCTTCGGCGGTGACGTCTTCGGGCGTGTCCTGCGCCTGTGCCTGCGCCGCCCCCGCCAGCGCCAGCGTCGATGCCACGAGCAGCAGCTTGGCGCCGCTCCGCAGCCCGGTCCGATTCATCCTCCGCATTTTTTCCTCCCTATTGCCGCGTCAGCCGTGACTGACACCGGTAACCATCAAGGTCCCGCCACAGGTCCGCCATGGGCCTGTCGAGGGACGATTCGGTACGGGGAGGGGCCGATTCGGGCTCCGGATCATCCATCCTCCCCTGAATTCCGCCGCGTTGCCGCGGTCTCGACACCGGACTTTTGCTTCGAAGTAACCGGTGTCATAAGGACATTGTGATGACTCGCCCTGCATGTCAAGAAGGGCGTAGGAGAGGAGTTCCGGTAATGAGACTCGCCGCCGCGCTGATCGGCCTGTTGCTCGCGCTTCCCGCCGCCGCCCAGTCCGTGCCGCCCGCGGGGGCGCCGCAGGCCGCCGTGCCGGGCGCCGCTGCCTTCGCCGGTGCGCAGGGATGGGCCGCGGTCACGCCCGGCGGGCGCGGGGGGCGGATCATCCGTGTCACCACGCTGGCCGCCGACGGGCCGGGATCGTTCAAGGCCGCGGTGGAGGCCAAGGGCCCGCGCATCGTGGTGTTCGAGGTCGGCGGCGTGATCGACATGGGCCGCACCACGCTGGCCATCACCGAACCCTTTCTGACGATCGCCGGTCAGACCGCGCCTTCGCCCGGGATCACCTTTATCCGCGGCGGGATCGACGTGAAGACGCATGATGTGATCATCCGCCACATCCGCATCCGCCCCGGCGTGGACGGCCAGGCCAGGATGAGCGGCTGGGAAGTCGACGCGCTCTCCACGGTGGGGGCGTACAACGTGATCGTCGATCATTGCACCATGACCTGGGCGCTTGACGAGAATCTCTCCGCCTCCGGCCCGCGATTCACCGGCGCCACTGTGGAGGAATGGCGTCAGGGCACGTCGCACAACATCACCTTCAGCTATAACCTGCTGGCCGAGGGGCTGGCCGACGCCAGCCACCCCAAGGGCGAGCACAGCAAGGGATCGCTGATCCACGACAATGCGACCGGCATCCTGATCTGGCGCAACGTCTATGCCCATAATGTCGAGCGCAGCCCGCTGCTGAAGGGCGGGGTGCAGGCCGCGGTGGTCAACAATGTTATCTATGACCCGGCCAAGCGCGCGATCCATTATAACCTGATGGCGCTCGAATGGGCGGGGCATGACTATGTCACCGGCGAGCTTTCGGCCGTGGGCAATGTGATGCGCGGCGGCCCTTCCACCGATGCCGGCCTGCCCTTCCTGATGCTCGGCGGCGACGGCGACCTGCGCTATTACGGCAAGGACAATATCGCGGTGGACAAGCATGGGCAGAAGCTGCCGATGTTCGGCCGCTATGGCGAGACGCGCGCGAAGCTGATCGAGGTGAAGAAGCCCGTGGTGTGGCCAGCGGGCCTGCCGGTGCTGTCCGCGCGCGACGTGGAGACGCATGTGCTGGCCAACGCCGGCGCCCGCCCCTGGGACCGCGACGATCACGACATCCGCGTCCTCTTCTTCGTGGCCGAGGGCCGCGGCGAGATCATCGACGACGAGAAGCGCGTCGGCGGCTATCCCGTGCAGGCGGAGACGCGCGCGACCTTCGTCGAGGCGGACTGGGACCTCGATACGATGGAGCCGCGATCGGGCCTCTACCCGGGCCAGAAGGGGCCGGTGCAGGAGAAGCTGAGCGATCGCGACAAGGCGATGCGGCAGTAACCGCGCCCGCAGGCCTCCTGCGATTGCCTTGCCTGCCAATGTGTATTATCTGAATAGCACACATTGGCAGGGGACTGGTATGGCTGGATCACGGGGAGCGCTTCAGGATTTCAGGCCGCCGGCGAAGCTGGCGCTGTCCGCGCTCTGGGCCTCGCTCATGCTCTGCTATGTCTATGGCGACTATTTCGGCCTCTATATGCCGGGCAAGGTGATGGCGATGAACGCGGGGCGGATGGGTCCGCTCGGCCTGGCGACGGACCAGGTGCTGGTCGCGGTCTCGCTGATGATGGCGATTCCCGCGCTGATGATCGCGGG
Source organism: Sphingomonas canadensis (assembly GCF_026013525.1). Classification (GTDB taxonomy): domain Bacteria; phylum Pseudomonadota; class Alphaproteobacteria; order Sphingomonadales; family Sphingomonadaceae; genus Sphingomonas; species Sphingomonas canadensis. The sequence goes on along the minus strand of NZ_JAPDRA010000008.1, from coordinate 102,909 downwards.
CGCGCTGCTGATCCCGGCGGCGGTCGGGCGCTGGCTGAACCTTGTCCTCGGGCTCGCCTATACCGCGATCATGGCGATGACGATGGCGGGCGGCGCCCCGCCTTTCTACCTGACGCTGGGCGGAATCGAGATCGCGATAACGCTGGCGATCGTCTGGCGGGCCGTGTTCTGGCCGCGTGAGTCCGCGGGCGCGCCCGGCGCATGAGCCGATAGGTTTCAGCCGCCGTCCGGGCCGGCGGCCACCGCGGTTCAGGTGCCCGGCTGGATATAGGGTATCCGCGCGAACAACTCGCGCTGCCATTTGCGCGGGTCGTTCTCCACGCGGCTTGCCGTGTCGAACATCATCGTCGCGCGTCTGGGCAGCGTGTATTTCGGCCATTTGGGCAGGCCGCGATGGTTGGGATCGCCCCGCGCCGCGAGCGACACGAAGCTGTCCTGCATCGCCTTGCTCGCTGCGCGCGCATCGGCGCCCGTGCCGGTCTGCGATCCCTTCGCGTCGAGCGTGCCGAACACCAGCGGGATATCCATCGTGTGGAACGCGCCGCGCCGGGGATCGGTGCGCGATGCGAAATCGAGCTGATAAACCCAGCCCGGCGCCCCGGCCCGCGCGCGCTCCTCCGCCTCGATCACCTGGCCGCGCCAGCTCCGCCCCGCGGTGGTGGCGGCATAGAAGACGTCCATCGGCGACCAGTCCGGAAACTGCGCGCGATATTCCGCCACCACCCATTCGGGCAGCGCGTCGATGCGCAGCTCGGGCGCGATGCGATCGGCGATGTTGCTCCAGTCCAGCCCCTGCACCTTGGGCGAATCGGGGGAAAGGAAGGCGCGCGTCTCGTCGCGCGTATTGCCCAGGATCATCGGGATGTGGCGCGACTGGGGATGCGCATCGGGCCAGAATGGGTGGCGGGTGAGCCACTTCATGTCGAACACCGGCCCCATATAGACGCCGCCGCCCAGATAGGGGTCTTCGGTGGCGGCCAGCAGCTCCATCAGTTCGCCCACGCCGAAATCGGCCAGCTCGCCCGCGCGGCTTTCGGGCAGCTTCGCCTTCGCCAGCAGGGCGCGGGCGCGCTCGGTGGCGTGCAGGGGGCCGGAGGCGGTAACCTGCTGCCCGCTCATCGTCGCGGCGCGATGGAACAGGCCCTTCGCGGCGGGCATGCCCATCATCGTCGCGATCTTGGCGCCGCCGCCCGACTGGCCGAACACCATCACCCGGCGCGGATCGCCGCCGAACGCCGCGATATTGTCGCGCACCCATTGCAGCGCCAGGATCAGGTCGAGCTGGCCCGCGTTGCCGCTGTCGGCGAAGCGCGGATCGAACCGGGCGAGATAGAGATAGCCCAGCACGTTGAGCCGGTGGTTCACCGTCACAACCACCACGTCGCCCCGCGCCGCCAGGTGCTGGCCGTGGCACAGCGGATCGGTGGACGTGCCGGTCGAATAGGCGCCGCCGTGGATATAGACCATCACCGGCCTGTTCGCGCCCGGACGGGCATCGGCGGTCCAGATGTTGAGCGCCAGGCAGTCCTCGTCCTGCAACCCCGCATGGTCGCTGTTCTGCGGGCAGGGCGGGGCGAAACGGTCGGCGGGCTGCACCTCGGCCGGGGCGGGCGCGGGCTGCGGCGCCAGGAAGCGCCGGGCGATGCCATAGCGGATGCCGCGGAACACGCGCAGCCCGTCCTCGATCGTGCCCTGGAAGCTGCCGGTGCTGGTGCGGACGGGCGCGGCGGATTGGGCGAAGGCGCGCGGGGCGATCAGCATCGCCCCCATCGCGGCCGCGCCGCCGATCAGCTCGCGCCGCGCGATCATCGCGCCAGCCAGCCCCCGTCCACCGCCAGGACATGGCCCTGCACATAATCGGAAGCGGAGGAGGCGAGGAACACGGCGGCGCCGCCCATATCCTCCGGCGATCCCCAGCGCGCCGCCGGAATGCGCTCCAGAATCTGGCGGTTGCGCGTCTCGTCGGCCTGCAGCGCCTCGGTATTGTTGGTCGCGATATAGCCGGGGGCGATCGCGTTGACGTTGATCCCCTTCGCCGCCCATTCGCACGCCAGCAGCTTGGTTAGCCCCGCCACGCCCGATTTGGACGCGGTATAGCTGGGCACGCGGATTCCGCCCTGGAAGCTGAGCATCGACGCGATGTTGATGATCTTGCCGCGCACGCCCTCGGCTTCGTGCCGGGCGACCATGCGGCGGCCCGCGGCCTGGCAGAGGAAGAACACCGATTTCAGGTTGGTGTCGATCACCGCGTCCCAGTCCGCCTCGCTGAACTCCAGGCTGTCGGCGCGGCGGATGATGCCGGCGTTGTTGACCAGGATATCGATCGCCCCCAGCCTGTCCACGCATTCGTCCACAACCCTGCCCACAGGCTCGATCGTGGAGAGATCGGCGGAGATGATCTCCGCCCGGCGGCCGAGGGCGCGGGCCTTTTCAACGGTTTCGGCGGCAGGCGTGCGGCCCGCGGCGGCCACGTCCGCGCCCGCCGCGGCAAGCGCCAGCGCGATGCCCTGGCCGATTCCGGTGTTCGCCCCGGTGACCAGCGCCACCTTTCCGCTGAGATCGAAGGCTTGGGTCATTGGTGTCCTCTCCAGCCCCGTTCCCCTCCCGCTTGCGGGAGGGGGCAGGGGAGGGCTTGTCCCTCTGTCTGGCGGGAGGGAACCTTCCCTCCCCCAACCCCTCCCGCAAGCGGGAGGGGAGCTTCAGGCGAGCTGGCAGATATCCAGCACGTTCATGTCGGTATAATCCTGGTTCTCGCCCGCCATCGCCCAGATGAAGGCATAGGCCTTGGTGCCCGCGCCCATGTGGATCGACCAGGGCGGGCTGATCACCGCCTCTTCGTTCTGCATCACGATGTGGCGGGTCGCTTCGCCCTCGCCCATGAAGTGCATCACGCGATCCTTCTCCAGATCGTCGAGCTCGAAATAGAAATAGATCTCGCTGCGGCGCTCGTGGATGTGCGGGGGCATGGTGTTCCACACGCTGCCTTCCTTCAGCACCGTGAGGCCCATCACGAGCTGCGCGCTGTCGCAGATGCCGGGGATGACGAGCTGGAAGATGGTCCGCTCGTTCGATTCGGCCAGGCTGCCGCGCTCCAGCGCGTTGGCGTCGGCGATCGAGAGCTTGCGCGTCTGGAACGCCTTATGCGCGGGGCAGGAGGCGAGATAGAAGCGCGCGCCCGCGCCCGCGAAGACCACCTCCTTCGCGCCCATGGTGACGTAGAGGCAGTCCTTGTTGCCCAGCGTATAGGCGGTGCCGTCCACGGTCACCGTGCCCTCCACCTTGCCCACGTTGACGATCGCCAGCTCGCGGCGCTCCAGGAAGGGGTGGCCGGCGGCCGACGCAGGCTCGGTCTGGTCGGGCAGCTTCACCGGGGCATCGCCCACCGCGACGCCGCCGATCACGAAGCGCTCCGCATGGGTATAGTTGAGCACGCACTCGCCCGTGCGGAACAGCCCCTGGATCAGATAGCGGTCGCGCAGCTCGTCGTTGGAGACGCACTCCATCATGTCCGGATGGGTGGCGTAATAGGTGCGCTCGAACATCGCTCTCTCCCTGGGTATCGCGGTCCCGGCTGGTAACCGGTGTCAGGAGCCTTTTCAACCCGCCGCGGCGTTCATCCCGCGCCGGGCGGCGGCGCAACCGAGGCGCGGCGGATCAGCGTGGAGACGAACAGCGACGCCTCGCCGTCCTCGCCCGGCCGCGCGCCGCCCGCGCCGCCGACCAGCTTCAGCGCGGCGGCGCGCGCCATCGTCGCGATCGGCCAGCGCACCGTGGTGAGCGGCGGCCAGATGTGCGAGGCGATCGGCGTATCGTCGAAGCCGACGATCGACAGGTCCTGCGGCACGGTGAGTCCGCGCTGGTGCGCGACATGCAGCACGCCCGCCGCCATCTCGTCGTTCGAGCTGAACACCGCGGTGGGGCGCGGTGCGAGGTCGAGCAGCCGCTCCGCCGCGCGCATCCCCGATTCGAACCGGTAGTCGCCATGCACGATCAGCGTGCGCTGGAGCGGCAGCCCGGCGGCCTCGATCGCCTCCTCATAGCCCGCCTGGCGCTCGACCGCCGAGCGGAAGCCGTGCGGCCCGGCGATCAGCCCGATCCGGCGGTGCCCCGCGGCGATCAGATGCTCCACCGCGCCGCGCACCGCCTCGCGATCGTTCGACGCGACCATGTTCGCCGCCTCGTCCAGCGGCGCGGAGCCCATGCGGACATAGCGCACGCCCAGCCCGGCGCAGAGCTCCGCCAGCGAATCATTCTCGCTGATCGGCGGCAACAGCATCACGCCATAGGGCCGCTGCTTCTCCAGGAAGGCGCGGATATCGTCGAGCATCGTCGGCGATCCGCGGTCCACCGGATGCAGGATCAGCTCGAACTCGGTATCGCGCAGCACCTCCAGCAGGCCGTGCTGGACGTTGAGCACCATCTGCGCGTTCGGATTGTCGTGGATCAGCCCGATCAGGAAGTTGCGGCGCAGCGCCAGCGCGCGCGCCTGGGGATTGGGCGTGTAGCCCAGCTCCGCGATCACCTGCTCCACGCGGCGGCGCGTATCCTCGTTGAGCAGGGGCGAGCGGTTGATGACGCGGCTCACCGTCTTCTTGGAGACGCCGGCGATGCGGGCGACGTCGTTGATCGTCGGCTGGGCGGGCTTGCGCATTGTCCCGCGAGACATACCGCACCCGCGCCATCGCGCAAGCCGCCGCTTTCGCGAGGACGCTTGCTACTGACACCGGTTTCCCATAAGCACGGCGCAATGGAACGTGACGAGGCGGGGATGAACGAGGGCGAGCGCATCGCGCAGGCATTTGTGGCGGCGCGGCGCGACGCGCGTGCGATTGCCGCCTATCCCGGCGCGATCCCCGCGACGCTCGGCGATGCCTATGCGATCCAGGCACGCGCGATCACGCTGGCGGGCGAGCCCGTCGCAGGCTGGAAGGTCGGGCGCATCCACGAACCGCTGGCGACTCGCCTGGGGTCGGACCGGCTGGCCGGGCCGATCTTTGCCGGGCATGTCGTCACCGCGGAGCCTGCGCCCGCGATGCCGGTGTTCGTGGGCGGGTTTGCCGCGGCGGAGGCGGAATTCCTGCTGCGCATCGGCGCGCGGCCCGATCCCGCCAAGCGCAGCTATACCCATGCCGAGGCCGTGGCGCTGATCGACGCGGTGCATGTCGGCATCGAGATCGCAAGCTCGCCCTATGCGCGGATCAACGAGGACGGGCCGACCGTCACCGTATCCGATTTCGGCAACAACCATGGGCTGGTGATCGGCCCGCCGGTTCCTGACTGGCGCGGATGCGAATTCCTGCGCTGGCCGGTCACGCTGCTGATCGACGGGCGCGATACCGGCCCGGCGATGGCGAAGGACATGTTGGACGGGCCGTTCGGCGCGGCCGCCTTCCTGTTCGCGCTGGCGGCGGAGCGCGGCATCGCGCTGGAGCCCGGCCAATGGATATCCACGGGCGCGGTGAACGGCGTCCACGAGATGCAGGTGGGCGAGGAGGCGGTGGCACGCTTCGGCGACGCGCTGGAGGTGCGCTGCACGATCGCCGCCGCCCAGCCCGCGCTACGGGCAGCCCAGGCGGGGTAGCGTCCGGCCGGAGCGGGCTGGTGCCGTAAAAAACCGACTCCAGTCCGCCCCGGCCTGTCCGGGGGGTGGGGTTGCCCCCGGGGCAGGTAACCGGGGTCAGGCCGCGGCCTGCTCCCTTCGCGCGATTTCCTGGGCCAGCTTGGCGGCGACCTCGGCCAGATGGTCGAACTTCGCCTCATATCGCGCCATGCCCTGGCTGAGCGAGCGCAGCTCCGCCTCCAGCCCGTGCAGCTCCGCCTCCGGCAGCAGCAGCGCGATCTCGTCCCAGCGCGACCAGCCCTGCGCGGCGGCGAAGCCCAGCATCTGGCCGCGCCGGCCGGCCACCGCGCTGGTGATGCGCGAAGTGGCGCTGCCCGGCGCGCGGATCGTCACCTGGGCCACCGGTTCGAGCAGATAGGGCGCGGCGGCGGCCAGCGCCTCGGCCATCGCCATCCGCCCCGCGGTGCGGAACGCCAGCTCAGAGCTGTCGACGCTGTGGAACGATCCGTCCACCAGCGTCACCACCACGTCCACCACCGGGAAGCCCAGCGGCCCGCGCGCCATCGCGTCGCGCACGCCCATCTCCACCGCCGGAATCCATTGTTTCGGGATCGCGCCGCCGGTGATCCGGTCTTCGAAGCGAAAGCCTTCGCCGCGTTCCAGCGGGCGGATCTCGATCACGCAATCGCCATATTGGCCGTGGCCGCCCGATTGCTTCTTGTGGCGCCCGCGCTGGGTGGCCGGCCTGCGGATCGATTCGCGATAGGCGACGCGCGGCGGGCGCACCGCCACCGCCACGCCATAGCGCCGCCGCAGCCGCTCCAGCGCGATGGCGAGGTGATCCTCGCTGGCGCCGAGCAACAGCGTCTCGCGCGCGGCCTCGTCCTGGCGCCAGCCGAGCGCGGGGTCCTCCTCGGTCAGCCGGGCGAGCGCGGTGGCGAGGCGCACGTCGTCGCGATGGTCCTGCGCGGCGATCGCCAGCGCGCAATTGGCGACCGGCGGATCGATCAGCACGCCGCCGCGCGCGGGCTTGCCCGCCAGCCCCAGCAGCTCGCCCGGATGCACGCTGTCGGCCTTGGCGATGCCCACGATGTCGCCCGGATCGGCCCGGGGCACCTTGGCGGTGGCGGCGCCCTGGAGCGTGAACAGCGCGCCCGAACGCGCCTTGCCCGCGTTGCCCGTCAGCTCTGCACCCTCGTTCAGCGCTCCGCCGAACACGCGCGCGATGGCCAGCCGGCCCACGCCCGAGCCGTGGAGGATCTTCACCACCTGCGCCGCCGGCCCTTCGATGCCCAGCCGCCGGGCGGTCTGCTCCGCGGTGGGGGCGTCGTGGCGCAGCATCTTGAGCAGGCGGCGCACGCCGAAGCCGTTGACCGCCGATCCGAACAGCACGGGCACCACCAGCCCGGCCCCGGTCTCGCGCGTGATATCGGCGCAGACCGTGTCCAGGCTGGGCGTCTCGTCCGATATGAGCTGTTCGAGCAGCGCGTCGTCATGATCGGCGAGCTGTTCGAGCATGTGGAAGCGCGCTGCGGTCTCGGCCTCGCGCAGATCCGCCGCGATCGGCACCTGCTGCGATGCGCGGCCGGACTGGTAGAGAAAGGCGCGTTCGAGCGCGAGATCGACGAAGCCGGTCACCTGGCCGTCGCGCCGGATGGGGATCTGGCGCGCGACCAGCGCCGCCGCGCTCATCGGCTGGAGCGCTTCCAGCAGCTCCTCGATCGTGCCGCGCGCCTGATCGATCTTGTTGACGAATACGGCATGGGGCACGCGATGCCCCTCCAGCCAGCGCAGCACCGGCTCGGCCAGCGCGGCGCGCGCGGGATCGGAATCGATCACCACCAGCGCCAGATCCGCGGCCAGCACGGCGGCGGCGGCATCCTCCGCCAGTCCCGGCGATCCGGGGGCGTCGGCAATCACGAAATCCTCGCCCATGAAATCGAGGCGCATCAGGTTCAGCTCGGTCGATCCGCCGCGCGCCCGCGCCTCGGGGCTCGCATCGCCGGTGCTGGTGCCGGCCGCCACCTGCCCTTGGCGCGCGATCGCGCCGGAAGCGAAGAGCAGCGCCTCGGCCAGACTGGTCTTGCCCGCGCCCGCCGGTCCGACGAGCGCGATGGCTCTTGTGCCGTGGCTGGTTCCTTTCATTGCCGTACCTCCTGCCAGGGCGATGTCCAGGCAGCCGGAAGGCAACGTCCGGCTGGCCGGAAATCGCGTCACTTCGGCAATATGCGCCGGCTCAGGGCGAGTCGGCGCGGGTGCCGATAGGGAAAGGGTCTGCCTCTATCGCGGCAAATGCAATAGGGCCGGTCCGGACTCAGTCCGCTGGCGCGGCGGACTGGGCCAGGCGCCGGGCGATCAGCGCGCAGGCGATGAGCTGAAGCTGGTGGAACAGCATCATCGGCAGGATCACCATGCCGACCTGCGCGGCCGGGAACAGCACGCCCGCCATCGGCACGCCCGAAACCAGGCTCTTCTTCGACCCGCAGAACAGCAGCACGATGGCGTCCTCGCGCGGCAGGCCCATCGCCCGCGCCACGCCCCAGGTGGCGCCCAGCACGATCGCCAGGATCACCAGGCACACCAGCAGCACCAGCGCCAGGTCCGCCGCCGAAAGCTGTTGCCAGATGCCCGCCACCACAGCCGCGCCGAACGCGGTGTACACCACCAGCAGGATCGAACCGCGATCGACGATCGTCACAAGCTGCTTGTGCCGCGCCACCCATCCGCCGATCGCCGGGCGCAGCAGGTGCCCCAGCGCGAAGGGCAGCAGCAGTTGCAGCAGGATCGTCTGGATCGACGCGAAGGACACGGTCATCCCGTTGCTGCGCATCAGCAGCGCGACCAGCGCGGGCGTCAGGAAGATGCCGATCAGGTTGGAGAAGCTGGCGCTGCACACCGCCGCCGCCACATTGCCGCGCGCCATCGCGGTGAAGGCGATCGAGGATTGCACGGTGGAGGGCAGCAGCGTGAGGAACAGCATCCCCGCCGCCAGCGCTGGCGGCAGGATGCCGCTGGCCTGCGCGCCCAGCCCCAGCAGCGGGAACAGCGCATAGGTGGAAAGGAACACCGCCAGGTGCAGCCGCCAGTTCCTTGCCCCAGCGACGATCGCCTCGCGCGAGAGCTTGGCGCCGTGAAGGAAGAACAGCAGGACGATGCCGGCGTCGGCAATCCCCTCGAACACCGCCACCATCGCTCCCCGCGGCGGCAGCAGCGAGGCCAGCACCACGGTGCCCACCAGCGTGAGGATGAAGGGTTCGAAGACCGACAGGAATTTGCGCAGCATCTATTTCTCTTTGCGGCTATAGGCGCGGCTGCCGCGCAGCCAGGTGCTGGCGATCGCACGATCGTCGCCCAGTACCTGCAACGCGAACAGCCGGTCGTGGAGCGATGCCCCCGCCGTGCGCCGTGCCAGCAGCGGGGTGGCGGCGCAATCGAGCACGGCGAAATCCGCCTCCTGTCCCGGTTCCAGCCCGCCCACGTGATCGCCGATGCCCATCACCCGCGCGCCGCCCGCGGTGGCCAGGTGCAGCGCGCGGAAGGGATCAAGGCTGCATCCGCGCAACTGGCAGACCTTATAGGCCTCGCCCAGCGTATGGAGCACCGAGAAGCTGGTCCCCGCGCCCACATCGGTGCCGATGCCGGTGCGCACGCCATGGCGGTCCACCGCGGCCAGATCGAACAGGCCCGAACCCAGGAACAGGTTGCTGGTGGGGCAGAAAGCGATCCCCGCGCCCGCCGCCGCCATGCGCGCGAAGGCGTCGTCGCTCATATGCACGCAATGGGCGAACACCGATCGCGGCCCGACCAGCCCAAAGCGTTCATAGGCGCCCAGATAATCGCCGCCGAACCGCGCCTCCACCGCGGCGATCTCGCCATGGCTTTCGCACAGATGGGTGTGCAGCATCGCATCCGGATGCGCGGCGAGCAGCGCGCCCGTCTCGGCGAGCTGTGCGTCGCTGGAGGTAAGCGCGAAGCGCGGGGTGACGGCATAGCCCAGCCGCCCGCGCCCCCGCCACCGGGCGATCAGCGCCTCGCTCTCGGCGCGGCCGCTGGCGGGCGTGTCGCGCAGGCCGGGCGGGCCGAGGTCCATCAGCACCTTGCCCGACGTCACCCGCATGTCGCGCGCCAGCGCCGCTTCGAACAGCGCGTCGACCGATCCTTCATGGACGGTGGCGAAGACGAGCGCGCTCGTGGTGCCGTTGCGCAGCAGCTCGTCGAGGAAGAAGGCGGCGGTCTCGTCCGCATGCGCGCGATCGGCGAAGGCGGCCTCGGCCGGGAAGATGTGGCGTTCCAGCCATTGCAGGAGCTGCTCGCCATGCGATGCGATGCGGCCCGTCTGCGGATAATGGACATGGCAATCGACGAAGCCCGGGACGATCAGCCCGTCCAGCGGTGTCACCGGCACGCCGGGAAAGCGCGGCGCCAGATCGGCGTGGGTGCCCACCGCCGCGACGATGCCGTCCTCGACGATCAGCAGCCCGTCCGGATCGTGGCGCACCGCATCCGCCCCGGCCGTCGCGGGATCATGGGGCACGCGCAGTATCTCGCCGCGAAACGCCTTCATGCTGCGTCCCTTAGTTGCAGCAATTGCGCCAGGATCGAAATGGCGATTACCTCCGGTTCCTTGCCCTTCACCCCCGGCAGCCCGATCGGGCAGGCCAGCCGCGCGGCGTCGATCCCCTCCGCGTCGAAGCGCGACTGGAAGCGTGCGCGCTTGGTGCGCGATCCTATCAGCCCGACATGGCCGGCCCGGCCGCGCAGCGCGGCGGCGGCCAGGCGATAGTCGAGCGCATGGTCGTGCGTCAGGATCACCACCGCGGCCTCCGCCGGGGCGGCGGCGGCGCATTCGGCCATCGCATCCTCGTCCGCCAGCACCGCGCCGGGAATTTCGGTGAACTCCGGGCGCGAATCATACCAGCCGATGTGGAGCGGCAGCCCGCCCGCACGCGCCATCACCGCGCGCCCGACATGGCCCGCGCCGAACATCAGCACGGGCAGCGTGTCGGTCTCCTCCGGCTCGACGAAGCCGTCGCCTTTTTCCGGGCGCGGCCCGCGGGCCTCCACGGTTCCCCGGCGAAGGCCCGGCTCCACTATCCCCGCGCAGGAAGCCGGAACCCGGCCATCGCCGGAGACCGGGGAGCGGTCCAGCAACTCCCCCAGTTTCACCGCGAACGGCCCGTCTTCCTCCGGCACCCCCGCCAGCCGCTCGACCATCAGCCGCACCCGCCCGCCGCAGCATTGCCCCAGCAGCGGCCCCAGCGGATAATCCTGGATGCGCCAGCTTCCCGGCGGCAGGCCCAGGATCGTCCGCGCCTGCGCCGCCGCCTGATGCTCCAGCGCGCCGCCGCCGATGCTGCCGGACTGGGCACCGGCGGTGACGATCATCCGCGCACCCGGGCCGCGCGGGGCCGATCCCTCGGTGGCGAGCACGGTCACCATCGCGGCCGGGCCGTGCGCCAGCGCGTCGCGGGCATGGCGGCGCCAGTCAGGCAAGCGCACGCCCCCGCAGCTCCGCGATCGCCGCCAGGATGCGCTCGGGCGTCGCGGGGGCGTCGAGCGCGGGCAGGCCGCGGCCGGGCGCCGCGGCCATCACCGCGTCGGTCAGCGCGCTGAACACCGATATCGCCAGCATCAGCGGCGGCTCGCCCACCGCCTTGGAGCGGTGGATGGTCGGCTCGGCGTTGCGGCCGCGATCCCACAGGCGGATCTCCATGCGGCGCGGCCGATCGCCCGCGGTCGGGATCTTGTAGGTGGAGGGCGCGTGGGTCAGCATCTGCCCCTCGGGTCCATAGACCAGCTCCTCCGTGGTCAGCCAGCCCATGCCCTGGATGAAGCCGCCCTCCACCTGGCCCAGGTCGATCGCCGGGTTCAGGCTGCGGCCCGCGTCGTGGAGGATGTCCACCGCCAGCACGCGATGCTCGCCGGTCAGCGTGTCGATCACCACCTCGCTCAGCGCGGCGCCATAGGCGAAGTAGAGGAACGGCCGCCCGCTGTGGCTGGCGCGGTCATATTCGATCCCGGGCGTGGCATAGAAGCCGGTGGCCGACAGCGGCACGCGCGCCAGATAGGCCATGCGGCAGAGCTCTGCGAAGGGGATGCGCTCGCCGCCCGCCTCCACGCCGTCGCGGGTGAAGCGCACCGCCTGCGCCGCCCCGCCGAAGCGCCCGGCCGCGAATTCCGCCAGCCGCGCGCGGATCGCGTCGGCCGCGCGGAACGCTGCCATGCCGTTCAGGTCCGCGCCGGAGGATGCGGCGGTGGCCGATGTGTTGGGCACCTTGTCGGTCCGCGTGGCGGAGATGCCGACGTGCTCCACAGCCACGCCGAACACGTCCGCCACCACCTGTGCCACCTTCACCATCAGGCCCTGGCCCATCTCGGTGCCGCCATGGTTCAGGTGGACCGATCCGTCGGTATAGACATGCACCAGCGCGCCCGCCTGGTTCAGGTGCGTGGTGGTGAAGCTGATGCCGAACTTGACCGGGGACAGCGCCAGCCCTTTCTTCAGGATATTGTGCGCAGCATTGAACGCGGCGGCGGCCTCCCGCCGCTCGGCATAGCGTGCGCCTGCGGCGAGTTCGGCGATCAGATCGGGCGCCACATTGTCGGCGACCGTCATGTGATAGGGCGTCACGTCGCGCCCTGGGCCGTACAGGTTGGCGCGGCGCACATCGAGCGGATCGCGGCCCAGGTGCGCGGCGATATCGTCCATCACCCGTTCCGCGCCCAGCATCCCCTGTGGCCCGCCGAAGCCGCGGAACGCGGTGTTCGAAACCGTGTGCGTCTTCAGCCGGTGGCTGACGATCTCCACGGCGGGATAGAAATAGCAATTGTCGGCATGGAACATCGCCCGGTCGTTGATCGCGGGCGAAAGGTCCGCCGTTGCGCCGCAGCGCGATGCGAGATCGAAGCGGATGCCGGCGATGCGCCCTTCCTCGTCGAAGCCGGCCTCATAGCCGATCTCGAAATCATGGCGCTTGCCGGTCATCGCCATGTCGTCGTCGCGGTCGAGCCGCAGCTTGGCGGGATGGCCGGTCCGTTGCGCGACGAGCGCGGCGGCGGCGGCCACGGCGGCGGCCTGGGTCTCCTTGCCGCCGAACGCGCCGCCCATCCGGCGGACCTCCACCGTCACCCTGGCATCGGGCAGGCCCAGCACCTTGGCCACCAGATGCTGCACCTCGCTGGGATGCTGGGTGGAGCTCAGCACATGCATCGATCCGTCGTCGCCGGGCGTGGCGAGCGCGATCTGGCCTTCGAGATAGAAATGCTCCTGTCCGCCCACGGATACTCTGCCGGATAGGCGGCGGGGGGCGTTGGCGATGGCGGCGGCGGCGTCGCCGCGCGCCATGCGCTGGGCGGGCTCGATCACCGATCCCGCCGCGCGCGCGTCCGCGATGGTGACGATCGCGGGCAGCGGCCCGGTCTCCACCACCGCCAGCCGGGCGGCGGCGCGGGCGGCGTCGCGCGTCATCGCCGCGACGATGAAGAGCGGCTGGCCGGGATAGAGGATTTCGTCCTCGGCCAGCAGCCGGTCATCGCCTGCCACGGGGCTGACGTCGTTGATGCCGGGGATGTCCCGCGCGGTATAGACGCCGGTGACCAGCGGCGCGGCACGCACCCGGCTCAGGTCGATGTTCACGATCCGCGCATGGCCGCAGCCCGCCAGGCCAAAGGCCAGATGCTGCGTCGTCGCGGTTTCCGGCACGTCGTCGGTATAGCGCGCGGTGCCCGCGACATGGCCCTCCGCGCTGTCGTGGCGCAGCGGGGCGTGGACCGCTCCGGCGGGCGGGGGCGCGGCGTCAGCCATCCAGCCGCTCGTCGAGCACGCTCACCGGACCGCCATGCTGCGTCTCGTGCCAGATGCGGCGGAGCAGGTTCGCGGCCGCGGCCAGGCGGTATCCGGCCGATCCGCGCAGGTCGCTCAGCGGCTGGTAATCCTGCGCCAGCGCGGCGGCTGCGGACTCGACCGCCGCCTCGCACCAGGGCTGCCCGGTCAGCGCCGCCTCGCACGCGGCGGCGCGCTTTGGCGTTCCCGCCATCCCGCCGAACGCCACTCGGGCGTGCGTAACCAGGCCCTCCGCAATCGTCAGCGCGAAGGCGCCGCACAGCGCGGAGATGTCGCTGTCGAACCGCTTGGAAAGCTTGGCGATGCGCACCAGCGTTTCCGGGGCGGGGCGGGGGATGTGGATGCGCTCCACGAACTCGCCCGGCGCGCGATCCTGCCGGCCATATTCCAGGAAGAAATCCTCCAGCGGCATCGTCCGCCGCGCATCCCCCCGGCGCAGCACCAGCGTGGCGCCCAGCGCGATCAGCGCGGGGGGCATGTCGCCGATGGGCGATCCGTTGGCGATGTTGCCGCCGATCGTGCCCGAATTGCGCACCTGCACGCCCGCGATCCGCCGCACCAGCTCTCCCAGCTCCGGATGCAGCCGGGCGAGTGCCGCATGCGCGTCCGAATAACGCACGCCCGCGCCCAGCGTCAGCCCGCCCTCATCCTCCGCGATGCTGCGCAGATCGGCCACGTCGCCGATGAAGATCACGGTGCCCAGATCGCGCAACTGCTTGGTGACCCACAGCCCCACGTCCGTCGCGCCCGCCACGATCCGCGCGTCCGGATGGGCGATCAGCAGCGCGGCGAGTTCGTCTGCGGTCCGCGGCTTGAACCAGTTCTCGCCCTTGGCCGCTGGGGTCATGCCGCGCAGCAATTCGATGGCGCCGGCGTCGTCGCGCGGGGCGGGCGGGGTGGCCTCGGCCGCCGCCAGGATCGGGCCGTATCCGGTGCAACGGCACAAATTGCCCGCGATCACGTCGCGCACCGCCGCCCCCTCGGTACCGCGCGCGCCGATGCTGCGGCCGTAGAGCGACAGGACGAAGCCGGGCGTGCAGAAGCCGCATTGCGATCCATGCCCGTCCGCCATCGCCTGCTGCACCGGATGCAGCGCGCCGGGCGTCCCCAGGCTCTCGACCGTCAGCACCGCCTTTCCGTCGAGCATCGGCGCGAACAGAATGCAGGAATTCACCGCGCGCCAGGCGATCCCGTCACCCTCCAGCTCGCCGAGCAGGATGGTGCAGGCGCCGCAATCGCCCTCGGCGCAGCCCTCCTTGGTGCCCCGTCGCCCCAGATGCTCGCGCAACAGGTCCAGCGCGGTGCGCGTGGCGGGCGCGTCGGCCTGGATGTCCGTGGTGCCGTCCAGCGCGAAGGTGATCGGGGATGCCGCCAACTCAGCTCCCCCGGTAGGTCGAATAGCCGAAGGGCGTGACGAGCAGCGGCACATGATAATGGCCGTCCGCCTCCGCCATGCCGAAGGCGATCGCCACCACGTCCAGGAACGGCGGATCGGGCAGCGCCACGCCCTGCGCGCGGAAATAGGCCGCGACGTCGAATTCGATGCGATAGCCGCCGGGGGCATAGTCCGCCCCCTCGGTCAGCGCGGGGCAGCGGCCGTCGGCGTTGGTCTCGCCCGCGAACAGCAGGCGGCCGTCGCGCCACAGCCGCACCCCCATTCCCGCGGCGGGGCGGCCATGGGCGGTGTCGAGCACATGGGTGCTGAGCGATGTCATGCCGCGTCTCCCGTGCCGGCGGGGGTCCAGCGCGCGGTGAACTCCGGCTCGGCATAGCCATGATAGCGCGCCAGGATGTCCGCCGCATCGTCGCGGAATAGCTGGTCCGCCACGCCCGCCACCAGCCGCGGCAGCGCATGCTTGAGCCCCGACAGCGCCGAAGCCGAAAGCCCCAGGCTGATCAGCGCCGAATAGTTGAACGCGAACAGCCCGTGCAGCGCATCCGCATCGCCCGGATCGCGCGGCAGCAGCTCGAACCCGGGGCCGAGATAGGGGTGCGCGCAGACCAGCGGATTGGCGATCTCCGGCGGCGGGGCATGGCGATCCGCCCAGCGCGCGATGCGGCCATGCACCAGCGCCAGCTCCGGCCGCAGCGCGGGATCGGTGACCAGCCCGGTGGAAAGGATCAGGAAATCATAGGCGAAGCGGCCCTTGGGCGTCTCCACCTCCACCGCGCCGTCCTTCTCCGCCACCGACAGCCAGGGGCTGCCCAGGTGCAGCGCGAAGCCGGGATAGGCGGCAGCGGCCTCGAACATATCCACCGTCGGCGGCTGGTTGCGGGTGAAGAAGCTCGCCATCGCCGCATATTTCGCCGCATCGTCGAGCGCGGCATAGCGCGGGATCAGCCCGGACCCTTCCATGAAGCGGATCGGGTTGACCTGCGGCAGCTCCGCCCGGCGGACGTGCACCGCCACCGCCGCCGCTCCGGCCGCCAGCGCGGTGGCGGCATTGTCGAAGGCGGAGGCGCCGCCCCCCAGCACCGCGATCCGCCTGCCCGCCAGCGCGGCGAAATCGATCGGCTCGCTGGTATGGGCATAACGGTGGCGCGGCAGCGCATCGCGGATGAAGCCGGGCGTGTGCCAATCGCCGCCGCCCTGGATGCCGGTGGCCAGGATCACCTTGCGCGCCAGCAGCGGATCGCCGCCCTCCAGATGCACGCGGAAGCCCGTGCCGCCGCCCAGCGGCTCGACCAGCGACACCCGCGCCTCGTTGCGCACGGGCAGCGCCAGAACCGCGCGATACCAGCGCAGATAGTCCATCCAGTCGCGCCGCGGGATCTTGCCGATCGCCTCCCAGCCTTCGGCCCCGTGCTGCGCCTCCCACCATGTGCGGAAGGTGAGGCTGGCCAGCCCCAGGTCGATCGCGGTCAGGTGCTTCGGCGTGCGCAGCGTGGCCATGCGGGCATAGGTGTCCCACGGCCCTTCATACCCCGCCGGGTTTTCGTCCAGCACCAGGATGTTGCCGATCCGCTCGCGCATCAGCCCGAATGCGGCCCCCAGCCCGCTCTGCCCGCCGCCGACGATGATCGCGTCATAGGTGCCGGGGCGCGGCTCCAGCCAGTCGGGCTCGCCCCAGTTGAGGCACGCCAGGTCGTGCGCCACCCGGGCGTTATGTTCGGCCAGCGTCATGCCATCGCCTCCAGCCGCAGGCGCACGATCGCGCCGATCTGCTTCAGCGCTTCGGCGATCTCGGCGTCGCGTTCGTTGTGCAGCCGCGCCGCCATCGCCGCCAGGATGCCCGCCTTGTCGGTCAGCCGCACGCAGATGATGAACGGAAAGCCGAAGCGCTCGGCATAGGCGGCGTTGAGCGCGTGGAACCGCGCGAAGTCCCCGGACGTGAGGCGGTCCAGCCCGGCGCTCGCCTGTTCGGCGGCGCTCGCCTCGGTCAGGCTGCCGTCGATCGCGGCCTTGCCCGCTAGTTCCGGATGCGCGCGGATCAGCGCGAGCTGCTCGTCCGGCGTCGCGTCATGCACCACCTGCATCAGCCCGGCGTAGAGATCGTCGAAGGGCAGCCGCGCCGCCGCGCGCTCCACCACCCAGGGGCTGTGCTCGAACAGCGCGCCATGGCGTTCGATGAAATTCTCCCGCGCCTCGCGCATGCTCACGATCCGCTCCCCTCGATCGAGACATGGGCGGAAACGACCTTCCATCCGTCCGGGAAGCGCACCCAGCTCTGGCTCTGGCGGCCGCGCCTGTCCGTGCCTTCGCGGAAGAACTCGGCGTTGGCGGTGGCGAAGTCGCGGCCATAGGCGGCGATGGCGACCCGGCCCAGCCGCCGCTGCGGCGAACCGCCGCGCCCCTTGCGGAACTCGCGGATCGCCGCGATCCCGTACAGCACCTCGCCCACGCCATAGCGCACGGTCGCCTCGCTTTCGTGGAACAGCCGGTCCATCGCCGCGATGTCGTCGGCCATCAGCGCGCGCTCATATTCGTGGAACGCGGCGGTCACCTCGGCCACCACCCCGGGATCGTTCAGGGTCATGCCGGGTGCGCCTCCATCCAGTGGCGCGCGATGTCGATGCGCCGCGCCACCCAGGCGTCGCCCGATTGCAGCACGTGATCCAGGAACATCTGCACCGCGATGGTGCGCGCGGGCCGCCCGGCGATGCGGCCGTGCAGGCCGATCGACATCATCCGCCCGCCCTCCTCGCGCAACTGCTCGAAGGCGTCGACCAGGTAGCGGAAGAACTGCGTCCCCTCCGTAAAGCCGTTCAGCGCGACGAACTTCATGTCGTTGGTGTCGAGGCTGTAGGGGACGATGAGCTGCGCCCGTCCGTGCCGCCGGTCCCAATAGGGCAGGTCGTCGGCATAGCTGTCCGCATCGTAGAGAAAGCCGCCTTCCTCCGCCACCAGCCGCGCCGTGTTGGGCGAAGTGCGCCCCTGATACCAGCCGAGCGGGCGGCTGCCGGTCAGGCCGGTGTGGACCGCGATCGCCCGGGCGATATGCTCGCGCTCCACCTCCTCGGGCACATATTGATAGTCGATCCAGCGGTATCCGTGCGACGCGACCTCCCATCCGGCCGTCAGCATCGCCTCCACCGCCGCCGGGTTCGCCTCCATCGCCGCGGCGACGCCGAACACGGTGACGGGCACGTTCCGCTCCGCGAACAGCCGGTGCAGCCGCCAGAAGCCGGCGCGGCTGCCATATTCGTACAGGCTCTCCATCGCCATCGCCCGCGCCGGATGGCTGGCGGCGCCGACCATGTCGGACAGGAAGCCCTCGCTGCCCTTGTCGCCATTGAGGACGCTGTTTTCCGCGCCCTCCTCATAATTGACGACGAAGTTCACCGCCACGCGCGCGCCGCCGGGCCAGTGGGCGGCAGGCGGATTGGCGCCGTAGCCGGCGAGATCGCGGGGAAGGCTCATTCGGCGATCCCAAAGCGTTCGTGCAGAGCTTGTCGAAGCGCCATGCCTGCGACCGGCGCGGGCCGGAGCCGTCCTTCGACAGGCCCGTGGCGAACGGAGGAAAGGAGCCGCCCCCTCAACCCCATGCCTCCAGCGCGGCGTCCACGCCCGCGCCGGGCGGGGTCGCGTGGCCCTCCGCGCGCAGCACGGCCTCCAGCGCGCCCAGCGTGATCAGCACCTTATGCTTCATCGCATTATATCCCATCGCGCCGATCCGCCACACCTTGCCCTGCAGCGGGCCGAAGCTGGTGCCGATCTCGATCTCGAAATCCTCGCGCATCCGCCGCCGCACCGCCTCGCCGTCCACGCCCGCGGGAATCAGGATGCCGGTGACGTTGGTCATGCGGTAACGATCGTCGCCGAACACGGTGAGCCCCATCGCGCGGGCGCCCGCGACCACCGCGCGGCCGGCCGCCGCGTGACGCGCGAAACGCGCCTCCAGACCCTCTCCGAGTGCGATCCGGGCGCATTCGCGCGCTCCGTAGAGCATCGTCGTCGCCTCGGTATGGTGATTAAGCCGCTTCTCGCTCCAATAGTCCATCACCATCGCCAGATCGAAATAGTTGGATCCGATCCGTATGCCGCTGCCCTGCGCCAGATCGGCGCGCGCGATGCCATGCTCGGTATGGCGCCGCGCGAAGATATGTTCGGCCGCGCGATCGGATATCGTGATCGGCGCCGATCCGGATGGCCCGCCCAGGCATTTCTGGAGCCCCCCGGTCACCACGTCCACGCCCCAGCGGTCCGCCGCGATCTCCATCCCGCCGATGGTGGCGGTGGCGTCGACATAGCTCAGCGCGCCCGCGTCGCGGCAAAGCGCGCCCAGCCCGTCGAGCGGCTGCGCCATGGTGGTGGAGGTATCGCCATGGACGCAGGCGACCAGCTTCGGCCCGGTCCGCGCCATGGCCTGCGCGATCGCCTCCATCGGCACCGTCTCGCCCCAGGGGGCGGACAGCATCTCCACGCGCGCGCCGACGCGCTCGCCGATTTCCTTCAGCAGCAGGCCGAAGCGGCCGAAATCGACCACCAGCATCGTGTCGCCCGGCGAAACCAGGCTGACCAGCGCCGCCTCGATCCCCGCGCGCGCGGTGCCGTCGATCAGCATGGTCCAGCGGTTCTCCGTCCCGAACACGGGGCGGTAGAGCGCCATCACCTGCTCCATATATCCCGTCATCTCGGGATCGAACTGGCCCAGCATGTCGGCGGACATGGCGCGCAGCACGCGGGGGTGCGCGTTCACCGGGCCGGGGCCCATCAACAGCCGCTGCGGCGGATCGATCTCGCCGAACAGATCGGGGTTCAAAGCGTTTCTCCAAGACGGTCCAGGAAGCCGAGCATCACCTGTAGCGCGATCTCCGCGTCGGCGGGATCGACATGCTCGGCGGGGTTGTGGCTGATGCCGCCCGCACAGCGCAGGAACAGCATCGCGGTGGGGCAAAGCGCGGCCATGTTCATCGCGTCGTGCCCCGCGCCGGAGGGCAGACGGAACGCCGGCTGCCCCGCCGCGGCGAGCGATGCGGAGAGCAGGTCCATCAGCGCAGGATCGCATGGACTGGCGGCGAAGTCATTGGTCTGGCCGGTTTCCAGCGCCACGCCGCGCCGGTCCGCAATCGCCGCGAAGGCGTCCAGGATCGCCGCCGCCGCCGAATCGCGCCGCCCGTGATCGAGCGAGCGGACGTCCAGCGTGAAATCCACCCGGCCCGGGATGACGTTGGGCGCGCCGGGCAGCGCGCTGAGCCGCCCCACCGTCGCCACCACGTCCGACGCGGCTTCCCGCGCAATCCGCTCGGCCGCCAGCACCATCTCCGCCGCGGCGGCCAGCGCATCGCGGCGCAAGGGCATGGTGGTGGTGCCCGCATGCCCCGCCATGCCCGTCACCGCGATGTTGTAGCGAAGCTGCGCGGCGATGCCGGTGACCACGCCCACGGCGAGCCCGGCGGCCTCCAGCACCGGCCCCTGCTCGATATGCGCCTCCAGATAGGCGATCGCGCCGGGATGCCGTGCGGCCAGATATTGCGCAGCATCGCCGAAGGGCGCCGTCTCGCCGAAGGGCGCGCGTCCCGTGACGATCTCCCAACGCTCCCCGGCCTGGCGCAGCGCATCGGCCAGCGTCACGCCCTCGCGGTCCGCCATCTCCAGCCCGGCCGCGTCCAGCGTGCCCGCCACCGCGCGGCTGGTGAGCATCGACGCGGGAAAGCGCGAACCCTCCTCGTCGCCGAAGGCATAGATTTCGATGGGGAAGGGCGCGCGCTTGCCCGATGCCGCCAGCGCCTCCACCGCCTCGATCGCCAGCATGATGCCCAGCGGCCCGTCATAGCTGCCGCCGTCGCGCACGCTGTCGATATGGCTGCCCATCACCAGCGGCGGCATGTCGCGCCAGCCCTCGTACCGGCCGATCAGATTGGCCGCGCCATCCAGCCGCACGGTCATCCCGGCCTCGCGCATCCATTCGGCCAGCCGGCCCAGCGCGGCGCCGTGCGCAGGGGTCAGATAGGCGCGGAACAGCATGCCCGGTTCGGCGCTGAACGGCGGTTCGCGCAGCGCGATGCACCGCGCCACCGCGCGCGCGCCGCCGCCGGGGGGATGGCTCACCACGCAGCCACCCGGCCGTCGCTGCGCGGATCGGTGGCGCCCTCCAGCGCGCCGTCCGGATGGCGGACGATCGCGCCGGCATGGCCCATCGCCTGCGCATGGAGCGGCAGCACCTCCACCTCATGCCCCGCCGCGCGCAGCAGGCGGTATACCTCGGGCGCGAAGCCCTTCTCGATCTTCAGCGTCGTACTCGTCTCGCCCCAGGTGCGCCCGAGCAGCCAGCGCGGCGCGCTGATCGCCTCCTGAAGGCCGATGCCGTAGCGGGCGTGGCGCGTGAAGACCGCCGCCTGGGTCTGCGGCTGGCCCTCGCCGCCCATCGTGCCATAGGCCAGCACCCGCCCGTCCGCGAACTCCGCCAGCGCGGGGTTGAGCGTGTGGAAGGGGCGCCGCCCCGGCTTCAGCGCGTTCCATCCGCTTTCGGCCAGCCGGAAGCTGCTGCCGCGGTTCTGCCAGGTGATGCCTGTCCGCGGCAGCGTGACGCCCGATCCGAATTCGAAATAGACGCTCTGGATCGCGCTCACCACGCACCCCTCCGCATCGGCCACGGCGAACCAGCAGGTGTCCCCGGCGGAGGGCGGCTGCGGCCAGCGCAGCGCGCAATCGGGCTCGATCGCGTTGGCCAGTTGCGTCAGGAGCTGCGCGTCGTCCAGCGTGGCCTGCGGATCGGCCGCGCTGAAAGCGGGATCGTCGATGTCGCGCTCGCGGCGCAGGAACGCCTGCTTGGTCGCTTCCACCAGCCGGTGGACATGGTCGAACCCGTCCGGCACCTCCGCGGCGATCCGGTCGTACAGCGCCAGGATCAGCAGCGATGATCCGCCCTGCGTCGGCGGCGCGCTGTTCCACAGCCGCGCGCCGGTGATCGCGGCGGTCAGCGGCACGGGCCGTTCCGCCCGGTGCGCGGCCAGGTCTTCCGCGGTCACCAGCCCGTCCAGCGCCGCGAAATCCTCCGCGATCCGCTCCGCGATGCTGCCGGTGTAGAAGCTCGCCAGCCCTTCGCGCGCCAGCGCGCGCAGCGTGTCGCCCAGCGCGGGCTGGCGCAGGATATCGCCCTCGCCCATGCCGTCATAGGTCGCGGCCCAGGCGCCCGGCTGGGCACGCAGCTCCGCGCCCTTGGCGGCCAGCGTGTCGGCGCCGCTCCACGTCACCGGCACGCCCGCCGCGGCATGGCCGATCGCGTCGCGCAGGATGCGCTCCAGCGGCAGCGTGCCGCCCGCCAGCATCGCCTCCCAGGCGGAAACCGTGCCCGCCACCGTGTTCGCCGCCAGCGGCCCGCGCGCCGGCACCGCGCCCAGCCTGCCATAGCGCTCCAGCGTCGCCGCCCCGGCCGCCGCGCCGCATCCGTGGACGGCATGGACCCGCCCGTCCGGCTCGCGCACCAGCCAGAAGCTGTCGCCGCCGATCCCGGTCATGTGCGGATAGACTACGGCCAGGCACGCGGCGACCGCCACGGCCGCCTCCGCCGCCGTGCCGCCGTCCTTCAGCACCGCCAGCCCTGCCTCGCTGGCCAGGTGATGCGGCGCGGTCACCATGCCCCGCCGCCCGTGAACCGTGGAGAGCGTCATCCCGCCGACAGCCACACGAAGCGCGCGACGAACAGCCCTGCCAGCACCAGCAGCAGCCAGTCGGTCTTGGTGATCTTGCCGCGCAGCAGCTTGATCAGCGCATAGGCGGTGATGCCGAACGCCAGCCCGTTGGCGATGGAGAAGGTCAGCGGGATCATCGCCACCGTCAGGAAGGCGGGCAGCGCGATCTCCGGATCGTGCCAGTCGATCTCGGCAAGCGGCGCCATCATCAGCGCGCCGACCAGGATCAGCGCCGGGGCGGTGGCGGCCAGCGGCACAAGCTGCGCCCAGGGCGCCAGGAAGGTCGCGCCCAGGAACAGCACGCCGGTAACGATCGCGGTGATGCCGGTGCGCCCGCCCGCCTGCACCCCGGCCGCGCTCTCGACATAGCTGGTGACCGTGCTCGTCCCCATCAGCGAACCGAAGATGGTGGCGATCGAATCGGTGGTCAGGATGCGCTTCAGCTTCGGCACCTGCCCGTTCGCGTCGATCAGCCCCGCGCGCTTGGTGACGCCCATCAGCGTGCCCAGATTGTCGAACAGGTCGACGAACAGGAACACGAAGATGATCTCGAACAGCCCCAGCCCGTGGCTGCCCGAAAGGCCGAACACCCCGGCCAGGTCCAGCTTGAACGCGGTCTGGGTGATCGCGGTCAGGTCATAGGGCTGTGGGGCGAAGGAGACGATGCCCGCCAGCCATCCGGCCAGCGTGGTGGCGACGATGCCGATCAGGATCGCCGCGCGCACCCGCCACGCGGTCAGCACCGCGATCAGCACCAGCCCGAACAGCGCCAGCGCCGCCCCGGGCTCCTTCAGGCTGCCTAGCGTCACCAGCGTCGCCGGGCTGGCGGTGACGATCCTGGCGTTCTCCAGCCCGATCAGCGCGATGAACAGCCCGATGCCCCCCGCCACCGCGGCATAGAGGTGCGGCGGGATCGCGGCGACGATCATCTGGCGGATGCCCGCCAGCGTCAGCAGCAGGAAGACGATGCCGGAGAGGAACACGCATCCCAGCGCCACCGGCCAGGGCACGCCCATGCCGATCACCACCGTGTAGGTGAAATAGGCGTTGAGCCCCATGCCCGGCGCCAGCGCCAGCGGCACATTGGCGCTCAGCCCCATCAGGATGCTGGCAAAGCCCGCCGCGATACAGGTCGCCGCCGCCACCGCCGCCACCGGCAGCCCCGCCGCGCCCAGGATCGATGGGTTGACCAGGATGATATAGGCCATGGTGAGGAAGGTCGTGACGCCGGCCAGCACCTCGGTGCGGAGCGTGGTGCCCCGTGCCGTCAACTCAAAGCGCCGGTCGAGCGCGCCCGCTTCCTCGCTCATCCACGTCCCCTTTCGCGCCCCATTTCGCGCCCCATTTCGCGGACGCAGCATAGCGCGATGGCAGGGCAGGGGAAGATGGCTGTTGGAGCGCGTGGAGAGCGCCTTGCCGTACACCTTGTTCGGCCGGAGCGCGTCCGGCCTAACCCGGCAGGTCCGTCCCGGTCAGCCCCGCCGCCTCCAGCGCCTCCGCCAGCGCGAACAGCGCCGGCTCGCCGCCGGGCGGGCCGACGAGCTGGAGGCCCAGCGGCAGCATTCCGGGCCGCTTCAGCGGCACCGTCACCACCGGCAGGCCGATGAAGCTCAGCGGCTGGGTGAAGATGCCCAGGTTGGCGCGCGCGGGCACGCGCTGGCCGTCCACCATGATCGCCGGATCGTCGATGCGCGGCGCCACGGTTCCGGCGGCGGGCGCGATCAGCACGTCGCAGCGCGCGAACAGCGCCGCCGCCTGCGCGCGGAACCAGCCGCGGAAACGCTCGGCGGCGAAATAGGCGGAGGCCGGCAGCATCGCGCCCGCGATCAGCCGGTCGCGCGTCGCGGGATCATATTCCATCGCCCGCGCGCGCAGTTCGGGCAGGTGGAGCGCGCCGCCCTCCGCCGCGGTCATCAGGAAGGCGGCGGATCGCGCGCGGCCCACTTCGGGCAGCGCCACCGTCTCGATCCCGCCCAGATGCGCGGCGATGGCGTCGATCCCGGCGATCAGCTCCGCATCGGCGTTGCGCGCGAACCAGCCGCCCAGCCGCGCCACCTTCAGCCCGCCGGCCGCCGCTCCGCCGGAGGAGCCGCCCAGCACCTGCCACGCCAGCTTCAGGTCCGCCGCCGATGCCGCGAAGGGGCCGATATCGTCGAAACTGTCGACGAAGGGGAACACGCCTGCCATCGGCAGCGATCCGTGCGTGGGCTTCAGGCCGTAAAGGCCGCACAGCGCCGCCGGGATACGGATCGATCCGTTGGTGTCCGATCCCAGCGTCAGCGGCAGCATCCCTGCCGCCACCGCCGCCGCCGATCCGCCGGAGGAGCCGCCCGCCAGCCGTTCCGGATCGTGCGGGTTGCGTGTGGTGCCGAAGGCCGCGTTCACCGTCGCGAAGCCATAGGCATATTCGTCCATGTTGCACGTCGCGACCAGCACCGCGCCCGCCGCCTTCAGCCGCGCCACGGCCACTGCATCGGCGGCGGCGGGCGCGGCTTCGCGCCGCATCCCCGCGCCCGCAGTGGTGGGAAGCCCCGCGACGTCGAACAGGTCCTTCACGCCAAAGGGCACGCCCGCCAGCGGCCCCGGGTCCTCGCCCGCCGCCACCCGCGCATCGATCGCGGCGGCGGCGGCGCGCGCATCGTCCGCCAGCAGCCGGGTGACCGCGTTCACCGCGCCGTCGCGGGTGCGGATGCGCGCGATCGCCTCCTCGGCCAGCGCAAGCGCGCTCCGCCGCCCGCCGCGCACATCGGCGGCGATCGCCGCCAGCGCGCCGCTCATTCGGGATGCTCCGCATCGCCGGGGATCGCGAACCCCTCCAGGTTGCGCCAGTGGCTGGCGAGCAGCGCCAGATTGTCGCGCACCCCCTGTTCGCAAGCGCCGGGCAGCTCGATCGCGGCCAGCGCGGCCAGGGCCTCCAGGGTCGGTGGCGGAGTCTCCGAATTGTCGCGCTGCCCAGGCATCGTCCGATGATGGAGCGATGCAGGGTGTGAGTAAAGCCGCGCGCGCTTGACGGCGGGAATGGCGCGTTGCAGTCGTTTCCACGACGTTTCGAAAGCGTTTCCAGGGGGTGTACATGCGGATGCGGTTACTTGGGCCGGGTGTGGCCGCGCTTGCGATGGCGGCATCGCTGGCGGCCGCGCCGGCGGCTGCGCAGGAAAGTCCGGAGGCGGAGATCGACGCGCTGATCGACGCCAGCGCCACGCCGGAGGCCGCGCTGGCCACCGCGCGCGGCCAGGCGGCGGCCGGTGCGCTCACCGATGCAGCGGCCACCGTGGAGCGCGCGCTGCTGGCGGGCAACAGCGATAGCGAGCTCAGCCTCTTCTATGTCGCGCTGCTCTGCCGGCTCGACGATCGCCCGCGCGCGGCGGTGGAGCTGGCACGCGCCGGTGCCCCCGCCAATGCCGAGGTGCAGGCGGCGTGCGGCACGATCGCCCCCGCCGCGCTGGCGCAGGGGGAGGGCGAAAGCGAGTCCGGATGGCATGGCCAGGCCGCGCTCGGCTTCGCCTGGGATCGCAATGCCGCGGGCGCGCTGCGCGTCACCCTCGACATCCCGGGTCTCGTCCCGCCCAGCGAGTCCGGCTATGCCGTCGCCGGGTCGCTCAACCTCGACGGGCGCAGCGCGATCGACGGCGACAGCTTCTTCTATGGCCGCGCCGCGGGCTATTTCCACAATGACCTGATCGGGCCGCGCTACGATTATCAGCAGGCCGGCTTCGCGGGCGGTTTCGGCCAGAAGCTGGGCAAGGTGGAGCTGAGCGGCGGCGCGCTGCTGCGCTACAGCCGCGTCTACAACGATCGCTACCTGACCGAGTTCGGGGGCGAGGCGCGGGCGGTGATCGCCACCGGCGCCGATAGCCGGATCACGCTGCGCGGCGAGATCGCGGACCAGGATTATCTCACGCTGCCGCTGCTCGACCGGGACGGCATGCATTACGATATCAGCGCCGATTTCCAGCGCGGCGGGGCCGGGCGGATCAGCTATGTCGTCGGCGGCGGCTATGACAGCAAGTCGGCCAAGACCGACTATCTGGGGTATGATGCGGTGCGCGGCTATGCCGCGGTGCGCTTCCCGCTCGCCATGGACGGGGCCTATCTCGGGCTTGGCGCGGCCGTGCGCCATATCGACTATTACAACGATCCGATGACCCGCGATTACAAGGAGACGCGCTACAATGCGCGCGTCGCGCTGGGCCTGCCGGTCGCGCAGCGGCTGACGCTGGAGCCTTCCGCCAACTACACAAGGCGCGACTATAATCCCGCGAGCCTGGTCGCCGATTACGAAAGCTTCGGCGCGGAAATCCGCCTCATCCTCAAGTTCGGCAAGGAGTGACCCCGATGGCGATCTGGCTGAAGCATGCCATGCTGTCCGGTGCCGCCGCGGCGGCGCTTTCGCTCGCGCCCGCGTCCGCGCAGACGGTGGGCGTCAACGCCACCGTGGTCAGCGACGTGAAGATGACCACCCAGGCCAACCCGCGCATGCACCCGGCGGTGGTGAAGGAGCGCGTGTCGCTGGGCAACGACATCGTCACCGGGCGCGGCGGGCGGCTTCAGGTGCTGCTGCTCGACAAGACCGTGTTCACCGTCGGCGCCAACGCGCGGATGAAGGTGGATCGCTTCGTCTACGATCCCAATCGCAAGTCGAGCACCGTCGGCGTCAGCGTCACCAAGGGCGCGTTCCGCTTCATGTCGGGCAAGCCGGTGCGCGCCAATCCGGGCCAGTCGGGCATCCGCACGCCCGTGGCCTCGATCGGCATCCGCGGCACGATCGTGGAGGGCGCGGTGGGCCGCGACGCGATCCGCATCGCGCGCAACCAGCCGGGCCTGCCCGCGTTCAAGGCCGATCCCGAACAGGCGACGCTGATCCTGCTGCGCGGCCCCGGCGCGGGCACCCAGGGCGATGAGCATCCCGGCGCGATCGACGTGGAGGCGGGCGGCAAGACCGTGTCGCTCACCGGATCGGGCTATGCCGTGTTCATCCCCGGACCCGGCCAGGAGCCGATCGGCCCGTTCCTGCTTGGCGACTGGGGCCAGGCCTATCTGTCGTGGCTCAGCGGCGGCGGTCCCTTCGCGATCGGCACCGGCCCGGGCGAGCCCGGCGGCTGGGGCGACTATACCGGCGAGGACGACCTGCTGATCTTCGGCGACGGGCTGTGCGCCGGGGGCGGGGCCGCCGGCCCGCTGAGCGACAACATCAGCTCGGGTCCGCTGGGCGGCTGCGGCGTCACCCAGCCGTTCTGACGCGGCGGGAGGCGCTTTCGGCGAACCCCTGCCGGCGCGGCGCTCCCCGCGCTGCGCCGGCCGGGCGCGTCACACCACGCCGAACGCCAGCATCGCGTCGGCCACCTTCTTGAAGCCGGCGATGTTGGCGCCCTTGACGTAATCGACATGGCCGTCCGGCTGGCGGCCATGTTCCAGGCAGCGCGCGTGGATGCCCTCCATGATGTCGAGCAGGAGCTGCTGCAGCTCGGCCTCCTTCCACGCGCGGCGCTCGCTGTTCTGGCTCATCTCCAGCCCCGATACCGCGACCCCGCCCGCGTTCGCGGCCTTGCCGGGCGCGAACAGGATCCGGGCCTCCTTGAACACATGCACGCCTTCCAGGTTGGTCGGCATGTTCGCGCCCTCGGCCACCGCGATGCAGCCGTTGGAAACCAGCGCGCGCGCGTCCATCCCCAGCAGCTCGTTCTGCGTGGCACAGGGCAGTGCCACGTCGCACGGCACGCCCCAGGGCGGCAGATTGGGGTGGAAGGTCGCGCGCGGGAACGCCTCCACATATTTGCTGATCCGCCCGCGCCGGCGGGTCTTGTGCGCCTTCACCCAGTCGATCTTCTCCTGATCGATGCCGTCGGGATCGTGGATGAAGCCTTCGGAATCGCTCAGCGTCAGCACCTTGCCGCCAAGCTGCACCACCTTCTCGGCCGCGTGCGTCGCGACGTTGCCGGAGCCGGAGATGACCGCGCGCCGCCCCTCCAGGTTCAGCCCCCTGCCGCGCAGCATCGCCGCCAGGAAATAGACCGCGCCATATCCGGTCGCCTCGGTCCGGATCAGCGATCCGCCATATTCCAGCCCCTTGCCGGTCAGCACCCCGGTGAACTGGTTGGTGATCCGCTTGTACTGGCCGAACATATATCCGATCTCGCGCCCGCCCACGCCGATGTCGCCCGCGGGCACGTCCACGTCCGCGCCGACATGGCGGTACAGCTCGGTCATGAAGCTCTGGCAGAAGCGCATCACCTCATGGTCGCTCTTGCCCTTGGGGTTGAAGTTGGCCCCGCCCTTGCCGCCGCCCATCGGCAGGCCGGTCAGCGCGTTCTTGAACGTCTGCTCGAACGCCAGGAACTTGAGCACGCTCTCGGTGACCGAGGGGTGGAAGCGGATGCCGCCCTTGTACGGCCCGATCGCGTTGTTGTTCTGCACCCGCCAGCCGCGCTGGACGCGGATATTGTGGTTGTCGTCCTCCCAGCACACGCGGAAGCTGACGATCCGGTCCGGCTCCGCGATGCGGCGCAGGATCTGGTAATGGTGGTATTCCTCCTTGTCGGCGATGAAGTCGTAGATGTCCTGGGCGACCTCCTGCACGGCCTGGACGAATTCCGGCTGGCCCGGGTTGCGCTTCTGCACGCCTTCGATGAACGTCGGCAGATCGACGTGATCGGTGATCGCCATGCTGTCCCCTCCTTCGTCGCGGCCCGGGACAAGTTCGCGCCGAGTCGCGCTTCCTATCGGCGGAAGACTAGCCTAGTTTGTTGCGGCACCGAAATCGTGCAGCGGGAGACGCGCCCATGAAGGCCTCTGACCTGTTCATCCAGTGCCTGGAGGAAGAGGGGGTCGAATATATCTTCGGCGTCCCCGGCGAAGAGAATCTCGACATGCTCGACAGCCTGAGCAGGTCGACGAAGATCAAGCTGATCCTGACGCGGCACGAACAAGGCGCCGGCTTCATGGCCGCCACCTATGGCCGCCACACGGGCAAGGCGGGAGTGTGCATGGCCACGCTCGGCCCGGGCGCCACCAACCTGGTCACGGCCGCCGCCTATGCCCAGCTCGGCGGCATGCCGATGCTGATGGTGACGGGGCAGAAGCCGATCAAGAAATCCAAGCAGGGCCGCTTCCAGATCCTGGACGTGGTGGCGATGATGGGGCCGATCACCAAATACACGCACCAGCTCGCCAGCGCCGACAATATCCCCAGCCGCATCCGCGAGGCGGTGCGCCTGGCGGAGGAGGAGAAGCCCGGCGCCACCCATCTGGAATTCCCGGAAGACGTCGCCGACGAACAGACCGACAGCCGCCCGATCAAGCCCAGCCTGGCCCGCCGCCCCTCCGCCGAGCCAAAGGCGGTGCGCGCCGCCGTGCAGCGGATCGAGGCGGCGAAACGCCCCGTCCTCGTCATCGGCGCGGGCGCCAACCGCAAGATGACCGGGCGGATGCTGCTCCAGTTCGTCGAGAAGACCGGCATCCCCTTCCTCACCACCCAGCTCGGCAAGGGCGTGATCGACGAGACGCACCCCCGGTTCCTGGGCTGCGCGGCGCTCTCCGCGGGCGATTTCGTCCACCGCGCGATCGAGGATGCGGACCTGATCCTCAACGTCGGCCACGACGTGATCGAAAAGCCGCCGTTCTTCATGCGAACCGGCGGGACGGAGGTGATCCACATCTCCACGCGCACGGCGGAGGTGGACCCGGTCTATTTCCCCCAGATCGAGGTGATCGGCGACATCGCCAACGCCATCTGGCAGATCAAGGAGGATATCGTCCCGCGCGACTGGAGCTTCGATACGATGCTCGCCGCGCGCCGCGCCGAGATGGAGCATACCCGCCGCCTGGAGGACGACGAGCGCTTCCCCGTCTATCCGCCCTGCCTGGTGAAGGAGGTGCGCGCGGCGATGCCCGGCGACGGGATCATCTGCCTCGACAACGGCGTCTACAAGATCTGGTTCGCGCGCAACTATGTCGCGCGCCAGCCGAACACCGTGCTGCTCGATAACGCGCTGGCGACGATGGGCGCGGGGCTGCCCAGCGCCATGGCTTCGGCGATGGTCTATCCGGATCGCAAGGTGATGGCGATCTGCGGCGACGGCGGCTTCATGATGAACAGCCAGGAGCTGGAAACCGCGGTTCGGCTGAAGCTCAACATCACCGTGCTGATCCTCAACGACGGCAGCTATGGCATGATCCGCTGGAAACAGGCGAACATGGGCTTCCAGGACTGGGGCCTGACCTATGGCAACCCCGATTTCGTCAAATATGCGGAGGCCTATGGCGCGATCGGCCATCGGGTGGAGAGCGCGGCGCACCTGCCGCTGCTGCTCCGCCGCACGCTCAGCGAACCCGGGGTGCATGTCGTCGATTGCCCGGTCGACTATTCGGACAACGACCGGATATTGAACCGCGAGATCAAGGAACTGAGCGCGAAGCTCTGAGCCCGTCTCCCTCCCGGAGCACGGGAGAAGGGCCGACCGCGGAAGCTCCGGATGCACGCCTCCCTCTCCGCCATCAGGGGGAGAGGGCCGGGGAGAGGGGGGAGTGCCATGCGCTCTCGAACGGCCCTCCTCTCCCTTCGCCGCCTGCGGCGGCTCGCCCCTCTCCCCCAAAAGGGGGCGAGGGGCTAGGAGGAGTCACGATGCCTATATTGAAACCCGTCTACCCGCTCTACCTCAACAACGAGGCGCAGCAGCCCAACGCCGATCTGGAGGTGACCGACAAGTTCACCGGAGAGGTGGCGTTCCGCGTCGCCCAGGCCGACGCCGCGACGATCGACGCGGGCATCGCCGGCGCGGTGGCGGCGGTGGAGCCGATGGCGAAGCTGGCCAGCTATGAGCGCCGCGCGATCCTGATGCACTGCGTCGAGCGGTTCGATCAGCGCTTCGACGAACTGGCCTATGCGCTGTGCGTCGAGGCGGGCAAGCCGATCAAGGACAGCGAGGGCGAGGTCGGCCGCCTGATCGACACCTTCCGCATCGCCGCCGAGGAAGCCGTGCGGATGACCGGCGAGGTCCAGCCGCTCGACATCTCGCCGCGCGCCAAGGGCTATCAGGGCATGTGGCGGCGCGTGCCGATCGGCCCGTGCAGCTTCATCTCGCCGTTCAACTTCCCGCTGAACCTCGCCGCGCACAAGATCGCGCCCGCCATCGCCGTCGGCGCGCCCTTCGTGATGAAACCCGCCAGCCGCACGCCGCTGGGCGCGATCATCATGGGCGAGATACTGGCGGAGACCTGCCTGCCGAAGGGCGCCTTCTCGATCCTGCCCGCCCATCGCGAGGGCGCGGACCTGTTCACCACCGACGAGCGGCTGAAGCTGTTGAGCTTCACCGGGTCCCCCGCGGTCGGATGGGACCTGAAGGCGCGGGCGGGCAAGAAGAAGGTGGTGCTGGAACTGGGCGGCAATGCCGCCGTGATCATCGATCGCGACGCCGATCTGGACGACGCGCTGGAACGGGTGATCTTCGGCGCCTTCTACCAGTCCGGCCAGTCGTGCATCGGTGTGCAGCGCATCCTGATCCACCGCGAGGTCTATGACCGTTTCCGCGACATGCTGGTCGCGCGCACGGAAACGCTGGTCGCGGGCGATCCCAAGGATCGCGCCACCTTCATCGGCCCGATGATCTCGGAGGGCGAGGCGCGGCGGCTCGACGGCTGGATCCAGTCGGCGGTGGCGGCGGGCGCGAAGCTGCTGTGCGGCGGCAGGCGCGACGGCGCGATGCTGCAGGCGACGCTGCTGGAAAACGTCCCGCGCGAAAGCGACCTGAATTGCGAGGAGGCGTTCGGCCCCGTCGCCTTCCTGGTGCCGTTCGACAGCTTCGCCCAGGCGCTCGACATCGTGAACGACAGCAAGTTCGGGCTCCAGGCGGGCATCTTCACCCGCGATCTGTTCCAGGCGCTCGACGCCTGGGACCGGCTGGAGGTGGGCGGCGTCGTCATCAACGACGTGCCCAGCTATCGCGTCGACAACATGCCCTATGGCGGCGTGAAGGAATCCGGGCTGGGCCGCGAAGGCGTCAAGTTTGCGATGGAGGACATGACCGAGATTCGCAATCTGGTGATCCGCCGGAAATAGAGTTGTGGGAAAGCCTGTGGATAAGCCTGTGCGTGAAAGGGATTCCGTTCCTGAAACGATACGCTAAAAGGATGAGATGGCCCTGTCGCCCTTGCGGCTGATGGGGCAATATCGCTTGGCTGACACAGGGATCGGCGCGAATGGCGATTGGGGGGAAGCTGCTGGGATCGAAGCCGGGGGCGCTGGCGCTCGCGGCCGCGATTCTGTTCGCCGCGGTCAGCGCGGCGATCGGCGCCGCCTCGGCCGGCGCTCCTGCCGCGGCCGGGTTCGAGGGCGTGGCGAGCTGCGCGGGCACCACCTGCCACGGCCGCATGGAGGCCGACGGCGCCGTCGTCCGCCAGGACGAGCTGATGCGCTGGCAGGAGCCTTCCTCACCCGGCGGCGCGCACAGCCGCGCCTTCGCGGTGCTTTCCTCGCGCCGGGGCAAGCAGATCGCGGCGACGCTGGGGCTGGGCGATCCTTCGGCGGCGCCCGCCTGTCTCGGCTGCCACGCCACGCCCGTGGACGGGCCGAAGGGCCGCCGCTTCCTCACCACCGACGGCGTTAGCTGCGAGGCGTGCCACGGCGGCGCCACCGGCTGGATCGCGAGCCATTACAAGGTCGGCGCCGATCATGCCGACAATGTGTCGCGCGGGCTGACCGCGCTCGATCGCCCGGCCGCGCGCGCGGGCGTCTGCCTCGATTGCCACCTAGGCAGCGCGCGCAGCGGCCAATATGTCACCCACCGGATGATGGCCGCCGGCCACCCGCGCATCAGCTTCGAGATCGACCTTTTCTCCACGCTGCAGCAGCATTGGGACGAGGACGCCGACTATTCCCGGCGCAAGGGCGGCACGGACAGCGTGAAGCTGTGGGCGGTCGGCCAGGCGATGGCGCTCGAACGCTCGCTCGACCTGTTCGCCAGCCCGCGCGGGACGGAGGGGGCGTTCCCGGAGTTCACCTTCTTCGATTGCCATAGCTGCCATCGCCGCATCTATGACGCGGCCGATCGCAACCTGACGTTCGAAACCAATCCCGGCCGCCCGATCCCCTTCGGCATGCCGCCGTACCAGGACGAGAACATGATCCTGCTCGCCGCCGCGGCGCGGGTGGGGGCGCCGGGGCTGGCGGCGCGGCTCGATGCGGACAGCAAGGGCTTCCACCGTGCGCTGGGCCAGGGGCGGGAGGCGGCGGTGGCCGCCGCGCGCCGGCTGTCGGGAACGGCGCAGGCGCTGGCCGGCGCG
Source organism: Sphingomonas canadensis (assembly GCF_026013525.1). Classification (GTDB taxonomy): domain Bacteria; phylum Pseudomonadota; class Alphaproteobacteria; order Sphingomonadales; family Sphingomonadaceae; genus Sphingomonas; species Sphingomonas canadensis. The sequence continues at coordinate 69,154 of NZ_JAPDRA010000008.1, read as the reverse complement.
CTTTCGGGCGCGGGCTTCGGCGGCGACGCGGCCTTCGCGATGGTGGACAGCATCGCCGGGCCGAACGCGGCGCGCTTCACCGATTACCAGGGATCGGTGCAGGCGGTGATGGCGATCGACACGCTGCTCAACGCGCTGGTCAAGCAGGGGCGGATCACGCTGGGCGCGGCGGCGGGCATCCGCGCCGACATCAACCGCGCCTATGCCGCGGTGAACGAGCCCAACGGCTATCGCGGCCCCGATTTCCGCGCCTCGCTGGCCAGCGCCGTGCGCAGCATCCGGGCGTTGCGATGATGCGGCGGGCCACGGCGCTGCTCGCCGGTTCCGCGCTGCTGCTCCAGTCGTGCGGCGGGGGCGGGGGCGGCGGATCGCCCAGCCCGGCGGTGACGCCCACGCCCACGCCCGCCCCGGCGGCGCACCTCTATACGGCGCCCGGCGCCGAATCGCTCAGCATCGCCGATGTCGAGAATGTCGTCGCCCGCGCGGCGGCGGAGGCGCAGGCCCGCTCGCTCCCCGCCGTCATTGCGGTGGTCGATCGCGTCGGCAACGTGCTCGCGGTGTTCCGCATGACCGGCGCGGCCGCCACCGCGCTCACCCGCCCCGCGCCCAACGGCGCCAATATCGACGCGCAGAACCTGACCATCCCGGCAGAGGCCGGCGCCATCGCCAAGGCGATTACCGGCGCCTATCTCTCGTCGGGCGGCAACGCCTTCTCAACGCGCACCGCCAGCATGATCGTGCAACAGCATTTCCCCCCCTCCGGCATCACGCCGGGGTTGGAGAGCGGGCCGCTGTTCGGCGTGCAGTTCAGCCAGTTGCCCTGTTCCGATCTGGTCCAGCGCTTCGGCAATCCCGCCCCGGCGGCACAGATCGGGCCGAAGCGGTCGCCGCTGGGCCTGGCCGCCGATCCGGGGGGCTTCCCGCTCTACAAGAACGGGGTGCTGGTCGGCGGCGTCGGCGTGATGGCCGATGGCGACTATGGCTTCGACACCGACGTGCGCGACGTGGACGCCAGCGCGGAGGAGGCGATCGCGCTCGCCGGCACCCGCGGCTTCGAATCGCCCGAGACGATCCGCGCCGATCGCATCTATGTCGACGGCACCCAGCTCCGCTTCAGCGACGTGGCCTACACCGGCCTGGCGAGCCCCGGCACGGCGACCTATGCCGCCACCAATCCGGCGCTGGGATCGCTGGTCGCGGTCACCGGCTATTACGGCCCGGCGCCCGCTATTCTGCCCGGCGCGGTCTATGGCACGGAGGCTTCGGGCGTCCGCGCGGCGACGGCGGGCGAGTTCGCCAATATCGACGCCTATGTCCTCAGCAACGGTTCGGGCACGAACCGCTTTCCGGTCAGCGCGGGCACGGACGGCGGCAGCGTCGCCAATCCGATCACCGCGGCGGAGGCGCGCGCGATCCTGGAGGAGGCGTTCACGATCATGTCGCGCGCCCGCGCCCAGATCCGCCAGCCGCTCGACAGCCGCGCCCAAGTGTCGATCAGCCTGGTGGACACGCACGGCGCGGTGCTGGGCATCGTCCGCGCGCCCGATGCGCCGATCTTCGGCATCGACGTGTCGCTGCAAAAGGCGCGCACCGCGGCCTTCTTCTCGAACAGCGTGGCGGGTGCCCAGCTCCTCGCCGATCCCAGCGCCGATGTCCGCGCCTTCGTCCCCGCGCTCAGGACATTCCTCAACGATCCCGCGGCGCTCACCGGCACCCATGCCTTTGCGGATCGTTCGGGCGGCAACCTCTCGCGCCCCTATTTCCCCGATGGAGAGGTGGGGCGCCCCCATGGCCCGCTCTCGCGGCCGATCGATCAGTTCAACCCCTTCTCCACCGGGCTGCAATCGGCGCTGATCCTCACCAATCTGGCGCAGCATCTGGGCTTCGTCACCGGCGCCAGCCTGATCGACACGGCGCCGCGCTGCACCGGCATTCCGGATGCGGTGCCGGGCCGCAACCGGCTGCAGAACGGCATCCAGATCTTCCCCGGATCGGTGCCCGTCTATCGCGGCAACACGCTGGTCGGCGCGATCGGTGTGTCGGGCGACGGCATCGATCAGGACGACATGATCAGCTTCCTGGGCGTGCATAACGGCGGCGCCCGCGCGGGCGGCATCAGCAACGCGCCCGCGGCGATCCGCGCCGACAATATCGTCGTCACGCTTTCGGGCGGCGCCACCGTGCGGCTGCGCTATGTGAGCTGCCCCTTCGCCCCCTTCCTCGATTCTTCCGCGAACAATGTCTGCCAGGGGCTGTAGCGATGGCGCTGCTCGCCCCTGCCGCGGTCCTGATGCTTTCGCCGGCGGAGTTCGATCCCTGGCACGGGCCTGATCCGCAGGAGGCGCCCCCGCCGCCGGAGGAGGGGCAGGAGGCGCCGCCGCCCCCGAAGCCCGAAAAGATCGATCCCCGCGATTTCGAGACCGATCCGGCCGAAACGCTCGACGGCCGCCGCCGCCCCGATTTCGTGGAGCCGCTGCCCGACAGGATCGTCCATTTCAATCCCGGCGCCGTCCGCGCGCCCCCGCCGGAGGCCTTTCCCACCGATCAGGTGCCGATCCCCGATCGCTGGCGCCTGATCGAAAGCCTGGGCGTGGTGAAGGAACGCTGGTTCGATCCCTATAACCAGAACACGCTGAAGGGCGATCGCCCGCTCGATCCGCACAAATGGGGCTGGCTCGGGATCAAGGGGGAGGACTGGTTCCTCGCCGCCTCAGCCGTCAGCGATACGGTGCTGGAGCCGCGCACCTTCCCGATTCCCGTGGGCGTGCAGACCACCGAACGCCCCCAGAGCCTGGACGTGTTCGGCAAGGACGCCAGCTTCGTCGCCTCGCAGACTTTCATCGTCGGCGCGTCGCTGATCAAGGGATCGACCGCGTTCAAGCCGCCCGAGATCGAATATCGCGTCGCGCTGGCGTTCAACATCAACCATGTCGATGTGCCCGAACGCCGCGTGCTCTCCGTGCTGCCCAGCAAGCCCAGCCGCCGCACCGACAGCTTCGTCGGCGTGCAGGAGCTGTTCGTCGATTACCACATCCGCAACGTCTCCGATCGCTACGACTTCGATTCGATCCGTGTCGGCATCCAGCCGTTCCAGAGCGATTTCCGCGGCTTCCTGTTCAACGATCAGCAGCTTGGCGTGCGGCTGTTCGGCAATCGCGACGGCAACCGCTTCCAATATAATCTCGCGGCCTTCTGGCGGCTGGAAAAGGACACCAATTCGGGCCTGAACAGCGTCATCACGCGCCCGCGCGACGATTTCGTGCTGGTGGCCAACCTCTATCGCCAGGATTTCCTGATCCCCAGCCTGACCAGCCAGGTGACCGCGCTCTACAACCGCAATCGCGAAGGCGACGGGATCAAGATCGACGATAACGGCTTCCCCGTGCGGCCCGAGCTGCTGGGCGATCTGCGCGGGCATGATTATGACGTGGTCTATCTGGGCTACAATGCCGATGGCCGCATCGGCCGGATCAACGTCACCGCATCGGCCTATGGCGCGCTGGGCCGCGATTCGAACAGCTTCTTCACCAGCCGCCCGGCCCAGATCCGCGCCTATTTCGGCGCGGCGGAGCTGAGCTACGATCACAACTGGATGCGCTTCCGCCTGTCCGGCCTCTACGCCAGCGGAGACGCCGACCCCTATAACGATACCGAGGCGGGGTTCGACGCGATCTTCGAAAACCCGGTCTTCGCCGGCGCCGACACCAGCTATTGGATCCGCCAGACGATCCCGTTCGCGGGCGGCGGGCGCGCGGTGTCGCTCAACGGGCGCAACGGCATCCTCAATTCGCTGCGCTCGTCGAAGGAACAGGGCCAGTCGAACTTCAACAATCCCGGCACCTGGCTGGTGGGGGTGGGCGCGGATTTCGATCTCACGCCCGGCGTGCGCCTGTCGGCCAATGTCAACAAGCTGGGCTTCGCCAACACCACCACGCTGGAAACGCTGCGCAACGAAGGCAGCATCCCGCGCAGCATCGGCTGGGATGTGTCCGCCGCGGCGATCTGGCGGCCCAAGGCGACGCAGAACCTGGTCTTCCGCCTCTCGGCCGCCGTGCTCGAACCGAGCAAGGGCTTCCGCGACCTGTTTGAAAACCGCGCGCGCGACAAACGCTATGTTTCCGTGCTCGCCAATGCGATCCTGTCCTACTGATGCGGCTGCTCTCCCTTCTTCCGAAACGGATCGCGATGCTGGCGCCGCTCGCGCTGGCCGCGCTGCTGGTGCCGGTGGCGCTCCACGCCAGCGACGAGGAGAAGCCGGTCGAGCGCAGCTATGCGGCCACGCCGCCCGCGCCGCGCAACCAGACGCCGGAACAGGTCTCCGCCAAGTCCGAGGGCTGTTATTCCTGCCACACCCGCACCGACGAGCCGTCGATGCACGCCACCCCCGCGGTGCGGCTGGGCTGCACCGATTGCCATGGCGGCGACGCCAGCGTGCGCGGCGATCCGAACCTGGGCTTCGACGCCGCCGAATATGTGGCCGCGCGCGACAAGGCGCATGTGCTGCCGCGCTATCCAAAGGGGTGGAACTACCCCAGCTCGGCCAATCCGACGCGCAGCTACACGCTGCTCAACAAGGAAGCGCCCGAATATATCCGCTTCGTGAACCCCGGCGACTATCGCGTGGTGCGCGAAAGCTGCGGCGCCTGCCACATGGAGGTGATCGAGGCGGCCGAACGATCGCTGATGGCCACGGGATCGATGCTGTGGGGCGGCGCGGCCTATAACAACGGCATCGTCCCCTATAAGAGCTACATCTTCGGCGAGGCCTATACGCGCGACGGCCAGCCGGCGAAGATCGTGTCGGCCGGCGATCCCCCGGGCACGGTGACCGAGAAGGAGGCGCGGCGCGGCGCGCTGGCGGCGCTCTATCCGCTGCCCAACTGGCAGGTGATTCCGCCCGGCGACATCTTCCGCGTGTTCGAACGCGGTGGCCGCAACGTCAGCACCCAGTTCGCCGAGGTGGGGCTGCCCAATCCCACCGGATCGATCCAGCGGCTGGAGGAGCCTGGCCGCCCGGACCTGAAACAGTCGAACCGCGGCCCGGGCACCGGCCTGCGCGTCGCCATCCCCGTGCTCAACATCCACAAGACGCGGCTCAACGATCCGTTCCTGTGGTTCATGGGCACCAACGATCAGCCGGGCGATTTCCGCGGATCGGGCTGCACCGGCTGCCATGTGATCTACGCCAACGATCGCGAGCCGCGGCACAGCCTGGTCTATGCCAAATACGGGCGCGACGGTCAGAGCGTCTCGGTCGATCCCACCATCGCCGCCAAGCTGGGCAAGGAAGACGCCGGGCATGGGGACGGGCACGGCGACGGCCACGGATCGCTGATCAAGCCGGGCGAGAAGGAGCGCGGCCATCCGCTGCGCCACGCCTTCACCCGCGCGATCCCCACCAGCCAGTGCATGAGCTGCCACATGCACCAGCCCAACATCTTCCTGAACTCCTACCTCGGCTACACGATGTGGGACTATGAATCCGACGCGCCCGCGATGTGGCCGGAAAAGCAGAAGCACCCCACCATCGCCGAGCAGCATGCGATCCTGGAGCGCAATCCGGAGGGCGCCTCGGTCCGCGGCAAATGGGGCGACCTGGATTTCCTGCGCAACGTCTATGACCTGAACCCGGGCCTGAAGGACACGCAGTTCGCCGATTATCACAGCCACGGCTGGAACTTCCGCGGCATCTTCAAGCGCGATCGCGAGGGCAATCTGCTCGACGCGGAGGGCAACATCATCAGCCCCGACGATCCGGAGAAGTGGCGCCGCAAGGGGGAGGGCAAGTTCGTCAAGCCCGGCACCAATCCGGGCAAGGCGGTCCATCTGATGGACATCCACGCCGAAAAGGGCATGCAATGCGCCGACTGCCATTTCGCGCAGGACAGCCACGGCAACGGCCTGATCTATGGCGAGGTGGCGAACGCGGTCGAGATCGGCTGCAAGGATTGCCACGGCACCGCGGACGCCTATCCGGACCTGCGCACCTCCGGCCCCGCCGCGCGGCCGCAGGGATCGAACCTTGAGCTGCTGCGCAATCCGGACGGCAAGCGCCGCTTCGAATGGATCGATCTGGGCGGGGGCCGGCGCAAGCTGATCCAGCGCTCGCTGGTCGATCCGGACCTCGAATGGGAGGTCCATCTTGTCAAGGATTCGGTGACGCCTGGCAACCCGATCTTCAACGCCAAGGCGGCGCGCGCCAAGCTGATGAGCAAGGACGGCGCCAGCAACGGCTTCCGCTTCGGGCTGGGCGTGTCGCAGGGCGATCGCGCGCATGGCGAGCAGGAGATGGCGTGCTTCACCTGCCACCTTTCCTGGACCACGAGCTGCGGCGGATGCCACCTGCCGATCGAGGCGAACTGGAAGACCAAGATGCACCATTTCGAGGGGGAGGAGACGCGCAACTTCGCGACCTACAACCCCCAGGTGGCGCGCGACGACATGTTCCAGCTCGGCAAGCACCAGACGACCAAGGGCAACCAGGTCGCGCCCGTGCGCAGCTCCTCGGCGCTGGTACTGTCCTCAACCAACGTGAACCGCGAGCGGATCTACATCCAGCAACCTCCGATCTCCGCCCCCGGCTTCTCCAGCCAGGCCTTCGCCCCCCACTTCCCGCACACCGTCCGCACGACCGAGACCAAGCAGTGCAGCGACTGCCACGTCTCCGCGAAGGACGACAACAACGCGATCATGGCCCAGCTCCTGCTGCTGGGCACCAACACCGTGAACTTCGTCGGCCTCAATGCATGGAGCGGGCTGGAAGGCGGCTTCCAGGCGACGCGCGTCACCGAATGGGACGAGCCCCAGGCGGTGATCGGCTCCTATCTTCAGCGCTATGCCTATCCCGACTATTATCGCCTGCACGTCGAGCAGAATGGCCGCGAGCTGAAGAACTGGGTCCGCGGCAAGACCTTCGGCAAGAAGGGTTCGGGCGAAACCGGCGCGCAGGAAGAATTCGCCAATGTCGTCCAGGGCACGCCGGGCAGCGTCGGCTGCCTCCAGCTTCGCGGCGAATATATGTATGTGGCGGAGGGCAAGGGCGGCTTCCGCGTCTATGACGTGGCGTCGATCGCCAACAAGGGCTTCTCCGAACGCATCCTCACCGCGCCCTATTCGAAGCTGGGGCACAACACCCAGGTGAAGTCGCGCAACGCCACCTGCATGGCGCTGCCCACCAACCAGCCGATCGCGCCCGATCGCAGCCGCAAGATGGCGGGCATGATGGTGAAAGGCCCCGACGGCCGCGAGATATCGCTGCTGGAGGCGAACCAGGAACAGCCGTTCCTGCCGATCTACAGCTATGCCGCGGTCACCGATGCGGAAGAGGGGCTGTACCTCGTCAATATCGAGACGATGGCCGATGGCGAGCTGCGCAACAATTTCCTGAAGCGCGCCGCCCCCGCGTGGAACCCGGACGGCGTGCTCAACGGCGCGCGCCACATCGTGCTGGCGGGCGAGGTGGCCTATATCACCGCCGACGCCGGGCTGGTGGTGGTGGACCTCCACGATCCGCTGGCGCCCCGGCTGGCGGCGGTCCGCCCGCTGCGCGACGCGCGGGCCAGCGCGATCCAGTTCCGCTATCTGTGGGTCACCACCGCGAACGGCGTCGAGCTGTTCGACGTCACCAACCTGCGCGATCCGGTGGCGGTGCCATCCGGCCTGATCGCGATGCCCGATGCGCGCCGCGTCTATATCGGCCGCACCTATGCCTATGTCGCGGGCGGGGCGCAGGGGCTGGCGATCGTCAACGTCACCAATCCGGCGCAGCCTAAATGGTTCGGCGCCTATACGTTCGACGGGCAGCTCAACGACGCGCAGGACGTGATCCTGGGCGCCACCAACGCATCGCTCTTCGCCTATGTCGCGGACGGGCGGAACGGGCTGAAGGTGCTCCAGCTCACCTCGCCCGCCAGCCAGCCCAATTTCTACGGCTTCTCCCCCGCGCCCGTGCCGGAGCTGATCGCCTGGGCGCGCACGCCCAGCCCGGCCTTGTCGCTGTCCAAGGGCCTGGACCGCGATCGCGCGGTGGACGAGACCGGCGGCCAGATCGCGATCTTCGGCCGCCTGGGCTCGCGCCCCTTCACCCGGCCGGAGATGGAGCGGCTGTTCCTGCGGCCCGACGGCCAGGTGTGGAAGGTCACCGACCAGCCCGACATGCGCGCCTGGCTGGGGCCGATGCCGGCGGGGAACGGGGCTGGGCGGTGATGCGACTGATGGCCTTGATCGCGGCGCTGCAGGTTGCGGCGCCGACGGCAGCCAGCCCCTCGCCCGAGGAGTTCCTCGCCGGGAATTGGCTAAGGGTTGACGAGGAGCCGGGCGGAGCCTGCGGCTCGATTGTGGCGCGTGGCGAGCAGATCGCCTTCGAATTTGCGCGGTCGGGCGGTCGTTTGCTGCGCTATGAGCCGCCGGATCTCTTCACCTCGATCGCCGGCCTAAAGGCTACGGCCGAAGGCGCGGTGATCACCCTCACCGCGGTGCATCGCGACGGTGAGCGGCTTCCGCTGACGCAGTTGCGCCAGATAGGACAGAACGAATTCGCGTTGCTCGACGAGGACGGCAAGCCGGGCAATCACTGGCGCCGTTGTCCTGCGGCTCCCAATCCGATCGGTCCGGAAGTGAGCAATGCCAATCTGCTCGCGCTCACTCCCGCGATCTCGGGCGGGCAGGGTTTTGTCCAGATACTGACGGGCGAGACTGCGGCGATGGTTTGTGCGGGCCAGGTCGCAGAAACCCCTTTCGGCGCGCCGAGGCGAGGATGGCTTCAGTTCGAGATACTCGCTCCGGGGCATTCCCTGATGCTCGCATTCTTCGTGCCCGGCCTCCACGAGTTCGAGCGGGTGCGGACGGTGCATCAGCCTTCGCCCGATACCTTGCGCCTGTCGCTCGTGCGGGCGGCGGATACGACGCATGACATCGATATCCGCATCGCCGACGACGAGATCGAGATTCGCGAAAGCGGGCTTCGCTTCGCACGCTGCAAGCCCGGCCAGGAAGCCGGATTGGGGTTGCACAGAATGTAGCGCTCAAGGCGTCGCCCTGGCCATTGGCCGTTCAGCATCGCCGGGCTATTCCCGTCGCGGGATTTCGGGGAGGGGAAGATGAAGCTGTTTCCGATCGCGCTGGCGCTTGCCGCGCCGCTCGCCCTGGCGCCGCTGGGTGCCGCCGCGCCAGTCGCCGCCGTGGATAGCGCGCCGGGCGTGGCCGTCGCCGCCAAGGGGCGCGGCCTCTGCAAGCCGGGCGAGACGGTGGTGTTCAGTTGCCGTAGCGGCACCAAGACGATCAGCGTCTGCGGCGGCACCGCCAATGGAGCCAACTATGCCCAATACCGTTTCGGCACCGCGAAGAAGCTGGAGCTCAGCTATCCCGCCAGCGGCACCGGCACGATGCAATGGGCGCGCACCGGCTATTCGGGCGGCGGCGAGGCTCAGGTGAGCTTCACCAGCGGCAGCCACGGCTACACCGTCTACAGCCGCACCGTCCGCACCAATTTCGACGCGCGCGGCAACATGCCCGAATTCAGCTCCGGTGTGCTGGTCCGCAAGGATGGCAAGCAGATCAGGGACATAAGCTGCACGCCGCGCGATAGCGGCAATGTGGATGCCGACGCGGCGGCGAAGTTCATGCCCGAAGGCGAGATCGTCTATCCGGAGGATTGAGCGGGCCGGGCCGGCGGAACCGGCCATTCCCACCGTTCGCCCTGAGCGGGCCGGGGCGCTGGGCTTGCGGAACCGGCCATCCCACCACCGATCGCGCTGAGCAACTGTGTTCAGTTGGGTTGGTAGGGGTTGTTGAGTTTTAGCATAGCGTTGAGGGTGATGATGAGTTTGCGCATGGTAGCGACGATGGCGAGTTTGAAGGGTTTGCCGTTGTTGCGCAGTCGCTGAGCGGTTTCGGCGAGGTGTCCTTTTCCGGTGCGCACGATGGAGAGGGCGGCGAGGTAGAGTGCGCGGCGGACGGAGGGTCTGCCGCCGGAGCATCGTCCGGGGCGGCTGGTGTTGCCGCTCTGGCGGTCGAACGGTGCGAGGCCGGCGAGGGCTGCGGCCTGGCGGCTTGAGAGGCGTCCGAGTTCGGGCATTCTGGCGAGCAGGCATGCGGCGACGGCTGGTCCGACGCCGGGAGCGGTGCGCAGGAGGGCATCGCGCGCAGCCAGTCGGGGCGAGGCGGCGATGAGGGCGGCGATGGCCTTTGCGATCCGCAGGGCGAGCGCCTTGAGACGTGCGATCTGGGAGCTGATGAGGCGGCGCATGGCGGCATCGGCGATGGTGTCGAGCTGGTTGCCCAACTGAACGGCCTGGGCGACGGCCAGGTCGCGCATGCGGACATGCTCGGCGAGCCTGATCGCCTGAGCGTCATGGACGTGGGGCACGAGCTGGGGGTGCAGGGCCGCGAGGCATCGTGCGATCACGGCGGCGTCGAGCGGATCGGTCTTGGCGATCTGCCGCTCGGCGCGCGCGAAGCTTCGGACGCGCGCCGGATCGAGCAGATAGGCGGCAAGCCCGAGGCGATCGAGCAGGATCGCAAGCTTGCGCTCATACCCGCCCGAGGCCTCGAAGCCGACGCGCAGGCAGGCTGTTCCGGCAAGCCGGGCGAGCCTGCGCCCGAGCGTGGCCAGGCCGGCCTTGCCGTTGGCGATCCGCCACTGCGTTCCGGCGGGGTGGAGGTGGACGACGAGCTCGTCCTTGGCGACATCGATGCCGACAAACAGGTCGGGCTGTGGCATGATCCGGTCTCCCAAGCTTGTCGTGCGGGGTCCGTGACCACGGCCCCAAGCAACTGTTCGGGGTTTGGGAAGACGGATGCGGCCATGCTCAGAGACGGTCTTCGCAGACCTGCCTGTCGAACGGCCTCACATCCGCCGCCGGGGTGGGGTGGCCACCCCACCCCGGCAATCTCAGCTTACGCCTTCTCACACAGACAAGCCCGTCGAAGGGCGCGTTGCCGCTTGCGATACATCCATGGATGGCCGCCCTTCACGGGCTGAACGGTGGTGATGCCCGGCACCGGCGGCACAGGCGCGGGCGATCCGCCGCAACCCGCGACCCGCAACCCGCTCAGTGGTGCCCCGCGGCTCCCGGGCGCTCGGCCATCAGGTGCTTCACCAGCCCCTGCATCCGCGTATCGAACTTCGCCAGCGGCACGCTCTCCTCGGCATAGTCGTAGAGGCTGACCAGCTCGGTGCCGTTCCACCAGTGGAAGCCGAAGCCGGGCATGTCCGCCACCACCATCGGGCGCAGGTCGGGCGCTTCCGGGTCCATCGGGCGCAGGTCCAGCGTCACGCCCGGCGCGACGGCGGGGCATACCGCGGTCAGCACGCCCTTCCACGGGCTCACGATCGGGCGGTGCAGGTGGCCGCACAGGATCGCCTTCACCTGCTCCGCGCCCGCGATCGCATCGGCGAAGCGCGCCACCCAGGGCTCGGCGGGATCGGTGCGCATCCAATCGATGCCCACGTCCATCGGCGGGTGATGCATCACGATCACCGTGGGCTTGCCCGTCTCCTCGGCCAGCCGCTCCTTCAGCCACGCCGCGCGCACCTCGCAGAAGGCGCCGCCGTGGCGGCCCTCCTCCAGCGTGTCGAGCAGGATCAGCCGCACCGGACCGGTATCGACGGTATATTGGGCGAAGCCGCCGGGGGTGGGCACATCCGGAAAGGCGCGCGAGAAATTGGTGCGCAGATCGTGGTTGCCGGGGATCGGATAGACCGGGAAGGGCAGCTCCGCGAGCATCTCCGCACAGCGTTTATAGCTGTCCACGTCGCCGCGCTCGGTCAGGTCGCCCGTGGCGATCATCAGGTCGGGCTTGTTCGGCCCGTCCGCGATCGTCTCCAGCACGCGGCGCAGGCGCTTCGTATTATATTCGTCCGGATTGTCCGGTTCGAAGCCGACGTGCAGGTCGGTGATCTGGGCGATCAGCATATCGTTCGAACCCCTATGTTCCGCCCCCCCTTGCGCGGCCGCCCTGGCGGGCCGCCTGCCCGCCCGGCCGCCAGGGAGCCCCTTCGGCGCTATGGTAACTGTGGCACATGGCACAGCTTGAGGGAACCGGCGACGAGGCCGCTTCCCCGCCATGGCATGTCCGGCATGTCTTGATTCCGGGCAGCAGCAGATCGGACGAACTGTCCGATGCGTCCGCCTTGTGGCAGGTCGCGCAATCCTCGGTCTTGTGCGCGCCATGATCGAACCAGCCGTGCAGCATGTAGCGCGAAGGCTGCGATACCGGCGCGACCGACCAGCTTCCATAGCCCCCGGTCACCGTATGGCATTCGGAACAGGCGCCGCCGCTGGCGAAGATCTGGTTGATGACGCTGTCCGCGCTGCGCCGCGACGCGGGGCCGAAGTAGATCGAATAGACCTGCCCCTGGGCATAGGCGCCCGGCCGCCGCCGCCCGTTGCCCAGCTCCATCGGGCGCGGCGGGGTGTAGCTGCTATAGCGTGCGCGCAGGTCCGCGATCGTCTGTGCGATGTCGCCGTGGCGCAGCTTGCGCACCGTATCGCCCACCCGGTCATAGGCCAGGCTGTGGCAGCTTCCGCAGTTGCTCTCCATGTCCACCGGCAGGAAGCGGACGCCGTCGGCGGTCGGCTTGTGGCAATCGGCGCAGTCCAGCCCGGCGCCCAGCCCCAGGTTCTGGCCCATCCGCGCGACGCCGCCGGCCTTGTCCAGGTGCATCCGGTGGGGGAATTTCAGCCCGCTCTCGGCGGTCAGCGGCCGGTCCAGCGCGGCGCGGATCAGTTCGCCGCCCGGCGTGCGCGCAAAGGTGGGGCGGAACTCCGGATGCGCATTGCCGAAATCGCCCGCGTTGGGCAGCCTGGTATCCTTCAGCCGCTGGTCCAGCGTCGCGTGGCAATCGGCGCAGAACGCCTGGGCGGTCTGCTGCATCGGCCCGGCGCCCTCATGCTCGCTATGGCAATCGACGCAGGCGCCCGGCCCGGGCTTGTTGAAGAAGGACGCCACCGAATTGAGGAAGGCGCCGAACGCCCCCGGCGCCGCGCGTGCATTGGCGATGCGCGCGGGCGGGGCGTGGTCGTGAACGTCCGTGTGGCAGGTCCGGCACGTCTCGTCGCGCACCGCGACGAATGCCTGGACGTGGCAGGATTCGCAGTTCTTCTCCAGCGCATGGTGCGCGGCCGACAGCGGCCCGCTCGACCAGCTCGCATCGGCATCGACGCTGTAGATGTTGCGGTTGTGGTCTGCCCGCCGCTCGCCCTGCAGATAGCCCCAGACCGGCAGCGCCAGGAAGCCGATCAGCACCGCCGCGACCAGCAGCCACGCGGTCAGCCGCCGTCCCGGCAGCTTGCCGGCGAGCGAGAAGGCGGATGCTTCCTCGCGTTCCTCCTCCGCGTCGGAGATGGCGTCTACGCGGCGCACGGTGAGCGTCACCGCGCCGTCGGGCGCCAGGCCGATGGTGATGCGGTGCCCGCCCAGCCCGATCTCGGCGCCCTTGCCCGCGTCGATGTCCGCGCGCGCCTGCGAACGGCCGTCCACCTCGAAGCCGAGCGCGCTCAGCGCGCTGACCTGCACCCGGCGGCCGTGGATCGTCATCCGCGCATGCTGCGGTTCGACCGCCAGGTCGGGCAGCGCCACGTCGTTCTCGGCGGCGCGGCCGATGGTGACCGCATCGGCGGCCACCCGCGTCTCGCGCACGATCTCGCGATGGTCGGCGGTGAAGCTGATGGTGCGGATCAGGAACGTCATGCGCCGCTCACCAGTAGAAGAACACGCTGACGATGTGCGCCGTCAGCGCCGCGATCAGCGCGAAGGTGGCGGGCACATGGATGTAGAGCCAGACCTCCAGCATCGCCTTTAGCTGCAGGTGGCGGCGCAGGCGGACCAGCATCGCCTTCTTGCGCTCCAGCAGCGAATCCACCTTCTCCAGCGGATCGCCGCCCAGGTCCGCCTGCGGCCCGGTGATCCGGCGGATGCGGGCCAGCGCCTTGCAGGTGGCGCAGCCCGCGTTGCTCGCCGTCAGCCGCGCCAGGATGCCGCCGCCGAACGGGTTCTGTTCCAGCGATTTGCGTACAAGTTCGGCGTCGGCATGTTCCAGCGGCTGTGCCGCCTCGTGCAACTGCCGGTCGATCGCCCGCAGCCCCTCCAGCATCTGGGTCTGGGTCAGTTCCTCGCGGTTGTTCGACAATGCCTTGGGCAGCGTGGCGTAGACGATGATGCCCCAGATGCCGGTGATGATCACCAGCATCATCAGCGCCCACGCCAGCGTGTGGACGTTCCAGCCGAGCTGGAATCCGGTGTGCAGCGTGCCGATCACGATCAGGCTGAGGCCCAGATAGACGTGCGCGCTGGTCCACGCCTTCAGCCGCCAGTGGCCGCTGGTCATCCATCGCTTGCGCACGCCCAGCAGCGTCAGCCACAGGATCAGCAGCGCGCCGATGGTGCCCAGCGTATAGCCGTACCAGCTCCCGCCGTTGGGCCGGGGCTTCACGTCGGCCAGGAAATATCCGGCGATCACCGCCAGGCACAGCATGGTGGAAATCTTGAGCCAGCGGAAGTTCCGGTGGCGCAGAAAGCCGTCGTGCAGCGCGGTGTCGCGCGCCCGTTCCGCGCGGCTGGCCATCAGCCGTCACCCCGCTCTAGCCGGGCCACGCCCAGGAATTCCTCGGGCGCCACGCGGATCGCCGCGCCGGTGGGGCAGGCGCGCACGCATGCCGGGCCGCCCTTGATGCCGGCGCACATGTCGCACTTGATCGCCTTCTTGGGCGCCTCAGTGCCCTTGGCCTTCGCCTTGTATTTCCATGCCTTGCCCGGCTCGCCCGGCCCCGGGCCCAGGCCGAGCGCCAGCCAGGCGAACAGCGGCGGCTTCTTCGGCGGCACGCTGTCCATGCGGATCACGCCATAGGGGCAGTTGCGCTGGCAATTGCCGCATCCGATGCATTTCTCGTCGATGAAGACCTCGCCGTCCGGCCCGCGGTGGATCGCGTTGGGCGGGCAATCGGCCATGCAGTGCGGATGCTCGCAATGGCGGCAGCTCGTCGGCACGTGGAGATGGGCATAGGTCTTGCCCGCCTCGCGATCGAGGCGGCTGAGCCCGTCATGGCTGTCGGCGCAGGCCTTCTCGCAATTGTCGCAGCCGACGCACAGATTCTCGTCGATCAGCAGCACGTCGGTCGCCTCGCCGATGCCGTTCTCGACCAGGAAGCTGGCGGTGGCGGAATAAAGGTCGACCGCGCCGGAGAAGCTGTCCTTGCGGCTTTCGATGAAGGCGTTGATGTTCTGCCGCGCCGCCATGTCGCCGCGCAGCTTCTCGGCCAGCCTGGGGCGGGCGGCCAGCAGTTTCAGGAACGCCTCGCCCTTCAGCTGGATCACCTCGGATTTCACCGCGGCCTTCACGGTGGCGGTGCGCCGCCCGCCCGCGATCATCGCCATCTCGCCGACATAGGAACCGGCGGGCAGATAGTTGAGGAACACCTGACGCCCGCCGATCGCCTTCTCCACGATCATCGATCCGACGCGGATGACGAAGATGTCCTGCCCCTCGTCGCCTTCCTTCAGGATCGGCTGGCCGGCGCGCACGGTCATGATCTCGCTGGTGTCCAGCACCTCGGCCAGATCGGTGGCGGTCAGCCCCGATCCGAACATCTGGAGCAACTGCCGCTCCACCGAGATGCGGGTGATCGCGCGCTTGGCCGCGGGCACCGACGCCATCAGCTTCAGCGCGGCGGTGCGCGATATCTCCACCACCACCGCATTCTCGCCCGCGCGCACCGTGGCGCCGCGGCGGCGGCCGGAGATCAGTCCCACCTCGCCAAAGATCGATCCCTGCTCGATCGGCACGGTGACGCTGCGGTTCTTCGGGTCGATCTCGACCAGCACGGAGCCCTGCGCGATCGCGAACAGCGACGATCCGGGGTCGTTGCGCTCGAATATCTCCTCGCCCGCCTTGTAGCTGCGCACCTCCGAATCGAGCATGAACTCGCGCATCTGGAGCGGCGACAGCTCGTTCAGGATGGTGACGTTGCCGCGCAGCAATTCCAGCCATTCGTCGACGCTGCGCTTCGCGCGGAACTTGGCGAACTTGGCCAGCAGCAACGGCTCGTCGGCGGGCTTCAGGCTCTTGTTGCCGTTGATGAACTCGACGACGTCATAGCCCTGGTTCATGCAGTGCTTGATCAGCGGATATCCCGCCAGCGCGCCGATCACGAAGATGCCGGGCTTGGTCGATTCGAACGTGGGCGTTAGCTTCGGAAAGGCCTCGCGGTCCGGGCTGGTGAACTCGATCCCGCAGCTTTCGACGAAGGCGCGCGGCGCGGCGGAACCCATGCGCGCGATGATCCGGTCGGCGCGGATCGTCTCCTGCCCGTCGCGCGTATCGAGCAGGAGCTGGTTGCCGCGAATCTCCGCCGGGGTGGTTTCCAGCCGGATCGATATGCGCCCGCGGTCCGCGGCCTCCTGCAACAGCTTGACGTTGGCGCCCTTGGCCCGGGCGAAATCTGCCGAGCGGTTCAGGATGGTGACGGTGTTGCCCTGCGCCGCGTCGGCGGCCAGGCCCAGCGCATTCTCGATCCCGGCGTCGCCCGATCCGATCACGGTGATATGTTCGTCGATATATTCGCCGGGATCGTCGAGCTGATACTGGATGTTGCCGGTCTCCGCGCCGGGCACCTTCAGCAGGTTGGGGTTGCCCTGGGTGCCGATGGCGAGAACGATCGTCTCCGCCTCGATCCTCGCCCCGTCGGTCAGCGTCAGCGCGAAGGCGCCCTTCTCGCCCTCGATCGCCTTCACCTCGCTGCGGTAGCGCACGTTGACCTTGAACTTGGCCGCCTGGCTGTCCCAGGTGCCGAGCACCGCCTCGCGCTTGCCCGCGTCGAAATCCATGTCCGATCGCAGCACCAGCGCGGATGGCGTGGCCATCACATGCTTACCCTTCTGGTATTTGTAGATCGTGTCGGAGAGGTGGTCGGTCTTTTCGAGCAGGACGTGGCTGAGGCCAAGCTGCGCCGCGCGCGCGGCGGCGCTGAGGCCCGCAGGCCCCGATCCCACGATCGCGATCTTCACGCGATCCGCCATCCGATCCCCCTCGTTGCGGCTAGGCTTTCGCCGCCCGGCGAGGCAGAATAGCGCAAGCGGCGCATCGTGCGCCAGCCATTACGGCAGGGGAACGGGCGGTTTGATGGGCGGCATGCAGGCGGCGACGGCGGGCAAGATCGCGCTGGCGGCGGCGGCTTTCGGGCTCGCGGGGGTGCTGGTCTTTGCATCACTTCGGGACAAGGGCGATGCGCCGCCCGTCCCCGCGATGAATGCCTCGGCGGGCGTCACCCTCGAATCGCTGGAGGCGGCGGCCAAGGCCGCGCCGCAGGACCCGGAGGCCTGGATGGCGCTCGGCATGGCCTATTTCGACGCGGACGATTATCCGCGCGCCGTCTCCGCGCTGGAGCATGCCGCGAACCTGGCGCCCGATCGCGCGCGCATATGGTCGGTGCTGGGGGAGGCGCGGGCGCGCGGCTCCGAACGCGATCCGATGCCACCGGCTGCGGTGGAGGCGTTCCGCAAGGCGCTCGCGATCGATCCGAAAGACCCGCCCAGCCGCTATTTCCTGGCGGCGAAGCGCGATCTGGACGGCGATCACAAGGGCGCGATCGACGATTGGTTCGCGCTGCTGGCGGATACGCCGCCCGGGGCGCCCTGGGAAACCGATCTGCGCCGCACGATCCAGCAGGTCGGCAAGCTCCATGGCATCGACGTCGCCCCGCGCCTGGCCAGCGTGAAGCAGCCCGCGCCGCCCGCGATGCCGCCTGCCGGAGCATCCGCGCCCGCGATGGCCGGTCTCGGCGGCCCCACCGCCGATGAGGTGCGCGAGGCGGCCAGGCTCTCGCCCAGCCAGCAGAACGAGATGGCGCAGGGCATGGTCGCGCGGCTGGAGGAGCGGCTGAAGGCCGATCCGAAGGACGTGGCACGCTGGGTGATGCTGATGCGCAGCCGCATGACGCTGGGCGAGCCCGCCAGGGCCAGCGCCGCGCTGAAGGCCGCCGTCGCCGCCAACCCCGGCGCGAAGGCCGAGCTGGAAGGCCAGGCGAAGGCGCTTGGGGTGCCGTTCTAGGCATGGGCGCCGCGCCCGTTCATGGGAGGCATTGGTGACGGCAGGCTTTGCGCACGGCACCGTCCATGAGGCCGGCCAGGATCTTCAGGCCGCGCTGCGATCCGGCCCCGGCGTGCTGGCGCTGTGGGAGGGGCTGACGCCGCTCGGCCGCAACGAGTTCATCTGCTGGGTCGAGGACGCGAAACAGCCCGCAACGCGCCAGCGCCGCATCGAACGAACCGTCGAGGAGCTGATGGAGGGCAAGAAGCGGCCCTGTTGCTGGCCCGGCTGCATCCACCGCACCGACAAGGCGCCGGGCCGATGGCAGCAGGCCGTGCTGATAGACAGAAAATAGGGCAGGGGGGATAAGCCCTACAGCCCCTCTGCCGGGCCATAGAGTGCGGCGGGTTCGCCGGTCACCTTGGCCCACATCTGGTCGCCGAAGCTGAAGTGCCACCATTCGGTCGGGTTGGCGAGGAAACCCTGCTCCGCCATCGCCCAATAGAGCAGCCGCCGGTTCGCCCGCGCTTCCTCGTCCGAATAGGAGATGCCCGCGATCGGCGCCTCGAAATGGTCCAGATGGGCCACCGGGGTCACATCGTCGAACAGCGATCCCATCCACAGCGGCTCGCGGCTGTCCGCCCAGCACAGGGTCAGGTCGATCGCGCCGCCGGTCAGGTGCGGGGCGGGCGATAGCGGATCGGTGGTCGGCCGCGACCAATAGCCGCGCATCGCCCTCAGCCCTTCCTCGGTGCCATATCGCAGCGCAGCCTGATCGGGGATCCAGCGATCGTAGAAATAGGCCTGCACCGCATTGGGCCGCCACCCGTCGTACAGCCACAGCGCCACGCCGTCTGCCGCCAGCCGCCGTTGCACGGCCGCCAGCCGCCGGCCCACGCCCTCGCGCACCGCGACATAGGGCACCGATCCGGGAATGCGCGCATAATAGGGCGGGTTGCGCGTCAGATGATAATAGTTGGCACCCGCCAGCCCGAAAGCCTCCGCGGGCATCAGCGGCTCGCGGCTGGCCGCGCCGTCCATGGCGATCGGATGTGCGCGATAGCCGGACTGGCGCTCGCGCACCGCATGCTGGGCCGGGATCGGCCGCTCGCGGAGCGGCTGCAGGTTGGGGAAGATACTGTGGGTCACGCCGGGCGATCCTGTCATCCCCGTCCACCGCCCGCAACCGGCGCGTTACTTCTCCGTCGCCTGGTACACGCCGTCCCAGTCCGCGCCCGGCGGATTTTCGCGATAGAGCGCGATCCGGCCCTGGATCAGCGCATAGAGCTTGACCAGGCCATAGGCCGCCGCCGGCCCTTCGATGCCCTGGTCGGCCAGCGCCTGCGCCGCGTCCCAATCCTGCGCGCGATAGGCGTTCAGCATCGCCTCATGCGCCTTGGCGAATTCGCCGAACGCGGGCGCGGCGGCCATCGCCTCGTCGCCCAGCAGCACATGGAGCTGCTCGGGCGCGTCGCGGCCCACCACCCGGACCAGGTCCACCGGCAGCGTCGCGAACTCGCGCAGCCTTTCCTGCAGCGCCGATCCCATCAGGATCGGCACGCCATAATATTTGGTCAGCCCCTCGATCCGCGATGCCAGGTTCACCGTGTCGCCGATCAGCGAATAGGACAGGCGCTGCGCCGATCCCATGTTGCCGACGCAGCACGGGCCGGCGTTCAGGCCGATGCCGATGCTCACCTCGCCCGGCCATGGCTCCGTGCCGCCGGGCATCTCCCGGTTGAGCTGCTTCAGCCGGTCGACCATCGCCAGCGCGCCGCGCGCGGCGTTGCCATATTGGTCCGGATCGTCGAGCGGTGCGTTCCAGAAGGCCAGGATCGCGTCGCCGATGAACTTGTCGATCGTCGCCTTGCGCGCCAGCAGGATGTCGCACATCGGCGTCAGGAACGCGATCAGGAAGCGGATGATCTCCTGCGGGCTGAGTTTTTCCGATATCGCGGAAAAGCTGCGCACGTCGCAGAACAGCACGGTCATCTCGCGCTCCTCGCCGCCCAGTTCCAGCCGGCTGGGATCGTCGACGATGCGCTGCACCAGATCGGGCGAGAGATAGCGGTCGAACGCCTGGTGGATATAGGCGCGCTGCTTCTCCTCGCGGTAATAGGTGAAGGCGGTACTGGTGACGTACACCGCCAGGATGGCCAGCACCGGATAGGTGGGATCGAGCAGCATCATCCCCTGGCGGAACGCCAGCCAGCTCGCCGCCACCATCCCGGCCGACAGCAATATGCCCACCACCGCGCCGCGGATCGCCCCCAGGAAGGGCAGCAGCAGCGCCAGCAGCAGCCCCAGCAGCGGCGTGCCCATTGTCTCGAACCAGAAGACCTTGTCATAGGGGCGGACGAGGAACTTCTTGAGCAGCACCTGCTCGATCACCTGGGCGTGGACGACGACGCCCAGTTCGCGCTCGGCGACCGGGGTGGAAACCAGGTCGCGCAGCCCGGCCGCGCCCGTGCCGATCAGGACGATGCGGCCGCCGAACTCCTGCTCCATCTGCTCGGGCGTCAGTGCGCCGGTCAGGATCTTCCAGGCGGGTACGATCCGCTGCGGCGCGGGCTTTGTGTAATAGACGTTGAACTCGCCGCGTGCCGTGGTCGGGATCTCGAAATCGCCGATCTTGAGCGATGCAACCTGGCTGCCCGCGCTTTCGAAACTGCCGCTGCCGTCGGCGCCCAGCTCGCCGCTGGCGTCGCTCGACTTGACGATGATCGATCCCGCGCCCTGCGCCACGCGCAGCGTCTCCGCCGCCAGCGATGGGAGGAGCTGCCCGTCCACCGCCGCCAGCAGCGCCGGCTTGCGCACGATCCCGTCCAGATCGGGCTGGAGGCTGACGAAGCCGTTGCCCATCGCCGCGTCGTTGAGCTGCTTCAGCGGGCGGATCGCGTTGGTGAAGTTCACCACCGACTTGTCCGGCGAGGTGCCGGTGGTGGCGAAGCCCGCCTTGGGCTCGATCGGGGCGCCCTTGGGCTCGTTGTTGAGGAAATAGGCCAGTACCACCGGCGAATTGGCCAGCGTCTCGGCGAAGACCGCGTCATTGTCGGGCAGCGCCTTCAGCGCGGCCAGCGCTTCGGGTGCGGCGCCCTCCTTCTCGGCGCGCGCGGCCAGAATCGCTGGCGAGGTGCGGTCCGGCTCGGCGAACACCACGTCGAAACCGATCGCGGCGGCGCCCGCGTCGGTCAGCCGCCGGGTCAGCTCGGCCACGTCGCTGCGCGGCCAGGGCCATTGGCCCAGCCGCTTCAGCGTCTCGTCGTCGATATCGACGACGCGCACGGCGGTATCCTCGAACGGGCGCGGCGCGGCGCGCTGGAAGCCGTCGAACAGCAGCGGCCCCAGCCGTTCGACCTGCGGCACCTGGACGAACTGGAGGACCATGATCACGATTAGCGCGATCAGGCCGGGCACCGCCGCCCACAGCCGCTTGCGCGTGCCGGTAACGATCCTGCCCAGCGCCCCTGCCATGCTTCCCCGCCCGTTAGCCTGCCGGAACGATTAGCACGATCGGGGGCGGGCGGGGAACCGTCCGTTTCGGCGGCGCTGTCCCGCGCTCAGTTGCCCGCGGCGCAGCGGTAGACCAGCTTCTCGTTATAGACCTGGGGCAGCGACGCGCGGATCTGCTGCTGCTGCGTCGCCATGCCGGCGCGCGCCGCCTGGTCGGTCGAACAGCTCTTTAGTTTCACCTCGGAACGCAGCTTGCGCGCCTTGCCCATTTCCTCCGCCGACAGCAGGTAGCGGGTGTTGGTATAGGTCTGGGTGGCCGGATCATAGTCCAGCACCGAAACCGTCTGCTCCTGATCGGGCACCAGGATGCGCTGCCAGTTGCGCCCTGCCTCGGCATATTGGGTGCGGCCGTTGACGCAGCCGTCGGCACCGAAATCCAGCGTCACATCGTCGGTCTTGCTCAGGATCACGCGGCTGCGCTCGGGCACCAGCTTGCACACCATCCGCCCGGCGGGAGCCGGGGCCGCGGTGCTGCCGGTTCCCGTGCCGTTGTCGGCGGGCAGGGGCACCACCTTGGTTTCGTCGAAGGTCGGGCGGCTGATGAACAGCGCCACCGCGCCCAGGAACAGCACGCCGCCGCCGGCCGCGACCCAGATCGCCTCGCGCTGGCGTCCGCGCGACAGCAGCAGCCCGCCGCCGCCCAGGCACAGCGCGCCCAGCACCAGCAGCACGGCCGCGCCGGCCATGAAATTCTCGCGCGCCGCCGCGTTGCTGGCGCGCGCCTGGGCCATCGCCTCCTGCCGCTGCGCGTCGGCGCGGGCGGCCTCCACCCGGGCGCGCTCCTCGGCGGCCAGGCGTTCGGCCTCGGCCGCGTCGCGGTCCTGCGCCATCTGTTGCTCCACGGTGGTGCAGGGCACGGTCACCGTGGAGGCGGGCTGTTTCGCCTCGGCCAGGAAGGCGGCCAGCTCGGCGGCGGAAACCGCGAAGCCGAAGCTCGAATCGCCCGAATCACCATTGGTCTGCGCGGTGTTGACGCCCAGCACGCGCCCGCAACGATCGAGCAGCGGCCCGCCCGAATTGCCGCGCGCGATCGCGGCGGTGTGGATCAGCACGCTGGTGTTGCCCAGGCGGCGGTTGCCGGAGAAATTGCCCTGGCTGCGCACCGGCGACTGGGGATTGATGAAGTCGGCCGCGCTGCGCGCGGTCGCCAGATCGACGTTGCCGGGATAGCCGAGCGCGATCAGCGCGTCGCCTTCCGCCACCGCGCCGGTGTAGATCGCCAGCGTCGGCAGCCGCACGCCGGAGAATTCGATCAGCGCCAGATCGCGGTCGGGGTCGATCGCGATCAGCCGCCCCTGGAACGACTTGTCGCCTTCGGACGGCACCACTCCGATCACGACATTGTCGGGATAGCGGCTCGCCAGTTCGACGACATGGGCGTTGGTCACCACCCGGTTGGGCGCGACCGCGAAGCCGCTGCCATGGCCGAAGCCCACCACCTCGTCGCCCACCACCGCGATGGTGACGATGCGCACCACGCCGCGCGCCGAGGCCGAAATATCGTCCGCGCGCGCCGGCGCGGCCCAGCAGAGCGCCAGCGTCAGCAAAAGGATCAGGTGCCGCATCATGCCCCGGGTTTCGGCGAAAACAGCGGCTCCATCAAGAGGGGCGTGAACGCAAAGCGGGCGCGATTGTCCGCCGCAGCGATGGGCGCGGGGCTGGGGCTCCGGCCCGCCGCCCCGCGCCCCGGCATCCGGCTAGTTCTTGCCCTTCTTGTCTTCCGGATCGACATAGTCCGGATCGCGCGCCCAGGGCAGCAGTGCCGCCATTGCGGCATCCGTCTGCCCAGCTTCAATCATGTCCAGAATCTTGCCTGCCCGTTCGCGCAGCTTGGGCGAATCCGGGTTGTAGGCTAGCGTCGCAAGTGCGGCGCGGGCCTGGGCATCCTTCTTGTCGCTCAGAAGGGCATAAGCGGCGAGCAGGCTGCTCGAGCGGTCGTACGGAGAGACGTCCAGAGCCTGATAAAGTCCCGCAATCGCATTCGCGGTGGGTGCCTGGCCAGCGGCGAGAAAGCTGCGATAGAAATACATCAGCGGGCGCGGATCGTTCGGGTCGTTGTGGTTGGCCGCGCTGAACCATTTGCGCACCTCGCGCCAAATCAAGGGATCGGCCGACCTGTCAGCAACGGCCTTGGCCATCTTGGCCTTGCCGATAAAGAGCATCGCGGTTCCCGATTTGGCATCGCTGGCCAGCGCCCGCCGCGCTGCGGCCTCTGCCTCGTCATAATGTTTGGCGTCAAAGGCGGCTTCTGCCAGCACCACCTGGGCAAAGGGGTCGTTCGGATGGGGGGCCGCGGCCCGCACCGCCTGTTCATAGACGCCTGGCGCTTCCTTCTCGTCAACGCCTGCTTTGGAGCGGATGCGGACTGGGATCGTGGCCGCTTCGGCAGGGGTCAGTGGCCGAACCACGGGCGCGGCGATTTTGATCTGCTCAGCGGGAACCACATAGGCTGGAAGCTTGCTGCCGTTCAGATACTTGCTCAGGGTCTTGTTCAGCGCATCGAGATCTCCGAAGACCGCAGAAGCCTCGGCTGGCGTTTTGCCGCTGTTGATCGCTTGAAGATACGCACCCATTTGCGCCGGGCCATTCGGCTGGAAGGTGAGGTAATGCGTCAGGAGCCAGCCGGTCGAATAGAGGTCCACATAACGGCATAGCGGCAGCTTGCGGAGATCGCTGGTCGTCACGAGGTGCTTCGCGGTGCATCCCGACGGACGGTAAAATTGGCCTGCGCGATAACCCGGCATCTGGCCAAAGGTGATGGACCCATCGGCGCCTTCGATCGCGGTCGCATGGAATTCGGCGAAGCCTTCAGCGAACCATGTAGGCAGCGCACCCATCCGAAAGTTGCTGAACATGAAATGGTGCGCATATTCGTGCCGAAGCACCTCGGCAGGTTTCAACTCATAGATCTCATCAACACGGACGCGCGACCCCTTCAACTCGTCGCCATATTTGATCGTGTAGGCTACCGGTTCCCCTGCGCGGCCCATGTATACGCCGGCTACGCCCTGCCAGCCCAGCGCGCTGAGGCTGCTTGTTGACGCGAGCACATAGATTGTCACCCGGTCCACCGGCGCAACCGGATCGTCGGGAATATTGCGGAAAATCCGCATCGCCTTGTCATAGCGTTCCAGCGACTGGGCGAACGCAGCAATCCGTTCGGGCGTGTCGTCGGAATAGAAAACAAAGTGACTCGTCGTCGCCTCATACCAGGCGGCTTGCGCGGTCCCCGGAACAAGCAGCAGCAGTGTCGATACCAGTAAGCGAATCATGTCGGTAAAGCCCCCTTGTTGACGGACACTATCGATCACCGGGCCGCGCGCAATATATGCGAGAAGCAAAGGTGATTTGCCAGAATTGGGACGGGCGTGGCGGTGGATGTGCCGTTTTCCGGTATCTTGGCGGCGGCGCTCCATGGCCGGAGCATATCGCCGCTGGTCCTGCCGGTCGCGGGGCCGGAAGCCCCCCTCAAACGAAGCTGTAGGGATCGACGTCCACGGTCACGCGCACCTTCTGCGGCCAGCTTAGCGCGCCCAGCCACTCGCGGATCACGTCCTGCACGTCGAAGGCGCGGCGCGCGTGGACCAGCAGGCGGAACCGGTGCCGCCCGCGCAGCATCGCCAGCGGCGCGGGGGCGGGGCCGAACACGTGCATCCCGTCCGGCTTCGGCGCGCTGCGCCCGATCAGCCGTGCGGTCTCTTCGGCCGCCTGCCGGTCTTCCGACGACACCACGATCGCGGCGAAGCGGCCGAAGGGCGGGGCGCCTGCATCGCGCCGCGCCTCGGTCTCGGCGGCATAGAATCCTTCGGCATCGCCGTTCACCAGTGCCTGCATCACCGGTGCGTCGGGGCTGTGCGTCTGGATATAGACGGTGCCCGGCTTCTCGCCCCGGCCCGCGCGCCCGGCGACCTGCATGATCTGCTGGAAGGTACGCTCCGAAGCGCGCAGGTCGCCGCCCGCCAGCCCCAGGTCGGCATCCACCACCCCCACCAGCGTCAGATTGGGGAAATGATAGCCCTTGGTGACGAGCTGGGTACCGATCACGATGTCGATCTCGCCATGCTCCATCCGGTGGACGAACTCGGCGGCCTTGACGGGGGACCAGATGGTGTCGGAGGTGACCACCGCCGCGCGCGCATCGGGCCACAGCGCCGCCGCCTCGTCGGCGATCCGCTCGACGCCGGGGCCGCAGGCGACCAGCGCGTCCTCCGCCCCGCATTCGGGGCATGCCTCCGGCACGGGGTTGGTGTGGCCGCAATGATGGCATGCCAGCCGGCGGATCAGCCGGTGCTCCACCATCCATGCGGTGCAGTTGGGGCATTGGAACCGGTGGCCGCACGCACGGCACAGCGTGAGCGGAGCATAGCCGCGCCGGTTGAGGAACAAGAGCGCCTGCTCGCCGCGCTCCAGGCAGGCGTCGATCGCGGTGACGAGGCGCGGGGAGAGCCAGCGTCCACGCTCGGGCGGCTCCTGGATCAGGTCGATCGCCTCGATCTGCGGCAGCTCGGCGGCGCCATAGCGGCCTGGCAGCTTCAGCTCCTCGTATCGGCCCAGCTCCACCTGGTGCCGCGTCTCGATCGCGGGGGTGGCGGTGGCGAGCACCACCGGGCAATCCTCGAACTTGCCGCGCATCACCGCCACGTCGCGCGCGTGGTAGTGAACGCCGTCCTCCTGCTTGAAGCTGGTCTCGTGCGCCTCGTCCACCACGATCAGGCCGAGGTTGGGATAGGGCAGGAACAGCGCCGATCGCGCGCCCACCGTCACCATCGCCTCGCCGCGGGTGATCGCGCGCCACGCGCGGCGGCGCTGCGACTGGCGCAGGTCCGAATGCCACGCCACCGGATCGCAGCCGAAGCGCCGCGCGAACCGCGTCAGGAACGGCTCGGTCAACGCGATCTCGGGCAGCAGCACCAGCGATTGGCGCCCCGCCGCGATGGCCGCGGCGATCGCTTCGAAATAGACCTCGGTCTTGCCCGATCCGGTCACCCCGTCGAGCAGGAAGGGCTGGAAGGCGTGCGCCCCGATCGCCTGGCGCAGGATGCTGGCCGCTGCCGCCTGTTGGTCCGAAAGATCGGGCGGGGCGTGGCGCGGATCGGGCAGGGGATAGGGGGTGTCGGTGTTCACCGTCACGCTCTCGATCGCACCGGCCTTCACCAGCCCGCGGATCACCGCCTCGGTCACGTCGGCGATGGTGGCCAGCTCGCGCACCAGCCCCTGGCGGTCGGCGATCCGCTCCAGCGCCTGCGCGCGCTGCGGGGTCAGCCGATCGGGCACCAGGCCGGTGGCGCGATATTCGACGATCGTCGGCGCCGCCTCGAACGCCGCCGAGGTCCGCAGCGACATCGCCAGCACGGAGGACAGCGGGGCGAGATAATAGTTGGCCGTCCACTCGATCAGCCGGCGCACCGGCGCGGGGATCGGCGGCGCATCGGCGACAGAGACCAGGTTGCGCAGGCGATTGTCGCCCACCGTCTCGCACGGCAACCGGTCTTCCTCCCAGACGACGCCGGCATATTGGCGCGGGCCGATGGGCACCACCACGACAGATCCGGGCTCCACCGTCATGCCGTGCGGCACGCGATAGTCGAGCGGCCCCAGCGCGGGGTGCAGCACGATGACGCGGACGCGGTTGGAGGCCATGTCCGTCATCTAGGGGTTGCGGACGCAAGGTCCAGTCCGCAGCTTCCGATCGCTCAGGGGCGGGCCGGCAGGGGATCGTCGATCCGCATCGACACCGTGACGCGATCGCCCAGTCCCGCGCCGCACGCGCGCTGCGCCGCCACCTTCAGCGGTAGCAGATAGCCACCGTCCCGGGGAAACAGTGAGGTGGTGAAGGTGAAGCCGCCGATGGTTGCCGTCGCGGGCACGCAGCCCCAGCCATAGCTGGCCGCGCGCGCCGCGAAGCGCACCGCGCCCACATGCTCCTCCGGCACCGGCAGGAACAGGAAGGGCGCCGGTCCGCGCCAATGGATCACCTCGGCGTCGAAGGTGATTTCCAGCAGGGGTTCGGCGCGCGTGGGCATGGCACAGGCCTATCGTGCGGGCGCGGCCCGGGAAAGCCCGCCGGCCTTGCGCCAGTGCGCGAAACTCCTATTCCCCCGGGCCGGGAAGTAGATGGAGTATCCGCCGATGCCGATTGCCGCCGCTTTGTCCGTGCTGCTGTTCGCGCAGGCTGTGCCCGCCTGTGCTGCCACCGATGCTGCGCTGCCGCCCGCGCTTTCGGGCTGGACCGCACCCGTGGAGGCGTTCGGTCCCGGCCAGGCCGCGGTGCTGGAGGTAAAGGATGGCACCGTTGAGATCGGTTTCCGGATCGAGACCGCGGGCCGCTATGGCATCGCGCTCGATCAGGGCGGCTGGATCGACGTGACGCCGCTCGGCGCCGCCGCGCCGCTCAAGTCCGCCGGGCATGGGCATGGCCCGGAATGCTCCACGATCCGCAAGATCGTGCAGTTCGATCTCCAGCCCGGCGTCTACCGCGTGTCGCTCACCCGTCTGACGAAGCCGCAAGTGAAGCTGATGCTCGTCGCGCCATAGGGACTGTCCGCTTTTGGCGGGCCGGCTCGCCTAGCAGGACAGACCCTAATCCCCGTCGCCGAAGCTGGCGACGTTGAAGCTGAGCGTGAAGGTGAGCGCGTGATCCATCTGGTCGCGCTTGCCGGCGCGGCCGAAGCGATACTGGTTGAGGTAGCCGACCTCGCCGCGCAGCTTGCCGCCCAGCGGCAGCGATATGCCCACCGCGTTGCGCATCCGTTCATAACCGGCGCGCTGGCCCCAGCCGGTGGTGTTGAAATTGAGGAAATGCTCCTGCGTGGCGAACAGCTTGACGCCCTTGTCGTTCAACGGCGTATCGAAGCCCAGGCGCGGGCGCAGCCGCACGCCGATCTCGCTGCCGCTGCTGTTGAACCGCTGTTCGAAGCGCAGCCGGCCGGTGAAGCCCGATCCCAGCGGCACCAGCACCATCTGGCGCAGCCGCTCCTCGTTGGGCAGCGCCACGCCCTGGTTCCAGTCCTCGACATGGCGGTACCCGATCGAAAGCTCGATGCCGCCATCGGTGGTGTGGGTGAAGAGGATGCCCGCCTCGGCATGCGAGAAGCCGTCCGCGCGGTCGCTGAAGCGGCCGATGCCCTCCAGCGTGATCTTCTCCCGATCGCCGATGGTGACGGAGGCGTTGGTCTGCAGCCAGAGCTGCTCGTCCTGCTGCTGCGCCAGCGCGGGCAGCGGCACCAGAAACGCGGCGATAAGGAAGGGAATCCGGCGCAAGGGGGTGCCTCTCCTGTCGGCGGAGCTATAGAGAAGCTCCGATTCGGGCGCGGCCTGTAACACAAGCGTCATTCGAGCGTCACAATTCCTTCGCGGAGCCACCGATGAAATTCTTTGCCGACACCGCCGACACCGCCGAGATCCGCGACCTGGCCGATGCCGGGCTGCTCGACGGCGTAACCACCAATCCCTCGCTGATCCACAAGGCGGGCCGCGATTTCCTGGAGGTGGTCGCGGAGATCTGCGGCATCGTCTCCGGCCCCGTCTCGGCCGAGGTCGTCGCGCTCGATTTCGAGACGATGATGAAAGAGGCCGAGGTGGTCCGCAAGATCGCCGACAATGTCGCGGTGAAGGTGCCGCTGACGATCGACGGGCTGAAGGCGTGCAAGGCGCTGACCGATGACGGCACGATGGTCAACGTCACGCTCTGCTTCTCGGCCAACCAGGCGCTGCTGGCGGCGAAGGCGGGGGCGACCTTCATCTCGCCCTTCGTCGGCCGCCATGACGACATCGGCTTCGATGGCATGCAGCTCATCGCCGACATCCGGCTGATCTACGACAATTACGACTTCGCGACCGAAATCCTCGTCGCGAGCGTGCGTCATCCGATCCACGTCTATGAGGCCGCGCGCATCGGCGCCGATGTGATGACCGCCCCGCCCTCGGTCATCAAGCAGCTCGTCAAGCACCCGCTGACCGACAACGGCATCAAGGCGTTCCTGGCCGATTGGGAAAAGACCGGGCAGAAGATCGGCTGAGCCATTCCTCCGCGGTCCCCTTCCCCGTGCCGGGGAGGATTTGGTAGGCCGCGTCCGTGGAACCGCTTCCGCTCCTCTATGCCCGGCACCTGGCCCGCGACCGGCGGCGGTCGGCGCATACGGTGCGTGCCTATCAGGCGACGGCGGAGCGGCTGATCGCCTTCCTTCAGCGCCATTGGGGCGGGGCGGTGGCGCGTGAGGCGCTGGCGGGGGTC
This sequence comes from Sphingomonas canadensis, assembly GCF_026013525.1. Lineage (GTDB taxonomy): Bacteria > Pseudomonadota > Alphaproteobacteria > Sphingomonadales > Sphingomonadaceae > Sphingomonas > Sphingomonas canadensis. The sequence continues at coordinate 39,383 of NZ_JAPDRA010000008.1, read as the reverse complement.
TCCGCCGCCGATCTGCGCGCCTTCCTGGCGCAGCGGCGCGAGGATGGGCTGGCCAATGTCTCCGCCGCGCGCGAGCTTTCGGCAGTGCGCGGCTTCCTCAAATGGGCTGCGGGCGAGCGTGCCGAGCTGCCGAAGCTGCGCGGGCCGCGGGTCAAGAAGGGCGTCCCCCGCCCGGTTGCCCCGCATGAGGCGGTGGCGCTGGCGGAGCTGGCGTCGGAGGAGGCGCGGGAGCCCTGGATCGCCGCGCGTGACTGGGCGGTGCTGCTCCTGCTCTACGGCGCGGGCCTGCGCATCGGCGAGGCGGTAGGGCTCGACGGCGGGGTGCTGCCGCTCGGCCAGACGCTGCGCGTCACCGGCAAGCGCGGCAAGACGCGCATGGTGCCGCTGCTGCCCCAGGTGCGCGAGGCGATCGAGGCCTATGCCGCCGCCTGCCCCTGGGGCGTCTCCGCCGGCGCTCCGTTGTTCCGCGGGGCGAAGGGCGGGCCGCTGCCGCCCGGCATGATCCGCAAGTCGGTGCGTTCCGCGCGCACCGCGCTCGGCCTGTCCGATCGCACCACGCCGCACGCGCTGCGCCACAGCTTCGCCACCCACCTGCTGGGCCGCGGCGCGGATCTGCGCGCGCTGCAGGAGTTGCTGGGCCATGCCAGCCTCAGCTCCACACAGGTCTATACCGCGGTCGATGCCGCGCATCTGCTCGACGTCTATCGCAACGCCCATCCGCGGGCGTGAGGCGTCAGGCCCGGTGCCGCGGCCGCCAGGTGAGCAGCCGCCAGACATAGAGCAGCAGCATCGCCGCCGCCCCCGCCAACGCCACCGGCGTCACCCAGCGTTCGACGTCCTGGATCAGCGTGCCGAGCCCCAGCCCAACCCCGGCCAGCATCACGTTCCACACCAGGCTGCCCGCCGTGGTGAACAGCGTGAAGCGCCAGAAGGGCATGTGCATCAGCCCCGCCGGCACTGATATCATCGTGCGCCCCAACGGCAGGAAGCGGAACAGGAACACGGTGAGCCCGCCCCAGCGGTCGAAATAGGCCTTCAGCCGCTCGATATTGTCCCATTCGATCGTCAGCCAGCGCCCCCAGCGGTCCACCGCCGGCTTCAGCCGCCGGTATCCGAGCCGCCGCCCGGCCTCCCACCAGAAGAGGTTGCCGACCACGGTGCCCGCGGTGCCGGCGGCGACCAGCATCGCGAAATCCATCTTGCCGCGCGCCACCGCGATGCCGCCCAGCCCCATGATCACCTCCGAAGGGATCGGAGGGATCACATTCTCGAGCACCATCAGCAGGAAGATGCCCCAATAGCCCCATTCGATCCAATCGAGCCAGTTGACCATCGGGATGCGTCCCTCAGTCCCGCGGGCTCAGGCCGCGCGCGCGGCCAGCCGGGCCTCGATCGCGTCCCAGATGCGTCCGGGCGTATCGGTGCCGTTGAACCGGTCGATCGCCACGATGCCGGTGGGGGAGGTCACGTTGATCTCGGTCAGCCATTCGCCGCCGATAACGTCTATTCCCACGAAAAGGAGCCCGCGGCGCTTCAGCTCGGGTCCCAGCGCAGCACAGATTTCCAGCTCGCGTTCGGTCAGCTCGGTCTGCGCCGCGCTGCCGCCCACGGCCAGGTTGGAGCGGATCTCGCCCTCGCCTGGGATGCGGTTGACCGCGCCCGCCACCTCGCCGTCCACCAGCACGATGCGCTTGTCGCCCTTGGCCACGCCGGGCAGGAACGCCTGAACCATGTGCGGCTCGCGCCAGGCGGTGTTGAACACCTCGATCAGCGACGAAAGGTTGGCGCCGTCGGTCCCCACCTTGAAGATCGCCTTGCCGCCGTTGCCGTGCAGCGGCTTGACGACGATCTCGCCATGTTCGGCCAGGAAGGCGCGCGCCTCCTCCAGGCTGCGCGTCACCAGCGTCGGCGGCATGAAGCGCGCGAAATCCAGCACCCACACCTTCTCGGGCGCGTTGCGCACCGATGCGGGGTCGTTCACCACCAGCGTCTGGTCCGCGATCCGCTCCAGCAAGTGGGTGGCGGTGATATATCCCAGGTCGAACGGCGGGTCCTGACGCATCAGCACCACATCGGCGTCCTTGCCCAGATCCAGGCTCATCGGGCGGCCGAATCGGAAGTGATCGCCCACCACATGCTGCACGGTTACCGGATGCGCGCGGGTCCATACGCGCCCGTCGCGATAGTTCAGGTCCTCCGGCGAATAATGAAACAGCGCATATCCGCGCGACTGGGCCGACAGCATCAGCGCGAAGGTGGAATCCCCCGCGATGTTGATGCTCTCCAGCGGGTCCATCTGAACCGCGACCGTAAGCGACATTCTTCCTCCTGCTCCACGTTCTCGTGGCTGGCTTGGCCCGCCGGGGTCACCCGATCCAGGCGTTCTCGATATGGCGAGGCAGGGTGCCCGGGGCAATGAGGATCACGTCGACGCGGATATCGTCGCCGGGGCCGGCATAGCGCTGCATCAGATACTCCGCGGCGGCGGCCACGCGGCGCAGGCGATGGGCGTCGATGGCGTGATCCAGATCGGCGCCCCGCGCGCGCGTCTTCACCTCGACGAAGGCGATCAGGCTGCCGCGCCGGGCCACCAGGTCCACCTCGCCGGCCGGCGTGCGCACGCGCCGGTCCAGGATGCGCCAGCCCTTCATCCGCAGGAACCATGCGGCCTGCGTCTCGCCATCGCGCCCGCGCGATTCGGCGGCGCGTCTATCCCTGGCCAAATTTGTTCACCATGATCCTGACACGGGTTCCCGCCTGTGGATAAATAGGGTAAATCCTACTGTCCCGAATCGCTTAAGGTCCGGGCTTCTGCAATGCTGCCGGGGGGGAGCATAGGTGGAATCAAACGAAAGCTACTACCGGCGTCGCGCCATTCAGGAACTTGCAGCCGCTCGCCGTGCGGTGACCCCGCACGCGTGGACGCGGCGGCGCGACCTTGCGGCAACCTATCTGCGCCGCCTGGCCGAGATCACCGGAATCGACGAATCGCGCCAGCTCGAAACCGTCGCCGTCTATCGCGGGACGGAGAACGGGTCCGTCCATTGGCGCCCGCCGCCCACGCCGGATACGCCCGCCGGGATACCGATGCCCGGCATCCGCCGGACGATCGCGGGACGAAGCTGGATCCTGGAATAGCGCCGGGTCAGCGCCCGCCGCGCAGTTCCATCGCGCGGGCGTACAGCGCCTTGCGATCGATCCCCAGCCGCTTGGCCACCTCTCCCGCCGCCTTGGCCGGGGGCAGGCGGGTCAGCGCCTCGGCCAGCGCGGCGTCGGCATCCTCCGCGGTCGCGGGTGCGGCCTCGCCGGGCGGGGCGACCACCACCACGATCTCGCCCCTGGGCGGCGCATCGGCATAGCGCGCAGTCAGCGTGGAGAGCGTGCCGGTCACGGTCTCCTCGAACTTCTTGCTGATCTCGCGCGCCACCGCCGCCTCGCGATCGCCCAGTCCATCGGCCAGCGCCGCAAGGCAGGCGGACAGCCGCGGACCCGATTCGTAGAGCACCAGCGTGGCGCGCACCCCGGCCACCTCCGCGATCGCCTGCGCACGCGCGCCGGACTTGGCGGGCAGGAAGCCCAGGAACAGGAACCGGTCGGTCGGCAGCCCCGCCAGCGTCAGCGCCGCGATCGCCGCGCAGGGGCCGGGGATCGTCGTCACCATATGCCCCGCCGCGCGCGCGTCGCGCACCAGCTTGTAGCCCGGATCGGATATCAGCGGCGTTCCGGCGTCGCTCACCAGCGCAACCGATTCGCCGCCCATCCGCGCCACCAGCCCCGGGCGCACGGAATCGGCGTTGTGATCGTGATAGGGGATCATCCGCCCCTTGCCGCCCAGGTGGCGGAACAGCCCGGCGGTAACGCGGCTGTCCTCGACGGCGACTAGATCGGCGTTCAGCAATATCTCCGCCGCGCGCGGGGAAAGGTCGCCGAGATTGCCGATCGGGGTGGCGACGATGTAGAGGCCGGGCGTAAGCGTAGAGTCCATCGGGGAGAGTTCATGGCAGAGGCAGCATCGAAACCGCAACCGGGACTGCGTTCCGCGTTGCGCTGGGCGACCCTGGGCCTGGCCTTTCTGGCGGCGGCCTGCGCGGGCGGCGCGCGTATCGTTCCCGAATCGCGGCCTGCCGCGCCGGTCGCCGTACCGCGTCCGGCACCCGCACCGATCACCAACGCGCTGCCGCAGGACGCGGAGCGCCATCGCGTCGCGTTGCTGGTGCCGCTGTCCGGCCCCAACGCGGCGGTCGGCAAGTCGCTTCAGAACGCGACCCAGCTCGCGATCCTGGATACCAAGAGCGAGACGGTGCGCATCACCACCTATGATACCGCGCTGCCCGGCGGGGCGGCCGCCGCGGCCAGCGCCGCGATCGCGGACGGCGCCCGGCTGATCCTCGGCCCGCTGCTGGCGGAGGAAGCGCGCGAGGTGGCCCCGATCGCCCAACGCGCGCGCGTGCCGGTGCTCAGCTTCTCCAACGATGCCGGGGTGGCGGGCCGGGGCGTGTACACGCTCGGCTATTCGCCCTCGCAGTCGATCGATCGCGTGGTGCGCTATGCCCGTGCATCGGGGATCACCCAGTTCGCCGGTCTGATGCCCGCGGGCCTCTACGGCGATCGCGCCTCCACCGCGTTCCTGCGTTCGGTGGAGGATTCGGGCGGCGTCGTGGTGGGGATGGAGACCTATGACAGCCGCCCGGGATCGATGACCACCGCGATCACCAAGCTGGGCCGCAATCCGTTCCAGGCGGTGCTGATCGCCGGCAGCGGCTCCAGCGCGGTGACGGCCACGCCCATCCTGCGCAAGACGGCCGGCGGCAAGACCGCGCGGCTGCTCGGCACCGAGCTGTGGAACGCCGATTCGGCGATCGGCGCGAACGCGGTGCTCAACGGCGGCTGGTTCGCCAGCGTGCCGAACAAATATTATCGCCAATATGCGACCAAATATCGCGCCCGCTTCGGCGTCGCGCCCTACCGGCTTTCGACGATGGGCTATGACGCGGTGCTGCTGACGGTGCGGATCGCGCGCGAATGGCGGCCGGGCACGCCCTTCCCCGATGGACGGCTGGAGGCGCGCGACGGCTTCTCGGGGCTCGACGGCGCATTCCGCTTCGGCCGTGACGGCGTGGCCGAGCGTGCGCTGGAGGTTCAGGAGATCGGCGCGGGATCGACCGCCACGGTCTCCGCCGCGCCCACTGGCTTCGGCGACTGACGCCGGCGGGGTTGGGGCGCGCACGGGCCGGTGCCCGCGCGCCCCGCCTCAGGCCACGATCTCGCGCAGCACCGCTTCCAGCACGGGCATGCCCGCGGGCGTGACGCGCAGCCGCGTGCCCTCGCGCACCGCCAGCCCCTGCGCCGCGACCCGGGCCAGCGCCTTTGCGTCGACCGGCACCTCGCCCCCGGCCAGCGCGGCGATGCGATCGAGATCGACGCCCTCGTCCAGCCGCAGCCCCATCAGCAGCGCCTCCACGGCGCGTTCGTGCGGGGCCAGCGCGTCCTCGCGCTCGATGCCGTGGCCGTTGCGGTCCACCGCCGCGATCCAGTTCTCGGGCTTGCGGCGGCGGAACGTCGCCATTCCCCCGCGCCGCCCGTGCGCGCCGGGGCCGATCCCGGCATAGTCGCCATAGCGCCAATAGGTCAGGTTGTGGCGGCTCTCCTCGCCGGGCCGGGCGTGGTTGGATATCTCATAGGCGGGCAGCCCGGCCGCCGCCGCGATGGCGCGCGTCGCGTCGAACAGGTCGGCAGCCGCGTCGCCATCGGGCAGCACCAGCTCGCCCTTCGCCGCCAGCGTGGCGAAGCGCGTCCCCGGCTCGATGGTGAGCTGGTACAGCGACAGATGGCCGGTGCCGAAGCCGATCGCCCGGCGCAGTTCCGCCTCCCACGCCGCCAGCGGCTGGCCGGGGCGGGCATAGATCAGGTCGAAGCTGGCCCGCGCGAAGTGGCGCTGGGCGGTCTCCAGCGCGGCCAGCCCCTCGTCCACGCCATGTGCGCGGCCCAGGAACGCCAGCGTCGCGTCGTCGAGGGCCTGGAGCCCCAGCGAGACGCGGTTGACCCCCGCCGCCGCCAGATCGGCGAAGCGTGCCGCCTCGACCGAACTCGGGTTGGCTTCCAGCGTGATCTCGATCCCGGGCGCGAAGCCCCAGTGGCGCCCGGCCGCGTCCAGCACCGCCGCCACCGTCTCCGGCGGCATCAGCGAAGGCGTGCCCCCGCCGAAGAAGATCGACCCCAGCCGCCGCTCCGGCAGCAGCGCCGCCTCATGCGCCAGATCGGCCAGCAGCGCCGCCCGCCACGCCGCCTGGTCCACATCGGCGCGGACGTGGCTGTTGAAGTCGCAATAGGGGCATTTGGAGACGCAGAACGGCCAGTGGACGTACAGCGCGAGCGGTTCGGCGGTCACGGATGCTTCGCTTGTTGCGCAGGCGGGCGGCCAAAAGGCGCGGGTTCGCTGCGGCGGGAAGGGGATGGAGCGGGTAACGGGAATCGAACCATGCGCGTAGCCCTGTTGGGCGGAGCGCCACAAAGGCCCGTAGCCCTGTTGGGCGGAGCGCCACAAAGGAACGCGGGTTCGCTGCGGCGGGAGGGGGATGGAGCGGGTAACGGGAATCGAACCCGTGTATTCAGCTTGGAAGGCTGCTGCACTACCATTGTGCTATACCCGCATTCCCGGCGGAGAGCGCGGGTTAGCCCCGCCGCGCGGCGCAGGCAAGAGATTCGCGACGCAGGGCCGCCTAGGGCGCCGCCGTACCTGACCCGGTGGCGCGGCGGCGCCGCGGCCGGCGGACCGGCCGGGGTGTCGGAGCCAGGCTGGCGCAAGCCGCGCGTTCCCGTCTTCATGCTCCAGGGGTTCGGGGAAAACGGGCGCGCTGCCCTTGCGGGCGTGCGGCTCGTTCCGTGGGCCTCGTGCCTGCGTTCCGCCCCACCAGGCGGTGTGGGGCGCCCTGTTCCGCGCCGCCTTGCGGCGGCCGGCTTCGGGAAGATCGCCTGCCTTCGGCCTTCCGTCTTTGCCTCCCTGGCTCCGACGTCCAAAGGGGTAGGGCCGCGCTCCGGGGCAGATAATCGGTAAGAATACGGAGTCCCCCGGACGGGCGCGAATGAAGCGCAAGCTTCTGGCGCTGCTGCCGTCTCTTGATTAAGGAGCCGCCCCCAATGGCACGTATAGAAACCCCCAAGCGCATCCGGGGCACGCAGGATATCTTCGGCGAGGAGCAGCGGCGGTTCGCCGCGGTTCTCGACGCCTTCGATCGCGTCCGCCGCCTCTATTGCTTCCAGCGCGTCGAGATTCCGATCTTCGAGGCGACCGGCGTCTTCGCCCGTTCGATGGGCGAGACCAGCGATGTCGTGTCGAAGGAGATGTACAGCTTCGAGGACCGCGGCGGCGATTCGATCACGCTAAGGCCCGAGTTCACAGCGGGAATCTGCCGCGCCTTCATCACCGAGGGCTGGCAGCAGCACGCGCCGATGAAGCTCGCGGCGGCGGGGCCGGTATTCCGCTACGAACGCCCGCAGAAGGGCCGTTTCCGCCAGTTCCACCAGATCGACGCGGAGATCATCGGCGCGGCCGAACCCGCCGCCGACGTGGAGCTGCTGGTGCTGGCCGACCAGCTTCTGCACGAACTGGGCATCGCCGACGGCGTGACGCTCCAGCTCAACACGCTGGGCGACGCGGCGACGCGCGACGGCTGGCGCGCGGCGCTGATCCGCCATTTTGAGCAGTATCGCGGCGAGCTCTCCGAAGACAGCATCGCGCGGCTCGACAAGAACCCGCTGCGCATCCTGGACAGCAAGGACCCGCGCGACCGGCCTGTCGCCGACAGCGCACCCGGCATCGACGAGTTCATGACCGCGGAGGCGGGAGCCTTCTTCGAAGCGGTGACGCGCGGGCTGGACGCGGCGGGGGTCAGTTGGACGCGCAACGCGCGGCTGGTGCGCGGGCTCGATTACTATCGCCACACTGCGTTCGAGTTCGTCACCGACCGGCTGGGCGCGCAGGGCACGGTGCTGGCGGGCGGGCGCTATGACGGGCTGATCGGATCGCTGGGCGGGCCGGAGACGCCGGGCGTGGGCTGGGCAGCCGGCGTCGAGCGGCTGGCGATGCTGATCGCCGAACCGGCGGCGGAGAACCCCGATGTCATCATCGCGGTGGAGGACGATCTTGCCCTGGCGGATGCCCAGCGGACGCTGAAGCTGCTCCGCGGCGAGGGTCTGTCCGCCGACATGATCGCCACCGGATCGCCCCGCAAGCGCTTCGACAAGGCGGCCAAGGTTCCGGCCAAGGTGCTGGTCGGGCTGCGCTGGCAGGACGGGCGGGCCGTGGCGAACATCCGTTCGGCCGCGGATTCGGACGAACTCGGAAAGGTCCGGCGGCTCCTGGCGGAGATCGCCGCCGCATGACCTCCATCCCCGCCAACCGCATCGCCGCGATCGAGGCGCGGCGCGACGAGCTCCAGTCGCTGATGGCGACCGGCGATCTTTCGGGCGACCGCTTTGCGCACGTCTCGAAGGAATATGCCGAGCTGGAGCCGGTCGCGGCGGTGGCGGGGGAGGTGCGCCGCCTGCGCGCGGAGGCCGAATCGCTCCAGCACATGACGCATGACGCCGACGAGGAACTGCGCGCCATGGCGTCTGAGGAGCTGCACGAGAACGCCGTCGCGCTGGCGGCGGCGGAGCGGCGGCTGGCGCTGGCGCTGCTGCCCCGCGACGCCGCCGACGAGCATTCGGCGATCCTGGAGATCCGCGCGGGCGTGGGCGGAGACGAGGCAGGGCTGTTCGCGGGCGACCTGCTGCGCATGTACCAGCGCTATGCCGATCATCGCGGCTGGCGCACCGAGCTGATGTCCGCCTCCGCGTCAGAGGCGGGAGGTTTCAAGGAAGTCGTGCTCTCGGTCGAGGGCAAGGGCGTGTTCGCGCGGCTGAAGTTCGAGAGCGGGGTCCACCGCGTCCAGCGCGTGCCGGTGACCGAGGCGGGCGGGCGCATCCATACCAGCGCAGCCACCGTCGCCGTGCTGCCCGAGGCCGAGGAGGCCGACGTGCATATCGACGACAGGGACCTGCGCATCGACATCTACCGCTCGTCCGGCCCCGGCGGCCAATCGGTGAACACCACCGACAGCGCGGTGCGCATCGTCCACATCCCCACCGGGCTGGTGGTGATCCAGCAGGACGAGAAGTCGCAGCACAAGAACAAGGCCAAGGCGCTGAAGGTGCTGCGCGCGCGCCTCTATGAGATGGAGCGCGAGCGGCTGCACGCCGAACGGGCGGGCGCGCGCAAGTCGATGGTCGGCTCCGGCGACCGTTCGGAGCGCATCCGCACCTACAACTTCCCGCAGGGCCGGGTCACCGATCACCGCATCAACCTGACCCTCCACCGCCTGCCCGAGATATTGGAGGGCGAGATGGACGATCTGCTCGGCGCGCTGATCGCGCAGGACGAGGCCGACCGGCTGGCGTCGCTGGATGGCTGATACGCCCGCCGTGCGCGCGGCGCTGGCCGCGGCGGCGCAGCGGCTTGGGCCCGTGTCCGGCACCCCCCGGCTCGATGCCGAATTGCTGATGGCCCATGCGCTGGACGTATCGCGCGAGGAATTGCTGCTGCGCCACCTGGACGCGCCGGAGCCCGAGGGGTTCGCGGCGCTGATCGCGCGGCGGCTGGCGCATGAGCCGGTCGCCTATATCACCGGCACGCGCGACTTCTGGACCATCTCGCTCCAGGTCGGCCCTGGCGCGCTGGTGCCGCGGCCGGACAGCGAGACGCTGATCGAGGCGGCGGTGGCGCATTTCGCCGGCCGCCCGCCGCGCCGCATCCTGGACCTGGGCACCGGCCCCGGCACGCTATTGCTGGCCGCGCTGACCGAGTGGCCCGAGGCGCATGGACTGGGGATCGACTCGTTCGAGAAGGCGCTGGAGTATGCCGAGTGGAATGCCGGGGCGCTTGGCCTGGAGGAACGGGCGCGCTTCAAACTGGGCGACTGGGCGACGGGGACGGAGGGCCGGTTCGATCTGATCCTGGCCAACCCGCCCTATATCGGGACAGGCGAGGAGCTGCCCCCCGACGTGCGGCTGTACGAGCCCGGTGCCGCGCTGTTCGCGGGCGAGGACGGGCTGGCCGACTATCGCCGTATCATACCCGATCTGCCGCGGCTGCTGGCGCCCGGCGGGATCGCGCTGCTGGAAATCGGCGCGACCCAGGCCGAGGCGGTATCGGCGATGATCGCGGCGGCGGGGCTGGCGCCTTCGGTGCGGCGCGATCTTCAGGGGTTGTCCCGAGTGGTCGCGGCGGTTGAATCCCCTTAGGGCCGCGCCCATATTTGCGCTTGGAGATTGGTCCACCAGCGGCTAAGAGGGCCACGGGGTAGGGCACTTTCAACCACGCTGTTGAAACGAGGGCGCTGCCCATTCCATTGTCATGTGAGCCGCTGCAGTCCGGCGGCCGTGGCGGGCAAGGGATGCCGGGTGCGGCAGACCCTTGCGGACGGTAACTCGCATCCGGGACCCTGAATGGCTCGACGGACGGCTTAGTAAAGACAGGACACACAGACCTTGATGAACAATCGTCAGGCAAACGGTCGCCGTCGCGGCCGTGGCGGCCAGCAGCGCCAGGGCGGCGGCTCCGGCCAGGGTAACGGGAATCGCATCGACAACCGCGCCCGCGGCAATGCCGCCCAGCTTCTCGAGAAGTACAAGAATCTCGCCCGCGACGCGCAGATGCAGGGCGACCGGGTGAACACCGAATATTATCTGCAGTTCGCCGACCATTATTTCCGGGTGCTGAGCGAGAGCCGCTCGCGCTTCGAGGACAATCAGCAGCAGCAGCGCCGCCACCGCGACGACCGCGATGAGGATGACGGCGACGATTTCGACGTCGAGGCCGAGGGCCGCGACGATCGCGAGCCCGTCGAGGCTTCCGAGGAGCGGTACGAGGAGCGCCGCCCGCGCCGCAACAACGGTAACAGCAACAACAGCAATGGCAATGGCCATGCCAACGGCGGCTGGCAGGCCGATGCCGAGGACGAGGGCGCCGAGCCCGCGCCGCGCCTTGAGCGCCAGGAACGCCAGGAGCGTCAGCCGCGCCGTGGCCGCCCGCGCCGCGAGGAGGCAGCCGCTTCCGGTGAGGGCGCGATCGACGTCGCCGTGCTGCCCCCGGCCATCGCCGCCGAGGAAGCTCCGGCCGCCGAGGAGGGCGAGGCCAAGCCGCGCCGCCGCGGCCGCCCGCGCCGCGACGCCGAGGCGACGGCCTGAAGCCGGACCAGACTGAAGACCAGGGAAAGGGGCGGAGCGATCCGCCCCTTTTTCATGCGCGCGGGGGGCCGCGGGCGCGGGAGGATATTCGCTCGGCCCGTCGAATATCGACTAGCCCTTCCGCGCCGGGCTGCTAGCATCGGCGCCGGATATCGAGCTGGGAGAGCATGATGCGCTGGTTGGCTTATCTGGCGGCGGCCGCCGCCCCGGTCATGGTTCCGGCCGTGGCTCAGGCCCAGCAGGCGATACCGGCCCCGGACGCGAGCGCGCAGGGCGACGTCGCCGTCACCATCTATCAGAACGGCCAGTCGCTGGTGCAGGACGTGCGCCAGCTCGATCTGGCGCCGGGCCGCACGCGGCAGGAATTCCCCGACGTCTCCGCGCAGATCCGATCGGAGACGGTGACGCTTTCCGGCCCGGGCATCGGCATCGTCGAGCAGAATTTCGATTACGACCTGCTGTCGCCCGACAAGCTGATGGAAAAGGCGGTGGGATCGGTGGTGACGCTGGTGCGCACCAACCCCGCGACCGGAGCCGAGACGCGCGAGCAGGCGCGGGTGCTGGCGGCCAACGGCGGCATCGTGCTCCAGATCGGCAACCGGATCGAGGTGCTGCGTGACGACGGGCTGCCGGTGCGCGTGATCTTCGACAAGGTGCCCGAGAATCTGCGCGCGCGCCCGACGCTGTCGGTGACGCTGCAGGTGGCGCGCGCCGGCCGCGTGCCCGCGACGCTATCCTACCTGACGCCCGGGCTGGGCTGGACCAGCGACTATGTGATGCTGTTCGACGAGGCGAAGGGCGCCATCGACATGCAGGGCTGGGTGACGCTGACCAACAATACCGGCACCACCTATCGCAATGCAGAGGTGCTGCTGGTGGCGGGCAACCCGCGCGGCGGCGGCTTTTCGCGGCTGCAGGGATCGACGATCGACGAGGCGGGAACCGAGACCAGCCCGCGCGAACGGCTGGGCGATTTCTACCTCTATCCGCTGGGCGAGCGCACCACGATCGCCAACGCCCAGCAGAAGCAGGTCAGCTTCCTGGATGTGAAGGGTTCGCCCGCGCGCAAGACTTATGAATGGGTCAACGGCTGGCTGGGCACCAACCCGGACCCGCGCAGCGCGTCTTCGGTGCTGAAATTCTCCACCTCCAGGAACGGCGGGCTGGGCGACCAGCTCCCCGCCGGCACGATCCGCGTCTATATGCGCGATGCGCGGGGCGATCCGCAGTTCATCGGCGAAAGCCGCGTCGACGCCGCGCCGATGGGATCGCAGATGTCGATCCGCACCGGCGATGCCTTTGACGTGAAGGGCACCTCCACCGTGGTGGAGCGCAAGCGCATCTCCTCCAGCCGCTGGCGCACGACGATGCGCTACGACTTCACCAACGCCAAGGCGGAAGGGGTGACGGTGGACTTGGCGCAGAACGGGCTGTGGGGCGATGTCCGCGTGCTGGAGCAGAGCATCACGGGCGACCGCGTTTCGGCCGAGCGCATGGAATGGAAGGTGCCGGTGCCCGCCAACGGCAAGGCATCTGTCACCGTGGTGTTCGATTCGCGCTACTGATCCGGCGATGCGGCGGATCGCGATCCTGATCGGGCTGATGGCGGCGGCGGTGCTTGCGCCGCAGGCTCAGGCGCAGCCGCTGGTCGAATCGGATCGAATCGATGCGGTGTCGGTCACCGTCTATCGCGATCCGGGCCGCGGCGAGGGGGCGATCGATGACGATTGGCCCGGCGGCTATGCGCTGATCACCGAGACGCGGACGATCACCATCCCGGCAGGACGATCGGTGATCCGCTTCGTCGGCGTTTCGCAGGGGATGATGCCGGAGACGGCGATCGTCACCGGGCTGCCCCAGGGCGTGAACGAGAAGAACCGCGATGCACGGCTCCTTTCCCCGGCGGCGCTGATCGACGCCTATCTGAAGCGCCGCGTGACCATCCGCCGCACCAGCCGCGCGACCGGCAAGGTGACCGAGGGCGAGGCGGTGATCCAGTCCGGGCCGGGCGGGGGCGTTCTGTTTTCCACCGCGGACGGGGTGGAGGCGTTGCGCTGCTCCGGCCTGCCCGAGGGCATCTCCTATTCCGGGGTTCCCGGCGATCTTTCGGCCAAGCCGACCCTTTCGGTGGTGACCGACAGCGCGGCGTCCGTAACGGTGACGGTCCAGCTTTCCTATCTGGCCCAGGGGCTGGACTGGCAGGCCAATTATGTGGCGGAGGTGGCGGAGGACGGGAAGTCGATGTCGCTGTTCGCCTGGCTGACGATCGTCAACGGCGGCAGCCAGGGCTTCGCCAACGCCGGGACCAATGCGGTGGCGGGTGCGCCGAACAAGGAGGATTCCGCGCCGCTGCCGAACGGACCGGCGCCGGAGCTGCACCTGCAATGCTGGCCGATGGACATCACCAGCACTCACCCGAGCTGGGGCATGCCGGTGCCACCTGCGCCTCCCCCCGCGCCGATGATGATGGCCCCGGCCGGCGACGAGATCATCGTGACGGGCAGCCGGCGGGAGGCCGCCATGTTCGACGTGGCGAGCCCGGTGGCCGTCGTCGTCGCGGAGCAGGAGGAACTGGGCGACCTGAAGCTCTATCGCATCCCGGAGCCGGTGACCGTTGCGGCGCAGGGGCGCAAGCAGGTCGCGATGATCGATCGCGGCAATGTGCGCTTCGAGCGCGTCTATGCCGCCGAGTTCGATGCGGTGGATTACGATCCCGATTACGCGCCGGGCAGCGAGCCAGCCACGCGGATGCTGCGGACCGAGAATCGCGAGGCGAAGGGGCTGGGCGTGCCGCTGCCCGCCGGGCAGGTCGCGGTGTTCGAGCGGACGGCCTCGCACGGATCGCTGCTGCTCGCCGAGGCGGATCTGCGCGACCTGGCGATCGGCGAAGAGGTGGAGCTGGACACCGGCGAATCGCCCGAGGTGCGGTACGAGCTGATCGCGCGGCCCCCGGGCAAGCGGCGCGCGCCCTATCGCGTGCGCGTGACCAACGCGCGCGGCACGCCCGAGACATTCGAGTTCGCGATCCCCTATCGGCTGGCGGGCAAGCCCGCGGGCATCGTCGAGCGCAAGGGCGTGAAGACGTGGCGCGTCACCGTTCCGGCCAATGGCGAGGCGGTGCTGGATTTCGCGATCCTCCTGCGCTGAGCGGCGGGGCGGTGCATCCACGATCGGCCGTTCGCCCTGAGCCTTTCGAAGGGCTGCCATCCAGGGCGTATCGCAAGCGGTTAGGTGCCCTTCGGCAGGCTCAGCGCGAACGGGTATAGACGCCGCTTCTACTTTGCGGCGGCACCCTCCTAATCCAGATCGATCTCGCCTTTCAGCGGATCTTCCACCTGCTCGTCATGGCCGGTGCCGGAGCTGAGGAACACCAGCCCCATCAGCGCGGCGGCCATCATCACCGTGAAAAAGGTGCCCGCCGCGGTGGCGATCGAGGCGCTCCAGTAAAACTCGCCCAGCGACTGGCCGACCAGCCATACCGCCAGCGCCGACACCAGCACGGCGACAAGCGCCATCCACTTCAGGATCGCGCGGAAGCGGCCCCAGGCGTGAGCTGCGTGTTCCGGATCGGCAAGGCCGGTAGAGAGCTGGTCCATGGCTTTGCAATTGCGCCCGAATCGTGGGAGACTCAACCGCCTGAACGGATTGAGGAGAGGAAGCGATGACAATCGCGGCAATCCTGGAAGGCAAGGGTCAGGAGGTGATCGCCATCGCCGGGGACCGGACGGTGGCGGAGGCGGCGGCGTTGCTCGCCGCGCGGCGGATCGGCGCGGTGCCGGTGCTGGTGGGCGATGCCGTTGCGGGCATCTTTTCCGAACGTGACGTGATCTATGGGCTGGCGCGCGAAGGCGTGGCGGCGATGGAGCGGCGCGTGTCGGAGGTGATGACCGCGCCGGCGGTTACCGTGAAGCCATCCGAATCGGTGCTCGGCGCGCTGGCGCTGATGACGCGGCGGCGCATCCGTCACCTGCCGGTGGTCGAGCGCGGGCGGTGCATCGGCTTCGTTTCGATCGGCGATCTGGTGAAGCACCGGATCGACAGGATCGAGTCGGAGGCCGAGGCGATGCGGCTGTATATCCAGACGGCCTGAGCGCTTCCGCATTGGCTCGGGCGGTTCTGCCGGCTTGAGCCAGCGTCTATCCGGGCTGGGCGCCGCGGTTGCGCACCAGATCGATCAGCTCGTCCACCGTCTCGCGCGCGAAGATGGCTAGCCAGGCGCCATAGACCGCGGCGCCGGTGCCGACCAGGAACAGCAGGCGGCCCGCGGGCGGCAGCGGGATCAGCCAGGTGTCGACGATCGACACCACCAGCGCCATCGCGATCGCCGCCAGCACCGGCTGGGAAATCGCGGACGCCAGTTCGCGCGCGCTGACGCCGAGCACGGGCAGCGTGCGGATCGCGCTGGCGGCCAGGAACAGCGGGTAGGCGACGAACCAAGCCGCCACCATGCCGCCGATGCCCCATTGCACCCCGATCAGAAAACCGATGGGCAGCAGCACCGCGCCGGTGGCGCCGTTGCGCGCGCTGATCGCCGGCTTGCCCATCGCGTCGCTCGCGGGGGCGAACAGCGCCTGCAGTGTCATCATCGGCATCGCCAGCGCCAGCCAGTGGACGATCGGCGCCGCCTCCATCCATTTCGGCCCCAGCACCACCGCGACCAGCGGCTCGGCCGTGGCGGCCAGGCCCAGGTAGAAGGGCATTGCCGCGACCATGATCACGCGCGCCGCCTTCACGAACGCCGCCGCCACCGCGTCGCGATCATGCTGGATGCGGGCATAGGCGGAGAAGGCGACCTCGTTCAGCGGCGGCACGAACTTCGACACGAAGATCTGCGTGAGGAACAGGCTGGTGGTGTAGATGCCCAGCGTGTGCGGATCGAACAGGCGACCGGCGATGAACACATCGGCCTGGCTCTGCAGGAACCAGAAGACCTGGCCCGCCGCCATCATTCCGCCGAATCGCGCGATGTCGCCGGCGCCGCGGAAATCGAAGCTGGGCCACATCCAGCTCCGCGCAGCCATCGTCATGCCGATCGCACGGGTGAAGAACAGCGCGATCGGCGCGAGCACCAGCGTCCACACGCCCAGCCCCGCCATCGCCCCGGCCAGCGCGGTGACCGCCCCGGCCAGCGCCGATACCAGGTTCACCTTGGCCTGGTGGCGGAAATCCATCGACCGGCTGAGCAGCGCCTGGGGCAGGGCGATGAACGGGGTGGCGAGATACAGCAGCGCCTGAACGCGCAGCAGATCCGCCACCATCGGCTGGCGGTAATAGGCGGCGGCGAAGGGGGCGGTGGCGAACTGGGTCGCCGCCAGCGCGACGTTGAGCAGGATCAGCATGCCGAAGAGCTGGCGCTGCGCATGGCGCCCCGCGTCCTCGCGCCGCACGAGCGCGCTCGCGAGTCCATAGCCGTTGATCATGTTGAGCAGCACCAGGACCACCTGGGTCATGGCGAACAGCCCGTAATCGCTGGGGCTCAGGATTCGAATCACCAGGAATGTGGAGGCCCAGGTGACGATCTGGCCGAGAATCTGGGTACCCGAACGCCATATCACCGCGCTGCGCACCTGCTCGCGCAGCGATTCCGGGGGGCGATTCGAGGGGGAAGCCATGGATTCGGTCACGCGCCCATGTGCCCCCCGGGCGCTTTCAATCGC
>NZ_JAPDRA010000008.1:0-15000 GCF_026013525.1 Sphingomonas canadensis | reverse complement strand
GGCGGCTGGCGTTGGCGCGCGGGGCGGCTATAGGGCCGGATGCGTGCCGGCGGCGGCGCGAATACCGGGTTTGGAGGGCTTATGGGCGGCTGGACGATCGGGATCATCGGCGGATCCGGGCTGTACGATGTCGACGGCATCGAGGACGGCGATTGGATCGAGTGCGAAAGCCCTTGGGGCCGCGCGTCCGACGATTGCTTCGTCGGCTGGGTCGGGCATGTGAAGGCGGTGTTCCTGCCGCGCCACGGCCGCGGCCACCGTATCAGCCCGTCGGAGCTGAACGCGCGCGCCAATATCGACGTGCTCAAGCGCCTGGGCGTCACCGACGTGCTGTCGATCTCCTCGGTCGGCAGCCTGGTGGAGCCCCGCGCGCCCGGCAGCTTCACGATCGTCGACCAGTTCATCGACCGGACCAAGGGCCGCCCGTCGTCTTTCTTCGGCAGCGGCATGGTCGCGCATGTCTCGATGGCCGATCCGGTCTGTCCGCGGCTGTCGGCACTGGCCGCCGATGCCGCGCGCGCGGCCGGCGCGCAGGTGTTCGAGGGCGGCACCGCGCTGATCATGGAAGGTGCGCAATTCTCCACGCGCGCGGAAAGCAACCTCTACCGGAGCTGGGGCTGCGACGTGATTGGCATGACCGCGATGCCCGAGGCCAAGCTGTGCCGCGAGGCCGAGCTGCCCTATGCCATGGTCGGCATGGTGACCGATTATGATTGCTGGCGCGAGGACGAGGAGGCGGTGGACGTCGCCGCGGTGATGGCCCAGCTCGGCAACAACGCGGCGAAGGCGCGCGCGCTGGTGATGCACCTGTTGCGCAACCTGCCCCAGGAGCGCCCGGCGAGCCCGATCGATACCTGTCTCGACTCTGCGATGATCACCGCGCCGCACGCCCGCGACCCCAAGGTGCTGGCGAAGCTGGACGCGGTGGCGGGGCGCGTGCTGGGCTGAACGCCTGGGCGGCTTCGGTAGATTCACGGATTCGCCAGGACCGGCGCCGGGAGCATTTTGAGCTCAAGGAGGCGCTTATGGTTTGGCCATTCGATCTCAGCGAAGACGAACAAGAGAGCCTGGAGCATCCCTATTCCGATAACCCCTTGGCGGATTTGGGGATTCGCGCGGCGGGCGGTGTTGTCAACGGTATCGGGGGCATTGCCGGGGTCATCGGCGGTGCAACGCTGCTGGGCATAGCGTCGCCCTTTGTCGCGCCGGTCGCGGTCATTGCGGGGGCCATCGCGCTCCGGCGCGGGATGGCGCACCCCGAACTGGCCGTGAAGGCCGCGCGCAAGATCTATCAGGTGACGAGCCGCTGACGCGGCCGGGGCCGGGGCCTCAGCGCTTCTTCACGAACTCGGCGCGCAGCACCAGGCCCTTGATACCGTCGAAGCGGCAGTCGATCTCCTGCGGATCGCCGGTGAGGCGGATCGATTTGATCGCGGTGCCGCGCTTCAGCGTCTGGCTGGTGCCCTTGACCTTCAGGTCCTTGATCAGCGTCACGGCGTCGCCATCCGCCAGCAGGTTGCCGACCGCGTCGCGCACCTCGGTGCCGCCTTCGGCCGCCGCAGGCGCCTGTCCGGCCTGTGAGGCGGGGACCCATTCGCCGCTCGCCTCGTCATAGACATATTCTTCGTCGCCGCCGCTCATCGCATTGTCCTTGAATGGAAAAGGGAGGGGCGAACCCCCTCCCTTCCCGGGTTTCCGGTGCTGGGCGGCGGCTCAGGCCGCCAGCTTGCGCAGCACATATTGGAGGATGCCGCCGTTGAGGAAATACTCCAGCTCGTTGACGGTATCGATGCGGCAGCGGGTGAGGAACGTCTGGGTGCTGCCGTCGGCGCGGGTGAGGAGGACCTCCACGTCCTGGCGCGGGCGCAGGCCGGCGACGTCCTTGATCGTGAAGGTCTCGGTGCCGTCCAGCTTCAGCGTCTCGCGGCTCACGCCTTCGCCGAACTGCAGCGGCAGCACGCCCATGCCGACCAGGTTCGAACGGTGGATACGCTCGAAGCTCTCCGCGATCACGGCGCGGACGCCCAGCAGGTTGGTGCCCTTCGCCGCCCAGTCGCGGCTGGAGCCGGTGCCATATTCCTTGCCCGCGATCACCACCAGCGCGGTGCCGTCCGCCTTGTGGCGCATCGCCGCGTCATAGATCGGCATCACCTGGCCGCCGTATTTCGACATGCCGCCCTCTACGCCCGGCACCATCTCGTTCTTGATGCGGATGTTGGCGAAGGTGCCGCGCATCATCACGTCATGGTTGCCACGGCGCGCGCCGTAGGAGTTGAAGTCCTTCTTCGAGACCTGGTGTTCCTGGAGGAAGGTGCCGGCGGGGCTGTCGGCCTTGATGCTGCCGGCGGGGGAGATGTGATCGGTGGTGATCGAATCCCCCAAAATCGCCAGGGGCTTGGCCTCGACGATATCGGTGACCGGCGCGGGGACCATCGTCATCCCTTCGAAATAGGGCGGATTGGCGATGTAGGTGCTGCCCGCGGGCCAGCGATAGGTATCCGATCCCTCGACCGAAATTTCCTGCCAGTGCTTGTCGCCCAGATAGACGTTGGAATAGCGGGTGCGGAACATGTCGTCGTCGATGTTGGCGGCGATCAGGCCGGCGACCTCTTCGTTCGACGGCCAGATGTCCTTCAGGAACACGGGTCCGTCCTTGCCTTCGCCGATCGGCGTTTCGATCATGTCCTCGGTCACCGTGCCCTTGAGCGCATAGGCGACCACCAGCGGCGGCGAGGCGAGGAAGTTCGCCCGCACGTCCGGCGACACGCGGCCTTCGAAGTTGCGGTTGCCCGACAGCACCGAGGCGGCGACGATATCGTTGCCGTTGATCGCGGCCGAGATCGGATCCGCCAGCGGCCCCGAATTGCCGATGCAGGTGGTGCAGCCATAGCCCACCAGGTTGAAGCCGACCGCGTTCAGATCCTCGGTCAGCCCCGCCTTGTCGAGATAGTCGGTCACCACCTGCGATCCCGGCGCCAGCGAGGTCTTCACCCAGGGCTTGCGCGTCAGCCCCAGCGCCCGCGCCTTGCGCGCCACCAGGCCCGCCGCGATCAGCACCGAGGGGTTCGACGTGTTGGTGCAGCTCGTGATCGCCGCGATCACCACGTCGCCGTCGCCGATATCGTGCGAAGCGCCCTCAACGGGCACGCGCACGGCCTGGTCCTTCTTGTAGACCTTGGTCAGATCGCCGTTGAACACCTCGTCCACCGCGGGCAGGCTGACGCGGTCCTGCGGGCGCTTCGGCCCCGCCAGGCTGGCGGTGACGCTGCCCATGTCGAGCTCCAGCGTGTCGGTGAACACCGGATCGGTGGCGTCCTCGTCGCGCCACATGCCCTGGGCGCGCGAATAGGCCTCCACCAGCGCGATCGTCTCTTCCGGGCGGCCGGTGAGGCGCAGGTAATCGAGCGTGCGATCATCGACCGGGAAGAAGCCGCAGGTCGCGCCATATTCCGGCGCCATGTTGGCGATCGTCGCGCGATCGGCCAGCGACATGCTGGACAGGCCCGGGCCATAGAATTCGACGAAGCGGCCCACCACGCCCTTGGCGCGCAGCATCTGCGTTACCGTGAGCACCAGATCGGTGGCGGTGATGCCTTCCTTCAGCGCGCCGGTGAGCTTGAAGCCCACCACTTCGGGGATCAGCATCGACACCGGCTGGCCCAGCATCGCGGCCTCCGCCTCGATCCCGCCCACGCCCCAGCCCAGGATCGCCGAGCCGTTGACCATGGTGGTGTGGCTGTCCGTGCCCACCAGCGTATCGGGATAGGCGACCGTGGCGCCCGTGGCATCGGCCGAGGACCAGACGGTGCGGCCGATATATTCCAGGTTCACCTGATGGCAGATGCCCGTGCCCGGCGGCACGACCGAGAAATTGTCGAGCGCCTTCGAACCCCATTTGAGGAACTCATAGCGTTCCAGGTTGCGCTGATATTCCAGCTCCACATTCGCTTCGAACGCCTTGGGGCTGCCGAACTCGTCCACCATCACCGAGTGATCGATGACGAGGTGGACGGGCACCAGCGGATTGATCTTGGCCGCATCGCCGCCCAGCCGGGTGATCGCATCGCGCATCGCCGCCAGATCCACCACGCAGGGAACGCCGGTGAAATCCTGCATCAGCACGCGCGCCGGGCGATACTGGATCTCCCGATCGGGGGCGACGGGGTTCTTCTGCCAATCGACGATCGCCTGGGCATCCTCCGGCGTGACGGTCACGCCGTCTTCGAAGCGGAGCATGTTTTCCAGCAGCACCTTCATGCTGAAGGGCAGGCGGCTGATGTCGCCCAGCTTCGCCGCCGCCTTGGGCAGCGAATAATAGGCGTAGCTCTTGCCGCCCACGACAAGCGTGTCGCGGGTGCCGAGGGTGTCGTTGCCGATGGCGGTCATCTGTGCGGGGCCCTTCCCTGTTGATGCGGCCCGGCGGTGGCCGTGGGGAGGCGGAGGGGCTGGCGGGGGCGCGGGGCCAGAAGCGGCCGGGCCCTTCCCCGCAGCCGCCCCGCGCAAGGCGCGCGCCGGGTGTGCTGCGAATGCGAAGATTCGCCGGAGCCGATAGCAGGGGGATGGGGATGGGGGAAGGGGACGGGTGGGGGAGACTTAGGTAGGGGGTGGGCGGTCTCGCGCGTCGGGCGCGTCCTACTCCGGCTTTTCGGGAAAGAGGCCGGGCATCCAACGCGACGCCAGCGTTGCAGGGAAGGCGATATGGAGCGGCGCCCGCGAGCTTTCGGAGGACAGAACGCCCATATCGATCAGTGCGGATGCGACCCGGCGGGCCTGCCGTTCGCCTGTCCCTACGATCGTTTCGAGTTCGCCGCGCGGAAGTTCGCCGCGATAAAGCACCGCATCGAGTATATTCGCCGCCTTTGCGGGCAAGTTGCCGAGCGCGGCCTCTTCACCCGCCCATTGGTGAATTCGTGTCCGCAGCCGGTTCGGCTCAACCAATCCCGACATGAACGCCACCTGATCGATGCAAACCTGCAGAAAATATGCCGTGAAGCCCGCCAGCTCCTCCTCGCTGAGCGCGCCCCTTCCATCAAGGTCGTTGCGTCGTGGCAGATCGCAAGCGGCAAGATGCTGTTTATAGCGTTCGGCGGTGCGGCCCAGTCCGCGGGCCACCGACCAGATGCCCCCAGTGTCGAGCGCGTCGAGCATCATCGCGTGCGACATCAGCCGCGCGACACGGCCGTTGCCATCGAGAAATGGATGGATCCATACGAAGCGATGGTGGGCGGCGGCCACCGCGACGATGGCATCGCTGCGCCCCAGCCCGCCATAGGCCCATTCGAAATGATCCATGAAGCGCGGCACGGCGCCGGGGCTGATGGCGAGATGGCGCCCGACCTGGACGTCGCGGCGGCGCAACTGCCCGGGCTCGACCCGAACGCGCTCGCCAGTGCCTGGCATCTCCACCCAAAGCAGGTCCTCCGGCAATTCGGCGCAGAAGCGGGCATGCGTTTCCTCAATGCCGGCGCGCGTGTGGGCGCGGCAGGAAAGCGCTCCCCCGTCGATCCATTTCTGCACCTCGATGTGCGCGCGCGCCTCAAGCTGGAGGTCGCGCTTGACGGGATCGTCGCTAAAGTCGTTGCGAAGCGCACGCTCAATATCGACCGGATGCGTGTCGTGGCCTTCGATGAGGTTGCTGTAATAGCAATTCATGGCCCGGACGAGGTGGGCCAAAGCGGTGCTGACGCCTTTGGGAAGGCTGCTGCGAAAGGCGGCCGCTTTGGCTGCGAGATCAACGGCGAGATCGCGTAGGTGCGGGAGGCGTTGCGAACCTTCGCCGATCTTCATCGGCTGCATCGAATCGATCGTCTCGCCGCGGTCTTCCGCCACCTATATGTCCTCTTTCGTGTCCGGTTCCTGGTATGATAAAAATAGCGGTATTCTAGTGTATTGTGATAAATTGAGCGTGGATCATGTCCTTTATGATGTCCGCTTCTAGGTCCGGTTAATCCCGCCCTGGAAGGGTTGTCAAGGACATGGCTTTCGGCGCCCCGCGCAAGGCGCGCGCCGGGTGCGCTGCGAATGCGAGGCGGGGCGGGAGTTGATGGCAGGGAGACGGGTGGGGGGCGAGGCTTAGCTAGGGCGGCGAG
The DNA here is from genome assembly GCF_026013525.1 of Sphingomonas canadensis. Lineage (GTDB taxonomy): Bacteria > Pseudomonadota > Alphaproteobacteria > Sphingomonadales > Sphingomonadaceae > Sphingomonas > Sphingomonas canadensis. Next base: position 8,911 of record NZ_JAPDRA010000008.1, on the reverse strand, counting down.
GCGTGGTGCTTTGCGACTCGCAATCGGACATACGTAGCCGTTCACGACAGTTCGGGTTCACGCGGGAGGAGTACGTCGAGTAACCGAGTATGGCGATTGTCTGAACAACAAGCAGCCAGAATTCACGTCGACATCGACTCCGTAGAAAGCTCTTTTAGTACAACGACAAGTATCAATCTGGCTACGCCGGGTCCGGCTTTGCCAAGTTGATCGTGCTGGCTTATTTGCCAAAATCCGCGCTGTCCGCCACAGCGTGGTGCGGACTGCATCAACTGCGCGTCGCTATGCTTAGTGCCGCGGGCCGAGATGGGGCGTCATGGCTACAGCGACTATCTCGACTGGGGGAAGGAGAATGCGTGAGCGACAGTAACGAAAGGCGCAACGATGGCCTCGATGACAACTGGGTCGACAAGGCCGTCGCGGCGACGAAAGGCGTGGCCGGCCTCGTGCCGATGTTTGGCGGTCCGCTTGCCGAGGTGATCGGCGTTGCCATCCCCGGTCAGCGCGCCGACCGGATCGCGACCTACGTGCGTCAACTCTCGGTCAGGCTCGACCAGATCGACGCTGAAATGCGCGACGGGCTCGCGTCTAACGCCGAGAAGATCGACCTGATCGAGGAAGGCGGCTACCAGGCTGCTCGTGCAACTTCCCGCGAGCGTATCGAGCGCATCGTGGCGGCCGTTCAGCGCGGCCTAGCAGAAGATGACGCTGACGTCGTTCGTCGCAAGCGCCTGCTGATCCTGCTCGGCGAGCTGGATGACGACGAGCTCAACTTACTCAACGCCTACGGGCGTTCATATGGTGGGCGCGATCGAAATGCGTTCGAGCGGGTGAACCGTCCCGACCCAGTCCACATGCAGTCGAGTCGCGGCGATATTGAGCGAAATCACCTCTACGATCTAGGTCGGGCACATTTGATCAGGCTTGGCCTGCTCAAGAAGAACTATGGTAACGTGAAGAAGGGGCAGGTGCCCGAGTTCGATCCGAGAAGCGGCGACTTCAAGCACTCTGTCGAGGTTTCGGGTCTTGGACGGATGCTGCTCGCCGAGGTCGGACTCGGAGCCGACCTAGAGGATGATTTCGACTGATCGCAGCAACCTGGAAGTGATCGCGACGGAGTTGCTCGTTTCGGGGCTGCGAGGGCGAAGCTCTGCTTCAGTTGGTCGCGATCCGGAAAATGGATAGACCCCTAACGGTCCAGTTCTAGCCGTCCCCACCCGACTCCCCCCCAATTCCCCCTGTCCTACAGCCCCGTCCTTGCGATACCTCGCCTGCTCCCTTTTGCATGGAGCGAGTCGCATGGCGCATCTTCCCAACAAGCCGTTCACGCGATGGACGCGGGATACGGAGGCCGCTTTCCTGCTGGCGCTGAAGCTCACCGGGCAGGTGCGCAAGGCGGCGGCGGAGATCGGGCGGGCGACGACCACCGCCTATGCCTATCGCAACCGCAACGCCGATTTCGCGGCGCGATGGGATGCGGTGGTGGCCGAGCACCAGGCCGAATGGCTCGCCGCGCGCCGGCCCGCGGAGCCGCCCGAGGAGCGGCTGCGCCCCGGGCGCGACCGGCGCGACGGGTGGAACGCGCAGCGGCGCCGCGCCTTCCTGAAGACCGTCGCCGAATGCGGCAGCGTGAGCGAGGCGTGCCGGCGCACGGGCATCTCCACCACCGCCGCCTATCGCTATCGCAACCAGCATGCGCGCTTTGCCGCCGAATGGGACGATGCGCTGATGCAGGCGGCGACCTCCATCGAGCATGAGGCGTGGCGCCGCGCGGTGGAGGGCGTGGAGGAGCCGGTGGTCGCGGGCGGGCAGATCGTGGGCACGCGGCGGCGCTATTCGGATACGCTGCTGCGCGCGCTGATGGCGCGGGGCGAGCTGATCATGACGGCCGGGCGCGCGGGCGGCGGGCGGCCGCTCACCCAGCGCGAGAAGGTGGCCCGCGCGCATGCCGCGGCGGCCGAGGCGGGCGGCGCCTTTTTCGAGAAATGCCGGCAGGAGGATACCGACGCCGCGATCCTGAAGAAGATCGAGATGGTGGAGCGCGCCCGCAACCGCGAGCGCGGCGAGGAGCAGGCGGCGGAGTGGCTGCGCTGGGGGCGGGCCTGGGCCGCTTTCGGCAGGGCGATGGACGGCGGGGATGGAACCGCGGGCGCGCGCTGACTATTGTCCGTGCCGGTGCGTAACGGATTGAGGAGTGGCGCGATGCGGGCTTGGCAGGGATTGGCGGCGGTTGCGGGGATGGCGCTGCTCGCGGGATGCTCCGGACGCGATGGTGCGGTGGACGGGACGCCCCCGCCCGAGCCCGCCCCGGGGCTGGTGGCCGGGCTGTGGACCGGCAAGGGCGTGGCCGCGGGCGTGGCGAGCGCGACCGAGGTGCCCGGCGGCGTCCGCATCCAGGTGGAGGCCGAGGGGCTGACGCCGGGGCCGCATGGCGTCCACGTCCATATGGCGGGCAAGTGCGACGCGCCCGACTTCGCCAGCGCGGGCGGGCATTGGAACCCGTCCGCCAAACAGCATGGCGCGATGAACCCGATGGGCCCGCATGTGGGCGACATGCCCAACCTGATCGCGGGCGCTGACGGCAAGGGGACGCTGAGCTTCGTGCTGGCGGGCGCGACGATCGCGGGGCTGGCCGACGCGGACGGCGCCGCGCTGATCGTCCATGCGGGCGAGGACGACCTGAAGACCGATCCCAGCGGCAACAGCGGCGGGCGCTTCGCCTGCGGCGTGCTGGAGACGCCGAACGGGGGGTGAGGGCGGCCATGGCCTGGCTGGCGGTTCTGGCCCTCTTCCCCGACCGGCCACCCAACTTCAGTATCCTGTGGATGGCCGGGCGGGGGAGCGGGCCGGTGCCGCGATAGGATCACCCTATAGCGGTTCCCCGGCGGCGCGGGCGCGTTGCTGGCGGCTGGCCTCTGCCTCGGGCAGCAGGCGCCACGCGGCGATCGCCGCCGCCAGCGCCACCGGCACCGTGACCAGCAGCGCCAGGATGCCCGTCGCCAGGCTCCCGCTCAGATACGAGATGCGCCCCGCCAGATAGGGGCCGAGCGCCAGCCCGATCAGCGTGGTGCCGATGAAGAACGCCGCCGTCGCCGTGCCGCGCATGCGGGGCAGCACCAGATCCTGCGTCGCCGCCGCCGACGCGCCCAGCGCGGAACTGGCGAGGAGCTGGGCCAGCGGGATCATGGCATAGAAGAGCGCGGGCGTATCCGCCGTGAAGGCCAGCGCCACCGCGGGCACCGGGGCGACGCTGCCGAAGATCACCACCGCCACGCGCCCCGCCGGATGCCGCTCGCGCAGCCGGTCCGCGATGCGCCCGCCCAGCGTGACGCCCAGCAGCCCCGCCACCGCCGCGGGCAGGCCCACCATCAGCCCCACCTCGTCCGCCGAAATGCCGAACTCGCGCCGCGCGAAGCTGGGCGCGAAGGCAGCGACGGCATAGGCCAGGAAGGCGTTGAGCCCATAGGCCAGCACCACCGCCAGGAAGGCGCGGCTGCCCAGGATCAGCGCGAAGCTGGGCGGATCGCGCTGGCGCAGCGCCGCGCCCCAGGAGAAGACGGCATAGACGCCCACGCCCACCGCCGCCCATTGCAGCAACGGCTCGCCCAAGCCCACCACCAGCACCATCACCGCCGCGCCCACCATCGCCAGCACCGCCACATTGGCGGCCAGCGCGCGGATGCCACGCCGCGCCGCGCCCAGCAGCGTGAACGGCGGGATGACGGTGAGCAGTTCCTCGACAAAGCCCTTGAACGGCGCGGGATCGGGTGGGGCCAGCAGCCCTTCGGACTGGCCACGCATCGGCTCCCGCAATGTCGCCACCAGCACCGCGACCAGCAGCCCGGGCACGCCCACCGCCAGGAACGCGGCCTGCCACCCGGCCAGCCCCATCGGCCCGCTGTGCGCCGGATAGGCGGCGTCCCACCGCTCCACGATCGCCCCGCCGATGAACAGCGAAAGCCCGCCGCCGACATAGATGCCCGCGCTGTATATCGCGAGCGCGGTGGCGCGCAGCCGGCGGGGAAACCAGTCCGATATCAGCGAATAGGCAGCCGGACTGGCGGTCGCCTCTCCCACGCCCACGCCGATCCGCGCGCCCGCCAGCGCCAGGCCGGTGCGCGCGAAGCCCGACAGCGCCGTCATCGCCGACCACAGCGCCAGCCCCAGGCTCATCAGCCGCACCCGCCGCCAGCTATCCGCCAGCCGCCCCAGCGGGATGCCGAACAGCGCATAGAAGACGCCGAACGCGGTGCCATAGAGGAAGCCGATATCGCCGTCGGTAAGCCCCAGGTCGCGCTTTATGTCGTCGGCCAGGATGGCCAGGATCTGACGATCGATGAAGTTGAGCACATAGACGAGGAAGAGGACGCCCAGCACATACCAGGCATAGCCCCCCGCGCGTTGCGGGGTGGCGGGCGTTGCATCGTCCATGCGCTCTCCTGTCGCGGTTGCCCGTCGTTGCGGCAGGGGTAGCAGAGTGGCGGGGGATAGGCGAGGTGGGGGGGGGGCTGGGGGTGGCGTTGGACGTTTTTCCGCGCTTGAGGGGCCTCAAAGCAGGTGTTTAGTGGGCCTGGCTTGATTGTCCGAAAATGGGGACTTTGTTGCCTTGCTGCTCCGCATCGAACCCGTCGCGAGAGCGGACATAGGCGAGGCTGCAACAGAATGGGCAATTTTGTTGCATAGGAATTATTTAATTTCAGTGACTTATGTTTCTAAGACGTCGCTGCACTCATTTCAGTCGCCTCGATTCACATTATCGGCAGTCGAGCGATCAGGGTTGTCCCGTGCGTATTCTCGCCCGTTGATTTTCACCACATGCGCACCGGGGTGCTCTCCTCGCTTAATTTCAGCGACGATATTGCGCCGAGGAACGTTCTTTCGGGACCCCACATCGTAGTGCTCGTTACGCCCACCCGGCCCATCATTTCGTCCTTTGATGTTCGTCATAGAGCGATCTCCTATTTGAACTCGTTGAAAGCTTTCAAAAGCTTCATCGTCGCAGGCATGTTGAGTTCGTCGCCGCTATATCGGCACTCATAAAGGCCTTGAAGATTTGACGGGAGCGACACTCCTTCCTCTACCAACAGGATGAAATTCCTGCCATACAAGGCCATCGCTGCACCGATCTCAATCAGCACATTACCATTTACTTGTGGAACTTCTTTGCCGGTACTGTCCAGCAGAGTGCCTTCAGAGCCGACATGGATGACGGCAGCGTGGCAGCTCCGCATCTCATCCATTACCTTGTCCGGGACAGGCTTGGCGGCGGTTTCGCGCTCTTGAGCGACAATGGGCTCGAACTTGCCAAAGAGGACAAGCTCCTTGACCTGTTCCAAAATCTTTCGGTTCTTGCCGTGTGTAATAAAGACTCGATTTCCACGGGCAGCTCCTCCCGAATGAGACGTCAATTCAGCACCACCACCCGAATCAGAATCAGATTTGGCGTCCTCCTCAACCGGGTCCGGGTCGTCCACTAGCTTCTTAATTTCGGATGGCGCGCCCTCGGCTAGAGCACGAGCGTTGCTGCCATCGAACTCGAATCGGGTTGGCTGACCCTTTCGACCGACCACAAGCTTACCAAGGTCGGCGCCTTCCGCGATTTGAAAGAAGCATACAGCTTGGTCATTTAGAATCTTGTCGTTCGACGACGCCTCGCCTTTAAAATGCTGGTGCCAATGCGCGGCTACCTCAAGCGCCGACAGTGACAGCTCGTTACGGTGGACGGCACGTTCGACTACAGCGCGATATGGCCCCACGGCGGCTACGACTTCCCGCAAGGCCTCTGATCGCCTGGCCCCCTTGTCTCTGCCAACGAGCCGTCCACGCTCCGTAACCATCATCTTGCCGCTGCTATCGTCAATGAGCTCCCAGAATTTCAGAGCATTGATTTTGCGTGCGTCCAGAACCTTGCTGTCGAGGACGGCCTTTGCCTCTGCCATCGTCGCGCCCGTGGGTTTCGTCACCAGATAACCACAAAGCGCATCGACATCGTTGAGCGTTGTTCGGATTGGCAATGCCATATTCCCATCCCTTATGTGTGCGCTCTAATATAAGCCGCTTTAATAAGGGCGTCAAGATCGCCGTGACGGGTGTGGAAAAATTCGATTCGATAGTGAAAATTTATGCGCGCAACCCTATTGCCCATTTTGTTGCAACGGCAGCTTTCAGGCGACAGCTCCTTGCTACGGAACGGCAAGGTTTGGGTCGAAACCCGCCGGTTCGCGGCCTGCCCGCCAACAGCCAAGCGCCACCACTCGCCCCCTTGATCCCTCGCCCGTTCGGCGGGAGATAGCCCTTATGCGGGTGCCTTCGGTTCTGTTTGTCTGTCTGGGGAATATCTGCCGGTCGCCGCTGGCGGAGGCGGCGTTTCGGGAGGCGGCGGGGCGGGATGGGCTTGGCGCCATCGCCGATTCCGCCGGGACGGGGGACTGGCATGTCGGCCGCCCGCCCGATCCGCGCAGCCAGGCGGTGGCGCTGGCGCATGGCGTGGACATCTCCGGCTATCGCGCGCGGCGGGTGCGGGGGGAGGATTTTCGCAGCTTCGACCATATCCTGGCGCTGGACGGGCAGAACCTGCGCGATCTGCGCGGCATCGCCCCGCCGGATACCAGCGCGCGGCTGGCGCTGCTGATGGATCATGTGCCGGGCCGCGCGGGGCAGGGCGTGCCCGATCCCTATTATGGCGGGCCAGAGGATTTCGCCGCGGTGTGGGCCGATTGCCGCGCGGCGGCGGACGCGCTGGTGGCGATGTTGCGCGCCGGGTTGCGCGATGGGCCGCGGGATGGGTTGCGTGGCGGCTGACCGGCCGGCGGACCTGCCGCTGGGGCTGGCGGAACCGGCGATGCGCGCGCGGCTGGCGCTGATCGCCGAGAGCCACCTGCGGCTGACGGGCCGCGCGCTGGTGCCCGCCGGGGCCGATCCCGTGGCGGCGCTGTGGCAGGCGCCCGCCGCGATCGTGGCGCACGGGACGGAGGCGGACCCGTTGTTCTTCTTCGGCAATCGCGCGGCGCTGGCGCGGTTCGCGATGCGCTTCGATGCGTTCGCGGGGCTGCCCTCGCGGCTTTCCGCCGAGCCGCTGCTGCGCGAGGAGCGGCAGGCGCTGCTCGATCGCGTGGCGCGCGACGGCTTCATCGCGGACTATTCGGGCGTGCGCATCGCCGCCGACGGCCGCCGCTTCCGCATCGAGGCGGCGGTGGTGTGGAACCTGGCGGACGCAGGCGGCGGGCTGCACGGACAGGCGGCGGCGTTCGATCGGTGGACGGAGCTGTAGGGGGCGGTTTTGGGGCTCTGTTTTTTTAATCACGCGAAGGCGCGAAGGCGCGAACCAGGAAAGCTTCGCGCCTTCGCGCCTTTGCGTGAGATATAAACCAAGCCGGGACGGCGCAGCGCGAACGGCCCAGGCCAGGCGCGCCCGGCGCTATCCCAGCGGCCAATCGGCGACGGGTTCGTATCGGGCGGCGCCGTGGCCCAGGCGGCTTTCGAACAGGATCAGGCGATCGAAGGCGAAGGGATCGCTGGCAAGCGCGGCATGGGCGGCGAGGAAGGCGGCGGCGGCCTCCGGCGGGGCATTCAGCCGGGCGAGGGTGATGTGGGGCAGATAGGCGCGGCGCTCCGGCTCCAGCCCCATGCGGGCCAGCGCCTGATCGACCTTGCGGTGGAGCCGTTCCAGCGGCTCGCGGGGGCTCAGGCCCGCCCAGACGCTGTTGAGCCGCCCGCGCGTATCGAAGGCGCCGGTGCCGCAAAGCGCAGCCTCCGCCGCGGGCAGGCGCAGCGCGTCGATCGCGGCCACGGCGTCCTCGGCCGCGGGGCGGTCCACCGCGCCGATGAAGCGGACGGTGACGTGGAGCTGATCGTCCTCCTGCCAGCGCGCGCCGGGGATGCCGCCCATCAGCGACAACAGCCGCGCGCGGATGGCGCCGGGCGGCCTGAGACCCAGGAATAGCCGGTGCATGCCGCCCGGCTATCAGCCGGTGCCGCGCGCGTCATGCGAATTCGGCGTGAAACCGGTGGCCGCGGGTGAGCTATTCGCTTGAAAAGCGGGGCGAGTGCGATGATATTCGGGCAATCTGGCAAATAGCGCCGGACAAAGGAGTTCAAGATGGCCGATTGGTCCGATCCGCAAACCTCTGCGCCCTATGCGCGTGGGAGCGCCGCGCAGGCCGCCGCCTATGACGCGGGGCTGCGGGCGCACATGCTCGGCGTGTACAACTATATGCTCTCGGGCGTGCTGCTGACCGGCATCATCTCGCTGGTGATGTGGCAGACGGGCTTCGTCGAGGCGCTGCTGCGCTTCAACTATGCCGGCGAGCCGGTGGGCATGTCCGGCCTCGGCTGGATCGTGGCGCTGTCGCCGCTGGCGATCGTGCTGGCGATGAGCTTTGGTCAGATGCGGCTTTCCACCGGCACGATGCAGGTGCTGTTCTTCCTCTATGCGGGGCTGATGGGCGCATCGCTGTCGACGATCTTCCTCGCCTATACGGCGGGTTCGATCGCGCAGGTGTTCTTCGCCACGGCGGCGGGCTTCGCGGGGCTAGGCTGTATCGACATTCAGAGGATTTCCAAAGGTAGGGATGTCTGATTCATGGGTTTCTGCAGTTGCGGAGGCACCATGGGGATCAAGCGATACGAGTTGAGCGAAGCGCAATGGCATCGGATCGAGCCGATGCTTCGGGGCAAGGAGAGCGATCCTGGCCGGACGGCGGTGGATAATCGATTGTTTATAAACGGTGTTTTGTGGGTCTTGCGATCCGGCGCGCGCTGGTCGGACCTTCCTGAGCGCTATGGCAAGTACAAGACGGTGCACAAACGCTTCACCCGCTGGGCGCGCGCGGGCGTGTGGGAGAGCATCTTTGCCATGCTCGCACGTGACCGCGACAACGAGTATTTGATGATCGACAGTTCGATCGTGCGT
>NZ_JAPDRA010000007.1:125197-222316 GCF_026013525.1 Sphingomonas canadensis | reverse complement strand
CGGACCCTCAAGGTCCACCTCCACGATCTCCAGCGGCTTCTTCGCCTCAAATGCCACCGCGGCCCGCGTCTTCATGCTGATCCTCCCGAACGGCTCGCGCGCCGGATGCCGGGATTGCGCGCGGGTTGCAAGGGCGCGGGGCGCAGAATCGCTCAGCGGCGGAGCGCTTGTCCGCTTCCCGGCGGGATCGCGCAGATCAGCGCCGCCACAGCGGTGCCGATGCAAAGCTGGTATGGAAAGGCCAGGCCGGCGGGGCCGATCATGAAGGGCTGCAGCAGCAGCACCGTGACGAACCCGCCCAGCAGCGCCGCGATCACCGACAACGTGTTGCCCCGCCCTGTGAACACCGCGACCAGATAGACGCCCAGCAGCCCGGCATAGGCGAACACCATCACCTGCAGCGCGAACTCCAGCAGCGGCATATCGGTATAGCGCTGCCAGTAGAAGCTGAGCGCCGCCGTGCCGAACATCGCCACCGCCACGATCCCCATCCCCCAGCGCCCGGCGCGGACATAGTGCGGCCCTCCGGCCCCGCCGCGCGCCTCCTTCCAGGGGCGGTAGAAGTCTGTGATCATCACCGAGCTCATCGCGTTCAGCGCCGAATTGGTGGTCGCCACGGCCGCCGCCGTCACCCCCACGGTCACCAGCCCGCGCAGCCCCGGCGGCACCTGCGTCAGGATATAGTGGACGAACACCGTCACCTTCTCGCCCGAGAAGCTGCTGGCCACGCGGTGGCTCTCCCCCATCAGCTCGGGCCGCTGGTAGAAGATGTGGAGCAGCAGCCCCACGGCCATGAACACCGCGATGATCGGGATCGCGCCCAGCGCCGACAGTATCAGCCCGCGCGCGCCCGTCCGCGCATCCGGGCTGGCGAGCAGGCGTTGGGTGGTGTCCTGGTCCAGCCCGAAATTGGCGACGTTGAGCAGGAACAGCCCGGTCATCATCGCCAGCACCGAAAAGGGATGCGAGAGGTCCAGGCTCCAGTCGAGCAGCCGCAGTTTGTCCACGCCCCCGGGCGCAGCGGACAGCGCGGCCAGTATCTCCGCGTTGCTCGCGGGGATCGACAGATAGAGGAACGCCAGCACCGCCACCGCCGATCCGGTATAGACGGTGAACTGGATCAGGTCGTTCCAGATCACCGCCTTCAGCCCGCCGTGGAAGGTGAACAGGAACGCCGCCGCCATCACCATGGCCGCCGCCGACAGGATCGCCGGCGCGCTGACGCTGGAAAAGGCTACCATCGCCAGCGCGATCGCCGCCAGATAGACGCGCGCCCCCCCCGCCAGCACCCGCCCCACCAGGAACATGCCCCCCGCCCAGCGCATTGCCCGCGCGTCGAACCGCCGCTCCAGCAGCTCGTACACGGTGGTCGCGCGCATCGCGTAGAAGCGCGGGATCAGCACATGCGCCACGAACAGCGCCGCGATGCACGGGCTGATCACCGCGCCCAGATAGGCCAGGTCGCCGCGAAAGCTCTGGTCCGGCACGCCCAGGAAGGTCGCGGCGGACTGGGTCGCCGCCAGCACCGATACCGCCGCCAGCCACGCCGGCACGCTGCGCCCGGCCAGGAAATATTCGCCCAGCTCCTCGCGCCGCAGCCGCGCGAAAGCCCAGCCGCCGCCCAGCATCACCAGCAGGTAGAGCCCCACCACCAGCCAATCGAGCGCGGCGAATTGCGTGTCCATGCCCGGCCCCTTGTAACGGCTGTTCGGCCGCCGTCACCTGTGCAGAGCGGCGACGCCGCTCAGCCGCGGTTCAGCCGGCCCGGGGCATCGTGGCCGCGGAGGAAATCGTCGAGGGACCGGGAGACCGGAGATGGACGATCGCACGCGCATCCCGCCGGGGCACGACGCCCGCAGCGCGCCCCCGCGCGAACGCCGCATCCTCAACGCCACGCTCCGCGCGCCGCGCTTCGGCAGCGCGGAGGCGGTGGTGCGCAACATATCGGCGGGCGGGCTGGGCGGCAGCACGCGCATCTGGCTGTGCCCCGGCGAACCGGTGGAGGCGATGCTGCCCGGCATCGGCGCGGTGGCGGCGGTGGTCGCCTGGGCGGACGGCACGCGCTTCGGCCTGCGCTTCGACGGCCCGATCGCCCCGGCGCGCGTGACCCGCGACCGCGCCCAGGGAATGGACCCCGGCTTCCGCGTAATGGACCGCTACCGCCCCGCCGGCACCGCCTGGCGCCCAGGCCTGACCCGGCGCTGAGGGTGAGGAGTCTGACGAGGCCTTGTCATTGAAAAAATGGTGCTGCCGGTGAGGATTGAACTCACGACCTCAGCCTTACCAACCGACTTTGTTACTTGCGCTATACTATCCAAACCTACGATTTCCGCCATTTTTGCTTGACCGATCTTTGCCAAAATACGACACTCTGACCCATCAATTTATGCCGCTAGCTTCCGCTGTGCTTCCAGTTTGCGGGCCCCAGCGGCAAGTCTGAGGTCGGGTTCCGGGAGTTCGTATGGCAGAGGCGCGGGTTCGCTTGACCAAGCGAGTAGTGGACAAGCTTGAGGCGGATGGCAAGGACCGGGTCCTGTGGGACACGGATGTCCATGGATTTGGGCTGAGAATCTCACCCGCCGGTGCGCTCACCTATGTCCTCCAGTACCGGTTCGAGGGGCGGCAGCGCCGCTTCAAGATCGGGACGCACGGGTCGCCCTGGACGCCGGAAGCGGCACGCCAGGAAGCGCAAAGTCTATTGGGAAAAATCATAGACGGCGTCGACCCGCAGCAGGAGCGCATAAATGAACGCAGAGAACTCATGCTCGGCGAGCTTTGCGATGTCTATCTCGTGGAAGCACTGATAACCGCAAAAGAGAGCTCGATCCGCGCCGCTCGCAACAACATCGAGAACCACATCAAGCCGCTCCTGGGCATGCGGCGCGCGTCCAAGATCGTGCGCGCCGATGTCGAGCAGCTGCTCCGCGACATTGCGGCGGGAAAGACCGCGCGAAGGAAGAAGACGGGGCATCGCGGACTATCGCGCGTGCGTGGCGGCAAGGGCGCGGCCAACCAAGCGGTTACGACCCTGAGCGCAGTCATGGGCTTTTCCGTGGTGCGGGGCTTGCGGCTCGACAATCCCGCAATCGGCGTCCGCAAATTTCCGGGCAAGAAGATGGAGCGCTTCCTCTCGCCGGCGGAGCTCGCCCGGCTCGGCGAAGCGCTGGCCGCGGCGGCGTCGCTCGGGGTGGAAAGCCCCTATGCGATCGCCGCGCTCCGGCTGCTGGTGCTGACCGGCTGCCGAAGGGGAGAAATCCTCACGCTCAAGCGCAGCTATATCGACCCGTTCCACCGCTGCCTGCGGCTCCCGGACAGCAAGACCGGGGCGAAGGTGGTGCATCTTGGCGCCCCGGCAATGAAGGTGATCGCCGCGGTCCCGCAGGTCGTCGGCAATCCCTATCTGCTCCCCGGCAAGAAGGACGGCACGCATGTGACTGACCTCCAAGCTTGCTGGGCGCGCATCCGCAAGACCGCGGGGCTCGAAGACGTGCGCATTCACGACCTGAGGCACAGCTTTGCCTCGATCGGCGCATCGACCGGCGACAGCATGCTGATCATCGGCGCGCTGCTCGGGCACAAGAGCGCGAAGACGACCGAACGCTACACGCATCTGTCGGACCATCCGCTCAAATCCGCGGTCGACCGCATCTCCGACGAGATCGCCCGCCACCTCGACGAGAACTTCGCAGTCACCGCGGCCAACGACGTCGAGGAGGAAGACCCGTTCATGGCCTTCTGGGCAGCACAATGCGAGGCGGAAGCGCCGAAGCCTGACCCGGTGCTCGGGGCGGTCATCCGGACGCAGTGGCTCGACACCCGCGCCGCCGCATCGATGCTCGGCTTCACGGTCGGCACGATGCAGACCTATCGCTGGATGGGCACCGGCCCGGCGTTCCGGAAGATCGGGCGGCGCGTCGTCTACTCCGCCGAGGCTTTGACCGCGTGGCGCGCAGCGCAAGCGTGCGAAGGTTTGCGGGGAACGAACCCGGCGACGTCGAATGGGCAAATGCCTCAAGCGGACATGCGAGGGCCGATGCTGATGCGAGTGTGACTGGTTGGTGGCAAGTCGTGCGCGGGCTATCTTCCGGCTTACGCCTTGACCAGTGACGCGCGAAGCAAAAGAGAAGCACGCATTTGACCGCCCAATCGCCTGCCAGGCAAAGCGAAGACCGCAGCGGGCTGACCTCCGGCGAAGCGCTCGATCGCCTCGCCCGCGAGGGGCCGAACGAGCTCCCGCGCGCCGATCGGCGTTCGGTGCTCAGGATCCTCGGCGAAGTGATCCGCGAGCCGATGCTGGCACTGCTGCTGGCGGGCGGCGGCGCCTATCTGCTCCTCGGCGACCTCGGCGAGGCGCTCATCCTGCTCGGCTTCGCGACCTTTTCGATCGCGGTCACGGTGATCCAGGAAACGCGGACCGAACATGTGCTCGAGGCGCTGCGCGATCTCTCGGCTCCGCGAGCGCTGGTGATCCGCGACGGCATGCGCGTCCGCGTATCCGGACGCGAGGTAGTGCGCGGCGACCTGCTCGTGCTCGAACAGGGCGACCGGATCGCCGCGGATGCGGCGCTGGCGACCGCAGACGACCTCCAGGTAGACGAATCGCTTCTGACCGGCGAATCCGTGCCGGTGCGCAAGCGCGCTGCAGGCGATGACGACACGCTCGAAAGCGGGCACCGGCCCGGTGGGGAGGACCAGCCGCTGGTCTATTCGGGATCGCTCGTCACACGGGGTGCCGGCCTGGCCTGGGTGACTGCGACGGGGCCGCGCAGCGAAATCGGCAGGATCGGTCAGTCGCTCGCGACGCTCGACACCGAGCCGCCGCGCTTGCGGCGCGAGACCGCGCGGATCGTGCGCCTGTGCGCTTTGGGCGGCGGCGGGGTCGCCCTGCTCGTCGTGCTGCTGTTCGGGCTGCTGCGCGGCGGTTGGCTCGACGCGGTGCTTGCCGGAATTGCGATCGGCATGTCGATGCTGCCCGAAGAGTTTCCGGTCGTGCTCACGATCTTCCTCGCGATGGGCGCGTGGCGGATCGCGCAGGCCGGGGTGCTCACGCGCCGCGCGGCTGCGATCGAGACGCTGGGCTCGGCGACCGTGCTGTGCACCGACAAGACCGGCACGCTTACCGAGAACCGCATGGCGGTGGCGAGCCTTTGGATTCCTTCGGGCGAGACTGCGGCGATTGGCGGCGATACCGAAGCCGCCCCGCAATTCCACAAACTGATCGATACGAGCATCCTGGCGAGCGCGGCGGTGCCGGTCGACCCGATGGAGGTTGCGTTCCATGACGCGGGCGCGGGCATTGCGGCGCTCAAGGAGCGCCGCGCGGGGCTGGTGCTCGCGCATGGCTATGGCCTGCGCGCCGACCTGCTCGCCATGTCGAACATCTGGCGCGATGCGGGCAACGACACCGACTGCAGGGTTGCGGCAAAGGGTGCGCCCGAAGCGATCGCAACCTTGTGCAGGCTGACCCCCGATGCGCGCGCGCGGTTGACCGCCGCGGTCGACGCCATGGCGGAACGCGGCATGCGCGTGCTCGGCGTCGCCAGCGCGTCGACTTCGGCGGACGGAGCCTGGCCCGAGTCCCAGCTCGATCATGCGTTCACCCTGACCGGTCTGATCGGTCTCGCCGACCCGCTGCGGACAAGCGTGCCGGCAGCGGTCGCGGAATGCCGCGCAGCGGGCATCAAGGTGGTGATGATCACCGGCGACTATGCCGCCACCGCGCGCGCGATCGCCATCCAGGCCGGAATCGTCGACGGCGACGTGCTGACCGGAGCCGAACTCGCGGTGCTCGACGACGCCCAGCTCGCCGAGCGGCTCAAGACGGTGACGGTGTTCGCGCGGATCATGCCCGAGCAGAAGCTGCGTATCGTGTCCGCGTTTAAGGCCGATGGCGAGATCGTCGCGATGACCGGCGACGGGGTCAATGATGCGCCTTCGCTCAAGGCCGCGCATATCGGCGTCGCCATGGGCAAGCGCGGCACTGACGTCGCGCGCGAGGCCTCGGCGATCGTGCTGCTCGACGACGATTTCGGTTCGATCGTCAATGCGGTACGGCTCGGGCGGCGCATTTACGACAATATCCGCGAGGCGATGGCGTTCATCTTCGCGGTCCATGTCCCGATCGCCGGGCTGGCGCTGCTGCCGCTGGTCACCGGCCTGCCGATCCTGTTCGGCCCGATCCATATCGCGCTGCTTGAGATGATCATCGATCCGGTCTGCGCATTGGTGTTCGAAGCCGAGCGCGAGGAGGCGGACCTCATGCGGCGCAAGCCGCGCGATCCCGACGAGCGCCTGTTCTCGATCCGCATGATCGGCTGGAGCGTATTCCAGGGCAGCCTTGCCTTCGCGATGCTCGCGGCGATCTTTCTCCTGGCGAGCCATCTGGGCATGCCGGAAGCGGAAGTGCGTGCGCTCACCTTCTTCGCGCTGGTCGGCGCGATCCTGGCGCTGATTCTGGTCAACCGATCGTTCGATACGTCGCTGCTGCATGCGCTCGTGCGCGGCAATGTCGCGCTGCGCTATGTGTTCGGCGCGGTGGTCGCGATCACGACACTCATCCTCACCGTCGCCCCGATCCGGGCCATGCTGAAGTTCGGTCCGCTCCATGGGATCGACATTGGTGTGGCCGGCGGATCCGCAGCCCTCCTGCTGGTGCTGCTCGAGGCCACCAAGCAGTTCCCGTCGCCCCGTGGCGCGGCCAGGCGACCGACGCAGCCATGAGAATCGAGCGGGCCGAGCGATCGCGCGCCGCTGTAAGATTCATGCTCCGAGCGCGTCCTTCGATCAGGGCGGACCGAAGTCCGCCAGCGAAGGAGACAGGACATGGCGAGCCATACCGATCATAGCAGTCACCAGGGCGACGGCGGCCGCAAGTCGGGATGCTGCGGTGGCAAGGCGGACGCCGGCCGTCCGGGCGCGGGCCAGGCAAAGCAGCCGCGTCCGGAAGAAGCGCGGCCGGCATCGGGCGGCGGTTGCTGCGGATCGAAGCCCTGACCCGCGCAGGGGATCGTGCGACACGTGACGCGTGCCGCAGGAACGGATAGCATTTCGCTTCGCCGGTCGGGCCGCGCCAGGACCGACGCGCGAGATATCGGAGCTTGCCTTGCAGACTGTGACGCTTGAGGCGCGCGGCCTCTTCGAAGTGCTCGATCATCTCGCGATCGAGCGGCTGCTCTTGCAGAATCCGGGGGTCCTACGGGCCGAGGCCAATCCTGGTTCGGAAAGCGTGACCGTCGATTTCGACGCGGCGCGAACGGCTGAGGCCGATCTGCGCCGCACGATCGGCGATTGCGGCTTCCATTGCCGAGGACGCGTGCTTCCCGCGCATATTTGCGCGCCGGCGGCAGAAATGCCTTCGGGCGGGGAGCGTCACGAAGCCGCCCATGCGGGCGCGCATCACCCGCATGGGCACGGTTCCTCCGTCGAAGCGGGAGCCGTGCCCGCGCCGCATGCGATGGCGCACGACGCCATGGCGCATGAGATGGGGCATGGCGCCGGCATGGACATGGGCGAAATGGCGCGCGACATGCGCAATCGCTTCTTCGTCGCGCTCCTCTTCTCGCTGCCGATCTTCGCGCTCTCGCCGATGGGAATGGGCGAACCACTGCTCAAGCCGATGTTCGGCCTGAGCCTCAACACGACCCTGTTCCTGCTGGCGTCCGCCGCGATCCTTTATCCGGCCTGGCCGTTCGCGGTCGCCGCGGTCCGCGCGCTGCGCAACGGCGTGCTCAACATGGCCGTGCTGGTGCTGCTGAGCGTCGGCACCGGCTATCTGTTCAGCGTCGGCGCGACCTTCCTGTTCGACGGCCAGCAATTCTACGAGGCCTCGGCGGTCCTGCTGGTGTTCATCCTGCTCGGCCATTGGCTCGAGATGCGCGCGCGCGCCGGCGCGTCGGCGGCGATCCGGGCGCTGATGGACCTGGCACCGCCCAAGGCGACCGTGCTGCGCGAGGGCAAGGAGATCGAAGTGCCGACCGCCGAGGTGCGGCTCGGCGACGTGGTGCTGATCCGGCCGGGCGACAAGATTCCCGTGGACGGCGAGATCCTCGAAGGCACCTCGCAAGTCGACGAATCGATGCTGACCGGCGAGTCGATGCCAGTGTCCAAGCGCGCCGGCGACAATGTGATCGGGGCGACGATCAACCGCAGCGGCAGCTTCCGCTACCGCGCGACCAAGATCGGTGCCGACACCGCGCTCGCGCAGATCGTCAAGCTCGTGCAGGAGGCCCAGAATTCCAAGGCGCCCGCACAACTGCTCGCCGACCGCGCCTCGCAATGGCTGGTGCTGGCGGCGATCCTAATCGGGCTCGCGACCTTCGCGATCTGGTATTGGATCGTCGGCCAATCGCTCTTGTTCGCGCTCACGCTCACTATCACCGTGTTCGTGATCGCCTGCCCGGACGCGCTCGGGCTCGCCACGCCGATGGCAGTGATGGTGGGCACGGGGCTGGGCGCGATGCATGGCATATTGTTCAAGAACGCAGGCGCCTTGGAGGAGGCGACCAAGCTCGACGTGATCATCTTCGACAAGACCGGCACGCTGACCATGGGGCAGCCCAAGGTCGTCGAGTTGGTCGCCGCTCCGGACTATACCGAGGACGAGGTTTTGCGCGTCGCAGGTGCGATCGAGCGCAATTCGGAGCATCCGCTGGCGCTGGCCGTCCTCGAGCGCGCCGACGGCATCACGCTCCCGGCGGCAACCGGCTTCGCCAATCGCGAAGGCAGGGGCGCGAGCGCCGAGGTCGAGGGCGCGACCGTGGTGGTGGGCAACCGCCTCGCGATGGACGAGGAGAAGGTCGCGCTCGGCGCGCTCGAGGCGACTGCCGAGCGGCTCAAGGGCGCCGGCCGCACGGTCGTCCATGTCGCGCGCGGTGGCGAACTCCTCGGCCTGATCGCCATCGCCGACGCGCCCCGGCCGAGCGCCAGGGCCACCGTCGCGGCGCTCCGCGCGCGCGGGGTCAAGGTCGCGATGCTCACCGGCGACAATGAAGGTACCGCCAGGCGCATCGCCCAGGAACTCGGGGTCGAGATCGTGCTCGCCGACGTGCTGCCGGGCGACAAGGCCGGCAAGGTCAAGGAGCTCCAGGCGCAGGGCCAGCGCGTCGGGATGGTCGGCGACGGAGTCAATGACGCGCCCGCGCTGACCCAGGCCGATGTCGGCTTCGCGATCGGCGCCGGCACCGACGTCGCGATCGAAAGCGCGGACGTGGTGCTGATGCGGAGCGATCCGTATGACGTCGTGGGCGCGCTCGCGCTGTCGCGGGCGACGCTGCGCAAGATGCACCAGAATCTCTGGTGGGCGGTCGGCTACAACCTCATCGCCTTTCCGCTCGCGGCCGGCGTGCTTTACCCGATGCTGCTCAGCCCCGAGATCGCGGCGCTCGCGATGTCGGGCAGCTCGGCCTTGGTCGCGATCAACGCGCTGATGCTCAAGCGGACCAGGCTTGCGGGCATCGGTCGGGAGGCGGCGCAACGTCCGGCCGCGGCCGCCGTGTGAAGCCCGGATTGCCGGCCGGGGCATTCGCGGCGCTACTGCTCGCTGCGTTCTGCGTGTCGCTCGCTTACGGCATCGCGCTTCCCGTGCTGCCGTTCCTCCTCGAGCTGCGGCTTGGCGCGGGCCCGGACGTGGCCTGGCACACCGGCCTCCTTACCGGCACATACACGCTCGCCCTGTTCCTGTTCGCGCCTTTGTGGGGCCGTCTCTCGGACCGCCGCCAGCGGCGACGCAGCGTGATCCTGGCGGGCATGGCCGGGTTCACGCTCAGCCTGCTCCTGTTCGCCTTTGTCGACAGCCTGGTCGCGCTCTACCTTGGCCGGTTCCTGACCGGCGGATTCTCCGCGGCGGTCATCCCGGTATCGATGGCGCTGATCGGCGACTGGGCGCCGGACGAGAACTGGCGGGCGCGGCGCTTCGCCTGGCTGTCGATCGCGGGCGTGGGCGGGTTCCTGGTGGGTCCGATGATCGGCGGCCTTGTCGCCGGGATGTGGCGTGAGGGCATGCCACTTTCGGGCGCGCCCTTCCTCGTCTCCGCCGCGGCAGGCGCGGGCGGTACGCTCGCGCTCTGGCTGACGCTGCCTGGCCGCACGCCGCCCTCCAACGCGGCGGCAGGCGGCCCAATCGCCCATGAGAGCGCCCGGCTGGTCCCGCGACTGCTGGCGCTCTCGGGAATCGTCGCGGCCGGGATCGGCATCTTCGAAGTTGCGCTCGCACTGCGCGCACAACAGGCCCTCGGCCTCAGCCCCGGCGAAATCGGCCTGATGTTCACCGAGTGCAGCCTGGTGATGGTCATAGCCCAGGCCCTGGTGTTCAATCCCTGGTTCCCGGCGCGCGCCACGCGCTGGCTGCTGGCGCCGGCCTTTGCCGCGCTCGCGGGTGCGCTGGCGCTCGCGCCCTGGATGGAAACGCCGGGCAGGCTCTATGTCGCCGTCGGGCTGATCGCGGCAGGCGCCGGCATCCTGTCGCCGATCCTGGCGCTTTGGGTATCGCTCGCCGCAGGCAGGGCGCAGGGCGGCGCGCTCGGCCGCCAGACCGCTGCGGCGAGCCTCGGCCAGGCAATCGGATCCGCGCTGGGCGGGCTGTTGTTCGGAATAGGATCGTCGCTCCCTGGATTGCCGTTCCTCACCGCGGCGGCGGCCGCGCTCGTCGGGCTCGCACTCGCGCTGCGCCTTCCCGGCCGGCTCGCGCCGCTGGCGGTGCGCGAACCGGCCACAAACCGTCCGAAACGATAAACGCAGGGCCAGTGTAAGGAAGCCGGCGCTCGCGCGTCCTAGGCTGCGAAGGCACGTCATGCGCCTTCGATCGCAGGCAGCCGTGGAGGCGGACATGGACCATGACGCGCATCAAGGAACGGGCAATCGAAGCTGGCGCGCGCCGCTGGTCTTCCTCGGCTTCGCCGCGATCGCGGCCTATTTCCTGCTGTCCGAGCATCGGCTGCATGCGCTGAGCGCGCTGCCCTGGATCCTGATCCTGCTCGCTTGCCCGCTGATGCACTTCTTCATGCACGGGAGCCATGGCGGACATGGCGGCGGCGGCCGGTCGAACAGCGACGCCGCCGATTCCGGCACCCATCACCACTGAGCGGGAGGATCGAGCGATGCACAGCGACGCGCCGGCTTATGGCCTTTGGGGATTGGTGATCCTCAATTCGGCGATCTTCATTTTCTTCGCCTACAGCTTCTACAAGCCCGCCACCTCGCGCGACTGGCGCTCGTTCAGCGCTTTCAGTGCGTTCCTCGTGGCGCTGTTCGCCGAAATGTACGGCTTTCCGCTCACCATCTATCTCCTCTCGGGCTGGCTGCAGAGCCGTTTTCCCGGTGTCGACTGGTTCTCGCACGATGCCGGCCATTTGCTCGAGATGATGTTCGGGTGGCGCGTGAACCCGCATTTCGGGCCGTTCCACATCCTGAGCTTCGTGCTGATCGGAGCCGGCTTCTGGCTGATCTCGAGCGGATGGACCAAGCTCTATCGCGCCCAGCGCAGTCGCATGCTCGCGATCGACGGCATCTACGCCCGGATACGGCACCCGCAATATGACGGCTTCATCCTGGTCATGCTGGGCTTCCTGTTCCAGTGGCCGACGATCCTGACGCTCGCGATGTTTCCGGTGCTGGTGTTCATGTACGTCCGGCTCGCCCGCAGCGAGGAGCGCGAGGCGCTCGCGACATTCGGCGAGGACTATCGCGCCTATATGGAGCGCGTCCCCGGCTTCATTCCCCGCCTGCGGCCAGCGCCGCCGCACGATCCTGCCCGCCGCCGGTCGTTCTGAGCCCCAAAAAGCCTTCCCAATCGGAGAAACGTCATGAGTGAACTCGTCGTCATTGCCTTCGACAACGAAGAGAAGGCCGAGGAAATCCGCGATCGACTGGTGAACCTCCAGCGCTCGCACATCGTCGCGCTGGCCGACGCCGTCGTCGCCACCAAGCGGTCGAACGGCAGCATCCGGCTCAGCCAGCTCGTGAGCCCCGCCACGTCCGGCGCGATCAGCGGCGGCTTCTGGGGCCTCCTGATCGGCGCGCTGTTCCTGGCGCCGCATATCGGTCTGCTCGTCGGCGCCGCGAGCGGCGGCCTGGCCGGCGCGCTGACCGATGTCGGCGTCGACGACGATTTCATGCGCGAAGTGGCCGATGTGCTGCAGCCCGGCTCGGCGGCACTGTTCGTGCTCATCCAGAAGATGACCGAGGACAAGCTGCTCGACGAGCTCAAGGGAGTCGGCGGCAAGGTGCTGCGCACCTCGCTCGACCACACCAAGGAAGAGCAATTGCGCGAGGCGCTGGCCGGCGCGCTGCGCCAGGAGGCCGCCCAGCCGGCATAGAATTTCGACTTCCCTGCCCCCGGGGAAGGGGCCGGCGCCTCGCTCCCGCGCGAGGCGCCGGCTTCATCGAACCAAGAGCGAGGTAAGCAGTGGCAAAGAAGCGCAAGGAGGCCGACGGCTACGCGGACGCGTTGCATGAGCTGCAGATCGGGCTGAGCGCCCTGCAGCGGCGCATCATCGCCGATGGCACCAAGCTGCTGATCATCGTCGAAGGGCGCGACGCCGCGGGCAAGGACGGGATGATCAAGCGGATCGTCGAGCATCTGAGCCCGCGTGACACGCGCGTGGTAGCGCTCGGCCCCCCGTCAGATCGTGACCGGCGCGCCTGGTACTTCCAGCGCTGGAGCGGCCACCTCCCCGGTTCGGGCGAGATCGCGCTGTTCAATCGCAGCTGGTACAACCGTGCCGGCGTCGAGCGCGTCATGGGGTATTGCACCGATGCCGAATATGCGGAGTTCATGGCGACGGTGCCGATGTTCGAGCAGCTGCTCGCGCATTGCGGCGTCACCCTCGTCAAATATTATCTCGACATCTCGAAAGGAGAGCAGCGCCGTCGCCTCGCAGCGCGTGCGAAGAATCCGCTCAAGCAATGGAAGCTGAGCCCGATCGATCAGGAAGCCGGGAAGCGGTGGAAGGCGTATAGCGCGGCGCGCGACGCCATGCTGGCGCGCACGCACAGCGTGGCGGCACCCTGGATCGTCGTGCGCGCCGACGACAAGCGGCAAGCGCGTCTCGCGCTGATCCGCGACCTGCTTGTCCGGCTGGGCGAGCCGGAGCGCGACGACCAGCAGCTTCCGGACCCGGGCACCGTGTTCCTCTACGACGATGCCGCGCACGAGAAGGGCCTGATCGCGCGATGATCGGGCCCGGGCATGCGCCCGCGCCGGGCCCGCGCGACCAATTCGACGCCACGGCGGCTCCCGCGGACGTACCTCGCGCGCTCGCCATGCCCAGGCCTCACGGCATGGGCCTGTCGCGGCTGATCGGCGCCGGGCTGATCACCGGCGCGGCGGACGACGACCCGAGCGGCATCGTCACCTACAGCCAGGCGGGCGCCCAGTTCGGCTATCAGCTCAACTGGACGATGCTGGCCACCCTGCCGCTGCTTGCCGCGGTCCAGCAGATCGCCGCGCGGGTCGGACGCGTCACCGGGCGCGGCGTGGTCGCCAATCTGCGCGATCGGGTGCCGCGTTCGATCCTTCTCGCCATCGTCCTGCTTCTGGCGGTCGCCAATGCGATCAATCTCGGCGCCGACCTCGGCGCAATGGGCGAGGTCGCGGCGATGGTCGCGGGCGGTGCCCCGCACCCCTATGTGCTCGCCTTTGGCGCATTCTGCGCCATCGCGCAGATCTTCGTGAGCTACGGGCGCTATGTGCGCTTGCTGCGTTGGCTCACGCTCTCGCTCTTCGCCTATGTCGGCACGGCGCTCGCGGTCGCGATCCCCTGGGGCGAGGTGCTGAAGAGGACGGTGGTTCCCGCTTTCGGCACCACGCCCCAATATCTTCTGGCAGTGGTCGCGATCCTCGGCACGACCATCGCGCCCTACCTGATCTTCTGGCAGGCAGCCGAGGAAGTCGAGGATCTGGAGCTGGCGGGCGAGGCGCCCTTGATCGACGGTACCTGGCCGGCCAGCCTCGAGCTGCGGCGCATTCGCTTCGACACCTGGCTCGGGATCGGGTTCTCCAACATCGTCGGGCTGTTCATCATCATCGCGACGGCCGCCACGCTGCATGTCGCCGGCGTGACCGACATCGCATCTGCCGAGCAGGCCGCGCAGGCGCTGAGACCGATCGCCGGCGCGTTCGCGGCCGGCGCCTTCGCCGCGGGCATCATCGGCACCGGCTTGCTCGCGGTGCCGGTGCTCGCCGGATCCGCGGCCTATGCGGTGGGCGAAGCATTCGGCCGGCCGGTCGGGCTTGGACGCCGCCCCGGCGAGGCCCGGTCCTTCTACGCCATCATCGCCTTGTCGACGCTTATTGGCGTGGGGCTGCACTTCACCCCGATTCCGCCGATGCGTGCACTGTTCCTGAGCGCAGTGATCAACGGGGTCATCGTTATCCCCATTCTGGTGGCATTGCTGGTGATCGCGGCGGACAGGCGCGTGATGGGATCCTACCGGGTGGAAGGTGCGATGCTTTGGCTCGGCTGGATCACGGCCGCCGCGATGGCGGCCGCCGGCATCGCCGCCGCCCTCGTTGCGATCGCCTGAGCAGGCAATGGCGAAGCGGCGCTTCTGCACGCGCCGCTTCGTCAAACGAAAGGAGACGGATCATGTGCCTGTCGGCTGAAGTCAGCTTTGCCGCCGCGGCGATCCTCGTGCCGACGGGCGTCGTGAGCACGTACAAGGCGGCGCGAACCGATTGGCGCTATGTCCCCATATGCGCTCTACCCTTTCTGTTCGGCGTGCAGCAGCTGTTCGAGGGTCTCGTCTGGACGAGCGGCGAGGCCGGCGATCTCACCGCCATAAGCCGCTATTCCCTCGCGTACATGTTCTTCTCGTGGCTCGCCTGGCCGGTCTGGGTGCCGATGGCGGTCTGGTTTCTCGAGCCTGTACGGCGCAAGCCGCTCTATCTCGGATTTGTCATCCTCGGCGCCATCTTCGGCGGAGGCCAGTACCTGCCCTATGCGGTCCATCAGGAATGGCTCACCGTGACGTTCCTTCCACATGCGATTGCCTATGGCGGCATCGAGCTCTTCGATTTCCTTCTCGCGCGCGAATGGACCTACAGCATCTATGTCCTCGCCGTGGTCGTGCCGCTCCTGGTCGCGTCCAGGCCCGAGATTAGGGTGTTCGGCGTCCTGGTCGCCACTGTGCTTGCGATCACCTATCTGTTCTTCCGGTTCGCCTATGTCTCGGCTTTCTGTTTCGGCGGCGCGCTCGTGTCGATCTATCTCGTCGGCATGATCTTCTGGAAGGGGCGACGGTCCGCGCAAGGCCGAGAGCTCGAACGCGGCGAGGACGCGATCGCCTCCGATCCGGCCGGCTCGGCTACAGCACATGCTCCGGGAGATCTCCCCCGATGAAGCCGATTGTCACGCTGACGCCGAATCCGACGATCGACGGCGCCGCCTCGGCCGAGGTGATTCGACCGCTGCACAAGATCCGCACGAGCGACGAGCGCTATCATCCAGGCGGCGGCGGCATCAATGTCGCTCGGGTGATCCATGCTCTCGGCAAGCCGGCGCTTGCCGTTTATCCCGCGGGAGGGCCGACCGGCGCGATCCTCGACGAGCTTCTCGCCACGGCGCGGCTGGAGACGAGACGAATCGCGATCGCCGGCTACACCCGTATCGCGCATACGGTCTTCGAGCGCTCGAGCGGCCTCGAATATCGGTTCGTGCCCGAGGGCCCGCTGCTAAGCGCCGGCGAATGGGATCGTTGCATTGCCGCGCTCGCGCAAGTTGACTGGGAGTATATCGTGGCGAGCGGCAGCCTCGCTCGTGGACTGGAACCGGAGGCCTATCATCGCGTGATCGATGTCGCCCGCGCCAAAGGTGCCCGAGTGATCCTCGACACGTCGGGACCGGCTTTGCGCGCGGCATTGGAGCGAGGCGTCTATTTCGTGAAGCCGAGCCTTGGCGAGCTCGAGTCGCTGGTGGGTCATGCGTTGCCCGATGCGCACGCGCAGGCATCGGCAGCACGCGATCTCGTCGACAGGGGCTGCGCCCATATCGTCGCCGTGACGCTCGGGCGCGACGGCGCGATGATCGTCAGTGCGGAAGAAACATGGCATCTGGCCGCGCCGCCGGTCACGGCGCGCAGCGCGGTCGGGGCCGGCGACAGTTTTCTCGCCGCGGCGGTGGTCGCGCTGTCCGAGCGCCGGTCGCTTGCAGCCACGCTCGCGTACGGCGTCGCGGCGGGCGCAGCCGCGGTGTTGTCGCCTGGAAACGATCTCGCAAGTGCGGACGACGTCGAGCAGATCTATGCGGGGCTTCAATCCGCTGCCGGCGCCGGCGAGGCCAGTTCGAGCAGCGCTTAGGCCCGGTCCTGCGCGGTTCGCGCCGCGTGAGGACCAAGCGATGCTGATCGCTATCGTCAGTCGACCGCGAGCCGCGCGGCCATGGGTGGTTCGCCGATCTACCGAACCGAACCCCGTTCAGCGCTGGAACCGAGGATCGTCTCGATCACGCGCCGCGTGTCCCCGACGCCGCGCACGGCGATCGACGCAATCCCGGCGCGCTGGACAGGTGCATCGTTGCCGCCCGGATACAGCGCGTCGCCGACAAACAGGGCATCGGCGGCGGCGATGCCGACCAAGTCCAGGAGCTTCAGGATCCCATAGGCCTTGTCGATGCCCTGGCGAGTGATGTCGACCGACGTCGATCCGCCTATGCGAACCGCAAAGCCCGGCAGCATCGGCGCGAGCAGCGCTTGCAGCCGAGCCCGCTTGCGGCCGTCGGGATCCCAGATCGACTTGGCCTCCGGAGGAGCCTTCTGGCCGAGTCCAGAAAAGGTGATCTGGCTTCCGCGATCCTCGATTCGGTCGCCCCAAAGCCGCGGATCGGAAAACCCGGCCTCGTCCACCGCGTCATGCAACGCCCGGAGAATATGGACGCGCTCGCCCTGCGTGAAATCCTCGGCATAGACTTTGCGCCAATCTCCCTCGAAGCGATACAATTGTGTGCCCGAGGTCGGCATCAGATAGAGGCGCGTGCGGTCGGCGTCGCCGGGGAGCTCCTCCAGCATCTGATGCTCGAACTGCCCCCAGCCGCCCCCCGAGATAATGGCGACGCGGACAACCGCGAGCAGATCGCGCAACAGCCCGGCCATGACCGGATCCATCGGCTGCTTGCTTTCGGCCAGCGTCCCGTCGAGATCAAAGGCGACCAATGCGATCAGGATGCGCCCTCGTGTTCAGCATGGATAGCGCCAGGCGAACCGAATTGCGTCGGCATCTGCTATTCCAGCCGATGGGTGGGATAGCGGCGCCGGACACGGCTGCAGGTCTTGCGCGCCTGCTGGCGCACATCCTCCAGGTTTTCGTTGACGAAGCGCTCGGCGAGCCCCTCGACGATCGCGGAGAAGTGAAGATGCTCGTCACTTGCAAGCGCGAACGCATCGCGCAGATAATGATCGAAGACGTTGCGCAGCGAGAGCCACGCGCCCTTCTCCTCCAGCCATTGGCTTGTCGTTCCCGACGAGGTGATGCTCAGCAGCTGCTTGCCCGCGACAAGCGGCGTTCCCTCTCCGCCGCGGATCGCGCGATAGGTCATGCCGGATCCCAGCACCCGCTCGACATAGCCCTTGAGCATCGCCGGCGGCGTACCGAACCAGATCGGATAGACGAGCACGATGACGGCAGCGTCAGCGAGCAGGGCGAGCTCGGCCGCGACGTCCGGCGCGACCGAGAAGCCCGGCGCGCCGGGCCGCTCCGAAGCCTTCAGCACAGGGTCGAACTGCATGCGATAGAGGTCGCGGAACTCCGCCCGATGGCCGCACGCCTCGACCGCTTCGCAATAGGTGTTCGCGACCGCCATCGTGAAGCTGTGGGGCTCGGGATGGCAGGCGATCACGAGATGGCTGGGGTCGGCCGCCGCTGGACGCTCGCTCATTTCGGCCTTCCAGTCATGTGGTCGCAGTGGCGTCTTGCGCGGGCTCGCCCCCGGCCGGCTCGGTGAGCGATCGCTCGACATCGGCGATATGACGGATGGTCGCTATGAAGCTGTCCGGATTGAGCGAGATCGAGTCGATGCCCTCGCGCACGAGAAAGCCCGCGAATTCCGGGTAGTTGCTCGGCGCCTGACCGCATATGCCGACCTTGATGCCGGCCTTGTGCGCTTCCACGATTGCCTGATGGATGAGGCGGGTAACCGCCTCGCTGCGCTCGTCGAACAAGGGCGCGAGATCGCCGGAGTCGCGATCGACGCCGAGCGCGAGCTGGGTCAGGTCGTTGCTCCCGATCGAGAAGCCGTCGAAGCGTTGTGCGAATTGTTCGGCGAGAACGACATTGGAGGGGATCTCGCACATCATGTAGATTTGGAGGCCCGCGTCGCCGCGCGCGAGACCGTTTTCGGCCATCGCCTGCAGCACCTGGTCGGCTTCGGCGGGCGTGCGGCAGAACGGGACCATGACCACGACATTGTCGAACCCGATCTCTTCGCGGACGCGCTTGAGCGCGCGGCATTCGAGCGCGAAGCCCTCGCGGTAACGCGCATCATAATAGCGCGACGCGCCGCGGAACCCCAGCATCGGATTTTCCTCGCTCGGCTCGAAGGCCGTGCCTCCGAGCAAATGTGCATATTCGTTCGTCTTGAAGTCGCTGAGGCGAACGATCACCGGCTGCGGATGGTAGACGGCAGCGATCCTCGCGATGCCCAATGCAAGCGTCCTGACGAAGAAGTCGGCCGGATCGTCGAAGCCTGCAGTCAGCTTGCGGATCTCGCGAACGGCGGCGGCATCGTCGACTCGCTCCGGGTGGAGCAGCGCCATCGGATGCGCCTTGATCGCATTGCTGATGATGAATTCCATGCGCGCGAGGCCCACGCCCTTTGCGGGCAATCGCCACCAGTGGAGCGCCGCAGCCGGGTTCGCGAGATTGACCATCACGGCCGTGCGCGTCGCGGGGATGTCCGCGAAATCGATCTGTTCGGCCTCGAACGCGAGCGCGCCGTCATAGACGTTCCCCCGCTCGCCCTCGGCGCAGGACAAGGTGATGATCTGCCCGTCCCGGAGGCGCTCGGTGGCATTTCCGGTTCCCACGATCGCGGGCACGCCAAGCTCCCGGCTGACGATGGCGGCGTGGCTCGTCGAACCCCCATGATCGGTGACGATGCCGGCGGCGCGCTTCATCACGGGCACCCAGTCGGGATCGGTCATTTCTGTGACCAGGATCGCACCTTCGCGGAATCGGGCGATATCGGAGGGATTGCGGATGACGCAGGCCTCGCCGGCGACGATCGCCTCGCCGACGGCGGCGCCGCTCAGAATGGGGTCGGCGGCTTCCTTCAGCCGATAGGTCTTGATGGTGGCATCGCGCCGCGCGGACTGCACCGTTTCGGGCCGCGCCTGCACGATGAAGAGCTCGCCGGTTTCGCCGTCCTTCGCCCACTCCATGTCCATCGGCCGTCCGTAATGGGCTTCGATCAGGACGGCCCAGCGTGCGAGCTGAAGAACCTCGGACTCGGTGAGCACGAACGCGGCACGTTCGCGCCGGGTCGTGTCGCGCAGCGCGGTTCGCGCGCTGCCGCCATGGGCATAGACGAGCTTGCGCTCCTTCTCCCCCAGCGTCTGCTCGATGACGGGACAGGTGCCCGGGCGGTCGAGCAATGGCTTGAAAACCAGGTGCTTGTCCGGGTTGACGGTGCCTTGGACAACCGTCTCGCCGAGACCCCAGGCGGCGCTGATCACCACCGCCCGCGGAAACCCCGTTTCGGTGTCGATCGAGAACATCACCCCCGAGCCCGCAAGGTCTGACCGCACCATGCGCTGCACGCCGATCGAAAGCGCGACCTTCAGATGGTCGAACCCCTTGGTCTCGCGGTAGCTGATCGCGCGATCGGTGAAGAGCGATGCGAAGCAACGTCGGCATGCATCGAGCAGCTCGCGCTCGCCGCGCACGTTCAGGAAGCTCTCCTGCTGGCCCGCGAAGCTCGCGTCGGGCAAGTCCTCGGCAGTGGCGCTGGAACGGACCGCCACGCCGAGCGCGCGGACGCCCGCAGCGCGGGACAGGTCACGATAGGCCTCCAGGATCGCGTCCGCCATGTCCGGCGGGAACTCGCCATCGAGGAACAGGCCCCTGATCTCCGCCCCGGCTTCCTGGAGCGTGGCCTTCCCGGCCGAGAAGGCGGCAAGCGAGGCGCGCAGCCGCGGCTTTATCGCATTATGCTCGATATAGACGCGGTACGCGGCGGCGGTGGTGGCGAACCCGTCGGGCACCGCGAGCCCGGCACCGCGCAAGGTCCGCACCATGATCGACAGCGAGGCGTTCTTGCCGCCGACGAGAGCGACCTCGCCGGCCTCGGTGGCCTCGAAGCCCAGAACATAGGCTGTTTGCTCGCGCATTTTTCCTGCTCCTGCAAGGATCGATGCCTGGATGACGTTCTGCGCGTCACCGCGGCGCCGTCGCGCACGCGGTGACGGCGCCGCGGCGGGCTCAGGAACGCTGAAGCTCGACCAGGTCGTTCTTGCGGATCGCGCCCGAAACGATGGTGGCCCGCGCGAAATGGTCATCGATGATCGCGTCGATCCGCACGCTGCCGACGCGATTGCGCTGGAAGGTGGGCGGGCCCTTCGGACCATGCGGGTGCTCGGTCACGCGCAGCACGACGAGTTCCTGGCCTGGCTGGGCGCCGTCGGCCCGGCCGATGCAGACGATGACCTGCGTGCCATCGGCATGAACGACGCTGCCGCGCATGAAGAAGGTGTGACCGATGCCGGGAGAATGCGGCCGCGGCGTCTCCTGGGCGAACGTCGCGGCGGGGACGGTGGCGAGCAGCGCCGCCGATACGAGCATGGGCTTGAACTTCATCGGGACCTCCAGAGCCGGATGCGAGAATCCCGCGGGAAACATATCCGGCGACGTGTCCCGCGCCCGACCGAATTCGAACCATTGGACGGGCAAGCGTTAGGACGGCGCGCCGCGGGGAAGATTACACCCGGCGCCGAATCGCCCGGGGCTGTAATCGGACAACGGTCACGGCGTCCTTTACGGCTGAGGACGACGAGCATGACCGACGAAGCAGAACCAGGCGAAGCGGACAGCACCGGGCCATCGCCGATGGATGCCGCGGTGCGTCGTGCCCTGGTCGAGAGCCATCGCGACCTGCTGCGATTCCTGACTCGCCGCCTCGGCAGGAAGGACGAAGCCGAAGAGGTTCTCCAGCGCTTCATGCTGAAGGCGCTCGAGCGTTCCAACGACCTGCGCGACGTCCGCACGGTTCGAGGCTGGCTAGGGCGAGTGCTCGCCACCACGATCGTCGATCATCAGCGCGCTGCCGCGACGCGGCGCAAGCGCGAGCAGGCCGTCGATCCCGACACGCTGGCCAATCTGCCGGACGCCTTGATCGAAGCGGACGCGGAGATCGACGAGGCAGTCTGTCAATGCCTCTACAAGCTGCTGCCGACCCTCAAGCCCGAATATAGCGAGGTGCTATGGCGCGCCGATCTGCTCGGCGAGCCGCGTGAGCGCGTGGCGGTCAGCCTCGGCACGACGGTCAACAATGTCACGGTCAGGCTGCACCGCGCCCGCCGTGCCCTCAAGATCCGCCTCGAGCAGATGTGCCACATGTGCGTGGCGCACGGGTTCCTCGATTGCCAATGCGAGGACGCCGAGCGCCTGCGCAAGCTCAGGGATGCTCC
This sequence comes from Sphingomonas canadensis, assembly GCF_026013525.1. Taxonomy (GTDB): domain Bacteria; phylum Pseudomonadota; class Alphaproteobacteria; order Sphingomonadales; family Sphingomonadaceae; genus Sphingomonas; species Sphingomonas canadensis. Next base: position 200,707 of record NZ_JAPDRA010000007.1, on the reverse strand, counting down.
CTGAGGCGTCGCGCGCCCGTGCGGGCGAACCGCGCCCCCGTGTGCGCCATGCGTCTTCACCGGAGCGCTCGCGGCCATTCGGCCACCCATCCTGGCCTCAACGAAAATCGGGAGCCACGCCAATGTTAGGCTTGCGTGCATTGCGTGTCGGCGTGGCGGCGAGCGACCTGCTGACTCTCTTCCTCCTGGAACGCGTGCGCCGCGTTCCTCTCGAGCGCTCCGCAATGCCTTCACGCCTGCGGCGCACGCTTGAACGCCTGGGGCCCACCTTCGTCAAGGCCGGGCAGGCGCTCAGCCTCAGACAGGATATCGTCCCGCAAGCCTATCTGGTCGAGCTCGAGAAGCTCCAGGCGGATGTCGCGCCATTTCCTGCGGAAGAAGCGAGGCGCGAGATCGCCAGGGCGTTTGACGCATCGGTGGAGGAACTCTTCGCGACCTTCGAGGATCTGCCGATGGCAGCGGCTTCGATCGCGCAGGTGCATGCCGCCACCATGGCCGATGGACGCAGGGTGATCGTCAAGGTCCGGCGACCCGGCATCAAGCGGCGGATCGACCGCGACATGCGCTCGCTGATGCGCGTGCTCAGGCTTTGCGAGGCCTTGTCATCGCGGCTCGCGCGGCTGCAGCCGGCCTCGCTCGCGAAGGAGATCTGGAACAATCTTCGCCGCGAGACCGACTTCCGCCTCGAAGCGCGCGCGATGCGGCAGTTCGCGACGGCGTTCAAGGACGATCCGGCAATCGAAGCGCCGGCTCCGATCGATGCGCTCATTGCAGAACGTGTTCTTGTGCAGGAGCGCAAGCAAGGGCATCTCCTGGGCGATCCGTGCAGTCCCACGGAGGCACGAAAGCTCGCCGATCTGCTGATCGGCGCATATCTGCGTCAGATCTTCGTGCTCGGCTTCTTCCACGGCGATCCGCACCCGGGCAACCTGTTCTTCACGCACCGCGGCGCGATCTGCTTTCACGATTTCGGTCTCGTGGCGCGCCTGGACCAGGGCATTCGCCGCGACCTCGCCATGTTCCTTCAGGCTTTCGCGCACCAGGACGCTGTCTGGATGCTGGATTCGGCCATCGCTCTCGGCTTGCTTGCCCCGGGCGATCGCCGTGGCCCCTTTGTCGCCGGCATCGAGGAGATTCTTGCGGATTATGCCGCCTTGCCGATCGGCCAGTGGTCGATTGCAGATATCCTGCTGCGTGTTTCGCGTCTGGGAGCGCCGGGTTCGGTCAGGATTCCCTATGGCTTGCTCGTCCTGATGCGAGCGGCGTTTCTGCTCGAAAGCGCGCTGCGCAGGCTCGATCCCGAAATGAAGCTCGCCGAGACATTGGCGTCGCGAGGACAGTCCACGATCGCAGCGATGCTGCGCGACGGTGCGAGGGGCGGGCTCGAGCGACTGCGCTCCGAGATTGGCGTCGCCGCGCAGATGCTGCCGGCCGCGGTCGCTTCGACCGTTTCGCGGGACCGGCAAGCGGGGCTGAAGATACGCGTGCCGATTGAATTGCCGGAGGTGGCGAAGCTGCGCACCGCGATCGAGCACACGGGCAACAGGCTGGCGATGGCGATCGTGATCCTGGGCCTGTTCGTTGGCTCCTCGCTTCTGATGCAGCATAGCATCGGCCCGAGGCTGTTCGGCGTGCCCGTCCTCGCGCTGGCGGGCTATCTGCTGGGCATCTGGTTCGCCTTGCGCCTGGCCCGCGCGATCGGGCGTTCGGGGCAGCTATAGCCGCTCGTTGCGCGCCCGGGCACCGCACGGTGCCCGGGCGCCTCGTCGGCCGTTCGTATCGATCCCGCGCCTCGCTAACGCGCTTGTACCGCCAGCTGCACCCTGGGCGCCTGGGAGGGATCGCGCCGTTCCTCCTCGAACATATAATCGCGCGTGCGCGGTGCGGCATCGCGTTCGCGTGCGAGCTGGAGCTGGAAGACCATGAGGTCGCCCTGACGGAACGACATCTCGCAGGCGGCGAGATAGAATTCCCACATCCTGCAGAAGCGCTCGTCGTAGAGCCGCCGCACGCGGTCGCGATTTTGCTGAAATCGGTCGTACCAGTGCAGCAGCGTGTCCGCATAATGGAGCCGCAGGATCTCCACGTCGGTAACCCACAGGCCGGACCGCTCCACCGCCGCCGTGACCTCCGACAAGGCGGGGATGTATCCCCCCGGGAAGATGTATTTCGATATCCAGGGATCGTCGCCCCCCGGCGGCGTCCGACGTCCGATCGAATGCACGACGGCGACGCCGCCAGGCGCCAGCGTCCGATTGATCATCGAGAAGAAGGTGTCGTAATGCGGGGGACCGACATGCTCGAACATCCCGACCGAAACGATCCGGTCGAAGCGCTCGTCGATATCGCGATAGTCGAGCATGTCGAACCGGACGCGGTGGGCAAGCCTTGCCTGCTCGGCGCGTGCGGACGCCACCTCGAGCTGCTCGCGCGACAAGGTGACGCCGAGCGCGGAGACGCCATGGTCCCGCGCGAGCTGGAGGGCGAGGCCGCCCCAGCCGCATCCGATGTCCAGGACGCGTTGCCCGGGTTCCAGCAGCAGCTTTGCGGCGAGATGGCGCTTCTTTGCCGCCTGGGCCTCTTCGAGCGTCTCGTTTCCGCGGGCGAAATAGCCGCAGGAATATTGGCGGTCCGCATCGAGGAACAGCTCGTAGAGCGCGCCAGAAAGATCATAATGATGCGCGACATTGGCGCGCGACCGCGTCCTGTGGTTCCTGCCCACGCGAAACGGCTTCATGGTCGCGAGTCTGGCCTTCACCGCCATCAGGGGATGATCGTCCAGCGCCTGCAGGTTCGAGGTCACGATCCGGAGGAGATCCCGGATCGTGCCGCTCTCGATGGTGAGCCGGCCTTCCATATAGGCCTCTCCGAGAGCGAGCGTGGGCGATACGGCCAGCTTCAGCGGAAGCGCCTTGTCGTGGAAGCGCAAGGTCACGTGATCGCTCGCATCTTCGCCGCCGAACTGGTGCGCACGGCCCGTGGTGTCGATGATGGTGAGGCGACCTTCATGGACGAGCTTGTGCAGGAGGCCGGAAATCATGGGCAGTTTCCGGCGCGGACGCGAAGTGTTTGCCTGGCGCATTCGTTTGCTCCCTGTTGACGAATGTGCCTAAGGGACGTGCTCGACCGCCCGCGCTTACAGTCGCGGTGCGGAGCGGCCCGGGAATTGGCTTTCCGCGCATCCCGGGCGGAGCGGGTGACCGCCGGGTGCGGGACGCGTGCTTTTCGATGTAAGATTCCGCGACGCGCCACGTCTGAAGACCTGAAGCCACGTTGCACCGCAGCGGCGTGGAGCCGATGGGGGTTCGCATGGATGTCGTGTTTGATTTTCCCTCGAAAGGAACCGCGCCGCTCGCCATCGTGGGCAATTACCCACCGCGGCGCTGCGGGATCGCGACCTTCACCCAGGATCTGCATCGGGCGCTGCAATTGGCGGCGCCGGATCGCGCTTGCCTTGCGGTGGCCGTGAGCGATGCGCATGGCCCCTATCCATATCCGGCAGAGGTTTCGATCGAGATCGATCAGGACGACATCTCTTCCTATGCAGCCGCTGCCGAACGGCTGAACAGGGCAGGGATCGCCGCGGTCAGCCTGCAGCATGAGTTCGGCATCTATGGCGGCCCGGCGGGGAGCCATGTTCTTCCCTTTCTCGACCGTCTGCGCGCGTCGGTTGTGACAACGCTTCACACCGTTCTCACCCATCCTGATCCCGAGCAGCGACGCGTCATGGAGCGCCTGATCGCGCGCTCGGCGCGCCTCGTGGTCATGGCCGGCAAGGGTCGGGAAATCCTCCTCGACACGTACGGTGTGGCGGCCGACAAGATCGCCGTCGTGCCGCACGGCATCCCCGATCGACCGCTGGTGTCGAGCGAGCGAGCCAAGGCGCGGTTCGATGCGGCAGGCCGCCAGGTCCTGCTTACCTTCGGCCTGCTCTCGCCCAACAAGGGCATCGAGATCGTGATCGAGGCGCTGCCGGCGATCGTGCGAACGGAGCCGGACGTGCTTTACCTGGTGGTCGGCGCGACGCATCCGAATCTGCAGCGCCATGAGGGTGAGCGCTACCGCGAGAGCCTGCGTGAACGCGCGGCGGCGCTCGGCGTCGAGCGCAATATCCGCTTCATCGACGGGTTTCTCGACCTGCCCGAACTGCTGGCGCACATCGCCGCCGCCGACATCTACGTGACTCCCTATCTCAACGAGGCGCAGATCACTTCGGGGACGCTCGCCTATGCCGTGGGCCTGGGCAAGGCAGTCGTGTCGACACCCTATTGGTACGCTCGCGAGCTGCTGGCGGAAGGTCGCGGCGTTCTCGTTCCTTTCGCCGATATCGGCGCCATGGGCGACGCGATCAGCAGCCTGCTCGCAAGGCCAATGTTGCGGGACCGGCTGCAGGAGCGGTCGGCGGCGTTGGGCGCGACGATGGCCTGGCCGGTGGTCGGCCGTCGTCACCTTGGGCTCCTGGACCACGCGCGAAATCCGGTGCCCGCCGTCGCGCGTGCTCAGCTCCAGCCCGAGGCACCGCGTCGATATGGTACGACACGGCGCGATGGTCGCAGCGACGGCGTGGTCGTCGCGGGCGCCGCTGTCGGCTAGGCAGTCAGCAATCGCCCGCCCATGTCCTCTCCCGCCTTCGTTACGCGGCTTTCGCTCCAGCTCCATCCCGATCCGGCGCGGGTCGTCATTCGGCCCTATGTGCCGGCGGACGACCCGCCGGAGTTCTCGACGCAGCCGCATTCGCGCGCGCAGCGCATCGCCGACCGCGTCCTGACCCTGGAAGGAGCGGCGCTGGAGGATGAGTTCACCCGGCTCATGGCGGAGTTCGCCACCAGGCATCAAAATGCCGCCTGCGCCTTCTTGCGACGCTTTCACGAAGTCGAGGGTCAGCTGATCCAGGCGGCCGGCGCGAGCCACGAGCAGTCGCTGCTGATCGGCGCCTATTTCTGCCACGAATATTCCTACGAGGCCGCGGCGCTGTTCAATCCGAGCATCGTGCCGCATCCCGATCAATCCGGCCTGCCGCCGGACACGATCCGCTTCGTCATGTCGCTGCGGGGTGTCGGCGAAGGCCATGTCTCGTCGATCGCGTTCCGGACGGGAACCTGCGGCCCGGGCGGCGCGCCCATCGTCGATCCACCGGTCGCGCGCTCGATCGTGCCGCGCGTCGAGTTCCTCGACGGGCAATCACCCGACGCCGGCGTGCGAATCCTGTGCGACGGGACGCACCCGCTCTCCGAGTGCGTGATCGTTCCCTCGACGCCCAGCCAGCGTCACGGCATCGAAGACCTGCGGCTGGTCCGGTTCGTGGATGACGACGGCAGCAGCACCTATCTCGGCACCTATACTGCCTATAGCGGACAGGCGATCCGGCAGGAGGTGCTCCGCACCGTCGACTTCCGCGATTTCGAGCTGCGGCCTCTCACGGGGAGTGCAGCGTCGGGGAAGGGGATGGCGCTGTTCCCGCGCCGCGTCGGCGGCCGGTATGCGATGCTTTCCCGGCACGATCACGAGAATTTGTGGTTTCTGACCTCGGATAGCCTGCACCAATGGAGCGGGGGCGTTCGGGCCGTCGCGCCCCGCTGGCCATGGGAATTCGTGCAGGTCGGCAATTGCGGCTCACCGATCGAGATCGAGGAGGGATGGCTCGTGGTCACCCATGGCGTGGGTGTGATGCGCAACTACGGGATCGGCGCCTGCCTGCTCGATCGCGACGACCCATCCAAGCTGCTGGCGCGAATGAGCCGGCCGCTCGTCCGGGCCGATGGCGGCGAGCGCGAGGGCTATGTGCCCAACGTGACCTATAGTTGCGGAGCGATGGTCCACGGGCGCGTGCTGGTCCTGCCCTATGCGATCGCGGACAGCTTCACGACATTTGCGACGGTTCCGCTCGACGCGCTGCTCGCCGAAATGAGCTGACGCGCAAGCGCCGGCTCCTCGGCGCCAGCCGCCCTTCCCTGACTTCCCCGCGCTTCGGGGCGCAACCGGAATTGCGCCCCGCGGCGCCGAGCCTGTGCCGGCGCCGTTCCGCCGGACGGCCTATTGGCGCCGATCGCCGAACAGCCGTAGCAGGAAGAGGAACAGGTTGATGAAGTCGAGGTAGAGCGTGAGCGCGCCCAGAACCTCGGCCTTGCCGCGGAACCCGCTGTCGCGAACCTCGAAGTAGAGGTTCTTGATCCGCTGGGTGTCGTAGGCGGTGAGCCCCGCGAAGAGCAGCACGCCGACCACGCTGACGACGAGGTCCATCGCCGAGGAGCGAAGGAACATGTTCACCACCATCGCGACGAGCAGCCCGAACACGCCCATGACCAGAAAGGTGCCGAAGCCGGAAAGGTCCTTCCTGGTGAGATAGCCCCAGAGGCTGAGGCCGGCGAAGGCCGCGGCGGAGATGAAGAAGGTCTGCGCGACGCTGACGCCAGTATAGGCGAGCAGGACGGTTGAAAGCGAGATGCCCATCAGGGCGGCATAGGCCCAGAAGATCGCCCGGGCGGCACCCGTGGAGAGCCGGTTCAGCCCGAAGCTGAAGACCAGGACCAACGCTAACGGCGCGAACACCGCAACCCAGCCGAGCCCGGTCGGCGCGCCGGTGGGCAGGAAGAACAGCGACCTCGCGGCCTCATTGCCCGCGACCAGAAACGCGACGACGCCGGACAGCAGCACGCCGCTGACCATGTAATTGTAGACGGAAAGCATATGCGACCGCAGCCCGGCATCGACGAGGCCGGCGTCGGCTTCGCTGCGCTGGGCGGACGGCACCGCCGTGTTGAGCGGATCTGCCATATCGAATCCTCCTGAATGGTTGCCGAGCGCCCGAATCGATGTGGCCTCGGCAATTGCTCAAGACGCGCGCGGGGCGAGGGCATTACAGCTGCGGGTTCGTCTACGTAATTTCCCCGGCGCGCATCGCCGCGCGTAATTCTCGAGCGCGGGCAACGTCTGATGGGTCAAGGGCCGGCACGCGGCCGCGGCGAACCAACGACAAGGACGATCTTCACCGATGCACCAGGCTCTCCTTGGGCGCCCCGCACTCAACCGGCGCCGCTTCGTTCAAGGCCTGTCCACCGCGGCCGCGCTCGCCGCGATCGGTGCCCGGGCGGAGGCTGGCCGGGCTTCAGTCGCGCCCGGGCGGATGCCGGAGCTCGGCGGGACGGAGTTCGACCTCGTGATCGACGCATTGCCGGTGAACTACGCGGGGAAGCGGCGCATGGCGACTGCGGTCAACGGGAGCGTGCCCGGTCCGCTTCTGCGCATGCGCGAGGGCGATACGGTGACGCTGCGCGTGATGAACCGGCTTCAGGAGATGACCAGCATCCACTGGCACGGCCTGGAGGTGCCGGCCGACATGGACGGCGTGCCGGGAATCAGCTTCGGCGGTATCGCCCCGGGCGAGACCTTCACGTACCGCTTCACCCTCCGCCAGACCGGCACATACTGGTATCATGCGCACACGCTTGCCGAGCAGACCGGACTGTTCGGGGCGATGATCGTCGAACCCCGGGTCCCCGAGCCGGCGTCGGTCGACCGCGATTATGTGGTCATGCTGAGCGACTGGACCGACGAACCCCCGCTCCAGGTCTATCTCAATCTCAAGAAGATGAGCGGCTACTATAATTTCGGTCAGCCGACCGTCGGCGACTTCTTCAGGGACGTCGGGCAGCTGGGGCTGTCGAGCGCGATCGCGAAGCGCCGGATGTGGAACGCCGCGCGTATGAATCCGACCGATTACAGCGATGTATCGGGCACGACCTACACCTATCTGATGAACGGTACCGCTCCGGCGGGCAATTGGACGGCGATCGCCCGGGCGGGCGAGCGCGTCCGGCTGCGGTTCATCGGCGCGGGCACCGCGACGATCTTCGACGTGCGGATCCCGGGGCTCAAGCTGACCGTGATCTCGACCGACGGCCAGCCCGTCGAGCCGGTCGAAGTCGACGAGTTCCGGATCGCGCCGGGCGAGACCTATGACGTCCTCGTCACCATGCCCGAGGATCGCGCGTACACGATCTTCGCCCAGTCGATGGACCGGACCGGCTATGCCCGAGGGACGCTCGCGCCCGCGGCCGGTATGAGCGCGCAGGTTCCCCGCCCCGACCGCCGCGTGTGGCTCGATCCTGTCGACATGATGGGCGCGATGGCGAGCATGTCGGGCGACATGTCCGACATGGCGCCCCCGGCGCGCCATGCCCGGACCGAATATGGGCCGACGACCGACATGCGCGTCGACTATCCGCGCACCAATCTCGACGATCCGGGCGCGGGGCTGCGCGACAATGGCAGGCGCGTGCTGGCCTATGCCGATCTGAGGAGGCCGGGTGGCGCGCCGGATCCGCGCGTTCCCGCTCGCGAGATCGAGCTGCACCTGACGGGCAACATGGAGCGCTTCATCTGGTCGATCGACGGGGTGAAGCTGAACGATTCCAGGCCGATCCATTTCCGCAAGGACGAACGGCTCCGGATCATCTTCGTCAACGACACGATGATGGCGCATCCGATGCATCTGCACGGAATGTGGAGCGATCTCGAGGACCCTGGGGGAGGGTTTCTGGTGCGCAAGCACACGGTGCTGGTGCAGCCGGCGCAGCGCGTGAGCTTCGCCGTCAACGCCGATGCCCCCGGCCGCTGGGCGTTCCATTGCCATCTTCTCTATCACATGGCGGCGGGCATGTTCCGCGAGGTGGTGGTTGCATGAGCACGCTTTTTCCTCGTCGCCACACGCTTCGCACCTCGGGTGCCGCACTGCTGCTGGGCATGGCGCCGCTGGGCGCGATCCCCGCCCATGCGCAGCACCAGCACGAACCGGCGCCCCAGGAGAGCCCCTCTCCATCGCCTGCCGATCCCTCGTCTCCCGGTGCGCCGCCGATGGAAGGCATGGACCGTGGCGCACACCCCGCTGCCGCCGGCCCATCGCCCGACCAGTCGATGGCCGGCATGGACATGAGCGGCCAATCCGGGGGAGCGACGATGCGCATGGGCGCGATGCAGGGCGGAAGAGCGCCTGCGGACGCGCGCGACCCCAATGCACATGCCGACGGCTATGAGAATTCGACGCTTCCCGGCTTCGAAAGGGCCGATCAGATCAGTGTCGGCAAGGTGCTGATCGACGAGCTCGAGTTCGTGCGCAGCCAGGGCCAAAACGGCATCGCCTGGTCGGCGCAGATCACCCAGGGCGGCGACAGCGACAAGCTCTGGATTCGAAGCCAGGGCGTCAAGCTGGCCCATGAGCCCGTCGACTCGGACACGAGCGTGGAAGCCTTCTGGTGGCACGCGACCGGACCCTTTTGGGGCCGTATGCTCGGGGTGCGCCAGGATGTAGGGCCAGGCGCGCACAGCTGGCTTGCCGCCGGCATCGAGGGGCTGGCGCCTTATTGGTTCGACATCGAGCTTACCGGCTATCTCGGAGACGACGGTCGCGTCGCTGCGCGGGCAAAGGCGTCCTTCGATCTTCGGCTCACGAACCGGTTGATCCTGACGCCGCAGGCCGAGGTGAATGCGTACAGCACCAGCAATGTCGAGCGCTCGCTCGGCAGTGGCTTCACCAGTGCCGAGCTGGGAGTGCGCCTGCGCTACGAGGTGGCGCGCAAGGTCGCTCCCTATATCGGCTATGTGTGGGAGCCTTCCTTCGGCAGCACCGCGGATCTGCGGCGCGCGCGGGGGGAGCGGGTATCGGAAGGGCGCTTCGTCGCGGGCCTGCGGCTCTGGTGGTGAGCCGCGCACCGCAGGCCAGGGACGCGCCGCTGTAAGCTTCGGGCGGCTGGCGCGTCCTATGAGCTGCCCAGGACAGGAGGGTTCACCATGATCGGACCATTCGATCGACAGCCGGGTGGATGGCGCGCAGCGGCTGTTGCCCTCTCCGTGCTATTCGCCGCCCCTGCCAGCGCGGGCGTCGTGGATGGCGTCCGCACCGTGGGCGACATCACCGTCTATCTCGGAGCGGTGCCGGCCTCGATCGTCCGCGGGCATGTCGCAGACCATCCCGAAGCCAGGATGCACGGCGGCGTACCCGGCCCGGGCAGCCACGCCGTCCATCTCGTGGTCGCGGTCTTCCAGACGGCGGGTGGCCGGCGGGTGACCGATGCCGCTGTCGTGGCCCGGATCAGCGAGGATCGGGGCGCATCCTGGACGATTCCGCTCGCACCGATGACCATCAACGGGGCGCTGACCTATGGGGGCTATGCGAACCTCAGGGGCGTCAACGACTATCACATCGATATCGTGGTGACCCGGCCCCAGAAGACCCAGGAACCCTATAGGGCCAGGCGTGCCAATCCGCTGACCGCGCGCTTCACCTACAGTCACGATTGACCCGCGCGAGATCGAAGGAGCGAACGATGCACAGTGAAAACGGGATCAAGGTCGCCATCGTCGGATATGGCGTCATCGGACGCCGCGTCACCGAGGCGGTCCGGCTCCAGCCGGACATGCGGCTTGCCGGCATCGCCGACGTGGCCGCCGACTGGCGCATCGCCCGGGTCGCCCAGGACGGCACGCCGCTCTTCGCGGCGACCCCCGAAGGCCGTCAGGCGATGGTCGCGGCCGGGCTCGGGGTTGCGGGAACGCTGGCCGAACTCGCCGAAGTCGCGGATGTGATCGTCGACTGCACCCCCAAGCGCCACGGCGCCGCCAATGCCGAGCTCTATCGGCGGATCGGCCGCGCATTCATCGTTCAGGGCGGCGAGAAGCATGAAGTCGCCGGCCATTCGTTCGTCGCGGAGTCGAGTTATGCCGGCGCGCTCGGGCGGGAGGCGACACGCGTCGTCTCGTGCAACACGACGTCGATCGTGCGCACGCTGGGCGCGCTCAAGCGCGCCGGGCTGCTGGTCAAGGCACGCGGCACGCTGCTCAGGCGGACCACCGACCCCTGGGAAAGCCATTTGGGCGGCATCGTCAACACGCTGGTGCCCGAGGCGCAACTCCCCAGCCACCAGGGGCCGGACGCACGCTCGGTCGATCCCGACCTCGATGTCGTTACGATCGCCATCCAGGTGCCCGAGACGCTCGGCCATCTCCATGCCTGGAACGTCGAGCTCACGCGGCCGGCCGGCAAGGACGAGATCCTCGCCGCGTTCGCCGGCTCGTCGCGCATCCTGCCGGTCGACAGCCGCACCGGACTATCGGCGCTCAACGCGATCAAGGAATGGATGGCCGACGCGGGCCGGTCGCACGCGAACCTCTATGAGGTCGCGCTGTGGAGCGACCTGCTCACCGTCGAGGGCCGCGAACTTTATTACACCTATATGGTGGACAATCAGGCGATCGTGATTCCCGAGACGATCGACGCAATCCGCGCGCTTGCCGGCAGCACGCCCGACGCCGCCTCGTCGATCGCGCTGACCAACCGCACGCTAGGCATCGGCGCGCTGCAAATCCCGCACGCTCCCGTAGCGTGACCGACCGGGCGCCTTCGGGTGCCCGTTGCTCCCATCGGGGCTCAGCCGCGCGGGCTCCGGTCCGTCCTCCCGCAGGGCATTGTCGGACCGCGGCCCTCACCATTGCCGCTTGAACAGGAGCCAGCTGGCCGAGAAGAGCGGCAGCCCGATCGCGACCAGCGCAAGACCATGCGGCCAAAGCTCGGCGATGCCGGCGCCCTTGAGAAAGAGCCCCGTCGTGATCTCGATGAAATGGCGCAGCGGGCTGATCTCGATCCCGACCTGCAGCCAGTAAGGCATGCTTTCGATGGGAGCGATGCCGCCGGAGAGGAACAGCAGGGGGAACAACCCGAAAAAACTCGTCAGCAGCGCCTGCTGCAGCGTCGTGGAGATCGTCGCGATGAAGATGCCGATCGACACCGCGCTCATCAGGAAGATCAGGTCGAGCGCGACGAAGGTCGCGAGGCTGCCGTTCAAGGGCACGCCGAGCAGGCGGATGACAAGCAGCGACGGAAACAGCGATCCCAGCACGAAGACGACCGGCGGCACGATCTTGCCGATGAACAGCTCGTGCGCGCGGATCGGTGTCACGCGGATCTGCTCGAGCGTCCCGCTCTGCTTCTCGCGCACGAGCCCCGCGGCGGGGAGGATGATCGCGAGCATGAAGCCGGCCTGGGTCAGCATCGCCAGCGCATTCAGGCGCGTGTTGGTTAGATCGGGATTGTACCAGACATGCACCGCGGGCTGTACGCCGCCGGGCATGGGCATCGCCGTCATCCGTTGTTGCGCGAAGCGCGCGGTCATCTCGATGATATAGGCGCGGGCACGCGCGGCGACATCGGCGTTCGAGCCGTCCACGACCACGCCGACCGAGGCCTGGCGTCCCGCCGCGATCCGTGCCCCGAAGTTGGCAGGCACCTCGATGACGACGTCGAGCGCGCCCGCGCGCAGATGGCCCTCGGCGTCGCGCATCGACGCGAACTGGTTGCGCAGGACGAAGGTGTCGGCCGACGTCAGTTCCTGGACCAGCCTGCGGCTCGCGGCCGAGCGGTCATGGTCGATTACGCCGAGCTTCAGATTCTTGACGTCGAACCCGAGCGCCATCGCGCACATCGCCAGCTCGACGGTCGCGAGGAACAGGATCAGGAACAAGACGACCGGATCGCGCAGCATCTGCGCGAACTCCTTGCCGATGAGACCGTGCAGCCGCCCCCACATGATCAGGCGATCCGCTTCTTGAAGAGGAGGGTCGCGAGCGTGAGCACGACGATGCCATAGACGAGGAGCACGACCGCGTTCAGCCAGAGCTCGCCGAGCCCGGCGTCGCGCATGACGATGCCGCGCGAGATGTTGACGAAATACATGGTGGGAATCCGCGCCGCATAGCCCTGGAAGAAGGCAGGCATCGTGAACACCGGGTAGATGAACCCCGAAAAGAGGAACGACGGCATCAGCGTCGCGATCATCGTGATCAGCATCGCCGCGATCTGGGTGCGGACGAGCGTCGAGATCAGCAGCCCGATCGAGACCGTGGTGACGACATAGACGAGCCCCAAAGCGGCGAGCAGCGCCAGGCTGCCGTGCATCGGCAGCTTGAACCACAGGAATCCGGCCGCGAGCACGATCGCGAGCTGCCCGGCGGCGATCGCGGCATAGGGCAGCAGCTTGGCGACGATGAACTCGGCCTTGGTGAGCGGCGAGGCAAAGATCTGGGCGATCGTGCCCAGTTCCTTCTCGCGCGCGACCGCGAGCGCGGTCAGCAGCGGCGGGAAGGTCATCATGATGACGGCGAACAGCCCCGGCAGGAGGAAGTCGCGGCTGCGCAGCTGTGGATTGTACCAGACGCGCACCTCGGGCTGGACGGGCAGCTGGAGCGAGCCGCTCGGAAACGCATAGAGGATCGCGCGGCCATAGGCCGAGACGATCGCCGCCGTGCTCGAATAGGTGCCGTCGACGAGAAACTCGACGGGCGCATCTCGGCCCTGCGCGAGCCTGCGGCCGAAGCCGGGCGGGATCGAGAGGACGGCGCGGGCGCGGCCCTCCATCAGCGCATGCTCGGCCATGCGCTCGTCCTCGGGCGTGCCCGCGAGCCGGAAATAGGGCGTGTTGAGGAACTGCGCGGTGAGCGACCGGCTGGCGACACTCTTGTCATGGTCGACGACGACCAGCGGCGCGTTCTCGACGTCGAACGACAGCGCATAGCCGAACAGGAACAGCATCACGACCGGCATGAACAGCGACAGCCAGATCGTGACCGGATCGCGGACGATCTCGAGCACTTCCTTGCGCGAGAAGGCGAGGATGCGCGAGGGCTTCATGCCGCGACCGCCTTGCTACGCTCACGTGCGATCAGGCCGAGGAAGACGTCCTCGACACGGGCATCGGCAAGGCCGAGCTCGCGCTGGAGCGCTTCAAGCGGACCAAGCCCGATCATGCGGCCGTCCATCATCATCCCGAGCCGGTCGCAATAGGTCGCTTCCTCGAGATAATGGGTCGAGACGATGACCGCGACGCCCTCGGCCGCGACCGCCGCGATCAGGCGCCAGAAGCGGAAGCGGGACAGGGGATCGACGCCCGAAGTCGGCTCGTCGAGGAACAGCACCTTCGGCCGGTGGACGATCGCGCAGGCCAGCGCGAGCCGCTGGCGCGTGGCGCTGGACAGGCTGCGGACCAGCGCATCTTCCGCTATCGGGAAACCGGCCCGCTCGCTCGCCCAGGCGATGCGCTCCGCCATCGCGCTCGGCGGCACGCCATAGGCGCGCGCGAAGAAGCCGAGATTCCCTCCAGCGGTCAGGTCGGGGAACAGCGAGAATTTCTGCGAGACATAGCCGATCCGGCTGCGCACCTGCTCGCTCTGCCGGGCGACGTCGAAGCCGGCGACGCGCGCGGTCCCCTCGCTCGGGGCGAGCAGGCCGCACAGGATGCGAATCAGCGTGGTCTTGCCCGCGCCGTTGGGGCCGAGCAGGCCGAGAACCTCGCCCGCCCTTATCTCGAGGTCGACGTGGTCGACCGCAACGAAGGCCCCGAATCTTTGGGTTACGGCCTCGGCGGCCACGACGATATCGGCGGGCCCCGAACGTCGCTGCGCGAGCGCCGGCGCCGCGCCCGCTCCAGGCTCCGCCGAGGCGACGGTGAACACGTCCTCCATATCGGGCTCGGCGGCCTCGATCGCCGTCGCCGCTGCGAAGGCGGGGGGCGACGCCTCGGCGGTCTGGACGCGATAGTCAGTGCGGCTGTGCTTCTGAAAGCTGAGCACCGCGCTCGACGCCGCGAGTTGGCCTTCGAGTGCGTCGGGCTCGGCGGTCGCGACCCGATAGACGCGCCGCCGCGCCGATGCGCGGAGCTCCGTCGGCGTGCCGAGCGCCAGCGGGCGACCGTCGCGCAACAGCAGCACGCGGTCGCTCGCGTCCGCCTCGTCCATATAAGAGGTCGCGAACACGATCGAGCGTCCTTCGCCGCGCGCCGCTTCGAGGATCCGCCACAGTTCGCGCCTGGAAAGCGGGTCGACGCCAAGGCTCGGCTCGTCGAGGATCAGGAGCGGCGGCTCGTGGATGAGATTGGCGCACAGCGCGAGCTTCTTGCGCATGCCGCCCGACAGTGCGCCTTCGCGCCGGCCTTCGAACCGCTCCAGGCCCGCCATCGCCACCAGTTTCGCCTTGCGCGCGGCATAGGCTTGCCTGGGCACGTCGCGGATCGCAGCGGCGAAGGCGATATTTTCGGCAACGCTCAGCCGGTCGTAGAGCGAGAAGCCCTGCGACATATAGCCGATCCGCGCCTGCACCCGGTCGGGATGCTTGCGCAGATCCTCGCCGAGCACGCGGCCAGTACCGAAGCTCGGCCGCAGGATGCCGGCCAGCATCTGCAGCAAGGTGGACTTGCCGGCACCATCGGGCCCCACCACGCCGAAGGCTTCCCCCGGCGCGACGTCGAACGCGATGTCCTGGAGGACGGTGCGCGCGCCGTAACGGCGGCCAAGCCCGCGCACTTCGATCATCGGGGGCGCCGTCACGCGCCTATTCCGGGATGCTGAGCTTGGCGGGCCAGCCTGCCCTGGCGTCCCAGAGGATCCAGGCGTCGGCCGGCATCCCCGGCTTGAGCAGGCCCTCGGGATTGGCCGCTTCGAGCGTCACGCCATAGACCGTGCGGCTGCGCTCGTCCTTCATATGCACGTCGCGCGGCGTGAACTGCGCCTGCGCGTCGACGCGCGTCACGCGCGCGATGAAATCGCGGCCCGGAAAGGCGTCGACGCGGATTCGCGCGGCAGCGCCGAGGCGGACGCGCCCGAGATCGGCTTCGCTGATGAAGATCTTGAGCCGGACCGTCGTGAGATCGGCCAGCACTGCGAGCGGCTGGCCGGCGGCGACAACCTCCCCGGGCTCGACCAGCCGCTCGAGCACCGCGGCGGAGAGCGGCGCATAGACGCGCGTCTTTCCGATCTGCGACTGCGCCAGTGCCAGCGTCTTACGCGCGGCCTCGGCCTGCGCCATGGCGCCCGCACGTTGCTCCCGGAAGACGCCGACTTGCTCGGCCGCGGCGACATAGACGTTGCGCTGCACGTCGAGGCGCTGCGCCGAGACCCAGCCGCGCCGGCTGAGCTCCTCGTAACGGCCCAGGTCCGTCTTGGCGGTCATCGCGTGATGCGCTGCGAGCGCGATCTGTCCGTCGATCTGTATCGCGGCCATGCGCGCCGCAGTTCGCTGGGCTTCGGCGCGATCCGCCTGTAGCGCGTAGTCGGCCGGATCGATCCGAACCACGAGCGTGCCCGAGGAGACGCTGGATCCCTCGATCGCCCGATTCTCGAGCACTCGGCCGGGTACTTCGGAGCTCAGCCGCACTTCGTCGGCCTCGATGCGCCCACTGCCGTAGATCAGCTGCGTGGCCTGAGGACGCGGCTGGAGCGCCCAATAGAGGGTCGCCGAGGCGATCATCAGGACGATGAGCCCCAGGCCGACCAGAAGAGGCACGCGTCGGGCTGGTAACGTCAAAAGAGCCTCCGGTTGATCGGCCAGTGACAGCTGCGGTGCCGCTGTTCACGACGCTGCCCAACAGTAGACGCGGCCTCCGGCCGGATATTACGCGGGCGCATTTTCCGGCGCCGCCGATGGCCTCGCACACACAGCCGGCACGGCCATGAAGCCGGAACCGGGTGTCTCAGGCGTAGGCCTGGGCGAAAGCAGGAGCGCGGCCCGTGGCGATCCCGGAGATAGGCATTGCCTCGAGCGCATCGCGCAGCGCGCGGCGCGCCCGATGCGCGCGGACTGCGAGGTTGTTGACGGTGATGCCGAGCTGGTCGGCCACCGCCTGTTTCGGCTGATCGAGCAGATCGAGCCGGTAGATGGTGTCGGCATATTCCGGCTTGAGCTGCGCCAGCGTCGCGATCACGGTCTTCGAAGGATCCGGTGCGAGATCGGCAATGGTCTCGTCGGCGCGGTCGTGGTGATCCAGGTCGAAGGCGACCTCGCGCTGGCCCCTGGTCGTGCGGCGGCGGCAGAAGTCGATCAGCGTCGTTTCGAACAGCCGGCGAAGCCAGCCGTGCACTGCCTGGGGGTCGCGCAATTGTCCGGCGCGTTCGAGCGCCTTCAACGCGAACGCCTGGACCACGTCGTCGGCCGCATTGCCGTCGCGCAGACGCTTCGCGGCGATGGCGCGATACCGCGCATAGCCGTTTGCCAGTTCGGCTCGGATCAAGCGCAGCGCAGCGGCGGGCGCCGCATCTTCACCAGCCGCAGTATCAGTGACGAAGACGCAGGGACCGCGATCATTCGAGTTGGGCGCAACTACTGGCGCCGCGCCGCTTTTCGCTATCGTTTCTAGCATGATGCCCTCGCTCTGCTTCCTTGTCAGAGGGGCTATCACCGCCGAACGGCTCAGAAACTACGCGCGGTTACCTACGCGCGTTTCCCTATTCGCGAGGGGTTGCGCGCGCGGGGTCAGCGGCGGCCAGCGTGGTGGCTGGCGCGCGACACGCGGTGGCACGATGACGCTTTGGCTAGGCTGCCGGGCGGGCGCGATCATTCAGGCAGGCGGCGAGCAGATCGAGCAGTCGCTCGTCGGTGAGCGGCTTTTCGAGCATCGCACTGAATCCGGCCTCACGCGCCATCTGCTCGATCGCGCTCTTGTACAGGCCGGTGATCAGGATTGCCGGCGCGGTCCAGCCCTGTGCCCGCAGCGTTCGCAACAGCGTGACGCCATCGATCGCGGGCATGGCATAATCGGTGATCAGGCATTGGGCAGCGCGCGCTCTCGGATCGCCCAGCAGGTCGGCTGCGCGATCATAGCCGTGAACCGCATATCCGCTCGTCTTGAGCAGCAACGTGATCGCGCGGCGGACCGCCGGGTCGTCGTCGACCAGCAGGACGCACGGCAGCTGCGTGTCGGAGGTCCCTCTGCGATCCACAATAGCGCTCCATGCCGACGGCCGGATCGGCCGCGGTTCATTGGCGCTAGCCATGCCGGGGGCAAGGCTGAATAGGTACGATACCGGGGCAACCGCCCGTCGTCAGGAATGGCCGCCGAGTTCGACCACCAGCGCGATGCGCAGCGCCTGCGGCAGTGTTTGCACGCCCAGCTTGTCCATCAAATTGGCGCGATGGATCTCGACCGTGCGCGGACTGATTCCGAGATCGAGCGCGATCATCTTGTTGGTCTGGCCGGCCGCGAGCCCGTCGAGAACCTCGCGTTCGCGCGGCGTCAGGCATTCCAGGCGTGCCATGGCGGCCGCCACCGTCAGGTCGAGTTCGTCCTTGCGGCTCAACAAGGCGAAGCCATCGTCGAGCGCGAGCAGGAGCGTGTCCTCCTCGAACGGCTTCTCGATGAAGTTGCGCGCACCGAGCCGCATCGCGGCGACCGCAGTCGCGATGTCGCCATGCGCGGTCATGATGATGACCGGCCAGTCGAATTCCGTTTTCCCCAATTGTTCGAGCACGCCGATGCCGTCGACCTCGGGCATCCGCACGTCGAGCAGCACGCATCCGGGACGCGAGTCCTTCACCTTGTCGAGGAAGGCGACGCCTGAGGCGTGGCTTTCGACCAGATAGCCTTGCGTGCGCAGCAGGAGCGCCGCGGCGCGACGTACCGAGGCGTCGTCATCGACAATATGCACCAGTCGTTCAGTCGTCATCGGCCGCCTCGCTTGTTTCGATACGCGCAAGCGTGAAGCGGAAGATCATTCCGCCGTCCGGGCGCGGTTCGGCCCAAAGCCGGCCGCCATGCGCCTCGACGATCGTCTTGCAGATTGAAAGCCCTACGCCGAGCCCCTGCGCCTTGGTGCTGGTGAAGGGCTCGAAGAGATGATCCAGCGCCTCCGGCGCTAGGCCCGTTCCGGTATCGGCGACCGCAAGCTCGACGTCGTCGCTGCCGAGCGCGCGCGTCGAAATGGCAAGCTCGCGCCGCGGACAGCCTTCCATCGCCTCGATCGCGTTGCGGATCAGGTTGAGCAGCACCTGCTGGATCTGGATGCGGTCGACCAGGACGCGCGTCACCGCCGGATCGAGATCGACCCGGACCGTGATGCCGCGCTGGCTGACGCCGGCAAGCGCCAGCGCGCTCGCCTCCTCGATCAGCTTGGTCAGGCTGACGATCTCGCGCTCGGTGTCGCCGCGGGCCACGAAATCGCGCAGCCGCCGAACGATTTGTCCGGCGCGCACCGCTTCGGCGATCCCGTCCCCGATCGCTTCCCGCGCGTCACCGAGGGCGTCGGGCTCGCCGCGTGCGAGCAACGCCCGTGCGGCCATGAGATAGCTTGCGACGGCGGTCAGCGGCTGATTGAGCTCGTGCGCGAGGGTCGAGGCCATCGTTCCCATCGCGCTTACTCGGGCGACATGAATCAGTTCCTCCTGGAGATCCTGCAATCGCCGCTCGATATCCTGTCGCGCGGTCAGGTCGCGGATGAAGCCGGTGAACAGCCGGTGGCCGTCCTCCGCAACCACTTCGCCGATCGCCAGCTCCATCGGGAAAACGCTGCCGTCGCGGCGGCGGCCGGAGACGATCCGGCCGATCCCGATGATCCGCCGCTCGCCGGTGCGCAGATAGCGCGCGAGATAGCCGTCATGGGCCTCGCGGTGCGGCGAGGGGGCCAGCACGCTGACATTCTCGCCGAGAAGCTCGGCTTCGCTATAGCCGAACAGGCGCTCGGCGGCCGAACTGAAGGACCGGATCAGTCCGGATTGGTCGATCACCACCATCGCATCGGGCATGGAGTCGAGAATCGACCGCAGATGCGCCTCGCTCGTCTCCAGCGCGGAACGTGCGCGCCGCAGCTCGGTGATGTCGCGCACGACTTCGCCATAGCCGATGATCTCGCCACCATCGCCGCGAAGGGCATAGATCGCCACTTCGCCCAGGAAGTCGGTTCCATCGCTGCGAATGCGCCGCTGCTCGCACGCGTGATGACCCGTCTCAGCTGCCAATTCGCAGAGCCGGGCAGGGACGCCGCCTGATGCGGCCTCGTCCGGAAACAATTTCGAATAGTGCCGGCCCACCATCTCGTCGGCGGCCCAGCCGTGGATGCGTACCGCGCCTTCGTTCCAGCTGACGATAGTGCCCGCTGGATCGAGCAGCAGGATCGCCGAGCCTTCGATCCGGCCGATCAAGTCGCCCAGGCCGTCGACCATGATCGCTTGCGCGGCACCGGGTGCAACAATCGCGGATCTGTCCATCAGCTCCTGTTCCCCCCCGCCGCCCTCGGCTGGCTTGCGCCCAAAGAAGCGGACGCGCCAAACCGGGCCGATCCCTTGCAGGCGGCGCTTCTGCATCGTTTACGCAGGAGATCCGTGCGCCCCTCACGCGATCGTTCGATTTTTTTTGCAAAGGGTCATGGGCGCGGCGACAAGCGCGCCTTCGCGTGTGCCGCGGTCGGTATGTCGGTACGGCGGCAGCCGCCGAAGCGTGCTAGCCGCGTGCTCCCCGAAGCTGTCGAACCGCGCTTAGTACGGCGTCGACATGGTGGGCCGCCATCGCATCGCTGTCGGCCGCCAATTCGACGACGGCGATCCCCGCCCTGGCGCAAAAGGCGAGATCCATGGGATTGCCGGAAGATCGCACGATGATGAGCGCGGCGTTGGGAAGCTGGACCAGCACCGGGAAGGTCAGGCGCGAACTCTCGCCCACGCTGACGATCTCCGCGTCGCGATAGTCGCCGACATTTCCGGTATCGAGTGGCTGAGCCGTGCAGCGGCACTCAAGCGCTGGGCACAGATTGCCGAAGGCTTGCGCCATGTCCGCGCCGGTTTCGAAGACCGCCAGTTTCATCCGCCATTCCCAGCTTCAGGAAGCGCGCGCGGCCTTCATGGTTCCGCACCCCGACCCTTGCTCCTACCGGCTAGGGACGCGAGCGCCAGACGCAATTTACAGAGGGATGTTTGCCGAGGACTGGATCCACGATCGCGAAGAGCCCGGTCAGGACAAGGAAGTGGCCAGCGCGACTCAGCCGGCCCCGACGAGATTGATCGGCTTGCCCTCGGCAAAAGCGACGATGTTGGCGATGCTCGTTTCGACGATGCGCCGGCGCGCTTCGACGGTGTTGTACGCGACGTGCGGCGTGACGAGGACGTTGGGCATCGACATCAGGATATGGTTGGCCAGCAACTCGCGGACGCTCGCCGCATCGGGCGCCGCCGCGCGGAAGATTTCCGCCTCGTCACGCATCAGCGGCTCCTGGGGGAGCACGTCGAGGCCGGCGGCGCGCAATCGGCCGCTCGTGAGAGCCCGCACGAGCGCGTCGACCTCCACGACATTGCCGCGCGCGGTGTTGATGAGGATCGCCCCGGGCTTCATCAGCGCGAACTCGGTGTCGCCGATCAGGTTGCGGGTGGACGCGGTCGCGGGCACGTTGAGCGAAATCACGTCGGCGGTTCGCAGAAGCTCGGACAGCTCGGCATAGGTGAACCCCAGCTCACGCCCCAGCGCGGCGTCGGGCGCGAGATCGGCCGCGACGACCTCCATGCCGAATCCCTTGGCGATGGCGATGACGCGCCTGCCGATGCGCCCCGTGCCGATCACGCCGATGGTCTTGCCGTAAAGGTCGATCCCGCGCAGGTCCGACTGGTCGAAGCGGCCGCTACGCGCGCCTTCCACGGTCGGGACCAGGTTGCGCGCGAGCGCGAGCAGCAACGTGAACACATGTTCGGCGACGGTGACGTCGCCATAGCTCGGAACGTTGCTGACGGCGATCTTCCGCTGGGCGCAATAGTCGAGGTCGATATGATCGAAGCCGGTCGAACGTGTGGCGATCATCCTGAGCTTGGGCAAAAGCGAGAGGGTCGCGGCGTCCAGGCGCGAATCGACGAAGGTCGTGACGATCTCCGCTTCCCCATACAGGGGAGCGGTCGCCTGGTTGAGCGGATCGATGGTGCATCGGAGATGGTGCGCCGGCGTGAGCGCCGCGCAGGCTTCCGTCTCCCAGTCCTCCGCCTCGAACACCATGATATCCATCTGCGCTACCTCCGTCAGGCCGCCGATGTACCGAGGCCCCGGATATGGCGACATGCGTGCGATCCCCTAACCGTGCGAGCGGGCAGGCGGAACGCTCCCGACTGTAATGCGCCGCCCGATGCTGCGTCCTAGCCGACAGCCGCCGGCCAGGTCTCGCGGGCGGCGGCGAAAGGATCGCAATGACCGCAAGCCTCACGTTTCTGGGTGCCGCCGGCACCGTCACCGGTTCCAAATACCTGCTCGACACGGGCAGGCACCGTGTCCTCATCGATTGCGGGCTGTTCCAGGGCTACAAGCAGTTACGCGAGCGCAACTGGGCGCATTTTCCGATCCCGCCCGCCGAGGTCGATGCCGTGCTGCTGACGCACGCGCATCTCGACCATTCTGGCTACCTGCCCGCGCTGGTGCGCGACGGGTTCAAGGGGCCGATCATCAGCACCCGTGCGACGCACAAGCTGTGCGAGCTGCTGCTTCCCGACAGCGGGCATCTGATGGAGGGCGATGCGCGTTTCGCGAACATGCGGGGGTTCAGCAAGCACAAGCCGGCGCTGCCGCTCTACACTCAGGATGATGCGTTGCGGACGCTGCCGCGGTTCCGCACGCATGACTTCCACGAGAGCGTCGAGGTGGTGGAGGGTTGCCGCGCGCTTTTCCGACCGATGGGACATATCCTGGGCGCGGCAAGCATCGAAGTCGAATGCGACGGCACGCGCATCGTCTTCTCGGGCGATATCGGGCGCTACGGCGATGCGACGATGGTCGATCCGGAGCCGGTACCCGCGGCGGATTATTTGATCGTCGAATCGACCTATGGCGACCGCCGGCACGACCGCACCTCGCCGCAAGCCGCTCTCGAGGAGGTCATCGGCCGGACCGTTCAGCGCGGCGGCACGGTCGTCATCCCGGCGTTCGCGGTCGGCCGCGCGCAGTCGCTGATCTTTCATCTCGCGCAGCTGCGCAAGCAGGGCCGGCTCGCCAACGTGCCGGTCTTCCTCGACAGCCCGATGGCGGTGAACGCGAGCGAGATCTTCTGCGACTTTGTCGGCGAGCACCGGCTCACCGCGGAGCAGTGCCGGGAGGCTTGCAGCCAGGTCACCTATGTCCGTGAAGTCGATGAATCGAAGCGGCTCGACGAGGACATGATGCCGAAGGTGATCATCTCGGCGAGCGGCATGGCGACCGGCGGGCGCGTGCTCTATCATCTCAAGCGCTACGCGCCGGAGCGGCGCAATACGATCCTGCTCGCCGGCTTCCAGGCGGGCGGTACCCGCGGAGCGGCGCTCCGCGACGGCGCGCAGGAGCTCAAGATCCACGGCGACTATATCCCCGTCCGCGCCGAGGTCGCGAGCCTTGACATGATGTCCGCGCATGCCGACCGCGACGAGCTGATTCGCTGGCTTGGCGGCTTCCAGGCCGCGCCGCGCATAACCTTCGTGACGCATGGCGAGCCCGGCGCTTCCGATACGTTCCGGCACGATATTGCGGAAAAGCTGGGATGGTCCGCGCGCGTCCCCGAGCATGGCGAACGGGTCGAGCTGGCATGACGCACCCCGTGCCGGCCAACCCGGCCCCCGCGCATCGCCTGCGCGCGCGTCGGCTTGGCGTCGAGACCCAAAGCGAGGCGGTGGTGTTCATGCACGCCGACTGTCCGGTAGGGCGGTCGGAGGGCGTGACCGCGCGCACCCAGATCGAAGTGCGCGACGGCGCGCGGTCGATCATCGCGACGCTATACCTGGTCTCGAGCGACATGCTGGCGCTCGACGAAGTCGGCTTGTCCGAGGTCGCCTGGCGAAGGCTGGGCGTCGCGCCCGATGCAACGCTGCACGTCGCGCATCCCAATCCGCTCGATTCGATGAGCGCGGTGCGCGCCAAGGTCTATGGCCACCGGCTCGACCTGCTGCGGCTCAAGGCGATCGTCGCCGACGTGGTCGCCGAGCGCTATTCCGACGTCCAGCTCGCCGCGTTCATCACTGCCTTTTCGGCGCAGCCGCCCCAGCTCGCCGAGACGGTCGCGCTTACCCGTGCGATGCTCGAGGCGGGCGACCGGCTCGCCTGGCCGAGCCCGATTGTCGCCGACAAGCATTGCGTCGGCGGGCTTCCCGGCAACCGCACGACGCCACTGGTGGTGGCGATCGCGGCGGCGGCGGGCCTGGTCATTCCCAAGACCTCATCGCGCGCGATCACCTCGCCTGCCGGCACCGCGGACGCAATGGAGACGATGGCGCCGGTCGACCTCGACCTCGCGGCGATGCGCGCGGTGGTCGACCGCGAGGGCGGATGCATCGTCTGGGGCGGCAGCGTCCGGCTGAGCCCCGCCGATGATATCTTCATCCGCGTCGAACGCGCGCTCGATCTCGACAGCGAGGCGCAACTGGTCGCCTCAGTGCTTTCCAAGAAGCTCGCCGCCGGCTCGACGCACGTCCTGCTCGATCTGCCGGTCGGGCCGACCGCCAAGGTGCGGACCCGCGAGGATGCCGAGCGGCTGTCCGATCAGCTCGTCGCGGTCGCCGCGGAATTCGGGATGATCGTGCGGCCGGTGCTGACCGACGGAAGCCAGCCGGTGGGTTATGGCATCGGTCCCGCGCTCGAAGCGCATGACGTGCTCGCGGTCCTGCGCGGTGCCGCTGGAGCGCCGCAGGACCTGCGCGAGCGGGCCGTGCAACTGGCGGGTGGCGTGCTCGAACTCGGCGGCAAGGCGGCACCTGGGAGCGGCGCGGAAAGCGCCGCGGCGATCCTCGACGACGGCCGCGCGCTCGCCAAGTTCATGGCGATCTGCGAGGCACAGGGCGGCTTTCGCGAGCCGCCGGTCGCTGCCTTTACCCACATGATCGAAGCGGTACGCGGCGGCGTGCTTCGCGCGATCGACAACCGGCTGCTGGCCCGCGTCGCCAAGCTGGCCGGCGCACCCCGGGCGAAAGCGGCGGGCGTCATGCTGCACGCGAAGGCGGGCGATTCGGTTGAGCCCGGCCAGCCGTTGCTGACGCTTCACGGCGAGAGCCCGGGCGAGCTCGACTATGCGCTCTCCTTCGCCGCCGCCAATCCCGACATGCTGCTGGTGCGGCCGCGATGAAGCCGCTGCTCTTCACCCTGAACGGGGCGGCGGGCCTCGCCGAGGCGCTTGCGAACGGCTTGGGGCTTGAGCCGGGCGCGTTCGAAACGCGGCAATTCCCCGACGGCGAAACCTATCTCCGGCTGCTGAGCGCGGTCGCGGGCCGCGACGTCGTGCTGCTGTGCACGCTCGATCACCCCGATCTGCGCACGCTGCCGCTGCTGTTCGCGGCTGCGGCGGCGAAGGAACAGGGTGCGCGCAGCGTCGGACTGATCGCGCCCTATCTGGGCTATATGCGGCAGGACAAGGCGTTCCAGCCCGGCGAGGCGGTGACTTCGGTCAGCTATGCGCGGCTGCTTTCCGGCGCCATCGACTGGCTGATCACCGTCGACCCGCATCTCCATCGCCACCCGACGCTCGATGCGATCTATACCGCACCGAGCTTCGCGGTGACCGCAGCGGAGCCGATTGCCGAGTGGTTGCGGACGCATGTGCTGGACCCCGTCCTCATCGGCCCCGATGAAGAAAGCGCGCAATGGGTGGGCCGGATCGCCGAGCTCGCACAGGCGCGCTTCACCGTGCTGCGCAAGACGCGTCGCGGCGACCGCGATGTCAGCATCGCGGGCGACGGCCTCGACTTGCCGCCCGGCGCGACGCCGGTGATCATCGACGATATCGCATCGAGCGCGCGGACGATGATCGAAGCGGTGCGGCTGGTGCATGCCGCGGGCCATCGTCCGCCGGTCTGCGTCGCCGTGCACCCGGTGTTCGCCGGAGATTCCTTCGAGCGGCTGCAGGCGGAGCGGCCGGCGGAAATCGTCAGCAGCAATAGCATCGCGCATCCGTCCAACGCGATCGATGTCTCCGGGCCGATCGCGGCGGCGGTCGGACTGGCGATGACCGCTGCGGCCGCCGGAAAGGAACGCTAGGTGCCAAGAGACGCGCGCGCTTCCCGGCCGCGCGATGGCGCGATGACCAAGGCGCACGAAACCCTCTATTGGGCGGTCCCGATCGACGCGCTCCTCACTCGCCTGGCGGCGAGTGCCCAGGGGCTGGCCGACGGCGAGGTCGCGGCGCGCCTTCGTCGGATCGGCCCCAACAGCGTGGGCGGCGAGCATCGGACCTCCGCCCCCGGCCTGCTGCTCCGGCAGTTCGCGAGCCCGCTGGTCCTCATCCTCCTCTTCGGCGCGGGCGTATCGCTGGTCCTGCGCCAATGGGTCGATGCTTCGATCATTCTCGCGATCGTGCTTGGCAGCGCGCTGCTGAGCTTTGTCCAGGAGTATCGCGCGTCGCATGCAGTAGATGCCCTGCGCCAGCGGCTCGCGCTGACGTCGCGGACGCTCCGCGACGGTGCCGAGCGGTCGGTCGCGAGCGACGCGCTGGTTCCCGGCGACGTGGTGCTGCTCGCCGCCGGCAACTTGGTTCCCGCCGATGGCGTGATCCTCGAGGCGAACGACTTCCTCGTCACCGAAGCGGCGCTGACCGGTGAATCGCTTCCGGTTGAAAAAGCGCCCGGCGAGGTTGCCGCCGACGCGCCGGTTTCTGGCCGGAGCAACTGTGTGTTCATGGGCTCGGCGGTGCGCTCCGGCACGGCGCGCGTGCTGATCGTCGAGACCGGCTGCCACACCCAGTTCGGCGCCGTCGCGGCGCGGCTCCGCAGAAGCGAGCCGGAAACCGATTTTGCGCGCGGCGTCCGGCGATTCGGGATGATGCTGCTCAACCTGATGATCGTCATCGTGCTCGGCGTATTGACGGTGAACCAGCTGCTCGGCCGTCCGATTGCGGAGTCGCTCCTGTTTGCGGTGGCGCTGGCGGTCGGCCTTTCGCCCGAGCTGCTGCCGGCAATTGTCAGCGTCACGCTTGCTGCCGGTGCGCGTCATCTCGCCCGCGGCGGCGTCATCGTGAGGCGGCTCGAAGCGATCGAGAATCTCGGCAGCATGGACGTGCTGTGCACCGACAAGACGGGCACGCTCACGCTGGGCGCCGTCTCACTCGCCGAGGCGATCGATAGTACCGGCCAGCCAAGCCGGCGCGTGCGCGAAGCCGGCTATGTGAACGCGTGGTTCGAGGCCGGCATCGCAAATCCGCTCGACACCGCGCTCTGCGCGGCAGCGAAGAGCGAAGGCTGGACTGCGGCGGGCCTGCGCAAGCTTGGCGAGATCCCCTATGACTTCCAACGCCGCCGCCTCAGCATCATCGTGGGCGACGCGACGCCGCAGGCAGCGACGCGCATCGTCACCAAAGGCGCGGTGACAGACGTGCTGGCGGTCTGCGCGTTCGTGGCACAGCCGGACGGCGAAGCGCACCCGCTCGACGGCGCCGCGCGCGCCGCGCTGGAGGAATTGTCCCGCGCGCAGGGGGAAGCGGGCTTGCGGCTGCTCGGCGTCGCCGAACGGCTTCTCGACGCGGGCGCTCGCGTCACGCGCGAGGACGAGTGCGCGATGACCTTCCTCGGCTTCCTCGCCTTTGTCGATCCGCCCAAGCCTGATGCTGCGAAAGCGATTGCCGCGCTCGAGGCGCTCGGCATCGTCGTCAAGGTGATCAGCGGCGACAATCGCCATGTGACGGCCTATGTCGCGCGCGCCGTCGGACTCGATCCGGCTGCGATGCTGACCGGCGCCGAAGTGGCGAAAATGTCCGACCGAGCGCTCGCGCATCGCGCACGCGCGACCCAGCTGTTCGTCGAGATCGACCCGCAGCAGAAGGAACGGATCGTGCGCGCGCTGCAAGGGGCGGGGCACTCGGTCGGCTTTCTGGGCGACGGGATCAACGACGCGCCCGCGCTCCATGTCGCCGATGTCGGCATCTCGGTCGACCAGGCCGTCGATGTCGCGCGAGCGAGCGCCGACATCGTGCTGCTGCGGCGCGATCTCGACGTGCTTCGCCAGGGCGTCGAGGACGGACGGCGTACCTTCGCCAACACGCTCAAATATATCGCGATCACCACCAGCGCGAATTTCGGCAACATGGTCAGCATGGCGCTGATGACGCCGCTGCTGCCGTTCCTGCCACTGCTGCCGAAGCAAATCCTGCTCAACAATTTCCTGTCCGACCTGCCGTCGATCGCGATCTCGACCGACCGTGTCGACCCGGAGCATGTGGCCCGGCCGCAGCGCTGGGACGTTCGCGAGGTCCGGCGCTTCATGATCGTGTTCGGCCTCGTCAGTTCGTGCTTCGACGGCATGACCTTCGCGCTGCTGCTCCTGGTCTTTCATGCCGATGCGCCGCTATTCCAGACCGCCTGGTTCCTCGTCTCGCTGTTGACAGAACTGGTGGTATTGCTGGTCATGCGAACGCGGCGGCCCGCGCTCAGGAGCCGGCCGAGCCGGCTGCTGCTCTGGAGCACGGTCGCGGTCACCGGCGTCGCTTTGCTGCTGCCATGGGTGCCGGGCCTGGCGCCCTTGTTCGGGCTGGTAGCGCTTACGCCCGCGATGCTCGCCGCCAGCCTCGGCATCGTCCTCGGCTATGCCGTCGCTACCGAGCTCGCGAAGCAGCTTTACTATCGCCGGCAAACGCGGCCCACCAGGCGCGTTGCTTTGCGCACCTGAACACGAGACCGCTCCACAGCCGGTGCACCAGACGGATTTCTCAATAGCAAAGCCCTGATCGTGGGTGCCTGGTGCGGCACGTCGAATCGCGACGGCCGCGTCACCACAGCGCGGCGCGCCGGCATCAGCCGATCCTGCGATAGTCGCCGATTATACGCTGCGGGGCGCCGCCGGCGTCGGAGGCATGGCAGGCTCTATGCCGGTTCCGCCGCGGAGGTTGCACTCGGAAAACTATTTCCGGCGTCCGAGACCATGCGACCCACGCACCAGCGCGCATAGAAGCCTGCAAACAGCCAGCCGAGCAGCCGGCCGATCCAGCCTTGCGGCAGCCCATAGTCGATCCACACGGTCAGCCTGCTGGCGCCGCCATCGGCCTCGATCCGGAACCCCATGGCATAGCCCTCGACGATGAGCAGCCGCGGCGTGCCGATCGTCTGCCAGGCTTTGCGGCGCGGCGGATCGCGCTCGGTCACTTCCTCCTCGACCGACATGGTGATGCCGAACGCCGAGCCGCCCATGCGGATGCGCGAACCGACCGCCATGCCGCGCCGGCTGTCGAAGTCATAGGTCATGCGCCCGCCGCCCATCATCGCCGAGGGTCTGGTCATGTGTCCGGCGAGCCGCGTCTGGTCGTCGAAATGCGCGAACAGCGCCTCGGGTGTCGTCTTGAGCAGGCACGAGCGCTCGAAATGGCGGTCTAGCACCTCGGGTGCGGAGGCCGATTGCGCGCCGGCGGTCATCACCCGATCGCCCGCTTTACTGACCGCTCGGATGGTCGTGGTCGTGCGGCGGCTCGGGCGCCGTCGCCGGCTTGGCCAGGCACGGCATGTTCGCCATCTTGTCGGGCGCCATCGGCATGCTGCTCGCGCCCGGCGCGGGAGCTGCGCCACCGTCCTTCGGCATCGGCATGGTGCCTCCGGGCTGGCCGCCCATCATCCCCTTCATCATCGGGCAGGGCGCATTCGGCTGGGGCGTTTGCGGCGCAGGCGCGGTCTGGCCATCGTGCTGATGGTCCTGCGCGAACGCAGGCGCGACAGCCAAGGGCGCGGCAAGCAGGGCGGCGGCAAGGGCGGGTTTCAGCAACGACATGGTGCTTTCCTCTCGGTCTGGGGCGGCACGGCCGCCGATCCGGACCCGAAGATGCCGCCGAGTCGGTGCACCTTCGATACGTAAGGTGCCATAGGGGATCGCGCGGATTGCCCTAGCGGTTGGCGCTCGTCCGCCAACGCCAGCCGCGCGCAGCGGCGGCAACCGCCCGCTATGGACATCGCACCGCGGCCTGATCGATAGGCCGGACAGGGAGACAGAAGTGGCATTCATCGACGATCTGTTCGAAGGCGGCGGGCACTATATCATCGAGCGAACCGAGGGCGGCGCCACGCTCAGACCGGCGAGCGACAAGCCATCCGACCTTGAGACATTCCAGAACCTGGTCGCGCGCGTCCGGCGCAACGAAGGCGACGGCTATGCCATCCATCTCGACCATGTCTGCTCGGACAGGCCGGGCAATCTCGTCGATCTTCTCATCCTGACGATCGACGACTGATTGCGCGCGGCGCGATCATCCGTGGTGCGCGAACACTTTTCGCCCGCCCGGGCCGTAGGCGATGACGTCATAAGCCTGCCCGCGCATTCCCGCCATTTCCATCCCGGGCGACCCCATCGGCATGCCGGAAACCGCGAGTCCGGAAACGCCCTTAGGACGCGTGGCGAGCGCGCGCTTCATGTCGGCGATCGGCACATGGCCTTCGAAGGTCATGCCGTCGATCACTGCCGTGTGGCAAGAAGCCAGGTCGGCGGGAACGCCATGCGCGCGCTGGAAGGCCGACCGTTTGGCGTCATCGACGATCTGAACCTGTCGTCCGAACTGCGCCTTCACCAACGCGGCCCATTTCTCGCAGCAGCCGCACCCGGGATCGCGATGGACGATGACGGGTCCGGCCGCCACAGCAGCGACGGGTGCCGCGAACGCAAGCGCCGCGGCCAGGATGCGAAAGCGGATCATCGTCGGTCCTCCATGTTCATCCCCGGCACGGCGGGGCGCCTTGATTATACGCACGCTTGGCGGTCACCCCTCGGCGCGCCGTCGCTTCCGGCGCGGCCACCGCAGATAGAGCAGGATCGTGCCGGCGATCGCCAATGCCAGGCCGCCAAATGCGAACGCCTTCAGCCAGGGCGTGTTGAAATTCTCATGCTCGCTCCAGTCCATGATATGGAGGCCCCAGAAGAAATCGTAGAGCCGCCAGGTGCCGGTGCGGACCGCGGCGATCGTGCCGGTGTCGGTCACGTAGATGCGTGTGCTGTCGGCATCCGCCAGCGCCACGCGCCAAGCCGGCACCCGTCCCTTATATTCGGTGCTCACGGCCGTGACACGCTCGACCGCCGCGTCGGGCGCGGGTGTGCCCCGATATGCGCCGAGCGCGATCGCCTCGGCCTGACGTGCATCAATTGGAGGGAGCCGGACGCCCGTCGCCCCGTCGTAGAGCTGCAAGGCGCCCGAGCCAGTCTCGGTCTCGACGACCGGACGGCCGAGCAGCATGCGGTGCCGCAGCGCACGGACCGGCCCGTCGCTCGCAGCGATGATCGCCTGAGGCGAGACATAGCGTGCGCTCGCGGGCAACGCCGCGGCAGCCTCGCGATCGACCAGATGCTCGCCGCGCACGCGGTCGATCGGCAACAGGCTCATCACCAGGCCGCTCGAAAACCACAGCAGCAATTGCACGCCGATGACGAGCGCCAGCCAGCGGTGCAGGCGGCTGGCGCCAATGTGCAGCCGCAACCTTGTACTTTTCATTCTTCCCCCACTCGAGCCCGCGCGCCTATTTGCGCGCGAGAATGGCCTTCATCTGGTCGATTTCCTCGGCCTGCGATCGCTTGATCCGCTCGCAGAGCGCGACAATCTCCGGATCGCTCAATTTCGCCTCCCGGCACATCAGGATTGCGCCCGAATGGTGCGGGATCATCGAGCGCAGGAACTGGTCGTCGCCGATCGTGGTCTGCGTGCGGATCAGGGCGAAGCTGCCCAGGAAAGCGACCAGCGATACTGCCAGCAGCGCAGCGTTGGCGGCCCTGGACGGAAACATGTGCTTCATCGCCAGGACCATCAGCACCACCATCGGCGCGACCATCATCAGCGTCATATAGAACATGTTGAGATTGTTGTAGAAGCTGCCGAGATTGTCGATCATCACGAACATCACCAAATACATGACGATGCCGCTGATGACGGTCTGCAGCGCGAGGCTGACATAGGGATTTTTCATCATCACTCATTGTCTCCCTTGCATTCCGCCACACTCGCTGGTGCGTTCACTTCTTCTCCGGCGCGCCCATCCCCGGCATATCCTTCATCCCCGGCATGTCCTTCATCATCTCGTCGTGATCGCCCGGCGCGCTCGCGACCAGGCGTCTATATTCATCCGGCGGCATGCCCGGCAGCTTGCGGATGAACGCGACCATGTCCCAGATCAGCGGATCGGGATGGGTTTTGCCCCAAGAGGGCATCGCGCTCAGCTTGACGCCATGCTTGATGATCCAGAACTGCTCGGAGGGGCCAAGATCCTGTGCCTTGGCGAGTTCGGGTGCCTGGGGATAGAGACCCTGGCTGAGCTCGGAGCGCTCGACGCCTGGGCCCAAATGGCAACCCGAGCACATCTCGGCGTAAAGGCCGGCCCCGGTTGCGATCCGCGTCGGCGAATTGAGGTCGGCGGGCGGCGTGATGCCGCGTGCATGGACCCGGATCGAGCGGTCGCGCAGGCTTTGAAGCAGCGAATAGACGGGCTGGGCATGCGGTGCGTCGGCAGCGATGTTGTAGATGCCGAAATAGACGAACATGACCGCGAAGAGCAGCAACAGCCCCGCCAGCACACCGACGAACGGCCAGCTCGGCAGGTGGCGCCGCATCATTTCCCTGTCCATATTCCTCTCCCCTCTTTGCGAGCAGCCTCGCCGGACATCAGGTTCAGAACTGAAGCCGCACGCCGACGACAAAGCTCGTGGTGGTCGGATCCTTGCCATCGGCGCGCGCATAGTCGGCGGTGCGGCCTGTCTTTGCCTCGTAGGAGACGCCCACATAGGGCGCGAACCGGCGGGTGATCTCGTAGCGCAGCCGGAGTCCGAGCTCGGCGTCGGTCAGACCCGATCCCAATCGGATCTGGGGCACGTCCTGCGCTGACAAATTGAATTCGACGCGCGGCTGCAGAACCAGGCGCTGGGTGATCCGCTGGTCGTAATAGCCCTCGAGCCGGCCAAACACCTCGCCCTTGTTGCTGAGATAGGCCGAGCCTCCCACTTCGAACATGTAGGGGGCGAGCCCTTCGAACCCGACGGTCGCATAGGTGCGGTTGGGTCCCGGCCCCAAGTCCTGACGGATGCCCGCCTGAAAATTGAAATAGGGGTCGATCGCGCGGCTGTAGAGAGCCTGGACCTCGGCAGAGTCTACGCCCTCGCGGAAAGCACCTTCGCCTTCCGACTTGATCCATAGCCGGTTGATGTCGCCGCCGACAAAGGCCTGGCCGTCCCAACGATAGCCGTCGCGGCCCTCGCGCACTTGATACTCGGCAAGGTTGAGCACCACCTGATACACGGTCGTGCCACCCTGCTCGCGCATCGAGCGCATGCGCGAGCGTTCCATTTCCGCCGGCGGGAAGAAGCGGTCAGCATAGTGATACATCGGAGGCCTGGGCGCGGGTGCGTCGCCGGCCGGAAGGGCGGTTCCGGTCTGCTCCATGCCAGGCATCGTCATGCCGGACATCGCTCCCATGTCGTGATCCTTGTGATCACCAGGCATGTCCATGCCGGGCATCGCGGCGGTCGCGTCGGGCGTGCTGGCTGGCGACGGTGCTGCCATTCCGGGCATCCTGGGCATGGTCTGCGGTTCAGGCGTGGCTGACGGCATCGTCATGCCCGGCATCGAGCTGTCCATGGCCGGCGCGGGCGCCGCGGGCGTAGCGCGTGGCGTCGGCTTGCGTCGCGCGGCTGGTTTTCTCGGCGCGGGCCTCCTGGCAGCCGGCTTGCGTGCGGCCGGCGCCTTCGCGGCAGGCTTCCTCTGCGCGGGCATCGTCATGCCGGGCATTTCCATCCCCGGCATCGTCTGCGCGACGGCGGGAGACCCTAGCGCAAGGGCTGTGGTTGCCGCGAGCGCGGCGAGCAGCCGGGTCATGCCGCCTCTCCCTTCGGACGAACGCTCACAACGCGCATCATCCCGGCTTCCATGTGGTAGAGAAGGTGGCAGTGGAACGCCCAGTCGCCGACCGCGTCGGCGGTGAAGTCCCAGGTCACCTTGCCGCCGGGCTGGACGAGCACGGTATGCTTGCGCGGGCCGTGGTCGCCATGGCCCGTGACCAGCTCGAAGAAATGGCCATGGATGTGGATCGGGTGGCTCATCATCGTGTCGTTGATGAGGTTGATCCGTACGCGCTCGCCTTCGATGAACGGGATCGGCTCATGCACGTCCGACATCTTCTCGCCGTCGAACGACCACATAAAACGGTCCATGTTGCCGGTCAGATGGATATCGAGGCTGCGGCTTGGCGCACGCACGTCGGGATTGCGGTCGAGCGCCACCAGATCCTTGTAGACGAGCACCTTGTGGCCGGCGTCCTCGAGCCCCTGGCCGGGCTCGCCGGTGCGGTCCATCGGCATCGGCGCGATCGTCTGGACGCCCGGGCCCCGCTTCACCTGCGGCGCATTCGAGAAATCGCGCATCTTCATCGAGCCCATGTCCATCGAGCCCATGTCCATCGAGCCCATGTCCATGCCCGGCATGGCGCCTTCCTCGCCCGACATTCCAGGCATGTTGCCGTGATCCATTCCGGCCATGTCGCCGGAGGCCATCCCGGGCATCGCGCTCGAGCCCTGTGGAATCGCACCGCCCGGGGTCGCCAGTCTGGCCGAACGGTTCTGCTCGGCGGAAGGATCGACGCCGCGCTGGGGCGCCATCCCGCCCGACATGTCCATGCCCTCCATTCCAGGCATGTTCGACATGTCCATCCCCATGTCCTTCATGCTTGCAATCGGGCGCTTCCTGAGCGGCGGCACTTCGCCTGCCATGCCGGGACGCGGCGCCAGCGTCGCCCGCGCCATCCCCGACCGGTCGATTGCCTCGGCGACGATCGTGTACGCCTTGTCTTCCGACGGCGTGACGATCGCGTCATAGGTCTCGGCGACGCCGATCTGGAACTCCTCGACCTCGACCGGGTGGACATTCTGGCCGTCCGACTGGACGATCGACAGGGTAAGCCCGGGAATGCGCACGTTGAAGTTGGTCATCGCCGACGCGTTGATGATCCGCAGCCGCACGCGCTCGCCGGGCTTGAACAGAGCGGTCCAATTGTCCTGCGGGCCGAAGCCGTTGACGATGTAAGTGTAGGTGCTGCCGCTCACGTCGAGGACGTCGGTCGGGTCCATGCGCATGCGTCCCCAGTCCATTCGGTCCTTGAGCGGCTGATCGCGCTTGGCGAGCAGGCCGGAGAGCGTCTGGCGCTGGAAGTTGAAATGGCCCGGATCGACCTTGATGCGGCGGAAGATCTCGCTTGGCGACAGGGGGCTATGGTCGGCCAGCACGATCACATGCTCGCGGTCGGACTGGACGGGATCGGGCCCGGCCGGGTCGATCACGATCGGCCCATAATGACCGAGTTGCTCCTGAAGTCCCGAATGGCTGTGATACCAATAGGTCCCGCTCTGCCGGATCGGGAACTCGTACAGGAAACTCGATCGGGGCTTTATGCCAGGGAACGACACGCCGGGTACGCCGTCGAATTGCGCGGGCACCAGCAAGCCGTGCCAGTGGATAGAGCTGTCCTCGTCGAGGTCGTTGACGACATTGAGGCGGACCTTCTGGCCCTCCCGCAGCCGGAGCAGTGGTGCAGGAACGGTGCCGTTAACGCCGATCGCACGCATCTTTCGGCCGTCGATGGTCATCGTCTGGCGCGCGATCCGAAGCGTGATGTCCTCGCCCGACAGCGTCGGGAGTGGGCGCACGATCCCTGCCGAGTTGGTCTGCGCCCAGGCGGGCATCCATGCAGCGAGGGCAAGGCCGCCTCCGGCGAGCGTGGCGCCACGCAGCAATTGGCGGCGGTCGATGGTGTCGGTCATGCTGTTCCCTGGATTCCGTCTCAAGCTGGACGTCTGAAAGGGCATACGCAGAGCGCGCGCGTGCCCCTCACATTCGGTGAAAACAAAATGGGGTTTGACACTGTGGCAGGGTCAAGGGTTGGGAGTTCAGTCCCTGCCCAGCCGCTCGGCGAGCTTTGCTCGAGCTCGGCGAATGCGGGTCTCGACCGCCTTTTCGCTGATCGACAATATGGCCGCGGTCTCAGCCTGAGTCAGATCCTGGAGCGTGTGCAGCACAAGCGGCTCGCGCAAGGCCGCTGGCAGATCGGCGATTGCGCGCGAGACCCGCGCCATTTCCTCTCGGTCCGCGACCTCGTCGTCGGGAAGCACCCGGTCTTCGGCAACCTGGGTGCTGGCATCGTCGAGCGGTAGCGCGAAGGCGAACAGCCGCCTCACCGCACGCCTTCGGCGCCAGTCGCGGCATTTGTTGAGTGCGATAGTCGCGAGCCAGCGGCGCATGGGTCGATCGGCTGCGTAGCGGCCCAATGCGCGATGGGCCGACACGAAGGTCTCCTGAACGAGGTCAAGCGCTTCGTCGGCGTTGCCGATATTGCCGGCGATGATGCGGTAGATTGGTTCGCGGTGTCGCCGCATGATTTCGGCGAAGGCCGTATCGCGTCCCGCTATGCTCAGCGCGGCCAGCTCGCCGTCGCTCAGGCTGTTGAGGTCGAGGCTCACCGCGCGTCGATGGTCAGCGCCTTCACCACCGCCTGATCGAATTTCTGCGCCTGATCAGGCCTCAGGATCTGCCGCATCGCGAAGATGTGCGCGAGCGTCTCCTTCTGAAGCTCACCCATGGCGGCATGCGAGGCATCGACCGCTGCGGTGACCTGCGGCCCGTTGCCATGCTCGGCCTGGATCGCCCCCGCCAGCCGCGCATTGGCGGCTCGCAGCTCGAGCTCGAGCGCCCTGCGGCGGATCGCGAATTGCTGCTCGAGCGCATCGAGGCGGGCTTCCTGGCTGGCATCCAGCTGCAGCTGATGGTGGAGCACTTCGTGCAGTTCGGTGCCCTGCGTCTGCGAGGCAGGAATCAACGCATGCCCTACAAACACCCCGGCAATGCCAGCGAGAAACGCAACGAGTGCGATGACGATCGTCCAGCGAAACGGAGTCACCGGCTTGCCGTCAACAGCGTGGATGGGGCGAGCGGACTCGATGGCCCGAAGGGCGACAATGTGTTGGGCGTCGCGGATGCCTGGGGACTTCCGGTGGCGATTCCCAGCATCAGCGCGGCGACCGCGGCGGTCGCACCGATACCGAGGCCTTGGAACGACATGGTCTCGGCGCGGTCATGCAGGCGCCCGAGAACCGTTCCCTCGATCATATCGAGTCCAGGGTGCGCCGGTGCGGCGGAAAGCCGCCGGAGGGCCGCGTCCAAATCCTGTACCATAGTCATTGCTCCGCTCGCCCCTTTGTCACTCTTACGCGAGCGATCGCGCAAGCCCTCAAAAAAACGCTCGGGCTTCGGGATCGGAAAAATATTGCGGCGTTGTTGAGGGCTGCTTTCGGGACGCGCGTATTCCCCGATGCCGGCGCCTTGCCGGCTCTCGGAGAATACCACATGCGTTTCGCACCGATCGTCGCCGCCGCGCTGCTTCTCGTGCCGGTAGCCGCCTACGCCCACCCCAAGCTCGTATCCGCCACCCCCGCGCCCAACAGCGTCGCCGCGCCGACCGCGCAGATCAAGCTGGTCTTTTCGGAAGCGCTCGTCGCCCAATTCTCGGGCGCGGATCTCGTCATGACCGAAATGCCGGGCATGAAGATGAACGCGCCGATGAAGATGCCGGCCAAGGCGACCCTCGGTGCAGACGGCAAGACCCTGGTGGTCACGCTGCCCAGAGCGCTGCCGACCGGTAGCTACAAGCTCAGCTACCATGTCGTGTCGACCGACACGCACCGCGTCGAGGGCAATTACAGCTTCAAGGTCAAATAATGTCCGACATGGGTGCGGTCGCAATCAGATTGGGGCTCTACCTTGATCTGATGGCGTTGTTCGGCATCGCCGCGTTCGCGCTTTACGCGCTACGCGGCGAAGAACGGCGCTTCGACGGTCCGATCGCGCTCGGCCCATGGCTGTGGGGCAGCGCCGCGCTGGGCGCGGCGCTGTCGCTCGGCGGCCTCGCCATGCTGGCCGCCAGCATGGCGGGCGTGCCGCTGGCCTCGGTCGACCTCGCCTCCATCGAGATGATCGTCGGCGGCACGAGCGTCGGCACTGCCTGGCTGTTCCGGATGGCCGCGCTCCTCATCGCACTGGTTGTGGCGTTCGCGCTTCGGCGATGGCCGGTGGCAGCTCTGTCGCTGGTCACCCTGGCCGCCGCGGTAGCGCTGGCGAGCCTTGCCTGGGGTGGGCACGGCGCGATGGACGACGGCGCTGTCGGGTGGCTTCACCTGAGCGCCGACATTGCCCATCTCTGGGCGGCTGGCATCTGGGTCGGCGCGCTGCTCGCGCTGTTGTTGCTCGTGTTCCGGCGGCGCGAGCTGGTCGACCGCGACCATCTCATCCTGTCGCACCGCGCGCTCGACGGCTTCTCGCTGGTCGGGACGATCACGGTCGGCTCGATCATCGTATCGGGCCTCATCAACAGCTGGCTGCTTGTCGGACTTTCGAACATCCTCAAGCTGCCTGAGAGCCTGTATGGGCAGCTGCTGATCGCCAAGCTGGCGCTGTTCGGAGCGATGGCCGCGCTTGCCACGGCGAACCGGTTTCGGCTGGTGCCCGCTTTCGAGCGCTCGCTCGCTACCGACGATCATGTAGGGGCGCTCAGCGCGCTGCGCCGCAGCCTGACGATCGAGACCGGCTGTGCGATCGCGGTGCTGGCACTGGTCGCCTGGCTGGGCACGCTCGAGCCCTCGGCCTCTGCAATGTAGCCGTCCGTGCAACAGGGGAATGACCATGACGCAGCCTGATCGCGGCACAGACGAAGATCCGCGGGCCTTTACGCCGCCGCTCGGCACCGGCGACACCACAGACTATGACCGCGCGATCCGGGCCTGGACTCGCGAGCTGCGTTGGCGCGGCGCGATGCTGGACCTGCTCGCGCCCCGTCCTGGCGAAACGATCACGGATGTCGGTTGCGGGACCGGCAGCTTCGCGATCCTGCTCAAGCAGCATTATCCCCAGGCCAATGTGATCGGCATCGATCCCGACGCCCAAGCGCTGGACATCGCGCGCGACAAGGCCATGCGCGCTGCGGTCGCGATCGACTGGCGGCAGGGTTTCGCCGACGCGCTTCCCGCGGGCAGCGCGGATGCGGTGACATCGAGCCTGGTGTTCCACCAGGTCCCGATTGCCGGCAAGCGGAGCGGAATGGCGGCGATGTACCGGGCGCTCAAGCCCGGCGGCCGGCTCGTGTTTTGCGACTATTGCCGCCAGGCTGGGTTGATGCGGCTGCTGTTCCGGTTGACGGTCCAGCGGCTCGACGGCGTCGAGGATACGCAGCCCAATGCCGACGGCATTCTTCCCGGCCTGATCGCCGAAGCCGGTTTTGCCGGCGTGACCGAACGTGAGCGCATCCACACGCTGACCGGCACCATCGCGATCTTTACCGCGCACAAGAGCTGAGCGGCGCGGCCGCATAGGGGACGAATAGGGTCTTGACCTTGACATGATGTCAAACCCCACATCGGGCGCATCGGAGGATTGTCAGATGAACCATGCCGACCACCATGCGCAGTCCGGCAGCGGCTGCTGCGCCGGGCACACCAAGGGCGAAACCCTGGTGAAGGACCCGGTTTGCGGCATGACCGTGGACCCCGCGACCACGCAGCATCACGCGACGCACCAGGGCCATGACTATCATTTCTGCAGCGCGGGCTGCCGGACCAAGTTCGTCGCCGATCCGGAACGCTATCTGGGCGCGGCAGCGGCCGAGTCGGTTGCGCCAGGAACGATCTGGACCTGTCCCATGCACCCGGAGATCCGCCAGGATCATCCGGGCGCCTGCCCGATCTGCGGGATGGCGCTTGAACCCGAGATCGCTACCGCGGATGCAGGGCCAAGCGCCGAACTCGTCGACATGACTCGCCGTTTCTGGATCAGCCTGGCGCTCGCGATCCCGGTGCTGTTCCTCGAAATGGGCGGGCATCTGTTTCCGGCGCTTCATCATCTCATCTCCGAGCGCGCATCGACCTGGATCCAGCTGGCACTGGCGACACCCGTGGTGTTGTGGGGCGGCTGGCCGTTCTTCGAGCGCGGCTGGATCTCGCTCAAGACCCGCCACCTCAACATGTTCACATTGATCGCGATGGGGACGGGCGTTGCCTGGGCCTATAGCGTGGTGGCGACGCTCGCGCCGGGCATCTTCCCGGCGGCCTTCCGCGACGGTGGGACGGTCGCGGTCTATTTCGAGGCTGCGGCGGTCATCACCGTGCTGGTGCTGCTCGGACAGGTGCTGGAATTGCGGGCGCGCGAGCGCACCTCGGGTGCGATCAAGGCGCTGCTCAACCTCGCTCCCAAGACCGCGCGCCGCATCGCGGCCGATGGACAGGAGGAGGAAGTCCCGCTGGAAGATGTCGCGATCGGCGACCGGTTGCGCGTCCGCCCGGGCGAAAAGGTGCCGGTCGATGGAAGCATCGAGGAAGGCCGCTCGGCGATCGACGAATCGATGGTGACCGGCGAGTCCATGCCCGTCGCCAAGACGTCCGGCGCCAGCGTCATCGGCGGCACGCTCAACCAGAGCGGAGCGCTCGTCATCAAGGCCGAACGGATCGGTCGCGATACGATGCTGGCGCGGATCGTCCAGATGGTGGCCGAGGCGCAGCGATCGCGCGCACCGATCCAGCGGCTCGCCGACCAGGTCGCTGGCTGGTTCGTTCCGGCCGTGCTGGCGGTCGCGGTGCTCGCTTTCATCGCCTGGGGTGTATGGGGTCCGGAGCCGCGCCTGGCGCACGGTCTGATCGCGGCGGTGGCGGTGCTGATCATCGCCTGCCCCTGCGCATTGGGGCTGGCAACGCCGATGTCGATCATGGTCGGCGTCGGGCGCGGCGCCGGGCTTGGCGTGCTGATCAAGAACGCCGAGGCGCTGGAGCGGCTGGAAAAGGTCCAGACGCTGATCGTCGACAAGACGGGCACGCTCACGGAGGGCAAGCCCAGCGTGACCCGGATCGTTGCCGGCGAAGGGTTGGACGAAGCCGAGGTGCTGCGCCTCGCCGCTGCGGTCGAGCGCGCATCCGAACATCCCCTCGCGCTGGCGGTCGTGATGGCCGCGACGCAGAGGCGCATCGAGATTCCCGCGGTCTCCGACTTTGATGCGCCGACCGGCAAGGGCGCCACGGGCACGGTCGATGGCCGGAAGGTAATATTGGGCAATGCGCGTATCATGCGCGAAAGCGGCATCGATCTTGCCGCGATGGAAGCAACGGCCGACGAATTGCGCCGCGACGGCGCGACCGCGATCTTCATGGGGCTGGACGGCCGGATCGCCGGCGTGCTCGCGATCGCCGACCCGATCAAGGCGAGCACACCCGAAGCGCTCGCGGGGCTGCGTGCCGCCGGCATCAAGGTGGTCATGCTCACCGGCGACAATCGCACGACCGCGGAGGCCGTGGCGCGCAAGCTCGGTATCGACGCGGTAGAGGCCGAAGTGCTGCCCGACCAGAAAAGCGCGGTCGTCGCGCGATTGAAAGCCGAGGGTCAGGTGGTCGCGATGGCGGGGGACGGCGTCAATGACGCGCCGGCACTTGCCGCCGCCGATGTCGGCATCGCCATGGGCTCGGGCACCGACGTCGCGATCGAGAGCGCCGGGGTGACGCTCTTGAAGGGCGACCTCACCGGGATCGTGCGGGCAAGGGCGCTGAGCGAGGCGACCATGTCGAACATCCGCCAGAACCTGTTCTTCGCCTTCATCTACAATGCGGCGGGGGTACCGATCGCGGCGGGTGTGCTCTATCCCTTCTTCGGCATCCTCTTGTCGCCGATCATCGCGGCGGCGGCGATGGCGCTGTCGTCGGTGAGCGTCGTCGGCAACGCGCTCCGGCTGAACCGGGTGGAACTATGAACATCGGCCAGGCCTCGGAGGCGAGCGGCGTCTCGCAGCGGATGATCCGCCATTATGAGAAGATCGGACTGATCCCCGAGGCGCCGCGCCGTGACAGCGGTTATCGCGACTATTCGCCGGCTGACCTCAACCGCCTGCGCTTCATCGCCAACGCCCGCGACCTGGGATTTCCGATCGAGGAAATCCGAATGCTGCTCGATCTATGGAACGACCGCAGCCGGGCGAGCGCCGAGGTCAAGGCGCTGGCGATGGCGCGCGCCGGGGAATTGCAGCGCAAAAGCGTGGCGCTGGAGGCGATGCGGCGGACACTGATCGATCTTGCCGAGCGCTGTCATGGCGACACCCGTCCCGACTGCCCGATCATCGAACGGCTGGCGCAATGAAGCGCGCCGGTACCCGTCACGTTCGCCGCGACGAATTGACTCCCGTCGCGCCACGGAGCATTTCGAAACCGTGCTGAAGCTGCTGCGCCATCTTTTGTGCCTGGGCATCTTGTTCGGCCTCGCCGGAAACGGGGTGGCGGTTGCCGCGCCATGCCTGCTGATGAAGCAGGACCAGGTCGCCGCGAGTTCGGCGATGCCCGATTGCAAGATGGCTAGCGCCTGCACTGATTGCGCCGCCAAACCAGACAAGAGCGACACAAAGGGCAACGGGGGGTCCAAGACCTCCAGGGGCTCCGGCTGCATGCTGATGGCTGGCTGCGCTGCGGTGCTCGGTGTAAAGGCGCCGCACGCGCCCTCCACGGCACAATTGACCCCGGTCGCGGAAGCCTTCTGGCCGGCATCAACGATCCTTGCTGGCCGCGATACGGGGCCCGAACCGGAACCGCCCACCTTCCTTGCCTGACCCTCGCGCGCGGGTGTGCGCTTCCTGAAGCCGTGAATGGCTGACGGGGCGCCTGAACGACCCGCGCAGAACGACGTTCAGACCAAGGACAATATCATGAAGACGATCAATATCTCGGTCGCGGCGATCGCCGCCGTGCTTTCCACTTTCGCCGTCGCATTGCCCGCCTTCGCGCAGGATGCGTCGGCAACCAATGCCCGGGGCCATTATGAATGGCGCCCGGTCCCGCAATACGGACCGCGCGCGACAGGCCCCACACGCGTCCGCGTGTGGGTGCCCGAGGCCCGGGAAATGGTCAGCTGCGACTGCGCGATGATGCACGCGAGCCCCGCCGACTGCATGAAAGCTGCGGTCAAGCCGAACAACGGCTGACGCGCGCGTCGGCGACTCGCCGGAGCGAGACCGTCCGGGCTGCGGTCCGGTCGGTCCGTTCCGGGGGGCGGCGTGGCTTTCACCAGACGCGCCGCCCCTTCTACATGAGGGGAAATCTCCATGATCATCATGCCAAGGCGCGCCCGACAGCGCCTGTTTCTGGCGATCGGCGCCGCTGCGCTGATGATAGAGTCGGTGGCGCCGGCCTGGGCCGATCCGCTGACCTACGACCAGGCGCTGGCCAGGGCGGCCGCC
This sequence comes from Sphingomonas canadensis, assembly GCF_026013525.1. Classification (GTDB taxonomy): domain Bacteria; phylum Pseudomonadota; class Alphaproteobacteria; order Sphingomonadales; family Sphingomonadaceae; genus Sphingomonas; species Sphingomonas canadensis. The sequence continues at coordinate 157,734 of NZ_JAPDRA010000007.1, read as the reverse complement.
AATGCGCCGAGCCTGAAGGCGCGGGCAGCGACCACCGCCGGCGCGCGGTCGTCCGCGATCGCCGCCGATCGCCTTCCCGATCCGACGCTAGACCTGGGCTTCCAGAATTTCCCGGTGACGGGTCCCAATGCGGGCAGCTTCACGCGGGACGACTTCACCACCGCGACGATCGGGTTTAGCCAGATGTTTCCGAACCTGGCCAAGCGGCATGCTCGCGCAGCACGGGCGACGGCGGACATCGGCGTCGCCGAGGCTGACGAACTGGTCGAGGGGCGCAACGTCAGGCTTGAGACTGCGCTCGCCTGGATCGATCTCTATTATGGCGAGCGACGGCTCAGGCAGCTCGATCTGCTCGACGCCAGCCTCGACGATCTGCAGAAGACCGTGACCGCGCGGCTCGCCTCCGGCAGTGCGCGACCATCGCAGGCGCTGGAGCCCGAGCAGCTGCGTGCCGCGATCGCCGACCGCCGGGCCGAAATGGTCGCCGTGGTGGCGCAGGCCCGAGCGCGGCTCGCCCGCTATACCGGCGACCCGGATCCGCAGGTCTCGGGAGACCCGCCGGTGCTCGATGTCAACCCGGTGCGCCTCCGGGCCGGCATCGACGCGCTTCCGGCACTCCGCGCGCAGGATGCGCGGATCGCCGTCGCCGACGCCGATGTGCGGCTGGCGCGCGCTGATAAGCGGCCGGACTGGAAGGTCGGCGTGTCCTATGGCCGGCGCGACCCCCGATATGGCGACATGGCCTCGGTCGGCGTGTCGATCGACTTGCCGCTGTTCGCCGGGCGCCGGCAAAACCCCCGGATCGATGCGAGCGAAAGCACCGCCCGGGGAAGCCGGTTCGATCGCGAGGCGCTCCGTAACGAACTGCTGGCCGCGCTCGAGGCGGATCTCGCCGACTACACCCTGTATCGTGCGCGACTGCGCAACGCACGCGAAGTGCTCGTCCCGCTTGCCAGGCGCCGAGCCGAGCTCGACCGCGACAGCTACGCGGCGGGCAAGCTCGATCTTGGGAGTGCACTGCTCTCCACGCTTGCGCTCGCCGAAGCCGAGGTCGAGGCCCTCAATCGCGAGGCTGATGTCGCGCGCGCCGCGATCCGCATCAACATCATTTACGGGGAGGAGCGGTCATGACGCTCAAATCGGGCGCAGTGCGCTGGACGGTATCGATCCTTGCCGTGGCGCTGGCCGCCGGCGGCGCGGGCTATTGGGTGGGACATCGCCAATCGCCTCAGCCTCAAGCGGCTGCGCCCGCCGGGGCTGGCAAGATCCTCTATTATTACGACCCGATGTTCCCCAACCAGAAGTTCGACAAGCCCGGCAAATCGCCGTTCATGGACATGCAGCTGGTGCCCAAATACGCCGATGGCGTGGGCGCCAGCGCGGCCCCCGCGGTGACGGTCGATCCTGCCGCGCGCCAAAGCCTCGGGCTGCGCGTGGTCGAGGCGAAGATGGGCAATCTCGCTGCGACGCTCGACGTGACTGGCACGATCGACTTCAACCAGCGCGACGTCGCGATTATCCAGGCGCGATCGGGCGGGTTCGTGCAGCGCGTCTATGCGCGCGCGCCCGGCGACATTGTCCGTGCCGGTGCCCCGATCGCGGACCTGCTGCTGCCCGATTGGGGCGGTGCACAGACCGAGTTCCTCAGCGTCAGGCGCCTGGGCAAGCCGGATCTTACGGCGGCGTCGCGCCAGCGGCTCAGGCTGCTCGGCATGCCTGAGAGCCTGATAGCGAGCGTCGAACGAACCGGGCGACCCAATGGCGTGGTGACGATCACCACGCCGATCTCAGGCGTTATACAGACGCTGGATGCCCGTGCCGGCGTCACGCTCGGCATGGGGCAGACGCTGGCGCAGGTGAACGGGCTCGGCACGGTCTGGCTCAACGCCGCCGTTCCCGAGGCACGCGCCGGCGATGTCCGGACCGGACAAAGCGCCCGCGCTACGCTGACCAGCTTTCCCGGCGAGACGTTCGCAGGCCGGGTGATCGCGATCCTGCCGACCGCGCAGGCCGACAGCCGGACACTCACCGTCAGGATAGAGCTGCCCAATCGCGGCGGCCGGCTGCGGCCCGGCATGTTCGCGAGCGTGGCGCTGGGTGGCGACACAACAGCGGTCCTCCTTGTCCCGAGCGAGGCGGTGATCCGCACCGGCACGCGCACCTTGGTGATGCTCGCCGTCGGTGACGGTCGCTACCATCCCGCCGAGGTTCGGATCGGCCGGGACGCGGCCGGGCAGACCGAAATCCTGGCCGGACTATCCCCAGGCGAAAAGGTCGTCGCCTCGGGCCAGTTCCTGCTCGACTCAGAAGCGAGCCTCACCGGCATCGCGGTGCGACCGATCGGCGGTGGCCAATGATCGCGACGGTAATCCGCGCCTCGATCAAGGCGCGCATCTTCGTGATTCTCGCCGCACTGGTGCTGGTCGCGCTAGGCATAGGCGCTGTGCGCACCACCCCTGTGGATGCGCTTCCCGACCTGTCCGACGTCCAGGTCATCATCCGCACCTCCTATCCGGGCCAGGCGCCGCAGATCGTCGAGAACCAGGTTACCTACCCGCTCGCCACGACGATGCTTTCGGTGCCGGGCGCCCGCGTGGTGCGCGGCTATTCGTTCGTGGGCGACAGCTTCGTCTATGTGCTGTTCGACGACGGCACGGATCTCTACTGGGCGCGCAGCCGCGTTCTTGAATATCTGAGCCAGGTGCAGGGGCGCCTGCCCGCAGGAGCAACTGCATCCATCGGCCCCGACGCGACCGGAGTCGGCTGGATTTATGAATATGCGCTGGTCGACAAGACCGGTGGTCACGACCTTCAGCAGCTGCGCTCCCTGCAGGACTGGTTCCTGCGCTACGAGCTCAAATCGGTACCGGGCGTTGCCGAGGTCGCCAGCATCGGCGGCATGGTCAAGCAATACCAGGCCCTGCTCGATCCCCAGAGAATGGTCTCCTACGGCGTGACCCAGGCAGAGGTGACCGACGCGCTCAAGCGCGCAAACCAGGAGACTGGCGGGTCGGTGGTCGAGATGGCCGAGGCCGAATATGTCGTCCGCGCCACCGGCTACCTATCCTCGCTAGACGATTTCCGCAGCGTGCCGATCCGCACCGCGGCCGGCGGAGTTCCGGTAACCCTGGGCGACGTCGCAAGCGTCCAGGTTGGCCCCGATATGCGCCGCGGCGTCGCCGAGCTGAACGGCGAGGGCGAAGTCGCCGGCGGCGTCATCATCATGCGGCAGGGCAAGAATGCGCGCGAGGTGATCGACGGGGTCAAGGCCAAGCTCGATGAGCTCCGCAAGAGCCTGCCGCCCGGTGTCGAGGTCGTCACCACCTACGATCGCTCCGGACTGATCGACCGCGCGGTGGAAAACCTGACCGGCAAGCTCATGGAAGAGTTTCTCGTCGTCGCGCTCGTCTGCGCGCTGTTCCTCTGGCACGTCCGCTCGGCGCTGGTCGCGATCCTGACCCTGCCGCTCGGCATCCTCGCCGCGTTCGTCGTGATGCGCGTCCAGGGCGTCAATGCCAACATCATGTCGCTGGGCGGGATTGCGATCGCGATCGGGGCGATGGTCGATGCCGCGGTGGTGATGATCGAGAATGCGCACAAGCATCTCGAACGCTGGGCACATGACCACCCGGACGAAACGCTGGCCGGCACGGAGCGCTGGCGGGTGATCACGGCGGCCGCCGCCGAAGTGGGGCCGGCATTGTTCCTGAGCCTCCTCATCATCACTTTCTCGTTCATCCCCATCTTCTCGCTCCAGGGCCAGGAGGGGCGGCTGTTCGCACCGCTCGCCTTCACCAAGACCTACGCGATGGCGGCCGCGGCGATCCTGTCGGTCACTTTGGTGCCCGTGCTGATGGGCTGGCTGATCCGGGGGCGCATTCCGGGCGAGGAAGCCAACCCGGTCAATCGCTGGCTGGCGCGCGCCTACCGCCCCGCACTCGACTGGGTGCTCAAGCGGCCCAGGACAACGCTCGTCATCGCGGGCCTGGTGTTCGCATCGAGCATCGTTCCGATCGCGCGGACCGGCGGCGAGTTCATGCCCGCGATGAACGAGGGTGACCTGCTCTACATGCCTTCGGCCTTGCCGGGCATCTCGACCGCGAAGGCCGGCCAATTGCTCCAGCTGACCGATCGGCTGATCAAGACCGTCCCCGAAGTCGAGAGCGTGTTCGGCAAGGCCGGCCGCGCCGACACCGCGACCGATCCCGCGCCGCTCGAGATGTTCGAGACGACGATCCGCTTCAAGCCGAAGGACCAGTGGCGGCCAGGCATGACGCAGGAAAAATTGATCGAGGAACTCGACGCGCGCGTGAAGGTACCGGGGCTCGCCAATTTCTGGATCCCGCCGATCCGCAACCGTATCGACATGCTTGCGACGGGCATCAAGAGCCCGATCGGGATCAAGGTGTCGGGGTCCGATCTCGGCCAGATCGATCAGGTTGCGCGGCAAATCGAAGCCGTCGCCAAGACGGTGCCGGGAGTGAGCTCTGCACTGGCCGAGCGGCTGACCGGGGGGCGTTACATCGACGTCCGGATCAACCGCGCCGCGGCGGCGCGCTACGGCATGAACGTGGCCGATGTACAGGATGTCGTCTCCGGCGCGATCGGCGGCGCCGCGATCGGCGAGACGGTCGAGGGGCTTGCGCGCTATCCGATCAGCGTGCGCTACCCGCGCGAGTTGCGCGACAGTCCGGAGAAGCTGGCCAACCTGACCATCCTGACGCCAACCAGGCAGCAGATCACACTCGGGACCGTCGCCGACATCCGCATCGTCAGCGGCCCGCCGATGCTGCGCAGCGAGAATGGCCGCCCGGCGACCTGGATCTATATCGATGCACGAGGGCGGGCGATGACGGCGATCGTCGGAGACCTCCAGCGTGCGATCGCGGCCAAGGTCCAATTGCCGCCGGGGGTCAGCATCGCCTTTACCGGTCAGTTCGAGTTCCTCGAGCGTGCCATGGAGCGCCTGAAGATCGTCGTTCCGGCGACGCTCGCGATCATCTTCCTGCTGCTTTATTTGACGTTCCGGCGGCTCGACGAGGCCGTGTTGATCATGGCCACGCTGCCGTTCGCGCTCACCGGCGGCGTGTGGCTGCTCTGGTTGATGGGCTACAATCAGTCGGTCGCGACCGGGGTCGGGTTCATCGCGCTCGCCGGCGTCGCCGCCGAGTTCGGGGTGGTGATGCTGATCTACCTCAAACACGCGCTTGCCGAGCGCGGTGGAGAGCCAACTGCCGGGCAGGTGGAAAGCGCGGTACGCGAGGGCGCGTTGCTGCGCGTGCGCCCCAAGGCGATGACGGTGGCGGTGATCCTCGCCGGGCTGCTGCCGATCCTGCTCGGCACCGGCACCGGCTCGGAAGTGATGAGCCGGATTGCCGCCCCGATGGTGGGCGGGATGCTGTCCGCGCCGCTGCTTTCAATGTTCGTCATTCCCGCCGCCTATCTGCTCATGCGGCGGCGCACCCGACCTGTTCCTCAACCTGAGCAACTCTGAAGGAGAAGAAGATGAAGACCTTGTATCTTGCTGCCGTGCTTGCCGCCGCCTCGCTGTCTGCTTGCGGGCAAAAAGCCGAGACCAACGCCGCGACCGCCGAAACGCCTGCGGCGACCAACGCCGGCACCGACATGGGCAACATGGCGATGCCCGCGGATGCGAAGATGGCGAAGAGCATCGGCACGGTGACCGCGATCGACAAGACGGCGGGCAAGATCACGCTCGACCACCAGGCGATCCCTGAAGTGAACTGGCCGGCAATGACCATGACCTTCAGCGCGAAGCCCGAAATTCTGAGCGGCATTGCTGTCGGCGACAAGGTGGCGTTCGACGTCACGGTCACGGGCAATGCGGGCGAGGTGACCGCGGTGACCAAGCAGTAAATCCGGGCCTTTCCGGACCGGCATGGCGATCGGAGTCGCCATGCCGGGCGCGCGCGCTCAACTGGCAGCGCCGCGCGCCTGATCAATCCGAAATGGTGATCTTTGGTACGCCGTTCGGCTCGACGAATGCTCGTCTTGCCTCGAACTGAAACGATAAGGGGAAGCCGAACCGGGCGATCCGCGCATCGTCTGTCGACGAAGCGATCCCGCAAAGGACTTCCGCCTGGGCTCGCCGTGTCCAGCGCGCTCCTTATCTGGCGCGGCGCAACAGCCGCCGGAAGGTCCTCCTAAGCGTCGCCGTTCTTGCCTCGGTCGCTCGGGCAAAGAGCCAAGCGATCGCAATGGAGGCGGCAAGCGTCAATGCCACGAGCGAAATGGCGGCGACACCCGGCGCCATGCGCTGTCCGCCAATGAGCAGCGCTGCTGCGAAGGCCATCAACGGAAAATGAATGGCGTAAAGCGAGAAGCTGGCGCCTGCACCATAAGCCGCGCATCTTTGGATTCCGGGAACAAGTGGTGGATTGGTAAGCAACAGGGTCAGCAGGACCAGGCTGAACGAAAGCGCGAGCAACGGATCTTCGATGCTGAAGCTGCCCGTTCGGCCCCAGAGCAGTACGGCGCCAAAGGCGAGGCCGGTCGTCGCCAGCGGCAATTTGCCGCGTAGACGCGCGACAAGTGACGAGCGGGTCAGCCGCGCTTCGGTGAAGTAGAGCAACGATCCGCACAGCCAGGACAGGAAGCCGAACGCGAGCGCCGGTGCCTGCACGGCGAGGAGAAGCGCGACCAAGGCGAGCGAGGGCCGCCGGAGGCGCCAGCTCAACAGCAGCGCCGGGAACCAGATATAATACCAGAACTCATAGGCTAGGCTCCAGAGCGGCCCATTCGACCCGTAGGGCCTGACGAAGATCTCTTGTAGAAAGACGAGGTTGCCGAGCAGATTTTCGGGGGCCAGATTTGCCCCGACATCGGTGTTGAGCACGAAGGTGTTCGTCTCACCGAGATGCGTAGGCGATCCGATCAGGTACAGCGCGACGGCGTCGAGCATGCCGCCCAGCGCCAGCGCCGGAACCAGGACGACCATCAACCGGCTCAGCCGATCGACGAGATAGCCGCGCCACGACCAGCCTGAGCGGACACGGCCGGCGACGCTCCTGGTGATCCAGTATCCGCTCAGGACGAAGAACAGGATCACGCTCGCATGCGCGAACCCGGCGGCGAAATAGAGGGTGTTGACGGCCGGGTTGCCGGTGGCGCGATAGTCTTCGACCAAGAGCGCCCAAGCATGCCCAAACGCGACGGCGGCGGCGAGGACGAAACGCAGCGCATCCATGTAAGCATAGGCATTGGTTGGATGGCTGGTGTGCGTTTCGACGCCATCACCCGGGTCCGGGCGAGCTGCGGCGTGCCGCGCAGGCTCGCAGGCAGGCGGAGCGGCAACATCGCTCCGCCATGAAAGAAGGCGTCCTCGCCTTGTAACTCGCTTCGGCCCCCTGTTCCCCATGACGCCGATACGCATCGGGCGACCATGCCCCTCGCGAGACTGCGCAATTTCCAGGTTGCTGAGTGCAGTCGCGCGACGGGCGTCGGGCGCTCAGGCCGGTTTGGGACGCCGCGAGGAATTGTGCATCGACAGGATCTGCCAGCGGCCGTCGCGCTTGCCCAGGACGCTGGTGGCGACGCCCTGCCGCTCGATCGGCTCTCCCTGCTTGGGAGTGATGGTGAAGCGATAGGTTTCGGTGGCGATTGCGACCGGCCCTTCGAAACGGACGGACAGCTTGTAGTCGGAGAAGCGGAACGCCCGGAACTCAGCGAGCTCGGGTCCGAGATGGTGCTGCAGATAGTTGGCGTAGCTGCCCTCGGCGCTGCCGCTCTCGAAAATCTGCGAGTCAGGCGCGAACAGAGTCTCGGTGCCGGTCGCATCGAGCCGCTCGACCGCGCTCTTGTACCGCCCGAGCACGTCCTCGACAGCCCTTGCGTCCGGGGACACCGTGGACTGAGCGAGGAGGCTTCCGGTCCCCGCCGTCAGGAGCAGGGGCAAAAGCAGGATTGCGTAGCGTTTCATCATTCTCTCCCCGAAAAAATCATTGCGGCGCCATCGCGGTGCGGCGGCGCCTCAGTACCGGATACGCACGGATTCCGGGTGGCCCTTGCCGGCCAGGGATTTTTCGGAGCCGCTGGCAGGGTCTCGGACCGTCATTGCTTGCTGCGCGATGGCCGTTGCCGCGCTACCGTGCGGACGCACAACCGAATTATCTAGGGGCGGCGGGGATGAACGTGAGCGTAGCGGATACCGAAGCCGATCTCGTGCGCGAACTGATCCGGCGCTGGCGGGACGATCCGGGCGCCACCTATCGCAGCTGGTTCCTGTGGGACGAGCGGCTCAAGAACTTCCGATCGATCCGCAGGGGCCTGGGGCAGGTCGTGGCGGAGATCCGGGCCGGGACGTTCGGCGTCGCCTATCGCGGGTCATCGCTGGAGACGGTCGTCCATTCGGTCGCCGAGCAGCGGCAGATCTTCAGGGGCGCGGACCATGCCTTTCTGTGGAAGCCAAAGCTGCGCATTCCCGACATCTACGAGAATCCCGACAACCAGCGTGCGTTCGGCCAGCTGCTCGACAATTGCTCGTGCTGCGACACGGCCGAGGAGATCATCGCGCATATCCGGGCAATCGATGCACTCAAGATCAAGGGGCTGGGACCGGCGGTCGCGAACCTGCTCTATTTTCTCCACCCGACGCTGGTGCCGCCGTTCAACACCGCGATCGTCAACGGGTACAATGCGTTGACAGGCGCCAAGGTGAAGCTTGGATCATGGGATCATTTCCTGGCGATGCGCGCCGGCATCCTTGACCTCAACGACCAGTATCGCGACCTGCTCTCGAACGACCTGGGCGCGATCGGCGGACTGTTGTTCGACATCGGTTCGGGGCGCTATCCGGCGCCGCCGCTCGATCTGGCGGGTGGCAAGGACTGGCTGGCGCGGCTCGAAGAGGCGCGTGCCGAGGCGCGCAAGCTCGACAAGCTGGCCTCGCGACAGAACGAGAGCGACCGCACCCACGCGGAAATCCAGGCCTGGCTCCGCGATCTGGGGCTAGCGCTGGGCTATGACGTGTGGATCGCGGCCAATGATCGCGGTCGGCTGCATGGGAACATACCGCTCGGGCAAGGCTGTCTGGAGCATCTGCCCGAGGCGATAGCGGTGAGCCCCGGCGCGGATTCGATCCGGCTGATCGACGTGCTGTGGCTGGGCGCGAACCAGCATGTCGCGGCCGCGTTCGAAGTCGAGCACTCGACCTCCATCTATTCTGGGATCGTGCGCATGCTCGACCTCGCACTGTCGGGCGGCGACCTGCATGCGGCGGCGGGCCTGTTCCTCGTCGCGCCCGACGCGCGCGAAACCGATGTTCGTGCGCAGCTCAGGCGCCCCGCCTTCAGCCGCGTCGCCGACCTCGACTTCGCATATCTGCCCTATGCCGAGCTCGAAAAGCACCGCGACGCGATCGCGCGCTTCGGCTCGGGTCTGAAGGCGATCAAGGCGATTTCCCGTCCGCTTCCGTAAGAACGATAGCCGCAGCATGGCCAAATCCGCTTGTCCATCGACTGGCTCCGTCCCGATGGTGTCCGACGATACCGGAAGTTGAAAACCGCGTTCGCAAAGCGCGCTGAACCGCTGCCGCTCGGAGCAGCGGCACCGGCCATCCGGAATCGCCGAACATGCCGGCAGTCGCGCGGCAAATATTCTTTCGACAACGGGCGCTTGCCAAGCGCGGACTGGTCGCCGAAGATTCCCGGCAATGAGAAAAGATGTCGATCATCTGCCAGCGGTCCAGCAGGGCGAACTGGAGCGCGTCCAGTCCGTGCTGATGGAGGAGTTTGCCGAGGCGATCGCCAAGGCGACCTCGCCCAGCCGCAGGAACGGCAAGATCCTCAAGATCATCCTGTTCGGAAGCTACGCCCGCGACGATTGGGTCGATGAGCCCGAGAACGGCTATCAATCTGATTTCGACCTGCTGGTGGTGGTCAATCACGAGGACCTGACCGATATCGCGCATTATTGGTATGTCGCCGAGGATCGCATCCTGCGCGATGCCGAGATCGCGCGGCCGGTCAACATCATCGTCCATTCGCTCGACGAGGTGAACCAGTCGCTCAAGCGCGGCGAATATTTCTGGGTCGATATCGCCCGCGACGGCATCATTCTCTACGAGCTGCCCTGCCACCCGCTCGCGATGCCCATGCCGCTCACGGCCGCTGACGCTTATGAGATGGCAAATGGCTATTTTCAGGAATGGCTGACCAAAGTTAATGATGCGATCGAGATCTCCGAATTCTGTATCGAGAAGGATAAGCGGAAAGACGCCGCTTTTACCCTCCATCAGGCAGTCGAGCGCGCCTACATCTGCTTCCTGCTGGTGCGCACGCTCTATTTCCCGCGCTCGCACAACATCAAATTCCTGCGCTCGCTCGCGGAGGACAGCGAGTCCCGGCTGATCGACGCATGGCCGCGCGATCGGCGGATCGACCGCCGCCGCTTTGAGCTGCTCAAGCGCGCCTATGTGGAAGCGCGTTATTCGACCGCCTATGAGATCACCGTAGAAGATCTCAACGCCATCCTCGATTGCGTGATGACGCTGCGCGGGATTGTCGAGCCGGTCTCGCAGGACCGGCTTGAGCAGCTTCGCAGTGAGGTCCGGGAAGAGCGATCCGGCGGTTAGCCTTCCTGCGCTTCGGCGATATAGCCGCGATAGGCATAGTTGATCAGGTCGCGCGCCAGCTCGAGAAGACCGCCGGTCGGGAGCCCGTCGAACGGGTCGCCATGCGCGAGCAGGTTGCGCCGTTCGGCCAGGGTAGGATGGATTTCGCCGGTGAGCTGGCCGATCGCCTTTCCACCGCACCTGACCGACATCGGGATCTGGGCATCGGTTAGCCCGTCAACTTCGGCCATGTGCTGGAGCAATGTCGAGAAGCTGCGTTTTCGCTTGGGAATGGCGCCGCCGTACCGGTCCATCAGCGCCAGCTCCAACGCGATCAGCGCCGCCAGCTCGCCGGCCTTGATCAGGTTGAAGTCGATCCAGCCGAACAGATAGAGCCGCTGCGCGCGATCGAACTTGGCGCGCACGATGGCGGGGGTGCGCGGGTCGATGCCCAGCCCGGCGACGAAGTCGCGCCACTGGGCCCCGGTCTCGAATTGCAGGAAGGCGCCGGGATTACCGTCCGCCGGCCAGGGGAGCAGCAGCGGCTCGCGCCGGAATTGCATGACGATGTCGGCCGGGTCCGTCATCAGGGATAGCGCGCCTGAATGAAGGCGCCGATGCCGTCGAGCATCTCGTCGATCCGGGTCAGTGTGTGGCGGATCAGCACATCGCTCATGTAGATGATCCAGGTCTCGCCATTGGTCTGCGAACGGTCGAACCAGTTGCTCGGCCATCCTTGCCGCCCGATCGTCGCTTCGAACTTCGTTCGCTCGGCCGGAGGCCATTCGAAGCCGTGATGGAGCATCTTGTTTCGGTAGCCGAAGATCGCGCCGAGCATCTGCGCATAGTCGGCGGGCATCCGGGGCGCGAGGCCGGTGGTCTCGATCAGCTGCACGATTCCGCGGAGCACATCCTTGCTTTTCTTCCCCTTCGCGCTGAACACAAAATGCGGGTCCCAGAAGTCAGGATCGCTGGCGCGGGTCGCCCGCGTTCCGGCAAGCGCGACCGGCCTCACGGGCGGCTCAATATCCCGAATGCCCCCGAAGATACCGACGAACAGCGATTCGAGGAGCGGCGCGAGCATTCCGATCGCCGACGCCGACTGCGCCGCGTCCTGGAACACGGAGCCGTGCATCTCGTCGACCCAGCTATTTTCGAGGTGCATGCCATATTCGCCCGAGGCCTTGCTCGCGCGCTCGGCCAGATCCTTGATGTCGTCCTGAAGTGCCGCGTCCGCCTGGGCATGCTGGTGCAACTGGCCGCGAATGGCGCGAAGTTGCGCTTCGAGATCGGCGTCCCCGAGGAGCAACACCGCATAGTCGCGGTCGGTCAGGCCGAAGGTGTTGCCGCCCATCTGTTCACTCCCCACCATTGGCCGTATTGCCTAGGCTAGGAGACCGCATGACGATCTGCAGCCAGACGAGCCACTGTATTTTGAGCAGCATCGGCTGTTTCATCTACGACTTCCAGACACTGCTGACCGGCATCGTCGCCATCGGCGTTGCTGTGGTTGCGGGCATTCCTGTCTGGCGGCAGCTGAAGGACAGCAACCTTCAGGCGCGCATTTCCCACCGCGAGACGCTGGCGACATTGCTGCGCGATGCGCTCCAGCGCTACGCCGAGGTCGAGAAAGCAGTGCGCGAGCCGATGGCGTTCGCGGACCGCGTCACCAGCGATCCGATCGGCGAGCCGGTCGAGATCGAAGCCGAGGACGCGCATCATCTCGAAAGCATGCTGCACAGCGTGCTCGACTGGTATCTCGTGACGCTGCGCGACACCGAGCATGCCGATATCGAGGCCGCCAAGACGGCGCTGAAGACGGTGCTCGACCGCTTGGTCGCCACGCTCGGCGAAGCGCATTGGGCCGATCACAACTTTCAGCATGACGAGGATCATGACTTCTCGGACGAGGCCTGGGCGGAGATCGAGGCGCGCTGTGCCGCCGCCAAGGTCGAGGCGACCGAACGCGTCGGCGAGGTGGAGCAGGCGCTCCGCGTGCTGCGGGGCGCCCAGCAGCAATGGGTGCAGTCGCTGCGCTCGCAGATCGCCCGGCTCGACTTGCAGATCGCCGCGCCGCGGTGAGGGGCATGGGCTGCATTTGCCCAGGCGGGCGCTGAGATCCGCCATGCCGGAAGCGCCGCTGCTGATCGATCTGCGCAGCTTCGTGGAGGCCCATGGTGGCGATCCGCGTTACAAGCTGCTCGGCAAGCTGGTGCGCAATGCCCATTCGATGGTGTCGATCCGCTTCGATCTGCATCGCGCGCTCACCACGATGCATCTCCTGTCTGACCAGCAGACGGTGCTTGCCGCGCAACGCGAGCGCGGCGAGCCGGCGACCGAATCCCAGGGCCTTTTATGCTCCTCGCTCTTTGTCACCGCGCTGTTTCTCTACGCCCGCGCGGTTCACAGCCAGGGACGCGACCGCAGCACGCTCGATCTGCGCGGCGGGCTGCCGGTCGAGCTGCGCGCCGAGCATGAGCGGATCCTGGCGCTGCGCGACCAGCATTTCGCGCACTATGTTTCGGGCGGGGCGTGGGAGGATTATCGCGTGGTGCTGGTGCTCGGCGACGACACGATGGGGATCAGCTATCCGAACGAGCGCCGCTTGCTGCGGGCCGAGGATGCGTATGCGCTCCACCGGCTGCTTGAACATGCTCAGGCGCTGACCGAGCGGGCCTATATCAAGGCATCCGACCGGCTGAACGTGGAATTGAACCGGCTGTTCGACGATGATGAATTTGCCGATTCCGTGGGAGGCTGCCGCTTCGAACCCAAGGCGTTTTTCTCATCCGGGGAGGTGCCCGGCTTCATGGACTCGCTCGATGTCCAGAACTGGTCTTTCGATGCCGAGATGAAGACCGATTTCGGCTACCGTTCGCCCGGCGACCCGAGCAAGGACTGAGCCTTCAGGACTTGCATGATGCCGGAAAGGGGAAGGCTTTCCCCTGATGGCGAGCCTGGGTCTCGCCATACCCCTTCTGCGGGGGCTGGCCCCCGCAACGCCCCCGGGGCTGCTCCGGGAAGGGGGAGCGGCGGTCACGCTGTCGCATACCCGCGGCGGTATAGCCCTGAGACGCGGAGCACTCCAAACCTCCGCAGCAGCATCGTGATCGGGATGATGGCGGCGGCGATCGGTGGTCGCTCGCCAGCGACCCGCGACTGTGGGGAAGCGATGCGCGAAAGCGTCCCGCTACCTTGCCATCGTGGAGGAACGGTCGAGGCATCTCTCAGCCCCAGGCGATGACCTGACGGCAAGGATCCGGATGTGCGACCGTCAGTGCATAGCCGATTGCCGCATCGTCAGACGATCGCCGGACCGGGGGCATTGGCGGCGGCTTATGGGCAATGATCCGATACGGTTCAGCGAATCGCGGACAATGTGCTGATCAGTGGGCACCCCATATGCTCCCCTGAGCTACAGGCTCGAACGGTGTCGGCAAGCACTCGCTCCATGCGCCTCAAGTCCGCGATTCGCGCGCGAACCTGGTTCAGATGCGAGGCGGCAATTGTGCGGGCGTTCTCACATGAAATGTCATCGGCGGCGGCAATACCCAGAAGCGCGCGAATCTCGTCGATTGTGAAGCCCAGTTCCCTTGCGCGCCGGACGAAATGCAGCCTCTCGACGTCCACAAGGCCGAAGCTGCGGTACCGCCCCCGACGCGCGGCTTTGGGCAGGAGTCCTATGCGCTCATAATAGCGGATCGTCTCGATATTGCATCGCGTGCGACGCGACAATTCTCCGATCGCAATGGTCTCCGATAGGGTCATTTCCGTCGCTCGATATTGGGGGTTGAGTCTGTAGCCGCTACAGACGGTAGGATGCGATTCCATCGATCACAAGGAGCCGCCCATCATGTCCGAACCGCCTGAGTTGCGCCATTCTTCTGGAGCGAGAGGCGCTGCGTTTCTGACGGTCGGTGGAATAGCGGCTGCCTTCGGCGTGGCATCTTGCTGCGCGCTGCCCATCTTGCTCGCCACCGCCGGCCTGGGCGCCGGATGGCTCGGTGGCATTGCCTCTGCGGCAAGCCCTTATCGGACGCTCCTGCTGAGCTTGAGCGCTCTTTTCCTGATCGGCGGCGCGATCCTGCTCTGGCGGCAGCAGCGCGTGGCGATGACCTGCGGACCCGATGGCGTATGCACAGCGCCCGCCATACGCGCGATTCTCCTCATCGGTCTCTTGGTCGGCGCGACCCTCCTATACCTTGGCTATGCCTATGTCTGAGGGCACCTTCATTCCCCAATCGATCCTCACCTGTCCACTTTGCGGTGCGGTGAAGTCGGAGACGATGCCGACAAACGCTTGCCAGTTCTTCTATGATTGCACCGGCTGCGGGGCGCTCCTGCGGCCGAAGGCCGGCGATTGCTGTGTATTTTGTTCATACGGCACCGTGCCATGCCCGCCTATCCAGCTCGCCGGACCGGATGCCTCCTGTTGCACCTAACGGTCGATGACCAAACAAGCCGCCGGTTCCTCGAGGTCGGGAGCGTGATTTGGAAATGGCGCGGCTACCGCCTGCGCCCGCGCGACCTACGGCCATGCACGGAACTGATGCGATTTTGGCTTAGCTCGCCTTCGCCGTATTCACCCGCCGTTCCAGTTCAGCGATGCTCTCGGAAACGGCTTCGAAGCTGGGCGCCGGGCCGAAGATCATGCCCGACATCGCCGCATAGTCCAGCTTCAGCGCGTCATACATCTCGCCCTCGGGCATGAGCGTGAAGGTCGGCGGCACCGCGCTCGCCAGGTCGAATGCCGGGCGATTGAAGAACATGCGCGCGTGCGCGACGCAGTCCGCGCCCAGCGCGGGATCGGCGATCGCCTGCTCGCCCAGCGGCGCCTGCATCAGTTCGTGGAGGTCGTAATAGTGCCGCGAGATACGGTTGCCGCCGCCGCGCAACGCATCCTTGGATTCATACCAGTGGCGCAGGCCGTGCAGGATGACGATCTTGTCCCAGAAGGTCCGCTCGGCATCGACGACGGTGACGTTGGGGACTTCCAGATCGAGGCCCGGCGCGTCCAGCTCGAGATAGGGGCGGATCGAGCGGATCGAATTCGGGTCGAGCGCGGACTTGGCGCCGGATTCGATCTTCACGGCCTTGGGGATATAGGCGTCATAGTCGGTGGCGGTCGGATAGCGGACGAGCAGGGTCTGCTTGTCCTTGTCGTCGGGCACGATCGTCAGCTGGCCCGTGGCGATGCCGTTTCGCTCCGACGTCTCGGCTGCGATCCGCGTGAGATTGTCGAGCATGCTGCCGTTGATGAAGGCCTCGCACGCTTCGCGAATGGCATCGAGCGCCTTTTCCCGCTTCTTGCCGGTCATCCCCTGCAAATCCTCGACCGAATAGGCTTCGCCGAGATCGTCGCGAAACACCGCGCTTGCCGCGGCCCAGGCCATGGGCAGGGAACGCTGGGAGCGGTTCGTCGAAACCCTCAACCGGCGCATGGAGTTCGGGCCGCGGCTGAGGAACGAGATTTCGGAGGATGTCGATGGGACCGGTGAACGAGGCTCGGCCGATGCCGGCGAGCCGTCCGGCTGATGTGGTCCCGGATGCGACAGCGTGGCGCTTCTGCTGGCGGGTATGCTGTCGCCGGCGGCTCGGTCGCCGTCTGCCGAGGCCGGGTCCCCGGATCTCTAATCTACTTGTCGATTTCACGATCAAGCTCTTCGCGCAGCGCCCGGCCCCAATGCCTGCGCCAGGGCCGTAGTGGTGAGGGTACCGCGAGACCGAGCTGGCCGGCTCTCCCGCGAATGGCATCCTGCGTCCGCTGCATCCGCCGGGCGATCGCGGCCGGGGGTTCGCGTGCGGCGATGAGCGCGCGCAATTGCGCATCCTCGTCTTCGGACCACTGCCGGCCGCCGTTCGCGCGCGCACGCGGGGGCGTGGGCCGATCTTCTCCGCCATCGCCGGTCATCGGCGCTGCTTCCTGCCGTTACGGGCTGGTGGTTTGGCGGGCGATGGCTTCTTGCCCGCAAGCAGAGTGCGAAGCGCATCGTCGGCCTTACACATGCGGGCGTGGCTCGCTCGGCTCGGGCGGCCCCGAAACAGGAAGCCGACCATCCCCCGAAACTCGACGCGATGGTGCAGCCTGGTGCCGAGCGGATGCGGCGCCAGCTCGTAGCGTTCTACCTGCTCAAAGAAATGGCGGATCCCCATGGCCCACTCGAATGCGACATTGCGTTCAAGACGGGTGATCTTGCCCGGCGAATGCCGCTTGCGGCCGGTGCGCAGGTCGCTGGTGTACTCATAATCGATCTCCGCCCCGGCCTTGGCCTCGCCCGTCAGGCGGATGAACGGATGCCAAGTCTTGTAGCCGGGAAAGTCCGTCAGGATCCGCCAGACCTTAGCCGGCGGCGCGGCGACGGCGATCTCGTTCTCGACCGCGATCACGCGCCGCGGTCCCGATATGCCAGCAGCCGAAGCGCGTTGAACACCACCAGCAGCGTGGAACCTTCGTGCGCTGCCACCGCCGGGCCGATGCCGAGGCCCAAGATCGTCGCCGGGACGAGCAGGGCCACGACGCCGAGACTGACGAACACATTCTGGCGGATGATTGCGCGCGTGCTGCGGCTGAGGCCGACCGCGAACGGCAGGTGGGCGAGATCGTCTGCCATCAACGCCACGTCCGTGGTCTCGAGAGCCACGTCCGAGCCCGCGGCTCCCATCGCAATACCGACCGTGGCGTTGGCCATGGCGGGCGCGTCATTGACCCCGTCGCCGACCATCGCGACCTTGCCCTTGTCGCGCAGCTTGCGGATCGCATCGACCTTGTCCTCGGGCATCAGGTCGCCGATCGCTTCGTCGATCCCGACTTCGGCGGCGATGGCCTCGGCGACCTTCTGATTGTCTCCTGAGATCATGATCATCCGCGTGATGCCGAGCTTGCGGAGGCGAGCGAGGGTATCCTTGGCGGACTTGCGCGGCGTATCCATCAGGCCGATGGCGCCCAAATCCTTGTCGTCGCGTCGCACGATCATCGTGGTGCGCCCGCCCGAGCGCAGCTTCGCGATCGCGTCCGACATCTCGGCCGAGAGCGGGGCAACACCGTCGCTGCCGAACATCTCGGCCTTGCCGATCAGGATCGTCGCGCCGTCCAGTTTCGCGCGGACGCCGCGACCGGTCAGGCTCTCCAGATCGCTCGCGGTCGGAATGGCCAGATCGCCAACGCGGTCGAGCCCGTCCTCGGCGATCGCGCGCGCCAGCGGGTGATGACTCAGCCGTTCGACTGCGACGGCGATGGACAGCAGGTCCGACTGGGATACGCCGTCGACCGGGATGACGTCGGTGATGCGCGGCCGACCTTCGGTCAGCGTCCCGGTCTTGTCGAACGCGATGGCGTTCAGCGAGCCGAGATTCTCCAGTGGTCCGCCACCCTTAACCAGCACGCCGCCGCGAGCGGCCCGAGCGACGCCCGACAGGACGGCGCTCGGCGTTGCGATCGCGAGCGCGCAGGGGCTGGCGGCGACCAGCACCGCCATCGCACGGTAGAAGCTGTCGCGGAACGGCTCGTCGACTACGACCCAGGCGAACAGCAACGCGACGGTGAGCGCGAGGACCGAGGGCACGAAGATGCGCTCGAAGCGGTCGGTGAAGCGCTGGGTCGGGGAGCGTTGCGTCTCCGCCTCGCTCACCATCTTGACCACCTTGGCGAGTGCGCTGTCGCTCGACTTCCTTGTGACCTCGATCTCGATAAGGCCGCTGCCGTTTATCGTGCCGGCGAAGACCCGGTAGGCGGACTCGAGGGTTTCAGGGGCAGCGGTCGCGGCGGCGTGGTCGACGACCGGCCGCTTGTCGACCGGCATGCTCTCACCGGTGACGGGCGCCTGATTGACGCTGCTGGTGCCCTTGATGAGGAAGCCGTCGGCAGCGATCCGCTCGTCGGGCTTGACGATCACGGTGTCGCCGATCTCCAGCTCCTCTACCGGGATCTCGTTTTCCTTGCCATCCCGGCGGATCAAGGCGGTCTGCGGAGCAAGCTCGGCCAGCGCTTCGATCGCCCGCTTGGCGCGACCCATCGCGTAGTGTTCGAGCGCATGCCCGAGGCTGAACAGGAACAACAGCAGCGCGCCTTCGGCCCAGGCCCCCAGAGCTGCGGCGCCTGCCGCGGCGACCAGCATCAGCGTGTCGATCTCGAAGCGCTTCAGCTTCAGATTGTCGATCGCCTCGCGCAGCGTGAAGAAGCCGCCGAACCCGTAGGCGCCGATGAAGAAGGCGAGCGGCACCCATGCCGGCGTCGCCACAAGCTTCTCGATTCCGAAGCCGATACCGAGCAGGGCACCGCACAGCAGCGCGAAGATCAGTTCACTGTTCGGCCCGAAGATGCCGCCGTGCGAATGGTCGTGCCCGCCTTCGGCATCGCCATGGTCATGGTCATGGTCGCCATGATCGTGTTTCTCGCCGGGCTTGTGCGCATGCGCCGAACCTGGCTTCGCCTCGGCATGATCCTTTGCTGCGGAGGGCTGCTTGACGACGCGCCCCTGGCGCTCATGGATGCCAAGCTGGCCGAGAAAGCTCCGTAGCGCCTCTTCGGTGACCGCGTCGCGATCGAACTCGATCCGGATCATGCCAGCCGCGCTGGCTTCCGCCTCCAGCACGCCCTTCACGCGCATGAGCTGCTCCGAGACGCTGCGCGCTTTGCGCTGATGGCCGATGCCGTCGACATTCAAGGCCAAATGCCCAAACGCCTCGGTGAGCTTGGCGCCGGCGCCGACGACAATGTCGTTGATCCGGGCGAGCGAGAGCGTGTCCGGGTCGTAGTGAACGCATAGCTGCGCCGGAGCCTCGGGGGCTTCGCCCTTCACGACATGAACCTGCTCGATGCCGGGCCTGCCGGTGAGCTCGCCCATCAACCTTCCAACGCAAGCGTCGGCGGCGTCGGGGACCTCTGGCAGGATGACGGGAATATCCAGGCGGAGCTTGGCGCTCATAGATTCGATCCTTCCGGGTGAATTTCGTGAACGCGTGGCGTGCTCATCCGAGCGTCTCTTCGATCAGCAGGAGGGCTAGGAAACCGACGAAGAACATCGCGGTGACCAGCGGTGTGTCCTTCTTGGTGTGGGCTTCGGCGAGCAGCTCCTCGGCGACGAGGTAAAGCAGGGCCATGAGGCCGAAGCTCAGGAAGCCGACGATGATCGGGGCAGGCAGTTCGGCAACCGACAGGCCGAGCGCGGCGCCACCTGGCATGAGCAGCGCGATCGCGCCGACGATCCAGATGATCTTGGCCTTGGAGCGGATCGTCTCGCCAAGCTCGGTCGTGAGGGTGAGACCGAGGAAGAGCACTTCAAGAGTAAGGGCGATGGTGAGGAGCAGGCCGGCCTTGGTGCCGACAACGAACGCGAGGCCGAGCACAAGACCGTCGAGGGCAATATCGATTGCGATGGCGCCGAGCAGTGCCGCCGGCCCGCGAAACTGGCCTTCAAAGGCCTTGAGGCCGAGCATGGTCATCACGCCGAGCGCGCCACCGAGCAGGGTTGCGGTCGTATAGGCGCCGTGCATTACTTGCGGCACGATCTCCGTCGCCGCGGCAGCGAACACCACACCCGCGGCGAGGTGCTGCATCGCACTGACCACCCGTGGACCTGGCGGTCGAATGACCGCGACGATCGACCCGAGCAGGATCGCGAGGAGCGGAATGATGGTATAGCTCAGAACTGGCACCGGGCCCTCCTTTGCTGGTCAAATGCGCAATTGGCGGGCGAGGACGCAGCACCCGCCGATCGCGGCTCGACCGAGCCGCGCGACCGAGTGCCGCGTCCCCTCATCATGCCGCGTCCGTACCGGTCAGGAGTGCGGTGTTGCCACCCAGCACTTCGACCGCTTCGAGCGTGATCAGACCTATGCCCTGCACGTCGGAGAGCGTTGCCGCGAAGCTGCGCAGCTTTTCCTCCGCGTCGATGATCTCGATGACGACCGAGCGATCGCTTTCGAGAACATGGCGGCGGTGCTGGTGCGCCGAATGGCCGAAACCGATCAGCGCCTCCAGGATCGTCGCGCCCGCCAGATGCGCATCGCGCGCGCGACTGGCGACTACCTCGAGGACCTTGCGGTCCCCGAAATAGGCGGCTTCGTCGGTGTAGATGCGAAGGAGCCTGTGGTTCTGCATTGTCATTCTCCAATGAAAGGATGCAAGAGGTTGAGCCGGGTGGCGCTTCCTCGTGGATCCGTTCGTTTGCTGTCCGTCGGCGCCGAGCGGACGAGTTGCTCTGCTCGGAGACGGGCGCCCGCCTCCGTTGGTTCTTCAACCAATCTCCAATCCGTGCCCCGCATCCCCGGCTGGGGTTCCGGTCACAAATCGGCGTTCGGCCTCGACTTCCCACTCTCCTTGGGAGCGCGGCCCCGCATTGCGGGACCCGCTAAATGACCATCAGGACAGCCGAGATTCGTTTGACGGCCGCCCATCACGGCGCTCGTAATCGCGTTCGTCACGCAGCACCTGGTAGGCGATCGTCAGAAGCTTGCGCGCCACGGCGACCTTGGCGCGGTTCGCGCCCTTGGTCGCCTTCAGGCGCTCGTAATCGAACTTGAGGATCGGATCGGCGGCAACGGCGGGCGCGACAGCCTCGACGAAGGCCCAGCGCAGCCACTTGTTGCCGGCTTTGATGATCCGGCCGTGGAAGGTCTTGCCGCCGCTCGAATAGGTCGATGGCACCAGCCCGGCATAGGCGGCAAGCTTCGCGGCCGAGCGGAAGCGGCCGATGTCATCGATCTCGGCGGCCACGAGCCGGGCGAAGAACTCACCCAACCCTGGTATGGTCTTCAGCCGCCGGACATCGGCGTTGCCCTTGCTGAACGCCCGGATCGTCGCCTCGGCCGTACGGATGTGGCCGTTGATGTCGTCGATGAAGGCGATCGACCTATCGATCTGAATGCGGTCGATCTCCGACACGCTCAGCACCGCCAGATGCGCTCGGCCGGCCTTGCCGAACAGGTCCGTCACCTCGCGCAGCGCCCGGGTCTGTTCCGGGTAGCGGTCGAAGATCGTCACGACCCGGTTCTTCACCATCGTTCGCAGGCGGACGTAAAACATCCGCTCGCGCAAAGCCTGGCGCAGCGTGCGGGCCGCTTCGCCGGGCACATAGGCTACGGGCACCAGGTCGGCGCGCAGCAGATGGGCAAGGATGGTCGCGTCGATCTTGTCGGTCTTGATCTTCGCTTCCGCGATCGCCTTCACCTTGGCCGGATGCGCGAGCACGACATCGTCGCACAGCTCGTCGAGCCAGTCGTACATCACCGTCCAGTTGCGGGTCGCCTCCATCACCGCATGGCTGTTCTCGAGATAGGGCGACAGAAAGCCGGCAAGCGACCGTGGATCGTTCTTCACTCGCCCGCTGCGCAGCGTCTGGCCCGCACCGTCCTGGACGACGAGATGGGTATAGGCTTTGTGATAGTCGACGCCGACGTGATAGTCGTAGGGCATGAAAACACCTCCGTGACCGGCGACGGGCACCAAGCCCATCGACCGGCCGCCAACGACCCACGGATGCTTGTGCGCGGCAACCAACATCAGCCCGCGCCTCCCGTCCCGTCATTGGCTTCGACCGCTTTCATGCCGTCTCCTTGCTCTACGGGTTGGGTGTTGCCCTGCGCCGCCACGCGCTCCTCACGCCGCGCCGCCAGGCGTTCGCCCCAACCGAGGACGACCTTGGAAATCGCAGGGAGGACGAGCAGCGTCAGGATGGTCGCCGCAATGAGGCCGCCGATGACGACGGTCGCCAGCGGCTTTTGCACCTCGGCGCCGGTGCCGTGGGCCAGCGCCATCGGCACGAAGCCGATTGCCGGCACGAATCCCGTCATCACCACCGCACGCATCTTCTCGGTGGTGCCCTCGATGATCGCCCGGCTGAGCTCCACGCCGGCATCGAGCCGCTCGCGGATCGCCGTCATGACGACGAGACCGTTGAGCACCGCGACGCCCGCAAGGCAGATGAACCCGACCGCGGCGGATACCGAGAAGGCGATCCCGGTCATTGCGAGGGTGAACACGCCACCGGCGAGGCCTAACGGCACCGCGAGGAACACCGCGGCCGCCCGCGAGAGTCCGCCAAGCGCCATGTAGAGCAGGCCGAAGATCACCGCGAAGCAGAGCGGCACGACGATCGACAGGCGCTGCGACGCCGCCTGCAGGTTCTGGAACTGCCCACCCCATTCGAGATAGGAGCCCGCCGGAAGCGCCACCTTGTCGACCGCGGCCTGGGCCTCGGCGACGAACGAACCCACGTCGCGACCACGCACATTGGCCTGGATGACGACGCGGCGTTTCCCGTTCTCGCGGCTGATCTGGTTCAGCCCTTCGCTGAACCGGAACTGCGCCACGCGCGACAGCGGCACGGACTCGCGCTTGCCGCTCACTTCGTTGGGAAGCAGGACCGGCAGGTTGGCGAGCGCGTCGAGGCTCTGGCGCGTCGTATCGGGCACGCGGACGGTGATCTCGAAGCGCCGGTCGCCCTCGAACACCAGTCCCGCTTCGCGCCCGCCCATCGCGGCGGCGACCGTATCGGCGACCTCCTCGACGGTGAGCCCGAACCGGGCGATCGCCGCGCGGTCGAAATTGACCTCCAGCGTCGGCGAGCCGCTCGTCTGCTCGGCCTTCACGTCGGCCGCGCCCGGGATGGTCTGGAGCGCAGCGACGATCCGTGTCGCGGTAGCGCCCATCTTGTCGAGATCGTCGCCATAGAGCTTGATCGCGACATCGCCGCGGACACCGGCGATCAGCTCGTTGAAGCGCAGCTGGATCGGCTGGCTGACTTCATAGACCTGGCCGAGCTTGGCGCCCGATACCTTCTCGATGCGGGCCAGGACATCGGCCTTGGTGTTGACGCCGGCGGGCCATTCCTCTTGTGGCTTCAGGATGACGAAGCCGTCCGAAATGTTGGGCGGCATCGGGTCGGTTGCGACTTCGGCGGTACCCGTCTTCGAGAACATCAGCTCGACTTCGGGCAGGCTCGATACCGCCTGCTCGACACCCCGCTGCATCATCAGCGATTGTTCAAGGGCGACCGAGGGAACGCGCGTCGAGGCCAGCGCCACATTCTTCTCGTCGAGCTGGGGAATGAACTCCTGCCCGAGGAAGCCGAACACGAAGATCGATGCAGCGAAGAACGCGAACCCTGCGCCGATGAACGGCCAGGGCTTGGCGACGGCCCGCTCGAGGAGTGGGATATAGCGCGTCTTCGACTTGGCGATCAGCCAGACTTCCTTCTCGGCGACCTTGCCGCGGATCAGCAGCGCGACGAGCGCCGGGACCAGCGTGAGCGCGAGGATGAAGGCAGCAACGAGCGCCAGCATGATGGTGATGGCCATCGGCGAGAAGGTCTTGCCCTCTACCCCGGTGAACATCAGCAGAGGCGCGAAGGCGAGGAGGATGATGGCCTGACCGAACACAGTCGGCTTTATCATCTCCTGGCTGGCCCGCATCGTCTCTTCGAGGCGTTCCCGAAGTGTCAGCAACCTGCCTTCATGTTCCTGTCGATGCGCCAGCCTGAACAGACAGTTCTCGATGATGATGACGGCGCCGTCGACGATTAGGCCGAAATCCAATGCGCCTAGGCTCATCAGGTTTCCGGGGACCCGGAAGGCGTTCATGCCCATCGCCATCATCAGGAAGGAGAAGGGGATGACGAGCACGGCGATCAGCGCGGCGCGCCAGTTGCCGAGGAGCAGGAACAGGGCCGCAGCGACGAGGATAGCGCCTTCGGCCAGGTTGCGCTGGACGGTCGAGACGGTCGCGTTGACGAGCTTCGAGCGGTCGAGAACCGGCGTGACCTTGATGCCGGGCGGAAGCGATTTCGCGATGCTATCGAGACGGTCGCGGACCGCGCCGGCAACGGTACGGCTGTTCTCGCCGATCAGCATCAGCGCGGTGCCGATCACCGCCTCATGGCCGTTCATGCTGGCCGCGCCGGTCCGGAGTTCGCCACCGATCCGGACGTTGGCGACGTCCTTGATGGCGACGGGGATGCCACCGCGCGTCGCGACGATGGCATCGGTGATCTCGTCGAGATCGCGGATACGGGCGTCGGCGCGGACGAGGAACGCCTCGCCGCCGCGGTTGAAGTAGTTGGCGCCGACCGCGAGGTTCGCGGCTTCCAGGGCCTTGGCCAGCTCGGAGAAGGAGATGCCGTAGTTCGACAGCTTCACCGGATCGGGCTCAACGACATATTGCTTGGCGTAGCCACCGATCGAGTCGATGCCGGCAACGCCCTGCACGGTGCGCAGCTGGGGTCGGATGATCCAGTCCTGCACGGTCCTGAGGTACGCGGCGCGCGAAACGTCATCGGCCAGCCTGTCGCCCTCAGGGGTGAGGAAGCTGCCATCGCGCTGCCAGCCGGGCTGGCCGTCCTTGATGGTCGCGCCCTTGCCGCCGGGATTGGCGAAGTCGACCGAATACATCAGCACTTCGCCAAGGCCGGTGGTGACCGGCCCGATCTGCGGCTGCACGCCATCCGGGAGTGAATCCCGGGCCTGGGTCAAGCGCTCGCTCACCTGCTGGCGGGCGAAGTAGAGGTCGGTCTGGTCGGTGAAGATCGCGGTGACCTGGCTGAACCCGTTGCGTGAGAGCGACCGGGTCGTCTCGAGGCCGGGAATGCCGGCCAGTGCGGTCTCGATGGGGAAGGTGACGCGTTTCTCGATTTCGATCGGCGAGAGGCCGCGTTCGACGGTATTGATCTGGACTTGTCGATTGGTGATGTCGGGGACGGCGTCGATCGGCAGCTTGGTGAGCTGCCAGACACCGATGCCGGCGACGGCTAGGAAGAGCAGAAGCACTGCCCAGCGCGCGCGGACGGATAGTCCGATTAGACTTGCGATCATGGGTTCGTTCCCAATGGCGGGTCGACCGCGTCGGCACAGGCGACGCAGGACGCGATGATGTACGGAGCGGCGTGGTCGAGGCCGGCAGCCGGCCGGGCGCTATGCCCGGCTGCTGTCGCTCGGGGCGCTGTCGCCAGTGTCATTCCTCTTCACCGGCGCCCTTTCCGAGCTCCGCCTTGAGCAGGAACGCCTGGCGCGTCGCGATCGTCTGGCCGTTCGACAGGCCGCTCAGGATCTCGACCCGGCCCGCGCTGCGGCGGCCGAGCGATACCGGAACTGCCTTGAAGCCGGCGGCAGTGCGAACGAACACGACGTCGCGGCCCTCGACCGATTGAACGGCTTCCTCGGGCACGACGATCGCCGTCGAGCTTTCGCCGCGGCTCGGCTTCAGCCGGACGCGGACCGCGAGACCGGGCTGAAGCTCCCCACCATCGACGTCGAGCACCGCAGTCGCGGCGCGGGTCTCGCCGTTCAGCGTCGGGGTCACCGCGCGGACGCGCGCGTTGACTGTGCGACCGTTCGGCATTTCCACGACTGCACTATCACCCGGTGCGATGCGGGCTGCATCGACCGAGCCCACGGACGCTTCGACCTGGACCAATCGCGGATCGGCGACACGGAACAGTTCCGCCTCCGGCTGGACGAACGCACCCAGCGTCACGGTGGCAACCGTGACCCGGCCGGAGATCGGGCTCGTGACGATCACGCCGCGACCATCGCTGGTGACACGGGCCGCGCCAGCGGAAACCTGGGCGCGACGCACCTCGGCCTGTGCCGCGGCATAGTCCGCCTCGGCACGTTCGAGATCCACCCGCGCCGAAACGCGCTGCCGCACCAGATACCGCTCGCGTTCGAGATTCTTGCGGGCCAGCTCGGCTCGGGCATTGGCAACCGTCCGCTCGGAAGCGAGCTGCGCCGCATCACGGCTCTCGACGATCGCGAGCGGTTCGCCCGCACGGACGCTGTCGCCGAGGCGCTTGAAGACGCGGATGACCGCGCCGCCCGCCCTGGCGGTTACCACCGCTTCGCCGTTTGGCGATGCAGTGACCGTGCCCTGTGCGACGACCTCGGCGCCGAGGCCACCAGCGTTGACGGTTTCGGTCTCGATGCCTGCCGACTTGATCGCCTCGGCGGTCATGGTGACGCTGTCGGGCGCCGCTTCCGCCTTGGCAGGTTCGGCCTTGGGAGCCTCTTGGGTAACCGGCGCGGACGGCGCCGTCAGGCGGGCAACCGAGAAGCCGCCGACAGCGGCGACGAGCACGGCCGCGCTCACGCCGCCGAGGAGGCGCTTGTCATTGAAGTTCATTGCGTGTCTCCGGAAATCGAAGGAGCCGGCGTCGTCAGGCGCGCCAGGCGGGCTTCGGCATCATGATAGGCGGCGAGCGCATCGATCTGGGCGATGCGTGTCTGGAGGAGGGTGCGTTCGGCATCGATCAGGATCAGCTGGTCGAACTTGCCCTGACCGTAGCCAACCCGGGCGATCCGGGCGGATTCGATCGCCGCTTCGAGCGCGGGGCCCGAAGCGCGAACCGCAGCCGCTGCATTGTCGCGGTCGGCGATGGCGTCGGCGATCTGCGTATCGACATCGAGGCGCACGCCACGCCGCCTCGCATCCGCCTGGCCGCGCTCGGCATTCGCCTGTGCGACGCTTGCCGTTCCCCTGTTGAAGAAAGGTAATGGCACCGAGACGCCGAACACCATCGCCTGACTGTTGCTGCTCTCGATGCGGCGGGTGCCGGCGCTGAGCGTCAGGTCGGGCATGCGTTGGCTCTGCGCTAGCCGGACATTGGCGTCGGCGATCGAATAGTCCGATGTCGCCACCGCATAGGCGAGCGTGCCTTCGATATTGATCGCCGCCGTCGGTCCAAAGGTGCCGGTACGGTCGAACCATGGCTGGTCTAGGTCGCCGGTGATCGGCTGGCCGATCAGGCGTTCCAGATTGCTCCGGGTGACCGCGACATTGCGCTCAGCCCGCTCAACCTCGGTGCGCGCGTTGACGAGTTGCACTTGGGCGCGCTGCTCATCGATCGGTGAGGTCGCGCCGACCATGACCCGATCCGCAGCGACCCGCAGCGCTTCTTCGGCGATACGAAGCTGCTCACGGGCGACCGTCAGGCGGCGCTCGGCGGCGACCGCGACGATATAGAGCTGCGTGACGCGCAGCCGCAGATCCGCCGACACGACCGCTGTTTCGAGACGAGCCCGATCGATGCGGGCATTGGCGACACCGACACGGGCGCCGCGCTTGCCACCCAGTTCGAGCGGAAGGGAGAAGCCGACCGTCGTTTCGGACTCGCCGATGCCCCCATAGGGGCCGGTTCCGGCGACATTCTCCACTTCGACCGAGACGCTCGGATTTGGGCGGAGACGTGCGACATTGCGGCCTTGCTCGGCTGCGCTGACACCGGCTTCGGCGGCTTCGACATTGGGGGACGACACGCCCGCGAGCGTGAGCGCTTGATCGAGTGTGGTGACCTCACGCGCCTCTACGGGCGGTGCGGTCTGCGCCTGCGCAACACTTGCGCAGGACGCCGCGGCGAGAAGCGCCGCGATGAGACGAGACATAATTGGGATTCTCCCTGACGTTCGCAAAATCCCCGCGCATCAGGCGCAGGGGGACGGCGAAGTCAGGCGATCGGAGGCCGCAGGTTGCGGTTGGGCGTGAAGGCGACCGGAGGCGCGCTCGGCGCAATGCCGGCCTTCATCATCGTGCGCACGAACGGCATGGCGATCGGCTGGGTAACCGGAACGCCCAGTTCGTGGCTGTGATTGACGTTGTGGTGATGCGGCGTTGCCTTGTCGCTGTCGCCGGGCACCTCATCCGCGTCGCCGGGGGTATGGCCCGCGGCGTCGCCATCGACGATCGTAATGCAGCCAACGGTTTCCGCCGCATAGGCCGTCGATGCCTGGAATCCCGACCACAGGGTCAGGACCAGCATCAGGCTTGCGATCGAGGCCAGCAGTTTGCGCATTGGGCCGCGCTGTAGCCGAACGCGAGAGGGTGCGGAAGACCTTTTCGGCACGATATTAGCTGGTCACAATCATTTTATTGCGATCCGAAAGTTGATTCGGGCCAAGGCGGAACATGTTATTTCATCACCAAGGATCAAGTCGGGATTGTTTGAGGTTTTACTTGATGATCTGCGGGATTACGTAGCTCTATACTTGCCTGACGCAGGATCTGTGCGCCGCCCCATAGCCCGAGAGTTGCCATTACCATTGCGACTGCAAGATCGGGCCATTGCGACCCGGTGCCGAATACGCCCACTGCCGCTGCCAGGACCGCGAGATTGCCGATCGCGTCGTTGCGCGAGCAAATCCACACCGACCGCATGTTCGCGTCACCCGAGCGGTATCGATACAGCATCAGTGCCACGCCGCCATTGGCCACCAGGGCGATCGCGCCGACGATCCCCATCGTCTCCGCGCGCGGCACGCCGTCACCCAGCGCGGCAACGATCGACGTGACCAGAACATAGGCACCGAACGCGAAGATGGTCGCGCCCTTCACGACCGCTGCGCGCGAGCGCCAGCGCAGCGCCATGCCGGCCACGCCAAGGCTGATGGCGTAATTCGCGCTGTCGCCAAGAAAGTCGAGCGCATCCGCCTGAAGCGCGCGCGAGCCCGACGCGATGCCCGCGACGATTTCTCCAAGGAACATCGTCAGATTGACGGCGAGCGCGATCCACAGGACCGTCCGCCATCTCTTGTCGGCTCGGGGGTCGGTCGCCTCGGAGGCGCAGCTGCTGCAAACCATGTCGTTCACCTCGACGGGAGCGGTACGGCGGCCCATATGGACCTTGAAGTCACTAGAGGGTCAAGGCGCGAAATCGTGAAAATCGGTGAACTCGCCCGCGCGACGGGCACCAAGGTCGAGACGATACGGTTCTACGAGAAGATCGGCCTGCTGCCGGCGCCCGAGCGGACCGAAGGCAATTATCGCGACTATTCGCATCCTCACCTGGCGCGCCTGTCGTTCGTGCGGCGCGCGCGGGACCTCGGCTTCACGCTGGACCAAGTCCGCGCCTTGCTCACCTTGGCGGACGACCGGGACCAGCCGTGCAGCGCGGTCGATATCGTCGCGCGCGAGCATCTGTCGCAGATCGACCGGAAGATCGCCGACCTGCAATCGCTCCGGCGCGAACTCGACGGCATTATCAGCCAGTGCGGCCACGGCGCCATTTCCGAGTGCCGCATCATCGAGGCGCTCGGTCCCTCGACCGCAACCCACTGATCGTCACTTGGCTCCGGCTAAGCGGCAACCTTCCTGGCCTCGCTGCCCTCCGCATTTCCACGGCCGTTCCACCAAAAGCCGATGACGAGAATCGCCACAGCGATCGCCTGTGCCAGCACGGTTTGCATTGTCGGAAAAAGCCCCAGGACTTCGATGCGCGGGACCCAGGCCCAAGGCTGGACGCCGATGATCCCGGCTTCCTGCAGGCCCGCCACGCCCTTGCCTGCAAGCACTACCGTCAGGACCGCGATCAGGATCGCGCTCCAGGCGAAGAACTTTGTGATCCGCAGGCGAGTGCTGAACCGCAGCATCGCCCAGGCGATCAGGGCAAGGAGCCCGACCGCGGCACCGGCGCCGGCGAGTAGCGCGCCGCCATTCCCTTCGGCCCAAAGCGCCGCATAGAAGAGGATCGTCTCGAACACCTCGCGGTACACGACGACGAAGGCGAGGATGAACAGGAACCAGCCCGAACGGCGGGAAAGCGCGTTCGTCATCTTCTCCTTGATGTATCGCTGCCAGGACTCCGCATTGCTCTTGGCGTGCATCCAGATTCCGACGGTCAGCAGGACGATCGCGGCGAACAGCGAACCGAACCCTTCGGTCAACTCGCGCGAGGCGCCGCTGATGGAGATCAGGTAGGTCGCGGCGATCCAGGTCAGGACGCCCGCGGCCAACGCGGCGATCCAGCCGCCATTGACGAATCCGACCATCTCGGACCGCTCGGTCTTGCGCAGGAATGCGATCATCGCGACGACGATGAGCAAGGCTTCGAGGCCTTCGCGAAGCAGTACGCCGAACGCACCGAAGAAGGTCGACGCGGCACTGGCGCGATCCGGCGAGAGCGCAGCTTCGGCCTCGCCGAACAGGATGGCGAGCTGCTTGTTGGACGCCTCGACCTCGGCCAGCGGCCTGCCGGCGCTGATCGCCGCGCGCAGGTCGCCCATCGCTCCTTCGATCCGCGCCATCAGGGCGGCGTCGCGCGCGCGCAGGATCGGCTCGACCGGTTCGAACCCGTCGAGATAAGCGGAAAGCGCAAGGTTGGAGGCCGCTTTCCGGTCGCCGGCAGCATAGGCCTTGAGGCTCGCGGCGAGGCGTTCGCGGGTCAGGCTGAGCGACCCTGTCGGCGCCGCAGCGATCGCTTCGGGATGGCGGCGAAGATAAGCCGTGACCGCGTCGCCCTTGCCCGGACCGAGATCGGCGGCGAGCGACGCCGGGGTTGCGCCGATAAAGGCGGCAAGATTGGGATAGCGCGCACGAATTGCCGCATCGTCGCGCCATATCGATTCGCCCTGGGCGGCCTGCGGCTGGGGAAAGGCAAAGCCGCCGACATAGAATGCCAAGGCCCAGCGATCGTCGCTCGGCAGAGAATCGAAGCTTACCATCGCGGTACCGTCGAGGCCCTGGGTGATGACCTGATACAGGCCGAACAGGCTGCGCTGGCGCGCCCGCGTCCCGTCCGTGAACGCGATTGGAGGTGGATTCAGCTTGGCGGCGTTCGGCCCGTGGCCATCCCCGGCAGCGCCGTGACAGGAGGAGCAATTCTGAGCATAGAGCGCCGCGCCTCGGTCGAGGTTTGGCATCGATGTCGGTGCCAGGGGGACCGGATAGGCGGCAAGCAGCGCCGCGGCGAGAGATCTCGCTTGCAATGCAACGGTGGATGGCTCGGCTTTCGCGGCAACCGAAGCGCGCAGCTGGTTTGCGCTGCGGATCAAGCCTGCCTTCGCCGGCTTGTCCGGAAGCTGTCCCAGCCGCGAGACGATCTGGCCCGCGAACTCGTTCATCTCGGCAAATTCTGACGTGCTGACGACGCGCCCGCCGCTGACCGCGCCGCCATAGTCGACGGCGACATAGTCGAGGAGCCGCCAAGTGGTCTGCACGTCCGCGTCCTTCGCCCATACCGGCCCCGCACAGAGCAACGTGAGGACGGTTACGAAGGCAAGCCAAGCCCGACGCGCTGCAGTCGAGTAGGTGCGATGGGTCGGGACAGCCGCGGTCAAGGCCATGGGAATACTCTAGTTAAGAATGCTTCGCGTTATCGACCCTCGACCCGCTACAGGGTCAAGCAATTTTATTGGTGATTCGGGAGGCTGTGCTGCTCACCCTCGACGACGCGGAGACCCGGCAGAAATTGATATGGCGGGCCGCCGAGCGTTTCTAAACCTTCGCTAGACCACGACGACTGCAAGTTGCTGTTGCGTCTGCCGATTTTCCTCACTCCTTAGTCAGCCCTGTCGCCGGAGCAACCTCGCCCCGGCCCGAAGCCAGGGTCCCCAACAGTGACTGCAGCCCCATCCCGATCCGAAGCCTCGCGCCGAGGTGCGCGCATGCTGCGGACGGCGCTTGGCACTGCAATCGCCGTCTGGCTCGACGACCCCGAAATCGTCGAGGTCATGCTCAATCCGGATGGGCGGCTCTGGGTCGATCGCCTCGGCACCGGGCTCGCCGACACGGGAGAAATGGTCTCGGCCGCCGATGGCGAGCGGATCATCCGGCTGGTCGCACACCATGTCGGCAGCGAGGTCCATGGCCGCTCCCCGCGTGTTTCGGCCGAACTTCCAGAAACCGGCGAACGCTTCGAAGGCCTGCTCCCGCCGGTGGTAACCGCGCCGGCCTTTGCCATCCGCAAGCCCGCAGTCGCGGTCTTCACCCTCGATGACTATGTGGCCACCGGCATCATCTCACCCGGGCAATGCGCGTCGCTTCGCGCCAGCGTCGTCGGCCGCGAAAATATCCTGGTCGCGGGCGGCACCGGCACCGGCAAGACCACGCTCACCAACGCCCTGCTCGCCGAGATCTCCGGCACCAGCGACCGCATCGTTCTGATCGAGGACACGCGCGAGCTGCAATGCACCGCGCCCAACCTGGTGGCGATGCGAACCAAGGAAGGGGTCGCGACACTGTCCGACCTGGTGCGCTCGTCGTTGCGCT
>NZ_JAPDRA010000007.1:0-125117 GCF_026013525.1 Sphingomonas canadensis | reverse complement strand
CCGGGCGGGTTCGGGACGATCCACGCCGGCACTGCCATCGGCGCGCTCCGCCGCCTCGAGCAACTGATCCAGGAAGCCGTCACCACCGTCCCACGCCCGCTGATCGCCGAGACCGTCGGCCTGATCGCGGTGCTGGTGCGCGACGGCGCCGGCCGGCGCCTCGCCGAGCTCGCTCGCGTCGAAGGGCTCGAACCCTCTGGCGAATACCGCCTCCACTTCCTTGACCACGGAGAAGCCGAATGAACCTCTCTCTATCCGCTGCCCGCGATCGTGCGGCGGCCCTCACCACCTGCGCGCTCGTTGCGCTCGCAGCCGGTCCCGCCCACGCCTCGGGATCGTCGATGCCCTGGGAGAGTCCGCTCCAGTCCATCCTTGAGAGTATCGAAGGACCGGTCGCCAAGATCATCGCGGTGATCATCATCATCGTCACCGGCCTGACGCTGGCGTTCGGCGAGACCTCGGGCGGCTTCCGCCGCCTCATCCAGATCGTGTTCGGGCTGAGCATCGCGTTCGCGGCCAGCTCCTTCTTCCTCAGCTTCTTCAGCTTTGGCGGCGGGGCGCTGATCTGATGGAAGCGCTCGATCCCGGCGCGGCCATTCCTGGCTATTTCGCGCCCGTCCACCGCGCGCTGACCGAGCAAATCCTGCTTGGCGGTGCGCCGCGCTCGGTCGCGATCGTCAACGGCACGCTCGCAGGCGCCGTCGGCCTGGGGCTGCGGCTGTGGCTTGTCGGACTGCTCATCTGGGCGGTCGGCCATGCGGCAGCAGTATGGGCGGCGCGCCGGGATCCCCAGTTCCTCGAAGTCGGCCGGCGCCATATGCGCTACCCCGCCTTCCTGCGCGCGTGAGGCGGCGATGATGTTCCTCCGCGAATATCGTGCGCGCGGCACGACCCTGTCCGACTTCCTACCCTGGGCGGCACTGATCGCGCCTGGCGTCGTCCTCAACAAGGACGGCTCGTTCCAGCGAACCGCCGCGATCCGTGGGCCGGACCTGGATTCGGCGACGCCCGCCGAGCTGGTCGCGACCGCGGGCCGGCTCAACAGCGCGCTCCGCCGCCTCGGATCATCGAGAATGTGCGCGGCATTCCGGCCGATCCGGTTGTTTTGCGCCAGAGCTGGCTCCGGGCCTATGAATTCACCACCGCCAAGGGCGCGCTCGCGCTCAACGACTATGCCCGCAACAACGACCCGTTCACGCAGGTCGGCAAGGTCCAGGTGGCCGTCGACGTCTCGAGCGTCATCCGCGCCTCGGACAGCAGCTTTCGCATTTCCTGGACCGAGCGTCGCTATCAGGACGGAAGCCTCGCCGCGACCGAGCGCTGGTCGGCGATTGCGACCGTGGTGATCCAGACCCCCCGCACGCCTGACGCCCTGCGCAAGAATCCGCTCGGCGTGTTCGTCAACGCCCTCAACTGGTCAAAGGAGCTCTCGCAATGACCCCCATCCGCTTGGCCCTGCTGCTGGCGAGCATGCCGCTCGCCGCTTGCACCGCCTCCCACGCGCAAACCCCGCCACTGACGTTCGACGCAGCACCGGCTGCAGTGCCGGACCCCGACCAGCCCAAGGCGGTCGAGATCGTGCGCATCCCCGAGCCCTTGCCGCTTCCCGGCCAATTGAAGCCGATGACGGCATCGACCCTGCCCGAGGCTGCCGATCCCAGGACGCGTGTCGGCACTGCGAACGCGGCAGCGCGCATGCAACCGGTTCGCGAGGGTTTCCTCAACGCGATCCAGCTCTACCCTTGGGCCGAAGGCGCGCTCTACCAGCTATACGCCGCCCCGGGGCAGGTAACCGATATCGCGCTCCAGGAAGGCGAGCAGCTGGTCGGGCCAGGTCCGGTAGCTGCCGGTGACACGGTGCGCTGGATCATCGGCGACACGGTCAGCGGCACGGGCGCGGGTCAGCGCGTCCACATCCTCGTCAAGCCGACCCGAAGCGGCCTCGTCACCAATCTGGTCATCAATACCGACCGCCGCACATATCATGTTGAGCTACGATCGACCCCCGAAACCTACATGGCGTCGGTGTCGTGGACTTATCCACAGGACGCATTGATCGCGCTCGCGGCACGTAACCGCGAGGCGGCAGCCGTGGCTGCGGCCGTGCCCGGCGTCGAGATCGATGCGCTCAACTTCCAATATCGCGTCGAAGGCGACCGTCCGGCATGGCGTCCGCTGCGTGCGTTCGACGATGGCCGCCAGGTATTCATCGAGCTGCCGCCGGGCATCGGCCAGAGCGACCTCCCGCCGCTGTTCATCGTCGGTTCCAGGGGTGAGGGCGACTTGGTCAACTACCGTGTCCGCGGACGCTATCTGGTTGTCGATCGCCTATTCGACGGCGCCGAGATGCGCCTGAGCGCCGGCAAGTCCGATCAGCGCGTCCGCATCCTTCGCCAGACGGTCGCGCGCCGGGAGCAATCGAAATGACCGCGTCCGCCGAACCGGCCCCGATCAGCCCGGCCGACCTGCGCCTGCGCGGCGATCCGCCGCGCGTGATGCGGCTCTCGCGAAAGGCGCTGGCAGGCGTAGGATTGGTCGCGACCGCCGGCATCGGCGGAGCGCTGATCTACGCCCTCCAGCCTGCGGCGCCCAAGAACCAGACCGAGCTTTATGCGACAGACAATCGCGCCACGGACAGCCTAGCCGGCGCACCCAAGGACTATTCGCAAGTGCCCAAGCTCGGCCCGCCGCTTCCGGGCGACCTTGGCCGCCCGATCCTTTCCGCGCAGCAACGCGGCGTTGACGTCTCGCCGCCGCCGATCGGTGCGCCCTCGTCGCCCCCGTCAATGGGTGCGAACGCCGCCCAAGCCGCGCGGGATCGGGTGCGACAGGAGCGGGACGCCGCCAGAACCAGCAAGGTTTTCGCGGGCGGAGAGAGCACGTCCCCGTCGATTGCAGCGGCCGCACCGCAGGCACTGGTTTTACCTGCTTCGCAGGACGCGGTCCCGGTCCCAGCGCCGGCGAGCGCCGCTACAACCGACCAGGGCGGGAAGCGCGATTTTCTCCGCGCGTCGGACAAGGACCCGACCGAAAGCAGCTATCGCATCGTTCAGCCGAGCTCGCCCTATATGGTGCAGGCGGGGAGCGTCATTTCTGCCGCCCTGATCACGGGCATACGCTCCGACCTGCCGGGAACGATCACCGCCCAGGTGACCCAGAATGTCTACGACAGCGTGGGCGGGAAATATCTGCTGATTCCGCAGGGCAGCCGGCTGATTGGCGAATATGACTCGCAGGTCTCGTTCGGCCAGAATCGCGTGCTACTCGCCTGGGACCGCCTGATCCTGCCCGACGGCCGATCGATCCAGCTCGACCGGCTGCCCGGCGCGGACGGTGCCGGCTACTCTGGTCTCCAGGACCGCGTGAACCAGCATTGGGGCGGCATGCTGCGCGCTGCGCTGATCTCCACGCTGCTCAGTGTCGGCACCGAGGTCGGTAGCAGCGGTGACGATGAGCTTGTCCGAGCGCTGCGGCAAGGCACGTCGCAATCGATAGGGCGGACAGGGCAGGACCTGGTCCGGCGCCAGATTGGCGTGCAACCGACGCTCACGATTCGGCCGGGTTTTCAGCTGCGCGTCATCGTGACACGCGACATCGTGATCGCGCCGGGCGACGGGGGATCGAAATGACGCTCAAGCTCGGCCCCATCGCGGACGACAAGCCCGTCAAACTCTCGATCGACGTCCCGGCCGATGTCTATCGCGACCTCACGGCCTATGCAGACGCGCATGCTGCTGAGACAGGTCAGGCCTCGCAAGGTCCGGCCAAGCTGATCGTGCCAATGCTCGCCCAATTCATGGCGGACGACCGCGCCTTCGCGAAGGTGCGGCGAACGGGTTGAATGGTCCAGCCTGAACTCGGTCAGAGCAGAAAGTAATTGCCGGTTTCTGGGTTCAGGGCGGTTGCATGGATCTCGGTCGCTCGCCCGTCCGCGACTAACGGGAGCAGCATATCCTTGGCCGGTGCATAGGACACGATCCGGTCCTCAGCGTCGAACGCTGTCCAGCACAGGAGCGCGCCAGGATTGGAGGGATCGAGCGTTCGGAAAGTACCTTCCGCGACATTCCATCCGGCGAAGCTCGTCGCTGTTCCGATACCGCCACCCACCAATCCCGTGCTGACGAGGCCGATCACATTGCCTTCCTCGTTGAAGACCGGGCCGCCGCTCATGCCGCCTGGCCAATCTGCCTCGACGCGGAAGACTGGCCATGGCCGGTTGGTCTGGAGATCAGGCTTCTGGATCTCGCAAATGGCGGCTTCCGAACCATAGAGATACTGACTCATGGCGCGCGCATCGCCTTCTCCATGTGCGTCGACGTCAAGATCGGCGAAACCGAGCGCCATGACCCGCTCACCTACCTTTGGCTGCCACTGTCGCATATCGATCGGCAAATACGGTGTCGGCCCGTTGGCGCTACCCGAGCGCTCGATACTCAGCGCTGCCAATTCGGTGACGTTGCGAACGCGCGGGGTCCCAACGAGTGGAACATCGACCCGGCTGAGGCTGAACATGCCCGAGAACGGGCGCCAGCTATCTTTCGGGAGCGCGAAGGTTCCATATCCGATCCCCTCGAACTCAAGTGCAGCGAGGCGAATATCATCGCGCAACACAGCTTGGCCCCCGGCGACGGTCAAAAGATCCTCTACGACATGAAATGCCGTCGCGCAGGTACCCCATGGGTCAATTCGAAAGGCAGTGCCGTGGCCGACCGGGCGCTCCGCGGGAGCTTGCGGGTCGAAGGAGAACAGTGGCAAGATGCGGGCACGCACCTGCGGATCCTGCACGACGAACAGGCCGCGTTCGTCAGGATATTCCTTCTTTGATGGAAAGGGCATCGCGCGGCCTACGCCCGGCTTTGCAGGCGCACGACCAGCGCGCGATAGGCGTGCTCTTCAGGCACAGTGAGCACCTGAGGACGGTTCGCAATGATTTCCGCAATCTCGGGCGTGACTTCATTCAGGAGCGAGGTCAGCAGGTTGTCGCCAATCGCCCGGGTGCGGGTCAGATCTTCGAAGAGCCCTGATTCCTCGCCATGAGCCAGCTTATTGCGTCCCTCGCGATAGACCTGGGAGACCGAATCCTTCACGCTTACCACCCCCGCGGGGGTCGGCTCGCTCTTGGGGTTCAAAGCGGCGTCGGCAAAATCAATCATCTTTTCCGCCTTGCCGCCGGCACCCGACAAACCATCAGCAGCACATCCATAATTGACCACGGCCATGAAGTCCGAGGACTCTCGGCGCGCTTCTCCAAACCAGTAAAGGGCGTTCGCCCATCGCTCGATCAGGTGAGGAGCTTTGCCCGTGTTCCTTCCGTCCACATAGGCCTGCAGCACCTTGCCGGCTTGATCGAGGAAGGATTGTTCGGCCCGCATTTTGGCAGCCAGGGCGCCGGGCGCCGCACCCAGGCCAGCACGCTGCGAAGACGATCCCTTCAACAGCTGTCCCGCCACGGTAGTAGCGAGGCGCGATTCATGAAACAGATGCTGGCGCCCGGCCTTGGTAAGGAGGCGAGCATTTTCGAGGTGAAAGCGCAGGCCGATCACGTCTATTGCAAGCCCAACGATCACCGACGCCTTTTCGTGCGACCGCGTCAACTCGTGCCCGACAGTCCGGAGCGTTGCGACCCAGCCGTAACCGCCGAGGAAGGTCAGTACTTCCAACGCCTGCGTCAGCTCAGGCGCACTGCCGGCAGCGAACGCCTGATTTCGAAACGTCTCGAGCGATACTGCTCCGCTCTCGACCTGCTGGACATGACCAAGCACCGTCGGATCGAGGACGTAGCGCGCGATCCAGTCGCCACGCGGGCGGAACGCGACGGGGCCGACATCGAACGCCGGGACCGCTTGGTTCGCAT
This sequence comes from Sphingomonas canadensis, assembly GCF_026013525.1. Taxonomy (GTDB): domain Bacteria; phylum Pseudomonadota; class Alphaproteobacteria; order Sphingomonadales; family Sphingomonadaceae; genus Sphingomonas; species Sphingomonas canadensis. The sequence continues at coordinate 119,263 of NZ_JAPDRA010000007.1, read as the reverse complement.
CGAACAGATGACATGGAATGTGGCGATCCAGGTCCGGCCGGATCTTGGCCGATCCAGCTTCGAGATAGTATTCATAGTCACCGGCCATCGCGTCGAAAAAGCTGTCATCGACAGGACCGGTCGACTTCACTGGTGGGAGGTGGCGCCGGCACGTTGCAACCGCATCGCCGATCGCTGTGAACGAGACGCGGTCGAACGCTTGGCGCGTCATTGTCTGGCGAAGGTCGTCACGCGCATCCCACGTTTGCTGGGTGAGAGTATGTGCGGCATCTATTGCGCGTTGCGTGCACTGATATTGCCGCCTTCCTCCGACCGGAATCGCCATCGCGGTGAAAGGATCGGGCCACAGCTTGTGCCACTCCTCATACGGCATGGTCGCTGTGGCGAGGACATCGCCGAGAATTTGATCCAGCAGCTCGCCGGCCGGTACCTTTGCGGCTTTGCCACTCCCATGAACCCGTGATCGTGACACCCGATATCTCCGTTCGGCAATACGGAGAGATCGTGTCTGCATTGTCATATCGCTAGGGGTCCTCGGTGCCCCGCCGACTCGCAGCACTCGGTCGCACATCCAGTCGGTCGCAGATCGACGGTCACATCTCGGGCCGCGATGCCGGAATCGCCAGACTTTTCTAATTCTACGCCAGCGCACGACGATCGCGGATAACTGTTGCGGCGCAGCCATTTGCGCTTCTCTTCCTTGCTCCCGACGCCGCGCTGCCGCGTGGCGAGAGGAGCATTACCATGATGAAGGGGATCGAATTCCGCGGTTGTTGCCGGCTGCGCCTGGGCGCCGCCGCAGCACTCCTGGCAACGCTGGCCGCCGGTCCTGCATTCGCGCAGGAAGTCGGCGAAAACCGGGCCTGGCAGTTCGAGACGCCGCAGGATCTCGCCGCCCGCGCGGCCGTTGCCGACCTGATCGCCAGGCAGCGCGCCGGCATCTACGCAGCGCCGATCTATTACACCACGATTGCGCGCCAGTATAATTGCTCGGTTGCGGCGAGCGCGGTCGGCAATAGCGGCGCGCAGAGCGCCGTCGCCAATTCTCCCACGGTGACCGGCGCCAGTTCCGCCGCGACCGGCAATGTCGGCACCGCATCCGGCGAAGGCCGCACCGATGTCGGCGTCGACCAGCGCAACGATGGCCCCATCGCCTCGACCGCGATCGGGGCGACCGGCGCGACTGCTGACGGTCCCGCCTGGCAGGCGCTCAATTCCTCGCAGTCCAATTCGGGCGATCAGCGCGCCAGCGTCTCAGGCAGCACCGCCTGCGGCTTCGGAGCGCTCAACTGATGCTGGCGCCTGTCATCGGAGCGCGGCGCGTCCGCCTGCTGCTTTCCGCGCTGGTGCTGCCAGGTCTCTCGGGCTGCGTCAGCCTCAGGCAGCAGCGGCTGGCACCGGGGGAAGAGCCGGTGCTGATCGGTGGCGCCGCGCGCGACAACCGCACCCCGATGGACCCCGCCTTCGCGTGCTTCAGCGCCGAGCTTTCGGCTGTGCGGCACAAGCCTGTCGTAATCGCGGTCGGCGATGTCCGGGATTTCACCGGCAAATATTCGGTCAGCGAGGGCACCGCCATCACCCAGGGCGGGGCGCTGATGGTGTCCTCGGCGCTCGGCAAGCTGGCGGGGCCGGTCACGCTCGCCGAGCGGTTCGATCCAACGATCGGCGAACGCGAACTCGGCTATACCGACCGGCGCCAGCTCGGCGACGGCAGCCCGCACAATGTCGGTGGGGCGAACGGCCCGTCGAGCGTGCCTTGGCTGCCTTACTATGGCGGCAGCATCGCCGCCTCGGACTATTACATCGTCGGGGGCATCACCGAGCTCAACTACAATATCCGCTCGGGAGGCGCCGAAGTGCGCATCGGTCAGGTCGGTCCCAAGGTCCGGACCTACACCCAGTCGGTCGCGATCGATCTCCGGATCGTCGACACCCGCTCGCTGTTGGTCGCGCGCACCGTCAGCCTGACCAAGCAGTTCACCGGCTATGAGGTCGGCTTCAACACCTTCCGCTTCTTCGGGTCCGACCTGTTCGACGTGAACATCGGTGCGAAGGGCCAAGAGCCGTTGCAGCTCGGCATCCGCACGACGCTCGAGGAAGCGACGATGCGGCTGGTCGGCGCGGTCGCGGGCGTCGATCCGCAGGGCTGCATCGCGATGCAGTCATGGAACCCGGCGATCACACTTCCGCCCATCCGGTTCGCGGAACGTACCGGACCGGTCGCGAAGGGTCTGGTCGACGACGCCGCTCAGGCCCTCAACACGCTGCCGCAGACGAATCCGGGAAGGAGTGATGGTGCAGCGCTGATGTTCGAACCGGGGTCCTCCGATCTCGGCGGTTCGGCGTTGGCCGCGCTCGACCGTATCGCAAACGCTGCCCGTACCGCGCCGGTCGAGCTCCGCATCGTCGCGCGCGACATCGAGGTGCTCGAGCCTGCTAAACGTGATGCGCTCACCGACCAGCGCATCGCCGCGGTTGTGGACGCGCTGACCGCGCGCGGCGTCGCCAAGGGAAAGATCGCCCTGCGGTGGCGGCCCGCTTCCTCCGACACCACCCTGCACCGCGGCGACGCCGGCGCGCAGGATCTGGCTCGGCTCCGCATCGGCGGCTGAGCAGCCCGTCCCTCAAGTCCCAGGGAGGCGCCCACCCGACAGCCTGAAGACCCTCACCGACTGCCCCTTATCCCCTGAACCGGAGTATCCCCATGTCCCGTATCACTCATTCCCGCACCGCGCTGATGATCGGCGGCGCCACCGCCGCGCTTGCCGCAATGCTGGCCGTCACGCCCGCTTCGGCGCAGTCCGCCGACCAGGTCAGCGGAACCCGCGTCGTCGCCGACCACCAGCGCACCGACCATGTTCGCGCACTCGCCGATACCAGCGGCTTCGAGATTGTGCTGGCCGCGCCTCCCGCCCAGACCTCCGATATCGCGCTGCGCGCCAACGGCGTCACCGCATCGGTCCGCGCCAATCGGTCGGACAGCGCGCTCTCGATCGACTCCGCCGAGCTCGGCGGCCAGCGCGCGGTCACCCATCTCACCTCGGGCAATCGTGCGGTCACCGCCGATGGCGACGCACTCCTGGTCACTACCCAGCGCGGCGCCACCTCGATCGCGACGGCGCTCAGCACCGGCGGCACGCTCGGCATCAATATCGACACCAGCCGCGCCAACAGCGTCGCGGTCGCCGACAACCGGCTCGATGCCCAGGCACTCGGCAACGATGCCGCGGCCATCCTGTCGCTCGAAGGGCTCCAGCAGCCGGCAGCTGGCGGCATAATCGGCTTCCAGTCGAACGACACGCGCTCGGCGGTCACCTCGACCAACATGGCGGCGGTGCGCATCGGCACCGCCGCCACCTTCGGCAGCGATCTCGCGATGACGGACAACCTCGTCCGGGCGCTCGGCTATGGCAACGCTTTCTCCAGCGACTTCACCGTCACCGGGGCGAGTGCATTCGGTTCCGCGGATGGCGGCCCGGTCTCGCTGGTTCCGGGCTCGGCCGATGGCGACCCGACGATCTCGGCGACCTTCGCGACGCTCACCCACCAGCAGCAGGACGGCGCGGTTACCGTTCGCGCGGGCGAAAACGACGGTTCCGATCCCTTCCACCTGGTCGTGTTCGGGTCGCTGTCGGCTTCCACCGCGCGGCATGACGGCGACGCACTGGTCGCCGGCGGCTATGGCAACCAGTCCGACAACGCGATGTCGCTGCGCGTCGGCACGGTTTCGGGAAGCGGCGCGGTCGCCAACCTGACCGCTGTCCAGCGTGCCGGTGCGACCGATGTCGAGGCCGATACCGTCGGCGGCATCCGGACCAACATCCTGGGCGCCATGACGAACGCTCAGGCGTCGCTCTCGGACAATAGCGCGCGCGCCGTCGCGGTCGCCAATCTTGCGGAGCGCAACCAGCTGACCGTCGAAGCCGGCACCGTCGATACGTTCGGGCTTCCGGGTTCGGGTCCGGTCGGCACCGCGTCCGCCGGGTTCGACAACAGCTCCAGCGTCACCGCCCCGTTCAGCGTCCACAATGTGCAGGACTTCGGGGAGTCCAGCATCGGCGCAGGCTCCACCAGCGCCCTCAAGCTCGGCGTGCTCTCGCCCGTCGAGCGGTCGTCACTCGCCGCCAACGGTAACATGGTCAGCGTCGCCGCGACCGGCAACGCCGCGACGAACGGCCTCACCCTCAGCGCGCCGCTGCTGCGCACCAGCGCCGATCTCAACAATGTCCAGAGCGGCAACGGCGAGATCCGGGTCGAGGCGGGCGGCGGTGCCTGGCCGCTCGGCGTCATTCTCGCGCTTCCCGCGACCGTGATCGAGTCCGGACTGTCGGTCCGCGACAATGTGCTGGTCGGCAACGCGGTCGGCAATTCGGCGTCGAACAGCATGAGCGTGACCGGCACCAGCTTCGCCAATGGCAGCGGGCATGGCGAGGCGGTCTCCGGACCCCTGATCGAAGGCTATGGCGCCGCCGCCGACTATGCGCTGGCCAGCAGCCAGAAGCTCGGCCTGTCGGGCTCGGTGGAGGATGCGGTCGAGATCAACAGCGCGGTGTCGGGTCGCTTCGGCATGCTCGGCGACTATCGCGCCTATGGCTCGGCCTATGCTGTCGAGGGCAATGGCGTCGCCTCGACGATCATCGGCAACACCGTCGCCAACCGGCTGTCGCTGAGCGCGGTCAGCCTCGGATCGGCGGACACGCCGGCACCCGGCACGGCCCTGTCTTCGGCGCAATATGGTCAGGTGATCGGCACCGCCCAGTCGACCCAGGCGCTTGTCGCGCCCGGATCGCTGGATGGCTCGAGCGTCTCGGTGAAGGACAACACCAACCATGCCTATGCCGGCATCAACGAGGCCGACAACCGCCTCGCGGTCGATGCTGTCGATGCGGGATCGCTGACGGGCCGCAACACCCGCGTCTCGATCGTCTCGAGCCCCGGCATCTCGGGCGACCATGTGCTCGGCAATCTGCAGTTCGCAGGCGGCAGCATTTCGGCCGATGCCGTCACCTCGATCGAGAACACCGACAGCGGGATCGGCATGGCCGGCTCACGCTTCGCGATCGACGCCAACACGACCGTCGCCGAGGCGAATGCGAACCGCGCCGTAAACCTCGTCACGATCGACACGCTGGGCGGCGGCGTGGCGGGCGGGCTCGGCAACATGCAGACCAGCACCGCGAGTGTCGCGGCGAACGCGTCGCTGGATGCCGGCTACCGCGCATCGCAATTCCCCGCGATGCCGATGATCGACGCCTCGTCGGTCGGGATCGACGGCAATGCGACCAGCGCGCTGGCGCGCGGCAATGCGGCCGACAGCCAGCTTGTGGTGCACGGAAGTGTGCCGTCGCCGGTAACCGCCACGTCCGAGGTCAGCCGGTTCGAGATCTGGGCGGACGCGGGTGCGCCGCTGCTCAACGCCCAGACCAACTATGGCAGCGTGACGGCTTCGGCCTCGAACAGCCTGGTCGGCGCGGCATTCAACGGCCCTCTCACCGGCATGAACCAGGCGTCGATGACGATCGGCGGCAACAATGTCTCGGCTGCGGCCTATGGCAACACCGCGACCAATGCGGCGAGCCTGTCCTCGTTCGGGCAGCCCGGTAGCGTCGCGATAGTCAGCAGCCAGACCAACTATGGTCCGGTGACGGCGATCGCGACGGGCAATCAGCTGACCCTGCCGTTCGGATCGATGACCGGCAGCAGCTTTGCCCTCACCGGCAACCAGGTGAGCGCGGTCGCGGTCGGCAACCAGGCGACGAATAGCATCACCAGCCTTCGCTGATCCGCTCCGGCCGTCCCGCGCCCCCTGGGACGAGCCGGTAAGCGGGAAGGGTCGCCGCGCATCCCCCTTGCGCGGCGGCCCTTCGAATTTCTGGTTGCGCTCAGTGGGACGGCAATGGACGCCCGTAGCGGTGCGCCAGCATCTCCAGGAAACGCCGCAGCGCGGCGCTGTCATTATCCCGGCGCCAATGGATCGCTTGCTCGAGATGAGTGGCGCCGAACGCGTCATGCACGGGGCGGAGCACCAGATCGTCATCTTCGCGCGCGATGCCCGTCGTGACGACGCAGCAGCCATTCCCCGCGAACGAGAACAGATTCTCGCGCCGGACATCCTGGACCTTGACGCTGGGGCCGAAGCCCGGACCCGAGAGCCGGGAGGCGACCAGGTCGTTGAGGAAAGGGCCCGGATCGACCTTGCTGATCACGAAGGTCATACCGCGCAGATCGGACCAGTAGAGCGGATCGCATCCGCACAGCGGATCGCCGCGGGCCAGGCCGATCATCACCTGCTCGCTCCAGAAGGACAGCGAGACGATGCCGGGGCGCGCTGCCTGTCCGCTCATCACCGCAAAGTCGAGCTGGTCGCGCTCCAGCGCACGCAGCAGCCGCGATCGACTGCGCTCGCGCGCGGCCAGCTCCACATCCGGCCACGCCGCGCGGAAGTCCCGAACGACGGCGGAGAGGTCGCCGCTTCCGAGCGAGCCGTGGAAGCCGAACCGCAACAGGCCGGCCGTGCCCCGCGCGATCGCCGCGCAGTCCTGGTCGAGAGCGTCTATATCTTCGACGATCTGGCGGGCCTTGCGGAGAATGCCGGGACCGGGGTCTGTGGGCACCACACCGCGGCTCGAGCGGCGGAACAGCGCGACGCCGAGCCGGTCCTCCAGATAATGGATGCGCTTGCTGAGCGTCGATTGCTTGATCCCGAACCGGTCGGCCGCCTGGCTGAAGCTGCCGCTGTCGGCAGCCGCCAGCGCGTAGCGCAGCAAATGAACTTCGATCATCGGCGCTTTTCCGCTCTCCAGCGGCGGCAGGGTTGCCGCCAGATGGACGGGCGCGAAGATCATGTATTTGGTAAACGGCCGCTATTCCAAGAAATGGGAAGGGCGCCCATCAAACAATTTTGGCCACGCGCTTTCCTCGCCGGCGACAATTGTCCGTATTGCCGCACGATGTTGACGCTTCGAACGCCTAGCCGAATGGGCGACAAGGAGTGGAACGCGGGGGATCAGAGGAGCGTGCGCTGCGCCTTCTGCGAAGGCGTCAGGGTCCGCGCCTTTTTTGGCCCGCGTGGCACACTTGCGACCGGCCGGGGGTCACGGCGGCGGCTGGCCCCCAGGCCCGCGCGCACGCCGCCGCGACGGCCGTCCGTCTGCAAGGGTGCGCTCCTTTCTGCGCCTGTGGCGCGTGCGACCTTTTGGCCGCAGGGACCGCGAAGATTCCACCGAAGTGGTTGCGATTCCCTGTTTTCCTGATTGGCTTGCCTTTTGATCCGTTCCAATCCTAGTCTTGGAACGCGCCGCTCAAAGTGTGGCGCCGAGGCGTGAGAACCTCGTTTGAGATCCCTATCCAGGCACTAGCGGCCGGGTGGCCGACGCGCATGTTCAGGCCGTTCGCGGCTAAAGGCGTCGGCGCAAGTCCTCAAACTTGTTCTCAACACCCGGCTCCTGCCGGCCCGCTTCGCAAATGGGAGGCGGGGCGATGGACGTCGTGGTCGGACGGGGATGCGAACGGGTTCTTGGATGCGGAGCGGCTTGATGCAGCCGCCTGCACCCTCGACCGTGCCGGCGTTCGGCGATCCCGACGACGGTGCGCCAGGTCCGCTCGGACTGGAGATGATCTATCGGGATGAACGCCATGCGCTCGTTCGGTTCATCACCCGCCATCGTTCCAATCGGGAAGACGCGGGCGATATCGCTCAGGAAGTGTTTCTCCGACTGGCGCAGAGCGAGCAGACGCGAACCGAGCCAATCGCGCGTCCCCGCGCTTTCCTGCGGCAAGTGGCGCGCAACCTCCTGCGCGACCGTGCAAAGAGCGCGGCAGGTCGCGGCGAGCTGATGCACGTCCCGTTCGAGGAAGACGCCATTTCGGCGGCAAATGAAGTGTCGCGTCTTGAAGCACGCGATAGTCTTGCGCGCATCGAGGCGGTAATGCGTCGGATGAAGCCCAAGACTCGGGAAATATTCATGGCGCATCGCCTCGACGGCCTCAGCTACAACGAAATCGCCGAACGGACCGGCATGTCCGTCTCGGGTATTGAGAAGCAGATGGCCAAGGCGATGACGATGCTCCTTCAGCACGCGGGCAGGGATTGATGCCGGGTTCGGGACCGAAGGACAGCCGCAGCCCCGCCGTGATCAAGCAGGCCGGGATGTGGTTCGCGCGGATGCGGGGCCCCGATCGCGAGGCGTTGCGTCCCGAGTTCGAGCGCTGGCGCGACGCCGATCCGGCGCACCGCGAAGCCTATGAGCAGGCGGGCGGCCAATGGCTCGAGACGGGCGGGCTCGCCGACACCGAGATGGGGCGCAACCGGCACCTGCCCGAGCGGCGGCCTCCAATCTGGGAGATGCCAGGTGCCCGGCCGGCTTTCGCGGCGATTGCGCTGTTGCTGGTCGTTGTGGCCGGGTTCTGGTTTCTGCGCTCGCCAAGCGGCGTGCCTGGCGGCGCGGTGGTGGCGCTTGCCGAACCGCAGGAAACGCGGGTGGGAGAGATCCGCACCGTGAAGCTCGCCGACGGCTCGACGGTGACGCTCGATACCGACAGCGCGATCGAGGTGCGCCTGTCGGGCGATCTGCGTCAGGTCCGGCTCGTCCGGGGCCGCGCACGGTTCGATGTCGCGCACGATCCTGCACGCCCGTTCCGGGTTGAGGCAGGCGGCCGGACCGTAACGGCGCTCGGGACCTTGTTCGACGTCGGGTTCGAGCCGGGAGGGGTGAGGGTCAGCCTGTTTCGGGGTTCGGTCGATGTCCGCGGGCTGGCGCCCGCCGGCAGCGTCGCGGCAGTCACGCGGCTCGCGCCCGGCGAGTGCTTCACCGACCTGACCCGCCGCCCGCAGGTGGCAAAGGCCTCGCCGGGGTTGCAGCAATGGGTCTCCGGCATGCTCGATTTCGACGGCGTGCCGCTCGGGGACGTCCTCGAGCAGACCAATCGCTACTCGCAGCGCAAGATCCGCCTGGGCGATCCGTCGCTCGCGGCGCAACGCGTGACCGGCGGGTTTCGGCCGCTTCCTGTCGATGAGCTTGCCGCTGCCTTGGCCGCAGCCTTCTCGCTGCGTGTCGAGCGGTCGCCGCAAGGCGATCTGATCCTTCACCGCCCATGATCCTGGCGCTCCCGGAATAATTTCGGGCGGGTTTTCCGCGCAACCTCGTCTCCCACCCCAGACCGCCAAATCGGCGGCGCTGAAAGTGGGGAGCGATATATGCGGATGGGGAAATCGGGTGCGCTGGCCTTGGCAGGCTCGGCGATGGTCATGATCGCGCCGGCGGCGTTCGCTCAGGCAGACAGTACGCGTGAATTCGACATGCCAAGCCAGGACCTGGGCACGGCGTTGCGCGCGGTCGCGCAGCAATCCGGCACGCAGGTCATCGCACCGACCGAGCTCGTGGACGGCCTTCAGGCGCCGGCGCTCAAGGGGCGCTTCCGCCCCGACCAAGCCGTCTCGCAGCTGTTGCGCGGGAGCCGCCTGCGCGTGGTCTTCGTCGGCAACACGCTGGTCGTCCGGCGCGACGATGTCGAGCGAGAGGGAAACGCACCCGCTGAGGACCAAGGCGAAATCCTCGTCACCGGCACGCGCATCCGCGGCAGCGGACCGGTTGGCGTTCCCGTAATATCCATCGGTCGCGAGCAGATCGCCCAAGGCGGCTTTGCGACGACCCAGCAGATTGTGCAGTCAATCCCGCAGAATTTCGCGGGCGGTGCAAATGAAGGCACCGGCGAACTGATAACCGGGATCGGAAATGGAAACTCCGCCCGCGGCTCCGGTGTGAACTTGCGCGGCCTGGGTCAGGTGTCGACGCTGGTTCTGATCAATGGCGACCGCCCGCCGCTCGGCGGTGGCGGCGGCACGTTCGGCGATATCTCGATGATCCCCGCATCCATTATCGAGCGGATCGAAATCGTGCCCGACGGATCCTCCGCAATCTATGGCTCGGACGCGGTCGCGGGTGTGGTCAACATTATCCCGCGGCTGAATTTCCGCGGCGCTGAGACGAGCTTCCGCATCGGCACTGCCGGCGGGGACTCGCAGGAATATCAATTCAGCCAGCTGTTCGGCACCCGTTGGACGGGCGGTCGGGCCGTCCTTGCATACGAGTATTACAAGCGCGACCGGCTTCGCGCCGCGGACAGGGATTTTGCGACTGACGACCTGCGTCCCTTTGGCGGTCCCGATCGCCGCGGCAGTTATTCCAGCCCCGGAACGATCGTCGCCGGTGGGGTGAACTTCGCCATTCCGTCAGGTCAGAACGGGGTCGGGCTGACTGCCGCCCAATTGAGCCGCGGCGCGATCAACCGGGGGGATGGTTGGTATGGAACGGACATATTGCCGGAGCAGCGCCGTCATTCCGTCTTCGCGGCCATAAGCCAGGATCTGACCGGCAATCTCAGATTCTATGCGAACGGTCTCGGGACATGGCGGAATTACGATCAAGCGACCCGAGCGCAAAGCAACGCACGCCGCACCGTCCCGGTCACCAATGCTTTCTATCTCGATCCTATTGGCACGCACTTGCCGGTCGGCGTCGACTACAGCTTCACCAGGGATCTCGGCGCCGAGAGGCAGAGTGGCCAAGTCCGGGCCTTTGGCGCGACAGCCGGGCTTGAGGCAAGTTTCGGCGCCTGGACCGTCGATGCGCACGGGACATGGGGCCGGCAGGATGAAAGCTGGATGCTCGGCAATCGCGTCAACACCGCCCGGCTGGCGCTTGCGCTGGCAGACAGCAATCCTTCGACCGCCTACAATCTCTTTGGCGACGGACCATCTACCAACCGGGCAACGATCGACTCCATCCGCGGCTACACAAAGATCGATTATTTCGGCGTGGTCTGGTCGGCGACGCTGCGCGCAGACGGGCCCCTATTCCGCTTGCCTGCGGGCGACCTGCGACTGGCGGTTGGTGGCGACTACCACGAGGATCGCTACGGCTACGGCGCGACCATCTCCTATACCTCGACGCTGACACCCACGGTCACGCCGCCGACGCCGCTGCTCAGCGTCCGAAGGGTGAAGGGCGTGTACGCCGAACTCAGGATCCCGGTTTTCGGGGGCGACGCGACCTTGCCCGGATTTCACCGTCTGGACTTGTCCGCGGCAGTGCGTGCCGAGGACTATAGCGATTTCGGCCGGACGACCAATCCGAAGCTTGGTCTTTCCTGGGAACCCGTATCGGGAATCACCCTGCGAGGCAGTTACGGAAAATCATTCCGTGCCCCGACCTTCACGGAGCTGAGACAGGACCCTGGCTCGATCGCGATCTTCGGCTATCCTGCTGCGGACCCGCAAGCCGCTGGCGGCACTTCGAACATTCTGGTCATCCGCGGGAACGATCCCAACCTGCGTCCGGAACGGGCGACGACCTGGACACTCGGAGCCGATCTCGAGCCGAAATTCCTGCCCGGACTGAGAATCGGCGCTACCTATTTCAACGTCGATTATCGCGATCGCATCGCCACGCCCTCCGCGAATATCCCGAATTTCCTGATCAACCGCGATATCTACGCGCCGATCCTGGAGCCTAACCCTTCGGCGGCGCGCGTCGCCGAACTGCTGGCGTCCCCATATTATCGCAACTTCTTCGGCATCCCCGCGAACGCGACGTTCGTCGCCGTAGCAGACGCGAGGCTACAGAACCTTTCCGTCGTGAAGCAATCCGGGCTGGACATCGACCTGAGCTACGGGTTCGATCTGGCGGGCGGGCACGTCGAGCTGGGCGCAGTCGGCACCTTCATCTTCAATATTCGACAGCAGCTGACCGCGACCGCTGCCGCGATCGACGTCGTCGATACGGTAGGAAACCCGGTTGACCTCAGGCTTCGCGCACGAGCCGTCTGGAGCAAGGGCGGGTTCAGCGCGGCGCTCTTCGCGAACTATGTGGACGGCTATACCAACAAGCTTGTTGTCCCTTCCGCGCGCGTCGCCGCCTGGACTACCTTCGACCTCAACATCGGCTATGATTTCGGTGAGCGTGACGGCCCGTTTGGCGGGCTCCGGATAGCGATCAACGCGTCCAACCTGCTCGATGCCGATCCGCCTTATGTGAGCTATCTCGCCGGGTCCTACACGGCGGCATACGATGGGGAGAATGCCAGCCCGTTGGGGCGGGTTCTCGCGATCCAGATCACCAAGAAATGGTGATCCGACCAACGCTGATCTCGCTGCTGATACTCTCGTCCGGAAGCATATCGGCGCATGCGGCGCCAACTTCCTGCGCCGAGCGCCTGTTGCCGTCCTCCCCCCGGGCGGCAACAGGCAGAAAGGCCGTAACAGCACGCGATCTCGTCGAGCTGCGCGACTTTGGCCGCATCGACGATGGCCTGGGGCGACCATCGTTTCGGGTTTCCCCTGACGGAACGCTCGCGGCGCTCACGCTTCGCCGCGCCAATCCGGACACCGACGATTACTGCATCGGCGTTGTACTCGTGAGTCTCCGTGGCAGGTTCGCACCGCGGTTGCTCGATGTCGGCGGTACCATTTTCCCCAGCCCCAGCGATGTGCACGGGATACCGGCAATACCCACTGGCCTGCCGGGCGACGCGACACCTATTTGGTCGCCTGACGGCAGATGGCTGGCTTTTCTGCGTCGCGATGCCGGCGTCACGCAAATCTGGCGCGTCGGACTGGATGGCAAGCCAGCGACCCAGCTTTCGCACCTTTCAACCGAGCCCTCTGCCCCCCGCTGGGCTCCGGACGGACAGAGCATATTGTTTGCGACCCGCTCCGCGCTCGATGCAGGCCGTGCCGCGATCGAGCGCGAGGGTCGCGTCGGGTTTCATTACGACGAACGCTTCTGGTCGGTTTCCGAGAGCTACCCTCATCCTCCGCTCCCGCTTCCCAACGAGCTGAACCGCGTGGATCTCTCGACTGGTCGGGTCACACCGGTTTTGGAGGATAAGGGGGCTATTGCGGGGTCCGACCGCGCATCGCCGCCGGCCGGGGCAAGCCTTGTCGCGGAGGGCCCGCAGGGGCGAGTGGCATGGGTCGGCCCGGACGAGCCAGGACATGCCGCTGCGGGTCAAAAACTGTATGTTCGGACAAGGGACGGCGACCAGCGCTGCCCTGAACTGCTGTGTCGCCAGCAGATTGCAGGACTTTGGTGGTCGCCCACCGGAGAATTGCTGATATTGACAGGTGGCAACGCGGAAAATGCCGGGCGCATGGCACTTTACCGCTGGCGTCCCGGCAAAGCGACGCCTTCGAAAGTCCTGGAAACGCGAGACTGGTTGGTCGGCTGCCAGCTCGTATCGGCAAATTTGGTGTGCGCGCGCGAGACGGCGCTCCACCCCAGAACGCTGGTGGCGATCGACATGGCCACCGCGCGCTTCGTCACACTCTATGATCCGAATCCAGAATTCGGGCATGTCAGGCTGGGGTCGGTGGAGCGCCTGTCCTGGACCGATCGTGACGGGGTTGAGACCTACGGCGACCTTGTGCTCCCACCCTCGCATCGGTTGGGCCAGAAGCACCCTTTGATCGTCGTGCAGTATCTCAGCCGGGGGTTCCTACGCGGGGGGATCGGAGACGAGTACCCCATCCAGCTGTTCGCTGCACATGGCTTCGCGGTGCTAAGCGTTCAGATGCCGGGAAATGCCGCAAACGTCGACGCCGAGACCGATTTCAATGAGCGCCAGCGCCTCAGGGCGCGGAACTGGTCGTGGCGCCGGCGCGCTTTCACCGCGCTGGACGCCGGAGTCGATGCGGCGATCGCGAAAGGTGTGATCGAGGCCGACAGCATCGGCATCACCGGCATGAGCGATGGATCGAGCACGGTTCAATTCGCTCTGATCAACTCGAGCCGCTTCAAGGCGGCCAGTGTCAGTACGTGCTGTGATGATCCTAGCAACCTCTTCACCGTTGGACCCAGCTTCGCCGCATCGACGAGGGCGTGGCGATACCCCGCGGCTGGAGATCAAGCGCGCGACTTCTGGAAGCCGCAGTCGCTTGCGTTGAACGCCGATAGCATTCGCACGCCGCTGCTGATGCAACTGCCTGACGGGGAGTTTCGCGCCGCATCCGAGACGTTCGCTTCCCTGCAAAGCCATGGCGCGCCCGTCGAAATGTTCGTGTTTCCCGATGAGAGGCATACCAAGAACCATCCAGCGCATCGGCTGGCGATCTACGCGCGTAACGTGTCCTGGTTCGACTTCTGGCTGCTCGGGCAGGACCATCCGGAACTCGCGCGCCCGGAAGATCTCGCGCGCTGGGTGATCATGCGTGCCACCTTGCCATCACGCAGGCTGGGCTCCTGAATATTCTTCCCACGACGCTGCCCACGCCTCGTGGTCAACGAGCACCATGAACTGGGAAAGTGCGTCGTGCTCGGGAAAGGTCCCGTCGAGACAGGCGTCCACCGCCGCCAGGTCTAAGATGCGTTCTCGTGCCAGCGCCCCTTCATGCAGCATCTCGCGAATCCGGGCGCGGTTCCTTTCGAGCAGTGTCGTGACCAGTCGGTTGAACGACCCCTTGGTTCGACGCTCGATCACCATTCTCGGCAGGGCGGCGCGGAACGCATCGCGAGCGAGGGCACGATTTCGACCGCCTTCGCACCAGAGCCAGGTTGGAAACGAGAAGCATGTCTCCAGCATGGGTTGCGACATCAGCGGGGAGATGAATGGCGCGACCGCCTCGCGCCCATATCCCTCAAGGTGGTTCTGTATCGTCATCACCGCCCAAACCTGTCGCTTTCTGCCGGGCGCAATAGACAGGGGTGCCTCAAGCCAGGGGTTGTCGGCGGGCCATGGAAGCCCCTCGCTGACATGTGCCGCAACGAAGCTGTTCGACATGGGTGTCGGGTAGGCCGAGGCGCGCCGCAGCCATCGCCGAAGCGCGGTGGCAAGAACCGTCCAGGAATCGGTCTGTGCGATCTGCGCAATATCTGCGGCAGTGCGAAACGCACCCAAGCCGAAGCCCTCCTGCCGAACCCGATCGATCACAGGCAAGGCCGATTGAAGGTGAAAGAAGACACTGTCGCCTCCACCCCCGCCAAAGAAGGCGTCCGCGTTCATATTCCTGGCCAACTCCTGCAGCGGCCGATCGAGGGCTTGCGAGAAGAAGCGAGTGCAAGGTCGCGGGAGATGAGCGGCGTCCGATCGCATGACATCGACATCGTCTAGCGCGAGGGCCAGTTCATCGAGCGGAAAGCCGAGATGGTTGTTGATCGCTCGTGCCCAGGGACGCTCGTCTGGATCACCTTCCCACGGCCCGAACGTCACGCATCTCGCCTCCTGTACCGCGGGCCTGATTCCCGCAGCCACGATCGCTGAATCGAGGCCGCCGGAAATTTCAATCAGCGGTCGCTGGAAGCAGCTGCCCCACGAGCTTAGCGTTTCAGTCGCCGCAGCGTGCAGGCGGGCGGCAGCCTCTGCTGCATTCGAGGCCTCCATCTTCGCCGCGTAGTCCCATGGCGACCATGCGCATCGGCTCTCAGCTCGGCCGTCAGAAATCCGCAATTTCACGCCAGGGAGCAATTCGCTGATACCGCGCAGTGCTGTGCGGGCCGGGCGGATGTCGCTGTAAATGAGAGACTGAGCGACGATGCTCCAATCGATTTGCGGTCGAAGCAGTCCGAGTTCGAACAACAGGTCGGGACGCGATGTGACCAAGTGCGTGCCCTCGATCGCCGCATGATAGCAGGCCATGGCACCGGACGGATCACGGGCGATATCGACCGTGTCGCCAGAATTCAGCAAGGCGACATAACCGCCCCAGAAACCATCGAGCAAATCCTGCAAACGCAGTCCGCTGGTCTTGTCCAGCTCTTCGGGTTTAACCTTCAAGCCGGTCCGTCGGTCGAAAAGATGGCCCCATACGATCCCATCCTTTCCGCCAGTCAGCAGATGCGCCGCGCCCGCGTTCCCGAACACTTTCATGCCCGGCGCCTCGACCAAGCCGACAAGCCCGTGGCGGCGGTGCAGCGCTTCGGCGACTCGCGGCAGCCATTCGGGCATGGCGTGACCTGCTGGAATCACCGCAAGGAAAGCCGACCTGTTCATGCCGAAAAGATCGGTGTGAACCGCGAGACGTGGTCGTAGCTGTCGTTGATCAAGGCATCGCGCGTCTGCAGCCAGCAGTGCGCCTGAAATGGTTCTGCGGCGATCCCGAACACGAGCGTCGCCACGATGCCTCGCCGAGCCAACCAGCTGTCCAGAGCCAGAGAATCAAGCAGGCAGTTTCGGGCGATGGGAGTCCAGTTTCTCGAGCGCTCGAATTGCTCTGCAGCGGCGAGGATTTCTGCGACTGGCCGGCAGTCTCTTGGCGGAGAACACTCGGATCGCTTCACAATCAGGCGATGAAGGGAGAACAGGCGAAGCCGCGCCCATGCCGCGGCGACCGTGGCTCCAACGCGGGCTTGCTGGAGATCTTGCCGATTCCAGTCGGGACAGGAGGCGCAAGGTTCTGGGACATCGCCCCGTTGCTTAAGCGCATTGGTCGGCGTCTCGTCCCCCTCTCTGAGGATGCCGCCCCGCAGGAGCACTTCTAGGACGCTCGGAGGCGGCGCGCAGGCGTATCGACGGTCTAGCCATTCCGCAAACTCGGCCTGAGAGGCGACCGGCACGCGAAAATATCTGTCCTGTCGCAGATCCAACAGAAACAGCTTGTCAGAAGCGACGCACGCCGTCGCGTGCGGCAAAATTCGCCAATGCATCACCGAACCCCAGAGGCGATGCCGGGCCGGCGGCGCCGGCCCGGCACCCGGCCGATCAGTCGTCGGAAAGGCCGAGCGGGATCTTCCCGAGGCCGTCCACGTCGCCGTCCTGGGCGCCCTGCGTCTCGACGCTGGCGACGCCGAGATCGATCAGGTCGATGGTTTCGTTGGGTTCGCGGTCCATGATCATTCTCCTGTCGCGAGATGCGACCAGGAGAAGGTCCGACATGCCGGGAGTTATAAGAAGTTTATAATCCGATTATAATCGAATGCCCAATCAGGGCGCCTCACGGCGCCGAATTAGCTCGGGGACTGCCCGCATCCGGCGAAGATGATAGCGCCGGATTGCTTGCGGAAGCCCGCCGTCGATCACGGCAAGCTCGTCCAGTTCGCCGATCAGCGGCTGGAGAACTTGCGACTCGACCATCCGGAACGCATGAAGGCGATCGCTGACACTCGAGATGGCGAGCCGTATCTCGCGATTGGGCGCCATCTCGCCGATGCGCTCGAACAGCAGGGCCGTTCTGGCGGCGATCGTCTCATCGTCCGGCTCGTCCACGGCAAGCGGGTGGCGGGCGGTGCGAACCGCCATCAGTACGAGGGCGGAGTGCCACTCGTAGAGATCTCGGAGCGCCGCTTCGCCGAGCCGCGGCACATGAAAGCCCTCGCCGACGCTCGCCTCGACCAGATGCTCACCGACCAGGCGCTGCAGGACATCGCGCACAGGCGTCATGCTGACGCCGAGCGCCTCGGCGATGCGGTTCGCTTCCAGGCGGGCGCCGGGCGCGTACCGCCCCTCCCGCAGCATCTGTTTGAGCGTCGCGTAGCTGCGCTCCATCGCCTGGAGCGGACTCATGCGGCGGCCTCCTGGCCAATTCGATACTCCGCGACGGCCTCGGCCTGGTCGGGCCTCAGCGCGTCCACCGCTCCGATATGGTCAGGGAGGTTGCCCGTGAGGAGGAGCGAAGGGCATATGCCCTCGTAATTGCCGAGGTTGGGGCGGTGCTGGCGGTAGCCGACCAGGGCGGCGAGTTCGGGGGAGAAGCCGCGAGCGATTGCGGGCGGATAGGCCAGCCACTGGTTTTCATAGGGCTTCAGCCATCCGAGGCAGTAGCTGACCACAACTGCCTTACGGATCTCCGCGCTGCGGTTCGCACCGGCCCCGTGCAGCGTCGAGCCCAGGAACAGGAACGCGTCCCCCGGCCCGAATTCCGCGACGATCGAGCGTTCGGGCATCACGTCGCTTAGTGCTTCGCTGCCGTGGCTGCAGGGATAGATGATCGTCCCGCCATTCTCGACTGTGAAGCGGGTCAGCGGCCACATCACATTGACCAGATACTCGACCTCACCCTTGACCCCCTGCCACATGTCCTGGTCGCGGTGCGGGAATTGCGCCGGCGCGCCGGGGTGCAGCGCGATCGCCTGCATCAGGTTCAACTGCAGCGTGTCGCACCACGGCGAGAGCACCTCCTCGCTGACGGCGAGGATCAAGTCGTCCATGGCCAGCGCGGCAGCCAGGGGCGAGCGCTTCAGCAGGCTACCGAACCGCTTGGTTCGGCCACCATAGAAATCGCCTTCGCAAAAAGGTGTCGCCTCATAGATGGGCGCCAGGTCGGCGGCGAGCGCTTCGATGGTCTCGCGCGGCGACGCGTTCGGAATGACGCACCATCCCTGGGTCCTGAGCAGCTCCAGCGCGGCGGTGCATTCGGCGGGCCTGGCGTTCGGATTTTGAGTCATGGCGATACCTCAGGCGTTGGCGGCGCGGCGCGCCGGCATGTCGTGGGCGATGATGGGCGACCACACGCCACCCCCGGCCAGTTCGGCCGGCGTCTCGGTCGTGATCGTGATTTCAAGCGCGCCGAGGAGGCCGCCCTGGTGGGGAAGGGGCTCGCCCAGCGCCCGGCATTGCCAGCCGAAGCTGAGGATCTGCTGGAGCCACGCCATCTCCGCGACGCCAGTGTAGGTGTCGATCCCGTTCTCGAGCGCATGGGTTGCCAGGGCTGACACGAGATGATTGCGGATCGCGCGCCGTTCTGTGGCGCGAAGCTGCCTCCCCAAGCAGAACCGCGTAATCTCCCAGACGCGCGGCCCCCGCGGGACGTCACCCGCGCATAGCGCCGGGAAGAGTCCGTCCAGGATATGGGGCCGTGTCGTCGGGAGGAGCCTGGCGGACGCCAGATGCTCATGCTGGCTGTCGGTGATGATCAGATAGCGCGCGTGTCGGTCGTCGAACTGGTCGATCTCGTAGCGCCCGTCGAGGACCGGAAGGTCCCATTTGAGCAGATCGATGAAGACGCTTTTTCGGGCAGCGAACATCGACCGGAACGCTGTATCGGCGACGTTGTCGACGGTGGAATCGACGAGAAGAACCATGGAGCAAGACCCCTCGAATTGACGAGGGGCCAAGCATCCCGATCAGCGCAGGGGCGCGATATTCCAAGAAATGGGGATAGCGTCAGCGCTTGAGGATGTCGGAGAAGCTGATCAGCCCGTCGAACAGGGCCCTTACCGCCAGAAGGGCGCGCTTCTGGACGCCGTAACGCTCGCGAGCATGCTTCAGATGCTGGATCACCGTTTCATGGCCGACGCCTAGGATGACCGAGATCTCCCAGTCGGTCTTGCCGCGCGCGGCCCACAGCACGCAGTCGCGTTGCCGATCGGTCAGGATCGGCGCGTGATCGGTCAGGATGTCCCGAGACCCCGAGATCCGCCGAGCCGCCTCGAATGCGAAGCCGCCCACGAGCTGGCACACGAACTGGAACTCCTCGGGAAAAGCCTGTCCGGCATCGACCGCGAAGGAGCAGGATCCGAGCGCTTCACCCGGGACGCTTGCCGGTATCGTGAAGCCTTGGCCAATCCCGATCTCGTAGGCGCGCTCGAGCACGCACCTGTCGTCGGGCGTCAGCTTGATCATGTCGGGTACGGCAGACCAGGCGAAGCCGACGCTCGCGAGATTGCAGGCCCGGTGAATCGGGTCGGTGCGGCCGAGGCCGCGTTCGTCGAACCATTCCTCCCAGCTCGAAGGATAGTTGTGGAGCCGGACCGCTGGACCGGCCTCCCTGCCAAAGTCGATGTGATGGGTCAGCGCGAAGTAGCGCACTCCCATGTCGGAGCAGGATTGGATCAGCGCTTCGTGCAGCGCCTCTCGCGTCGGCGCGAAGCGCGCATTGTTCACGAAGACTTCGGCTACTTCGAAACGCGGCATGACCACCCTGGCCGCACGCGGGCGCGGACCTCAAGCCGCTTTCCCTCCGATACGCCCCATACTGGGCTCATGTCCGAACAACTTCTCAAGGGAGTCGGTTGAGCGATTGCATGCGCTAGATCGCGCCAAACCGTTCCACTGTAAACAAATAACTATAGTTGCGGCCGCTCGAACGCAGCCGAATGGCCAATTGATTGCTGTTGAACTCAGGAAATCATTGAGCGTCGATCTTCGGAATCGCGCAGATTTGCGTGGGTAACTATGGTGGAGAGCAACGTAAGCTTGTACGCGGGCGCATTTCGTTACGGTTTACGATTTTCGGAAGCGGCGCGCGGCTTGGAGGGTTTCGGCACGCGATCTGCGTCATTAAGCAACTTTCCGCAGAAGGTGCGCTCTCGCCAGGAACTCCGTGACTGGCCGGCCGGAGCTCACTCGGCCTTCAGTCCGTCGTGAAACCTCCGCCTTTCTCTCACTCTCCTGGGGGCGCTGCGGGTCGCCTGCCGGCCCCGCAGAAGGGGTACGCCGAGACCAAGGCTCGGCGTCAGGGGAAAGCCTTCCCCTTTCGGTTACCAACCATGCGCGTGGCCCGCGCTACAGATATTTTGCCAGGTCGCTCAGCCGCGACAGCTTCTCGCGCGCTTCCGCGGAGAGTGGCCCCACGACATCTTCGAGGTGATGTTCGATATGATCCGTCACCAGCAACGTCTTGGCCTTGTCGAGCGCGCTGACGACGGCCTGGAGCTGTTGCGCGGTTTCCAGCCCGTCACGACCTTCCTCGATCATCGTGAGGATCGTCGCCAGATGGCCCTGCGCCCGTTTCAGGCGATTGAGCAGGTCGGGGTTGCAAGCGTGGCTCATGGGTGATCCGATATCATGCGGTTGGAAGGTGAAGCCATCCGTTGATCCCGAGATAGAGACCGATCAACAGGATGACCGTGCCCGAGACATACGGCGCCTTGCGGACGATCTCGCCGAAACCGCTGAAGCGCCTGGAGACGTGCTTGACGCTCAGCGCCGCGATCACGCCCGAGGCGACCATGGTCAGCGCCAGGCCGATGCTGAAGCAGAGCACCAAAGCAGCGCCGAGCGTGAACGCCTTCAATTGCAGGCACAAGAGCAGCACGGTGATCGCGCCGGGGCAGGGAATCAGCCCCCCGGTTAGACCGAAGATCACGATTTGCGCGGTCGTGACACTCTGGTCGGCGAAGCGGCGCCGGATGTCGTTGGCGTGCGCCAGCTCATGCGCGTCCTGGACTCCAGCGGTCAGGTCGAGGCCGCGAAGCTCCTCGTGCATATGGTCGTGGCCGTGATGATGCTCGATGAACGCGACGTCGTAGTCATGGGCATGGCCGCCATGCGCGAGACTGAGCCGTGCGACGAATTCGTGCGGCTCGGGGATTTCCTCCCGGGATTCGAGATAGCCGTCGCGCTGCTCGAAGCCGAAAGCCTGTCGCGCGCCATCGGGCCGCTCGGTCTCGAGCGAGACCTCCCCGGCGGGCCAGATATGCCCGCGCTCGGCGATGATTCGAAAGCGCGGTGGAACGCCGTCCTCGAACACCTCCAGCCGAAGTACGCCGTGCCCGGTATCGATCCGGGTGGGGGCGTCGTGACCATGATCGTCATGCAAATGGTCATGATCGTGAAGGGCCGCGAAGCCTTGCTCGCGCCGGGTCCGCCACAGCATCCACGCGCCCATGGCGATGATGATCACAGCTGAGGCGACCTGAAGATACGGCTCGATCATCTCCGGCGCGAGCCCGCGCCACAGATATAGCCCGCCAAGCGCGATCACCCAGACGATCGCGGTATGCGAAAGCGTCGCGGCAAGGCCAAGCAGCACCGCCTGCCTCACGGTACCGCGCACCGCGATGATGAAGGCCGCCATCATCGTCTTGGAATGCCCAGGCTCGAGGCCGTGCAGCGCGCCGAGCAGAATCGCGGTCGGGATGAAGAGCCAGGCGTGAGCGGCGCCTTGCTGGAGAAGGTCGGTGAATGACGTCATCCCCATATCCTATCCCCCTGGATAGGATAGCGCGAGTGCTTTTGAGCAAGCCGATGATTTGGGCGAAGCGCCGCGCCGCGCCACCCGCCTAGCCGTCGCTCGATTGCCCAGACGTGTTTCTCCGGCACGCCAGCAACAGAAATGCCAGTCCGGCGAACGCTGCGCCGGCGGCGAAGGTCGCGCTCGATCCCCAACGGTCCCACAACACACCCGCGATGACACTCGCGGCGAGCAACGCGAGCCCGGTCGCAAGGTTGAACACTCCATAGGCGGAACCACGCAGCTCCGGAGGCGCGTGGTCGGCCACCAGCTTGGCGAACAGACCTTGGGTCATGGCCATATGCGCGCCCCAAAGCGCAATCCCGACAAATGCGCCGATGATGCCCGAGGTAAAGGCGATTACGATATCCGCCGCGATCAAGCAGGCGAGGCCCCAAAGCAGCAGGCGCGCGGCCGGCACGCGATCGGACCAGGCGCCGGCGGGATAGGCGCCGAGCGCATAAACGATGTTCATCACGACGAGGACGAGCGGCGCGAGCGCCAGCGGCAAGCCTTCGGCGTTCGCCTTCAGGATCAGGAACGCCTCGCTGAACCTGGCGAGCGTAAACACTACGCCGATCGCGACCACGCCCCAGAACGCACGGTCCAGGCGCAGGAGATCGTGCGTCCGGACCGGCACCGGGGATTGGGCATCGGCAGATCCCCGTCGATCCTCGACACCGAAAAGGACCAGCAGAACCGCGACGACCCCGGGGATGATTGCCACCCAGAAGACCGCCCGGATATTGTTTGCAAGAGTGAGCATCAGGCCGATCGCCAGCAACGGGCCTAGGAATGCGCCCACCGTGTCGAGCGATTGCCGCAACCCGAACGCGCGACCGCGGATCGCGATCGGCGTCATGTCGGCGACCAGCGCGTCCCTTGGCGCTCCCCGCAATCCCTTGCCGATACGGTCAGCGAAGCGGGCGCCCAATACGACCGACGCGCTGCCGGCGATCGCGAAAAGGGGCTTCGACAACGCGCCGAGGCCGTAGCCCAGCAGGATGAGCGGCTTTCGTCGCCCGATCCGATCCGAGATATAGCCCGAAAATATCTTCGAGATCGACGCGGTAGCCTCGGCGACGCCGTCAATCAGTCCCACGAGCGCAACACTGGCGCCGAGCGTCGTCGTCAGGAACAGCGGCAGCAGCGCGTGGATGATTTCCGAGGACACGTCCATGAAAAGGCTGACAAGGCCCAGCGCCCATACCGTCTTCGGGATTTTCACGGACGCCGCGGCCCCTGCTAGCGACGGCGCGCTGCTCTCATCGTGGTTCTTTCCATCGTGCAGCATGTCTGCGAATATAGCCTCGGTTGTCACCAGGAGGGGTAGATCCCTAGGCGATCGACCGGCAAAACCACACCATCTCGGAATCTCCTCCCCGCCGCGCGACAACGGACGGCGTAAGCCCTGCTTGTGGGAGCAAATGCATGGGCACACCTACGCCAGAGCCGCCAAACTTTCGCTTCCAGCTGCTTCCGTAGTGCTTCCGTGGCGGAAAATCCGGCTCCGCCCCCGGAAAGGGGTAGATATAAACTACTGATCTATAAGGAGAAAATGGTGCTGCCGGTGAGGATTGAACTCACGACCTCAGCCTTACCAAGGATGCGCTCTACCACTGAGCTACGGCAGCACACGCCAGCGTCTGTGCGGGCGGGAGGCGCCTATGTGCAGGCGCCGCCCTGATTGTCAACCCGATCCCGTCCGGTTTATCGCGCGCGCATGACCGAAGCGGAACGTAAGGCGCGGCTTGCCGAGCAACTGCGCGCCAACCTGAGGCGGCGCAAGGCACAGGCGCGCGAGATCGCGGCGGAGGCGCCGGAGGGGGATGCGACGCAGGGGGAGGGCGGGGGGGGCGGACCCGATTCCGGACCATGCACCGGATAAAGGCCCGCGTGGCGACAAGGCAGCCGTTCGCCCCTGGCCTGTCGAATGGCCGCACATCCGTCGCTGGAGCGGCGTGGCCACGCCGCCCAGGCGCCCGCCCGATACATCATCCGATACAGAAAAGCTTGTCGTAGGGCGCATTCCGCCGGTGCGGGATTCGCGGCAGGCCCCCCTTCGGCAGGCCCCGGGGCGAGCGGTGCTAGCGTTGCGCGTGGGCCGGGCGACCTGCCCTTCCGGTCTTATATTTTCCCAGGCCCCTTGCGCTTCTCGCGCCAGCCGAGCGCGAGCAGGTAGATCACCACCGCCACGATCGCGAACAGGAACCATTGCACGGCATAGGCCAGGTGGTTGTTGGGCACGCTGGCGATGTCCGGCGGGGCGGTGGGTTCCAGGCCCGGAGCGGCGGCTTCGGAGATCAGCATCAGCCCGCGCGGGCTATCGTCGAACATGCCCGCGAACATCGGCCGGTGGTCCGGCGCCTGGGCGATGGTGCCGCGGATCTGGCCGCCCTTCCACTGCGGGCGGAACTTGGGATCGCGCGCCACGCCCATGTCGACCAGCAGCACCGGCCCCTCTGCCCCGGTGCGGCATTGCGCGATGTGGCGCCAGCCGTTGCCGCCCACGGTGGATCGCCCGCCCTGGCTGCTCCAGCCGATGACCTCCAGGCAGTTGGCGCTCGCCTTGCGGAACAGGAATTCGTCGCCGACGGGGTAGCGCGGAAAGGCCATCGGCGGCTTGCCGGCATTGGCCGAATAGATCGCCAGCGCGGCGGCCTTTTCCTGCCGCCGGTCGAGCTGCCAGACGCCCAGCGCGACCATCGCCGCAACCGCGAGCGCGACGACGATCGTCGGCACCAGCGGCAGGCGCTTTGGCAAACGCGGCATCACGGCTCCTGCTTCAGCCGCCCCTCTTCCGCGGCGTTGCGATATTCCAGCGTGAGCAACAGCCCCTTGGCGAAGCGCAGCGCGCCGACCACCAGAATGGTGGTGACCGGTATCCACAGCAAAGCATGGACCAGCAGGCCGGGTTCCCAGTTCAGCTCTACCAGGATCGCCAGCAACGTGACGAGCCCGCCGACCCCCATGGTGAGGAAGACGACGGGCCCGTCACCAACGTTGAAACGGGAGAAGTCGAGCCCGCAGCTTCCGCAGCGATCCGCAAAGCGGACGATGCCGGCGAACATCTTGCCCTTGCCGCAGCGAGGGCAGGCGCCCGTCAGTGCGGACTGAACGGGCGCGGGCTCGGTCATCGCGTCAGCCGTGAACCGGCGCGCCCCAGCCGCCCCACACATAGATGGAGGCGAAGAGGAACAGCCACACCACGTCGACGAAGTGCCAGTACCAGGCCGCCGCCTCGAAGCCGAAATGCTGCTTCGGGGTGAAGTGGCCCTTGTACGCGCGCACCAGGCACACGATCAGGAACAGCGTGCCGACGATCACGTGGAAGCCGTGGAAGCCGGTCGCCATGAAGAAGGCGCCGCCATAGCTGGAGCCATGCTCCGACGCCGCCTTGAACGGGAACGGGGCCTCCATATACTCATAGGCCTGCAGGCAGCTAAACAGCGCGCCCAGCACGATCGTCAGCCACAGGCCGTTGATCAGGCCCTTGCGGTCGCCATGCAGCAGCGAATGGTGCGCCCAGGTGACGGTGGTGCCCGAGCAGAGCAGGATCAGCGTGTTGAGCAGCGGGAACTGCCACGCATCCAGCACGTGCATGCCCTTCGGCGGCCACTGCCCGCCCACGGCCTCGACCGCGGAGGGGAACAGCGCGAAATCGAACCACGCCCAGAACCAGCCGACGAAGAACATCACCTCGGAGGCGATGAACAGGATCATGCCGTAGCGCAGGTGGAGCTGAACCACCGGCGTATGATCGCCCTGCTGCGCTTCCTTGATCACGTCGCCCCACCAGCCGAACATGGTGATGAGCACGCCCGCGAGGCCTGCGAAGAAGACGAGCTTCGCGCTCGGCATCGTGTTCATCCACATGATCGCGCCCGCGGCGAGCACGAGCGCCGCCATCGAGCCGAACAGTGGCCACACGCTGGGGTTCACGATGTGATACTGATGATTCCTGGCTCCGGCCATGGTGGGTCCCTGTTGCTGGTTTTGCGGGTGCCTTAGCTCGCCGTTTTCCCGGAATCCACCGGATAAAAGGTGTAGGAGAGCGTGATCTCGCGGATATCCTTGGTGTCGGGGTCGGTCAGGATGGCCGGATCGACATAATAGATCACCGGCATCCGCACCGTCTCGCCCGGCTTCAGCGTCTGCTGGTTGAAGCAGAAGCACTGGATTTTGGCGAAATATTTGCCCGCGGTCACCGGCGTCACGTTGAAGGTGGCGCTGCCCGTGACGGGCTTTCCGGCGTTGTTGGTGGCGACATAGAAGGCCATGTCGCGCGCGCCGATATCGATGGTCTCGACGCGCTGCTCGGGCTTGAATTCCCATCCCAGGCCCGGCGCGGTGTTCGAATCGAATGCCACGCGGATGCTCTTGCCGGTGCCGCCGGGGGCCGCCACGCCGCGCTGGGTGGTGCCGTTGAGTCCCGTGACCTCACAGAACATGCGGTACAGCGGCACGCTGGCGAAGCCCAGGCCGCCCATGAAGACGACGAACGCCGATCCCAGCAGCGCGGTGCGCAGGTTGCGGGTCAATGCGCCGCCCCGCCCGTCATCTTGGCGATCGCGATCGCGAAGACCAGGATCACGAAGGCGCCCAGCAACAGCGCCATCACCCGCGCCCGCGATGCCTGGCGCGCGCGCACCTCGCGCGTGTGCGCGTCGGTTCCGGGAAGGGGCGTTTCGTCCTGGGTCATGCCAGCCACCGGTCCGCGGCCACCGCGGCGAAGAGGATGAAGAGATAGAAGACCGAATATTTGAACAGCCGCTTCTCGGGCTGCATCGCGTCGCCTTCGCCCGCGGCGCGCGTGGCCACGGGGATGGTGAGCAGCGCGAACACCGCCGTCGCCGCGATCGATACCAGTCCATAGACCGGCCCGGTCAGCCCAAGCGGCCACGGCGCCACCGCCGCGGCGGCCATCGGGATGGTGTAGATGCCGATCTGGGTGCGGGTGGTGCGTTCGCCAGCCACAACCGGTAACATCGGTACGCCGGCGTTGGCGTAATCGGTCTTCACGAACAGCGCGAGCGCCCAGAAATGCGGCGGCGTCCACAGGAAGATGATCGCGAACAGCAGCAGCGGCAGCAGCGCCACGTCCCCCGTCGCCGCGGCCCAGCCGATCAGCGGGGGGAAGGCGCCCGCCGCGCCGCCGATCACGATGTTCTGCGGCGTCCGGCGCTTCAGCCAGATGGTGTAGATGAAGACGTAGAACAGGATCGACGCGGTCAGGATCACCGCCGCGACCAGGTTAACCGCGAAATACATCAGGATCACGCTGAACGCGCCCAGCCCCACGCCGAAATGCAGCGCCGACTGGCGATCCATCCGCCCGGCGGGCAGCGGCCGCTTGCTCGTGCGCTTCATCACCGCGTCGATATCGGCCTCATACCATTGGTTCAGCGCGCCCGCGGCACCCGCGCCCAGCGCGATGCACAGGATCGCGGTGAAGCCGATCACCGGATGGACCGGCACCGGGGCGGCAAGCAGGCCGCACAATCCGGTGAACACCACCAGGCTCATCACGCGCGGCTTGGTCAGCGCGAGGAAGTCGCGCCATTCGGCGGGAAGCGTGACGGTGGCGGCTACGGTACTCATGACTCGGCGCCGCTATAGTGCCAGCGAAGCCGGGGGGGAAGGGGCTGGGAGGGGCGGTTCAGTGCGGCCGCCGGGCGCCCTGCGCGGCGATGCGCATCGCCTCCGCATTGGCGGCCTGTTCGGCGTCATAGTGTTCGCGCGATTCCCATCCGCGTGGATCGGCGCCGTTGCGGTTGGGGCCGATCGTGCCGGGCCAGCCGATCAGCAATATCCAGGCGATCGCCGCCAGCGCCGCCGCGCCCAGGCCCAGCATCGTCCCTGCTGCGCCCGGCGGCGCCGCGCCTGCAGCGGCCAGCGGCAGCAGCGCGGCCCACCAGCCGCTCGCGCCGGTGTCGCGCAGCCGCAGCACGATCGCCGCCAGCGCCGCCGCCAGCCAGGCCAGGTCGAAACCGATGACGCCCCACGGCGCGCCGCGCACCAGCAGGCGCGGGTCCGCCGGATGCGGAATCCCCAGCCATGCCAGCAGCGCCAGCGTCGAGACGGCGGCGGCGGCCAGGAAGAACGTGCAGACGAGGAAGCCGCTGCACGTCATGCGTGCATGCACCAGCGGCACTTGCTCCACCGCGACCCCCCTTCGCGACTCCGTAGGCCACAGGATAGCCGCCCGCCGCACATACGAAAACGCCCCGGGTTTCCCCGGGGCGTCTCGTTTCCGGCCAGTGGCCCGCGGCGCTTAGTGCGCCTTGGCGTCGTCGATCACCGGCAGCGTCTCGAACTGGTGGAAGGGCGGCGGGCTGGACAGCGTCCATTCCAGCGTGGTCGCGCCTTCGCCCCAGGGGTTGCCCTCGGCCTGGCGGCCGGCGAGCAGCGACTGGATCAGGTTCCAGAAGAACACGGCCACGCCCGCCAGCATGATCACATAGCCCAGGCTGGCGATGTGGTTCCAATAGGCATAGGCGTCCGGGAAGTCCGGATAGCGGCGCGGCATGCCCTGCAGGCCCAGGAAGTGCATCGGGAAGAACAGCACGTTCACGCCGATGAAGAACAGCCAGAAGTGAAGCTGGCCCAGCACTTCGCTGTACATCTTCCCGCTCATCTTCGGGAACCAGTAGTAGAAGCCGGCGAACAGGCCGAACACCGCGCCCAGCGAGAGCACGTAGTGGAAGTGCGCCACCACGTAATAGGTGTCCTGCATGTAATCGTCGACGCCGCCGTTGGCGAGGACCACGCCGGTCACGCCGCCGACGGTGAACATGAAGATGAAGCCGATCGCCCACACCATGGGGGTCTTGAAGCTCATCGAGCCGCCCCACATCGTCGCGATCCACGAGAAGATCTTGATGCCCGTGGGCACCGCGATCACCATCGTCGCGGCGGTGAAGTACATCTTCACCTGAACGCTCATGCCGGTGGTGAACATGTGGTGCGCCCACACCACGAAGCCCACCACGCCGATCGCGACCATGGCATAGGCCATGCCGAGATAGCCGAACACCGGCTTGCGGCTGAAGGTCGACACGATCTGGCTGACGATGCCGAAGCCCGGCAGGATCATGATGTACACCTCAGGGTGTCCGAAGAACCAGAAGAGGTGCTGGTAGAGCACGGGATCGCCGCCCGCTGCCGGATCGTAGAAGGCCGTGCCGAACTTGCGGTCGGTCAGCAGCATGGTGATCGCCGCGGCGAGAACCGGCAGCGACAGCAGCAGCAGGAAGGCGGTGACCAGCACCGACCACACGAACAGCGGCATCTTGTGCAGGGTCATGCCCGGCGCGCGCATGTTGAAGATGGTGGTGATGAAGTTGATCGCGCCCAGGATCGAGCTGGCGCCCGCCAGGTGGAGCGACAGGATCGCCATGTCCACCGACGGCCCCGGCTCGCCATAGGTCGAGAGCGGGGCATAGACCGTCCAGCCCGTGCCGGCGCCGATGCCCACGAAGGGCGAGGCGAGCAGCAGCGTGAAGGCCGGGATCAGCAGCCAGAACGAGATGTTGTTCATGCGCGGGAACGCCATGTCCGGCGCGCCGATCATGATCGGGACGAACCAGTTGCCGAAGCCGCCGATCATCGCCGGCATGACCATGAAGAACACCATGATCAGGCCGTGCGCGGTGATCAGCACGTTCCAGAAATGGAGCGATTCGTCGAAGGTCGCCGAGCCGTGCAGCGCCTCCAGCCAATGCGGCAGATACTGGATGCCCGGAGCGGCGAGCTCCATGCGCATCAGGCCGGAAATGCCGCCGCCGATGATCCCCGCGAAGATCGCGAAGATCAGGTACAGCGTGCCGATGTCCTTGTGGTTCGTCGAAAGGAACCAGCGGACGAAGAAGCCCGGCTTGTGGTCGGCGTCGTGGTGCGCATGGGCGTCATGCGCGGCGTGTGCAACTGCGGTATCGGACATGATCTCAGTGACCCGTGCTGGCGGCCGCGTTCGCGGGCTCGGCATTGTTGGTCTGCGCCAGCGCGTCGGCGGCATTCGCCGGCTCGCTGTCGTTGGCGGGGGCGGCCGGTGCGGTGGCTGCCGGGGCGGCCGCGGCCTTGGCCTCGGGCATCTTGCCGCCCTTGGCCTTCACCCACTGCTCGAACACCTCGGGAGAGACGGCTTCGACCACGATCGGCATATAGCCGTGGCGCGCGCCGCACAGTTCGGAACACTGGCCGAAGTAGATGCCCGGCTTCTCGATGATGAAGCTGGTTTCGTTGGTCCGGCCCGGGATCGCGTCAAGCTTGATCCAGAAGGCGGGGACCGCCCAGGCGTGGATCACGTCCTGCGCGGTGGTCTGCAGGCGGATCGGAACGCCGACGGGAAGGACGATGCGGTTGTCGGTCGCCAGCAGGCGGGGGCCGTCCTGATCGGTGCGGAAACGCTGGCCCGGCTCAACCTCGTTCTTTTCCTTCAGCATGTTGGCAGTGATCTGGATGCCGCCATGATCGGGATATTCATAGGACCAGAACCACTGGTTGCCGATCGCCTTCAGCGTGACGGCATTGTCGGGCGCGGGCTTGAACTGCGCGGCGAGCAGCCGGATCGAGGGCACCGCCACGGCGACCAGGATCAGCACGGGCACCAGCGTCCAGATCACCTCGATCAGCGTGTTGTGGCTGGTCTTCGAAGGTTCCGGGTTGGCGGCGCGGCGATAGCGAACGATCACCCACAGCAGCAGCACCAGCACGAAGATGCTGATGAAGACGATCAGCGGCAGCAGGATCACGTCGTGGAACCAGTGCGCCGTCCGGCCGTTGGGGGTCACCTGCTGCTGCAGGCCCCAATAGGTGCTCGGCTGGCCGATGCTGGGATCGGGCGCGAACTTGAAGCTGCCGTCCGCATTCTGAAGCGGATCGGCCGGCTTGGCCTCTTCCGCCGATGCGGCGGGCGCGGCCGGAGTCGCGGTGGCCGTGGCCGGAGCGGGAGCGGCAACCGGTGCCGCCGCCGGCGCTGCGGGCGCAGCCGCCGGAGCCTGTGCCTGGGACGGGCCGGCCAGTGCCAGCCCCGCCGCCAGGACGATCGAAGTCAACCCAAGCATGCGCATCGTTCGTGATCACCCCGTTTTGAAGCGCTGGGACAAATTGTCCAATCGCTGCGGCCTATACGACCGCGCGCCGGGTTCTCAACAGCTTTTTGATGGGCGTTGCGGCTGGTGCGTACCGCCCCTAAGTAACGCGCGCCCATTCCGGGCGGGAGCGGCAGCGTTGACGGACGACGAGGTTCTGGCGGAGTTTCGCGCCGCGGAGGCGCTGCTCGAGGGGCATTTCATCCTCTCTTCGGGGCTGCGCAGTTCGCGCTATCTGCAATGCGCGCGCGTGCTGATGAGCCCCGCGCGCGGAGCCCGGCTGGCCGATGCGCTGGCCGCGCGCATCCCGGCAGAGCTGCGCTCGCGAATCGAGGCGGTGGTCTCCCCCGCGATGGGCGGGGTGATCGCCGGGCACGAGATGGCGCGCGCGCTGGGCGTCGACGCGATGTTCGTGGAGCGCCCCACCGGCACGTTCGAGCTGCGCCGCGGATTCCGCCTGTCGCCGGGCCAGAAGGTGCTGATGATGGAGGATGTGGTCACTACCGGCCTTTCCTCGCGCGAGGCGATGGCGGCGATCCGCGATGCGGGCGGCGACGTGATCGCCGCCGCCGCGCTGGTGGACCGCTCCAACGGCACGGCCGATCTGGGCGTGCCCTTCTATCCGCTCCTCCGCCTCGACGTTCCCGCCTATGCCCCCGATTCGCTGCCGCCCGAACTGGCGGCGATTCCCGCGGTGAAGCCCGGCAGCCGGGCCGCCGCGTGATCCTTCGGCAAGCTCAGGACGGGCGGCTCCGCCTCGGCGTCAACATCGATCACGTCGCCACCGTGCGCAACGCGCGCGGCAGCGGCTATCCCGATCCCGTGCGGGCCGCGCTGCTGGCGGCGGAGGCGGGGGCGGACGGCATCACCGCGCACCTGCGCGAAGACCGGCGCCACATCACCGACGACGATTTCGCGCGGCTTTCGGCCGGGCTGCCCGTTCCGCTCAACCTGGAGATGGCGGCGACGGAGGAGATGCTGGCGATCGCGCTGCGCCATCGCCCGCATGCCGTGTGCATCGTGCCCGAGAAGCGCGAGGAGCGGACGACCGAGGGCGGGCTGGACGCCGCGGGCCAGCACAACCACCTGGCGCCGATGGTCGCCAAGCTGCGCGAGGCGGGTTGCCGCGTGTCGCTGTTCATCGAGCCCGACGAGCGCCAGATCGACGCGGCGCTGCGCCTGGGCGCCCCCGTGGTGGAGCTGCACACCGGCCGCTATTGCGAGCTGCCCGAACATGGCCGGGCCGAGGAGCTGAAGCGCATCGCCGACGCCGCAGCGCTGGCCGCCAAGGCGGGGCTGGAGCCGCATGCGGGCCACGGCCTCACCTTCGACAATGTGATCCCCATCGCCGCGATCCCGCAGGTCGCCGAACTGAACATCGGCCATTTCCTGATCGGCGAGGCGATTTTCGACGGACTGGCCCCGGTGGTCCGGCGCATGCGCGCGCTGATGGACGAGGCGCGGGGATGAGCGTCCCTTCGCTTCCTTCCCGGGACGGCTGGGCCTAGGCGCATGATCATCGGCCTCGGCTCCGACCTGTGCAACATCGATCGCATCCGCAAATCGCTCGAGCGCTTCGGCGAACGTTTCGAAAACCGCGTCTTTACCGAAACCGAGTTAGCCAAGGCCGCGCGCCGCCCGCACACCCGCGCCGCGACGCTGGCGAAGCGATTCGCCGCGAAGGAGGCGTTTTCGAAGGCGGTGGGAACGGGATTCTCTCAGGGCGTGTTCATGAAGGACATCGGAGTGGTGAACGCGCGTTCGGGCGCGCCCACGCTGATGCTCACCGGGGGTGCCAGGGCGCGGCTTGACGCGCTGGTGCCGGAGGGGCACCGCGCCGTGGTACACCTGACGCTGACCGACGACGACCCCTGGGCCTATGCCATGGTGATGGTCGAGGCGCTTCCGGTGGGAAGGAACGAGTGATGCGTGCGGACGAGCTGGCGCTGGCGCCGGAGGCCGGGGAGCAGGAGGATGACGAGGCGCACCACCACACCGACTGGTGGGCGGAGGCGCGCGGCATCCTGTGGCTGGTCGTGGCGGTGCTGGGCTTCCACAGCCTGATCGCCAAGCCCTTCTACATCCCGTCGGAATCGATGCTGCCGCTGCTGCGCGTCGGCGACCGGCTGGTGGTGACCAAATATCCCTATGGCTATTCCTACGTCACGCCGACCTTCCACCTGCTGCCCTTCATGCCGGGGCGGCTGATGGGCAGCCTGCCGCAGCGCGGGGACGTGGTGATCGTCACCCCGCCGGGGCAGGACACCGACTATATCAAGCGCGTGATCGCGCTGCCGGGCGATCGCATCGCGGTGCGCGGCGGGGTGGTGTGGCTCAACGGCCGCCCGCTGGAGCGCGAGTGGCTGCCCGACCAGCTCGTGCCCGTCGATGCCAACACGCGGTGCAGCACCAATTCGGAAGAGGGCGGATCGCAATTCTATGCCGGTCGCCGCGTGCGTGCGCAGGACGGGGCGCTCTATTGCCGGCTGACCGTCTATCGCGAGACGCTGCCCGGCGGGCCGAGCTATGTCGTCGCCGATCTGGGCCATAGCGCGGGCGACGATTTCCCGGAGATGCGGGTGCCCCGCGGGCGCGTGTTCCTGATGGGCGACAACCGCGACAACAGCGCCGACAGCCGCTATCCGGTAGCGGTGAAGGGGCTGGGCGGGCCGGTTCCGTGGGAGAATATCGGCGGCCGCGCCGAGTTCATCACCTTCTCGCTCGACGGCACGGCGACGTGGAACCCGCTGACCTGGTTCTCGTCGTTCCGTTCCGGGCGGGCGGGCATGTCGCTGCGGCCTGAAAGGGGTACCGAATGAGCGAAGAGGCGGCGCCGGGCGCGGTATCGGTCGTTCAGGAGCCCGGCCCAAACGAGCTGCGCGATCCGCTGATCCGTGCGGAGCTGCGCCGCGCCTCCGTATGGTTCGGGCTCGCGATCGCGATCGGGCTGGTGGTGCTGCTGATCCAGCCGCTGCTGATCATCTTCGGGGCGCTGGTGTTCGCATCGATGCTCGACGGCGGCGTCCGGCTGCTGCGCCGCGTGCTGCCGCTGCCGCGCGGCGCGCTGCTGGCCATCGTCGTGCTGCTGGTGATCGCCTTCGTCGCCGGCGTCTTCTATCTCACCGGCGTCCAGATCGCCCAGCAGGCCGAGCAGCTCCGCACCACGCTGGAGGTGCAGTGGACGCGGATCGCCGCCTGGCTTTCCGGCCTGGGGATCATGCCCGGCGCGTCCGACCTGGCCGGCATGGCGCAGCAGGCGATGAGCTCGGTCGGGCGGCTCACCTCGGCGGTGGGGTCGCTGCTGGGCGCGTTCGGCAGCCTGCTGATGGTGATGACGATCGGCCTGTTCGTCGCCATCGAGCCGCGGCTGTACGAGCGCGGGCTGCAGTGGATGGTGCCGATCGCCGCGCGCGACGAATTCTCGGTCACGCTGGCGCGGATGGCGCGGACGATGCGCATCCTGCTCGCCGGGCGGCTGGCGGGGATGCTGTTCGAAGGCGTGCTCACCTGGATCCTGCTGTCGATCGCGGGGGTGCCGATGGCGCTGCTGCTGGGCATCATCACCGGCATCCTGGCCTTCATCCCCAATATCGGCGCCTTCGTCTCGGGCGTGCTGATGGTGGCGGTGGGGTTTAGCGCTGGGCAGGATCAGGGGCTGTGGGCGATCGCCATCTATTTCGGCGTGCAGACCTTTGACGGCTATGTGCTGATCCCGCTGGTGGCGCGGCACACGGTGGACCTGCCGCCCGCGCTGACGCTTTCGGCCCAGATCCTGGCGAGCACGCTGTTCGGCGTGATGGGGCTGGCGCTGGCCGATCCGATGGTGGCGATGATCAAGGTCGCGCTGGAACGCGAATCGGAACGCGCCGCCCAGGCCGGCATCGGGCGGCGGCGCGCGCGCTGGCGAAGCCGCGAGCCGCTGGTCCCCGATCCCGAACCGATGACCGAAACCAAGGACTGAGCATGCTGCTGCTCCACGATTATTTCCGCTCCTCGGCGGGCTATCGCGTCCGCATCGCGCTGAACCTCAAGGGCGTGGAATATCGCCGCAACGATGTGATGCTGCTGGAAAACCAGCAGCGCAGCCCCGAGCATCTGGCGCGCAACCCCCAGGGGTTCGTCCCCGCGCTCGACACCGGAACGCGGGTGCTGACGCAGAGCCTGGCGATCGTCGAATGGCTCGACGCGCGTTTTCCCGAACCCCGGCTGATCCCGGCCGATCCCGATGCCCGTGCCGACGCGATGGCGCGCGCGCTGGTGATCGCGTGCGACATCCATCCGCTCAACAACCTGCGCGTGATGCGCTGGCTGAAGCGCGACATCGGCGCCGACGAGCCCAAGCGTGACGACTGGACGCGCCACTGGATCGCGGAGGGCTTCGCCGCGCTGGAGGCGATGGCGGAGGCCGGCGGCGGCGAAGGGCCGTTCCTGGGCGGCGCCGCACCCGACGTCTCCGACATCTGCCTGGTGCCGCAGATGTTCAACGCGCGCCGTTTCGATACGCCGCTCGATGCCTATCCCCGGCTGCTCGCTGCCGATGCCGCGTGCCAGGCGCTGCCCTCTTTCGCCGCGGCGCATCCCGATCGCGTGAAGCCGTGAAGCATGCTCTGGCGGCGGCGGGGCTGCTGCTCGCGGCCCCCGCCTTCGCGCAGGATCCGGGCGAGACCCCGGCCGAGATCACGGTCACCGGCCGCGGGCTGGAAGCGCCCCCGGGCGAGGCGGCCTATGCCGTGGCGGAGATCGATCGCGAACGGTTGACCGGCACCGCCAGTGCCCGGCTGGAGGACGCGCTACGCGACGTCGCCGGGCTCGCCCAGTTCCGCCGTTCCGATTCGCGATCGGCGCATCCCACCAGCCAGGGCGTCACGATCCGCGGGCTGGGCGGGAACGCCTCCAGCCGCACGCTGCTGCTGCTCGATGGCGTGCCCCAGGCCGATCCGTTCGGCGGCTGGGTGGCCTTCCCCGCCTATCTGCCCGCGCGGCTCGGCTCGGCGCGCGTCGTGCGCGGCGGGGGCAGCGGCTATGCCGGCCCGGGCGCGCTGGCGGGGACGATCGAGCTTTTCAGCGCCGGGCCGGAGGCGCTCGGCCCGCTGGCGCTCTCCACCGCCTATGGCAGCCGCGACAGCCTGGATACGGTGGCCACCGCGTCGGCCGCGCTCGGCCCGGGTTTCGTCACCGCCGCCGCCCAATATGCGCGCGGCGACGGCTTCATCCCGGTCATCGCGGAACAGCGCGGCCCGGTGGATCGCGCCTCGCCCTATGAGCAGGCCAGCCTGTCGCTGCGCGCGGTGATCGATACCGGCGGCGCCGAGGTGCAGGCGAGCCTTTCGGGCTTCACAGACCGGCGCGAGCGCGGCGTCGCCTTCACCGCGGGCAAGAGCGAGGGCGCCGACGCCAGCCTGCGCATCGTCGGCCGGGGCGACTGGCGCTGGTCGGCGCTCGCCTATGTCCAGGCGCGGGGTTTCTCCAGCGGTTTCGCCAGCGTCGACGCGGCACGCGCCACGGTCACTCCAACGCTCGACCAGTATAGCGTGCCCTCCACCGGCACCGGCGGCCGCATCGAAATCCAGCCGCCGGCCGGGGATGTGCTGACGCTGCGGCTGGGCGCCGATGCGCGCGCGGTATCGGGCCGCACCCAGGAATATTACACCTATGTCGCCGGCGCCCCGACGCGGCGGCGCGAGGCGGGCGGGCGCAGCGCCACCTTCGGCGCCTTCGCCGATGTCAGCGTGGAAACCGGCGCACTGACGCTCAGCGGCGGCCTGCGGCTGGACCGATGGCAGATCCGCGGCGGCCGCATGACCGAGGCGCCGCTGGCGGGCGGCGCGCTACTCACCGGTCTGGCCTTCGCCGATCGCAGCGGCTGGGAAGGTACGGGCCGGATCGGCGCGGCGTTCGACGCGGGCGGCGGGGTCGCGCTGCGCGCGGCGGGCTATCGCGGCTGGCGGCTGCCGACGCTGAACGAGCTGTACCGTCCTTTCCGTGTCGGTGCCGACGCCACCGCCGCCAACGCCGCGCTGGCCCCCGAGCGGCTGAGCGGGGCCGAGGCGGGGCTGGACTGGTCGCCCGCGGCCGGGTTCACGCTGCGCGCGACGGGCTATTGGAACCGGCTGGACGGCGCGATCGCCAACGTCACCATCGCCAGCGGCCCGGGCAGCTTCCCCGGCGTCGGCTTCGTCTCGGCGGCGGGCGTCTATCGCCAGCGGCAGAACCTGGATTCGGTGACCGCCTATGGCGTGGAGTTCGATGCGCGGCTGACGCGCGGCGACTGGTATCTGGCGGCCTCCTGGTCGCTCGCCGATGCGCGCGTCGCGGCCTCGGGCGTGCCGGCCCCGCTCGACGGCCTGCGCCCGGCGCAGACCGCGCGCAACCAGGGATCTGCCACGCTGGGCTGGAGCCGCGGCGGCTGGGCCGTCTCGTTCACCGGCCGCTACACCGGCGCACAGTTCGAGGACGACCAGAACCTGCGCCTGCTGAACGATGCGGTCACGCTCGACGCATTGCTGCGCGTGCCGCTGGGCGCGGGCCTGTCGTTCGAGGCGCGCGGCGAGAATCTGTTCGATGCGCGGGTGGAGGCCGGGATCAGCGGCGGCGGCATCGTCGAGCGCTCCAGCCCGCGCACGCTCTGGGCGGGGCTGCGCTACGCGCTGCGCTGAGCGGCGATCCGGTCGAACAGCGCCAGATAGTCCGCCGCCGGATCGCCGGGTGCCGCCACCGGTTCCGGCCGTGCCGCGCCGGGCGCCAGCCGCCGCTCCAGCGCCGCCAGCAGCGCGTCCGCATCGCCGCGCGGCACCACCTCGCCCTTGTCCGGCGTGTCGACGATCTCGCGCACGGCCACGCTCGCCTCGGTCGCCACCACCGGGGTGCCCAGCGCCAGCGCCTCGCGCAGCACGCCGGGCACGCCTTCGAAATCCGATGTGAGCACCGCCGCCTCGGCCCGCGCCAGCGCCGGGCCGGGATCGGCGGCATAGCCCGGCATGCGCACCCGCGCCGCCAGCCCCAGACGCGCCACCTGTGCCTCCAGCGCGGCACGCGCGCCGCCTTCGCCCAGGATCAGCAGCGAAACCTGAGGGTCGGCGATCCGCGCCATCGCGTCGATCAGCCGGTCCCAGCGCTTCTGTGGCTCCAGCCGCCCCACGCCCAGCAGGAACCGGCCGGGCGGCAGCGGCACGGGCGGCGCATCGGCAGGCGGGCGGGGCGGGGGATTGGCGATCACGCTCACCCGTTCCGCCGCGATCCGCAACTCGGCCACCGCCTCGGCCGCCATCGCCGGCGACATCGCCACCACATGCGCCAGGAAGCGCGGGTGCGCCCGCAGCCAGCGGCGATAGCCCCATGCCGCGATCGCCCCCATCTCCGGCCGCACCAGCGCGTTGGATATCTTCGCCACGATCGGCGGGCAGCCGCGCCCCAGCCGCAGCCGGGCCAGCGCCGCCGCGCCGGTATAATGGTTGCCGGGGCAGAAGATCATGTCCGGGGCGTCCGCGCGCACCGCCGCCGCGATCGCGCCGGGCAGCGCGCCGTAGCGGCCGTCGCCCAGCATCCTTGCGTCCGCCGCGGCCGGCACCTCTGCGGCCAGCGGCCCGCCGCCATCCCCGATGAGGAGGGTGACCCGCCTTCCCGCGGCGCACCATTGCCGCGCCAGCGCGAGCATGGCCCGTTCCACCCCGCCGCCGCGAAGAGTCTGCGCAAAGCAAAGAATATGTTGCGAAAATGTCATGTTACGCTGCGATAGCCGGGCTCTAGGGGGGCACTTTAGAGCCCAATTCGCGCCGCGAAGAAATCGCAATCGCTTGTCATCGCGTGGCGCAGAGCGGGTGCATCGCAATCCCAACCGGGACGGCATCGCGCCGCCCCTGTCTTGTTGTTGAAAGACCCGTATCGGCATGATCCAGTCCCCCGGTACTGAAATAGCGCAAGGCCCGCTCGCGCAGGCCGCGCTGCCCGATCCTGCGGCCATCGCCGGGCTGGAGCCGATCGAGCGGATCCGCCGCCGCTGGCCGCTGATTCTGGGTGGCGCGCTCACGCTGCTGATGATCGCCGCGCTGGCGCGCGAGCTGTTCGGATCGGGGCTGGGGGCGCTCCAGCGCGCGGTGCCGGTCCATCCGCTGTTCTGGCTGGCCTTCGCCGCCTATTATTTCGCGCCGCCCGCCTTCGATTACCTGATCTTCCGGCGGCTGTGGCGCATCCCGTTTTCGGGCCTGGCGGCGCTGAACAAGAAGCGCATCTCGAACGAGGTGCTGCTCGGCTATTCGGGCGAGGCCTATTTCTACGCCTGGGCACGCCAGCGCACGCAGATGGTGGCTGCGCCCTTCGGCGCGATCAAGGACGTGACGATCCTGTCCGCGATCGCGGGCAACGCGATGACGCTGGCGATGATCCTGGTCGCCGCGCCCTTCAGCGAGGAACTGCCGCGCGAGATCGGGCCGGGCGCGGTCTATGCATCGGCGGCGCTGGTCGTGGCGATGAGCGTGCCGTTCCTGGTCTTCGCCCGGCGCGTGTTCTCGCTGCCGCGGCGGATGCTGTGGTGGGTGTTCGGGATGCACATGGCGCGCATCCTGTTTGTCAACATCTGCCTGGTCGCCACCTGGCGTTTCGCGCTGCCCGGGGTGGAAATCGGCACCTGGCTGTTCCTGTGCGCGATGCGGCTGTTGTCGTCGCGCCTGCCGCTGGTGCCGAACAAGGAATTGCTGTTCGCTTCGTTTGCCATGCTGCTGTTGGGCCAGGATGCGATATTGTCGGAGCTGACGGCGGTGATAGCGGCGTTGACGCTGCTGGTGCATGTCGTGCTGATGATCGGGTTCAGCATCCGGGGATTGATCAAGGGGCGGCTATGAAGCGACGGATTTTGGGGATTGCGGCGGCAGCGGCGCTGGTGGCTCCGGCCGGGGCGCATGCGCCCGCGCAGACGGTGGATGCGCCGTGCAACGGCACGGGCGTGCCGATCCATGTGATCGCGCTCGACATGAAGGACCGCACTGGCAGCATCAAGGTGGAGCTGTGGCCCGCCAACGAACAGGATTTCCTGAAGGACGACCGCGACCTGAAGCGCGAGGGCAAGTTCTTCGCGCGCGTGTGGGGCAAGGTCCCGGCTTCCGGCCCGGTCACCCTGTGCATCCGCGTGCCCCAGGCCGGGCGCTACGGCATGGTCTTCACCCATGATCGCGACGGCAAGAACAAGTTCAACATCTGGAAGGACGGTGTCGGCGTGGTCAGCAATCGCGCGGTGGGCCGCTCGCGCCCGAAGCTCGCCTATTCGACGATCAATGTGGCCCCCGGCGGCGTGCAGGTAACGCTCAAGATGCAGTATCTGCGCGGCCTCTCGGGCTTTTCGCCGGCCCGCTGATGCGCGTCGTCGACGTCAACGAGCTCTATTCCCCCACCGGCGGCGGGGTGCGCACCTATATCGACCGCAAGTTCGGCATCATGGCCGATCTGGGGCACGAGCTGGTGGTGATCGCGCCCGGCAAGCGCGACGAGGTGGAGGAACGGCCGGGCGGCGGCCGCATCCATTGGGTGCGTTCGCCGTTGCTGCCGCTCGACACCAATTACCGGCAGTTCAGCCGCGTCCGCACGATCCGCTCGCTGCTCGACGCGATCGATCCGGACGTGGTGGAGGTCTGCGCGCCCTGGGCCGGGGCGCTGGCGGTGCGTAACTGGCACGGCCGCGCTCTCAAGGTATATTTCGCCCACAACGACAATCTGGCCGCCTATCCGCGCCGCTGGCTGCATCCGCTGGTGAGCGCGGAGCGGGTGGAGCGGGTCTTCCACTTCTACACGCGCTGGATGCACAACATGCTGGCGCCGTTCGACGCCTTCGTCACCAACGGCCCCACGCTCGCCCGCGATTTCACGCGGCGCGGGTTCGATGCCGTTCCGATGCCGCTAGGGATCGAGGAGGGCTATTTCTCCCCCGATCACCGCGACGAACGGCTGCGCGAGGCGCTGCTGGCGCAATGCGGGCTGCCGCGCGACGGGCTGCTGCTGCTCGGGCTCGGGCGGCATCACAGCGAGAAGCGCTGGCCGATGGTGATCGACGCGATCGACGCGGCGGGCGCCGACATCCCGGTGGGGATGGTGATGCTGGGCGACGGCCCCGCGCGCGCCAGCGTGGAGGCGCGGATCAAGGGCAGCCCCCACATCCGCCTCTTCCGCCCCGTCTATGACCGCCACCGGCTGGCCAGCATCATCGCGAGCTGCGACGCGCTGGTCCATGGCTCCAGCGACGAGCCGTTCGGGCTGGTGGCGCATGAGGCGCTGGCGTCGGGCCTGCCGCTGATCGTCCCCGATCGCGGCGGCTGTGCGGAGATCGCCGATCCGCTTTTCGCGGAAACCTATCGCGCGGGCGATGCGCGCGCCTGCGCCGACGCGATCCGCCGCCTGCATGCGCGCGAACGGACGATCCTGCGCGCCGCGGCCCGGCATGCCGCCGCGCGGGTGCGCACCGGCCATGATCACGCGCGCGAGCTGATGGCCCATTATGCCGCGCTGCTGGAGCGCCGCCGCGCGCTGGCCGCCTGACGCCATCCTACTTGCGGCGATAGACCGTGACCGTCAGGTCCCCCAGGGGATAGCGCCCGGCCGGGGCATAGGCCCGCGCCACCTCCGCCTCGGCGATCGCGCGGATGGGCGCGTTCTCGCCGCGATATGGCCCGCGCATCACCACCACTTCCGGCCGCGCGCGGGCGAAGATGCGGCGTAGCTCGGCGGCCTGGTCCACGCCGGTCGCCCCCGCCTCGCGCACGCGGCCCAGATGGCTGGGGAACCAGTATCGCGTCACCGCGCAGCGCCCGCTCTGCGCATAGAGCATCGAAGGGCCGGAATAGACATAGAGGCATCCCGGCCCGCGGCCGATGCCCCGCACCAGCGCGGCATATTGCGCCGCCGTGCCGCGGTTGGCGATCTTGCCCAGCACCACCGCCTGCCCGCCGATCAGGAACAGCGCGATCGCGCCCAGCGCCCAGCGCCTCCCGTCGCGATGCCCGCCGATGCATCCCGCCGCCACGGCGCATAGGGGCACCAGCAGCGGCAGCGCATAATGATCGAACCACGAACCGAAGGCGAGCAGCCCCAGCGCCGCCGCGCCCAGCCAGCAGAACAGGAACCGCCGCATCGCCTGTTCCGGCGCCGCGCCCGCGGGCAGCCGCCACGCCAGCACCGCCATCGCGATCAGCGGGGAGGCGATCAGCAGGATCACCGCCAGATTGCCCGCCTGCTCGATCGCCGGATCGGGCTGCCGCGCCAGGATGGAGGTGAAGTTGGCGAAGACCCAGTCGCCGCCATGCCCAGCCGCCGCGAACATCGCCCATGCGATACCGGTCGGCGCCAGCGCGACCGCCGCCCAGGCGACACCCTTCGCGGCGATCCCGGCCGGCCGTTGGCCCAGCCGCCATTCGCGCCACATCAGCCACAGGCCCAGGAACATCCCCTCGAACACCGCCGTGTATTTGATCTGGATCGCCAGCCCGGCCAGCGCCATCGCCGCCAGCCCATGGGCGAAGCGGCGCGATGGGGACGTGCTGTCCCCAGGGCCGGGCGCGACGAGCAGCACCGCGCCCGCCATCGGCAGGTTGTAGAAGACCGGCGCCTGCCCGCCCTGGCCCTCCAGCCAGGTCAGCCAGACCAGATAGGCCACCCCGGCCCAGGTCGCGCCGCGCGTCCATCCCGCGCGATCGGCGAGCCGCGCGATCGCCAGCGCGGTCAGCGCCGCGCTCGCCGCCGCCATCGCCTGGTACAGCCACACGCCCGCCGCCACGCCGAACGCGGCGGGGATCGCATAGAGCAGGAACAGTCCCGCCGGCTTGCGGTCCCACACGCCGGAATAGGGCGCGATCCCGCGCAGCCAGGCGTCGGCGACCTCCAGATAGAAGGTCTCGTCGACATGGAGCATCGGGTTGCCGAAGGTCACCGCGCGGGTAACCAGCGCGGCAAGCGCGAGCTGCGCCCAGCGCGGCATCGCCGCCACCGGGCGCAGCACGGGATGTGCGTGCATCAGGCGTGCGCGGGCATCAGAGCTGGCCGGGATAGACGGGAACGATATCCACCGGGATCGCGGTCATCGAAGCGATCACGGCCTTGGCGTTTTCGTCCAGCACCGCCCATTTGGCCATGAAGGCCTTGGTGCCTTCATAATCGCCGTTGCCCTGAAGGTGGATCATGTCGCGCAGCAGATCGCGCAGCCCCGCCTCCATCTTCGCACCGTCGATGCGATAGCGCCCGGCCGCCGCGTCCCAGGCGAATGCGCCCTTGTCCTTCAGATAGCTGTACTGCATCGCCGCGCCGCGCCCATGCGCCTCCTCGATGCCGAAACGCATCGCGCGGAACGTGCCGGCCAGATAGGTGGCGAGGAGCTGGTCCTTCTCGGCCGCGGGCAGCTCGCCCTTCTGCATCATGAACAGGATGTTCCAC
Organism: Sphingomonas canadensis; assembly: GCF_026013525.1. Classification (GTDB taxonomy): domain Bacteria; phylum Pseudomonadota; class Alphaproteobacteria; order Sphingomonadales; family Sphingomonadaceae; genus Sphingomonas; species Sphingomonas canadensis. Next base: position 75,880 of record NZ_JAPDRA010000007.1, on the reverse strand, counting down.
GCGCCCATCACGTCGGCCTTGGCCTCCTCCAGCGCGCTGGCCTGTTCCTTCAGCTCCTCGTTCACCGTCGTCTTGCGGCCGCCGACCAGGATCGTGCCCGGCCCCAGGCTGTGCGAGAGTTCGTGGAACAGCGTTTCGAGCTGCATGTATTTCTTCACCACCAGCCCGGCCTGATCGGGCACCAGCACCAGCGGCGCCATCGGCTTCAGGATGCGCTCATACTTGGCGCCGAGCACGTTGGAGAGGATCACCTTCTTGGCGCCCTTGGCCTCGCGCACGCGCTCGTCGTTGGGCAGGTTGAAGGCGATGGTCTGCACGCCGGGCACATTGTCGCCGCCGCCCTGCACCTGTTCGGCCACCGCGATCGGGCTTTCGAAGCCGCGCTGGAAATTCTTGTACCGGTCGTCGACCGGCAGGTTGGCCTCCATGTCGCGCAGGTAATGCTTGTACTTGTCGAGCGCCGCGCTCTCCTCAGGGTCCTTCAGCGTGACGAAGCTCTCGAACGCCGCCTTCCAGCCATAGAGCCGGTCGGTATAGGTCTCATACGGCCCGATCGCGACCTCGATCGGGGTGTCCTTCAGGTCCATCCACGCCAGCTCGCTCTCGAAATAATCGTCGGTGCGGAACGCCTTGGCACGCAGCGTGAGGAACTTCTTCAGGCTGGGGTTGGTGGTGATCGCCGCGGCCTGCTCCATCAGCCTGGCGGCGGGCTCCAGCCATTCCCGGTATTCGACCGAATAGGGCACCGCGACCAGCCGGTCCCCGTCGCGCTTCACCACGGTGTAGAGGCTGGTCAGCGCCGCCTTCTGCTCCGGATGCGCGGCCAGATAGGCGTCGAACTCGGCCTTGGTCATGTCCGCGGGATAGAAGCCTGCGCCCTCCGGCATCGGCTTCGTGCCCCAGAAGGGGTGCAGATCGTCCACCTCGTTCCACGGGCCGAAGTTGCGATCGAACATCTTGAGCAGCAGCTTGGTGTCCTGCCCGCCCTTGCGGGTGATCTGCGCGCGCGTCTCCGGGTTCGCGGGATCGCGCTGGCGCAGGTAGATCTCGCTCATCAGCTTCGAAGCCTGGATCAGCAGGTTCACCACCTGCCGCTCCTCGGCGTTCAGGAAGGCGGTGTCGGGCTTCATCTGGATCACGGCCAGCTTGTCGCTCTGCGCCTTCAGATAGTCGGCGCTTTCGGCACCGGTGGCGGAAACCGCGTCGGCGACGGCGGTCGCGGCGGCATCCAGCGCGGCGGGATCGGCGGTTTCGGGCCGCGCCGTGTTCGTGCAGGCGGCGGTGGCGAGGAGCAGCGGAAGGATCGCGTGACGCATGGAATACAGCCTTGTTGCAGGAGCAATGCGCACGTCCTAGCGCTGGTGCCGCACGCTGTCACGAACGCGCCATGCGCGCGGTGCATCGGCTGCGCCGGGAGGTATTGATGACGCACCGAATCGACCGCCGCTCGCTGCTGCTCACGGGAACGCTGGGTCTGGGCGCCTTCGCGATCCCGGGCTTTGCTGCCGCCTTCGCGGGGATGGGCCAGGGCTTCACCCATTCGGTCGCCAGCGGCGAGCCGGGCCCGGACCGGATGCTGCTGTGGACGCGCTATGTGCCCGCATCGGGCGACAGCGCGCGGGTACGCGCCGAGATTTCGGAGACCGCGGACTTTGCCCGCATCGCCGGCGGCGGCCAGGCGATCACCGGCCCGTGGCGCGACTGGACCGTGAAGATCGCGGTCACCGGACTGTTGCCCGGCCGGCGCTATTTCTACCGCTTCGTCGGCCCGGACGGTAGCATCTCCCCCATCGGCCGCACGCGCACGCTGCCGAATAGCACGCGGCGGTTCACGCTGGCGGTGTTCAGTTGCTCGAACATGGGGTTCGGCTGGTTCAACGCCTATGCCCATGCCGCCGCGCGGGGCGACATCGATCTGGGCATCCATGTCGGCGACTATATCTACGAATATGGCCCGGGCGTGTATCCCTCGGCCGCGCGCCAGCTCACCGGGCGCATGCCGCAGCCGGAGCACGAGATCCTCGCGCTCGCCGACTATCGCCTGCGCTACGCCAGCTATCGCAGCGATCCCGATCTCCAGGCGCTGCACGCCGCGATCCCGATGCTGATCCAGTGGGACGATCATGAGACCGCCAACAATAGCTGGGAAGGCGGCGCGCAGAACCACCAGGCGAACGAGGGCGACTGGAGCGTGCGCAGGGCCGCGGCGATCCAGGCCTGGCACGAATGGATGCCCGTTTCGGAAACGCCCTGGGCCGCCTATGACATCGGCGGGCTGGCCACGCTGTTCCGCACCGAAAGCCGCCTGCTCGGCCGCACCCGCAGCGCCGATATCGCCCCGCTGTTCCTTGCTTCCGATCCCGCCCGCGCGCTTGCCGAATTCCGCGACGGCCCGTGGCAGGACGCCGCGGCGTCGATGCTGGGCAGCGAGCAGGAGGCGTGGCTCTCCCGCGCGATCGCCGCGTCGGTCCGTTCGGGCCGCAAGTGGCAGGTGACGGCGTTCGGCACGATCCTGGGCCAGCTCCGCGCGCCCGCGGATGCGGTGGATTGGCTGCTGCCCGACGGTGACAAATATACCCGCGCCTATGTCCAGGGCTCGGTCGCGGCGGGCAAGGCGGGGCTGCCGGTCGATCTCGACAACTGGGGCGGCTATCCGGCGGCGCGCGCGCGCTTCCTGAAGTCGGCGCAGGCGGCGGACGCCAACCTGCTCGTGCTGTGCGGTGACAGCCACAATGCCTGGGCCTTCGATCTGGCGCAGGACGGCCATGCCGCGGGCGTCGAGTTCGCCGGCCATTCGGTGACCTCGCCGGGCTATGAAGACGCGCTCGGCCCCGATTTCCGCAGGATCGAGGCGGGGATGGCCGCCGCCAACCCGGAGCTGAAATGGTGCGACGTCAGCCGCCGCGGCTATATGGCGCTCACGCTCACCCCCGAACGCGCGACCAACCACTGGCTGTTCGTCGATACGGTGCTGACGCGCAATCCCGCCGCCAGCATCGGCCACACCGCCACGGTGAAGCGCGGCAGCAACCGGATGGCGTGATCAGCCTGCGGCCGGCCGCTCCATAAAGAGGTCGGCCAATGGATCATTGATATAGTAGTTGTTCTTGCCGAGGCGGTGTTTCGAAAGCAGGCCGGCTTGTGCGAGCTCGTCGAGATACCGGGCCGCCGTCTGACGGGTTACTCCAAGTTCGTGCTCCACATGCGCGATGCGTGTGTAGGGATGCCGGAACAGCAGGTTGAGCAGATCCTGAGAGTAGATTTTCGGGTGATTGCGGCGCAGGCGCTGCTTGTACTCCGCCATGAGTCTGCGAATATTCTCCACAAGATTGAGCGTATCGATCGATGTTTCCGCTATCGCCGTAAGCATGTAGATTAGCCATGCTTCCCACTCGCCTGTCTCGCGGACGGACTGTAGTAATCGATAATAATCGCCTTTGTGCGTGATAATATGCCGGCTCATGTACAATATGGGAATATCGAGCAGCCCCTGTTGGGTGAGGTAGAGGGCGTTGATAATGCGGCCGATGCGTCCGTTCCCGTCGGGAAACGGGTGGATGCTTTCGAACTGGTGATGGATGATTGCCATCTTGACGAGAGGGTCCAAGTCGCAGGCCGCGTGGTCGTTGATGAACGTCTCCAGCCGACCCATCATCGTGCGAACCGTATGACCCTCCTGCGGGGGGACATAGACGATCTCCCCGCTTGCTTCGTTTAGCAGCGCGGTACCGGGCGTTTCGCGGAACCCTCCGTTTGTGCGCTTGAGCATCTGGAACATCGCCACAATCGTGCCGTTTGTGAGCAGCCCCTGCTGTTGGCGCATCCGCTCCAGCCCCAGCTTCAGAGCGTCGCGATAGAGTGCGACTTCCTTGGTAGCACCCGAGGAAGGGTTTTCCGGGAACAGGCTGGCCTGAAACAGTTCGTCCTGGGTCGTAACGATGTTTTCGATTTCCGAGCTGGCTTTCGCTTCCTGCAAGGAGAGTGTGTCGATCAATATTCCCTGGTTAGGAATGCTGCTCGCGCGGCCTTTCAATTCGGCGAGGTGCCGGTGGGCCCTGGCTGCCACGCGCAAGACCGGTGGGGTCTCCAACGCTCCCTTGGGCGGAAGGTCGGGGATCGTGTAGGTCGGCTTCAGCATGGCCAGTTCATGTTCGCGCTATTGATCATAGGGCAACATATCGGATCATTTGAGTTAAAAAAACTCAAAATACTTAACATGTTTGGGCCAATTGCCCCGCGCGCATACGCCGCGAATGGCCGCTGCTAATCCAGCGACTTGCTGGCCTGTTCGAACGTGTCCTTGCTCAGCCCGGGGGTCGCCACGATCCGTTCCAGCTCGGCGCGCATGCGGGCGGCGCGTTCGGCGTCGAAGCGGCGCCAGCGGCCCAGCGGCGGCAACAGCTTTGCCGCGGTCTGCGGATTGATCCGGTCGAGCGCCAGCAACTGATCCGCCACGAAGCGATAGCCGCGGCCCGACGGGTGGTGGAACGCGCGCTGGTTCACCCCGAAGGCGCCGATCACCGAACGCGCGCGATTGGGGTTGGCGAGCGTGAAATCGGGGTGCGCGGCCAGCTTTTCCACCGCCTCGGCGGTGTCGTCGCGCGTCGACAGCGCCTGGGTCTGGAACCATTTATCCAGCACCAGCGCGTTGCCGCGATAGCGATCGTAGAATGCCGCCAGCGCCGCCGCGCGCTCGTCCGACCGGCCGTTGACCAGCGTGCCCAGCGCCGCCTGCCGGTCGGTCATGTTGTCCGCGCCCTCGAACTGGCGGAAGGCCAGCGCCGGAGCATCCGCGGCGCCGCTGGCGGCGATATAGCCCAGTGCCACATTCTTGATCCGCCGAGCGCCCTTCGCCGCGGGCGAATATTCGAAGCGGTTGGCGCGATTGGCCTCATAGGCGTCGCGCCACTGGCCGGCCAGCGCCGTGGCCAGCTCGCGGCGCAGCGCCTCACGTGCGCGGAAGATCGCCTCGGGATCGACGATGTCCATCTGATCGCCGATGAAGCTGTCCGACGGCAGCAGCACCGCATCGGCCACGAACGCGCGGTCCAGCCGCGTATCGGCCAGCGTGTTGCGCACCGCCTCGATCACCGGGCCATGATCGAACGGCGCGCCGCGCACGGCGGCGGTCAGCGTGTCGAGCATGAGCTGCTGCATCGCCTCATAGCGGGCGAAGGGGTCGTCATCGTGCGCGGAAAGGAAGGCGAGCTGATCGGGCGTGCGATCGGTCTCCACCACCACGGGGGCGGAAAAGCCGCGGTTGATCGAAAGCACGGGAGGCTCGGTCAGGTTGCCGAACACCAGCTCCTGCTCGGGCCGGTTGAGCAGCACGAGCTGCTCGTCGCACAGCGCGCGGCCGGTCACCCGGCCGAACAGCTTCAGCTTCAGCGGCAGCACCATCGGCGCCTTTTCGGGCTGGCCGGGGGTGGGCGGCACCGTCTGCTTCAGCGTTAGCCGCGCCTTGCCGCCGTCCTGCGCCAGCGTGGCCGATACGCGCGGCGTGCCCGCCTGGCTGTACCACAGGCGGAACTGCGCCAGGTCGACGCCGCCGGCCTCCTCCATGCAGCGCACGAAATCCTCGCAGGTCGCGGCGGTGCCGTCGAACCGGTCGAAATAGATGTCGGTCGCCGCGCGGAACTTCTCCGGGCCAAGGATCGTGGCCATCATCCGGATGACCTCGGCGCCCTTGTTGTAGATCGTCGCGGTGTAGAAGTTGCTGATCTCGATATAGCTGTCGGGCCGCACCGGATGGGCCAGCGGCCCCGCGTCTTCCTGGAACTGGCTGGCGCGCAGCCCGCGCACATCCTCGATCCGCTTCACCGCGGCGCTGCCCTGGTCCGCGGAGAAGCTCTGGTCGCGGAAGACGGTGAAGCCTTCCTTCAGGCTGAGCTGGAACCAGTCGCGGCAGGTGACGCGGTTGCCCGACCAGTTGTGGAAATATTCGTGCGCCACCACCGCGGCGACCGCGTCGTAATCCCAATCGGTCGCGGTGTCCGGATCGGCCAGGATGTAGCGGCTGTTGAAGACGTTCAGCCCCTTGTTCTCCATCGCGCCGAAGTTGAAATCGTCGACGGCGACGATGTTGAACACGTCCAGATCATATTCGCGGCCATAGACCTTCTCGTCCCAGGCCATGCTGAGCTTCAGCGCGTGGAGCGCGTGATCGGTCTTGGCCAGGTCCGGCTCGCGCACCCAGATGCCGAGCTGCACCTCGCGCCCCGACATGGTGGTGAAGCTGCCGCGATTGGCCACCAGGTCGCCCGCCACCAGCGCGAAGAGATAGGAAGGCTTGGGGAAGGGATCGTGCCATTCCGCCCAGTGCCGCCCGTCCGCCAGATCGCCCTGGGCGACCGGATCGCCATTGGCCAGCAGCACGGGATAGCGCGCCTTCTCCGCCGCCATCCGTACCCGGTATTTCGTCAGCACGTCGGGCCGGTCGGGGAAGAAGGTGATCCGGCGGAAACCTTCGGACTCGCATTGGGTGCAGAGGATTCCGCCCGAGGCATAGAGGCCCTGGAGCTGGGTGTTGCGCTCGGGCGCGATCACCACCTCGGTCTCGATCCGGTGGGCGGCGCCGGGCAGCGCGATCACCAGGTCCGGCCCCTCCATCGTCCAGGCCGCATCCTTGCCGTCGACGCGCACCGCCAGCGGCTCCAGCCCGTCGCCCATCAGCACCAGCGGGCGATCGTGGCCGCCGTTGCGCGTCACCTTCAGCGCCGCGCGGACGCGCGTGGCGGCGGGGTCCAGCTCGAAATCGAGCGCGATCTCCGGCACCAGCCAGTCGGGTTCGCGATAATCCTCGCGGCGCGTTACGCGCGGCGCTGCGGCGGCGTTCTGTGCATCGGCCATGGCGCGCTGATATAGGGGCAAGTCCGCTTCCCGCCACAGGAAATCGTGTTGCGCGGCGCGCGTGCGCTGCGTACCCATCGGGCATTCATCCCGTTCAGGATTTCCCGATGCTTCGATTTGTCAGTGCCTTTGCCTTCGCCGCGCTTGCCGCCGGCGCCGCGCTCGCCGGACCGACCGGCGACGAGGCCGCCGCCGAGCGCAACGCCCGCATCAACGCCCCGCTGCCCGCCCCCCAGGCGGCGATGAAGAGCCATGTGATGTTCCTCGCTTCCGACGCGCTGCGCGGGCGCGAGGCGGGGGCGCCGGAATATGAGATCGCGGCGCAATATGTCGCGTCGCAATTCTACGAACAGGGGCTGGTGCCCGCCGGCGACAACGGCAGCTTCCTGCAGAATGTGCCGCTGCTCAGCTACAAATCGGCCAGCAAGGGCAGCTTCCTGCTCAACGGCCAGCCGCTGGAATTCGGCGTGGAATATCTGCCCGGCGCCGATCCGATGCGCGACACGACCAAGGTGGATGCCGAGGTGGTGTTCGTCGGATACGGCATCGTCGCGCCGCAGTTCGGGATCGACGATTACAAGGGCGCGAAGGTCAAGGGCCGGATCGTCGCCTTCTTCGGCGGCGCCCCGCGCGGCCTTCCCGGCGAGGAGCGCGCCCATTTCGGCAACGCCGCCAACAAGGCGGTGATCGCCCAGCAGCATGGCGCGATCGGCACGATCACGCTGGAATCGCCCGTCACCGCCAAGGTGCGCCCGTTCGAGCGCATGGCCGCCGGCTGGGATTCCTCGCGCATGACCTGGGCCAACCCGGACGGCACCGGCCATGTCGCCGCGCCCGGCGCGCCATCGCTGGGCGGGCTCAGCATGGCCGCCGCAGCCAAGCTGTTCGCGGGCGCCAAACGCCCCTGGGACCAGCTCGCCAAGATGACCGAGGACGACAAGGCCAAGTTCAAGCCCGAACTGCTCAAGGCCCGGCTCGCCGTCTCGCTCGAAACCAAGCGCGAGCCGGTGATGAGCTGGAATGTCGCCGGCCTGCTGCCGGGCAGCGATCCGACCCTGTCGAAAGAGGTGGTGGTGCTTACCGCCCATCTCGATCACATCGGCGTCGGCCGTCCGGACAAGAACGGCGATACGATCAACAACGGCGCGATGGACAATGCCGTCGGCATCGCCTCGCTGATCGAGGAGGCCCGCCGTTTCAAGGAATCGGGCAAGCCGCCGCGCCGATCGATCCTGTTCCTGGCGGTCACCGCGGAGGAGAAGGGGCTCGTCGGCGCCGATTATTTCGCCAACAATCCCACGCTGGCGAAGGAACGGCTGGTCGCCAACGTCAACCTCGACATGCCGATCCTGACCTACAAGTTCGACGACGTCATCGTGTTCGGCGCGCAGCGCTCGTCGCTCGGCCCGATCGTGGAGGCGGCGGCGAAGGACATCGGCGTCACCATTTCGCCCGATCCGATGCCCGACCAGGGGCTGTTCACCCGTTCGGACCATTATCGCTTCGTCCAGCAGGGCATCCCCTCGGTGTTCCTGTGGCCGGGCGAGGCGGGGCCGGGCAAGGCGGCGGTCGAGAAGTTTTTCGCCGAGAACTACCACAAGCCGTCGGACGAGATCTCCGGACCGATCGACTGGGAATCGGGCGCGCGCTTCATCGACGTGAACTATCGCATCGCCCGCGCGATCGCCGATGCGGAGGTCCGCCCGCTGTGGAACAAGGGCGATTTCTTCGGCACGCTCTACAAGGGGCCGGTCGCGCCCTGAACGTCCCCTCCGCCCTGCCGAACCGCCACTAGGAAAGGCCCTTCATGCTCCGCTACCTGTCGCTGATCCTGCTGCTGCTCGCCGCGCCGCTGGCGCACGCGCAGCAACTGCCGCCCGAACAGGCGGCGATGAAGGCGCATATCCAGTTCCTCGCCTCCGATGCGATGCGCGGCCGCGATACCGGCTCGCGCGAGTTCGACATCGCCGCCGAATATGTCGCCGCGCAGTTCCTGGCGCTGGGGCTGAAGCCGGCGGGGGTGGACGGGGACTGGTTCCAGCCGTTCCGCATGGTTTCGGTACGGCCGCAGGGGCGCGGCACGATGGTGATGACGCGGCGCGGCGCCGAACCCGCGCCGCTCGTCTTCGGCACCGATTTCGTCAACGACGCGATCCCCTCCGCGCTGCAGTTCGCGGCGAGCGGCGACGTGGTCTTCGCCGGTTACGGCATCGTCTATCCCGAGGGGAAGCGCGACGACTACAAGGGGCTGAACGTCAAGGACAAGATCGTCGCGATCCTGCCCGGCACGCCCAAGGGGCTGCCCAACGAGGTCTCGGCGCATCTGGGCGACGAGGCGCAGAAGGCGATCTTCGCCCAGGAGCGCGGCGCGCGCGCGGTGATCGTGCTCGAATCGGCGGCGCGGCACGATGATCTGCCCTTCGCCACCTTCGTGCGCTTCTACGATTACCCGCGCTCCACCTGGGCGGGGCCGGACGGCAAGGCGCATTCGCCGTCGCCCGGCGCCCCCGTCGCCGCCTATGTCAGCCAGGCGGGCGCGGAAAAGCTGTTCGCGGGCGCGCGCATCAAATGGGCCGATGTGCTGGCGGCGGAGGCCAAGGGCACGCGCATGCCCACCGGACCGCTCGCCGCGACGCTCACGCTCGCCAGCAAGACATCGGTGGTGCCCACGCCCAGCAAGAACGTGATCGGCATGATCGAGGGCAGCGATCCCGCGCTCAAGGGCCAGTATCTGGTGCTCACCGCGCACCTCGACCATGTCGGCGTCGGCGATGCGGTGAACGGCGATCGCATCTACAACGGGGCGATGGACAATGCCTCGGGCGTCGCCGCGCTGATCGAGGTGGCGCGCGCCTTCCGCGCATCGGGCAAGGCGCCGCGCCGATCGATCCTGTTCATCGCGCTGGGCGCCGAGGAGAAGGGGCTGATCGGCTCCGACTATTTCGCGCACAACCCCACGGTTCCGCGCGCCGCGCTGATCGGCAACCTCAACTTCGACATGCCGATCCTGACCTATAAGGTCGAGGATCTGGTGATGAGCGGCGGCGAGCGATCGACGATCAGCCAGGCCGTGGCGAAGGCCGCGGCGGCGGAGGGGCTGGCGATCGTCCCAGATCCAACCCCGGAGGAGATGTTCTTCGTCCGGTCCGATCACTACAGCTTCGTCAAGGCGGGCGTGCCCGCGGTTTCGATCGACACCGGTCCCGGCGGCGCGGGGGCGGAGGCGCAGAAGCTGTTCCTGGCCAACGACTATCACAAGCCATCGGACCAGATCACGCTGCCGTTCGACTGGGCTTCCGTCGCCACCTATGTCCGCGTCGTCTATGGCGCGTCGCGGATCGTGGCCGACGCGAACGATCGCCCGCGCTGGGTGAAGGGCGACTTCTTCGGCGTCCAGTTCGACGGATACGGCGCGAAGTGACGGCACGGCTGCCCCGGCCCCGCCGGGGTGGCCGCCGCCCCTATCGCTGCCGCGCCGCCAGCGCCAGCGCCAGCCCGGCGATCACCAGCACGGCGCCGCCGGCCGCCAGCGCCGACCAGCGATAGCCCTCGGCCAGCGTCGATATCGCCATCGCGATCACCGGGATCACCGCGCCTGTATAGGCCGCAGGCCCCGGCCCGATGGCGCGGATCAGCCCGAAATAGAGGCTGAAGGTGAAGGCCGATCCGATCACCCCCAGGTAGAGCAGCCCGGCGACATAGCCTGCGCGCGGCTCGAACACCGGCGGCCCGGCGGTGGCCAGCGCCCAGATCGCGTCCGCGCCCGCGCCGGCCAGCATCGCCCAGCCGAGTATCGCCGCGGGCGGCTGGTGGCGCATCCGCTCCGCCGCCTGCATCACATTCGCCACCGACGCGCACATCACCCCCGCGAGCGCGATGCCGATGCCGGTCAGCGCCTCGCGCGGGCCAGCCTCGGCCAGCCGCGCCTCATGCACGAACAGCAGCGCGACGCCCGCCAGCGCGATCGCCGATCCCGCGGCGAACCGCGCGCCGATCCGCTGGCCCAGGAAGACGCGCGCCAGCACCGCGTTCGGCACCAGCAGCAGCGCATAGACCACGGCCACCACGCCCGATGTGATGTGCTGTTCCGCGCGATAGACCAGGTTGAAGTTGAGCATGAACTGCATCAGCCCCAGCACCGCCGCCAGCGCGAAGCCCTGTGCGTCCAGCCTCAGCCGCTCGCCGCGCCAGGCCGCCCAGCCCAGCATCGCCGCCCCCGCGATCGCAAAGCGATAGGCGACCGACCAGCTCGGCGGCACCACCGCAAGCTGATCGCGGATCACGATCCAGGTCGATCCCCATACGAGGCACACCGCCACGAAGGGCAGGATCACCGGGGCGCGGGCGGTGCGCGCGGCGGTCATGTCACAGCGCCGCGATCGCCTCGGCCAGCGGCTTCACCGCCTCCGCGCCCTGGTTCCAGCTCGTCACCAGCCGCGCCTCGCCCACGCCCCAGTCGTAGAAGTCGAAGCCCAGCCCGCGCAGCTTCGCCGCCTCTTCCGCGGTCAGCCGCACGAACACCTCATTGGCCTCCACCGGGAACACCAGCCGCGCGCCCGCCGCCTGGGCCAGCAGCCGCGCGCCCGCATTGGCCGCGCGCCCGTTCTCCAGCCACAGATCGCCGTCCAGCATTGCCAGCAGTTGCGCGGCCAGATACCGCCCCTTGGACAGCAGCAGCCCGGCACGCTTGCGGCGCACCAGCGTCGGCGCGGCCAGTTCGGGGCGGAAGAAGACCAGCGCCTCCGCGTTCATCCCGCCGTTCTTGACGAAGCCGAAGCTCAGCGCGTCTACGCCCGCGCGCCAGGTGAGCTCGGCGGGCGAGCATCCCAGGTGCGCCACCGCATTGGCGAAGCGCGCGCCATCCATGTGCAGCCCCCAGCCGCGCTCGCGCGCCAGCGCGCCGATCGCGGCGACCTCGCCGGGCGAATAGGTCAGGCCATATTCGGTCGCGTTGGTGATCGATATCGCATGGACCTGCGTCTGGTGGACGTCGGGGCGGATGCGCCCGGCCACCTCGCGGATCGCATCCGGGGTCAGCTTGGCGCCCGGCCCGTCCACCGGAATCAGCGTCGCGCCATGGGTGTAGAAAGCGGGAGCCCCCGCCTCGTCGCCGGCGATATGCGCCGCGGCATGACAGACGATGCCGCCCCAGGGCTGGCACAGCGCGCCCAGCGCCAGGCAGTTGGCGGCGGTGCCGGACGGCACCCACAGCACGCGCACCTCGGTCTCGAACAGCTCGGAGAAGCGCCCGTCGAGCTGCCGCGACCAGCGGTCGCCGTCATAGGCGGTATCCATGCTGTCGGCGGCGGCCATGGCTTCGAGCACGGCGGGGTGGACCGGGGCGGCGTTGTCCGAAAAGAAGCGCATGCCGCCGCCCTTGCGGGGTGCCGCGCCGCGCGTCAACCATGCCCTCGCGGCCGTTCCGTTCGCCCTGTGCCGGCGAAGGGGCCGGGGCGGCGCGTGCGCCTCCGCGGCCGCCTCCGCCCCGGCCGGATCACGGCCCGGTGCGCGCCGGTGTGCGGACGGGTTCGGGCGCGGACGGGCGGCGCGGGGCGGTGGTGGCGTCCTCGCGCGCGGCGGGCGTTTCGCTCGGGCGCGGGGTCGGCTCGCCGGGGCCGAGCGGCACCACCTCGGTCGTCGTCACGCCGTCCAGCCCCTTCACCAGCCCTTCCAGCGCATCCTCTAGGCCCAGCGTGTCGTTGCCCTCGGTGGCGTTGCTCTCGACCGGCGGCGGCGGCGCGGCCTGGATGTCGAGCGAGCGCGCCATGAAGTCGCGCCAGATCCGCGCGGGCAGCCCGCCGCCCGAAAGCGCGGCGTTGGGCGAATTGTCGTCGTTGCCGATCCACACGCCCGCCACGATCCCGCCGGCATAGCCGACGAACAGCGCGTCGCGATTGTCCTGCGTCGTGCCGGTCTTGCCGAAGGTCGGGATCGATAGCCGCGCGGCCCGCCCCGTGCCCGATTCGACCACGCCCGACAGCAGCATGCGCAGATCTTCCAACTGGCCGCCGGGAAAGCGCGTCGCGCCGCCCAGCCGGGCGCCCAGCCAGTCCTGGTCCTCGGTCAGCTCGGGCAGGCCGCGCGGGCGCACAGGATAGGCGCCCTCGGCCACCGCGGCATAGGCGGCGGTCAGCTCCAGCAGCGACACGGTGGAGGTGCCCAGCGCCGTGGTCACGTCGTCGCCGATCGGGGTGGAGATGCCCAGATCGCGTGCCGCCTGGCGCACCTTTTCCGGCCCCAGCTTCTGAAACAGCCGTGCCGCCACCACGTTGCTGGACTTGGCAAAGGCCTGCGCCAGCGTGATCCGCCCGGCATAGCGGCCGTCGCTGTTCTCCGGCGACCAGTCGCCGATCGTCAGCGGCGTATCGTCCACCGGCGAATCGGGCGCGAAGCCGGATCGCAACGCCGCCAGATAGACGAACAGCTTGAACGCCGAGCCCGGCTGGCGCCGCGCCTGGGTGGCGCGGTTGAACGCGCTTTCGGAATAGCTGCGCCCGCCCACCATCGCGATCACGCTGCCGTCCGGGTGCATCGCCACCAGCGCCACCTGGGTGCCGCGCGCGGCGGCGGCGCGCACGGCGCGCTCGGCGGCCTTCTGCGCGCGATCCTCCAGCGTGGTGCGCACGGTCTGTTCGGTGGCGACGCCGCCCGCGCGGTCGCGCGCCTGGGGCAGCACCCAATCGGCGAAATAGGTGCCGTTGGGCAGCTCTTTCACCCGGTCGGGCTTCAGCACGGCGGGGCGGATCGCCTTGGCCTCCGCCTCGGTGATCAGCCCCACGTCGCGCATCGCGGCGATCACCAGCTTCTGGCGTTCGCGCGCGCCCTTCAAGTTGCCGGTCGGCGCCAGCCGGCTCGGCGCTTGCACCAGCCCGGCGAGCAGCGTCGCCTGGCTCAGCGTCAGCTTCTCGGGCGTGGTGCTGAAATAATGCTGCGCCGCCGCCGACAGGCCATAGACGTTGTCGCCGAAATAGACGTTGGAGAGATAGCGGCTGAGGATCTCGTCCTTGCTCAGCCACGCCTCCAGCCACACCGATATCATCGCCTCCTGCGCCTTGCGCGTGAAGGTGCGGCTCGAATCGAGGAAGGCGTTCTTGGCGAGCTGTTGCGTGATGGTGCTGCCGCCCTGCTGGCGCCCGCCGGTGAGGTTGTTGACCACCGCGCGCGCCACGCCGCGCGGATCGACGCCCCAATGGCTGTAGAAGCGCCGGTCCTCGATCGCCACGAAGGCGCCGGTTACGTAACGCGGCAGCTTCGCCGCATCCACCGGATCTCCGATCGTCGCGCCGCGCCGGGCGATCGGCGTGCCCTCGGCAGACAGCAGCGTGATCGACGGCGGGGCGGGCGGCTCCAGCGATTTGGAGAGCGGCGCGGTGAGTGCCAGCCAGGCGATCGCCACCACCATCAGGATGATGAACCCGGCCAGCCCGCGCACGATCCAGCGGCCCCAGGGGCGCGGCTTGCGCAGCACCAGCACGGGCACGTTGCTGGTGTACCCGCCCGGCTGCATCTGCGCGGGGGCATAGGCGGGGGGATAGGGCGGCGGCGGGGGAGGCGGCGGCGACTGAAACTGCTGCGGCCGCTGCGCCGCGGGCGGGATGCCGCCGGTCAGCTCCAGCGGGTCGTCCGCAGCCGGCCAGTCCTGCGCGGGCGTCCGCCGCCATGCGCGGGCGGGCGGATCGATCACGTCCATCGTCGGCTCGGGCTCCGGCCCGGGCGCGGCGGGGCGGCGGCGGAAGGGGTTGAGCGCGGCGAGATCGATCGGGATGCGCGGTTTGGCCGGGCCGGGCGCGGGCGGCTCGGGCACGGGCGGCGGCGCGGCCTCGGTCCGGCGCGGGCGGAAGGCCGGGCCGGACGATGCGGAAGGCTGCGGCGTCGTCTGGGCAGGGGGCGGGGGAGGCGGCGTTTCCGCTCCCCCGCCGCCGCTCCGGCGCAGCGGGAATCGCGCGCGATCCTCGGGCGGCCTAGCCATGGGCCGGCCGCTCCGGGGGGCGATTCTGGATTCCCTGCCGCGCGCGCATGCCCGATCCTATCGTCCGTGCCGCCCGGCGGAAATCCCCCGCGCCCGCGTTTGCGTCAGCGCCGCAGGCCCAGCGCCTTGGGCAGTCCGGGCACGGTCATGGCCCCCTCCAGCACCTGCAGGCTCGATCCCTTGAAGTCGTCGCCGATCGGCTCGTAACGGCCGCCCAGGCACTTCGACAGGAAGGCTTCGGAGATGCCGAAGAAGCTCAGCCGGTTCTCCGGACGGACGAAGCCATGCCCCTCGTCGGGATAGTTGACATAGGTGACCGGCAGCCCCTTGGCCTTCATCGCGCTGACGATCTGGTCGCTCTCCGCCTTCACGACGCGCGGGTCGTTCTGGCCCTGGCCGATCAGCAGCGGCACCTTGATCGCGTCCACCTTGCTGATCGGCGATTGCGCCATCATCCGCGCCACGTCCTCGGGCTTGCCGGGGTCGCCGATGTGCTTGAAGAAGGTGCCTTCCAGGATCGGCCGCCAATAGGGCGGGAAGCTCTCCATCAGCGTCTTCAGGTTCGACGGGCCGACGATGTCGACGCCGCAGGCGAAACGGTCCGGCGTGAAGGTCACGCCCACCAGCGTGGCGTATCCGCCATAGGAGCCGCCCATGATCGCCACCTTGTCCCTGGTGGTCACGCCCTTGGCGATCGCCCAGTCGACCGAATCGATCAGGTCGTCGTGCATCGCGCCGGACCATTGGCCGATCGCGGCATTGACGAAGCCCTTGCCGAAGCCGGTCGATCCGCGGAAGTTGACGCTGAGCACCGCATAGCCGCGATTCGCCAGCCACTGGTGCGCGCTGTTGTAGCCATATTCGTCGCGCGCCCAGGGGCCGCCATGGACGAACAGCACCATCGGCACCGGCTTGTCGGCCACGCCGTCCTTGTTGGCATCGGCGCCGGCCGGCAGCGTCAGATAGCTCACCAGCGTCTTGCCGTCGCGGCTGGCGATCTCCTGCGGCCACATCGGCTGGAGCTTGTAGTTCTTGAGGTCCGGGCGGCCCTCATAGAGCTTGGTCAGCGTCTTCGCCTTGCGATCGAAGATATAGGTGACCGCCGGGCTCTCCGCGGCGGACACGCCGACGATCGCCTTGCTGCCGTCTTCGGTCACCGATTGGATGCTGAACTCGCCCGGCAGCTTCGATTTCAGGAATTCCAGCTCGGCCGTGGCGGCGGGCGTCAGCCCGGTCCACTCGTTCTTCAGATAGTTGACCGAGAAGGCGAGCGGCTCGAACGTCTGCGGATCGACCAGCAGGCCCTGCACGTCCGCCTTGTCGCTGGTCGCGATCACGCTGCTTTCCAGCGTCTCGGTGTCCATCGCCACCAGCGCGGCCTTGTCGCGCCCGCGGCTGTCCACCCAGTAGAGCTTCGTGCCGTCCTTGTTGAAGCCCACCGGACTGGTGTTGAAGAAATCCTCGTTGGCGACCTGGAACACTTCGCTCCACTTGCCGTCCTTCAGGCGGAAATATTGCGATCCGCCGCCGGGCACCTGCTTCATCGCGAAGCGCGGGCGGAGCTGGTTGTCGGTTACGATCGCGCCATAGCCGGGGTTTTCCAGCACCAGCTTCTTGGTGCCGGTCTTATAGTCCACTTCGTAAAGGTCGAAGAACTGCGGGTTGCGGTCGTTGACGCCGATCAGCACCACGTCCGGGCGCAGCGCGCTCAGCCCCTGGATGTCGGCGCGTACCTTGTCGCCATAGGGGGTCAGGTCGATCTCGGCGCCGGTGGCGAGGTTCACCGATTTGATGTGCCAGTTCTCGTTGCCGCCGCTGTCGTTGGCGTAGAGCAGGTGCGTGCCGTCGGGCGCCCACCAATATTGCTGCAGCCCGCGCTTGGCCTCCTTGGTGATCGCCTTGCCCGCGGCCAGATCGCCGATCGGCGCGACCCAAACGTTCATCACGCCTTCCACCGGGGCCAGCCAGGATACGTGCTTGCCGTCGGGGCTGATCTGCGCGCCGGCGCGGTTGGGGTTGCCGAAGATGGCGTCGCGCGGGATCAGCGCGGGATCGGCGGACGGGACGGGGGCGGCGGCGATCAGCGCGCCTGCCGAAGCGGTGCCGAGCGCCAGGGCGAGCAGCAGGACGGAACGGGTCTTCATGGGCGAATCCTCCCGGTTTGGATGGGCGGAGCTTAGCGGCGCATGTGTATTATGACAACAATACACTTGATATCCGGCGGAGTGCGCGGGCAGCGGCGCGCTGGCAGCGCTCAGGCTTCCAGCTCGACGTCCCAGTATAGCCAGTCGCGCCAGGTCTCGTGCAGGTAATTGGGCGGAAAGCGCCGGCCATGTTCCTGCATCTGCCAGCTTGTCGGGCGGATCGGCGGGATCGCCAGCGGCATCGCCGCCTCGCGCGGGGTGCGCCCGCCCTTCTTCAGGTTGCATGGCGCGCAGGCGGTGACGACATTCTCCCAGGTGGTGCGCCCGCCCTGGGCGCGGGGAATGACATGGTCGAAGGTCAGATCGCGGCCGCTGCCGCAATATTGGCAGGCGAACTTGTCGCGAAGGAACAGGTTGAAACGGGTGAAGGCGGGGAATTGCGAAGGCTTCACATATTGCTTGAGCGCGATGACCGAAGGGAGCTTCAGCCTCGCGCTGGGACTTCGCACCTCGCGTTCGTAATAGGAAACCACGTCGATGCGATCGAGGCACAGCGCCTTGACCGCGGTCTGCCAGGGCCAGATCGACAGCGGATAATAGGACAGCGGCGTATAGTCGGCATTGAGAACGAGCGCGGGGCAGCTATCCGGATGGCGGATCAGATCGGGATGATACATGCGCTCCCTCGCCCCTTTTGCCTCGCCCGGCACATGGCCGTTAACCGTGACGATGCAATGACAGCACAGCGCGCGACTCGCGGTCAAGAGCGGGGTTGGCGATGATCGTCACCCGCTTCGCCCCCAGCCCCACCGGGTTGCTCCATCTGGGCCATGCCTGGTCGGCGGTGCAGGCGCATGGTTTCGCGCGGGCGGGCGGGGGGCGCTTCCTGCTCCGGATCGAGGATATCGACGGCACGCGCAGCCGGGTGGAGCATGTCGAGGCGATCCTGCGCGACCTGGAATGGCTGGGGCTCGACTGGGACGGGGAGGTGACGTTCCAGTCGCGGCGGCTGAACCACTATGCGGACGCGCTGGAGCGCCTGCGTGCGATGGGGCTGCTCTATCCCTGTTTCTGCACCCGCGCCGATATCGCCGCCAGCGCCGCCGCGCCGCATGGGCCGGAGGGGCCGGTCTATCCCGGCACGTGCCGCGGGCTGGCCGCGCCGGACCTCTCCCGTCCCCATTGCTGGCGGCTGGATGTGGCGAAGGCCCACGGCGAGGAGCTATGGTGGCACGACGCCTTCTCCGGCTGGCGGCGGGCCGAACCCGCCGCGCATGGCGACGTCGTGCTCGCGCGCAAGGACGCGCCCGCCTCCTATCATCTCGCGGTCACCGTCGATGATGCGGCGCAGGGCGTCACCCATGTCGTGCGCGGGCGCGACCTGTTCGCCGCCACCGATGTCCACCGGCTGCTCCAGGCGCTGCTCGATCTCCCGGTGCCCGAATACCGGCACCACCCGTTGCTGGCCGGGGCGGACGGCGCGCGCCTGGCCAAGCGCCATGGCGCGCCCTCGCTCCAGGCGATGCGGCTGGCGGGCGAGGACGGGCGCGCGCTGGCGGAAAAGCTGCGCGCGGGCGAGCTACCGGTTGGAATCGCGCTGCTGAAGGACTAGATGCGCCCCATGACGCTGTTCGCCATCCTGCTGCTCGTCGCCCTGCTGATCGCCGTGCTCGCGGTGCTCGCCATGGGGCTGGTCAACCTGGTCAAGACCAGCGACGCGGAACAGCGCGGCGAAGGCGAAGGCCCCAGCGACCGCGCGCTCAAATCGAACAAGCTGATGTGGTACCGCATCTATCTCCAGCTCGCCGCCGTTGGCGTGATCGCGCTGCTTCTGCTGTTCGCCTCGGCTTCCGGGAACTGATCCGCTGGTCCGGCTCAACCGGATCTACACCCGCACCGGGGACGACGGCACCACGGGGCTGGCGGATGGTTCGCGCGTGTCGAAGGGCGACGCGCGCATGGCCGCGATCGGCGATGTGGACGAGGCGAACTGCGCGATCGGCGTCGCCCGTGCCGCGCTTGGGCCGGGCAGCCTTTCGGAGATGCTCGCGCGCATCCAGAACGACCTGTTCGATCTTGGCGCCGACCTCGCGACACCGGGGGAGGTGGAGGGCGCGCTGCGGCTGATGCCCGGCCAGACCGAGTGGCTGGAACACAGCATCGACCGGATGAACCTGGCGCTCGAACCGCTGACCAGCTTCGTGCTGCCCGCGGGCGATCCGGCCGCGGCGGCGCTGCACCTGGCGCGCGCGGTGGTGCGCCGGGCGGAGCGTTCGGCGGTCGCCGCCGGGGCGGGGCCGCTGGTGCTGACCTATATCAACCGGCTGTCCGATCTGCTGTTCGTCGCGGCGCGGATGGTGAACCAGAACGCGCATGGCGACGTTCTCTGGGTGCCGGGTGCATCGCGTAGCTGATGATCCTGATCGGCGCCTGACCGCGCCAGGCATGGATTGACGCGCTGCCCTCTCCGGGCGTATGGAGAACATAATGCGAACAAACATCGGCCTCGCCGCGCCGGCCGCGCTCGCATCGCGCTATGCCCGGGTCCGCGCGCTCAGCGTCGCGCTGGCGGCGCCGCTGTCCGATGCCGATGCCAGCGTCCAGTCGATGGACGATGCCTCGCCCGCCAAATGGCATCTGGCGCATACCACCTGGTTCTTCGAAACCTTCGTGCTGCGCGATTTCGTGCCGGGCTATCGCCTGTTCGACGATCGCTGGCCCTATCTGTTCAACAGCTATTACGAGGCGGAGGGGGCGCGCCATGCCCGCCCCCGGCGCGGCATGCTGACGCGCCCGTCGCTGGCGCAGATATGCGATTGGCGCGCGGCGGTGGACGATGCGCTGCTGGCCGCTCTGCCCGGCCTTTCGCCCGAGGCGGAGGCGCTGGTCCAGCTCGGCTGCCACCATGAGGAACAGCATCAGGAACTGCTGCTGACCGATATCCTCCACCTGCTCGCGCAGAACCCGCTGGAACCTGCGCTCTGGCCAGGCGATCCCAAGGTGCCCGTCGCCATGCCCGGCCCGCCCGGATGGATCGCGGGGCGGGCGGGGGAGGCGGAGGCAGGGTGCGACTACCCGTCCGGCGCCACCGCCTTCGCCTTTGATTGCGAAGGGCCGCGCCATCGCGTGCTGCTCCACCCCCATGCGATCGCGGACCGCACCGTCAACAACGGCGAATGGGCCGCCTTCATCGCCGACGGCGGCTATCGCAATCCGGCGCTGTGGCTGTCGGACGGCTGGGCCTGGGTCCAGCGCGAGGGCGTGACGGCGCCGCTCTACTGGCGGCAGGACGATGGCGTGTGGACGCGATTCGGGCTCGACGGGCGCCGCCCGGCCGATCCGGCCGCGCCGGTGACGCATGTCAGCTTCTTCGAGGCGGACGCCTATGCGAGCTGGGCCGGCGCCCGCCTGCCCACCGAGTTCGAGTGGGAGGCCGCCGCCGCGGCGCACGATCCCGCGGGCGGCAACCAGCTCGACGGCGCAGGCCCGGCCGAGCCGCGCCCGTCCGCCGGCGGCCCCGCCTTCTTCGGCGATGTGTGGGAATGGACCGGCAGCGCCTATCGCCCCTATCCCGGCTTCCGCGCGGCCGAAGGCGCGGTGGGCGAATATAACGGCAAGTTCATGAGCGGCCAGTTCGTGCTGCGCGGCGGAAGCTGCGCCACGCCGCGCGGCCATGTGCGCGCCAGCTATCGCAACTTCTTCTACCCCCATCAGCGCTGGCAATTCACCGGCGTCCGCCTGGCGAGGGATCTGTGACATGCTGAAGCAAGAGATCGAGGACGGCCAGGCGACGCTGGCCGATCCGGCCTTCCGCGCCGACGTGCTGAACGGCCTTGCCGCGCGGCCGCGTGCGATCCCCGCGCGCTGGTTCTACGATCGCCGCGGATCGGAACTGTTCGAGGAGATCACGGCGCTCCCCGAATATTATCCCACGCGGACCGAGACCGCGCTGCTGCGCTCGGTCGCAGGCGAGGTTGCCGCGCGCGCCGGGCCGGGCCGCGCGGTGGTGGAATTCGGCGCGGGATCGGCGGCCAAGACGCCGATCCTGCTCGGCGCCGCCGCGCCGGCCGCCTATGTGCCGATCGACATCTCGGGCGATTTCCTGCGCCATTCGGCCCGGGCGCTGGCGCAGGCGTTTCCGGGGTTGCCGGTCCATCCGGTGGAGGCCGATTTCCTGCGCCCCGTGCCGCTGCCCGATGCGGTGGCGGGGCTGGCGAAGCTGGGCTTCTTTCCCGGATCGACGATCGGCAACATGAACGCCTGGGCCGCGGTGGACCTGTTGCGCGCGATGCGCGGCTGGCTGGGCGAAGGCGCGATGCTGCTGATCGGCATGGACCGGGTGAAGCCGCTGGACGTGCTGATCCCCGCCTATGACGATGCGGCGGGCGTGACGGCCGCGTTCAACCTGAACCTGCTCCACCGCATCAATCGCGAGCTGGGCGGGACGATCCCGGCGGATGCCTTCGCCCATCGCGCGATCTGGAACGCCGACGCCGCCCGGATCGAGATGCACCTGGAGGCGCTGCGGGACGTGGCGTTCACGGTCGACGGCCGTCCCTTCGCGATGGCGGCGGGCGAGACGATCCATACCGAGAACAGCCATAAATACGGCCCCAACGGCGCCCGCATGCTGCTGCGCGCGGGTGGCTGGACGCCGGTTGCCGAATGGACCGACCCGAAGGACTGGTTCGCGCTGATACTCTGCGAAGCCCAGCCGCTGCGCGCCGCGCCCTGACCTTTGCGATCCCCCGCCGGCGGAGCTACCGCCAGACCGGCGTGGCGCGGAACACCGTCAGCCAGTCGATCGAACCGCGGCATTCGCCCAGCCGGGTTTCCAGGATCAGGCGGAAGCGGCTGCCGTCCCACACCCAATCCTGCGCCCCGCCGCAATCGCCCAGCCCCCGGCCCTTCATATAATGGCCCAGCACGCCCTTCTCGTCGCTCCAGCCCGCGTTGGTCAGGATGGTGACGCCGTTCAGCTCCACGTCCGGCCCCGTGTCGAACTTGGCGGGCGCCGCCTTGCCGCCCGTCACCACGAAGGCGGCGGCATTGAAATTATAGGCGCCGCTGCCGCACGGGATCAGCACCAGCGTGTTGCGCGCGTCCAGCTTCGCGATCTCGGGCTTCAGCGCGGGATTGTCGTTCAGCTCCTCGCACTCGCCCTGCTTCGTCATCGCCGCGATCAGATCGGGCGCGATGCGGGGTGGCGCCCCCTTTGGCGCGCGCAGCGCCGGGACGCTGGGCAGCGCCGCCGCCTTGGGCACCGCCGACACCGGCTTGGTCCCGCGCGCCACCAGCGCGGTCAGCGTGCCGCTGCGCCCCTGCTGCGCGTCGATCCAGCGGAGCATCGCCGACGAGCCGGCGAGCGAGATGAACGCCACCCGCTTCTCATGATAGTCGCGCACGGTCATCCGCTTGCCCGTGGCCATCGCCCGTGCCAGCCCCTCGGCCGCCGCGCCCTCCAGGTGGATGCCGGTTTCCAGGATCACCGCGGGCGTCATCGGCCGCCCGTCGATCTCGATCATAGCGCGGCCCGGAGTGGCATGCGGGGCGATGTCGATCGTCAGCCCGCCCGCCGGCCCCGGATCGCGCCCGATCGAGACCTGGACATGATCCTCGCCCAGCCGCGCCGCGGGCTGCAGCGAAACCGCCTCGCACCGCATCACATTGTCGCAGGTCACGGCCCAGTCGCCGAACAGCCGCTCGGGCACGGGCGGGGCGGCGGAAGTCAGCAGCAGCAGCGGAAGCAGGCGGATCATGCGCCGGTCCTAGCCTAAGCCGGCGCCGCGCGGTAGGTGGCGCCGGAATCGCAGGGAGTTGGGACATGAAGACCATTGGCGTCGTCGGCGCGGGACAGATGGGGGCGGGCATCGCCCAGGTTTCCGCCCAGGCCGGATACCGCGTGCTGCTGTCCGACGTTGACCTGGCGCGCGCCGAGAAGGGCAAGGCCGGCATCGCCAAGGCGCTGGGCCGCCTGGTCGAGAAGGAGAAGATCGCCGCCGAAGCGCGCGATGCCGCGCTGGCAAACATCGAGCCGGTTCAGGGCGCAGCCGCCATGGCCCCGTGCGAGCTGGTGATCGAGGCCGCCACCGAGCGCGAGGAGATCAAGCGCGCGATCTTCGCCGATCTGGGCAAGGTGCTGGCGGCCGATGCGATCCTGGCCAGCAACACCTCGTCGATCCCGATCACCCGGCTGGCCCAGGCCGCGCCCGATCCCGCGCGCTTCATCGGCGTGCATTTCTTCAATCCGGTGCCGGTGATGGGCCTGATCGAGCTGATCCGCGGCCTGGCCACCGCCGACGCCACCGTCGCGGCGGTAGAGGCCTATGGCAAGTCGCTGGGCAAGGCGATCGTCCACGCCAACGACGCGCCCGGCTTCATCGTCAACCGCATCCTGCTGCCGATGCTCAACGAGGCGTGCTTCGCGCTGGGCGAGGGCGTGGCGAACATCCGCGATATCGACACCGCGGTGCAGCTCGGCCTGAACCATCCGATGGGGCCGCTCACGCTGGCGGATTTCATCGGGCTGGATACCTGCCTGGAGATCTGCCGCGTCCTGCACGAAGGCACCGGCGATCCCAAGTTCCGGCCCGCCCCGCTGCTGGTGAAATATGTCGAAGCCGGCTGGTACGGCCGCAAGACCGGCCGCGGCTTCTATGACTATTCGGGGCCGGAACCCGTGCCGACGCGGTGATCGGCGCGCGCCATCGCGCCCCGCCTCAGCTCCGCGCGCGCGGCGTCCTGCGGCGGGGGGCAGGGGCGGAGGGCGGCGCGGGCGGCGCCGGGGGCGCGAAGCCCTGCGCTTCCGGCGCGTCCTCGAAGCGATAGCCGAGCCGGGCGTGGCCCTTCACCGGCCCGGCGACGTCCGCGACGATATACAGCGGCCGCCGCTTCGATTCGACGTAGAGCCGGCCGAGATACTCGCCGATCATCCCCAGCACGAACATCTGCACCGCGCCCAGCACCACCACGACCAGCATCGTCGAGGTCCAGCCCTGGATCGCGCGGCCGGTGACCCAGCCGAACGCGATATAGAGCACCAGCAGCACCGACGCGCCGGTCAGCGCCAGGCCGACATGGCTGGCGAAGCGCAGCGGCGCGGTGGAAAAGCCGGTCACCGCGTCCAGCGCGAAGCGGATCATCTTGCTCAGCGGGTATTTGCTCTCGCCCGCGTGCCGCTCCTGCCGGTCGTAGAGGAAGGGCACCTGGCGGAAGCCCACCCAGGCCACCATGCCGCGGATGAAGCGCGCCTGTTCCGGCAGCGCCAGGAAGGCGTCGAGCGCGCGGCGCGTCATCAGGCGGAAGTCGCCGGTGTCGAGCGGGATCGGCGTGTCGGTCACCTTGTCGAGCACGCGATAGAAGGCGGCCGCTGTGGCCAGCTTGAACACGCTCTCGCCATCGCGCTTGCGGCGCACGGCATAGACCACGTCGGCGCCCTGTTCGGCCATGGTGGCACGCATGTCGGTCAACAGCTCGGGCGGGTCCTGCAGGTCGGCGTCGATGATCAGGATCTGGTCGCCCGAACACAGGTCCAGCCCGGCGGTGAGCGCAAGCTGGTGGCCGTGGTTGCGCGACAGGTTGATGCAGATCAGCCGCGGATCGGCCGCGGCCAGGCGCTGCATCACTTCCCAGCTCCGGTCGCGCGATCCGTCGTTGATCAGCACGATTTCATGGTCGTCGCCCACCGCCGCCTTGGCCGCAGCGGAGACGCGCGCGTGCAGCATCTCGAGGCAGGCTTCCTCGTTGTAGCAGGGGATGACGACGGATAGCTTCGGACGGTCCATGGACGCGCGCTTTAGCGCTGTCTCACGCGCACGTCATGCGCGGAATCGTGCATGGCCTCTGCACTGCCGGATGGCGGGGCGCCGAACCGGGTGTGTCAAATAGACATCGTACCGGAACTGTCGTGGAACCGTCATCGATCCGTCATTCGGAATCTATCTCGCCGCAATGAAACGCAACTAGGCGCCCTCGCAACAGATCAGACACACCATATCGGGGGTCCTAACAATGCGTTCGATCACTGCTCCTGGCGCTGGCCGCCGGGCTCAACTGCGTATGCTGCTGGCGGCGGGCGTGTGCCTTTCGGTGCTGGCGATGCCGGCTCATGCGCAGGACGCCCCGGCGGGCGAGGAAGAGGACGGCACGATCGTCGTGACCGGATCGCGCCCGATCGCGGAGTCCGAGGCCGCCGCGCTCGACGTGCAGCGCAACACCGATTCGCTGGTCGCCGTCGCCGCGTCGGACGGCGTGGGCCGCCTGCCGGACCAGAACATCGCCCAGGCCACCAGCCGCCTTCCGGGCGTCGCCGTGGAGCGCGATCAGGGCCAGGCGCGCTACATCAGCCTGCGCGGCGCGCCCAATTATTGGACCACCCTGTCGTTCGACGGCATCAACGTGGTGAGCCCCGAGGGCCGCGATGCGCGCTTCGACTCGGTCCCCTCCGCGATCGCGTCGCAGATCATCGTTTCCAAGGCGGTGACGCCGGACATGCCGGGCGAGACCGTCGCCGGCAATGTGAACGTGATCACGCGCTCGGCGTTCGACTACAAGGGCTTCCACGCGGCGGGCAAGGCGGGCTTCGGCATCGCCGAACTGGGCGAGCGCAAGCAGTATGAAGGCTCGCTGGTCCTGTCCGACCGTTTCGATACGGGCGTGGGCGAGGTCGGCGTGCTGGTGTCCGGCTCCTATTTCCAGCGCGCGATGGTCACCGACAATTTCGAGACCGATTACGAGCGCGTGAGCCAGGATCAGCGCCCCGGCTGGGAAAGCCGCTTCTGGGCGCAGGAGACCGAGAACAAGCTGTACCGCCTCACCCGCAAGAACTGGTCGGTCTCGGGCCGGCTCGATTGGCGGCCCGATGCGGACAACAGCATTTCGCTGCGTTCGATCTACACCATCTTCATGGACGACGAGGCGCGCGACAATTATCGCTTCGACCTCGACGATCGCCAGTCGGACCTGTCGAACAGCTCGGCCGCCTGCACCATCGCGGTGAACCCCACCCCCACCAACACCGGCTATGCCGACGTCTGCATCGGCAACACGCCGCAGAAGGGCGTGATCTATGGCATCGACATCCGCCAGCGCTCGACGCTGCGCGCATTCCGCCAATCGATCTTCACCAACACGATCGAGGGCAGCCACAGCTTCGGCGACGGCTGGGAGCTGAAGTGGCTGGGCAACTACACCGAATCGAAGGACGATCGCTCGGTCGTCGGCGAGGCGAGCTGGGACAGCCCCAGCACGCGCACGCTGCGCCCCACCGTCGCCTATGATTTCAGCGATCCGAACTATTCGCGCCTGAATCTCTACACGACGCTCCAGCTCAGCGGACCGACGCGCTATCAGGCGGGCACGCCCGTCACCGCGATCGACAGCTTCACCAAGCCGCTGTCGTCGCTCACCATCCTGGACGCGATCGACACGACCAAGGCCTATACCGGCAAGCTGGTCGTCGCCCGCGAGACCAGCTTCCTGGGCGCGGACGCCACGTTCAAGCTGGGCTTCCAGTTCGATCAGCGCACCAAGGTGGCCGACGAGAAGCAGATCACGCTGAACACCGCGCCGCAGTTCGCGACGATCGGCATGCCCACCGACTATAACCTGTTCTCGCTCGACCAGCCGTTCCTGGGCAAGATCGCGATGGGCTATACCTTCCGCTATTTCGACACCGACAAGATGCGCGCGGCGGCCGAGGCGGCGCGGGCGAACTTCGCCTTCGCGCCCAACACCGCGAACAACTATGACGTGCGCGAGCAGGTGCTGGCCGGCTTCGCGATGGGCACGCTGAAATATGACTGGGGTTCGCTGGTCGGCGGCGTGCGCGTGGAGCACGTCAAGAACCGCGGCATCGCCGTGGCGACGATCGCGTCGACCACCGGCCTGGTGACCGCGGAGGCAGAGCAGACGCTGGCCTTCCCCAGCCTGCACGTGAACTACAACCTGGACGATTCGAAGAAGCTGCGCGTTTCGTTCAACAGCGGCGCGGCGCGGGCCGATTACGACCAGCTCCGCCCGAACGTGGTGGTGAACGACACCAACGGCACGATCTCCGGCGGCAATCCGGCGGTGAAGCCCGAGCGCGCCTATGGCATCGACACCTATTTCGAATGGTATGTCGAGCCGCAGGGCTATCTGATGGTCGGCGCCTTCTACAAGAAGGTGGAGGACGTGCTGTACCGCCAGACGCGCAAGTTCGGATCGAACGCGCTGGACAGCAACGGCATCGATCGTTCGGACTATGACTTCTCCGGCATCACCAATGGCGGCAACGGCCGGGTGTTCGGCATGGAAGCGGCCGCGCAGCTTCAGCTCGAGCCGTGGACCGACACGCTCGGCCTGCCGGGCTGGATGGGCGGCTTCGGCATCAGCGCCAACGTGACGCTGAACGACAGCAAGGTGACCAAGCCCGCGGTTCCGGGCGTTCCGGCCCGCAAGGTCCGGCTGCCGGGCACCTCGGACCTCGTCTACAACGTGGGCGCCTATTACGAGAAGTACGGTCTGTCGCTGCGCCTCCAGTACCAGAGCCGCAGCAAGTGGCTGGACGGTATCGCCGACGACCTGACCGACGCCGGCGACACCTATTGGGCGGGCGACGAAGAGATGGATTTCTCGGCGCGCTATGCGGTCACGCCGAATTTCGAAATCTATTTCGACGCGACCAACCTGCTGAACCAGCCGGGCCGCCGCTTCTCCGATCCGGCGGGCATGCTCACGGCGCAGGGCATCCCCACGGCGAGCAGCGAAGCGCAGACGATCGAATGGGAGCGTTTCGGGCGCCGCTACAGCGGCGGTATCCGCTTCAACTTCTGACGAAGCCGGTTGCGGGGCCGCGGCGGATGACGTCGCGGCCCCCATCCGGGCCTCACCCCCAGCCGCGCCCTTGCCGGCGCCGTATCGCGGGCCGCAGCGGGTCCGCCGGGCCGGAAAACCGGCCGCCCGGGGCAGTCGATCCGGCGCCCGCCACCGCGCTCTGAAGCGCCCCAGAGCCGCCCCATCGCGTGCGCGCTCGTAAAAAATACATATCCCAATCAATGCCTTGAACCGTGAATTCCGCGGATTCCGGTCCGCCGCTTGACGTTCCGTTTCATGAGTCGCTATTGCGAGTCAGAATCAATAGCAGGGGATCGGCAATGCGGTATCGGCTTACGGCAAGGGACGGGAGAGGCCGCGCGCGGCTGATGGCGGGGGCGGCGCTGGCGTCGCTCGCGCTGGCGGGACCGGTGTTGGCACAGGATGCCGGCGGCGACAGCGAAGGCGACAAGGTGACGATCACCGTCACCGCCACGCGCCAGCCGGTCGCGGTGCAGGACGCGCCCGCCACCGTCACCGTGATCGACGAGCAACGCATCGCCGACGAACTGGCGACCGACATCAAGGACCTGGTCCGCTTCGAGCCGGGCGTCAGCGTGCCGCGCCAGCCGGCGCGCTTCGGCGCCGCGCTGGGCGTCACCGGCCGCGCGGGGAACGAGGGCTTCGTGATCCGCGGCATCGGCGGCAACCGCGTGCTGATCCAGGTGGATGGCGTGCGCGTGCCCGACGGCTTCACCTTCGGGGCGCAGAGCGCGGGGCGCGGCGATTACGTCGATCTGGGCCTGGTCAAGTCGGTCGAGATCCTGCGCGGCCCCGCATCCGCGCTCTACGGCAGCGACGGCCTGTCGGGCGTGGTCAGCTTCATCACCAGCGATCCCGCGGACCTGCTCGATGGCGGCAGCATCGGCGGGCTCGTCCGCGCAGCCTATGCCAGCTCCGACGACGAGTTCGCGGAGACGGCGGTGCTCGCGGCGGGCGGCGGCGCGCTGTCGGGCATGGTCGCCTATACGCGGCGCGACTATGGCGAGCTGGACAACAAGGGCACCGTGGGCGGCACCGGATCGGCGCGCACCCAGCCCAACCCGCAGGACGGACGGTCCAACGCGGTGCTCGGCCGCCTCGTGTTCCAGCCCGGCGGCGGCCACAAGCTGCGGCTGACCGGCGAATATCTCGACACGCATCTGTTCACCGATGTGCTCACCGGCCGCAGCGCGACGGTGGACCTTCTCCAGGCGCGCGACACCGGCGAGCGCAAGCGCATCGCCGCCGACTGGAGCTGGGAAGGATCGGGCGCGATCGATTTCGCCCGGCTCGGCGTCTATTGGCAGGATGCGGAGGACGTGCAGTTCACCGATGAGGACCGCACGCCCGCCGCCGATCGCGAGCGGCTCAACACCTTCGAGAACCGCGTCTACGGCGTGTCGGGCGAGCTGCGCAGCGGGTTCGCCACCGGTGCCGCCACGCACCGGCTGGTGATCGGCGGCGACATCAGCTTCACCCGTCAGCGCGGCCTGCGCGACGGGGTGGTGCCGCCGGCGGGCGAGACCTTCCCGACGCGCGCCTTCCCGGAGACCGACTATGCGCTCGCCGGCCTGTTCGTGGCGGACGAGATCGCGATCGGCCCGGTCACGCTCTATCCGGCGCTGCGGCTCGACTGGTATGATCTGGAGCCGCAGAACGATGCGCTGCTGCCGAGCTTCGCCGGCGCCGCGCAATCGGGATCGCGACTGTCGCCGAAGCTCGGCGCGGTGGTGCGGCTCGGCGGCGGGTTCCGCCTGCTCGGCAGCTATGGTCAGGGCTTCAAGGCGCCCGAGCCCAGCCAGGTCAACCAGTTCTTCGAGAACCTGGCCTTCGGCTATACCTCCGCGCCCAACCCCAATCTGGGGCCGGAGCGGAGCCGCAGCTTCGAAGGCGGCATCCGCTATGCCGACGATATCTTCAGCGTGGACCTGACCGGTTTCCACGCCGACTATGACGACTTCATCTCGCAGGAGGTGGTGAGCGGGAGCTTCACCCCCGCCGATCCCGCCGTCTATCAATTCGTCAACCTGGACCGTGCCGAGGTATCGGGCGTCGAGCTGCGTGCTTCGGTCAACACCGCGGCGGGCTTCACCGCCAATCTCGCGCTGTCCTATGCCGATGGCGACGTGATCGATCCCAGCGGGGCCAAATCGCCGCTCTCCTCGGTCGATCCGGTGAAGCTGGTCGCGGGCGCGGGCTGGCGCGATCCGGGCGGGCGCTTCGGCGGCCAGTTGGTCGTCACCCATTCGGCGCGCAAGCCGCTGGAGGACACCACCGGGCTCTGCACCGGCGCCTGCTACCGGCCCGGGGCCTTCACCATCCTGGATGCCACCGCCTTCTTCAAGGTGACCGAGGCGCTCACGCTGCGTGCGGGCATCTTCAACATCACCGATCGCAAATATGCCTGGTGGAACGACGTGCGCGGGCTCTCCGACACCTCGACCGTCAAGGATGCCTACACCCAGCCGGGGCGCAACGGCAGCGTCTCGATCAGCTACCGCTTCTGATCCGGAGGAACATGATGAAGACCATGAGTTGGACCCTGACCGCGGCGCTGTCCGCGGCCGTGCTGCCGCCGCTCGCGCTCGCGCTCGCGCTGCCCGCCGCTCCGGCCGCGGCCCAGGCGCCCGCGCGCCAGACCGCATCGTTCGAGACCGATCGCGCCGGCATCCTGGCGATGGCGGGCAATTACAAGGTCCGCTTCGACATGCAGGAGGCGACCGCCTGGCGCGGCGACTATACGCCGATCGATCGCAAGATCTCCGGCGGCTATGAATCGGTCCGCGTGATCGAAGACAGCGGGCGCCGCATCGTCCTCCAGCACCTGCTGGTGGTGACGATCGACGGCGCCGCGCATGTCATCAAGCACTGGCGCCAGGACTGGGAATATGAGCCCGCCCGCGTGCTCGGCTATGACGGGCAGGGGGCATGGACCTGGAAGGACGTGCCCGAGGCGCAGCGCAAGGGCGCCTGGTCGCAGACCGTGTGGCAGGTGGACGACAGCCCCCGCTACGCCGGCTGGGGCATCTGGGAAACGGTGGGCGGCGTGCGGCGCTGGCGATCGAGCTGGACCTGGCGTCCCCTTGCCCGGCGCGATGCGGTGCGCGGGCCGGTCTATGACCGCTATCTCTCGATCAACCGCCACCAGCCCACGCCCACCGGCTGGGTCCATTGGCAGGACAACACCAAGATGGGCCTGTTCGCCGGCAAGCTGGAGCCGGTGGTCCAGGAATATGTCCTCAACACCTACACCCGCTTCGACGGATATGAGGTGAAGGCCGCCGACGATTACTGGGCGGCGACCAAGGGCTATTGGGCGGCGGTGCGCGCCGAATGGGATCGCGTGGGCGCGGCGAAGAAGGGCATTCGCGTGGCCGAGGAGGCACAGGCCGGCACGGTGATCTCCGCCAGGCTGCTGGAGCTGGCCGATGCCGTGCAGGCGGGCAAGACCGCCGAAGCCGCCGCGATCGCCGAGGCCCGCAAGCTGATCGACGGCGCCACGCGCTGACGCCCCGGCCGGGCGGGCGCTAAACCCGCTCGGCCGAGTTCACCGCGTCGGCGGCGCGCAGCGCGGCCAGCAGGCGCATCAGATGCTGCACGTTGCGCACCTCAAGATCGATCGTGTTGAGGTGGAAGGTGGTGTCGCGGTTGTCCAGCCGCAGGCCCAGGATGTTGGCCTTGTGCTGGCCGATCAGCGTCGCCACCGCGCCCAGCGCGCCGGGCTCGTTCTTCAGCGTCACGGCGATGCGCGCCAC
The DNA here is from genome assembly GCF_026013525.1 of Sphingomonas canadensis. Classification (GTDB taxonomy): domain Bacteria; phylum Pseudomonadota; class Alphaproteobacteria; order Sphingomonadales; family Sphingomonadaceae; genus Sphingomonas; species Sphingomonas canadensis. The sequence continues at coordinate 44,327 of NZ_JAPDRA010000007.1, read as the reverse complement.
GCCGCCCTCGGCCTTGTCGCCCCAGGTCAGGTCCACCCAGTCGGCCTCGCCGTCCTCGGGCAGCGTCGGGCAATCGATCGCGTGGACCTCGATCGGCTCGCCGGGGCGGCGCAGGCCCACGATCCGGTCGCCAGGCACGGGGCGGCAGCATTCGGAAAGCGTGAAGGCCACGCCGGGGGTCAGCCCCTTGATGTCGATGGCCTGCACCTGCGCCTCTTCCAGCGGGGCGTGATCCACGCCCTCGGACGATCCCGGCATCACCGCTTCCAGCACCTGCGCGTCGGTCAGCTTGCGGCGCGCGATCGCCTCCATCAGCGCGGGTTCGTCCTCCAGGTTCAACCGGCGCAGCGCATCCGCCAGCGCATCGGGGCCGGCGGGGGTGGGCAGCCGCGCGATCAGGTCTTCGTACAGCTTGCGCCCCAGCTTCACCGTCTCCTCGCGCTCCTTGTGGCGCAGGTGGCGGCGGATCGCCGCGCGTGCCTTTCCGGTGATCGCGAAGTTCAGCCAGTTGGCCTGCGGCTGCTGCGCCTTGGATCGCAGGATCTGCACCTGGTCGCCCTGCTGGATCTCGGTGCGCAGCGGCACGACGCGGCCGTTCACCTTCGCGCCCACCGCCTGATCGCCCAGGTTCGAATGGACGGCATAGGCGAAGTCGATCGGCGTCGATCCCTTGGGAAGCTGGATCAGCTCGCCCTTCGGCGTGAAGGCGAAGATCCGGTCCTGGTACATCGCCATCTTGGTATGTTCGAGCAGCTCCTCCGGGCTTTCGGCCTGGTCCAGGATCTCCACCAGGTCGCGGATCCAGCTCACCTGCGTGTCGGGGCGCAGCGTGCCGTGCTTGTACGCCCAATGCGCGGCCAGGCCATATTCGGCCTGGGCGTGCATGTCGCGCGTGCGGATCTGGATCTCGATGCGCGTGTCGGCGGCGTGGATGATGCTGGTGTGCAGCGAACGGTATCCGTTGCGCTTCGGCGTGGAGATGTAATCCTTGAACCGCCCCGGCACCATCGGCCAGCGCCGGTGGATGATCCCCAGCGCGCGATAACATTCCTCCTCGCTGTCCACGATCGCGCGGAAGGCCATGACGTCCGAAAGCTGTTCCAGGCTCACATGGCGCTCGGACATCTTCTTCCAGATCGAATAGGGATGTTTCTCGCGCCCCGTCACCTCGGCGTCGATCCCGCCGCGGGAAAGGAGCAGCTTCAGCCCCGACGCGATCTTCGCGATGCGGTCCTCGCCCTCGACCTTCAGCGAATCCAGCCGCCGGGTGATCGATTCATAGGCCTCCGGTTCCAGCTCGCGGAAGGCCAGGCTCTGCATCTCCTTCATGAACTCGTACATGCCGATCCGCTCGGCGAGCGGGGCATAGATGTCCATCGTCTCGCGGGCGATGCGCTTGCGCTTCTCCGGCTTCTTGATGAAGTGGAGCGTGCGCATGTTGTGCAGCCGGTCGGCCAGCTTGACCAGCAGCACGCGGATATCGTCCGACATCGCCAGCAGGAACTTGCGCAGGTTCTCCGCGGCGCGCTCGCTCTCGCTCTGCGCCTCGATCTTGGAGAGCTTGGTGACGCCGTCCACCATCCGCGCGATGCTGGCGCCGAACTTGCTCTCGATCTCGGGCAGCGTGGCCACCGTGTCCTCGATCGTATCGTGCAGGATCGCGGTGGCGATGGTCTCGCCGTCCAGGTGTAGGTCGGTCAGGATGCCCGCCACCTCGATCGGGTGGCTGAAATAGGGGTCGCCGCTCGCCCGCTTCTGATGGCCATGCGCGTTGACCGAGAAGACATAGGCGCGGTTGAGCAGGGCCTCATCGGCCTCCGGGTCATAGCTCAACACCCTGTCCACAAGCTCGTACTGGCGCAACATCGCGCCAAGATGGGGCCGCAAGCCGCCGCTTTGCAATGTTCTAGTGCGCCGGGGGACATTTTCCGCGCGGAGCGTTGCTGCGGGAACGCAAAGCGGGCAGCATGCGGCCATGCGAAACCGCCTTATCCCGCTCGCCCTGGCCCTGTTGCCGCTGCCCCTGTCCGCCTGCGCCGTGCTGCATTCGGAGGAAGCGCTGATCGCCGCATCGGACCCCGCGCCCGATCTGGTGCCGGGGCTGTACCAGGGCCTGTCGCGTTTCACGCCCGAAGCGCTGGAAAAGCTGGATAGCGTCCAGCGCGCCCGGTGCCTGGATCTGGGCTTTCCCGATCCGCGCGAGGCGGGGCCGGTGCCGGTACTCTATTGCCCGTTCGACGACGAGGACCTGTCGGAAAACCCGAAGTTCCGGATCGCGCCGGGGAACGCGGGTTTCGTGCTGACCGGGGTGCCGGGGGAGGGCGACGATCCCGCGGAGGTGGCCAAGGAGGTCTATGGCCTGCGCCTGCGCGATCTGGGCGGCGGGGTGCGCCTTGTTCAGGTCGGCACCGACAAGGGCGAGCTGAAGGGGTATTTCTATGCGCTGGCCGCACTGCATCCGGCGCGGATCGAAGCGGTGCTGGTGCCGTGCGACGGCGGTGCGAGCAAGCCGGCGGAAGGGCCGCGGCCCAAGCTGAAGTGCGAGGTGGAATCGATCGATGCGATCCGTGGCGACGTGCTCGCATACGCAGCAAAAATCGCGGACGGAGAGCCTGTGAAGCCGGTTATCGCCACGCGGATCGGCGATTGAGCCCGGCGCCGGGGCGGGTGGCGCGTGCCCCCGCCCCGCACGTCCGTATCAGCGTGCGCGCGCGTTGCACTTGGCGAGGGCATCGGCATCGAACGCCACGCCCTGCACGCTGAACGCGGTCAGCTCGCCCAGTTCGCGGGCCACCAGCTCGCACATGATCGCATCGCGCGAAGTCGCCTTGGAAGCGACGCAAACGCCCTCGCCGCACTTCCACACGGTCGTGCGCGTGACCAGGCTGGCCTTCTCGGGCGTGGTCGCGGGGGTCGCCGCGTAATAGCCGCGCGCGGTCTGCGCGATGCCGGCGGCCGGGGTGAACGCAAGCGCTGCCGCCGCAACCGCGGCGACGGAGAAGAAACGGGTCATTTCCAGTCTCCCTGGGGTTAGGGTTGCAATCTAGTTGCGAATCGCTACCTAATTAACAGGCATGTAGATTGCAAGCCAAAACTGGTGCTGCGATGCAAAAAGATATCCCGTTCCGGGCGGGGCGGAAATACGATAAGGTGTCTGGTCTATGGGAAATGGCTTGCGAGAGGATCTGTCCGCCCTGTGCAGCCTGCCGGCCGCGCTGGAGGCGATGGGGGAACGCTGGTCGTTCCTGATCCTCAGGGGCTCGTTCAACGGGCTGCATCATTTCGAGGAGTTCCAGTCGGAACTCGGCATCGCGCGCAACATCCTGGCGAACCGGCTAGCGCGCCTGGTGGGCCACGGCATCCTGGAACGGCGGCCCTGCCCGGATGACCGGCGCAAGATCGAATACCGGCTGACCGACAAGGGCTATGCGCTGCTGCCGACGATGGTGGCGTTGCGCCAATGGGGCGAACGCTGGGAAACCGGCGTGCCGGCCAGCCCGGTGCTGGTCGACGCGCGTGATCGCCGCCCGGTTGCCGCGGTAACCGTGCGCTCGCACGACGGCCGCGTGCTCAGCAAGCAGGACCTGCTCTGGGCGCTGCCCGAGCAGGTGGCACAGGATGCGGAGGTGGAGGCGGAGGTGAAGGCGGCGGAATGAAGTGGATCGCGATCCTCTCCCCCGCGCTGCTGCTCGGTGGTTGCACGCTCCATTCCCCGATGCCGCTGATCGCGGCGACCGATCATCCGGAAACGGCGGTGCCGGGCGATTATACCGTCTATCTGGCCACCGATGCGAAGGGGCGTCGCAGACTGCCCAAGCCGAAACGCGCCGAGTGCCTCGATCCCGGCTATTTCGCGCGCGACAAGGATGCGCAGGGCAAGCCGCAGGGGAAGCCTGAGCGCATCTATTATTGCGCCTATGACCCCGATCAGAAGAAGGACCTGCCCACGATCGCGCTGTTCGTGGAGGACGGTGAATACCGGATGGTGGGGCCGGAGGGCGAGGGCGTGGTCCGTTTCCGCGGCTGGCGCGGGCCGCTCTACCTGACCCAGATCGACGAGAGCCGTGGCGACAAGCCGAAGTTCGGCTATCACTTCTTCCGCGCGGCATCCGCCGGGTTCGAGATATTCCCGCTCTACTGCACCTATTTCCCCAGCTTCTGGAAGGCACCGGCGGAGGGAACGGAGGAAGTGCCGAAGGGCTGCGAGATCAGCTCGCTCGAGCCGGTCCGAGCGGAGCTGGACGCGGCCGCCGGCCTGGTCGAGAGCGGCACGGATATCCCGCTGCTGATCCTGCGCCGCAAGGGCGGGGCGCGTTAGGCTCAGCCCCGCAACGTCTCGAACTTCGCGCGGATGCTGTCCGGCATCGGCACCGAGCGGCGCTCCTCCAGATCGACATGCACGCTCACCAGCTCAATCGTGGCGTGCAGATCGCCGCCGTCGGCCAGGCACAGATCGATCCGGTGCGTCAGGCTCGAATTGCCGACGCGCTCGACGCGGACGAACGCCTCGATCATGTCGTCCAGCCGGAAGGGGCGCTTATAGTCCACCGTTGCACGGACGATGTGGAATTCGGTGTCGAGCCAGTCCGGCCCGATCTCCTTCAGGTTCGCCCAGCGCCAGAATTCGGTGATCGCGACATCGGCATATTCAAGGTAGCGCGAGTTGAAGACGACCTTCTGGCCGTCGATCTCCGAATAGCGGACGCGGAAGCGGGTCGAGAAGGGAAAGCCGGGGCGGGTCATGCACGGCGCGATGGCGAAACCCGCCGCGCCGCGCAAGCCCGGTTCAGCCCGCCTTGGCCGGCGTGTTGACGCCCATCGACTGGAGATATTTGCGCACGTTGCGCGCCGCCTGGCGCAGGCGCTGCTCGTTCTCCACCATCGCGATGCGCACGAAGCCCTCGCCGTTTTCGCCGTAGCCCACGCCCGGGGCCACGGCGACCTTGGCATGGGTCAGCAACTGTTTGGAGAATTCCAGGCTGCCCAGATGGGCGAGCGCTGGCGGCAGCGGTGCCCAGGCGAACATGCTGGCGGGCGGCGGCGGAATGTCCCAGCCTGCACGGCCGAAGCTTTCGACCAGCACGTCGCGGCGCTTGTGGTACAGCTCACGGTTGCGCTCGACGATGTCCTGCGGGCCGTTCAGCGCGGCGCAGGCGGCGGCCTGGATCGGCGTGAAGGCGCCATAATCCAGATACGACTTCACCCGCGTCATCGCCGCGATCAGCTTGCGGTTGCCCACCGCGAAGCCCATCCGCCAGCCGGCCATCGAATAGGTCTTGGATAGCGAGGTGAACTCGATCGCGATGTCCTTCGCGCCCTTCACCTGCAGGATCGACACGGTCGGCTTGCCGTCGAAATACAGCTCCGAATAGGCCAGGTCGGAGATGATCCATACCTGGTTCTCGCGCGCCCAGGCGACCAGCCGTTCGTAGAAGGCCAGGTCCACCGTCTCCGCCGTCGGGTTCGACGGATAGTTGACCACCAGCACGCTCGGCCGCGGCACGGTGAAGTTCATCGCGCGCTCAAGGCTTTCGAAATAGGCCTCGTCGGGCGTCGTCGGCACGGCGCGGATCGTGGCGCCGGCGATGATGAAGCCGAAGGTGTGGATGGGGTAGGACGGGTTGGGCGCCAGCACCACATCGCCCGGCGCGGTGATCGCGGTGGCCAGGCTGGCGAGCCCTTCCTTCGATCCCATGGTGACGACCACCTCATTCTCGGGATCGAGCTCCACGCCGAAACGGCGCGCGTAATAATTGGCCTGGGCGCGGCGCAGGCCGGGAATGCCCTTCGACTGCGAATAGCCGTGCGCGTCGGGCTTGCGCGCCACCTCGCACAGCTTTTCGATCACATGGTCCGGCGGGGGCAGGTCCGGGTTGCCCATGCCCAGATCGATGATGTCCTCGCCTGCCGCGCGCGCCGCTGCCCGCATGCCGTTGACTTCGGCGATGACATAGGGCGGCAGTCGCTTGATGCGGTAGAACTCGTCGGACATTGCTTCCTCTGCTGTTGGAGGGGGAACGGCGCATCCATACGCCGAAACCGTTGATACGCTATTCCTTTGCGCGCGGGAATGACGAGAAACAAACAGCGCGCTAAAGGATCGCTACCGCCGCCATCCACCGGGCCGGGCCGATCCGGTATGGCGGGCAGCGGCCCGGAAACATAGAGCAGGACACCATGGCCGAAACCGCGCCGAACCCGCCGCACATGCCCAGCCTGGAGGATATCCAGCACTGGACCTGGGTGTTCGGGCGCGCGCAGCAGATCCTGCTGGAACACGGCATGGACCTGGCCGAGCACGCGCCGGCCGCGCCGCCGCTGGGCGCCGCGATCGATCCCACGGCGGCGGTGCGCGCGGGCGCGGAGCTGTGGGCCGACACGATGGCGCTGTGGCAGCGCTTCCTGGACCCGGAGCACACCGCGCCTTTCCACGAAACGCCCGAACAGGCGCGCGATAAGCGCTTCAAGGCGCCCGAATGGCGCGAGCAGCCGGTGTTCGATTTCCTGCGCCAGAGCTATTTCCTGATCGCGGACCATCTGTTGAAGGGCGTCGAATCGCTCGACGGCGTCGATCCCCGGCACAAGGAGCAGCTCCGCTTCGCGACCAAGGGCTTCATCGACGCGATCAGCCCCAGCAACTTCCCCGCCACCAATCCGGAGGTGCTGGCCAAGACGATCGAAACCGGCGGCGAGAACCTGCTCAAGGGCTTGCAGCACATGCTGGCGGACCTGGAGAAGGGCCAGCTCACACAGACCGACGCGCAGGCGTTCGAGGTGGGGCGCAACCTGGCGACGACGCCCGGCAAGGTGGTGAAGCGCACACCGCTCTATGAGCTGATCCAGTACAGCCCGGCGACCGAGACGGTGTTCAAGGTGCCGCTGGTGATCTTCCCGCCGTGGATCAACCGTTTCTACATCCTGGATCTGGCGCCGGAGAAGAGCTTCATCCGCTGGGCGGTGGCGCAGGGGCTTACCGTGTTCGTCGTTTCGTGGCGGTCTGCCGACGCATCGATGAAGGACGTCACCTGGGACGACTATATCGAGCATGGCCAGATCGACGCGATCGACACGATCCGCGATCTGCTGAAGGTCGATGCCGTCCACGCCATCGGCTATTGCGTCGCGGGCACCACGCTTGCCGCGACGCTGGCCGTGCTGGCCGCGCGCGGGCAGGTGGAGAAGGTGAAGAGCGCCACCTTCTTCACCGCCCAGGTCGATTTTTCCGAGGCGGGCGACCTCAACGTGTTCGTCGACGACGATCAGCTCGCGATGCTGCGCAGCCTGGCGGCGGACGGCTTCCTCGACGGGCGCTATATGGCCGCCACCTTCAACCTGCTGCGCGGGCGCGACCTGATCTGGAGCTACGTCACCAACAACTATCTGCTCGGCAAGGATTATGCGCCGTTCGACCTGCTCTACTGGAATTCGGACGTCACCAACCTGCCCGTCGCCTGGCACATGAGCTACCTGGCCGATCTGTATCGCGACAACCGGCTGGTGGTGCCCGGATCGCTGAGCGCCGGCGGCACGCCGATCGACCTGACGATGGTGAAGACCCCCGCCTATATCCAGGCCGGCCGCGAGGACCATATCGCGCCGCCCGCCAGCGTCTGGAAGATCACCCATTATTTCAAGGGGCCGCTGCGCTTCGTGCTGGCCGGATCGGGGCATATCGCGGGCGTGGTCAATCCGCCCGCGGCGGGCAAATATCAATATTGGACCAGCCGCAAGCGCGCGAAGACGCTCGATGCCTTCCTCGCCTCGGCCAAGGAGACGAAGGGGAGCTGGTGGCCCGACTGGATCGAATGGATCGCCGGGCAGGACGAGGAGCGCGTCGCGGCCAAGGGCGCGCGCATTCCCGGCAAGGGCAGGCTAAAGCCGCTGTGCGATGCGCCGGGAACCTATGTCCGCGCGCGCTGATCGTCGCCGCTGATCTGGCCGAGTCCCCGGAGTTTTGCTGCCCCGGCGTGAGGGTGTTGTGCGACATAACAGTTGCGACAACCATCTATATATAAACGATATTTCGTTTATGCTGCACTGCACAATAAGCCCCTTGCATTCCGCGCTGCAAGATATTAGATGCTGCGTTGCAGCAACAACTTTTGACGAGGTGAGTCATCATGGCAGCCAAGGGTCAGAAGAGCACGGGAAAGCCCGCCGCTCCGAAGTCCACGGCGCGTGCCAAGGCCGCGCCCAAGGAGATGGTTGCTGCCGTCGAGGCTGAGAAGCCCGAGCCGGCCATCGAAGCGGTTGTAACCGCCCCGGTCGCAGCCGAGCCCGAGCCCGTCCTCGAAGCAGCAACGCAGGAAGCAGAGACCGTAACCGAGTTGGCCGATCCCATCGTGCCCGAAGCGGCGGAAGCCGCGATCGAGTCCGTCGTGGAGGAAGCCGAAACCCTGATCGAGGCCGCCGCCGCCGCCAGCGAGACGGCCGAAACCGCAGTCAAGGAAAGCAAAGTCATGGAAACCATCGAGACCAACATCGCCAAGGCCCAGGCCTTCTTCACCGACTTCAACGACCGCACCAAGGCGGCCGTCGAGAAGTCGACCAAGCTGGCCGAGGAAGCCAACGAGTTCGCCAAGGGCAACATCGAGGCGCTCGTCGAGTCGGGCAAGATCACTGCCAAGGGCTTCGAGTCGCTGGGCCAGGAAGCCGCCGAGTACAGCCGCAAGTCGTTCGAGAGCGCGACCGCCGCACTGAAGAGCCTGTCGGCCGTCAAGTCGCCGACCGAGTTCTTCAAGCTGCAGAGCGATTTCTTCCGCGGCGCGTTCGACTCCTACGTCGCCGAAGCTTCGAAGGGCACCGAGGCGTTCCTGAAGCTGGCTGGCGACGCCGCCCAGCCGCTGCAGAACCGCTTCGCTGTCGCCGCCGAGAAGGTGAAGGCCGCGGCCTGATCCCGCAGCGTATCGCGTACAATCGAGGGGCGGTCGCCGGTTCGGCGGCCGCCCCTTTCGCGTTTCCGGGACGGCCTGTCGCCGCGATCCTTGCGCTGCGGCCTTGCCACGTGCGGGGCGCTCACATATTTTTGGCACGATGGACCAGCGCGCTCCCGATCCGATCCGCATGGGCGATGATGGCGACGAAGGCGGCAACGGCCCCTCCGTCGGCCTCGCCACACGTACCCGCACGCGCACCAAGAAGCCGACACCCTATCGCGTGCTGATGCTCAACGACGATTATACGCCGATGGAATTCGTCGTGCTGGTGCTCCAGCGCTTCTTCCGGATGAGCATGGAGGAGGCGACGCGGGTGATGCTGCACGTGCATCAGCGCGGCGTGGGCGTATGCGGCGTGTTCAGCTATGAGGTCGCCGAGACCAAGGTGCAGCAGGTGATCGATTTCGCCCGGCAAAACCAGCACCCGCTCCAGTGTACGCTCGAAAAAGCCTGATTTTGCGGCCCGCTACGGGGCATTCCTGAGTTCCGTCTTCGTATTTCCGCTTTATTTCCGCGTTCGTCGCCGTGCCGGGGGGCGCGGTGGGCGGCCGGGCGGTTGCGCGCGATGGGACGTGGCGCGCCGCCCGGCCCCGATTTCCGCGGCAGGCGGATGGCGCGCCTTTGCTTTTTACCGGGAGGGGATACCCGTTGCGGGCGCTCTTGCGCGGCATACCGGTACGGCTAGAAGCACGCGATGGACCGCATCCTGATCCGCGGCGGAAATCGCCTTTCCGGCCGCATCGCCATCTCCGGCGCGAAGAACGCCGCGCTTACGCTGATGCCCTGCGCGCTGCTGACGGACGAGCCGCTGACGCTGCGCAACCTGCCGCGCCTGGCCGATGTCGACAGCTTCGGCCACCTGCTCAACCAGCTTGGCGCGTCGACGATGGTCGCGGGCGGGCGGCCCGAGGATTTTGGCCGGGTGATGACGATGCAGGCGCAGCGGCTCACCTCCACGGTCGCGCCCTATGACATCGTTCGCAAGATGCGCGCCTCCATCCTGGTGCTTGGCCCGCTGGTCGCGCGGCAGGGCGAGGCGACCGTCTCGCTGCCCGGCGGCTGCGCGATCGGCAATCGCCCGATCGACCTGCACCTGAAGGCGCTGGAGGCGATCGGCGCGGAGATCGAGCTGGCCGCGGGCTATGTGAAGGCCACTGCGCCCGGCGGGCGGCTTCCGGGGGGCAGCTTCCGCTTCCCGGTGGTGTCGGTGGGCGCGACCGAGAATGCGGTGATGGCGGCGGTGACGGCGCGGGGCACCACGGTGCTGGAAAACGCCGCGCGCGAGCCGGAGATCGTCGACCTGTGCAACCTGCTCGTCGCGATGGGCGCTTCGATCGGCGGCATCGGCACCGAGACGCTGGAGATCGAGGGGCGCGACCGGCTGCACGGCGCGACCTATCAGGTGATGCCCGACCGGATCGAGGCGGGCAGCTATGCCTGCGCCGCGGCGATCACCGGCGGCTCGGTGGACCTGGCGGGCGCCCGCGCGGAGGACATGCGCGCAACGCTCGACGCGCTGATCGACGCGGGCGTGACGGTGGAGGAAAAGCGCGACTCGATCCGCATCGCCGCGGATGGCCCGCTGCGCCCGCTGACGCTCAACACCGCGCCCTTCCCCGGTTTCGCCACCGACATGCAGGCGCAGTTCATGGCGATGCTGTGCAAGGCCGACGGCGCCAGCGTGCTGACCGAGACGATCTTTGAGAACCGCTACATGCACGTGCCCGAGCTGGCGCGCATGGGCGCCAATATCGAGGTCCACGGCCGCACCGCCGTGGTGCGCGGCGTCGAGAAGCTCACCGGCGCCCCGGTGATGGCGACCGACCTGCGCGCCTCGATGAGCCTGATCGTCGCCGGCCTGGCCGCCGAGGGCGAGACCCAGGTCAACCGCGTCTATCACCTCGATCGCGGCTATGAGCGGCTGGAGGAGAAGCTCCAGGCCGTGGGCGCCGATATCGAGCGTGTCGGCGACGGCTGAGCGCCGCGCCGCCGCCATCATGCCTAACCGCGCCTAAACCGTGCCGGTTCACCGCCCGTAAGCCTGCGCCTACCTATTTTGGCGGAATTGCTACGCGGGTTCCGGAGTCAGGGCGGCACTCCCAGAACGGGTGGCTTGGATGGATAGTTTTGCTGGACACGAGCTTACGGTCGTGTCGCTGGGTTCGGGCGTGCCAAGGCCGCCCGAGCGGCGAACCGAGGAACGCGCGACGACGCTGCTGCGCGTCGGCAAGCTGGTCGTTGCCGGCGAGCAGCGGCTGTGCATGGTGCGCAACCTTTCCAGCTCTGGCGCGATGATCAGGCTCTACCAGCCGATCCCTGTGGGGTCGGCGGTGATGGTGGAGGTCACCCCGGAATATCCGGTGCCCGCGCGCGTGATGTGGTGTCAGGACGATCTGGCGGGCATCGCCTTCGATACGCGGATCGACGTGATCGCGGCGCTGCGCGGCGAGCAGGCCGGCGGCCCCTATCGCCGCGTGGCGCGCACGCCGCGGATGCGCGTCAGCCGCCACGCGCGGCTCTGCACCGATGATGCCGAACGCGGCGTGCTGCTGTGCGACATCTCGCTCAACGGCGCCAAGGTGGCGACCGACCTGGCGCTGCCGGTGGAGACCGAGGCGGCGGTGTTCGTCGATGGCCTGCCGCCGCTCGCCGGGCGCGTCCGCTGGGCGCGCGACGGCTATGTCGGGATGCAGTTCGACGTCGCGCTCAAGATCGACACGCTGGCGAACTGGCTGGGGCCGGACGACGCGATGTAGCGCGCGCCGTCCGGCATCGCTTCACACCGCCTTCAGCGCTTCCTCGAAATCGGCGATCAGGTCGTCCGCGTCCTCGACGCCGATCGAGATGCGGACCAGGTTGTCGGTGATCCCCAGCGCCGCCTTGCGCGCCTCGGGCACCGACAGGTGGGTCATCCCCGCGGGGTGGCTGGCAAGCGTCTCGGTGCCGCCCAGGCTTACCGCCAGCTTGGCGATCTTGAGCGCGTCGAGGAAGGCGAAGGCCTCCTTCTCGTCGCCCTTCAGATAGAGCGAGAAGGTCGATCCCGCGCCGGTGCAGTGGCGGCGATAGATGTCGGCCTGGCGGCTCCCTTCCTCCAGGAAGCCGAGATAGCCGACCTTCTCCACCTTGGGATGCGTGCGCAGATATTCGCACACCTTGACCGCATTCTCACCCGCGCGGGTCATGCGCAGTTCCAGCGTCTCCAGCGAACGCAGCAGCATCCAGGCGGTGTTGGGATCGCAGATCGTGCCGATCGTGTTGCGCATCAGCCGGATCGTGTCGATGTGCGCCTTCGATCCCAGCACGCCGCCCGCTACCAGGTCCGAATGGCCCCCGGCATATTTGGTCAGGCTATAGACGACGATGTCGGCGCCCTGCTTCAGCGGCTGCGCCCATAGCGGACCCAGGAAGGTGTTGTCGATCGCGATCGGCGGCTTGTTCGCGCCGGTGAAGATCGCGTCGCGGCTGGCGGCCACGGCCTCCACGTCCACCAGCGCGTTGGTGGGGTTGGCGGGGCTTTCGAGATAGATCAGCGCGACGTTGCCGGCGGATGCCTTCTGCAGCACCGCGTCGATCTCCTCGCGCGTGGCACCTGCCGGGAAGTCGAGCCAGTGGATGCCGAAGCGGCCCAGGATGCGCGCGATCAGCGTCTCGGTGGCGGCATAGAGCGGCCCGGAATGGACGATCGTGTCGCCCGGCCGCACCATCGACAGGAACAGCGTGGCGATCGCCGACATGCCGGAGGAGAAGGCGAGCGCGTCCTCCGCCTCTTCCCACACGCCCAGCCGGTCCTCCAGTATCTCCTGGTTCGGCCCGTTGAAGCGCGAATAGACCAGCCCCTCGGCCCCGCCCGGGCGCTTGCCGGTGACGCCTTCGAAATGGCGCTTGCCCGCCGCGGCGTTGGGGAAGACGAAGGTGGAAGTGAGGAAGATCGGGGGCTTCAGCGATCCTTCGGACAGCATCGGATCATAGCCATGGCCCATCATCAGCGTGCTGGGCTTCAGCTTGCGCGTGCCCACCGTATCGGTGGACGGCTTGGCGCGGCGGCGCGGCGCGCTGCCAGCCGGCCCGTTTTCGGTCTCGTCGGTCATTATCTTCTCCGGATCAATGGCCGGCAGTTAGTTACGGATGCAACGAAAGAACAGGGGTCACAGACCGATTAGCGCGATCTGCCGCCCATAGTCCGGTTCGTGGCGATGCGTGGCGCGGCGATAGCTGAAGAAACGCTCCGGATCGGCATAGGTGTCCAGCCCCATCGCCTCCACCGTGCGCACGCCGGCGGCGGCCAGGCGGTGGGCGACATAGGCCTCCAGGTCGAACTGGTGATGGCCCGGGCGGCCCGCGGCGAAGAAGCGCTCGTTTTCCGGGTCCGCGGCGGCGAAGCGCGCCAGGAAGCCCTCGTCCACCTCATAGCTGGCGCGCGCGATGCACGGGCCGATCGCCGCCACGATCCGGTCGCGCCGCGCGCCGAGCTGTTCCATCGCCGCCAGCGTCGAATCGGTGACGCCCGCGATCGCGCCCTTCCACCCGGCATGCGCGGCGCCGATCACGCCCGCATCGCGATCGGCGAACAGCACGGGCGCGCAATCGGCGGTCAATATGCCCAGCGCGAAGCCGGGCCGGTCGGTCACCAGCGCGTCGGCGCGGGGGCGCAGCCGCTCCTCGAACGGCGCCAGCACGGTGACGGCATCGGCCGAATGCACCTGATACAGCGTCACCAGATCGGCGCCGGGCAGCACCGCGGCCACCGCGCGGCGCCGGTTCTCGGCCACCGCCTCGCGGTCGTCCTCCGATCCCAGCCCCACGTTCAGCCCGGCGTGCAATCCGCCGGATACGCCGCCGCGCCGCCCCAGGAAGCCGTGCGCCACGCCCGCCAGCGCCTGTGCGCGGATCGCCTCCACGCCGCTCACAGCGCCAGCCGCAGGATCAGGTCGCGGTCAGTCTGCTCGCCGACCTGGAAGGCATAGTCGCCGATATGGACGAAGCCTTTGCGCTGATAGAAGCGGATCGCGCGCGGATTATGCTCCCACACGGTCAGCAGCAGCGCGCGGGCGCCACGGGCGCGGGCGGCGGCGATCGTCCAGTCCATCAGCGTGCGGGCGATGCCGGTGCCGTGGAACGCGCCGAGCACATAGAGCTGGCTGAGCTGCACCGCGCCCTCCTCCGCATCGGGCAGCCAGGCGGGGCTGAGCTTGGCATAGCCCGCGATCCGCCCGTCCACCCGCGCGATGCGATAGGCATGCGCGGGATCGGCGAGATCGCGGATCAGCGCGCCGTCCGGGCCATAGGCGGTGGCGAAATAGGCGTTGCGGTCCGCCTCCGAACAACTGTGGGCGAAGGTGGCGATCCAGCTTTCCTGCGCCATCGCGTCCAGCTCCGGCCCGTCGGCGGGCACGCCGTCCGAATAGGCGATCATGCGAAGCCCTCCGGCTCCGGCCAGCCGGGGGCGGTGAGCGCCATCGCCTTGAACAGCTCGCCCATCTTGTCGTCGTCGACCAGCCGGGCACGGTCTTCGGCGATGCCCTCCGCGCGGTCCGGATGGGCGCGGGCCAGCGCGTCGGCGCGCGCGTCGATGCCCAGCGCGGACAAGAGCGCGCCCTGTGTCACCGGCCCGTGGACCGTCAGCCCCTCGGCCGCCGCCGCCGCGCCCAGCGTTCCGAAATCGACATGCGCGGTCAGGTCGGCCTCGCCGGGCGTGTCGAACGGATTGACATATTGATGCCCGCGCACCGCCTGCAGCGTGTCGCCCAGCGCCGGGCCTTCATAGCCATAGTCGATCACCAGCGCGGCGCCGCCATGCTCCAGCAGCCGCTTGGCGAGCCCGCGCATCACCCCGACGCTGGCGGGCGACGTCTCGATCACCGATCCCGGCGGGGCGCCGCGCAGATGCGGCGGGATGATCTGATCGAACCCGCGATCGCCGGTAACGGGCAGGAACAGCGTGTCCTGGCAGGCGATCAGCCGTTCGCGCCAGCCGCCCTCGCCCGTGCTGACGAGCTGGCGGATCGGCAGCGCGTCGAAGAATTCGTTGGCGACGATCAGCAGCGGCCGGTCGTCCTCCACGCCCAGCAGGTCCAGGTGCCATTCGGCGTGCGGCACGCGCTCGGCCTGGGCGGCGCGCAGCGTGGGGCTGGTCTCGACGAAATGCACGGGCGGGGTCAGCCCGATCCGCGCCATCGCCCTCAGCGCGTCCGCTGCCAGCGTACCGCGGCCCGGCCCCAGCTCGACGAATCGCACCTCGGGCCGCCCGGCGCGGTCCCACAGGTCCGCCAGCCACAGCCCGATCAGCTCGCCGAACATCTGGCTCACCTCGGGCGCGGTGGTGAAATCGCCGCGCGCGCCCAGCGGATCGCGGGTCGCATAATAATGGGTGTTGGCCGCCCCCATGAACTGCGAGAGCGGGATCGGCCCGGCGAGCGTGATCGCGCGCGCCAGCCGCTCCGGCAGAAGCGGCTCGGCGGCGTTCCCGGCGCGCTCGCTGGGCGAGGCGTCGAGCGGCGTTTCGCTCACGGCCTGGCCGGCTCCTCGCCGCCCGGGGCGTTGATCAGCGGCCGCTTCGCCGCGGTGGCGATCAGGTAGATGCCGCCCGCGATCATCGGCAGGCACAGGAGCTGACCCATGTGGATCGTGCTGGCCAGGAAGGTGCCGGTGAACTGCGCGTCAGGCTCGCGGAAATATTCGACGATGAAGCGGAACGCGCCATAGCCGAGCAGGAACACGCCCACGAGGCGGCCAGGCTTGTAGCGCGCATCGGTCTTCCAGAAGAGCCACCACAGGATCGCGAACAGCACGATCCCCTCCAGCCCCGCCTCATAGAGCTGGCTGGGATGGCGGGCCACGCCGCCGCCGTTGGGGAACACGATCGCCCAGGGCAGATCCGCCGGCTTGCCCCACAGCTCGCCGTTCACGAAATTGGCCAGCCGGCCCAGGAACAGGCCGATCGGCGCGCAGCACGCGACATAATCATGCACGCGCAGCCAGCTAAGCCCGTTGCGCCGCGCCAGGAACAGGATGCCCAGCGTCGTGCCGATCACGCCGCCGTGGAAGCTCATGCCACCGTCCCACAGCGCGATCAGCCGCAGCGGCTGGATCAGCATCGCCGGATCGTAGAAGATCGCATAGCCCAGCCGCCCGCCCAGGATGATGCCCAGCGTGGCATAGAAGACCAGATCGTCCGCATGCGTGCGCGACATCGGCGCGCCCGGCTGGCGCAGCATCCGCAGCAGATACCACCAGCCGATCAGGATCCCGGCGATATAGGCGAGCGAATACCACTTCACCTCGAAAACGCCGAGGTCGAGCGCGACCTTGCTGAGGCCGAGCGATTCGAACTGGATATGCTGGTTCGCCGAAGCGAGGAAATCGAGGAGCACCGGGCTTGTTCTCCGCGGGAATGGGCGCGGCACTGCTTAGTGCCATCCACGACGAAACCCAAGGGGCTGTTGGACGTTCGGGGCGCGGAGGCGGCTGGCGCGGCGCGGCGCGGCGCGATAGAGCGGGGCGATGGCGAAACAGGCAGCGGCGAAGCACGCGGGCGAAGGATGGCGGCCCAGCCGCAGGACGCTGTTGATCGGCGGCGGCGCGGGGCTGGGGCTGCTCGTCGCCTGGGCGGTGTGGCCGCGCGCCTATTCGCCCAATCTCACCGCCGATGCGGGCGAAAGCGTCTATGGCGCCTGGATCAAGATCGGCACCGACGGGCATGTCACCGTCGCCGTCCCGCAATCGGAACAGGGGCAGGGGGTGTTCACCGCCTTTGCCCAGATCATCGCCGACGAACTGGGGGCCGATTGGAAGAAGGTGGGGGTGGAGGCGGCGCCGCTGAACCCGCTCTATGCCAATCCGCTGGGCGCCGCGACGGTGTTCGAAACCGCGCTGGGCGCGCTCCCCGAATGGCTGCGCGAGCGCCAGGTGGTGCGCAGCGCGCTGATGCTTACGGGCGGCTCCTCTTCGATCCGCCAGTTCGAGCCGGAGCTGCGCGCGGCCGGGGCGGCGGCGCGGGCCATGCTGTGCATGGCGGCGGCGCGGCGCTGGGGCGTCGACTGGAAGGCGTGCGACACGGTGGCGAGCCAGGTGGTGAGCGGCGGCCAGCGGCTGGGCTTCGGCGCGCTCGCCGAGGATGCCGCCGACGAGACCCCGCCCGAGGAACCGCCGCTGCGCACCGGCACCGCCAACCGCCTGACCGGCCAGCGCGTCGCCCGGCTGGACGCGCCGGCCAAGGTGGACGGCAGCCTGAACTATGCCGCCGATGTGCGGCTGCCCGGCATGGTGTTCGCCGCGGTCCGCCAGGGGCCGGCGGGCGACACCGCACTGCTGACCGCGGACGAGGCGCTGGCGAAGGCCGTGCCCGGCGTGCTCTCGATCGTGCGCGGCGATCGCTGGGTGGCGGCGGTGGCCAACACCTGGTGGGCGGCGGAACGCGCGCTGGCGAAGATGCGCCCCGCCTTCCGCACTCCGGCGGAACGCATCGACAATGTCTCGCTCGAGGAAGCTCTGGCCAAGGCGCTCGACGGCGCCGGTACGCGGATCGTGCAGACGGGCGATCTGGCTGCCGATTTCCGTGGCGCGCGCGTGGTTTCGGCCGAATATTCGGCCGGTCTCGCGCTCCATGCCGCGCTGGAGCCGATGACCTGCACCGCCGCGATCCGCGAAGGGCGGCTGTCGCTGTGGCTGCCCACCCAGGCGCCGTCGCTGGCGCGCGCCGCCGCCGCCGCGGCGATCGGCATGGGCCAGGATCAGGTGACCGTGCATCCGATGATGGCGGGCGGATCGTTCGGCGCCAAGCTGGAGACCGAGGTGGCGGCCCAGGCGGCGGCGATCACCCGGGCGGTGGGGCGGCCGGTGCAGCTCACCTGGTCGCGCGCGGAGGATGCCCGGCAGGACCGGTACCGCGCGCCCGCCGCCGCGCGGCTCACCGCGAAGCTGGGCGCCGGGGGCGCCATCACCGGCTGGCTGGCGAAGATCGCGGCGCCCTCCACCGGGCGCGAGCTGGCGGCGCGGCTGCTGGGCGGCGATCCGCTGGTGGCGGGCGCGCTGGCGCTTTCGGGTGGAGACCGCGCGGCGGTGGCCGGGGCGGCGCCCGCCTATGCCATCCCCAATCTGGCGGTGGATCATCACCCGGCCGACATCGGCGTGCCCACCGGCTATTGGCGGTCGGGCGCACATAGCTACACCGCCTTCTTCACCGAGAGCTTCATCGACGAGCTGTCGCACATCGCCAATATCGAGGCGCTCAGCTTCCGCATGGGCAAGCTGGGCAACGAGGCGCGGCTGGCACGCTGCCTCCAGACGGCGGCGGCGATCGGCGGCTGGCAGGGCGGCACCGCGGGCAGCGGCCAGGGCATCGCCTGCCACAGCTTCCGCGGCAGCCATATCGCGGTGATGGCGGAGGCCGCGCTGGCGCCCGGGCGCCGGGTGAAGGTCACGCGCCTTGTCGCGGCGGTCGATTGCGGGCGGGTGATCAACCCCGATCTGGTGCTGCAGCAGATCGAGGGCGGGCTGATCTTCGGCATGGCCGCGGCGATCGGCTGCTCGACCGGCTTCGAGGGCAATCTGGCCGAGGCGACGTCGATCGCCGACCTCAACCTGCCCACGCTGGCCGACGCGCCCGACATCACCGTCGAGTTGATCGACAGCGCGGCCGATCCCGGCGGGGTCAGCGAACTGGCGGTGCCGCCGGTCGCCCCGGCCATCGCCAATGCCATCCAGGCTTCGTCGGGCGTGCGCCTGCGCCGCCTGCCGCTGCTTTCGGACGTCGGATGACCCGCCCCGCCGATCACCCGCGCGTCGCGCCGCCCCGCGTGGGCGTGCTGCTGGTCAACCTGGGCACGCCCGACGCGCCCGAGCCGGGGGCGGTGCGCCGCTATCTGGCCGAGTTCCTGTCGGATCGCCGCGTGGTGGAGATCCCGCCGCTGCTTTGGAAGCCGATCCTGCACGGTGTGATCCTGCGCACCCGGCCGCGCAAGTCGGCGCACGCCTATTCCCAGGTCTGGACCGAGCAGGGATCGCCGCTGGCCGCGATCACGCGCGCGCAGGCGGAGGCGCTGGCGGGGAGCTGGGGCGATCGCGTCATCGTCGATCATGCCATGCGCTATGGCCGCCCCGCGATCGCGGATCGCATCGCCGCGCTGGTCGAGGCGGGGTGCGACCGCATCCTGTTCGCGCCGCTCTACCCGCAATATTGCGCGGCGACGACGGCGACCGCCAACGATATCGCCTTCGCCACGCTGGCCGGCATGCGCCGCCAGCCGGCGCTGCGCACGCTGCCGCCCTATCACGACGATCCGGCCTATATCGCCGCGCTCGCCGCATCGGTGCGCGAGGGGCTGGCGCGGCTGGAATTCGCGCCGGACGTGCTGCTGGCCAGCTTCCACGGCATGCCGGAACGGACGCTGGCGCTGGGCGATCCCTATCACTGCCATTGCCTGAAGACGGCGCGACTGCTGGGCGAGGCGCTGGGGCGCCCGGTCGAGGTCGCGTTCCAGTCGCGCTTCGGCCGCGCCAAATGGCTGGAGCCAGCGACAGAGACGGTGCTCGCCCGGCTGGGCGGGGAGGGGCGCGGCGTCGCGATCTTCTCCCCCGGCTTCGCCGCGGACTGCCTGGAGACGCTCGAGGAGATCGAGATCCGCGGGCGCGAGACTTTCCGCGCCGCTGGAGGGCGCGATTTCGCCTATCTCCCTTGCCTCAATGCCGGGGAAACGGGCATCGAAATGCTGCGCACAATTATTGGACGCGAGCTGACCGGCTGGTTAGAGGCGGCGGCGTAACGAAGAGAGGAAGCGAAATGGCACGAGTAGCGATCGTGACGGGTGGTACGCGGGGCATCGGCGAGGCGATCAGCGTCGCGCTGAAGGCGGATGGCCTCATCGTCGCCGCCAATTACGCCGGCAATGACGAGAAGGCGCGCGACTTCACCGCGCGCACCGGCATCGCGGCATTCAAATGGGACGTCGGCGATTTCGACGCCTGCGCCGAGGGCGTGAAGGCGGTCGAGGCCGCGCTCGGCCCGGTCGACGTGCTGGTCAACAACGCCGGCATCACCCGCGACGGCACGCTGCTGCGCATGAGCCGCGAGATGTGGGAGGATGTGATCCGCATCAACCTGGGCGGCTGCTTCAACATGGCGCACGCGGTGTTCCCGGGCATGCGCGATCGCAAATGGGGCCGCATCGTCAACATCGGATCGATCAACGGCCAGGCCGGCCAGTACGGCCAGGTGAACTATGCCGCCGCCAAGTCCGGCATCCACGGCTTCACCAAGGCGCTGGCGCAGGAGGGCGCGCGCGTGGGCGTCACCGTGAACGCCATCGCGCCGGGCTATATCGACACCGACATGGTCGCCGCCGTTCCCGCCGACGTGCTGGAGAAGATCGTCGCCAAGATCCCGGTCGGCCGGCTGGGCCATGCCGAGGAGATCGCGCGCGGCGTGGCCTTCCTCTGTTCGGAGAATGCCGGCTTCGTCACTGGATCGACCATGTCGATCAACGGCGGCCAGCATATGTACTGACGAAAACGGGGCCGGCTCCGCTGGGAGCCGGCCCCGAACCCTCGATACGCCACGCGAGGGGATACGCTTACAATGATCGTAACCTAATCGGGTTCCGCTGATCCTTCCCTGAATGCCGCCGTAAGCCGCGGTTCATCTTCCTCCGTGCGGCGCGCGCTGCGCCGCCAGAGCAGGTTCCGATCCGGCCGCGCCGGTTCGCCGCTCCCTTTTCCTTTGCTTGCCGCGATTTCCGGGCCGCTGGCGATTCCACCCGGCTGGAAATCGCTTTAGGGTCGCCCGGATGCGTCGCGCCGCCGCCCTGATCCCGCTTATGTTCCTGCTGCTGCTGCTCCCGTCGTCTAGCTGGCTGCAGCGGCTCACGCTGGGGCCGGTGGCGCAGATGCGCGCGATACCGGTGCCCTTCGATCCGGGCGATCCCGCGCGCGTGCGCACCGGCGCTCTCACCTGGCTGGGCGGCGTGGCGCTGGAGAGCGAGGACCCCGCCTTCGGCGGCTTTTCCGCCATGTCGGTCGATGGCGACCGGTTCACGCTGGTCAGCGACGGCGGCAATATCGTCCGTTTCCGCATGGGTGCGGACTGGCAGCCGCGCGCGGTGGAATTCGCCGATCTGGCGGAAGGCCCCGGCACCGGGCTGGGCAAGGCCGATCGCGACGCCGAATCGATGGCACGCGATCCGGCGACCGGGCAGGTCTGGATCGGCTATGAAAGCTATAACGCGATCTGGCGCTACGGCCCCGATCTGGCGAAGGCACAGGCGCATGCCCGCCCGCGCCCGATGGCCGGATGGGGCTATAACGGCGGGATCGAATCGCTCGCCCGGATGCCCGACGGCAGCTTCGTGGCGATCGCGGAGACCGAGCCGGGCGGGGCGGGGGGCACGCGCGCGGGCGTGCGCTTCCTTGGCGATCCCGCCGATCCGCGCACCCGCGCCTATCGCTTCGCGCTGGTGCAGCCGGAGGACGGATATAATCCCTCAGACGCCGTGCCGCTGCCCGATGGGCGGCTGCTGGTGCTGTTGCGCAAGCTTTCGCCCGAATCGCTGTTGCGCTTCACCTTCCGCGACCTGTTCTCGGCCAAGTTGCTGCTGGTGGAGCCGCGCGACATCCGGCCGGGCGCGCGTGTGCGCGGGATCGATCTGGCCACGATCGGGCCGCCGCTGACGCGCGACAATCTGGAGGCGCTGGCGGTGGCGCGCGAGGGCACCGATACCGTGCTGTGGATCGCCAGCGACGACAATCGCGCCTTTTTCGAGCGATCGCTGCTGCTCAAGTTCCGGCTGGACCTGCCGCCGCGCGCGCCGGCGAAACCGGTCAAGCCCGCCGCCCGGGCTCCGTAGCGCCGATCCCGCGCCAGGGCGCGATATGCCCGAATCCGCCAATGCGAACGGCCCGCCCTTCTGCCGGAACGCCCGATGCCGGTTGGCATGGGAGATTCGGGCAGAAGGGCGGGCCGGTTCGAATCCGGCAGGCCGGCGGCTCAGGCCGCGACCGACGCCTTCTTGACTTCGCGCTTCAGGCGGCGCGCACGCAGCGAAAGCTGCTCGTCGCGGGTCTTCAGCAGCCAGTTGTCCAGGCCGCCGACATGCTCCACCGAACGCAGGCCGTGCGTCGAAACGCGCAGGCGCACGCTCTTGCCGAGCACGTCGGAGATCAGCGTCACATTCTGCAGGTTGGGCAGGAACGTACGCTTGGTCTTGTTGTTGGCGTGGGAGACATTGTGTCCCACCTGCCGGCCCTTGCCGGTCAGCTCGCAAATGCGCGACATCGGTTCAGTCCTGAATCGAGGGCCCCGGAAGGCCGGAAAGGCCGCGCCGATAGCCGTAATGGGACGGGCCGTCAACCGATTCACCGTTTACCGTGCAACCAGCATGGTGAATACGGCGTTCATTGCGCAAGCGATTCAGTGGAGAGCCGGACGATGCGTATTTTGCTGGTATTGATCGGGTTGCTCGCGCTCGCGGCTGTGGTGCTGTTGTCGATCGGCATGCTGCGGGTGGAGTTCCCCAAGGAAGGGATGATGCCGCGGGTGCGCTTCGACGTGCAGGCCGGCCGGCTGCCCGAGGTGAAGACGGGTACGATCGAGATGGGCACCACCAACGCCACCTTCGCCGTGCCGACCGTCGAGATGCGCAACACCACGGTTTCGCTGCCGACGATCGAGGTGAAGAAGGCCCCGGCCGAAAGCGCCCCGCCCGCCGAGAAGAAGTGATTCGCCCGCCGCGCGCGCCGGGCATGGCCCGCGCCGCGCGGCTGGTGCATTGAGGCGCGCATGTTCACCCTGCCCGAGCCGATGCGCCTGGCGCTGGACGCCGCCGCCGATGCCGCGATTCGCGGCGAGGTGCCGGTGGGCGCGGTGATCGTGCGCGACGGCGCGGTGATCGCCACCGCCGCCAACGCGCCGCGCGCGCTGGCCGATCCCACCGCACATGCGGAGATGCTGGCGATTCGCGCCGCGGCCGCCGCGCTGGGGCGCGAACGGCTCGACGATTGCGATCTGTGGGTTACGCTGGAGCCGTGCGCGATGTGCGCCGGGGCGATCGCCCATGCGCGGATCGCCCGCCTCTATTACGGCGCCGCCGATCCCAAGGGCGGTGCTGTGGAGCATGGCCCGCGCTTCTTCGGCCAGCCCACCTGCCACCACCGGCCCGAGGTCTATCCGGGCATCGGCGAGCGCGATGCGGCGGACATGCTGCGCGGCTTCTTCAGGGACCGGCGGGGGTAGCGGAGCGGCTGGCGCCGCGACAAGCGGACCGTGTGTGACCAAAAGCCCGTTTTCCGGCACTCCCTGGTTGTTAAGCCTGCGCAACTCCGGCTAAGAGGGGCCATCCGGCGATGGACCAGATGCCTCCCTTTCCCTGGATCGATGTCGTCATCATCCTCGCGCTTGTCGCGCTGAACGGCCTGTTCGCGATGAGCGAGCTGGCGATCGTCTCCGCGCGCAAGGCGCGGCTGGAGGCGATGGCCCGGGCGGGAGGCAGGGGAACGGGCGCGCGCGCGGCGATCACGCTGGCGGCCGATCCGGGCAAGTTCCTTTCCACCGTCCAGATCGGCATCACGCTGATCGGCATTATCGCGGGCGCCTATTCGGGGGCCAGCCTGGGCGGGCCGGTGGCGGCGCGGCTGCACTGGCTGGGCGTCGGCGCCGAGCTGGCGGAGACGCTGGGCTTCACGCTGGTGATCGGCATCACCACCTTCGCCAGCCTGGTGATCGGCGAGCTGGTGCCCAAGCAGTTTGCGCTGCGCAGCCCGGAGCCGATCGCCGCGATCATGGCGGTGCCGATGCTGTGGCTCAGCCGGATCACCGCGCCCTTCGTGTGGCTGCTCGATTCGACGAGCGCCGCGATCTTCCGCCTGCTGCGCATGGAGCGCGAGTCGGAGAATCGCGTCACCGCCGAGGAGCTGCACCTGCTGGTGGCGGAGGCGAGCAAATCGGGCGTGATCGAGGAACATGAGCGGTCGATCATCTCCAGCGTCGTCCGCCTGGCCGACCGGCCGGTGCGCGAGGTGATGACGCCGCGTACCGAGGTCGACTGGCTGGACGTGGACCTGGACGATGCCGGTATCCGCGCCGCGCTGCTGGAAACGATGCACACCCGCCTGCCGGTGGCGGAAGGATCGGTGGATGCGGTGATCGGCGTGGTGCAGGCGCGCGACATCGCCGCCGCGCTGTTCCGCGGCGAGACGCTGGACCTGCGCAAGCTGATGCGCCCCGCCCCCGTTCTGCCCGATCAGGTGGACGCGATGGACGCGCTGGGCGCGCTGCGCCGCGCCCAGGTGCCGATGGGGCTGGTGCATGACGAATACGGCCATTTCGAAGGCATCGTCACGCCGATGAACCTGCTGGCCGCGATCGCGGGCGAACTGGCGTCGGATCGCGACCGGGGCGAAAGCCCCTATGTCGTCGTGCGCGAGGACGGCTCGCTGCTCGTATCCGGCCAGATGCCGGCCGACGCGCTGGCCGAACGGATCGGTATCGAGCTGGACGAGGATCGCGATTTCGCCACCGTCGCGGGGCTGGCGCTGGCGGTGCTCAAGCACCTGCCCGAGGAAGGCGAGCATTTCGTCCAGCAGGGCTGGCGTTTCGAGATCGTCGACATGGACGAGCACAAGATCGACAAGTTGCTGGTCGGCCGCGCGGGATAGCCGCCGCGGCCACGCACCGGGAGCGGGGGGGCGTGGCGATGGTTTTTGAAGCAGGGGTTTCGCGGGGCCGGGTGGTCCTGTTGCTGGCGGGGGCGCTGCTGTTCGTCGCGGCGGGCATCTGGTTCGTCTATGATCCGGAAGCGATATCGGCCGGATCACGCTTCCTGCGCGATCCGGGGCTGGTGGAGCTGCTCGGCTGGGGGGCGATCGCCTTCTTCGGCCTCTGCGCGGCGGTGGCGGTGCGCCAGTTGTTCCGCACCGGCGTGGTGATGCGGATCGCGCCGGAAGGGCTCTATTGGCGCCGCTGGTCGGAGGAGACGATTCCCTGGAGCGCCTTTGACAGCGCCGCCTATGCCACGATCCGCAGCCAGCGGATGCTGACGCTGTGGTTGCGCGATCCCGACGCCTACCCGTCCTCGACGCTGCTCGGCCGGCTGGCGGGCGCGAACAAGGCACTGGGCTTCGGCGACGTCACGCTGACCGCGCAGGGGCTGAGCCAGGGCTTCGACGCGATGGCCGGGGCGGTGGAGGCCAACGCGCCGGAGCTGTTCACCGAAGGCTGATCGCCAACGGGGCGAGACGCCGCCCTCAGGGCGTGCCCGCCGACCGGATCACAGCTTGCCGAACTTCTCCTCGAATCCGGCGATGTCGCCGGCGGCGAGAAGCGCGGCCTGTTCCACCCAGCGATCACGGTGGATGCGGCCCTGGAAATCGCCCAGGCGCGAATCGAGCGCTTCCTGGTCCTCGGGCGACAGCGCGGCGATCTGCGCGAAGCTGCCGATCCCTACGCTGTTGAGCCGCTCCGCAAGGCGCGGGCCGACACCCTTCATGCGGGTGAGGTCGTCCATCGCGGCGGGCGCGGGGGCCGGTGCGGGCGGCGGCGGAGCGGGGGCCGGGGCAGGCTCGGGCGCAGGCGACTCCGCGGCCGGGGCTGGCTCCTCGGCCGGGGCTGGCTCCTCGGCCGGGGCTGGCGCTTCCGCCACGGGCTCGGCGGCCAGTTCGGCCACAGGCTCCGGCGCGGCTTCGACCACCGGCTCGGGAGCGGCCTCCACCACGGGCTCGGGCTCGGGCGCAGGCGGCGGGGGAGGAGGGGGCGGCGGCGGAGGGGGAGGCGGCGGTACTGCCGCCGCTGCTGCTGCGGCCGCTGCCGCCTCCGCTTCGCGTTCGGCGCGATATTCCTCGATCTGGCGCTGGATCTGGCGGCGGCGCAGCAGCGATGCCAGCGCCCACCACAGGATCAGCACCGCAAGCAGCCCCGCCCCGCCAAAGATGGCGATCGGCAGGGTGAGCCAGTCCGGCCCTCCCGCGATGAGCGGCGTCGTCGACTTGAACAGGTCGGTCATGGCGCCCTCCCGACGCAACTGCTGTGATTTCCCCGTTAACTATTTAACGCGGCTTTTCCCGCCGCGTCCAGCGCGTCGCGCACCCAAGCGGCCATCAGTTGTGCATCCGCGAGACGTTTGGGCTCGCCGGGCGATCGATCACGCGGTCTCGCGCGCGATTTCGCGCCAGCCGATGTCGCGGCGGCAGAAGCCGCTGGGGAAGTCGATCGCGTCGACGCCGCGATAGGCCGCCGCCTGCGCCGCGCGCACGTCCGCGCCCGTGCCGCACACGTTCAGCACGCGCCCGCCGCTCGCCACCAGCCGTCCGCCGTCCATCCGCGTTCCGGCATGGAAGACATGCGCACCCGCCGCCTCGGCCGCGTCGATTCCCGCGATTTGGCCGCCGTTCTCCGGCGTGCCCGGATATCCGCGCGCCGCCATCACCACCGTCAGTGCCGTGTCGTCCGTGAAACCGGCGGCGCCGCATTGCGCCAGCGTGCCGCGATCGGTGGCCAGCATCAGCGCCATCAGGTCGTTGTTCAGCCGCAGCATCAGCACCTGGCATTCGGGGTCGCCGAAACGGGCGTTGTATTCGATCAGCTTCGGCCCCTCGGTGGTGAGCATCAGCCCGGCGTAGAGTACGCCCTTATAGGGCATGCCGTCGCGCGCCAGCGCGGCCACGGTGGGCTTCACGATCTCCGCGATCGCCCGCGCTTCCAGTTCGGGGGTCAGCACGGGGGCGGGGCTGTATGCGCCCATGCCGCCGGTGTTGGGGCCGGTGTCGCCGTCGCCCACGCGCTTGTGGTCCTGCGCCGATCCGATGGTCAGTATGTCGCGCCCGTCGGTCAGCACGAACAGGCTGGCCTCCTCGCCCTCCAGAAATTCCTCGATCACCGCGCTGGCGCCCGGGCCGGTGAAGATCGCGGCGACCGCGGCCTCCGCCTCGGCCATCGCCATCGCCACGGTCACGCCCTTGCCCGCGGCCAGCCCGTCGGCCTTCACCACCACCGGGGCGCCGAACCGCGCCAGCGCCGCGCGGGCCTCCACCAGCGAATGGGCGTGGACATAGCCGGCGGTCGGGATGCCCTCGCGCGCGCACAGCGCCTTGGTGAAGCCCTTGGACCCTTCGAGCTGCGCGGGCGCCTTGTCCGGGCCGAACACGCCGATCCCGGCGGCGCGCAGGCTGTCGCCCAGCCCGTCGACCAGCGGCGCCTCCGGCCCGACGACCACGAATTCCACCGCGTTCGCGCGGCAGAAATCCGCCACCGCGCCATGATCGGCCAGGTTCAGCACGGCCAGCTCCGCGTGCTGCGCGATCCCCGGATTGCCGGGCGCCGCCCACAGCTTTTCGACCAGCGGCGATTGCGCCAGCTTCCACGCGAGCGCATGTTCGCGTCCTCCCGATCCCAGCAGCAGGACGTTCATGCCCGATCCCTTCTCCGACGACGCACCGGCGCGGCTGGTAGCGGAGGAGCGCGCGGGGGACAATTCCGCTGCGTTCACCGTGAGCGAGGTTTCGCAGCGGCTGAAGCGGATGGTGGAGACCAATTTCGCCCATGTCCGCGTGCGCGGCGAGATTTCGGGGTGGAAGCGCGCCGCATCCGGCCACGCCTATCTGGCGCTGAAGGATGCCGATGCGGTGATCGACGGGGTGATCTGGCGCGGCGTGGCCGGCGCGCTGCCCTTCGCCCCGCAGGACGGGATCGAGGTGATCGCCACCGGCAAGCTGACCACCTATCCCGGCCGTTCGAAATATCAGATCGTGATCGAGCGGATGGAACTGGCGGGCGAGGGCCAGCTCATGGCGCTGCTCGAAAAGCTGAAGGCGAAGCTGGCGGCGGAGGGGCTGTTCGATCCCGCGCGCAAGCGGCCGCTGCCCTATATGCCGCGCGTGATCGGCGTGGTCACTTCGCCCACCGGCGCGGTGATCCGCGATATCCTGCATCGCCTGGCGGATCGCTGTCCCAGCCATGTGATCGTCTGGCCGGTGCTGGTGCAGGGCGATGGCGCGGCGGCGCAGATCGCGGGGGCCATCCGCGGCTTCGACGCGCTGGCGCACGGCGGGCCGGTGCCGCGGCCCGACCTGCTGATCGTCGCGCGCGGCGGCGGTTCGATCGAGGACCTGTGGGCCTTCAACGAGGAAGCGGTGGTGCGCGCGATCGCCGATTGCCGCATCCCCACCATCTCCGCCGTGGGGCATGAGACCGACACCAGCCTGTCGGACTTCGCCGCCGACCTGCGCGCGCCGACGCCCACCGCGGCGGCGGAGATCGCGGTGCCGGTGCTGGCGGAGGTGGCGAACAATGTCGCCACGCTGGGGCTGCGCGCCGAACGCTGCGCGCGCCGCTACCATGAGCGCGCGGGCGAACGGCTGGCGGCGCTGGAGCGGGTGATCCCCCGGCGCGACGCGCTGCTGGGGCCACAGCGGCAGAAGCTGGACGATCTCGCCGGCCGGCTGGGCCTGGCGCTGGAACGGCGCGCGGTTGCGGCACGGACCCAGCTCGATCGCGCCGGAGCCGCGCTGCGCCCCGCGATGCTGACGCACCGGCTGGAGGCCGCGCGCCAGCGGCTGGACGGCGCATCGCGCCTGCTCGACGCCGCGCATCCGAACCGGCCGCTGGAAAAGGGCTATGCCTGGGTCCAGGCGCGCGGGGGCGGGCGCGTGATCGCCACCGCGGCGGCGGCGCGCGCGGCCCAGGCGGTGACGCTCCACTTCAGGGACGGCATGGTGGACGTGCGGGTTGAGCGCACGGGCGGCAGATCCTATGCTGGCGACAAGCCCGAGCAGCCGAGCCTGCTCTAGCGGATCGCCGCTCCACCTCTCCTGGGATTGCGCAAGATGCTGATGTCCAACTCCACCCGCGCCGCCCGGCTGCACTTCATGGCCAATGGATTCCGGGTGCTGACGCCGGGCGATCACGTCGTCTGCGCGATCACCGGCGAGCGTATCGCGCTGGATGAACTACGCTATTGGAGCGTTGCGCGGCAGGAGGCCTATGCCGGCGCCGATATCGCGCTGAAGGCGCTGAACGGAGCGGGTTGATGGGCCGGTTGCTGCGTGTTCCCGCGGCCGGCGCCGCGCTGTTCGTCCTCGCCACCATGGTCCCCGCGCCGGAGGTGCCGCCTGCGGCGGCATCCGCGCCGGCCGCGCCTGCTGCCGCGGCGCCCGGCCGCTTCGCGCTCGCCGGCAAGCTGATCCAGGGCGGGCTGGCCAGCGGCACCGTGCCGCGCGGCACGCGGATGCTGACGCTGGAAGGCAAGGCGATCCCCTTCGCCTCCGACGGCCGCTTCATCATCGCCTTCGATCGCGACGCCCCCGCCTCTGCGCGGCTGGAGGCCGCGCTGGCCGACGGCACCACCGTCAGCGAGACGCTGGCCATCGCCCCGCGCGCCTGGGACATCTCGCGGCTGGACACGCTGCCCAAATACCCCGTGCCCCAGCCCGAGTTCGAGCGCACCCGCCCCGGCGAGCTGGCACAGATCACCGCCGCGCGCAGCAAGGAGACCGACGCCGCCGGATGGCGCCAGGATTTCCTGTGGCCGGTCACCGGGCGCATCTCCACGTTGTTCGGATCGCAGCGCGTGTACAAGAACGGCGAGGCGGGCTCCTATCACTCCGGCATCGACATCGCCCGGCCTACGGGCACGGTGGTGCTGGCGCCGGCCGACGGCGTGGTCGTGCTCGCCGCCGCCAAGCCCTTCACGCTGGAGGGCAATCTGCTGATGATCGATCACGGCATGGGGCTCAACACCGCCTTCATGCACCTGTCGCGGATCGACGTGACGGTGGGCCAGCGCGTGCGCCGCGGCCAGCCGGTGGGCGCCGTGGGAATGACCGGCCGGGCGACCGGCCCGCACCTGCACTGGAGCCTCAAGTGGCGCGACGCGCGGATCGATCCGCTGCTGGTCGCCGGACCGATGCCGATGGCGGATTAGGGTATCGCGCATCAAATCCGAGTGGCATTCTCCGGGAGATTGAACGCGGTTTTATGGTGAGGCGGGACGGCTGTGCCCGGGGCGGCGGCGTTGGTCTTCTTCCATTTGAATCACGCGAAGGCGCGAAGGCGCGAAGAAAGTTTTTGGTCCGGGCAGAGGCGCACAGGGCGCGGGGAGATATTGGCCGCGATAGCGATCCCCCATCCAAGCGCCGCCGCGCGCGAGCTATTGGAAGGACGCCTTCGGCGCGATCAGGCGACGCATCTCAGCGCCCCTACGCGAACAAATTCTCTTCAAATCTTAGCGCCTTCGCGCCTTCGCGTGAAACATAAACCAAGCCGGAACGGCCCGGCGCGCATGGGTCAGATTTGACGCACCCTGCTGTGGAGCCAACCCTGTTTC
The DNA here is from genome assembly GCF_026013525.1 of Sphingomonas canadensis. Classification (GTDB taxonomy): domain Bacteria; phylum Pseudomonadota; class Alphaproteobacteria; order Sphingomonadales; family Sphingomonadaceae; genus Sphingomonas; species Sphingomonas canadensis. The sequence continues at coordinate 14,089 of NZ_JAPDRA010000007.1, read as the reverse complement.
GCTGCCCATCCAACGGCGCCGCGTGTCGCCGGAACCTCGGGCTGCTCCGCCCAGGCTTCAGTTCACCCGTTCGACCCGGATCGCGATCGCGCCCCTGAAGCGTGCGAAATAGCTGCCCATCGCGCCCTTGGTCAGCGTCACCGCGGTGCCGGGCTTGACGCCCACCAGCGCGCGATCGTCGGTCTGCACCCATCGCGCGCCGTCGGTCACGGTGAATGCGACGCGCCCGTCGCCGCGGCGTGCGATCACGGTGACGCTGGTGTCGATCTGGTCGATATCCGCATCGGGCACGCCATCGCCGAACAGGCGGATCTTCGGCAGCTTCAGGCCGAACACCGATCGCTTGGCCTCCTGCACCTGCTCGCGATCGACGACCACCACCTCGCGCGCCTTTTCCGCGCTGTCCAGCTCGGCGACGGCGGTGTCGTAACAGGCCAGCCGGGCGGCGGCATCGGTGATCTTGCGGCAGTTGACGACATCGTCGAGTCGCTTCGACCGGTCCTGCGCCGCGGCCGGTACCGCGACTGCGAGAAACGGCAGCGCGGCCGCAGCCAGCCATAGCCCGCGAAGGGCGGCTGCCGTGGGACGCTTGTCGGACATAACTCGTTCTCCTGCGCACAGTTGCGACCCGCGCAGGCGGCGAGTCAAGTGTCCGTTTCCTTGCGAAAACGTTGCCGCTGTGTTGCACAAAAAGCATAGTGCCGAAGTGATTTATCCAGGCCACACACAAACGATTTACACTGGTCGAAACGAAGTGCTTTCTCCCGCGATCCGGCGCCCCTGCGGGCGCCTGGTATTCAGGGAAAGGAAGAAACCATGACCAACAGATTGGCAGGGTATTTGAAGCGTGGGGCGGCTCCGCTCGCCATCGGCATTGCGCTGATCGCTTCGCCCGCCTTCGCGCAGGACGACCAGTCCGCGCCGGCGGATACCGCCTCGGATGAGGGCGAGATCATCGTCACCGGCTCGCGCATCCCGCAGCCGAACCTTGAGGGGGTCGCCCCCGTCACCGTCGTCAACAGCCAGGACATCAAGCTCCAGGGCACGACGAAGATGGAGGACCTGCTCAACTCGCTGCCGGCTGTGTTCGCGTCGCAGGCCTCGACTCTGTCGAACGGCGCCGACGGCACCGCCTCGGTCGACCTTCGCGGTCTGGGCACCACCCGCACGCTGAGCCTGATCAACGGCCGCCGCCTGCTGCCGGGCGATCCGAGCCCGACCAGCGGTTCGGCCGCCGACATCAACATCGTTCCGGCCGCGATGCTGAAGCGCGTCGAGGTCCTCACCGGCGGCGCTTCGTCGACCTATGGTGCGGACGCGGTCGCCGGCGTCGTCAACTTCATCGTGGACACCGATTTCACCGGTATCCGCGTCGACGGCCAGTACAGCTTCTTCCAGCACAACAACCGCGACAAGTTCCTGACGCCGCTGCTCGATGCGCGCGCCAACGCGGGCCTGGTGGGCTATGACTATCCCAAGGGCAGCGTCACCGACGGTGGCACCTGGGACGCGACGGTTGCGATCGGCACCGGCTTCGACGACGACCGTGGCCATGCCGTCGCCTATTTCGGCTATCGCAAGGTCAAGCCGATCACCCAGCGCAACCGCGACTATTCGGCCTGCGTGCTGCAGAACGGCGGCGGCGGGGCTCCGCGCTGCGGCGGTTCGGCGACGTCGGACAACGGCAACGTGGTGCTGTTCGATACCGCGGTGACCACCGCGACCTCGACCATCTACACCTTCACGCCGGGCGGCGGCTTCGCGAACACCGCGACGCTCTACAACTTCGCGCCGACCAACTACTTCCAGCGCCCCGACGAGCGCTACACGGCGGGCTTCTTCGCCAACTACGAAGTCAACGAGTCGATCAAGCCGTACCTCGAGTTCATGTTCATGGACGACCGCACGGTCGCCCAGATCGCGCCCTCGGGTGACTTCGGCAACACGCTGACCATCAACTGCGACAACCCGCTGATGTCGGCGACGCAGCGCAACGTGGTCTGCGACGGCGACAACCTGATCAACGGCTATCTCGGCAACTTCCCGCTCGCCACGGGCGCGCCGTACAACCCGAATCCGGGCAATGCGCCGCTGGTCTTCACCGATTCGTTCGGCACGACCTACAACCAGGGCTTCTTCCAGCTCCTGCGCCGCAACGTGGAAGGCGGTCCGCGCCGTTCGGACCTGCAGCACGTCAACTTCCGCGGCGTGATCGGCACCAAGGGCAACCTGGGTCCGCAGTGGTCGTACGATGCCTATTATCAGTATGGCCGCGTCAACTACACGCAGGTCTATTCGAACGAGTTCTCGGTCGCCCGTCTGAACCGCGCGCTGAACGTGGTGGACGATCCGCGCACCGCGGCGTTCGATCCGATCTGCCGTTCGGTGCTCGACGGTTCGGATCCGACCTGCGTTCCGTACAATGTGTTCGGCGGCGCCGGCGGCGCCAGCGCGGCGGCGGTCGCCTATCTGTCTGCCACCGGCTTCCAGAAGGGCCAGACCTCCGAGCAGATCGCCAGCGCGTCGGTTACCGGCCTGCTGGGCGACTACGGCGTGAAGTCGCCGTGGGCCGATGACGGCGTGGCGGTGAACTTCGGTATCGAATACCGCAAGGAATCGCTCGAGCTGCAGACCGACAATGCCTTCGCCACCGGCGACCTGACCGGCCAGGGCGGCGCCACGCTGCCGATCGCCGGCAGCTTCAAGGTGTTCGAGTTCTTCGCGGAGGCCCAGGTCCCGATCGTCCACGACAGCATCTTCTATGATCTGTCGCTGACCGCGGGCTATCGCCGTTCGGACTATGACACGAGCGCGGGCAAGAGCTACGGCACCGACACCTGGAAGCTCGGCCTGGATTTCGCGCCGATTCGCGACATCCGCCTGCGCGGCGCATACAACCGCGCCGTCCGTGCGCCGAACATCCAGGAGCTGTTCGCCACCCCCACCGTGGGTCTGGCGGGCTCCAGCGATCCGTGCTCGGGCCACACGATCACGGCCGCCGAATGGGGCTGCCGTTATCAGGGCCTCGCGGTCGGCACCGGCACGGCGGCCAATCCGGCGGGCCAGTACAACGGCCTGATCGGCGGCAACCCGAACCTGACGCCGGAAATCGCCACCACCAAGACCCTGGGCGTCGTGCTCCAGCCGTCGATGCTGCCGGGCTTCTCGGCCACGATCGACTGGTTCGACATCAAGGTCGATCAGGCGATCAGCCCCGCCGCGCAGGACGCGATCCTGAAGGATTGCGTCGCCAACGCGACGTCCTCGTTCGTCCCCTATTCGTGCACGCTGGTCCATCGCGACACCGCGGGCTCGATCTGGCTGACGCCGGGCGGCTATGTCGACGGCATCCCGAACAACCTGGGCACCACCAAGACCCGGGGCGTGGAGGTCAGCGCTTCCTACTCGACCGATATCGGTAGTTGGGGTTCGCTGGGCGTCAACATGATGGGCACCTATCTGGATCGCTACATCGTCGATAACGGCGTGACCCAGCCCTATGACTGCGCGGGCCTCTATGGTCCGACCTGCTCGGCGGGCGGCACGGTCACCAGCGGCGCTCCGCTGCCCCAGTGGCGGCACAAGGCGCGCCTGACCTGGCAGGCGCCGTTCGGTCTCGGTGCGTCGCTCCAGTGGCGCTATGTCGGCAAGGTGACCGCGGAAACCCTCAGCACCTATCAGGCGCTGACCGGTGCGTTCAACTTCGATCCGGGCCTGCACATCAAGGCGTACAACTACTTCGACCTGGCGACGACCTATTCGCTGGGCAAGAACTACTCGTTCCGCCTCGGCGTGAACAACCTGTTCGACAAGGCTCCGCCGTTTGTCACCAGCGGTAACGCCGGGCGCGACGGTTCGAACCTGTGTCCGACCGGTCCGTGCAACGGCAACACCTATCCGGCGACCTATGACGCGCTGGGCCGTTACATCTACATGGGTGTCACGATCGACTTCTGACGATCGGATCGCCTGATACTTCGGGGCGGCGTACCTTCGGGTCCGCCGCCCCTCTCTTTTTCGGATCCGGCGCGGCAATCAGGCGGTTGCATTGGTGCCTGCCCGCGGTCCAAACAGCCAAGGTGGCAAGCGCACCCATGCTCGATCCCGCAACCGCAAATGCCCTGCGCCAGGCGATGGGGGCGGCCCAGGCGGGCGACCTCGCCCGCGCCCGCATGATCGCGGAAAACGCGCTGGCCGGTGGCGGCGACATCGTCGCGCTCAACGCCTTCCTCGGTATGCTGCGCGCGCGTTCCGGCGATCCTGCCGGTGCGGTGACGCACTTGCGCGCCGCGCACCACGGCCGGCCCGAAGACACGACCATCGCGTGCAACCTTGTCGCCACGCTGGTGGAGACCGGCGACCTGGCCACTGCGCTGGAGGTGGCGACGCGCGATCGCGCGCTGGCCGATCCCACGCTGCGCATCGCGCGCTATCGCGGCTTCGCGGCCCAGGCGCTGGAACGCTATGAGGAGGCGGTGGAGGCCTATCGCCACGTCGTCGCCGCGGCGCCCGGCGATTTCGAGAGCTGGAACAACCTGGGCAATGCGCTGTCGGCCACCGGCGATTTCGCGGGCAGCGTCGCCGCGCTGGAACGGGCGGTCGCGCTCGATCCGCAGGCCGCGCCGACGCGGCTCAACCTGGCGGAGGCGCTGCGCAACGCCGACCGGATCGACGATGCAGCCGCCGTGCTGCGCAAGGCCGCCGAAGACTTCCCGGACGACGGCCGCCCGCTCCACGAACTCTATGTCCTGTTCAAGCGCGAGGCGCGGCACGAAGAGGCGTTGCCCGCGATCGAGGGCGCGGTGGCGCGCGATCCGGACAATCCCAACCTGCAGCTAAAGCTGGGCGTCGAATATGGCCTGGTCCGCCGCGTGGACGAGGCGCAGGCCGCGTTCCGCCACGCGATCGCGCACGATCCGAAGCTGGTCGACGCCTATCTGGGCCTGGTCATCCAATATGAGCACACCAACCGCGAGGACCAGTTCGCCCCGCTGATCGCGCTGGCCGAGGCCAACGGGCTCGATGAAGGGCCGCTGGGCTTCCTGCGCGCGATGGAGCATCGCCGCGCCGGCCGGTTCGAGGAAGGGCTGGCGGCGCTGGCGCAGGTTCCGCCCGAGGTGGAGCCGGAGCGCACGATCCACATCCGCGCGACGCTGCTCGACCGGCTGGGCCGATCGGACGAAGCCTTCGCCGATTTCCAGGAGACCAACCGGCTGCACGGCGAAAGCCCCACCGAGCCGCTGCGCCGCGCGGAGGAACTGCGCGACGAGCTGAAGGCAGAGGTGGCGGCGTTCACTCCCGAATGGGTCGCGGGGTGGAAGCCCGCCACCCCGCCTGCGGGTGATGGCGCCGATCCCGTGTTCCTGGTCGGCTTTCCGCGCTCGGGCACGACGCTGCTCGACACCATCCTGATGGGCCATCCGGCCACCACGGTGATGGAGGAACAGCCGCCGCTCAACTATGTCGACAAGGAAACCGGCGGCTTCTTCGCGATCCCGGGGATGGACGATGCCGCGATCGCCGCCGCCCGCGCGCAGTATCGCGATGAGGTGGCGAAGGTGGCGGAAGTGCCCGCCGGATCGATGCTGATCGATAAATCGCCGCTGTTCCTTCAAAAGGCCGCGCTGATCGCGCGCATCTTCCCCAACGCCCGCTTCATCCTGGCGCTGCGCCATCCGTGCGACGTGCTGCTGAGCTGCTTCATGAGCAACTTCCGCCTAAACAGCGCGATGGCCAATTTTCTGCGGCTGGAGGATGCGGCGGCCTATTATGATCTCACCTTCCGCCATTGGGAGCGCGCGCGCGAACTGCTGCCGCTCAACGTCCACACCATCGTCTATGAGCAACTGGTGGAGGATGTGGCGGCGGAGGTGCGGCCGCTGTTCGACTTCCTGGGCCTGGAATGGCGCGAGGAAGCGCTGGACCACACCCGCACGGCGAAGGCGCGCGGGCTGATCACCACCGCCAGCTATTCGCAGGTGACCGAGCCGATCTACAAGCGCGCGGCCGGCCGCTGGACCCGTTACCGCAAGCATCTGGAGCCGGTGCTGCCGGTGCTGGAGCCCTGGGCCGAACGCTTCGGATATTCGCTGTGAGCGATGCCGCCACGCTGGTCGCCCAGGCCGATCGCGCGGCGGCGGCGCAGGACCTGAAGGGCGCGCAGGCGCTGCTGCGCCAGGCGGCGGAGGCCGATCCCGGCGATTTCGGCGTGCTGATGCGGCTGGCGGGGATCAGCCGCGCGCTGGGCCAGCCGCGCGTCGCGCTGGATGCGGCGCACGCCGCGCTCGCCGTCCACCCGCTCGATTTCTCGGCGTTGCTGCTGCGCGCCAGCCTGCTCGAACGGATCGAGGATCCCCGCGCCGGGGAGGCATGGGGCAACGCGCTGGCACAGCGGCCCGACGGCGCGCTGCCGCCCCAGCTCGCGGGCATCGTCGCCGAGGCGGAGCGGCGCCACAACGCCTGGCTCGACGCGCGCGAGGCGCGGCTGGCACAGGGCACGGCGGCGATCGAGGCGGGCGCGGATGAGGACGAGCGCTGGCGCATCGCCCGCTTCCGCACCAACGCGCTGCGCCGCACCCGGGTGTGGCACAGCGAGCCGACCCATTATCATTTCCCCGGCATCGCCGAGCGCGAATATCATCCGCGCGCCCGCTTCCCCTGGCTGGAGGAGCTGGAGGCCGCGACCGATGCGATCGCCGCCGAGCTGGAGGCCGCAATGGCCTCCGAACGGTCCGAACTGGTGCCCTATATCGAATATCCGGATCATCTGCCGCTGCAGCAATGGCGCCCGCTCAACCGCAATCCGGACTGGACCGCGATCCATCTCTACAAGAACGGCAAGCGGGTGGAGGCCAACGCCCGTCATGCCCCCGCCACGCTTGCGCTGCTCGATCGCATCGGCCAGCCGGATATCCCCGGGGCCTCGCCCAACGCGATGTTCTCGCTGCTCGCACCGGGCACCAGCATCCCGCCGCATGTCGGGGTGAACAACGCGCGGCTGGTGTGCCATCTGCCGCTGGTGGTGCCCGAAGGCTGCTGGTTCCGTGTCGGCGGCGAGACGCGGCTGTGGGAACGCGGCCGGGCCTGGGTATTCGACGATACCGTCGAGCATGAGGCGATGAACCCCAGCGGCCTGCTGCGCGTCGTGCTGATCCTCGACGTCTGGCACCCGGATCTGACCGCGGCCGAGCGCGCCGCCGTGGCGGCGATGATCGCGGCCGACGGGGGCTCCTCCGCGGGCGGGCTGTGACCCCGGGCGAGGCCGAGGCGCTCGAACGCCGCGCCGCAGCCGCGCTGGCGGACGGCAATGAGGAGGAGGCCGCGCCGCTGCTGGCCCAGGCGGCGGCGCGCGCGGGCGGCAATGCGCGGCTGTGGCAGTGGAGCGGGCTGCTCCATCGTGCGCTGGATCGCCACGCGATCGCGCTCGATGCCTTCGCCCATGCCGCGCGGCTGGCACCAGGCGACGCCAAGATCGCGCAGGGCCACGCGCATGTCGCTCTGGAGGCGGGGGTGCCCGCGCTGGCGCTTTACGATCGCGCGGTGGCGCTCGCGCCGGGCGATGGCGAGGTGCGCTTCGGCCGCGCGGCGGCGCAGTTCGCCGAGGACCGCGCGGAGGAGGCGATCCGCGATCTGGACGCGCTGCTGGCGCAGAACCCCGGCTGGCTGCCGGGCCACGCCAAGCTGGCGCAGCTCCGCTGGATGATGGGCGCGCGCGATGCGGCCACCGCTTCCTATCACCGCGCGATCGCCGGGCATCCGGGCGAACGCGCGCTGTGGGAAGGGCTGGTGCAGACGCTGATGCTCGCCGAGCAGCATGGCGCCGCCTGCGATGCGATCGCCCGCGCCCGGGCGGCGGTGGGCGGATCGCCGTTCCTCGATCTTCAGGAGGCCGCCGCCCGTTCGGAGCTGGGCGAGGCCGACGCCGCCGAGCCGCTGTTCCTGCGCCTGGCGGGGTTCGACGATGCGGGCGTGGCGGTGCGCCGCGTCCGCCACCTGCTGCGCACCGGACGCGCGGCGGAGGCGCTGCCGCTGATCGAGCGCTGGCTGGATACGCCCCACGCCACGGCGCTCTGGCCCTATGCCGCGATCGCCTGGCGGCTGGCGGGCGATCCGCGCCACGATTGGCTGGCGGGAGATCCCCGGCTCGTCTCGGTGATCGACCTGGGCGATCGCCTGCCGCCGCTGGAGCGGCTGGCGGAGGTGCTGCGCGGGCTTCACCACGCGCGCGCGCAGCATCTCGACCAGTCGGTGCGTGGCGGCACCCAGACCGATGGGCCGCTGTTCCGCCGGATCGAGCCGGAGATCGTGGCGCTGCGCCAGGCCATCGTCTGGGCGGTGGAGCGGCACCGCGACCAGCTTCCCCCCGCCGATCCGCGCCACCCCACGCTCGCGCCGCGCCGCGACAGGCCGGTGCGCTTCGCCGGAAGCTGGTCGGTGCGGCTGGCGGCGGCGGGGCACCATGCCGCGCATGTCCATCCTCAGGGCTGGATATCCTCCGCGCTGTACGTCGCATTGCCGGGCGAGGCGGAGCGGGGCGGAGGCGAGGCCGGGTGGCTGACGCTGGGCGCTCCGCAGGCCGGGCTGGGGCTGGATCTGCCGCCGCTGCGCACCGTCGAGCCGCGGCCGGGGCGGCTGGTGCTGTTCCCCTCCATCCTGTGGCACGGCACGGTGCCCTTCGCCGCCGGCGAGCGGATGACCGTGGCCTTCGACGTCGCACCGCCTGCCTGAATCCGCTCCCCGGCCTCCGCTGGGAACGGTTCAATCCGCGCGGATCACGCCCTGCCGCCCCCCAGCGCCCTTGCGCTGGCCAGGTGGTGGGCATGGCAGATCGCGACGGCCAGCGCGTCGGCGGCGTCGGGGCCGTCGATCTTCACGCCGGGCAGCAGCCGCGTCACCATCGCATGGACCTGCGCCTTCTCGGCATTGCCGTTGCCGACCACCGCCTTCTTCACCAGCCGCGCGGCATATTCGCCCACCTCGATCCCCGCCCGCGCGGCGGCGCAGATCACCACGCCGCGCGCCTGCCCCAGCTTCAGCGTGGACTGGGGATTGGCGTTGACGAACACCTCCTCCACCGCGGCGGCATCGGGCGCATGATCGGCGATCAGCGCGGCAAGCTGCGCGTCGAGATGCGCCAGACGGCGGGGAAGGGGCGCCTTGGCATCGGTGGTCAGACGGCCGTTGGCGACATGGCTCAGCCGGTTGCCTTCGGCGCGGATCAGCCCCCAGCCGGTGGTCGCCAGCCCGGGATCGAGGCCGAGCAGGATCATGCGCGGATCGCCGCTGGGACGGCTGCCGCCAGCTTCACGCCTCCGCGCCTTCGCGTGAGCAAGCAGGACGGCGGCCCGCGCCGCCGCCGGGAACAACCTCCCCCAGTGCGCCGGGGGAGGCGCTGGATCACGCCAGCTTCTCCATCACCTCGTCGGGCACTTCGTAATTGCCCCACACGGTCTGGACGTCGTCGTCGTCGTCCAGCGTGTCGATCAGCTTGAACAGCTTGCCCGCGTCGTCCTCGCCCACGCTGACCATGGTCTGCGGCTTCCACGCCAGCTTGGCGCCCTCGGCTTCGCCCAGCACGGGTTCCAGCGCCTTCACCACCTCATGCAGCGCGTCGATCGCGGTCCAGATCTCGTGGCCGTCCTCGCTCGACGTCACATCCTCGGCGCCGGCTTCCAGCGCGGCCTCGAACACCTTGTCGGCATCGCCGGCGGAGGCGGGATAGTTGATCAGGCCCATCCGGTCGAAACCGTGGCTTACCGATCCGCTGGCGCCCATGTTGCCGCCGTTCTTGGTCACCGCGGTGCGCACGTTGGTGGCGGTGCGGTTGCGGTTGTCGGTCAGCGCCTCGATGATCAGGCTCACCCCGCCCGGGCCGAAGCCCTCGTAGCGGACCTCCTCGTAATTCTCGGTATCGCCCTTCGCCGCCTTGTCGATCGAACGCTGGATATTGTCCTTCGGCATCGACTGCGCCTTGGCCGCGTTGATCGCGGCGCGCAGGCGCGGGTTCATGTCGGGATCGGGCAAGCCCATCTTGGCCGCGACGGTGATTTCGCGGCTGAGCTTGGAGAACATGTTGGAGCGCTTCTTATCCTGAGCGCCCTTGCGGTGCATGATGTTCTTGAACTTGGAATGGCCTGCCATTGGTCCGGATCCAGTGTTTCCCGATCGGGCCGGGCCGGTCGAAGCCCGCCGCCCGCGATCGTTGGTGGCCGCGCACGCCCTTCGGCAAGCTTGGGGCGGGCGGGCCGGGGTCTCGCGTCAGGCCATGCCCAGCGCGGTGCGATAGGTTTCGACGAGCGCGTCCATCTCGTCGCGCTGGTGCTTCTCCATCTTGCGGAGGCGGACGATCGTGCGCATCGTCTTGGCGTCGAAGCCGGTGGACTTGGCCTCGGCATAGACGTCCTTGATGTCGTCGGCGATCGCCTTCTTCTCCTCCTCAAGCCGCTCGATGCGCTCGATGAAAAGGCGCAACTGCTCGGCGGAGATATTGTCGGTCATCGGTTTTCGGCTCTCGGATTCGAATTGGGGAAGCCGGGCCTCTAGGCGATTGCCCGCGGCCCGCGCAACCTTGCCGCGGTTTATTGCGGCGGAAAGCCCTGGCGCTTTCCGCCCGCCTTGTGGACGGCACCGCGGCGCATCACGAACTCCACCGATTCCAGCCGCGTCACATCGCTCAGCGGGTCGCCGGATACGGCGATGATGTCCGCCCATTTGCCCGGCTCGATGCTGCCCAGTTCGCCCTTGCGGCCCAGCGCGTCGGCGGCGTTGACGGTGGCGGCGGCGATCGCGTCGGCAGGCTTCATCCCCGCCTTCACCATCAGCGCGAACTCCTGCGCATTGTCGCCATGCTTCGATACGCCGGTGTCGGTGCCGAAGGCGATCTTCACCCCCGCGGCAATCGCCTTCTTGTGGCTTTCGAAGGCGGCGGCCGCCGCCTCCTCCGCCTTGGGGATCACGGCCGGCGGCAACGCGCCGCCGCGGGCCTGCGCCACGGCCGCGCGCGGCGCCAGCATCGTCGGCACCAGCCACGCGCCCTTTTCCTTGAACAGGCGGATCGCCTCATCGTCCAGGAAGCTGCCGTGCTCGATCGTGTCCACGCCCGCGATCAGCGCCGCCTTGGTGCCGTCGGCGGCGTGGCTGTGCGCCGCCACCTTGCGGCCCAGGCCGTGCGCGGTCTCCACGATCGCGCGCATCTCCTCCGGCGTCATCGCGCGGCCCAGCCCGCCGGAGACGTTGGAAAGCACCCCGCCCGTCGCCGCGAACTTGATCACCTGCGCGCCCAGCGCGATCTGGCGGCGCACCGCGCGGGCGCAATCCACCGCGCCGTCGCACACCTGCTCCTGCTTCTGGATGATCATCTCGGCCACGTCGGCGCGCACGCCGTTCGATCCGTCGCCATGCCCGCCCGTCACCGAAAGCATCAGTCCGCCGTTGACGATGGTGGGGCCGGCCACGTCGCCGCGCTCGATCGCATCGCGCAGCGCGCGGATGCTGCGCGGGTCGTCGCCCGGATCGCGGATGGTGGTGAAGCCCGCGTCGATGGTGACGCGGGCGTTCGATATGCCGATCAGCAGGTCGTCGGCATCGTCGTTGGTCAGCGCGAGCAGCCGCGCGCGCATCGGATCGCCGCCGATGCCCAGCAGGTGGACGTGCAGATCGATCAGGCCCGGCAGCACGAAACGGTCCTTCAGGTCGATCAGCGCGGCGCCGCCCTCCGGCGCGGCGAATCCGTCGCGCACCTCGGCGATCCTGCCGTCGCGCACGATGATCGTGCTGTTGCCGCGCGGCGGCTGGCCGGGCCGGTCGAGCAGGCGGCCGGCGTGGATATAGGTCACCTTGGCGGCCACCGGCGCCGCGCCGGGCGCGGGCGCGGCGGACTGGGCCAGCGCGGGGCCGGCGATTGCCAGCGCCAGCGCGGTCGCGATCGTGCGGATCATCTCGTTCCCCTCTCCTCTATTTCATGTCGTTCAGCGGCCCGGCTCGATCATCGACGGCGGATCGCTGGCCGGGAAGCTCTCGTCGAGCGCTTCGTCCAGCGCAGCCTCCACCGCCTCGTTCCGGGCCAGGCTTTCCTGCATCCGCGCAAGCTGCTCGGGCGTCGCCTCCTTCTGGAACCGCGCCTTCCACTCGGCATAGGGCATGCCATAGACGATCGCGCGCGCGTCCTCCCGGCCGATGCCGCCGCCGCTCGCCTCCTCCACCCAGTCGGACAGGCAGTTGCGGCAGAAGCCCGCCAGGCCCATCAGATCGATGTTCTCCGCATCGCTGCGGTGGCGGAGATGGCGGACCAGCCGGCGGAATGCGGCGGCGGCGATTTTGTCGTCCAGCGTGTCCAGCGTTGTCATAATCCGTCTCCACGGGTTGATCCTGACGCATTAAGGGTTAGAGCCACCGACGCATAGCTCCCCAGGCGAGGATCCGGATGTCCAAGGCGATCAACCCGCGTTCGCGCAAGGTCAGGGTGCTTGCCACGCTCGGCCCGGCAAGCAGCACGCCCGAGATGATCGAGCAGCTCCATCGTGCGGGCGCCGATGCCTTCCGCATCAACATGAGCCATGGCGACCAGGCGTCGAAGGTGCCGTTGATCAAGGCGATCCGCGCGCTGGAGGGGCGGGTGTCGCGCCCCAGCACGATCCTGGCCGATCTCCAGGGGCCGAAGCTGCGCGTCGGCAAGTTCGCCGAGGGACGGGTGATGCTGATGCCGGGGCATGAATTCGTGCTCGATCGCAATCCGGAGCCCGGCGACGCCACCCGCGTCGAGCTGCCCCACCGCGAGATCTTCGAGGCGGCGCGCGAGGGCGCGCGGCTGCTGCTCGACGACGGCAAGCTGGTGCTGCGCGTGCTTTCCCATGCGCCCGACCGGCTGACCACCATCGTCGAGGTCGGCGGCGCGCTGTCGAACTCCAAGGGGCTGAACGTGCCGGACATGGTGCTGCCGCTGGCGGCGCTGACCGAGAAGGACCGCAGCGACCTGGCCTTCGCCTGCGAACAGGGGGTGGACTGGATCGCGCTCAGCTTCGTCCAGCGGCCCGAGGATCTGGCGGAGGCGCGGCGGCTGATCGCCGGGCGTGCCTCGCTGCTCGCCAAGATCGAGAAGCCCAGCGCCATCGCCCGGCTGGACGAGATCGTGGAGCAGTGCGACGCGGTGATGGTCGCGCGCGGCGATCTGGGCGTCGAGCTGCCGCCGGAAACGGTGCCGCCGCTCCAGAAGCGCATCGTGGAGACGGCGCGGCGCCAGGGGCGGCCGGTGATCGTCGCCACGCAGATGCTCGAATCGATGATCGAATCGCCGTCGCCGACGCGGGCCGAGGTGTCGGACGTGGCCACCGCGGTCTATGATGGCGCGGACGCGATCATGCTGTCGGCGGAAAGCGCGGCGGGCAAATATCCGGTCGAATCGGTGGCGATGATGAACGCCATCGCCGATGCGGTGGAGCGCGATCCGGCGCATGGCGATCGCGTCCACTTCACCGTCACCCGCCCCGATCCCACCACCGCCGACGCGCTGGCCGAGGCGGCGAAGAACATCGCCGCCACCGTTTCCGCCAGCGCGATCCTGTGCTTCACCACCTCGGGCTCCACCGCGCGGCGCATCGCGCGCGAGCGTCCGGCGGTGCCGATCATGGTGCTCACCCCCAAGCTGGAGACGGCGCGGCGGCTGGGCCTGTTGTGGGGCGTCCACGCGGTCCACACCAAGGACGTCGGCTCGTTCGAGGAGATGGTGGCCAAGGCCAAGCGCATGGCGCTGCGCCACCATATCGCCGCGGCGGGCGATCGCGTGATCGTGTGCGCCGGCGTCCCCTTCGGCACGCCGGGCGCCACCAACGTGCTGCACGTCGTGCGCATCCTGGGCGACGAACTGAAGAATTATCGCTGAGTGGCCTGTGGCGGGCGGCTAGGTTGAATCGACATTCAGCACCAGAAGCTGAGGGCGGCCAAGCATAGGCTGGCGAGGTAGTTTTGCGGGATGCGGTCGTATCGGGTTGCGATGCGCCGGAGTTGTTTGAGCTTGCCGATGGTCCGCTCGATTTGGTTTCGCAGCTTGTATTTGATCGGATCGAATGCGCGTTGGCGAGGCATGCAAGTGCGC
>NZ_JAPDRA010000006.1 GCF_026013525.1 Sphingomonas canadensis | reverse complement strand
TCGATCTTGCGCGCGTCCTTGTCCACGCACACGACCTCATGGCCAAAATCCGAAAAACACGCCCCAGATACCAGGCCTACATAGCCCGTCCCTATCATCGTGATACGCAATGCGATCCCCCATTGCTGAACGTTATCGCCCCATCGCTACGGGCAGTTTTGCTGCATTGCAATAGAATGTGTCCGGCGGCCTGCCGCATTCCGATACCGTTGCCCTGCGGCGGCCTGTGCGGGGAGGGGCGCGGCCGCGATCGCGGCGCGCGATTGGTGTTTTGGCTGCGCGGACGTCTCCGGCATATTGCGCACGGCCCGGTTTGCGGCCTATTCCATGTCCGATTGCAGATTGACCAGCGGAAGGGTGCAGCCTTCAACCTTGTGCGGTTGCGGAATCGCGGCCCGCGACTTGATCGCTTGAGCCAGGGGACCTCGACGATGAAGCTTTGGAAAGGGAATCAGATGAAGGGCTGGGCAGCGCTTGTCGCGATCGGGCTGTTGGCTGCGGGCTGTACGGAGCGTGCGAATCTGCCGGCAGGTGCCGATGCCTATGCGCTGATCCCGCCGCCGCAGGAAAATGTGCAGCTCCGCGAATATCGCATCCTGCCGGGCGACCAGCTTTCGGTGATCGTCTATCGCGAGCCCGATCTGTCGCTGCCGGGGGTTCAGGTGGACACGGCCGGCAAATTCTCGCTCCCGCTGCTCGGATCGGTCGACGCGGCGGGCAGGACAGCCGAGGAGCTGGCGGAGGACATCCGTTCGCGGCTGGCAGCCCAGTATCTGCGCGAACCCAAGGTTGCCGTGAACGTGGCCTCGGCTGCCTCGCAGCGCATCGTGGTCGAGGGATCGGTGAACCAGCCCGGCCTGTACGATATCCGCGGCGAGACCACGCTTCTGGGCGCGGTTTCGCTGGCACGCGGGCCGACGCGCACTGCGGCGCTGAGCGAGGTGGCGGTCTTCCGCCGTTCGGGCAAGGACCTGATCGCGGCGAAGTTCGACATCGCGGCGATCCGCAAGGGCGAGATGCGCGATCCGGAGATCCTGCCGGGCGACACCGTGGTGGTGGGCTTCTCGCAGCTCAAGTCGGCCTGGCGCGACTTCCTGGCCGCGGCGCCGGCCTTCGCGATCTTCCGCCCGCTATACGACTGATCCCGCCCGCGCGGCGGCAGCTTTCCCGCGGCCCGCATCCTGTACCGGATGCCGGCCGGGGAAGCTGGCGCCGTGTCAGGCGTCTTCATTGCGGCGCGGCAATCCTAGCCGATGGCCACGTTCATCAGGTGCTCGCGATTTCGGGAAGGCGGCCGATCCTCTTTGATTGCTTGGCCCCGGGCGTTTGGCTATGCCATGGTGCAATGCAATATCGAACGATGCCTGGGTGGCCGTGTGAAGCCCCGGCATGGCTTCCGTGCCGTGGTTGCGAACGCGATACGACGCGGATATTCAGCGGCAGGACATAAGGAGGGCGCGTGAAATCAGGACGGATGAGCGACCGGCGAGTGCTGGTCACGGGTGGCGCGGGCTTCATCGGCAGCCATCTGTGCGAGCGGCTGCTGGGCGAGGGCGCCGACGTTCTGTGCGTCGATAATTTCTTCACCGGCCGCAAGCGCAACGTCGCGCACCTGCTCAACCATCCCGGTTTCGAGCTGATGCGCCACGACGTCACCTTCCCGCTCTATGTGGAGGTGGACGAGATCTACAATCTGGCGTGCCCGGCCTCGCCGATCCACTATCAGCACGATCCGGTGCAGACGACCAAGACCTCGGTCCATGGCGCGATCAACATGCTGGGGCTGGCGAAGCGGCTGGGGGCGAAGATCCTTCAGGCCTCGACCTCCGAGGTCTATGGCGATCCGGACGTGCATCCGCAGCAGGAAAGCTATTGGGGTAATGTGAACCCGATCGGGTTCCGCTCCTGCTATGACGAGGGCAAGCGCTGCGCGGAGACGCTGTTCTTCGACTATCACCGCCAGCACAAGCTGCGCATCAAGGTGGCGCGGATCTTCAACACCTATGGCCCGCATATGCACCCCAACGACGGGCGGGTGGTGTCCAACTTCATCGTCCAGGCGCTGACCGGCCAGCCGGTGACCATCTATGGCGACGGCCAGCAGACGCGCAGCTTCTGCTATGTCGACGATCTGGTGCGCGGCCTGATCGCGCTGATGGAGACCGACGATTCGGTCACCGGCCCGGTGAACCTGGGCAATCCCGGCGAGTTCACGATGATCGAACTGGCAGAGGCGGTGCTGCGGCTCACCGGCTCCAAGTCTGAGCTGGTCCGCCAGCCGCTGCCGCCCGACGATCCCCGCCAGCGCCAGCCCGATATCACCCGCGCGCGCGAATGGCTGGGCTGGGAGCCGCGCATTCCGCTGGAGGAAGGGCTCAAGTCGACCATCGCCTATTTCGACGCGCTCGTCCGCTAAGGAAGCGCGACGGGCCCTTCGGGGCCGGTCCGCCCGCGCGGATGCCGCACACAGGGGGTGAGCGAACATGCGCATTGTCCACGCCATTACCAGGTTCATCCGGGGCGGCGCCGACGAGAACACGCTGCTGACCGTCAACGGCCAGGCGGCCGCGGGCCATGACGTGCATCTGATCCATGGCGACTATCACGAGACGATGATCGCCGCGGTGGACCCGCGCGTGACGCTGCACCATGAGCCCTCGCTGGTCCGCGCGGTACGGCCGGTGGAAGATCTGCGCTGCCTGCGCGCGATGACGCGCTATTTCCGCGAGCACCGGCCCGATATCGTCCATACGCATGAGAGCAAGGCCGGGGCGATCGGTCGGGCCGCAGCATGGCGCGCGCGGGTGCCCACGATTGTCCATACGGTGCATATCCTGCCCTTCATCGGCGTCTCCGCGCCTGTGGCGGCGGTCTATCTGGGGATCGAGAAGCTGGCGGCGCGCGTTACCCGCGCCTTCATCGACGTGAGCCCCGGGATGCGCGAAGCATGCCTGGAGCGCGGAATCGGCACCGCGGCGAACCATCGCGTGATCGAGAGCGGGATGGACATCGATCGCTTTCGCGCCGCCGCGCCGCTGGCCGAATTCGCGGCGGAGGGCGTGGTGACGGGCCTGATCTCAGGCACGCTGGAGCCGCGCAAGCGCGTCGCCGAACTGATCGAGGCGCTGGTGCGCAGCGGGCGCAGCGACTGGCGGCTGCTGATCGCGGGCGCAGGCGACGAGCAGGAGCGCATCGCGGCGCTGGTCCGCGCGCACGGGCTGGAGCAGCGGGTGCTGCTGCTCGGCTTCCGGCCGGATCTCGATCGCCTGATCGCCTCCGCCGATATCTGCATCCACGCGGCGACCAACGAGGGCTTGCCGCGCGTGATCGTGCAATATGTGCTGGCCGGCCGCCCGGTGGTGGCCAGCCATCTGGTCGGCATCGAATATGTCGTGCGGGACGGCGCGAACGGCCTGATCGTCGATGGCGGCGACACCGATGCGCTGGCATCCGCCTTCTTCGCGCTGGCGGACGATCCGGCGCGGCGCGCGGCCATGGCGGAAGCGGCGCGCGCGATCGATCTTTCCCGCTGGGACCATCGCGAGATGGTGCGCGCGATCGAGGAAGTCTATGCCGCCGCGGTGGGGCAGGGGGCAACTCCGCCCGCCCCGGCGCGGGTCTGAAGGGAAGCGCGATGACCCGGCTGCTGTTCTGCGTCGATCACGTCTTCGCCCGGGCGGCGGATGGCACCATCTATACCACCGGCGGCAAGTTTCCTTATGCCAAATGGCTGGAATATCTTGAGTATTTCGATGAACTGGTAGTGGTTTCGCGCGGGCGCGGCGCCACCGAGGAGGATATCCGCAAATCGGTGCAGGCTTCCGGGCCGAAGGTCAGTTTCCACCTGTTCGACGATCTGCGCGGCGTGAAGCGGCTCGCGACGCTTTCCGAACAGCGCGTCGCGCTGGCGCGCGAGGTGGATGCGGCGGACGCGGTGATCGGGCGCATCCCCAGCGAGATCGGCATCGCCGGATGCGATCAGGCACGCCGCGCGGGCAAGCCCTGGCTGGTCGAGCTGGTCGCCTGCCCCTGGGACGCGCTGTGGAACCATGGCTCGCCGCTGGCCAAGGCCTATGCGCCGGTGATGGCGCACCGGATGCGCCGCGTCGCGCGGCAGGGCAAATTGCTGCACTATGTGACGCGCGAATTCCTGCAGCGGCGCTATCCGCCGGGCGGGGCCTTCGTCTGCGCTTCCAACGTGATGCTGCCCGAGCCCGGCGAGGGGCTGATGGAGCGGCGCATCGCCGGGTTGCAGGCGTGGCGCCGGGGCGACCGGCCGGTGGTGTTCGGCACGATCGGGGCGCTGTTCACCCGGTTGAAGGGAATCGACCAGGCGATCGAGGCGCTGGCCGCCGCGCGGGACGGGCTCCCGCCGTTCGAATATCGCGTGCTGGGCGAGGGCGCCCCGGATCGCCTGCGTGCCGTGGCCGAGCGATTCGGCATCGCGGATCGCGTGCATTTCGATGGCGTGCTGCCCGGCGCCGCCGCGGTGGCGGGCTGGCTCGACGGGATCGACGCCTATCTCCAGCCGAGCTTCCAGGAAGGGCTGCCCCGCGCGACGATCGAGGCGATGGCGCGCGGATGTCTGGCGATCGGATCGACCGTCGGCGGCATCCCCGAGCTGCTGCCCGCCGGGCGCATGCACAAGCCGGGCGCCGCCGGCGAACTGCGCGAACGCATCCTGTCGCTGGTTCAGTCCCCGGCGGAGCGCCTTGCCGAGGAGAGCCGCCGCAATTTCGATGTTGCGCAGCGCTATTCCTATTCCGCGTCGCTCGCCGAAAAGCGCCGCGCCTATCACGCGCTGCGCGAATGGGTGCGGCGGGGGACGATGCCGGGGGAGGCAGGGCAACCGCTTCCGGATGCCGCGTGATGCGTATCGCGGCTGTTCCGTAACGGCAGCTTCGCGGCGGCCGGCGCGGTTTTTGTGCATTGCGTCATTTGTGGAACCGCTTAATAAGCTGAGGGCTCAGGCTGAGCTGGCCGGGGGTGTAATCCGGCGGCTTTGAGTGACCGGGGGATTGGGTTGCGGATGATGGTCGCCGGAAACATTGTCCTGCTGCGCCTTGGGGCGTCGCCGCTTCTGGTGGGCGGTTCGATCCGATGAACGAAGCCGACATGATCGAAAGCCTCGCCCCCAAGCCGAAGGGGGTGGAGCCGCCCGAAACCGTCCTGAGTTCGTTGCGCCGCCTGTGGGCGCGGCTTCCGCGCCGGCGCCGCATTCATGTCGCGCTGGTTCCCATTCCGATCCTGCTGGCGGCGCTGGCGGAGACCGCCAGCCTGGGCGTGATGCTTCCGTTCCTTGCGGTGCTTGCCGCACCGGAGCGGGTGTTCTCGATTCCCGCGGTTCAGGGCTTCGCCAACATGCTGGGGGTTTCCACGCCTCAGGAGCTGCTCGGGCCGCTCACGATCGCGTTCGCGGTGGTGGTGATGGGCTCCGCCGCGCTGCGCATGCTGGTGGCATGGGGCAATTCGCGCCTCGCCTATGCGATAGGCGAGGATATCGCGATGGAGGTGTTCAACCGGACGCTCCACCAGCCCTATTCGCTGCACGCCCAGCGCAACAGCGCCTCGGTGCTGAGCGCGCTGGTGAAGATCAAGGCAACGTCGCTGACGCTGGTCAACACGCTGGCGATGGTCAGCAGCACGATGATCGCCACCTTCATCATCGTCAGCCTGCTGATCATCAACCTGAAGGTGGCGCTGGGCTGCTTCTTCGTGCTGGCGGGCATGTATTCGGTGATCATGCTGATCACGCGGCGTCGGCTCTCCGCGAACAGCCGCGTCGCGGCCAAGGCGCATACCCGCGGGATGCAGACGGTCAGCGAGGCGCTGGGCGGTATCCGCGACGTGCTGCTGGACGGCAACCAGGCCTATTTCTACCGCGAGTATCACCGGTCGGTACATGCGGTCGCCCGCGCGCAATCGAATAGCTATTTCGTCAGCTACAGCCCGCGCTACGCGATCGAGGGGCTGGGGATGACGATCTTCGTGCTGGTGGCCTATACGCTTACCGGCCAGTCTGGCGGCTTCGCCGCTGCGCTGCCGCTGCTCGGCACGTTCGCGCTCGGCGCGCAGCGCCTGCTGCCGGTGCTCCAGCTCATCTATCTCGGCTGGGCCAATCTGCGGGCGAACCAGGCCACGCTGCAGGATATCCTGGTGTTCCTCGACCAGACCGTCGGCGCCGATTTCGGCAAGGTTCCGCCGGAGCCGCTGCGGATGGAACGCAGCGTCGCGTTCGACAAGGTCAGCTTCTCCTACGCTGGGACCGATCAGGCCAAGGTGGTCGACGGTATCAGCTTCACCGCCGCCAAGGGCCAGCGCATCGGCTTCCTGGGCTCCACCGGCAGCGGCAAGAGCACCACCTTCGACCTGCTGATGGGCCTGCTGACGCCGACGGAGGGGGCGATCCTGGTTGATGGCGTGCCTCTGACGGACGCCAACCGGCTCGCGTGGCAGCGGGGCATCGCGCATGTACCGCAGACGATCTACCTGAGCGATTCTACGATCGCGGCAAACATCGCCTTTGGCGTGCCGGCTAAGAAGATCGACATGGATCGCGTGCGCGACGCCGCCCGCAAGGCGCAGATCGCCGAGTTCATCGAGAGCCATCCGGGCGGATATGACGCGCCGATCGGCGAGCGCGGCGTGCGCCTGTCCGGCGGGCAGCGGCAGCGCATCGGCATCGCACGCGCGCTGTACAAGGAAGCCCAGGTGTTGGTGCTCGACGAGGCGACCAGCGCGCTCGACAATTCCACCGAGGAATCGGTCATGGAGGCTATCCGCGGCTTGGGCACCGAGCTCACGATCTTCATGATCGCGCACCGGCTTACCACCCTCAGCGTCTGCGACACGGTGATCGAGCTCGACCACGGAAAAATCACTGCGATCGGCAGCTATGACGAAATTGTCCAGCAGCGCCTCCACCGGCCCGCGGCTTGATGCCGGCGAGCTGCAGGCGATGACGCGCGAAGAGGTCCGGGCCTTCCTGGCCGGCATTGCGGACGCCGTATCCGCGGCGATGCCGCAGATCGAGGCGACGCGCTACGACATCGTTTTCAAGGAGGACGACAGCCCGGTCACCACCTCGGACGTGTTCCTCGAGGAGCTGGTTACCGCGCATGTCACGCAGCGACTGCCCGGCGTCACCTTCATCGGCGAGGAAAGCTATCGCCCGGGCAGCCCGATCGGCGACGGCTATGTCGCCGTGCTGGACCCGATCGACGGTACCGAGAATTTTTGTTCCGGGCTGAAGGAATGGGGCCTGGCGTTCAGCCTGTGGCACGGGGGCGTGCATCTCGGCTCGATGCTGATGCTGCCGGAACTCGGCGAGGGGCTGATGACCGGCGATGCGATCCGGCCGATCCGTTCGCGCATCACCGGCTTTTCCTCGTCGGTCTCGCCCGCGCTGTTGCAGGCGATGGGCGAGGCGGGCGAATGCCGGATGATGGGCTGCGCGGTCTATAATCTCTACAATGTCATCCGCGGCGCGTATCGCCGCTTTTGCAACCCGAAGGGCGCCTGGATCTGGGATCTGCTGCCCGGGCTGATGCTTGCGCTCGAACACGGGTGCGAGGTCGAGGTAGATGGTGAGGCATATGATGGACGGTTTCTCCAGCCAGATCGAAAATATCGCATCGACATACGTCACCGATACGATCTTCATCCTGGGTAAGGGGCCCTCGATCGATCAGATCCGTCCGGAGACGTTCGCGGGATCGCTGGTGATCGGTCTCAACGATGCGGAACGCATCGTGCCGGCCGATATCTCGATCTTCCATGCCGATTGGGTGCAGGCGGCGCTGGCCGAGTCCGGCTTCCAGTCGCAGCTCTACGTCACCTCGACTAACTTCCACCCGCTGCGCGGGCGGGTGGCGCGCGCGCCCTATGTTCCGATGTCCCAGGATTCGTCGGACCTGATGATGCAGCGCTTCCTGACCGACGAGTTCGTGATCGAGGACGTGTTGTTCCTGTCTGCGCTGAAGATCGCGCGCATGGTGGCCCGGATCCGCAAGCGGCCGCAGGCGGTCTATATGGTCGGCTTCGATTTCTCGTCGGGCCAGGGATACAGCCACGCGATCGATCGCGATTTCGCGCTGGACGATGCCGAGGAAAAGTCGGCGCGCATCTCGCTTCAGGAATATTTCTTCGTCAACACGCTGTACTTCCTGAAGAACTCCGATCTGAACGTGATCCACGTCGGCGATCGGCCCTTTTCGGTCATGTCGCCGGTCGAACTGAACGCGCAGTTCGGCCCGCCCGCGCACCATCATGCGGTGGATGGCGGCAGCCGCGCCGCGATCGTCGCGGAACTGACGACCAATCATTTCGGCGATCGCACGCGGCTTGAGCGGATGATCCGCGCCGCGCGCGCGGCCGGCGCCGATTACGTCAAGCTCCAGAAGCGCGATGTCGAGAGCTTCTACAGCAAGGAGCAGCTTGATTCGGCTTATGTCTCGCCGTTCGGTCCTACGTTCCGCGACTATCGCAACGCGCTGGAACTGTCGCTGGAGGACTTCGGCTTCGTCGATGATCTCTGCAAGTCGCTGGGGATCAAATGGTTCGCCTCGGTGCTGGACGAGCCTTCGTTCCGCTTCATGCTGGAAATCGATCCGGGGATCGTGAAGCTGCCCAGTACCATTTCGGAGCACACCGACTACCTCGCCTATGTCGCGCGCAACTATCGCGGCGAGGTCGTGCTTTCGACGGGCATGACCGGACAGGAATATGAGCGCTGGGTGCTGGACACGTTCGTCCATTCGCCCAAGCTGCACCTGCTCCAGTGCAACTCCGCCTATCCCACCCCGCACCGGGATTGCCATGTCGCGGTCGTGCGCCACTATCACGAGCTGTCGCGGACCGAGCCGCGCATCGTGCCGGGCTATTCCAGCCACGATCACGGCTGGCTTGCGTCGGCGCTGGCGGTGGCCGCAGGCGCGCAGATGCTGGAGAAGCACGTCAAGCTCGGTAACACCGAATGGGCGCATTTCGATGCGGTCGCGGTGGACCTGACCACACCCGCCTTCAAGGAATATGTCGATCGCGTCCGCGAGGCGGAGATGATCGTGGGGCGCGAGGAGAAGCAGGTCACCGAGAGCGAACACCACAAATATTTCCGCAGGGCTTGATCGCACATGGGCGCAAGGGGTTCAGAACCAGTCATCGGCTTCGTGCCCTGCCGCGCGGGCAGCGAGCGCGTGCCGCGCAAGAACATGCGCCCGTTCGGCGGCCATGAGAACGGGCTGATCGAGCTGAAGCTCTGCCAGCTCCAGGCGATGCCCGAGCTCGACAAGATCGTTGTCTCCTCGAACGACGAGGAGGTGCTCGACTATGTCGATCGCTTCGCGCGCGCGCACGACAGCCGTTTCGTCGCCTCCGAACGCCCCGACGAGCTGGGGCGCAGCAGCACGTCGATGGACGATTTCATCCTCTACATCGCCGAGATGGAGCGCGAGGGGCTGATCTTCTGGACCCATGTGACGTCGCCCTTCGTCACCACCGAAGTCTATCAGGCCGGGCTGGCCGCCTATTATGCCAAGCTGGCCGAGGGCTATGACAGCCTCGTCTCCGTAACCGCGATCCACAAGTTTCTGTGGGACGAGAACGGGCCGGTCAACTACGACAACAAGGTCGAGAAATGGCCCCGCAGCCAGGACATCCGGCCGCTGTTCGAGATCAACCACGCCATGTACGTCATGCCCTATGCGCTGATGCGCGAGATGGGCGATCGTATCGGGCGCCGGCCCTATTTCCATCCGCTGCCCGAACAGGTGGCGATGGACATCGACTGGGAAGACCAGTTCACGCTGCTCGACCGCATCGCGCATATCCGGCGCGCTGCGGGGGAGCTGTAGGTTGGCGGCCAAGCCCAAGGGATTGGCGCGGCTGCTGCGCAAGCTCGACAGCATCTCCACGCGCCTGGGAATGCGGCTCAAGCGCCGCTACCTGCTGGCGCTTGGCCAGACGGCCATCGCTGCGGATGCCAGCGTCTCCTGGTCCGCCAACATCAACCTGCGCTGGTCGTCGAGCGGCGGTACGGTGCTCAAGATCGGCGGCCGCACCAAGATCCGCGAGAACACCTATCTCAGCACGCGCGGCGGATCGATCACGATCGGCAAGCGATGCACGGTCAACCCCTTCTGCGTCATGCTCGCCGAAGGCCCGATAACGATCGGCGACGACGTGATCATCGGCCATTCCAGCAGTGTGATCGCGTTCGATCACCGGTTCGACGATCCGGAGACGCCGATCGCGCAACAGGGCGATATCGCAAAGCCGACCACGATCGAGGACAATGTGTGGATCGGCGCCGGTGCGCGCATCCTGGGCGGAGTAACCATCGGCCGCGGCGCGATCGTCGCGGCGGGCAGTGTGGTGACCAAGCCTGTTCCCGCAGGGGCAATCGTCGGCGGCGTGCCGGCCAAGGTGCTGCGCAACCGCCTGCCTCAGCCGCCAGCCTCGCCGGAAGATTGACGAGATGCCAAACCTGACCCCGCCGTGGACGGACGATTACCCCGCCTCCCGCAAGCCGCTGGCGTGGCTGCGCTATAACCTGCGCAGCCTGCGTATCCGCGGACTGAAGCTGCGCGATCCGCGGCTTACCGCGCTGCACGACAAATACCGCGGGCGGCGCTGTTTCATCATGGGCAACGGCCCCAGCCTGATGAAGCGCGACCTGACCGCGTTGAAGGACGAGATCACGTTCGGCGCCAATGCGCTGTTCAAGCATTTCGACGAGCTGGGTTTCGTGCCCACCTTCTGGTGCCAGGTCGATATCAGCCAGGCCGAGGATTGGGCCGATGAGCTGAATGCGGCGCGGGGCTTCACCAAGTTCGTGTCGCTCAAGAACAGCTTCGCCTATGCGCTCTCGCCCGAGGTGATAACGCTGAACAGCAAGTTCACGACGCGCCATGACGATCCGGACGACCCCGGCGAACCGATGTTCTCAAAGAACGCCGCGGCCGAGGTCTATCATGCGCAGACGGTGACCTATGTCGCGCTCCAGCTCGCCTATTACATGGGCTTTTCGGAGGTTTATCTGATCGGCGTCGATCACGACTACGGCATTCTTCCGGAGCTGTTCCCCACCGGCAAGCCGATCATCACCGCCGAGAATATCGAGCTGGCGAACAAGTTTCACTTTGCCGGCAACCACTACAAGATCGGCGACCGGCTGGGCATTCCCAAGTTCCACATCATCGAGGCTGGCTATCGCCTGGCGCGGAAGGTCTTCGAGGCTGACGGCCGCCGCCTCGTCAACATCACCGATGGCGGCAAGCTGGAAATATTCGAACGCGATTCGTTCGACGCCGTGCTTGCCCGCCCGGCTCCCACCAACACCCAGGTCGAAGGCATAACGGCATGAAGAAGACGCTTCGCAAGGCCGCGGGCCGCATCCTGCGCAAGGCGGGGCTCGATACGGGCACGGGCACCCGCGATCTGGCGATCAAGCGCGGCGGCAAGACCACCGGCGATGGCCCGGTGTTCGAGGCTTCCGACGGGCGCCGCTACACGATCAGCACGAAGCAGCGCTATGGGCTGAAGCCCACCTGGCAGGTGATTTCCGGCCTGTCGCTGCTCCAGGAACTGAAGGGCCGCGGCCTGCTGGACGAGGCGGGAGAGGCGCTGCTCGTCCGCCTGCGCGGCGAATATACGATCACGGCGCCGATCGAGGAGATCAACGCGGCGGTCGCACCCTATGTGGAGCGGCATCGCGACATCATCATCGGCGGCGGCATCTCGAACATCGGCAAGCGGGTGCTGAAGCCGCTCCGCGAAGAGGTGGAGGCCAAGATCACTTCGAGCACGGCCAGCCATCGCCGCCGGCTGGAGGAGTTCGCCGCGATCGGCCGTCCGGTCGATCCTGCCGCTTCCTCGGTGCTGGAGATCGGCTTCATCTCGGGCGGGGAATCGATCGTCGCGTTCGATCGCATGGGATTTCGCGCCTCCGGCCTCGACTATTTCTATGACGGCGCTTTCGACACGGTCTCGCGGTTCCAGGAGGTGCGCGAGATGACACAGACCGGCGCGCGCTTCGCCTTCGGCGACCTGACCAAGCGCACCGAGTTCGAGGAGGGCGAGTTCGACGTCATCTATTCGGCGCAGGTGCTCGAACATATCGTTGATCTGGGCGCGGCGTTCCGCGAGATGTACCGGCTGCTGAAGCCCGGCGGGGTGATGTTCCACAACTGGGACCCCTATTTCCATCCCCTTGGCGGCCATTCCTTCGGTACGCTCGATTTCGCCTGGGGCCATCTGCGGCTCTCGGAAGCCGATTTCGACCGTTATCTGGCGGAACTGCATCCGCATGAGGCGGAGCATGCCGCACCGTGGGTCCGCGGGTCGCTCAACCGCTGCAACAGCCAGCAGGTGATCCAGCGGCTGCTGGTGGAGGCTGGCTTCGCGGTGCGCCGCTGGCGGACGCTGCCGATCCCCAGCCGCGCCGGCATCGTGCTGGACAGCGAAGTGGTGCGGGACTGCCTGGAAAAGAACCCGCATGTCGCGCTGGACGATCTGACTACCCAGGCCGTACACCTTATCGCCGAGAAGCCGGCCTGAGGCGTCAGGCCAGCCCGTCGAGCACCAGCTCCGCGCGGCCTTTCCAGGTATAGTGCGCCTCGAACTCGGCCTGCGCGCGCGCGCCCATGGCCTTGCACGCGGCGGGATCGGCGAGCAGCGCGTCGAGCCGCTCCGCCCATGCTGCCGGATCGTCCGGCGGGCATAGCGCGGCCGTATCGCCGTCGCGCAATATCTCGCGGATCACGGGCAGGCCGGATGCCATGATCGCGCGGCCCTGGGCCATATATTCGAAGATCTTGAGCGGCGACATCCAGCGGGCCACGTCGGTCTTGCCGTCGGAGACCTGGACGCGGGCCGAATAGGGCGCCAGCACCACATCGCAATCGCCCAGGTGGCGGGGCACGTCCGCATGGGGAACCATGCCGCGGAAGAACAGGTTGGACTGCCCCTGGGTCTGGGCGGTCCACCGGGTGATATCGTCGGGCCGGCCGCCCAGCACGACGAAATCGACGTTCGGCCGCATCGCCGCCAGCGCGGCGATCGTCTCCATCCCCTTGCCGGGATAGAGATGCCCGGCGTAGCCTGCGCAGGGCCGGCCGGGGTTGGGCCGCGTGATCGGGACAACGCCTTCGCCTGCCGGATCGGCGCCGTCATGGGCCACGATCGTCCGCCCGGCCGCGGCGGGCCATTCGGCGGCCAGATCGTCGGCCAGCGCCTGGGAGATGACCACGATGCGCCGCAGCCGCGGGCTGGCCAGCATGCGTGCGAACGCGCGGCGCTGCGCCGGCTGATCGGGGCCGATCAGCGTGTGCAGCTCAAGGACCAGGTCGAGCCCCAGCCGCATCGCGGGGAGGAGCTGGATCGGCTTGCGGCCATAGACGATCGCCGGGCGGGCCGCGCGCATGATCGCGGCGGCGGCGAGCGAGAACAGCTTCTTGCGCACGCCGAGCCGCGCCGGAAGCGGCACCGCGACGGCGCGGAACGGATGGGACAGATGGTAATGCGCGCCGATGCCGCCGCCGGAGCCCTTCAGGTGGACCAGCAGCGGCGCATGCCCGTTGGCGGCGAAGGCGGCGCACATCTTGGCGACGTTGACCGTGCTCGCCTCCGGCCCCGGCATTTCCGAATCGTGGATATAGCCGATCCGCATCAGCGATCGCGCCCGAGCAGGTGGTCCGCAAGGCGATAGGAGACGGCCGCGATCGTCAGGAACGGGTTGGAATAGCCATAGGTCGGGAACACCGACGGCCCGGCGATATAGAGGTTCGCGGTGCCATGAACCTTGCAGTCGGCGTCCACAACGCCCTGGCGCGGATCGTCCGCCATGCGCGTGGTGCCCATGAAGTGGGAGTGGATCGCGGTGATCGGCCAGTCCCCTTGCGCCTTCAGCCCGCCGAACTCGACATGGCCGATGCCGCGCGCGCGGACCACGCCGTCGAGCAGCTCGAAGAAGCGCAGGATGGAGGCGCGGTCCTCCTCGGTCAGCCGCCAGGCGATGTCGATCAGCGGCACACCGTTCGCGTCGCGCTTGCCGGAAAGCGTGACGCGGTGCGTGGCGTCGGGGATCTGGTCCAGGAAGCCGCGCAGGATGAAGGTGCGCGCGCGGAGCTGAAGCCCTGCCAGCTTGCCGATCGCTTCGAACGCCAGCAGCCCGAGGCTGGGCAGCAGCTTGCGCATCACCTTGTTCTTCTCGATCAGCGGCGACGCGATAGCGCTGGAGCCCCGTGCCCGCTCGAACGCCTTGCTCGACTGGAATTCCAGGAGCGGGGAGAGCTGGACATAATGGTTCGGGAGCTGGTGGCGGCGCTGGAACTCCGCGGTAAAGCCGATTCCGGCGCGCGCGAGCGTGGGGCCGATCCGCTGATCGCTGTAGAGCGGATGATGCACGCCCACGCCGCGGCGCAGAACCAGCGCGGCCATATCGGCCTTGGGGTGGGTCGAGAAATAGCGTCCGACCAGGTCGTGCGCGTTGCCGATGCCGGCTTGCCGGACGTGGTTGGACGCCAGCAGCAGGCGCGGCACCTCCAGCCCGCCGGCGGCGAGCACATAGCGCCGGGCCTGGATGCGCGCGCGCGAACCGTCCGGCCGTGCGACTTCCGCGAATTCGATAGCGGTGGCATCCGCATTCTCGCGCAGCGCGACGACGGGCGCGTCGAGCATCAGGCGCGGGCCGCCGGGCCGATCGCCCTTGGCCTTCACGATCTCACCGATGTTGAACGGCGGCTTTGACCAGGCGAAGCTCTTGAGCTCGAAGCCGTCGCTGGCGATGGCCTGCTTCAGCCCCTCGGGCCGTTCGGGAACGGTGATGCCGGGGTCTTCGGCCAGCCCCATCAGCGCGAAGGCGCGCGAATAGCCGCTGGCCAGCGCATCGCGCGAAAAGGGCCAGCGGGTATCGGCCATCCATTCGCGATGATCGAAGTCGATCGCCTCGAACGGCGCGACGCGGCCCGCCCACAGGTTCGACGAGCCGCCGACCTGGAACGCGCGGCCGAACTGGAGATCGGCGTTGCCTGCGACATCCAGCCGGTCGATCGTCGCCTTCGCGGCGGCACCCGGATCGCGATTGCCCGCTTCGACGAGGAGCACGTCCTCGCCCGCGGCGGCCAGCTCGAGCGCGACGATCGCGCCCGCCGGCCCCGATCCGATCACGCACGTCCCGCAGGTGACCGGTTCGTTCATGCTGCCCTCCGATCGCGCGGCCTGGCGCGTTACTTCACCGCCACGGCGTGCATGTTCGACGGCAGCATCGAATCGGTCAGCGTCGTGCGATCACGCGGGCTCACCGTGTTGTACTGCGCGATCACGAACAGATCGAAGAAGCGCATCGTGAGCGACATCAGCGCGACGATCGGCCGCATCGGCGGAAAGATGTCGCACTGCATGTTGATCCGCTGCAGCAGGATGCCGATCGTCTCGAACGGCTGGCTGGCGCCGCGCAGCATCTCGATATGATCCCAGTCCTTGAACAGGAGCCGGAAGCCATAGGGCGTGAAGTGGAAGAAGTTGTCCGGCGCCTCATGGAAAGAAAAGATTGCACTGGCGCCCAGGATCAGCTTGCCGCCCGGCTGAAGAATGCGGTGGAATTCGCCGATCAGCACCGAAGGATCGGGCACATGTTCCAGCAGGCCGGTACACAGGATGACCGGATAGCTTTCCGACGGGATCTTCGACATTTCCAGATAGTGGATGTCGACATGCATGTCGGCCGGAACATCCCGGCGCTTCGTCACCGTATAGGCGTTCGGGAAATAGGGTGCGTAGTCGACGTCTTCGGAATGCACGACCAGCGTCCGCTCCGTCGTCGCGAAATCGCGGCAGAGACGGTCGAGATTGCGCGTCGATAGCTTGCCCTTGTTCATCGGAAGCCGGCAAAGCTTCCGCCAAATCTTGTTCTTCGGATAGGTGTCCTTAACCGGCGGGATGGTTGCTGTCACGGTCCGGCTGCCCCCTGGATGCTGCGCTGCGATACCAGCGATGACATCCCCTCGCGCGATCGTCAACCGGGCTGTTCCGGCGCATTTGTGCAGATTTCCGGCGATCCGATGCTGCACACCAAATTCGTAGGAATAGGGGGTTCGTGCTGCTATGCAGAATCATCAAAGAGTCGCAGTAACGAACCTCGGGAGTAAAACCGGATGGGGTCGAACGAGCGCGCAGGCGGGCTTGCCGTCAAGGTAGAGGAAATCGCGAAGCATCGCGATCGCGATTGGGCGGT
The DNA here is from genome assembly GCF_026013525.1 of Sphingomonas canadensis. GTDB lineage: Bacteria > Pseudomonadota > Alphaproteobacteria > Sphingomonadales > Sphingomonadaceae > Sphingomonas > Sphingomonas canadensis. The sequence continues at coordinate 217,743 of NZ_JAPDRA010000006.1, read as the reverse complement.
GAAGAATTTTCAGCGCACCGTGATCGATCTGATCGGCTGGAGCGGAGCCAGCTCGGTGCTCGAGGTCGGCGGCGGACGCAGCCCTTTCCTGAAGCAGAAGACGATAGAGCAGCTCGGGGTCGCCTATACTTCCAGCGACATTCTGGCCAGCGAGGTCGCGCTCGCGCCCGATTGGATCGAGAGCATCGTCCTGGACGTACAGACGCCGGACAAGTCGCTGATTGCGCCCTATGCCGGAAAGTACGATTTCGCCTTCTCCAAATGGGTGATGGAGCATGTCGGCAACTACAAGCGCGCCTACAGCAACATCTATGACATATTGCAGGAGGGCGGCATCTATATCGCGCTCCACCCGATCCTCTATTCGTTGCCGTTCGTGGTGAACCGGATCGCGCCGGACTCCGTCACCGCGCCGGTGCTGCGGCTGTTCTTCCCGCACCGTAACGATGCGGAGACGCCGAAATTCCCGGCGCTCTATTCGGGCTGCCGGATTTCCGGGCGGGTGCGTGAAGACATCCGCGCGATCGGGTTTCGCCAGGTTTGGCAACTGCCCTTCTATGGGCATAATTACTATTCGAAGATCCCCGTGCTGCGGGAGATGCACCGGGCCGTCACCGCCGGCGTGCGTGGCCTGAACCTAACGCCGATGGCTTCCTTCGCTTATACGATCGTGCAGAAGTAGCGGGGGCTGTCGGCGGGGCGATCCGCCGTCGAAGGGTCAGGACCGACGAGGCCGATCACGCGGTGCCCGGCGCGGCCGCTAGCTGGTTCGAAGCACGGGCCGTTGCCGCGTTCCAATGCGGACGACGCCCAGGCAGAAAGCGAATATCAGCAACAGCAGAATGGTACGCGCCAAGTCGACGAAGTCCTTCGTCGAGCCGTCGAACTCGGACAGCATGATTATGTATACGACCCAGAAGAACGGAACGCCGCGATAGACGCTTGCGGCCCTTGCAAGATGCTGGTGCAGCATGCCGAGAAGCCCAAACACCAGAATCACGCCAAGATAGGAGAAATTCCAGAAGGCCTCGGTGACCGCATTGACCGGGAAGCCATAGAAGGACACGTCATCGAAGGTGATGTTTCGTGAAAAGCCCCTGTAGTTATAGATGTAATTGTAGGAGTCGGCGGAGCGGGGCTTGTCCGGCCATATCGCGCGCGGCACCCAGAAGGAGACGGCGTAGACATAGGTGGTACCCCAGAGCAGGCCGTCCTTGTTGGCACCGGCGAGCGCGGCGAGAGTGGAATCCTCCTGGCCCCGGTTCTTGATATCCTCCAGCGCCCTAGAGAGCGTCGCGCCATAGTTCAGGGGGTTGAATGCTTCGGTGTTGACGGTGTCCGACGAATAGTCCTGACGGATCGCGCCGAACCCGCCCAGGATCAGCAACCCGAGCAGTGCGGCCCCCATCGTCGGCAGAATGAGGACCTGGCCCCTTCGTTTCCACCACAGAAGAATGATCGACAGCACCGCTAGAATCGCGCCGCTGCGCGATCCCGTGGTGATGATGCCAAGGACCACCGACAGCGCAATGGCGGCTAGTAGAAACGGGTTCTTCCATGGCTGGTCCTCATACATGAACCAGACCGCGACGATCGAGATCATCGCGGCGGCGGCGAACAGATACTGGCCGGAGCCTTCGAACAGTTCCGATCGCCCGCCGCGCATTGCCACCAGCAGCGTGTTCACGCCGCCCTGGCTGAGAATGAAACCAACGACGATCAGAAAAAGCGTGCCCGCAAAAGCGATCGACACCATTCGCACCCGCTTTGGCCGGTAGAGGGTTAGCAGCGGCACGGTGATCTTCGGCCCGAACAGGAACGCCGCCAGATAGGCGGCCTGCGCCAGGCACAGCAGCAGCGTATATTGGAGATTGAGCCACGCAAGGTCGATCAGGGGAAGCTGCATGGTGACCGCGCGGCTGATGCTGGCGACCGACAGGTCCACCACCGGGCTGTCAAACGGGAAGAACAGCGAGAAGGGGTTCTTCGTCAGGCTCTTGCCCAGGTTCAGCACCAGCGGCAGGACCAGCGGATGCAGCCAGCCATATTCGCGCTTGGCGAACAGGAACGGGTAGGCGAGCAGCAGCGCGTAGACGAGCTCGGCTGTCACCCGCAGGCCGAGCAGCGGCTGGGCGTCGGGATTGAACATCGCGGCGGCGAAGGGCAGTACCACGCGGTAGATCAGCAGATATGCGACGATCAGGATTCTGACCGCGGGCGAAATCGGCAGGAATATGTCGGATCCGCTGAGCTTTCCGGCGATGCCGCGGCGGATGCGTATCCGGAAATTAGGCTGAAATTCAGTCGCTTCGCGGTCGATGGCCGATGTCACCTTGCCGCCTCCGCCGCTAGCCGGTCGAGCAAATCCCCATAGGCGGTAGCATTGGTGTCCGGTGCGAACAAGCGCGCGGTAAGCAGCGGTCCCGCCGCCCGATAGCGGGCGAGCCGCGCCTCGTCGGCGAGCAGGGCGGCGATCGCGTCGGCCAAAGCGGCATAGTCGCCCAGCGGCACGGCGACGCCGCAATCATGCCCCTCCACGATCTCGCGGACCGAGCAGACCGCGAAGCTGACGAAACCGCTGCCGCACGCCAGCGTCTCGATCATGCAGCGCGGCAACCCCTCGCGGCGCGATGCCAGAGCGACGATGTCCGCCGCGCGATACCAGTCGGCGACGCGATCCGAATATCCGGCGAAACGCACCGAATCCTGCAGGCCGTGCTTCTCCACCTCGGCCAGGCAGGCTGCGGCATAGGGATCGCTGCCGGGCTCGAAATCGCCGACGAAATAGGTGATCGCCCGCGGCGCGCGATCGCGCAGCGCGGGCAAGGCCTGGGCGATGAAATCGAGCTGCGCCTTCTTGTCGTCGAAACGGCCGACATAGACCACCGCCGGCCGATCCGGATCGATGCCCAGCGATGCGCGGATCGCCTGCCGCTCCGGCTCCGGCACCGGGAAATAGCGCTCTGGATCGACGATCGAATAGAGATGGGCGAACTTGTCGCGCTGTCCCGGCTCTTCCGAGGTCGGGTGCAGGTCGGCGCGCCAGGCCTCCTCCATCTCGCGCGAGAGCACCAGGAAACGGTCGCACAGCCGCAGCGCGCGGTGCCAGCGCGGGCCGGCGTGCTGCTGGTTGCTGGTATCGCGGACGTTGTAGATCACGGGAACGCCCGCCAGCCGCGCGCCATATACCGAGTTCCAGAACGCGCGCTGTTCGTTCGCATGGACGATGGTGATGCCGTGGCGCTTCACCGCGCGGAAGGTCCGCCAGTTGTTGCGCAGCCGGGACAGGGCCTGGCGCAGGCGATAGAGCGGGGAGGGCGATCCGTCGCGATACGCCCGTTCGGTCATCTCCCACATCTCGACCGGGGCGGCCGCGCGCAGCATTTCGGTCACCGAGCTTTCGCGGTTGGTGACCACCAGCCGGTCGATCGCGGGCGTCGCGCGGACGATCTCCGCGATGCTGCGGATGCCGCCGTCGGCGCCGCTGCCGATCTGGTGGATGACGAACAGGACCTTGCGGGCGCGGGTTCCGGTCATGTCAGATCAGGCCGCGCGCCTGGAAGAGCTGGCGATAGGATTCGGCGATGCGATCGAGCGAGAAATCGGCCGCCCGTTCGCGGAGCTGGGCGGGATCGATCTTCGAATCGATCGCCTCGCCCATCGCGCGGGCAAGCGCAGCTTCGTCGCCGATCGGCACCAGCGTGCCGTGCCGCCCGTTCTCCAGGATCTCCGCCGGGCCGCTCGGGCAATCGGTGCTGACCACCTTAGTCCCGCAGGCGAGCGCCTCCGCCACCACATTGGCGAAGCCTTCCCAGCGCGAGGAAAGGACGAACACGTCGCTGGCGGCCATGGCGGAGAAGGGGTTGCTCGAAAATCCGGGCATCAGCAGGTCGTCGCTGATCCCCAGCGTGGCGGCGAGCGCCTCCAGCGCGGGGCGATCCGGCCCTTCGCCCAGGATGATCAGCCGCGCGTCGCGCTCCTTGCGCAGCAGCGCGAAGGCCTTGAGCAGCGTGGGCACGTCCTTCTGGCGGACCAGCCGGCCGACGGCGAGGAGGACCGGTGCCTTCTTGTCGCGGAGCCAGGCATATTCGGGCTCGGACGCCGCCTTCTCCTGTACGCTCGCGATATCGACGGGGTTGTTGATCACCGGAACCGAACCCGCAGGCCGCTTCATGATCCGCTCCACGTCCTGCGCCACGCCTTCGGAGATGCCGTTGATCGAGGCGGCGAAGCGATAGAGCGTCCGGATCAGCGTGGGCCAGTGGCGGGCGATCGCGTCCTGCGACACGCCAGCGCTGGCGCTGGGCGAGTTCTGGACGGAGATATGGACCTTGCTGTCCCAGCGGAACAGCGCCTTGCCGAGCAGCACCAGCGCATCGGTGCCCACGATCGGCGAGACGATCAGCCGGGGCTTCGCCGCGCGGACATAGCGGTTGAGCGGAAACAGCGCCTTGCGCAGCTTGCCGGCGCCCAGATCGACGATGCGGATCGCGGGATCGATATCGTCGAGGAAGGGGCCGGTCTTGCGCACCAGCGCGATCTCGACCGAAATCCCGCTACGCGCCAGGCAACCAGCGACTCCGATCATCGCGCGCTCGGCACCCCCGCCGTTCGCTGCCGGCAACACCACGCTTATATCTACCAAAGCGGCTCCCCCGATTCACGCAGTTATATTGCATTGCAGCAGAGCCTTCGCACTAACTGCCTCGCGGCAAAGATTCAACGGGCGCCGCGGACCCGGCGGAACGCAGACGGCTATTGGATCGCGCCGATGTCCGGAACAACCGGCGCGCGCCCGGCGATCTGCACATTGTCGAGTTGGATGGTTGCGCTGGAGCGGGTCCGCGCGGTGCGCAGCGTCAGGCTCTGGGCGGTACAGCCGCTTGCGGGAACATCGAAAACGATCGTCTCGGTCGTCCAGCCGGGAGCCGATGTGCTGCGGACCGGGGCCTTCATGATCACGGTGCCGCTGTCGTTTCCGCAGTTCAGCCGCCAATTGAACCCCGCCCGTGATCCTTCGGTCAGCGAAACCTCATAACGCAGCGCGTGGCGCCCGGGGGGCAGGAGCAGCGTCTGGCGCGCGGCCACGACCTCGCGATCGCCCGTCGCCGCGATCTGCAGAACCGGATCATTGCTCAGATCGTTGCGCCAGGGCGTCGATATCGCCACCCACTGGTTTTCGCCGACGCTCCAGCCGAACGGACCCCAGCCGGCGAGGTCCGCCGAAGAGAGGCCGTCGAAACCGCCGTCAACGATCCCTTCGCGTGGATCGCCCGGGACGTTGCCGGCTGCTCCGCGCCAGATCTGGACTGTTTCCACGAGTTTGCCGTTGGACAAAAGATAGCCGAACATCGGAGCCACCGCGTCCCGTGGCGGCCGCACCCCGGCCTTGGCGGAACCGACGATCAGGGCACCCAGATTCGTCGCATCCTGCGTATCGGCCGGCCGGAACGCCCGGAAGAAGCGCGGTGCCCAGGCCGGACGGTCGACAAGGCGGCGGACAAAGGCGGCGCGGCCGTCTTCGGTAGCGATCAGCCGGTGCAGCGCCTGCTCGGCCACGTCCGAATGAAAGCCGGTGCGCAAAAGCGCGTCGGCTGCCAGCGCGGCGGTGCCCAGATCCTTCGTCTCCAGCGCACGGTTCAGCACGCGCTCCTGCGCGAAGCCGTCGCGCCAGCCCAGCCGCGCGGCTAGGATGATCGCGGTGGCGGCCACATCGGCCTGGCCATTGCGCTCCGCGACCTGCGCCAGAACCCGCAGCGCCTGCGATTGTTGCCCCGAAAGCTCGATCGCTCGCACTGCCAGGGCCTTGGCGCGCAGGAGATCGTTCTTCTGAAGCGCGTTCTCGGCGCTCTGGGCGGCTGCGGCGGCGGATCCGGGCCAGATCGAGAAAGCTGATTCCGCCTGGTTGTTGCGCAATGCGATGCCGGCCCAATTGACCCGCACGACGATGACCGCGAGCGCCAGGGCGACGACGATGCCCAAGCCAACGCGAACCGCGCGCCGTGGCAGCAGCACCCTGGCCGGCCCGTCGCTGCTGCCGGGGGCGCCGGCCACTAGCCGTTCTTGCCCGCGTCTTCGAGCTTGTACCCGTGGCCATAGCCATAGCCATAGCCGTAGCCGTAGCCGTAGCCATAACCGTAGCCATAGCCGGCCGCCTTAGCATTGAACTTGGTCAGCACGACGCCGAGCAGGCGCGATCCGATGATCGAGCTGAGGCGGCGCACGGCGCTCTTGGCGTTGCCACCATGCCCACGGCCCGCCTCGACCACGAAAATGACGTTGTCGGCCTGGCGGGCCAGCAGCATCGCATCGGCGAGGCCGGGGAGCGGCGGGCCGTCGATCACGACCAGATCGTATTGCGACCGCGCCTCATTGAGGATCGAGGCAAGGATTTCGCCCGACAGCAGGTCGCTGGGATCCGGCGGAAGCGGGCCGCACGCGATCGCGTCGACGCCCTCATATTCGGTCACCTGGCGGACCTGCGCGATCGTGGCCTGATTGGTGAGCAGGTTCACGAAGCCGGCCTTGGCGCTCAGCCCGAGCAGATAGTGGATCGACGGCTTGCGCAGATCGCCGTCGATCACCAGCACGCGGCGCCCCAGCCTGCCGAAGCTGCGGGCGATCGCCGAAACGGTGGTCGACTTGCCCTCGCCGGGCTCCGTGCTGGTGACGAAAATCGAGCGCGGTGCGCCGGTAGAGGTGGAGAATTCCAGCGTCGTGCGTAGCGTCTGGAAGGCTTCGGAAATCTCCGATCGCGTCTGCTTGAGCTCGTCCCAGGTCGAGCTGTCCTTCGGCGCCGCCGGGATCGTGCCCAGCAGGCGCGCGCGCAGCTTGAGCTCGACGTCGTCCGGCACCCGGATCGCGTCGTCGAGCTGTTCGCGCAGGAACACCAGAACTGCGGCCACGCCGACGCCGACGATCAGCGCCAGCAACAGGTTGACGAGCAGCTTGGGAGAGCTGGGCGAGCCGGCGGGGCGTGCCTGATCGATCACCGATACGTTGTTCGCAGCGTTGCCGGCCACCGCCGCCAGCTCCTTGTAGCGCTGCAGCAGCGCGTCATAAAGCTCGCGGTTGGTGTTCACCTCGCGCTTGAGGATGTTGTACTGGACGAGGCGGCCTTGCTCCTCCAGCGCGCTTTCGCGAAGGGCGGTCACCCGGCCCTGCAGCGCGGTCTCCTGCTGCTGCAGCGTGAGGTAATTGTCGCGAATGTTGTTGCGGATCGCCGCGGCCTGGGTCTGGAGATCGCTCTCTACGACCTTGAGCTGCCGCCGTGCCTCCTCCACGGCAGGATGGCCCGCGCTGTAGCGGCCTTCAAGCTGGGAAAGCTCCCCCATCTGCGTCGAACGGCGCTGAAGGAGATTCTGGATCATCGGGTTGGAAACCACCTCGGCCAGCGACATGAGCGGGGTGGCGCTGGCGATTCTCCAGCGCTGCTCGGCTTCCACCCGCTTCGCGTTGAGCTCCGCATAGGCCTGGTTGAGGCTCTGGAGGTTGGCGATGGGCAGGGTAACGGCGCCGGCGTTCTCGCCGCCCGCGTTGGCGGTGTCGATCAGCCCCTTCTCGCGCGAATAGGCCAGAAGCTGGCGCTCGGAATCCTCAAGCCGCACCCGCATCTCGCTGATCTGGCGCTGGAGGAATTCGCGGGCATAGGCGGAGGAGTTGTAGCGGCGCTCCAGGCTCGACCGGATGTAGCTGGCCGCATAGGCGTTGGCGACATTCGCGGCGACGCGCGGATTGGGGCTGGCGAACGTCAGCGTCGCGACCATCGATCCGGCCGGCAGGTCGACCGTCAGATTGCGCTGGAGCAGGCTCAGCACCACCTCTTCGCGCCGCGCCTTCACGGCCGCGTCGTTACCCACGATCTCGTCGCGGCCCATCGCCTTGATGAAGTCGTTGTTGTTGGCAAGGCCGAGCGCGTCGGACACCCGTTTAGCCAGCGCGCGGCTTTCGAGGATCGTGATCTGGGCGGGAAGGTAGCGCGAAGCCTCGCTGCCCGGAGCGAGCTGCGCGTCGTTGCCCGGCAGGATCGGCGCGACCTGCTGCTCGATCTGGATGCTGGTGCGCGATGTATAGATCGGCGTGGTCAGCAGCGTTACGCCCACGCCGGCCGCCGCGGCCACCGTCAACGTGCTGACGATGATCAGCAGGTTTCGGCGCACCAGCGCGATGAGGTCGAGAATCGAGAAGCCGCCGGCTGCCGCGCCGGGATCCGCCACGTCCTGGACTGCATAGCCTTCGTCGGGGACGTAGAGCTCCTCGAGCTCCGAGGCCTCCTGCGAGGAATCACGCTGGGGACGGTTCGGTAGAGGTGAGCGATTCAATTCTGGTCTCACACTTCGTGTTGGCGGCCTTGCGGCGATGCGGGAACGCTACGGCACGTGTCGTTTATGCTGACCGGTGAGCAGCCCCAAATCGGTTTGATGCTGCACTGCGATCACCGGGAAATCAATCGAATTGCGCCCTCCACGGGCCTGTCGTGGCTTTCATCATGGTCGCTTTCCTGCCGGCCCGGGCCGTTCCGCCCGCGCTATCATCCTCCGGGAATGGCTCATCCCCGGTCCCGGGGCCGCAGCTTCACGATGCCGGCCGGCTGGCCGCCGTCGCCCTGGGGCGCACGGCCCGCCGCCGCGCCGCGCTCGTCCCCCGGCCGGTAAAGCAGCCCGCAGAGCATCCCGAACACCGTGAGCAGTGCATAGGTGCGAATCGGATAGTCCACGAACGAGTGAAGGAGCAGCGCCATCAGTGCCACCAAAGCAGCGCGTGCCGCCGTGTCGCCATATTCGACGGGCCTGCGCCGCAGGGTCGCGATCGCCCGCGCGCCCAGCAGCGCCAGGAAACCCGCCAGGCACAGCAGCGCGACTACGCCGCCCTCCAGCAACAGCTCCAGATAGTCGTTGTGCGCATGATTGATGAAATGGTCGCCGACCATCTGCAACGATTCCATCGACTGATAGGATAGCACGAAGGTGCCGAGGCCCGAGCCTGCGGGGAAATAGGCAAGCGAGGCGTAGAACACGTCCGGCCAGAAGCCGAACCTGCCGTCCGACGCGGCTTCCGCGAAACGGGAGATGCCCGATCGCACGACGCCGCTGCCGCTGACGAGCAGGACCACGCCGAGCAGACCCACTACCGCGCCGGTCACCGCGACCCGCTTGCCCAGGATCGGCAGGAACATCAGCGCCGAAAGCGCCATGATCATCACCAGCAGCGTCATGCCCGCACGCGATTGCGTCGCCGCCAGTCCTGCGGTGAGCACGATGATGGCGCCCAGCAGCATCAGCCGCACCGGCGACACATTCGACCGCGCCGCCAGCAGGCCGATCGCCAGCGCCACCGAAATGTAGAGGAGCGAGGCCTGATGGTTGCGGTTCGCGAACAGCCCGATGAAGCGCGTGAGGTGCGACGTCGGGAACGGCACCAGCCAGGGGCTGCCGATCGCGACCTGGGCGATGCCCAGCGCGACGCTGAATATCGCGACGCCGATCAGAATCCAGGCGAACAGCTTGCGCTGCGCCTCGCTGGCGCCCAGCGTCGCCCAGAACATCGCGACGGGCAGGAGCAGGGACAGCCAGGTCTTGATCGTCGCGCCCGGATCGAGCGTGAGCGGTCGCCAGCCCAGCTCACCGATGAAGGCCGATTGCGCGGCCGCCTGTTCCCGGCCCGGCAACTGCGACCAGATATCGAAAGGCAAAGGCACGAGCTGAAGCAGCGGGACCGCGAGCAGCACGCCCACCGCGATCTTCACATGGCGCGGCACATGCGGGCCGCGCCAGAACAGGAAGTTGAGGATCAGCGTGACGATCGCGAGCAGTTCGAGCACCATCACCCGTCCCGGCACCTCGCCGGAGGTGCCGCCCAGCAACGCCGCCAGCAGGAGCAGCAGGCCGCCCGCGAGGGCGCCGGGATTGCGGAGCCAGGGTGCCACCTGCCGGTTCATCCGGCCCGCCGATCCGCAACGCGGAAGGACGCAGCCGCCACGCGCGGCGCGGCGTGCCTGTGTGCGGAGCGGGTCTTGCGATCGATCCGGTCGAAAGGGTCCGGCATGTCCAAAAGGTTCGGTTGAACCACGTACCTCCCAATTGTTGTACGGCCTGCCCGGTACGGACCGGAGGGCCCGCCGAGATTCCGGCCGGACGCTGGCCGGCGCCGGTGCGCGGCGAGGCGTGTTTCAATCATGGCGAAATCGTCCGGGCGAGAGCCGGTCCTGAAAGGAAATGCCACCTCAATATGCGTTCCGGTGGACCAGAACCCTGAACGTCATAAACAGGATCTTGACGTCCTTCCAGATCGACCAGTCGTTGAGATATTCCAGGTCCGCCTGCAGCCGGTCGGTCAGGTCGCTTTCCTGCTCGGTGGTGCCGCGGTAGCCGCGCACCTGGGCCAGCCCCGTCAGCCCCGGCTTGGCGGCATGGCGATGCCAATAGCGGTTGTCGATCTCCCAGAACAGCCGGCTGCCGGCGCGCGATCCCAGCGCGTGGGGACGCGGCCCGACGATGCTCATGTCGCCGAGCAGCACGTTGATGAGCTGGGGCAGCTCGTCGATGCTGGTCTTGCGTATGATCGCGCCACAGCGGGTGATCCGGTCATCGTCGCGTCCGGTGGAGGCGTGGCCGTGACCATCGCTTCTTTCCGCGCGCATACTGCGGAACTTCAGCATGCGGAACATGCGGTTGCCCTGACCGATGCGGGTCTGGACGAAGAAGACCGGTCCGGGGCTCTCGAGCTTGATCGCGATCGCCACGACCAGCATCAGCGGCGCGAAGACCACCAGCGCGCCTGCGGCGACCACGAAATCGAAGCAGCGCTTCACCAACTGGTCGAGCTTGTTCAGAGGGCCGTCGGCGACGATGACCGTGGGAAGGCGGCGCCAATTGCCCATCGCCAGCGGTGCGAGCGCCTCCAGTTCGGGTGCGTAGATCTCGCTCCGCACATTGGCGCCCTTCAGGATGCGCACCCAGTCCTGGCGGCGGGCGGCGGGGCAGGCGACGACTACCCGGTCTGCCGCTTCGAGGGCGCGGGCCAGCCAGTCGAACATCGCCGGGCTGTCGCTGTCGAGATCGAAGTCGGCACCGATGTGCAGGACGGTGGCGTGATCGCCCCGCGGGATTTCGGCATCCTGATCGATGATCAGCGCGACGCTGTACGATATCTCGCCGAGCACCCGTTCGGTAATGCGCAGGCAAAGCGCGCGGGCAGTCGCGATCAGCAGTGCGCTCACCCCGAAGCCGAGCATGAGCGTGACGCGCGAGAAACTGTCCGTCGCTTTCAGGCAAAAGGCGATCAGCAGGAACAGCCCGCCGGCGATCAGCAGCGCCCGTAGCGCGCGTGCCACCCCTGACCAGAAATCGCGAAGTACCTTCGCCGAATAGGCCCGCGTGTTCAGCGCCACGATGGCGTACAGCGGCATGATCGTGCTGGCGCTGAGCAGCCATTGGTCGGGCTGGATGCCGGGGGGATAGAGCTGACCGGCGAGGAAGAAGCCGTAGAGAATCGCCAGCGCTTCGGCGATGGCCAGGCCGCCGTACAGGCGAAGCCGGCTGCGCGACCGCGAGGATATGCGCCCCGGCCGGCGGGAAAGTTCGGCGACCTCCAGATCGCGCTTGGTCAATATCTCGACTCTCATTCTCTCACCGCTAACCCCACAGCAGTGTGCGGCTCTCGTTTACCCGGACCCGGCAGATCAGCCAAGAGTGTTTTGTGCAGCGCAATATGGCGGCTGCGGCGTCGGAACGGGCCGCAAGCGTAACCAATATGGAGGAAAAGCGCGGGCTCAGCAAGCGACAGGCCCGCTCCGCTTTGCCGGGCATGGCCGCCTTCTCGGCGTTGCCGCCGGGGCCGGGGGGCGTGTGGACGCGATTCCCGGGCGTGGATGCGGGGTTCGCGACACCGCGCTTCCGGCGCGCGGTAACGCTGCGGCGGAAGCCGCGGGCTCGCTCGCCGGCGATCCGGCCGGGATTAGCCAAGCGGCGATTCGGAACCGTGCCCCGCCACACCGCACCGTATCGTTTCAGGCGCCTCTATGGCCGTCGATACTGCACCAGAATGGGACGATCTGCCCGTCGCGCAAATCTTCGCGCGCGCGGCGACAAGGGTACAGCGCAAGGGCCTCATTGACGACCGGAATTCGGAGCAGGGGTTCAGCGGATCGCGCCGCATCTGCGCCGGTCCCCTCTAACGCTTCGCGTGATTCGATCATGTGGATGCGGCGGCCAGGGAACCGGATAGGCCCGGCTGCGTTATCACTCGCAATCAGCCGAATCACGGCGTTGGGGGGAGACATTTTTGTTGCGATGCACGGCGGAATGCGGGCGCTTAATTCGTTGATCCTCCGCAGGGTTTCCGGGTCGTTCGGCGGGCAGCTTGTCCAATTTTGGGGTGTCGCGGGGCGGGGTTATTTTGACGCCGCGGACAAATTTCCGAAACACTTGGGCAATAACGGCTCGTTCCGGATCTGGTGTTCGAATTCGCCGCGCCGGCTCCTGCGCCAGCAATGCCGGTTTCCGCAAATGGTTGTGTGCGCGACGTGGTTGACACGTTGTTAACCCCAGAGCGGATAGGTGATGCGGGGTTTGTTTCTCTTGCGTCACGGCTTGGCCGGTTTGGACCTGGACCCGCCGGGCATGGACTATCGGCACAGGTCCGTAACGGTGCTTGAATTGGCGGTGTCATTGTGGCATCGCAACACGTAATTGCCGCAGGATAGCGGCAGAGTATAGGGTGGGTCGCGGATCTAGGGATAAAAGGGGTCTGGCATTGCCTCGCGTTTGATGCCGATCCTTATCGATGCCGCTTCGGCGGACGTTCGAAAAGCCACTCCCGACGCACCCCGGACTGAGAAATTTGATTGTTCGAGTTGAATTCGTACTCGAATTGTGGCAATGCAGCATAAAGCCCTTCCCGGGCTTGGGACGGACAAAGGGAGATTGGCCGTGAGTTTCAAGAAAGTAGCATGTGGAATCGGTGCCGCCGCGTTGCTGGCGTCCTCCACGATCGCGGTTGCGGCCGCGCCGATCCGTCCCTTCTCGGTCAAGCTTGCCGGCGCCAAGTCGGTTGCGCTGACCGGCAGCAGCCTCAGCGGCCGTGTCGGCGCGCAGATCGATGACGCGAACAACCTGACCTACGCTGAGTGGATCGCCGCTCTGCTGGCGGCGCTCGCGGCCGGTTTCGGCTTCCAGGAACTGCTGGATAACCCGGTGCCCGCGCCGACGCCGACGCCGACGCCCACTCCGACGCCGACGCCCACTCCGACGCCGACGCCCACTCCGACGCCGACGCCCACTCCGACCAGCCCGAACTGATCGGATTTCAGAGACGGCCAAATATCAAGGGCGGTGGGTTTCCCCCACCGCCCTTTTTGTTTGCGCGCGACAGGCGGGAGGACCGCCTCGGGCTTGTCGGGCGATATGCGTCGCCATGCCGTGACGGCCTCCCGGGGCATGCTCGTGGCGACGAAGCGGGCTGGGCACCGACAAGGCTGTGACGGTTGGCGTGGTAGCGGCATCTTCGCGAACCGGCGGGATAGCGGGCGGGGCCGCGCCCGATCGCCGCGTTTCGGCGGTGCCATCGCCGGGATATCTCGGCTGCCGGGATCGCGGCTCCGCCCAGAGATCTCCGCTCCGCCCGGCATCGCGCCCACGCGCCCGGGGACTAGAAACGCTTAATTATGTTGCGATTGCAAATGCTGCGCTTGCGAAATGTTTCTGGGCGGCATCTAATGACGGCGAATCGAAGCGTCGGATGCCAGGAGGCTGAAAAACAGCCGGTCCGGTGCATTGGGTGAGGCCTGGTGGGGGTTGGGCCACTGCAAGGGCGCCCGTTTTGGGCGTCTGCGGGAGCAGGCGAGGGGTCGCGATGAGCTTTTGGGGAGCTTTGATGTGCAGGGTCGGACGCCATTCGCGTTCGAAGCGGCACGTCCATCACAACGGCATCGATTTCGTCTCGGTATGCCGATACTGCCGTAAGCCCATGGTCCGCGATGACGATGGCGTGTGGCGTGTCGGGGAAGCGCGCGGCGAGCGGACGCCATAGCCACCCATTGCCGGCGGCCTTCGCCGCCCCGGCCACAATCCTTCCGAAGCGGGTGCGATATCCGGCGTGGTCCCGGCGCTTCAGCGATAACGCCGGGCGCGCCAAGCAGCGATTCGATCCCGCCGTGGGCGCTTTGCCGGTCCGGAGGCGCCGCTTACGTGACTATCGCGCCATCGCGGCCTGGATCACGCGCTGTTCGCGTCCTTCCAGCGCCAGCGCGGTGAGGACGCCGGTGGCATAGGCGCCGGTATCGATGCCGATCCGGTTGCCCGCGAAATCGGGCTCGCGGCGCACGGTGTGGCCGTGCACCACCATCAGGCCGTGGCTGCCCTCATGCTCCAGGAATCCCTCGCGGATCCACAGCAGGTCGCCGCGCGACTGGCGTTCCAGGCTGCGCCCCGGCCGGATGCCGGCATGGACGAACAGATAGCCGCCCAGCACCAGCATCTCCTCGAAGCCTTCGATGAAGCGCAGATGTTCCTCCGGCACATAGCGCCGCAGCTCATAGGATAGCTGGGCGCCGTGCAGCTCGAACACGTCCTCGGGCACGCCATAGCTGGCCAGCGCCTCGTGCCCGCCGAAACGCAGCCAGCCGCTTTCGCGCGGGTCGGCGTCATGGGCCAGGCTGGTCAGCATGGCATCCTCATGGTTGCCCGCCAGGAAGTGGAAGGTGGCGAAGCCGGGGCGCTGGTTGAGCAGTAGCTCGACGACGCCGGCGGAATCGGGGCCGCGATCCACCAGGTCGCCCAGCATCACGACGCGCGTATCCGCGGCCGGGCGGGCGGCGTTGTCCGCCTCGATATGCGCCAGCAGGTCGCGCAGCAGCGCCAGCTCGCCATGGACGTCGCCGATCGCATAGACGCGCATCCCCTCCGGCAACACCGGTTCGGCAGGCGGCGGGGAAGGCTTGCGGCGGAAAAACATGCTGCAATGCAAGACACGCCCCGCCCGCCGCGTCAATGCCGCGCTGCGCCCGAAGGGCAGGGGAAACCGGCCAAACTGGTTTCTAGGTATGATTACTGAGGAAAAACCGGCTGTGGTTAGCAGAGTGTTTACCATGTGCGCCTAAACCGGACCGGCCGAACAGTTTAATTTGACGCGGTGGCTGGCTCCCGGGGTGGGGGAGACGGGAGCCCCCGAGTCCCGGACGGTTAGGGAGACTCTGTGATGACCACGATCAATACCAATGGCGCCGCGTTGCGCGCCGGAAATGCGATGAATTCCGCCAACAAGATGCTGGGCACGGCGATGGAGCGCCTGTCGACCGGCAAGCGCATCAACAGCGCCAAGGACGATGCCGCCGGTCTCGCCATCGCTTCGTCGATGTCGGCCGCGATCACCGGCATGAACCAGGCGATCCGCAACGCCAACGACGGCATCTCGATGGCGCAGACCGCGGAAGGCGGGCTGAGCGAGGTGACCAACATGCTCCAGCGCATCCGCGAGCTGGCGGTCCAGTCAGCCTCGGGCAGCTATTCGGACGACGATCGTTCGAACCTGCAGGCCGAGGTGACCGAGCTGACCTCGCAGATCTCGGACATCCTGGCGAACACCAAGTTCAACGGCGTGGGCCTGTTCGACGGATCGGCCGGCGATTCGGGCGACGTGACGATCCAGGTCGGCTCGACCGCGGACGAGACGGTGACGCTGTCGCTCGCCGAGGTCGATCTGGAAGACGCGATCGACATCGACATCTCCGACGCCGAGGACGCTTCCGACGCGCTCGAGACGCTCGACGACGCGCTCAAGACGATCGCCGAATCGCGCGCGACGCTGGGCGCGGCGCAGAGCCGTCTCGAATCCGCGATCAACAACCTGACCACCAACGTCTCGAACCTCACCGATGCGCGCAGCCGCATCGAGGACGCCGATTACTCGACCGAGACCGCGGCGCTGGCCAAGGCGCAGATCCTGAGCCAGGCCTCCACCGCGATGCTGGCCCAGGCCAACCAGAGCCAGCAGAACGTGCTCTCGCTGCTCAAGGGCTGATCGCCCGCCGGCGACACTATCGGGCTGAGCGCATTCCATCATGCGCGCAACCAGCGCCCTCCGGCCCCCAAGCAGGCCGGAGGGCGCCGTCGTTTCGGGCGATGGCCGGGGAGGCGCCGGTCTGGGCCGTGGGAGATACGGCCGCGAACCGGCGCCGGTGCCCCCGCGGCCGGGCCGCAGGGGCAAGCACGTGCCGGAAGCCGGGGAGCGGGCAGGGTGCCGCCCCGGCGCCGGGATCAGGCGCCGGAATCAGGCGAAGGCGTTGACCAGCGACTTCACTTCCATGAACTCGGCCAGGCCATATTTGCCGAACTCCCGGCCGTTGCCCGATTGCTTGTAGCCGCCGAAGGGCACGCTGGGATCGGGCGAGCCGCCGTTGACATAGACCTGCCCTGCCCGGATGCGCGGCGCCACGCGCCGGATCGCCTCGGGCGAGCCGAACACGGCGGAGGACAGGCCGTAATCGGTGTCGTTGGCGATGCGGATCGCGTCTTCCTCATCCTTGTAGGGGATGATGGTGACGACCGGGCCGAAGATCTCCTCGCGCGCGATCGCCATGTCGTTGGTCACGTCGGTGAACAGCGTCGGCTTGACGTAATAGCCCTTGTCCTTGCCCTCGGGACGGCCCGGGCCGCCCGCGATCACCCTGGCGCCCTCGGCCACGCCCCTGGCGATAAGGCCCTGGATCTTCTCCCACTGCGCCTTGTTGACCACCGGGCCGATGTGGCGGCCCTCGGTCATCGGGTCGCCGGTCTCGGTCGCCTGCATCATGCCGCCGGCGATGGCGTTCACCTCGTCCAGCTTGTCCTCGGGCACCAGCAGGCGGGCGGGCGCGATGCAGCTCTGGCCGGAATTCAGCAGCACGCCCATCAGCGCGCCCGGAACCGCCTTCGAAAGATCGGCGCCCTCCAGGATGATCGCGGGCGATTTGCCGCCCAGTTCCTGATGCACGCGCTTCACCGTGTCGGCGGCGTTCTTGGCGACCGCGATGCCGGCGCGGGTGGAGCCGGTGAAGCTGATCATGTCCACGCCCTTGTGCTGGGCCAGCGCGGTGCCGACGCCGGGGCCGTCGCCCTGGATCAGGTTGAACACGCCCGCGGGCACGCCCGCCTTGTCCATCACCTCGGCAAAGATCGCGGCGGAGCCCGGCGCTTCCTCGCTGGGCTTCAGGATCATCGTGTTGCCCGCCGCCAGCGCCGGGGCGACCTTTGCCAGGATCTGGTTCATCGGCCAGTTCCACGGCGTGATCAGCGCGACCACGCCGATCGGCTCATGGACGACCAGGCTGTTGTTGATCCGCTCCTCGAAGGTGAATTCCTTCAGCGCGTTGATCGCTGCCATCAGGTGGCCGATGCCGCTGCCCACCTGCGCGGTGGCCGCGATCGAGATCGGGCAGCCCATCTCCAGCGCGATCGCCTCGGCGATGTCGCCCGCGCGCGCCTTATATTCCGCGACGATCCGTTCCAGCAGCGCCAGCCGCTCCTCGCGGGTGGTGCGCGAGAAGCTGTCGAAGGCGCGGCGCGCGGCGGCCACCGCCTTGTCGACGTCCGCCGCGGTGCCCAGCGTGATCTCGCTCACGGGCGCCTCGGTGGCGGGGTTGATCACCTCGTGGCGGCGCCCGCCCTCGCTCTCGACCCACCGGCCGTCGATATACTGCTTCAGATAGCTGCGCATCCATGCCTCCAAGGGAACCCATTATCGTTGCCGGTTAGATGGCCGGAGCCCGGAAACCTTGCAAGGTTGGCACCAGCGATGGTGGCGGGACTACCCGGATAACTCTTGGCCGGACAATATTTTGGCCGGACAACATTTGGCCGGATAAGCACCGGACCGGCCCGATCGTCGCACATGGGCAACACCCGCGGGGAATGTTGCGCGTGCGAATAACTGTCGCTGCAACGCAATGCAGATGTCACGAAGCCGCGCCACGGGCAGGGCCAGGGAGGCACCTGGGCCTCCGCCAGTGGGGGTTTGAGTTGATGACTGTCCGTGTGTTGCTGCTCGCGCTTGCGAGCCCGTTCGCCCTTGCCGCCGGCGCCACCGCCGCCTGCGCGCAGGATGTCCCCGCCGAGGCCCCGGCCCAAGACGGCGAGATCACGGTCACCGCGCAGCTTATCGAGCAGTCGCCGATGGAGGTGCCGTTCGCGCTCACCGCCTATTCGGGCGAGTTTCTGGAGACGCTGGGCGTCACCGAATTCGACAAGCTCGGCCAGTTCGTCCCCGGCTTCGACGTGCAGAACCAGTCGCCCAACAACCCGGGCTTCGTGATGCGCGGTATCACCTCCGATTCGGGCACCGCCTATAACGAACCGCGCGTCTCCGTCTTCCAGGACGGCGTGTCGATCTCCAAGTCGCGCGGCTCCTATGTCGAGCTGTTCGACATGGACCGTATCGAGATCGCCAAGGGCCCGCAGTCGACGCTGTACGGCCGCGGCGCGCTGATCGGCGCGGTCAACCTGATCCAGGCGAAGGCCGATCCCTCCGCGCCGCTGTTCCAGGCGCGCGCGCAATATGGCGATTTCGACGGCTATCGCTTCGACGTCGCCGGCAACCTGCCGCTCGGCGACACGCTGGCGGTGCGCGCGGCCGGGCGGATCAAGCACCGCGACGGCTATGTCCAGAACCTGCTGGGCGGCGAGGATTTCAACGGCATCGACACCAAGGCGGTGCGCGGCAGCCTGCGCTGGGAGCCGGGCGCCTTCACCCTGGACCTGATCGGCAATTATCAGAAGGACGAGGCCACCGGCACCTCGTTCAAGTCCGCCAACTGGAACCCCACCGATCCGGTGACCGGCGCGGTGCTGGGCGATCGCGGGCGCAACAGCGGCGCGGCGCTGGCGCCGGGCGCTGGCTTCGAGGGCGGCAAGCCGCTGGGCCTCGATCGTGAGGTGTGGGGCGTCACCGGTATCGCCAACTATGAATTCTCCGACCGGCTCTCGCTCAACGCGATCGGATCGTACCGCGAATTCTCCGCGCTGGAGGTGTTCGACGCCGACGGCATCTCGCTGCCCGCGCTGACCGCGGCCGAGGACGCGCAGGGCGAGCAGACGATGGCGACGCTGCGCCTCACCTGGGCCGATGGGGATCGCCTTACCGCCTTCGCCGGCGCCACCTATTTCCGCGAGACCGGATCGACGCGCACGCCCGCGCAGTTCGACGAGCGCGTGGCGCTGGCGCGGCTGGTCGATTTCGGCGCGCCGGGCACGCTGGCGGGCGGCGGGCTGATCCCGGGCCGTCCGGCCTCCGATCCCGCCCCGATCTCGCTGTTCGGCAACACGGCCTTCACCGCCGCGCTGCTCCAGGGGCTGGCGGGCGCCTATGGCTATGCGCTGCCGGCTCCGCTGGCGAACGGCATCGCCGCCAACCTGAAATCGAACCATCTGGAGACCAGCACCAACTTCGCCGAGACGACGAGCTGGGACCTGTTCGCCGACGTCAGCTTCAAGCCCATCGACGCGCTGGAGATCGGCGCGGGCGTGCGCTGGAGCCATGACGACAAGAGCACGGGATACAGCTCGGCCGTGGTCAACGGGCGTTCGGTCCTGGGCGGCTTCGTCGGCGCGCTGGCGCAGGCCCCGGCGACGCGCGACGCGCTGCTGGGCGGCCTGGCCGTGCCGGGCGCGGCGACCATCCCGCCGTCCGCGCTCTATCCGGTGCCGCTGTTCGGCCTGGGCCTCCAGCCCACCGGCACCAACGGCCAGCGCTATGACCTGGACCATAACGACAGCGGGCTCACCTGGCGCCTGACCGCGCGTTACGAGCTGTCGCCGGATGCCAGCCTCTACGCCAACTATGCCCGTGGCCGCCGGCCCGAGGTTCTGAGCGTCCGTCCGCCCGCGGCGCCGGGCGGCGCGGCGCGTTTCGATCTGCTGCCGTCGGAGACGGTGGACAGCTTCGAAGCGGGTGCGAAGACCGCGCTGGCGGGCCGCACGCTGTTCCTGGACGGCGCGCTCTTCTACTATCGCTACCGCAACTTCCAGACGACCGAGCAGCAGGGCACGACCTTCATCACGGTCAACGCGGGCGAGGCGACCAGCTATGGCTTCGAAGGCCAGTTCACCTGGAAGCCGGCGGAGTGGATCGACCTGTTCGGCACCTATGCCTGGAACCACAGCCGCTTCACCACGGGCGCGCGCGACGGCAACCGCTTCCGCCTGTCGCCCGATCACAGCGCGTCGCTGGGCGCCACGCTGCGCGGCGACCTGGGCCCGGTGAAGGCGGATTTCACGCCGGTCCTGGGGTGGCAGTCGAAGACCTTCTTCGACGACGACAACGACCTGCCGGCGCTGCAGACGGGCAACCTGATCCCGGATGTGGTGCAGGACGAATGGCAGAAGGGCTATGCGACCGTCGACCTGCGGCTGGGCGTCAGCACCGCCGACGGCGTGTGGCGCGTCGAGGGCTTCGTCACCAATGTGTTCGACCAGCAATATATCAAGGACGCGGGCAACACGGGCGACAGCCTGGGCATGCCGACCTTCATCGCCGGCGAGCCGCGCATCTTCGGCATTGCCGCCAGCGTGAAGCTGGGCGGCCGCTGAGCCGCGCCGCGGGGCAGCCTGCGGGTAATGGAATACGAGGGGAGGGGCGTCCGGAGCGATCCGGGCGCCCCCTTCCTTTTGGGCGACCTGGCCGGGCGGGAAGGGACCTCCCCATCCTCCCCCGCCAGGGGGAGGTGGCTGGCGCTTCCCGCGCGGCGCCATGCCAAGAAACGAAAGGGGCGCCCGGACCTCCCCAGGTCCGGACGCCCCCTCTTGCCCCCGCCTGCGCGGTAATCAGGCGCTGTAGTACATGTCGTACTCGACCGGGCTGGGAGTCATCTCCCAACGCGCCACGTCGGCCCACTTCAGCTCGATGTAAGCTTCGATCTGGTCCTTGGTGAACACGTCGCCCTTCAGCAGGAAGTCCATGTCGGCCTCGAGGCTCTCGAGCGCCTCGCGGAGCGAACCGCACACGGTCGGCACCTCGGCCAGCTCGGCCGGGGGCAGATCGTACAGGTTCTTGTCCATCGGATCGCCCGGGTGGATGCGGTTCTGGATGCCGTCCAGGCCGGCCATCAGCAGCGCCGCATAGGCGAGATAGGGGTTCGCCAGCGCATCCGGGAAACGGAACTCGACGCGCTTCGCCTTGGCGCCCGCGCCATAGGGGATGCGGCACGAGGCCGAACGGTTGCGCGCCGAATAGGCCAGCAGCACCGGCGCCTCATAGCCCGGTACCAGGCGCTTGTAGCTGTTGGTGGTCGGGTTGGTGAAGGCGTTGAGCGCCTTGGCGTGCTTGATCACGCCGCCGATGAAATAGAGGCACATGTCGCTGAGGCCGGCATAGCCGTTGCCCGCGAACAGCGGCGTGCCCTGGTTCCAGATCGACATGTGGGTGTGCATGCCGCTGCCGTTATCTTCCTTGATCGGCTTGGGCATGAAGGTCGCGGTCTTGCCATAGGCCTGGGCGACCTGATGCACGACGTACTTGTAGATCTGCATGCGGTCCGCGGTGGTCACCAGCGTGCCGAAGGTCAGGCCCAGCTCGTGCTGCGCGGCGGCCACCTCATGGTGGTGCTTGTCGCACGGCAGGCCCATTTCCATCATCGTCGAGACCATCTCGCCGCGGATGTCGACCAGGCTGTCGACCGGGGCGACCGGGAAATAGCCGCCCTTGGCGCGCGGGCGGTGGCCCAGGTTGCCGCCCTCATAGGACTTGCCGGTGTTGGTCGGCAGCTCGATGTCGTCGATCGCGTAATAGCTGGTCGCGTAGCTCGTCTCGAACTTGACGTCGTCGAACACGAAGAACTCTGCTTCCGGGCCGACGTAGATGGTGTCGCCGATGCCGGTGGCCTTCACATAGGCCTCGGCGCGCTTGGCGCACGAACGCGGATCGCGGGCATAGAGCTCGCCGGTCGAAGGCTCGACGATGTCGCAGAACAGGATCAGCATCGGCGTGGCCGAGAACGGATCGACATAGACCGCGTCGAGGTCCGGCTTCAGGATCATGTCGGACTCGTTGATCGCCTTCCAGCCCTCGATCGACGAACCGTCGAACATCAGGCCGTCGGTGAGCTCATCCTCGCCCATGACCCCGGAGACCATGGTGAGGTGCTGCCACTTGCCCTTCGGATCGGTGAAGCGGAGATCAACCCATTCGATCTCCTGGTCCTTGATCATCTTGAGGATATCGCTGGCCGAGTTCGCCATGAAACGCCCTTTCCTTTAGTTTCCCCCGCCCGACGACTCGGGCAACAAAATTATGCTCGCGCGTGCAGCATCCACAGAATGCTGCGCCGCGTCAAACCACGGTTCAGACCGCGGCTTCGTTCCGCTCCCCGGTGCGGATGCGCAGCGCGGTCTCCACGGGGATGACGAAGATCTTGCCGTCGCCGATCCGGCCGGTCTGCGCGGCGGCGGCCACCGCCTCTACCACGCGCTCGGCGACCGCGTCCTCGACGACGACCTCGAGCTTAACCTTCGGCAGGAAATCAACGACATACTCGGCGCCGCGATAGAGCTCGGTATGCCCCTTCTGGCGGCCGAAACCCTTGGCTTCGGTAACGGTGATGCCGGAAACGCCCACCTCGTGCAGCGCCTCCTTCACCTCATCAAGCTTGAACGGCTTGATGATGGCCTCGATCTTCTTCACGGCTGATCCAATCCTTCGTCTTGATGATCCCAATGCCGCGCGTCTGGCAACATCCGTGCCAGAGCGGGACTCGGCGGCCTCTCTCGGGTCGCACGCCCGGCGCGGGTTAACAAGTGCCTAGTAATTGGGCAGACGCGCTGGCGATGCCCGCTCCGGGGGCAGGGCGGAAACCCGCCGGAAACCTCGATGCCTGCGAAATCATGCAGGGAACCGGGCCGCGCCGCGGGCGTTAGCGTTGCGGACACGTGATGATCTTTTCCGGAAAACTGCCGCCCATGAACCTGCCCGCCGAAATCAGAAGGCTGGAGGATGCCGGAGCCGACGGCGCGCCGCCGCGCGAGCTGGTGGTCGCGCGCGGCACGCTGGTGATCATGGCGCACGGGCTGCTGTCGCTGCCGCCCTGCCAGCGCGGCGGGCTGTGGATCGAAAGCGCGGCGGGCCGGATCAGCGCGGACGAGGCGGAGGCGATGCTGCGCTATTGGCGCGAGGGCGCCCCGCCGCCCGGTCAGGCGGCGTAGGGCGGCCGGTCAAGCCCCTTGGGGCTGGTCGTGAATATCTCGCAGCCGTCCTCGGTGATTCCGATCGAATGTTCGAACTGCGCCGACAGCGAACGATCGCGCGTCACCGCGGTCCAGCCATCGTCCAGCAGCTTCACGTCGGGGCGGCCGATGTTGATCATCGGCTCGATCGTGAAGAACATGCCGGGTTTCAGCATCGGGCCGGTTTTGGGGCGGCCGACATGCACCACCTCCGGCGCGTCGTGGAATACCTGGCCCAGCCCATGGCCGCAGAAATCACGCACCACGCCGAAGCGGTGCTTCTCCGCATGGGTCTGGATCGCGTGGCTGATATCGCCCAGATAGTTGCCGGGCCTGGCCTGGGCGATCCCCAGCATCAGCGATTCATAGGTGACGTCCACCAGCCGCTTGGCCTTCAGCGCCACATCGCCGACCAGATACATGCGGCTTGTGTCGCCGTGCCAGCCGTCGACCATCGGCGTCACGTCGATGTTGACGATGTCGCCGTCCTTCAGCGTCCGTTCCGATGGGATGCCGTGGCACACGACATGGTTGATCGAGATGCAGCACGAATGGGTATAGCCGCGATAGCCCAGCGTGGCGGGTACGCCGCCGCCCGCCAGCGTCATCTCGCGCACGATATCGTCCAGCTCGGCGGTGGTGACGCCGGACACGACATGCGGCACCAGCGCGTCCAGTATCTCCGCCGCCAGCCGGCCGGCGCGGCGCATGCCGGCGAACCCGTCCGGCCCATGCAGCTTGATCGCGCCGGTGCGGGCGAGGGGAGTGTCGGCGGTTACGGCAACATATTCGGTCATGGCCGCGATATAGGCCAAGCCGGGCCGCTTTGCGAGGGCGGAAGGCTGGGCTATGCGGGCGGCATGTCAGAACGTGTGTGGACTGCGGCGCTGGTGATCATCGGCGACGAGATACTTTCGGGCCGGACGGCGGACCGCAACATCGGCCAGGTCGCCGTGTGGCTCAACGCCCAGGGTATCCGGCTGGCCGAGGTGCGCGTGGTCGCCGATCGCGAGGAGGCGATCGTGGAGGCGGTGAACGCGCTGCGCGCGCGCAACGATTATTGCTTCACCACCGGCGGCATCGGCCCGACGCACGACGACATCACGGTGGACGCGATCGCCGCGGCGCTGGGCGTGCCCGTGGTGATCCACCCCCAGGCGCGCGCCACGCTGGAGGCCTATTACGGCAAGCGCGGGCAGGAGGTGACCGATGCGCGGCTGCGCATGGCGCGCGTGCCCGAGGGCGCCGAGCTGATCCCGAACCGCATGTCCGGGGCGCCGGGCATCCGCATCGGCAACCTCTTCATCCTGGCCGGCGTGCCGCATATCGCCGCGGGCATGCTCGACGCGCTCACCGGAACGCTGGAGGGCGGGTTGCCGCTGCTGTCGCGTACGATCGGCTGCTGGGTGGCCGAGAGCGAGGTCGCGGACCTGCTGCGCGAGGCGGAACGTTCGCACGAGGGCGTGGCGATCGGCAGCTATCCGCTGTTCCGCGAGGGCCGCACCGGCGCCAATTTCGTGATCCGCGCGACATCGCAGGCGGTGGTCGACGCCTGCGGCGATGCGGTCGCGGCCGGGCTGGCCTCGGCAGGCTTCGAAGCGGTCGAGGGCGGGATCTGAATGGCGCAGGGAGCCGATCAGTTCCGGTCGCTGCTGCAGGATGCCCGCGCGCGCATCGCGGCCGGGGATACCGCGGGCGCGCATCCGCCGCTCCGCCGGGCCGAAGCGCTGGCACCGTCGCCTGCGGCCTGGCGCGCGATCGGCGATGCCTGGCATGCGGCGGGCGATCCCGATGCGGGCGGGCGGGCGCATCTCAGCGCGGTGAGGGAATCGGTGCGCGATCCCCAGTTGATCGAGGCTGCCGACGCGCTGCGCCGCGACGCGCTTTCCGCGGCCGAGCCGTTGCTGCGCGAGCGGTTGAAGGCGCATCCCACCGATGTCGCCGCGATCCGCATGCTGGCCGAGCTGGCGACGCGGCTGGGCCGCTATGGCGATGCGGAGAACCTGCTCGTCCGCGCGCTGGAGCTTGCGCCGGGGTTCACGCCGGCGCGCCACAATCTGGCGGTGGTGCTTCACCGTCAGGCGCGGTCGGAGGAGGCGCTGGCGCATGTCGCCCTGCTGTTGGAGGAGGACCCCGCCAATCCGGCCTACCGCAACCTGAAGGCGGCGCTGCTCGTCCGCATCGGCGACTATGACGGCGCGATCGCGCTCTATCGTGCGGTGCTGTCGGAACTGCCCAACCAGCCCAAAGTGTGGATGAGCCTGGGCCATGCGCTCAAGACCGTGGGCAAGGTGCCGGAGAGCATCGAGGCCTATCGCACCAGCATCGCCCAGCTTCCTTCGCTCGGCGAGAGCTTCTGGAGCCTGGCCAACCTCAAGACCTTTCGCTTCGCGGATGCCGACATCGCAGCGATGGAGGCGCAACTCGCCCGCGCGGACCTGACGCCCGATGATCGCTTCCACTTCGAATTCGCGCTGGGCAAGGCGCTGGAGGACGCGGGCCGCTACGAAAGCTCCTTCGCCCATTATGCCGAGGGCAACCGGCTGCGCCGCGCCCAGCTCAGTTACGACCCGGCGGAGCTGAGCGACCAGCTCGCCCGCGCCCGCACGCTGTTCACGCCGGAGTTCTTCGCGGCGCGGACGGGGGGCGGCAACCCGGCGCCCGATCCGATCTTCATCGTCGGGCTCCAGCGTTCAGGTTCCACGCTGGTCGAACAGATACTGTCCAGCCATCCGCTGGTGGAAGGGACGATGGAGCTGCCCGACCTCCCCGCGATCGCGCGCAAGCTGGGCGGGCGAAAGCGGCGCGGCGAGGAGACGCGCTATCCCGAGGTGCTGGCCGGGCTGGACGCGGCGGAACTGCGCGCGCTGGGCCAGGAATATCTCGACCTCACCCGTATCCAGCGCAAGACCGATCGCCCCTATTTCATCGACAAGCTGCCCAACAATTTCGCGCATGCCGGGCTGATCCACCTGATCCTGCCTAACGCGCGCATCGTGGACGTCCGGCGGCATCCGATGGGATGTTGCTTCTCCTGCTTCAAACAGCATTTCGCGCGCGGTCAGGCGTTCAGCTACGACCTGGTCGAGCTGGGCCGCTATTATTGCGACTATGTGGGCATGATGGATGTGATCGATGCCGCGCTGCCCGGCCGTGTCCACCGCGTCCGCTATGAGGCGCTGGTCGCCGATCTGGAGGGCGAGGTGCGGCGGCTGCTCGATTATCTCGGGCTGGCGTTCGACCCCGCCTGCCTGGCCTTCCACCGTACCGAGCGCGCGGTGCGCACCCCCAGCGCGGAGCAGGTGCGCCAGCCGATCTACACCGACGCCACGGATCAATGGCGCAACTACGCGCCCTGGCTCGGCCCGCTGGAAGCCGTCCTGGCCCCGGTGCTCGCCACCCTCCCTGATGCGCCTTAGCAACAGCCGTTGCACGATCGTACAGTAGCATTGTGCAGCGCACAGGAAACCGCTTGACACCGCTATGGCCGCGTAACAGCCTCGTCACATAGCCAGGGAGGCCGGCCATGAACGCAGGGGGTTTTTCGAAGTCGCTTTGGATCGCGGGGCTGCTGACGTCGACTGCGATGTCCGCCGCGCCGGCCTGGGCGCAGGACAACAGCGGCTATAACGACGAGATCGTCGTCACCGCGCAGAAGCGCGAGGAGAACCTTCAGGACGTTCCGCTCTCGATCACCGCGATCGGCGCCGAGAAGCTCGACCAGCTAGAGGTCTCGGATTTCGACGACTATGCCCGCTACCTGCCCTCGCTGTCGTATCAGACGGCGGGTCCGGGCGCCTCGGTGGTCTATTTCCGCGGCATCGCCTCGGGCGAGACGATCAACCACTCGGGCCAGTTGCCCAGCGTCGGCACCTATCTGGACGAGGCGCCGATCACCACGATCCAGGGCGCGCTCGATCTCCATGTCTATGACGTGGCGCGGATCGAGGCGCTGGCGGGTCCGCAGGGCACGCTGTACGGCGCCAGCTCGCAGGCCGGCACCGTGCGCATCATCACCAACAAGCCCGATACCAGCGGCTTCTATGGCGAGGTGAAGGGCGAGGTGAACTGGGTCGCCCATGGCGAGATGGGCTATGTCGGCGAGGGCTTCGTGAACCTGCCGATCAGCTCCAGCGCCGCGTTGCGCGTTGTCGGCTGGTACGACAAGAAGGGCGGCTATATCGACAATATCCCGGGCACGCGCGTGTTCCCCACGCTTTCGCCCGGCGGCGACATCCCTGGCACCAACACGGTGACCAACGCGGCGCTGGTTGAGGATGATTATAACGACGTCACCGTCTACGGCGGCCGCGCGGCGCTGAAGCTCGACCTGGACGATAATTGGACGATCACCCCGCAGGTGATGGGCCAGATCCAGAAGACCCAGGGCTATTTCGGCTATGAGCTGGGTCTCGGCGCTTACAAGGTCCAGCAGTACAATCCCGAATATTCGAAGGACAAATGGTATCAGGCCGCGCTGACGATCGAGGGCAAGATCGGAAGCTTCGACGTAACCTATGCCGGAACCTACCTCGATCGTCTGGTGACGAGCGCCAACGATTATTCGGATTACGCCTATTATTATGACGCGCTGTTCGGGTACGGCGCCTATTATGTCGATAACAACGGCGATCCGCTCTCGAACCAGACTTTCTACGGCCGCGACGCCTTCACCAAGCAGAGCCACGAGCTGCGCTTCAACTGGGAAAGCGGGCCGGCGCGCCTGATCTTCGGCGGCTTCTACCAGCGCCAGACGCACAACATCCAGCAGGTCTATGTCATTCCCGGCTTTGCCGATGCCTATGAGGTGCCGGGCTGGAACGACACGATCTGGCTCACCAAGCAATATCGCGTCGACCGCGACTATGCGGTGTTCGGCGACCTCACCGTCGATATCTCGCCGAAGGTGAGCGCGACGCTGGGCACGCGCATCTTCAAATACGACAACACGCTGGTCGGCTTCTTCGGCTACGGCGCCGGCTTCTCCAGCGGCACGGGCGAGGCGGCCTGCTTCGCCGCGGCGGTGGTGGCGGGCAGCCCCTGCACCAACCTCGACAAGCAGTCGAAGGACTGGGGCTTCATCCACAAGGTGAACCTCACCTGGCGCCCGGTGGACGATGTGATGTTCTACGCCACCATGTCGCGCGGCTTCCGCCCCGGCGGCATCAACCGGCGCGGCACGCTCGAGCCGTTCGGTCCGGACTATGTCGACAATTACGAAGCGGGCTGGAAGACCAGCTTCGGCCCGGTCCGCTTCAACGGCGCGATCTACCAGCTCGACTGGACCGACATGCAGTTCTCCTATCTCGGCGCCAACGGCCTGACCGAGATCCAGAACGCCGGCAATGCGCGCGTGCGCGGTATCGAGGCGGAGCTTGCCGGGCGCTGGGGCGGCCTCACCGCCTCGGTCTCGGGCTCGTATAACGATGCCAAGCTTGCGTCGCCCTATTGCCGGATATCGGGCACGGCGGATTGCTCGATTCCGGCCGGTAACGTCGAGCTCGCGCCGAAGGGCGCGCGGCTGCCGATCACGCCCGAGTTCAAGGGCAATGCCCAGCTTCGCTATGAATTCCCGATCGCCGGCGGCGACGGCAAGGCCTATTTCCAGGCCGCCGCGGTCTACCAGACCTCGGTGCTGTTCGATCTGCGTACCGCGGCGCGTGCCGCCTTCGGCAAGCAGGATGGCTATGGCACCGTCGATTTCTCGACCGGTGGCGAACTGGCGGGCTTCTCGCTCGATCTGTACGTGCGCAACGCCTTCGACGTGGTCGGCGGCACCTTCCGCACCGCCCAGTGCGGCGTCGGCACCTGCGGCGGCACGCTGTACAGCTATCCCGTCCAGCCGCGGACGATCGGCGTGAAGATCGGGCGCAAGTTCTGACGGGCTTTACCTCGCGTCCGCGCAGGTCCAGTCTCTGCGCGGACGAGGGGTGGGGAGCCGGAATTTGAGCGACAAGCGCGAGCTCGGCTTCTGGACCTGCCTTGCGCTCGTCGTCGGCAACCTGATCGGATCGGGGGTCTATCTTCTCCCCGCCAACCTGGCGCCGCTGGGTCCCAATGCGCTGCTGGGCTGGATCGTCACCATCGCGGGCGCGATGTGCCTGGCCTTCGTCTTCGCCCGGCTGAGCGCCCGGCTGCCGCTCGCCGGCGGGCCCTATGCCTTCGTCAACGCCGCCTTCGGGCCGGTGGCGGGTTTCGCGGTGGCGTGGAGCTATTGGGTGATGCTCTGGTCGGGCAACGCCGCGGTGGCGGTGGCGGCGGTAAGCGCGCTCAGCCTGGCCTTTCCCGCGCTTCAGGCGCCGCTGCCCGCCGCTGCCACCGCGCTGGCGATCAGTTGGTCGCTGATCCTGGTCAACATCCGCGGCGTGGGGCTGGCGGGCATGGTGCAGCTCGTCACCTCGGTGTTGAAGCTGATCCCGCTGGCGGGGGTTGTGCTGCTCGGCGCGTGGATATTGCTGCGCGACGGCACGGCGGCGGTGCAGCCGATGGCCGCGGTTCCGGTCAGCGCGGGCGGGATCGCGGCGGCGGCGGCGCTGGTCTTCTGGGGCTTCCTGGGGCTGGAGAGCGCCACCGTTCCCGCCGACAAGGTGGAGGACGCCGGGCATGTCGTGCCGCGCACCACGCTGCTCGGCACGATGGCGACGGGGGTGATCTATCTGGCGATCGCGGCGGCGGTGGGGCTGCTGATGCCGTGGCAGGTCACCGGCGCGTCGCCCGCGCCGCTGGCCGAGTTCCTGGGCCGCGAGCTGGGATCGGGCACGGCGCAAGTGATCGCGCTGTTCGCCGCCATCAGCGCGATCGGCACGCTCAACGGCTTCACGCTGGTGACGGGCGAGATGCCCTGGGCGATGGCCAAGGGCGGCGTCTTCCCCGCCTGGTTCGCCGGGGAGACCGCGCAGGGCACGCCCGCGCGCGCGCACCTGCTTTCCGGGGCGCTGGCGACGTGCGTGCTGCTGCTAAACTATACCGGCGGATCGGCGACGCAGCTCTTCGCCGATGTCGCGACGATCAGCCTGGCGGCGGGCATGGTGGCCTATTTCGCCAGCGCGCTCGCCGCGATCCGCCTGCTGCCGGGGGACCGGACGCTGACATTGCTCTCGCTGGTGTCGGTCGTGTTCGTGCTGTGGATGATCTGGGGGCTGGGGACGCGGGCGTGCCTGTGGGGCATCGGCCTGATCGCGCTGGGTTTGCCGGTGTATTTCTGGGTCCGCCACGGCACATCGACAGCGGACCCGGCATAGCGGGTTTCAGCAGGATGTGTTTAGCCTGAGCCGCTCGCCCTGATCTGCCCCGGTTTCGTTTATGTTTCACGCAAAGGCGCGAAGGCGCTAAGATTCCATGCGAATTGGGTTCGCGCCGAAGGAGCCCCTCCAACCGCCCGCGCACGGTGGCGCTGGAATGGAGCGCCGCTATCGCGGCAAATCCCCCTTCGCGTCTTCGTGCCTTCGCGTGATTCAAATAGGGATGGCCCAACGCTCCCGCCCAAGCGCCGCCGTCTCGTCGCTACAGAAGAGTCCCGGTATTCAGGCGAAGAACGCGACTCGGATTTGCGGTGCGACAGCCTAGCCGAACAGCTTGCCCATCAGCGTCTTGTCGCGCAGGATTTCGTGCGCGGCGTTGTGGCCCGGGGCGCCGGTCACGCCGCCGCCGGGATGCGTGCCCGATCCGCACATGTAGAGCCCCTTCACCGGCCCGCGATAGTCGCCGTGGCCCAGGATCGGGCGCGAGGCCCAGAGCTGGTCCAGCGTCATATGGCCGTGCATGATGTCGCCGCCGATCAGCCCGAACTTGCGCTCCAGGTCCAGCGGCGAATGGATCTGCACGCCCAGGATCGACTTGCGGAAGTTGGGCGCGTGCTTCGTCACCGTATCGATGATCACGTCCGCGGCCTTTTCGCGCTCGTCGTCCCAGCTCCGGCCGTCCGGCAGCACCGGTGCGAACTGCTGGCAGAACAGCGAAGCGATGTGCATTCCCGGCGGCGCCAGCGTGTCGTCCACGCTGGTCGGCAGCTTCATCTCGACGATCGGCTCGTCGGACCAGCCCTTGGCCTTCGCGTCGACGAACGCCTTGTCCATGTAATCGAGCGTGGGGGAGATGATGATGCCGGCGGTGTGATGCTCGGCCTTCTCCTTGCCGGGCAGCACGCTGAAATCGGGCAGCTCCGAAAGCGCCACGTTCATACGGAAGGTGCCCGATCCCGCCTTGTACCCGTCCATGCGCCGGGCGAAGGCCTCGCCCTGGTCGGCGCGGTCGACGAGCTGGCGGTAGAGCAGCGCGGGGCCGACATTGGCGGCCACCACCTTGGCCGCGATCTCCTCGCCGCTTTCCAGCTTCACGCCGGCCACCTTGCCGCCGTCCACCAGCACCCTGGCGACGGGCGATTCCAGACTGATCTCCACGCCCATGTCGCGGCACGCCTCGGCCATATATTGCGTGATCGCGCCCATGCCGCCGACCGAATGGCCCCACATGCCCTTCTTGCCGTTGATCTCGCCGAAGACGTGGTGGAGCAGGACATAGGCCGATCCGGGCGTGTCCGGGCTGGCATAATTGCCCACCACCGCATCGAAACCGAACGCCGCCTGGATGTACGGATCCTCGTACCAATGCTCCAGGAAGCTGCGCGCGGATTTGACGAACAGGTCCATCACGTCGCGCTGCGCCTCGATATCCATCGACGCCAGCCGCCGCCCCTGCGCCGCCGCCGCGACCAGCGAGCGCAGCCCGCCGCCGACGTTGGGCGGGGTCTTCAGCGCCATGTCGCGCAGCACCTCGGCCACGCGCTCCAGCGCCTCTTCATATTTGGGGAAGGTTTCGGCGTCCTTCCGGTTGAAGCGCGCGAACTCCGCCTGGGTGCGCGCGGTGCCGCCGCCGAGCTTGAGGTAACCGCCCTCGTGCGGGAAGAAGTTGCTGATCGTCCGCTCGATGATCTTCCAGCCGCGCTCGTGCAGGCGCATGTCCTTGATCACCTGGGGGCGCAGCAGGCTGACGGTGTAGCTGGCGGTCGAGTTGCGGAAGCCGGGGTGGAACTCCTCGGTCACCGCCGCGCCGCCGACGATCGCGCGCCGCTCCAGCACGCGCACCTTCATCCCCGCGCGGGCGAGGTAGAAGGCGCAGACCAGGCCGTTGTGCCCGCCGCCGATGATCACTGCGTCATAGTTCTGGGTCATTCTGTTCCGCCTTCTGGCCCTCTCCCGCCTGGGGGAGAGGGTTGGGTGAGGGTGTGCCGGGGAAGGTGTCTGCCGTGGTCCGGGCCTGCCAGGCCATCGCACCTAGCCCTCACCCCGGCCCTCTCCCGCGAGCGGGAGAGGGGGAAGTTCATATCGCCGCGCGCGGCCGGCGCGACCAGCCGGGGGCGGGCGCGCGGTGCAGCCGGGCTTCGGGGATCAGCCCGCGGATCTTCCGCGCGAAGCTGCGCAGGCACACCTCGCTGTCGCCGATCGGGCCGACGGTATAGCTCTTCGAAGCCATGCCCTGCTGCACATTGGTGATCAGCCAGGTGTCCTCGGCGTTCACCACGCGGTTGATCCGCCAGTTGGCGTAGCGGACCAGCTTCATCGTCCGCCGCTCGTCTTCCGCAAGCCCGTCGTCAGGCAGCGCGAACGCCATCTCGCGCAGCACGCAGGTGGTGGGGCTGATCGGCAGCCACTGCATGAAATCGATCTGGTCGGCGTAGATGTCGAACGCCTGGTTGGGCCACAGCTTGTAATAGAGCCACAGCCGCTGGTGGCTGTCGGGCAGGTGCTCCACGCGCGGCAGATGCTTCTGGTACACCGCTTCCCAGAAGTTGGAGCGCGGATTGTCGTCCAGATAGCCGGACATCCGGTCCACCCAGTCCTGCGCCTCGATGCCATAGCTCCTGCCGAACAGGCGGGTGAGCCCGGCATGCGCGACAGGGATGTGCAGCCCGTCCGAATAATTGTCGCCCACATTCTTCCAGTTCACCTGGCGATCACGCAGGCGGACCGGGCTGATCGTGCGCATATCCTCGAAGCGATAGGGCGCGACTTCGGCCTCATAGGGCGCCATCATTTCTGCAACGGAGGGGCCGCCGCGATCCTCCAGCCGCACGAACACGAAGCCGCGCCACAGCGCCACGTCCACCGCGGCCAGCCCGTTCTCCTTCATGTCGAGCGTCGAGTAATCGGCGCGCATCGGTACGCCGGTCAGCCGCCCGTCGGTTTCATAGGCCCAGGCGTGATAGGGGCAGACCAGTTTCTTCGCGCAGCCCGTGGGGCCGTCCACCAGCCGCATCGCGCGATGGCGGCACACATTGGTGAAGCCGCGGATCGCGCCGTCGTTGCCGCGGATCGCGATCACGCTCTCGCCCAGATAATCGAGCGTGTGATAGTCGCCGGGATTGGGCAGGTCGCTCTCGTGGCACATGATCTGCCACGAAGGGCGGATCACGCGATCCATCTCGACCTCGAAATACTCCGGGTCGGTGTAGAGCCAGCCGGGAAGGCTGAGGTTGTCGTCCGGATCGGTGCCGGCCGCGTCCGCGAAACGATGCGCCATCGAATGCCCCTGGTGTTGTTATACGATCGTATAACAGAGCGCGGCTGCCCGCGCAATCGGGGTTATACTGCTTTCCCCCGCCCGGCGGTTTGTTACAAGCCGGGGGATGACCCGTCCCGCCTATCGCCGCGCCGAACCCGATGCGCGCCGCCAGAGCCTGATCGAGGCGGCGGCGCGCGTGCTGGCCGATCGCGGCGCGGCGGGCGCTTCGGTGCGCACCATCTGCGCGGAGGCGGGGGTCTCGCCCGGGCTGCTGCGCCATTATTTCGACGGCATCGACGCGCTGATCGCGGAGACCTATGCCTGGGCGGGCGAGCGCGTCAGCCGCGCGCTGGAAGAGGCGGTGGCCGATGCCGGGCCGGAGCCGCGTGCGCGCCTGACCGCCTATGTCACCGGCAGCTTCCGCGCGCCGATCGCCGATCCCGATCTGCTGGCGACCTGGATCGCCTTCTGGAGCCTGGCGCGATCGAATCCGGCGATGGAGGCGATGCACCGCCAGGTCTATGCCGATTATCTGGGGCCGCTGGAGGCGCTGCTGACCGAATGCGGCGTGCCCGCGGGCGCCGCGCGGATGCAGGCGGTGGCGGTCACCGCGCTGGTGGACGGCATGTGGCTGGAGCTGTGCCTGGCCCCCGGCGTCTTCTCACCCGAGGAAGCGAGCGCCACCGCGCGCGACTGGATCGCCCGCCTGCTGGGGTGAGCTTGCTGCGGCTGCGCCAAAGCTGTACCATAATGGCAATCTGTATAGATCGGAAAATCTGTCATGAACGCCCAACGCGGCAAGCTCGTTTCCGGAGGCAGGCTCCAGGTTCCGGCGGAATTCCGGCGCGCGCTGGGGATCGACGACGGCGATACGGTGATCATGGAGGTGAAGGACGGCGAACTCCATGTCCGGCCATACCGCGAGGTGCTGCGCCGCGTGCAGGACCGGCTGCGCCGCTATGTGCCCGAGGGCGTGTCGCTTTCCGACGAGCTGATCGCCGAGCGGCGGGCGGAAGCCGAGCGTGAGTGACGCCTATGTCCTGGATGCATCGGCGGTGCTGGCGGTCCTTTTCGGGGAGCCGGGCGCGGAGAATATCTACCCGCTGCTTCGCCTCTCGCTGATCAGCGCGGTCAATCTCTCCGAAACCGTGGCCAAGGCGCAGGAGCGCGGCGTTCCCGATTCCGAAATGGAATTAAGCCTGAAGGAATTTCCGCTCGCGGTGGTTCCGTTCGATGCGGAGCAGGCGGTGGCTGCGGGGCGGCTGCGGGCGGCCACGCGATCGCTTGGCCTGTCCTTTGGCGACCGCGCCTGCCTCGCGCTGGCGATGGCGAAGGGCGCGGTCGCGGTCACGATGGACCGGAGCTGGGCGGCGCTCGACCTGCCCGTCGCCGTGCAGGTCGCGCGCGCCTGATTACTTGGCCAGATCGGCCAGCAGCGACTTGTAATAGGTGATCGACGGCCCAAGCTCGCTCAGCGGCGTGCGCTCGTTCAGGCCGTGGGCGAAGCCGTCCGACGACTTCATGAAGATCGGGCTGATGCCATAGCTGGGCACCCCCGCCGCGCGGAACCACATCGAATCGGTCGCGCCCGCGGACATCACCGGCACCACCGGCACCTTGGGGAAGCGCGCGCGCACCGCCTTGGTCACCGCCTTCATCAGATCGGGGCGCAGCGGCGATGCGTCGCTCGCCCGCGATCCGCTGTCCAACTCGACGATCGTCATCGAAGGATCGCCCACCACCTCGGCCAGCGTCTTCTGCACATCGGCCACCTTCACGCCCGGGAAGATGCGGCAGTTGATGTTGGCCACGGCCTTTTGCGGCAGCGCGTTGCGGGCGTGGCCGGCGGTGATCATCGTCGCCACGCAGGTGGTGCCTGTCTGGCCCACATAGCTGGGATCGTCGCGCAGCGTCTTCAGCGCTTCCTTGTCGTCGGGATTGGCGACGAAGCGGCGCATCGCATCGGCGAGGGGGGCAGGCGCGTTCTCCGCCGCGGCGAGCAGCGACGCGCGGGTGATCTCGTCGATCTGCGCCGGAAATTCATAGGCGCCGATGCGCGAGAGCGCGCGCGACAGCGAATAGATCGCGTTCGTGCGGCGCGGCGCGCTGGAATGGCCGCCGGGGTTGGTGAAGGTCAGCTCGAAATCGGCATAGGTCTTCTCGGCGCCCTGCACGCCGAACACGATCGGCTTGCCGGCCTCGTCATATTCGCCGCCGCCGCCATCGATGTTGAGCAACAGCTCCGCGTCGTGGAACTTGTCGGCCAGCGCGGCGGTGGTCTTCATGCTGGTCTCCTCGTCGCCGGAGAGCAGCAGCAGGATGTCGCGGCCGGGCTTGAACCCCTCGCGCTTGAGCTGGAGCAGCGTCGCGACCATCGTCGACAGGTCATACTTCATGTCGCTGGCGCCGCGGCCCCAGATATAGCCGTTTTCCACCACCGCGGTGAACGGATCGCGCTCCCAGTCGCTCGGCTTGGCTTCCACCACGTCCATGTGGCCGGAGATCAGCAGCGGCTTGGCGCCGTTCTTGGCCTTGCCCGTGCCGCGATAGCGCGCCGCCAGCCAGGCGGTGTCGCCCAGCCGCTCCACCGTCACGTCCTCGTCGGCGAAGCCTCCCGCGACCAGCACCGACTTCAGATAGGTCGCATATTCGAAAGTCTGGTTGCCCTCGCCGGCCACGGTGCGGAAGGCGATGCCGCGCTTCAGCAGGTCCAGCGCCTGCGCCTCCGCCTGGGTGGCCGCGGGGGACTGGGCCTGCGCCCATGCCGCCCCGGGGGACGTGGCAACCGCCATCGCGAGAAACGCCGCATACATCCGCCGAGCCATGGCTTGTCTCCTTGTTGAACGAGCGTAAAACTAGCGTCCGAGTGTATCAGGTCAACCGGGGGACGCGAGATGTTGCGACGCTTTCTGGGATGGATCGCCGCGCTGACGATGCTGGCCGCCGCGCCGGCGATCGCGGGCGAGATCCGCTATGTCCGTGCGGGCAAGCTGGTGGATGTGCTGGCGGGCCGCGTGCTCAGCGATCAGGTGATCCGCATCGACGGCGACCGGATCGTCTCGGTCGGCCCCTGGACCGGGGTGCCGGCGGATGGGCCGGTGACCGACTGGTCCGAATATACCGTGCTTCCCGGCCTGATCGACATGCACACGCATCTGGCCGATTTCGCCGATTCGAACCCCGGATCGGTGCTGATGCACTCGCCCGCGGAGGCTGCGCTGAAGGGGGCGGAGAATGCGCGCGCCACGCTGATGGCGGGGTTCACCACCGTCCATGACGTGGGCGCCTATCGCGGGCTCACCGATGTCGCGCTGCGCGACGCGATCGACGCCGGCTGGGTGCCGGGGCCGCGGATGAACGTGGTCGGCGCCTATATCACCGTGCCCGGCGGCGGTGGCGACGTAACCGGCTTCGCACCCGACGTCGGCGTTCCGCCCGACATGCGCTACGGCGTCTCCGCCACGCCGGAGGATGTGACGCGCGCGGTGCGCTTCCTGTTCCAGCGGCGGGTGAACTCGATCAAGCTGATCGCGAGCGGCGCCGTGCTCGCGGTGGGCAGCGAGCCGGGGCGGCTGGAGCTGAGCGCCGAGCAGATTCGTGCGGCAGTGGCCGAGGCGCGGGCCAACGGCGGCTATGTCACCGCCCATGCCCATGGTGCGGAAGCGATCAAGGTGTCCATCCGCGAAGGCGTGCGATCGATCGAGCACGGCAGCCTGATCGATGCCGAGGGGATCGCGCTGGCCAAGGCGCGCGGCGTGTGGCTGGTGATGGATATCTACAACGGCGACTATATCGATACCGAGGGGCGCCGGCTGGGCTGGCCGGCCGAATATCTGCGCAAGAACCTGGAGACCACCGACGCCCAGCGCCAGGGCTTCGCCGCGGCGGTGAAGGCGGGGGTGAAGATCGCGTACGGCACCGATGCCGGCGTCTATCCCCATGGCGATAATGCGCGCCAGTTCGCCTATATGGTCCGCTATGGGATGAAGCCGATGCAGGCGATCCAGAGCGCCACCAGCGTCGCCGCCGAGCTATTGACCTGGGAAAAGGACGTCGGCGCGATCGCCCCGGGCCGCTATGCCGACATGATCGCCGTGAAGGGGGATCCCCTGTCCGACATCCGCGTGCTGGAGAAGGTGGACCGCGTGATGAAGGGCGGCACGCTGGTGAAGTGACGCTGGGGGCGCGTGGCGGCTGGAGCGGGTGAAGGGAATCGAACCCTCGTCGTAAGCTTGGGAAGCTTCTGCTCTGCCATTGAGCTACACCCGCGAAACGGCGGAAAACTGCGGCTTTGCGCGGTCCTCCACCCGTTGGACCGCCCCGGTTTACACTTTCGGTTTACACCGCCGCGTTGATCCGCTCGCCGATTGCCACAACGATCGCTGTCTGGTCAACGTAGACATGGCGGATGCGTGAAACATTGGCCGCCGACCAACCCATATATTCTGCGACCTGCTGATCGGTCAGTTTGCCGGTGAGCATGAGTTTCGTCGCGAAGGTTCCTCGCGCATCGTGGAGGTGCTTCGTCCGGCGCTGCCCCGTCTCGGGATCGACATGGGCGATGCCCGCATGGTCGCGAACCTTGGCGACTGCCTTGGTGAGCCGGTCGAGATGCCACGGCTTCCCGCATTCATCGACCAGCACCGTTGCCGTGTCGGAAGCGCGCCGACGGGTCTTGAGGTCGGCAAGGACTGCTTCGAGTTCCGGGACGCGAGGGAGCCTGACGAAATGCCGCTCACCACGGCTGCGCTTCTTCGCCTTCTTCACGATGGCGCTCGGGCCGATCTCATCCCACGTCAGCGTCGCCAAATCTTCTCGCCTCAAACCCGAAGCCACGGCCAGTCGGAGCGCATCCCATGCTGGCAGCATATCCAGCTCAACGACGGCTGCCTGAAAGCGGGTGAGGTCGTCGTCGGTCCAGATGATCTCTGCCCTATCGGCGTGGTTCTTGCCGCAGAGGGAGGGGATGCCGTCCGCGACATTGATCAGCACCTTGCCGCGAAGCGTCCCGAACTTGAGCAGCGCCTTCAGCACGGTCACGCCGATGTCCGCGCCGCGCGGTGTGGAGGATCGGCTATCCCGCCACTCGACGACCTTGGCCTTCATCCGGGGATCGCTGAACACCGTGAGGGGCACATCACCCCACTTTGCTTCAATCGCGTCGAGGGCGGCACCCCACGTCTTCTTCGTCGTGGCGGCGAGCCTATGCCATTCCGGGCTGGACGGCCTGTTGGGGTTCTCCGACCGCCACAGGCGGATCAGGGATCGAAGCGTGGCCGCCTCCTTCGTCGCGCTCGCTTGCCGTTCAGCCTGTGCTTCGGCGATCTTGTTGAGGATGTCCGGGGATAGCTTCTTGGGCTTTGCAGGCCCGTCGATGCGGGCGACCTGCGGTCCCCCTCGCCAAGCATAGACATACCAGACCAGCCCGCTCGCCAGTTTCTTGGGAACGACGTGCGCGCCGGTCGCTACAGGCGGCCTAGCCATTTCTCGAACTCATCTTGCGGCGGGGAGGGTGCCATCGCGTGCGCACTGGTCACGCGGATCGTGCCGTCCGGGGCAACCTCCACGCATCCCGGTTCATATCCGCACTGACGCAGTGCTTCGACGGCGCGGCGGACATCGACTTTGCTGATGGAGCGTCGTTTGGGCTTTCGCTGAGCGGGCGGAGCCACGGGAACGACAGTAAGCGGGGGTTGTATCGGTCTGATCATGTCTTTCGCCGAAAAGAGATGATCAGGAACAATAAGCCCGAAATAAGCCTGTGCAACAACAGAATTTTGCAACCAGTTGCAAGGCACATAACAAGAACATTTCTTCACATGAGACGGGTTTCAACGTCAACTACGGTGGCTTCTGGTAGCGCTATTTCTCCTCAAATAGGGACGACGTATATCCACTCGCAGCCGATTTCGGCATTTAATGGTCGATCCGCATCAGCGCGTGCCAACGGTTCAGTCGTCAGAGAACGCGATGAACGCCTAGCGCGTCCTTTGTCTTGAGGCTGGCAATCGACCCATCGTTCGCGCGCACGATGCACTGATATTTTCCTGAGAGCGTACCTCCGAAGGCATTCTTAGCGCTGTAGTCGCGAACGATGGTGGCGATGCCGCCCTCCTCATCCTTCGCGACCGTCCACAGGCCTTCGCCGCTGAATGAGCCCCGATCGACCGCCGCCCGCTCCAACGCACTCTCGCAGGTAACGACCGCCAAGCCTTCATCGAAGGGCTTCCACATGGCGCTCACAGGTTGAGCGATGGTGACGAGGGCGGCGAACTTCTTGCGGTCCTCCAATGTCGCGTTCGGATCGAACTGGGCTCGAACGCTCCGTGCCTGATCTTCCGGGATCAGGAAGACCTCCTTGTTCGTGCACACAATCTTCCACAGGAGCGCCGCTGGCGTCGCCTTCTCGGACAGCGACACCCACGCCACATTGTCGCAGGCATCGCTCTGTGAGGCCGCCAGAGCCGCCCATCGCCGCAACTCATTGGCGCTGCCGAAGGCTCGCTTGCCGACCTTGTCGTAGCTGACCGGATCATCGTTGCGCTCCAACGGGTTCGTGAGCGACTGATCGACCTTGGCGTTCATGGCCTTCCACTGGGTGTCGTGGTCCAGCGTGGCCATTTGCTGCGGTCCCTTCACACTAACGACGGGAGGTGAACTTGCCGTTTTTGTGTCTTTCCCGCCGTTGGGAAAGAGCGCAGCGCCGACGATCGCGAGTATCACACCACTGATCGCACGCTCTTTGCCGGATAGCGTGGGTTTTCCCTCTGCGGCATTTTCGTCAAAAACCCGTGACCAGCCCATTAGGGCGGCAAGGGCGAATGCTATCGCCGACAGGATGCCGCCAAAAACAAACAGCGAGACTGCGGCGTAGATCAGCGCGCCCCATGCCAATATTCCCGGCCACCTCACGCGTCGAGGCGAGTTCGTTGTCACTGGCTCCATGCGATCCCCCAGAATGCCTGCTATGTATCCCTTAGTCTACAAGAGGTGGGGCGCGGGGCAAGCGCGCATGTAGCCGATGGGCTGTCGTTCTATGATCTGCATTGTGGTCGATGCTACCCGATGGACATTCGGGTACGCTTCGGAAGGAATGTGCGGGCTCTGCGCGCCGAGACCGGGCTCT
Source organism: Sphingomonas canadensis (assembly GCF_026013525.1). Classification (GTDB taxonomy): domain Bacteria; phylum Pseudomonadota; class Alphaproteobacteria; order Sphingomonadales; family Sphingomonadaceae; genus Sphingomonas; species Sphingomonas canadensis. The sequence continues at coordinate 176,931 of NZ_JAPDRA010000006.1, read as the reverse complement.
CGCAGGACGAGTTCGCCGACAAGGTTGGTGTCCACCGAACATACATGAGCGGCATCGAGCGCGGGGTCCGAGCACCGACGATCATCGTGGTTGAGAAGATCGCGAAGGCGCTGGGTGTGTCAGCCGGAAAATTATTCGATTAAACTCGGACTTTTTTCCTCCGGGGAAAACGAAATGAAAATCATCCCGGCCAAATCTCGATTTGGCCGGTATTCTATATGATACTGTATTCTTATCCCTTCTATTCTACCGTTCTATAGGGTCTACACGGCAGACCGATCTGGTCCACTTGGTGGACTAACCAGTCCGTATCTGACACCGGTTAGTCCATTAGGTAGACTGGTTTAAGCTTTGTTCCCAGAGCGACGGGACATAACCTTCATCGTCGGGCTCCCATTGCTCCTCAATATCAGTCAGGGCTGGGCGATGCGGTGGTGTCCAGTCGAGGTTGATCAAGTAGTCTTTCATCTGGGAATGCACCGGACTGCGTCGCCGTTCGATTATTCCCTTGTCCTCCAAGCTGCGAAGCGCCTTCATCAACGACGCCTTTTTGACGGCGTGCCCGATCCCGGCATAGTGTCTGCCACCGGATAGTATGTTTGGAATTCCGATGGTGCGGTTCATGCGCTGCCAGCCAACGGTCCTGTCCAGTATCTGCATCAGTACGGTGAACTCAATCGCGGTTAGCTCTCTCATCCAATGTCGGATTACCTTCTGATACTGTTGCAGTGCCCAGAGTAGCGCATTGTCTTCTTGCGTAGCGTTGAAGGATGGGCGCTCACCCTGTTCACTCGGACCGCTCACCAAGTTCCTCCGAATAACGGGGTTTAGACAGGAAGGGCCAATATCAGTTTCCGATCGGACCTACAAAAGGCCGAGCGTCAGTGGCATTGCAGGCGGCGGTAGTCCATCGACGTATGTCTCATGGAATGGCCGCCACTGCGAAGCCGGATCGAGCGACAATAGCGTGAACCAAAGACCCGGACCGCCATGTGCCCGAAGTACGTTCTCCCATCGCTCGGGATCATCAAAGCGGGAGTGCAGCGCGGCATGGCAGGGCTTGCAGCAGCCGTAGACTGCCAGCGGTTGGCGGTAATCCTCAAGATGAAGGAAGCGATAGTCGCGGCCTCGTGGTCGTTCGCTACGGGCGTCGCCACAGATGCAGCACCCGGTCGGGCGCACGAGCCGCCCGCTGCGGATCGCAGCGTTCTGGATCGAAATGACCGCACAGCGCTGTGCCCAGCTAAATCCGTTATAAGGTCGCTCCCAGTGGCGCGGTGGCGGCGTCATAGCTTCTTGCCCACCCCCGCTCCGATCGCGATCAGCGCCTTGTCGAGCCGGACGATGCCGGGGCGAAGGCTGGCGGCAAGCGCAAGCTGGACCTCTGGCGGGTTGTCGCGGCGCTGCCCTTCGACGGCGACGCCGTGCAGGTCTTCCAAGAGCGCGGTAACATCCGCGAACAGGTGCGGGACCGACTTGCTCATGCCGTCCGTGCCTCCGCCAAGATGCGATAGACCGATGCCCGGCTAACATTCAGGCTGGCGGCGATGGCGGTGGGCTTCGCGCCCCTCGCCTTCATCTCCAGCACCTTCGCGGACTGGCGGAGCGCGGTCGGGCTCCGCCCCCGATATTTGCCGTCTGCCTTGGCTTTCGCGATACCCTCGCGCTGACGCTGCAATAGAAGCTCGCGCTCGAATTGAGCGACCGCGCCGAACATGGTGACTATGAGCTTGCCCGAAGGCGACTTGGTATCAACGGCCTGCCCGCCGAAGTCGAGGATACGCAGCGCCACGCCCTTCTGCTCCAGCATGTCGATGATCGCGAGCAGGTCCGCCGTCGAGCGCGCGAGGCGATCCAGCCGCGTGACAACCAGTGTGTCGCCCTCACGCACGAAGTCGAGGGCCGCGGAAAGCTGGGCGCGCTGCGCGACCGACGACACCTGCTCCGAGAATAGCTTCGTGCAACCCGTTGCACGCAAGTCCCTGTCTTGCGCTTCCAATCCGGCGACCTGTTCGGTCGTGGAGGTGCGGGAGTACCCCACTAGCATATTGATTTCCTTAGATTTTTCCAAGGAAATCTCCCACAAGATAGCGCGTAAGTCACGGGAAAAGCTGCGTTTTTCTGAAAAATAGCACTCGCGTGCAGCCAGCGATGCGGAGAGGGGCGGCCCTGATCTTCGCATGTTGTGCGGAGATTAGGCATCGGCCCGAGGGTCGGCCAAGAGATCGGCCAATCCTGAGCCATGTCGTGTCCAGCTATGTAAAGAAACCTTGAAAAATCCCAGCTTTTATGAGCCTAGAGCTTGGCTATCATCTGGCGAAAGATCGGCCAAATCATGCCAATCATCGAGGACGTGCAGCAGATTGAACCCGCCCTGCTGGAGGAAGCGATCCCGACCCGGATCACGGACCTCATCGCGGACCTCACGGCTGCGGCGGCGGGGCTCGGGCGTGCGTTGCATCCGCGCTCGGCGGCCAATCTCGCCGATGCCGTCAGGATGATGAACACCTATTACAGCAATCTGATCGAAGGTCACAACACGCGCCCGCGCGATATTGAGCGGGCACTGAAGGGCGACTTCGACAACGACAAAGATCGCCGGAACCTGCAACTGGAAGCGACGGCGCATATCCGGCTGCAAGCCGAGATAGATGCGCTGTCGGTGTCAGGGGTCTTGTCGGAACCTGCGTCGGGTGATTGGCTGCGATCGCTGCACCGGGAGTTCTACAAGGATGCCCCCAAGGAAATGCTTGTCGTTCGCGGCGCGGAGGGGAGCAAGCGTGAGATCATGATGGTCCCCGGCGAATGGCGCTCGTCAGCCGAACAGGATGTCGAGGTGGGGTTGCACCTGCCGCCATCGAGCGAGCGCGTCGCCGCGTTCATGGAGCATTTCGAGCGGCGCTTCCGAATGGAGCGCATGGGCACCGGGCAGCGTCTGATCGCGATGGCCTGCGCGCACCACAGGTTCAACTACATCCATCCTTTCCCGGACGGGAATGGCAGGATCAGCAGGCTGATGAGCTATGCGATGGCGCACAAGGCCGGGATCGGCGCGCATGGCCTGTGGTCGATCTCGCGCGGCTTGGCGAGGGGGCTGGAGAGCCGCGCCGAATACAAGCGATACATGCAGCACGCCGATAGTCCGCGACAGGGTGATCGCGACGGGCGCGGCAATCTGTCGCTGGCGGCGCTCACGGACTTCACCGAATGGTTCCTGAAGGTCTGTCTCGACCAGATCACGTTCATGGGTGGCCTATTTGAACTCGGTGCGCTGGCTCGGCGGCTACGTCGCTATGCCGATTTGCAGGAATGGAAGCCGGAGGCGGGAGACCTGCTCCAAGAGGCCCTGATGCGCGGGGAGTTCGATCGTGGCGACGCGCCGCGCATCACGCGGCTACCCGAACGCACCGCGCGGCGCGTGCTGAAGGAAGTCACGGACGGGGGGCTGCTCGCTTCCGATACGGAGAAGGGGCCGGTGTCGCTGCGGTTCCCGGCCAAGAGCTTGGATATTCTGTTTCCCGCGCTCTACCCGGAGGCATAGTGCTTGGTGCAACGGTTGCACCGTCTCATTGAAGTGTAGGAGCCTGCGAGAGGCCGTCTCATTGGGCCTGCGACTACTTCAGTGAGACGGGTTGGGCGCGGCGGTCAGCGTCTCACTAGGGCAGGGCTCAATGAAACAGCGCTATCGCGTCCAACATCATTTTTTCTCTATCAGATGAAGCTCCACCGGGAACCCCATGCGACTGATCCGCTCTGCTGCGGCGCGTAGGGCGACTTTGCTGAAGAACGGAAGGCCGACCTGCCCGCTTGCAGCATAGGGGTGTCGCATCACGCCGAAGACAATCGTGTAGTCGCCGGGGACTGGCTTCGTCCGACCATCCGGGAGTAATCCAGCGAAGCCCTGCTTTTTGAACTTCTTCTCACGCTTCTGGGCCGCCGCCCTGAAGCCTTTGCGGAATACCTCATCGGATACGAACGCCTCCGCCGATACCACCCCTTGGTTCCAGAGGTGGCTCAAAGGCGCGGAAGAATGACCATCCTTGAGGTGGATGAGTTGCTTGGTTTGCGATAGGAAATCGCAGGGTTCGAGAGCGGCGTTGGCTGCCCCCTTTGGGGCAACCTTAGTTTGATCCATTGAGATAAGATTGGCTTCGCCTTCAAGCTCGGTGATCAAGGCGCGCTCATTGTCGGCAGTTGTCTTCACGCGGAACGCCGGTTTCAACAGCGCAGTGTATGCGTCCTCGATCTCTTTGTGGTAGTCCTTGCTGACACCAAACCACTGACCGTCAAACAGGACATAGATGTTGTTGCGCAGCGTCACTTCGTGGACGAAGCAGGTATATAGCTTGCGCTTATGGCTCCGGTCGCCCTCACCGTCTGCAACGACCCTGATCTCATGGCTGCCTTTGAGGGCAGCCATGTCTGCGATCTGGCCGAAGTCTCCCTTCTGAAGTTCGACGACGTAGTCCTCGATAGCAAGCTCGCCATACGCTGTCTTTGGCCCGGGAGAGAGGCCGGTTCCGAAGTATCCGATTTCCAAGGCGGCGTCAGGGGAGAGAATGTCTGGAATAGCGAGATGCAAGTCTGATGGATTGCCTTGGACCATCGCTTTGAGGTCCTGAAAAACAATAGTGTCCAGTTCCTCGGTCAGCACCCGCTCTCCGACCGGCTGAACATAGTCGATAAACGCAAAGTCCGTCTTGTAGTCGGTCGCTTCATACAGCTTGAGCGCCTTCTCACAGTGCTCAACGAGCTTGTCCGGGTCCACAGCCGCGCGAAAATGTAGCGCGTCTTTGCCCGCCAGTGCCTTTGCAAAATCGCCGCTCTTGGGAGTTCCCGATGCCAACCGGAGTAGGTTGCGGTTGGCGTCGAGATCGAAGGCGCTCAAGTCGCTGTCGCGACTGGCCTGAACGCGGCGCTGCATGACAGTGGTGTCGAGGCTTGCGCTGTCCAACGTGCGCAACTTGCCGCGCGATACGCTGTTGAGCACCACTCGAAGCCCGAAGCCGCGCTGTATCGCATCCTCATCAAGGGCGTGGTGGCCCTGTCCAAAGCACAACGCAAAGAGACGCTTTTTTTGCTCTTTCCCGACGTCGATCAGCATCGCTGCTGAACAACTCTGGGTACGCAGATTGACGATCCCATCAGGCGTATAGTGTGCGAGGAATTTTGCCCAGCTTGGAGGAATGGCCGGGCTTTGTCCGACGAACAAGCGCCCCGCTGTGCTGTCTATCTCTTCCAGACCATGATCGTCCTTCAAAGCGCCTTCAGCGGTGATGCCATTTCGTAAAAGTCGAAGCGTCAGGCTTACAGTAGGTGCCTTCGCCACCGTGCCTACTCCCCAAGCATCGCAGAACACACAATTGCGCGATCAACCTTTCCAATCGAGAAAATCTGCTACAATTTCGTGCTGATGTCTATCTAGCCATTGCTTCGATGCGGACCAGTCCGGCGACGCTATCGAAAGCAGGTTCCAGAACTCGGGGCCATGGGAGCGGTGTCGCAGGTGCGCCAGTTCGTGCAAGACGACATATTCCAGTACCTTTCTCGGTGCGAAGATCAGGTGCCAGTTTATCAGAATATTGCCTTCCGGCCCGCACGATCCCCAGCCGGTAGCAAAGTCAGCGACACGGATGGATCGGGGCTGTAGGCCGAAGCGGCTGGCATAAATGGCGGCGATCTCCTTTACATTGCGCCGGGCACGCTGCTTCAGCCATAGCTTGAGTTCGCTCGCGACGAGCCGGTCTGTCTCGCGGCCTGCCCATACTGGAAGATCGACGATGAAGCCGTTGCGATAGGCGATCTCGATCCGCTCGGCGTCGCTGCGCCGGACGGTCAGCGGCATGTTGCGGCCCCGATAGGGTATCTTGGAGCCGGTCATGAACCGGGGCACGGCGTGGCGGGTTGCGGCGATCCGCTCCATCTCGCGCACGGTGTCGAGCAGCCATTGCCGCTTGCGGTCCAAGAAGCCCGCGATGGCGTCGTCGTCGTCGGTGGTGAGCGCCAGCACTTCGACATGGCCGGGCGTGACGGTGATCCGGCGTTCTGATGCAGTCGCCGAGCGACGAAGCTCGTAGGATATGGCCGTCCGCCCGATACGCAACGCGTGCGTCACTGCCCGTCCCCGTAGGCGCTGACGGCGAACTCCTCGACGGCGTCGCGGATGGCCTTGGTCTCGCCGATGTCGTGCTCCGCGAGGACACGCCGAACCTGCTGGCGAAGACTGCGGAGATATTCGGGCATGTGCGGGAACGCGGGCTGGCTTGCCTTCGCCTGCGCGTACACCGCGCCAATGGCAATGGCGGCGTCCTGCAACACCGCGTGATCGGTGTCGGGCACGATGGCCTCCATGATGCGCAGGATCGAAAACGCATTCTCGTCCATGCCAAGTTCGGCGTGCGCGCCCTGCTCGGTTTCGATGTCGCCGGTAAGCCCCTCGAACTCGCGCAAGCCCTCGGCGGCGGCGATCTGTCCTGCCTCGAAGCGGCGGATGATCTCCAGCACGCGCTCGGAGAAGCGACCATATTGGGCCGGGTTCCGGTCCACCAGTTCGCGGGTGACGCGGCGAAGCTCGGCGGACTTGCGCACGAAGGCTTCCTGCAACTCGGGCTCGGATTTCTCCTCGGTGTCGAAGTCGTCGGCGAACTCAGGATCGGTGATGCTGCGCAACCGGATCGTGGTGGAGAGCCCGGTCACATGGACGTGCTGCTCCAGCATGTCCCTGATCTTGCCGGAGTAGCTGCGGTGATCGAGGCTTTCGTCCTTGGCGATCACCTGTGTGGCGAGCCGGAGGAATGCGGCGGCCCATTTCGCCTCGCCTGTGAAGTCCAAGATAGCGGGATCGGGGGAGAGGTCGCCATAGACTTTGATGAAGATGCGCGCGAGCCGCTGGAGGTCGAACCACTCGTCCTCGCGGCCATTGCCCACGATCTCGCGGAGCGCATAGGCCGCCGCCTTCTCGTCCAGCCCTTCCAACCCCATCGCCCGCTTATGGACACGATAGCGGGCGTGTGCTTCCTTGAGGTCGTTGCGCAGGATGGCGATGTCGCGCAGCGCGTTCTCGACATCCTCGGAGCGATAGGATTGCAGCGCCTCGTCGAGGTGGCTGGTGACACCGATATAATCGACAATGCGCCCGTGCGGCTTGGCGATCTCACCGCCGTCCGGCAGCTTGATCGAGCAGGTGCGGTTGGTCCGGGCGATGGCCTGCAACAGGCCGTGCTCCTTGAGCGGCTTGTCGAGATACATGACATGCTCGATCGGCGCGTCGAACCCGGTCAGCAGCTTGTCGCATACGATCAGGAAGCTCGGCTGATGGCCGAACAGCTTGAATGCCGCCTTCGACTTCTTCTCGGCCTCGGCATCGAGATAGTGCTTCTCCAGTTCGGCGCGCAGCGCGGCAACGTCCGGGTCCTCGGAAGGTTTATTGTCCTCTTGGCTCTTGGAATAGACGCACGCGATCATCGCGTCGGCGTCCGCGCGGGCAGTGTCGGCATCCAGCCCGCCGCGCTCCAGATCGGCGGCGATCACGGGGGCGAGCGCGGCGCGGTAGAGGATCACGGCCTCACGATCCACGACGACGATTTGCGCCTTGAAGCCGTCCGGCTGGCACACCGCCTTGAAGTGCTCCCAGATGTCGCGCGCGATCAGGCGGATGCGCTCCGGGTGCTTGGCGATGGTGGCGACGGTCAGCCCCTTGCGCTTCAATGCGTCGCGCTTGTCGTCGGGCAGATCGACGAACCAGCGGTCGAACAATATGTCGATCTCGGCCTCGTTGATCGCCCAGTCGGTCTTGCGGCCTTCGTAGAGGATCGGGACGGTCGCACCGTCGCGCACCGCATCGTCGATGCCGTATTTGTCGAGATAGCCCTCGCCCTCGATGCTGAAGCGGGCATAGGTATCTTTGTCGATGCTCTTGATCGGCGTGCCGGTGAAACCGAAGAAAAAGGCATCGGGCAGCGTGGCTTGCAGATAAGCCCCGAGGTCCTTCTCCTGCGTGCGGTGCGCCTCATCGACCAGCACGATCCAGTTGGCCGAGTTGGGGATCGGGTCTTTCGACCCGGCGAACTTGAAGATCGTGGAGAGCAGGATTTGCCCGTTGCCGCCGCGCGCGACGGCGTCGCGGAGTTCGCCGACCGACGCGGCCTGCTTGGGATTGGGCAGCCCGCACGCGACGAAGGTGGTGCTGATCTGATTGTCGAGGTCGATCCGGTCGGTCAGCACCAGAATGTTGGGATTGGCGAGCGTCGCCGCGTCGAGGGTCAGGTGCGTCTTGAGCTTGAGCGCTAGGAACACCATCGTCAGGCTCTTGCCCGAACCCTGCGTGTGCCAGATCAGCCCCTTGCGGTGCACGCCCTCTGCAACCCGTTGCACCGCCTTGTTGACCGCGCGGAACTGCTGATAGCGGCAGACCTTCTTGATCTTCCTGCCCGTCTCGGGATCGGTCTCGAACACGATGAAATGCGCGAGCAGATCGAGCAGCCGGACGGGCTCACACAGGCACCACAGGTCCTTGGCGAGATCGTCGGCGAAGTCGGCGCGCCTGCGCGGCCATGCGTCGGGCCAAGGCGCGTAGAACTGCGAAGGCGCGCCCGTCGCGCCGTAGAGCGTGGCGATGCCATCGGTGACGATGTTGAAGGCGTTGGACGCGAACAAGCGGGGCACGTCGCGCTCATATTGCTTGATCTGCTCGAACGCTTCCTCGGCCTTGGCGGTGGCCTTCAAGGGCGACTTGGCCTCGATCACCACCAAGGGGATGCCGTTCACGAACAGCACGATGTCGGGGATGCGCGAACGCTGGGCGGCGACGCGGAACTGGCGCACGACATGGAAGCGGTTATTCGCGGGGTGCTTGAAGTCGATCAGCGCGACGGGGCGATCCCGGTTCTCGCCCTGCAACCGGCGCGAATAGCCGCCGCGCAGCTTGCGCTGCCAATCCTCGTTTTCGGCCAGCGTGGCAAGGTCGTTATAGACCGCCTCGGCGTCCGCCTCGCCGATACCGTTGATCGCACGCACCGCCTCGATCAGCACCGGCTTGAGGATAGCGCGGTTCTCCTCGATCCGCATCGCCAAGGCTGTGTCGGGGTGAAGCGGCTCGTATCCCAACCCCTCCAGCACATCGAGCGCAGGCTTCTCGGCGAGGCGGTATTCGCTCATGCGGGCACCCGCACGCGACCGGAGAGTAGGTCGGACATGAGCGCCGCTTTCAGAGTGTTGGCTTGATCTCGTTCGGCTTCGAGCACAGCGATTTGGGCATTGAACGAAAGCAGCAAGTCTTCGATCTCTCGCACTTCCGTTGGGGATGGCAGCGGCACCATGAGATCACGTAGAGTGCCGGAACTGATGGCGCTCATGATGCCGCCCTGCGCCGATCCCCGAAGCTGCTCCAGCACAGGCCGCGAATGATTTATCTGCCACGCCAGCCACGCGGGGGAATAGCGGGATTGGTCGATGGTGAGCGTCCAGACGTGCTTCGAGGATATTGCTGTGCCAACATTGGGCGGCACAACGCAGCATCGCCCGACCGTCCCCATGATCGTGACCATCACATCGCCGGGATAGACAGTGTAGCGCGAAAGCTCCCTATATTTCTCCTCGGACACGAAACGCCGATAGACTGGCACAAACCGTTCCACATGCACATTGTCGATCCCCAAGAAGGGGACGCCCTCGGGATGCAGTTCCGACTTGAGCAGCGCGCTGCCAAATGGTCCGCTGCGCATCGGGTAGCGCGTTTCGGCCAGCAGTGTTTCAAGCCTGACCTCGGTGAAGCCGCCCGAGAGAACTTCTTCCATTGTCCCTTGCTTCACGGACCTAACGCCATCGAGCAGGGTCTCATTGGCCGCAATCGCCTCATCCACCGACCGCAGCACTTCTGCGATCCGCCGCTGTTCGTCGAGCGGGGGAAGAAGAATGGGTTGGAGATACGCTTTGTCGCGATTGAGGCCCGGAACCCCTGTCGCTTCGTTCAACTCGTTCAGGCGAGCGTGATGCAGGGTCGCTGCGAGCCAGTCCCAATCGAGGTTCTGACGTGCTTTCACGAAATAGGTGGTGTCGATTGGCCAGAAAGGATCGGGCGACACCGTTACCGAGCCTGCTGTTCCTTTCCGACCAATAATAATGCCTCCCGAGGGCACCAGTGCCTCGTCATGCCAACCGACAACGCCATTCGAACCGTAAACCGGCACAGAGCCGGGCTGACGCGATTTGTCGGGCAACGAGCGTCCATATTCGAGGGCGATGACGTCTCTCAGCGTGACCTGCCTCCATTCTGGCGGAGGCCCCGAGACAAGCTCAACTTGTAGGGGCGGGTTACAGATTGCCAGCGCCTCACCCGACATAGCCGAGCCTCTTGAGGTGCCCGAACATCACCGCTTCGGCCTCGTCGCGCTTGGCGATCAGGTGTTGCAGCTTGGCGACTTCCGCCGCGACATCCACGGCCTCGGCATCGCCGTTGGTCTGCACGTAACGGCTGATATTGAGATTGTGGCCGTTGGCGGCGATCTCCGCGACCGGCACGACGCGCGCCAGTTTCTCGACGTCGGCGAAGCCATGCACCGCATCGGCAAGCACCTTCACATGCCCATCGGTCAGCGTGTTCTGCGCCTTGCCCGGCTGATAGGTCGCATCGCCGTTGACGATCAGCACCTTGCCGCGTCGCTCCTGCGGCTTCTTCTTCCGGCACATCAGGATCGCCGCAGGAATGCTCGCTCCGTAGAACAGATTGGACGCGAGGCCCACGACCGCCTCGATCACGTCGGCGGTCAGCATGGCCTCCCGGATGCGCGCCTCGGCCCCGCCCCGGAACAGCACGCCGTGCGGCACCACCACGGCGAGCATCCCGTCATCCTTGAGGCTCGCCAGCATATGCTGCACGAAGGCGAGGTCGCCATAGCCCTTGGGCGGGCAGCCATAGACATCGCGCCCGAACGGATCGCCGTTCGACCACACCTCATAGCCCCATACCTTTTCGGAAAAGGGCGGATTGGCGAGCACCCGGTCATAGGCTCCGACACCCTCGACGAACTCTCGCGCCTTGGGATCATATCGTTTCGGCGAGAGGATCGTGTCGCCCTTAGCGATGAACGCGTCATCGACATTGTGGAGGAACAGGTTGATCTCCGCGATGCCCCATGTCGCGAAGTTCTTCTCCTGCCCGTAAAGCGACAGGCTCCGCGCGTCCTCGCCGCGATCCTTCAGATACTGGACCGCCTCCAGCAACATGCCCGCCGAGCCGCAGGTGGGATCGTAGATCGACATGCCGGGGCGCGGCTCGACGATCTCGACCATCAGCCGCACGATCTGGCGCGGTGTATAGAACTCGCCGCCCTTCTTGCCCGCGCCCTCGGCGAACATCTTGATGAGGTAGAGATAGGCGTCGCCGAGCATGTCGGCGGGCACGTCACTGTTGCGCAGCCGGTGCTTCTCGAAGTGCGCGAGCAGCTTCTCCAGCAGCGCGTCGGAGAAACGGTCCTGATTGGCGAAGTCCACATCGCCGAACACGCCGCGCAGCCGGAGATTGGCGTCTTCGATGGCGGCGAGCGCGTTGTTGAGCCGTTGGCCGATCTGGGTGGCGTGCTTGCGCACCTCATCCCAACGATGCTCACGCGGGATGTGAAAGCGGTGCTCGTCCGGGTCGGCGGCTTCCTCGCGGTCGCCGGTCTCGGCGAGCAGTGCCTCGAACTCCTCGTCCCACACGTCGCACAGGCGCTTATAGAATAGCAGCCCGAAGATATATTGCTTGTAGTCCGCCGCATCGACGGTGCCGCGCAGAATGTCCGCCGCGCCCCAGAGATGCCGTTCCAGTTCAGATTGTGTGAGCTTCGCCACAGGGTCCCCTCGTGAATGAGGAGGGCTTATCCCCGGACCCCGCCGCAATCCAGCCTCACTCCAAGTCCGGGAATAAATCATCTAGCAGCGCTGTGGCATCCTTCAACATCTCTGCCTGTGCAGCGAGATACTCCCGTCCTTTGCGGGTGAGCCTGAACTCCCCTCGCGCGACACGCTCGATCAGGCCGTTCCGGCAGAGCCGCCGTCGATCCTGAAGGGCGTTGGCTATGATTTGGTCAATCTTGGCTTCATTGCTGCGCTTGTTCGCTCGCGCCAAGTCCGTCGAAGTCAAAGGCAGCTTGGCTTTCACGCTCCGGGTGATCTCTTGCGTCGTCATGACGTGGCCGTGTGACAGGACGTTCAGGATCACGTCCTCGACCTCCTCTTGCCCGTGGGGACGTTCGCTCCGCACCTCCAACCTCCTGTCACCTAGTTCCGATTGAGCCCCATCTCGCGGCTCTGGAGCTTGGCCTTCCAAAGCCCCTCCATCGTGCAGATGTCGTCAACCGTTGCTGCCGATCCGGCGACCTCAAGAATGCTGATCTGGTAATCGGACGGTTCGCGGCTCTTGAGCCCCTCATTACCGCCGTGCCCGGTGGCGACATAGACTTGCCATCGGCCCCAGAAGCCATCCGCGCCATAGGCTGCGCCGACATATTGCTCGCGGGTTCGGGGGCAGGTCAGCAGGTAGACACCTCTCGCGGCGGATAGCGCCGCGATCCACGGCGCGGGGGTGGTGGCGAGGCTTGCGAGATTGGCGACGAAGCTGCTGTAGCCGGGAAAGTCGGGCTCACGAAATACGCGGGCCAGTTCGATGATGGGTTTGCTGCCTTTTGGGCCATCCGCCCGTTGTGCCCAGCTTCGCTTTCCTTCGCCCCATTCCACCTTCAGGCGACCGGCGAACTGATCGAACTCCGGCAGACGCTGATAGGCATAGATGTCCAACTCCCGTCCCACCTGCGTAGCGGTCGAGCGATGCAGCGGGTCAATCCAGTCGGAGGGCACGGGCTCGTGACCGTCGATCTCATACAGTCCGACAAACAAGGTGCTTCCATCGGGTGGCACGACGAAGCCAGCCCAATAGCGGCTGTCGAAGTATGCCCGGCGATCGGCGCGCTGCGCGCTCTGGTATCGCTCGAACTCGGCTGGATCATCCCGCCAAAGGGCGTAGGGCGTAAGGCCGGTGGAAGCAGCCTGCTGGTGCCGCATCAGTCGCACGTCGCGCGGATCGAGGCTGGCGTCGATCAGCAGCATGTTGAAGGTCAAGGCCATTTGGAGCCGCCGTCGCTATGTTGTTGTGCAACTAGTTGCACCAATCAGCCCTGATTTTCGGTTTACACCTCAATCTCAAGTCATTGAAACTGAAGACCCGATTTTAGGCTGGTTTACAGCAGGAATGGCGGAAATCGGCCAACGGCGCGAGCTTGGGAAGCTTCTGCTCTACCATTGAGCTACACCCGCGCGCGGCGGTCCGGTTGCCACAGGGTTGCGGCGGCCGCAAGCCCTTCAGCGGAAGGCGTAGGGGACGGTGCCGCGCGAATCGGGGTCGATGCGGATCTCGCTGCCCGCGGGGGGGAATGCGCGCTGGTCGCAGTCGTGGCGGGGGCAGATACGGCAACTGCTGCCGATCGGCGTCGCCGCGCCGTCGATGCGCAGCCCGTCGGCATAGATGAACTCGCGCGCGTGGCTCTCCTCGCATCCCAGCGCCACGGCGAAGCGGCGCGGGGCGCGGGCATAGCTGCCGCTGGGCTTCACCAGCCCCTTGGCCATCGAGACGTAGCGCACGCCGTCCGGCGTCTCCGCGAGCTGGACCAGGATGCGATCGGGGATCGCCACCGCCTCATGCACCACCCATAGCGGGCAGGCGCCGCCGAAGCGGGCGAACTGCAGCCGCGTGGCCGAATGGCGCTTGGTGATATTGCCCGCCATGTCCACGCGGCAGAAGAAGAAGGGGATGCCGGCGGCGCCGGGGCGCTGGAGGGTGGATAGGCGGTGGCAGGCCTGTTCGAAACTGGCGCCGAAGCGCTGGCGCAGGCGATCGATGTCGTGGCGCAGCTCGCGCGCCGCCGCGCGGAAGCGGGCATAGGGCATCAGCAGCGCGCCGGCGGCATAATTGGCGAGGCCGGCGGACAGCAGCTCACGCCCCGCCGCGCTGTCCAGCCCGCGATGCGCCGTCTCCGCGATCAGCCCGGCGAACTCCAGCCGCGCGAGCTGGTGCGCCACCGCGAAGGCCTGGCTCTCCGGCGGCTGCGCGGGATCGAGGCGCAGCACGCGCGCGTCCGGATCATAGGCGCGCAGCCGGTCTCCCCCCGTCTCCACGCGCACGCCGAAGCGATCGGCCAGCCGCGCCTCCAGCCCGCGGGCTCCCTCCAGCGCATCGGCGATCCGCTCCGCCTCGCGGTCGATCGCGTCGACATAGTTGCGCTCGGCATGGAACCAGTCGCGCACCTCCTCCCAGGGCAGCCGCGCCGCCTCGCCCGATCCCGCGTCATAGCGATCGTCGAGCACGGCGAGCTGGTCCTGCGATCGGCGGAAGGCGCGGTGCAGCGCCACCATCCGCCGCGCGAGCTGGGGCTGCTGCTCGACGCCGCGGCGCACCGTGTCCGGCGCCAGCGCGGCCTCCGGCACGCTGGGATCGCCCGCGGCATCCACCGCGTCGATCAGCAGCGATGTGTCCTCCTCCGGATCGATCGCCGCCCAGTCGCCGGGAAAGGCCTCGCCCAGCGCGGCCAGCACGGCGGGGGTGATCGGCCGGTCGGCATTCTCGATCTGTGACAGATAGCTGGTCGAGATGCCGATGCGCGCTGCCATATCGGCCTGGGCGATCCCCAGCCGGTCGCGCAGCGCGCGGACGAGGTGGCCGGCGAAGATGCGGCGGGACATGGCGTTCTCCAACGGGTTGCGGAGACTTTGCAAACACAGCTTCGGTCACTTTGCAACATCACAGTTGCGCCGCCGCGCCGAGTGGTGAAAGGGGAGCGGAATCAGGTTGGAGGATGCCCCTTGTCGTCGACGATCGAGGAACTGGAGCGCCGCCGCGCCGCGGCGCGCATGGGTGGCGGGCAGAAGCGCATCGACGCGCAGCACGCCAAGGGCAAGCTGACCGCGCGCGAGCGGATCGAGGTGCTGCTCGACGAAGGCAGCTTCGAGGAGCTCGACATGTATGTCGAGCATAACTGCATCGATTTCGGCATGGCCGACCAGATCGTGCCCGGCGACGGCGTGGTGACCGGCAGCGGCACCGTGAACGGCCGGCTGGTCTATGTCTTCAGCCAGGATTTCACCGTGTTCGGCGGATCGCTGTCCGAACGCCACGCGCAGAAGATCTGCAAGGTGATGGACACCGCGCTGAAGGTCGGCGCGCCCGTGATCGGCCTGAACGACAGCGGCGGCGCGCGCATCCAGGAGGGCGTGGCCAGCCTGGCGGGCTATGCCGAGGTGTTCCAGCGCAACGTGCTGGCTTCGGGCGTGGTGCCGCAGCTCAGCCTGATCATGGGGCCGTGCGCGGGCGGCGCGGTGTACAGCCCCGCGATGACCGACTTCATCTTCATGGTGAAGGATTCGAGCTATATGTTCGTCACCGGCCCCGATGTGGTGAAGACCGTCACCAACGAGGTGGTGACGCAGGAGGAGCTGGGCGGCGCGATTACCCACACCACCAAATCCTCGGTCGCCGACGTGGCGTTCGAGAATGATATCGAGGCGCTGCTGGCCGCGCGCGACTTCATCGATTTCCTGCCCGCGTCGAACCGCGAGACCGCGCCCGAGCGGCCGAGCGACGATCCCTGGGACCGTATCGAGCCCAGCCTGGACACGCTGATCCCGCCCAGCGCCAACCAGCCCTATGACATGCACGAGTTGATCCGGAAGGTACTGGACGAGGGCGATTTCTTCGAGCTTCAGCCGGGCCATGCGGCCAATATCATCATCGGCTTCGGCCGCATCGAGGGGCGCACCGTGGGCGTGGTGGCGAACCAGCCGATGGTGCTGGCGGGCTGCCTGGACATCAACAGCTCGAAGAAGGCGGCGCGCTTCGTCCGCTTCTGCGACGCCTTCGAGATCCCGATCGTAACCTTCGTCGACGTGCCGGGATTCCTGCCGGGCGTGGGGCAGGAGCATTCGGGCATCATCAAGCACGGCGCCAAGCTGTTGTTCGCCTATGCCGAGGCGACCGTGCCCAAGATCACCGTCATCACGCGCAAGGCCTATGGCGGCGCTTATGACGTGATGAGCTCCAAGCATCTGCGCGGGGACCTCAACTATGCCTGGCCCACCGCCGAGATCGCGGTGATGGGCGCCAAGGGCGCGGTGGAGATCATCTTCCGCGGCAAGACGCCGGAGGAGATCGCCGAGCGTACCGCCGAATATGAGGCGCGCTTCGCCAACCCCTTCGTCGCGGCGAGCAAGGGCTTCATCGACGAGGTGATCCAGCCGCATTCCACGCGCCGCCGCATCGCGCTGGGGCTTCGCAAGCTGCGGGGCAAGCAGCTCGAGAACCCGTGGAAGAAGCATGATAACATTCCGCTCTAGATTCTGAAGGAGGGGCGGATGGTCCGGTTTCGAGTCTGTGCGGTCGCAACACTGCTTGCGCTGGCGGGGTGCGGCGGAAACCCGCCGGGTGGCGGCAATGCCACCCAGCCGTCCAACGCCGCGGCGGCCGAATCCGGCGGGGCCGTGAAGACCGCGAGCGCCGCGCAGCTCGGCCAGGCGTTCGCGGCGGTGTTCGGCAAATCCTCGCCGGTCGTGCGCGTGGTGGACGGATCGAAGCAGACCACTAAGGCCGCGCAGTTGCTGCTGGTGGACGGCCGGGCGATCCTGCTCACGACCATGGAGATCGCCGACGGCTGCCATGCCTGCGCGGGCGCGCTGGGTGTCTATTATCTCGAGCCGCAGGGGGACGGTTATCGCGTCACCGCCCGGTATCCCGAGGCGATATCGGGAGACGGCTGGGGCGCGGCGCCGCAATGGTCGCTGGCGCCGGAATTCGCCGACGGCCTGATCATCAAGACAGAAGGCGGCTATATGGGGCAGGGCTATAGCTGCGAGGGGGCGGCCCTCTACCGGCTGGGCCCCAAGGGCCCGGAGGCCATCGCGGAAATCGCGTTGGGCAGCTCGAACGAGGGGGCGGTGGGCGAGGATTCGCCAGAGGCGAAGACACTGTCCGGAGCGATCGCCGGCATCGAGCGCAATCGCGGCTTCACCGTGCGCGTGACCGGCAGCGAGACGTTCACCGAAAGCTATGTCTATCGGGACGGCAAGTTCATCCGCCCCTCCGGCGAATCGCGAATCCAATGCTGAACGCCGGCCACGCCTCGATCGTGCTTGCCGCCGGGCTGCTCGCGGGCGGCTGCGCGGCGGGCGCGCAGGAAGCGCCCGGGGCGAACGCGACCGCCTATGGCGCGGACGACGCGCTGCCGGGGGACGGCGCCCTGAAGCTGGAGGATTCGTTCGACGAGGCTTCGCTGCGCGCGATGGGGCCGTCGGGGTGGCAGCGGCTTGCCCGCTACGGCAACTGGGACTTCGTTGGTACGGAGACCTGGATCTGGATCGTCAGCCAGCCCGATTGCGACCGCGCGACCGCGCTGGAGATCTTCTGGAAGGCGTCGCCCGACTATTATCTGGAATTCGCGTCGGAAGCGCGGATGTCCTCCTATGAGCGCGCCGACTATGCGCTGGTGAAGCTGATCCGCGAGCGTTGGCTGGCGGGCGCCTACACCCATTCCGAATATGCGTTCGATCCCGACAAGGATGTCGGGCCGATCGACATGGCGGCGCTGCGCCGGCGCTATGGCGCGCGCGCGGATGCCATGCTGCCCGCGGCGATGCGCGTGCGGCTGAAGGGGCGCGGCACGCCGAGCGAGGGGGTGCCGCTGCCCGGAGTGTTCATGAGGGGAGGCGCGGGCTGATGCGGCGATATTCGGGCGGGATGCAGCGCGGCGGCGCGGGGCGGGTTGCGCTGGGCGGCCTGGCCCTTTCGGCGGCGCTCGCCGCGGCTCCGCTGGCGGCGCAGACCGCCGACGGCTGGGAGCGCGCGACCGATCCCGCCACCGAGCTGAGGGGCCTGCATAACCTGGCCGGTGACGTCTATGTCTCCTGCTGGGAGCGTTCGGGAACGGTGCATGTCTCGGTTCCCGGCGGCAGCGCGGAACGGGTAACGCTCACGGCCGGCGATGCGAGCGCGGCGCTGATCGAGGTGAAGACCGTTTCCGGCCGCGTGACGGGGCTGATCCCGACTGCGGACCCGGTGCTGGCCAATGCGGCGGCGGGCGGCACGCTCACCGTGGCCGGGCGGGTGCTGGACTTCAGCGAGCGCGACCGGCGCTATTTCGGACTTTTCCTGCGGATCTGCGCGCTGTGACCGCGAAGACCGAGCGACAAACAGAGAGGCTTTCATGACCGATCCCGTCGTCATCCTTTCCTATGCCCGTACGCCGATGGGCAGCTTTCAGGGCAGCCTTGCCGGCGCCACAGCGACCGAGCTGGGCGCCGTCGCGGTGAAGGCGGCGGTGGCGCGCGCGGGCGTGGACCCGGCCGATGTCGAGCGCTGCTACATGGGCTGCGTGCTCCCCGCCGGGCTGGGCCAGGCGCCGGCGCGGCAGGCGGCGCGCTTTGCCGGGCTGCCCGATCATGTCGAGGCGACCACCGTCAACAAGATGTGCGGCAGCGGCATGAAGGCGACGATGATGGCCGCCGACGCGATCGCCGCGGGCAGCGCCGACGTCATCGTTTCGGGCGGCATGGAGAGCATGTCGAACGCGCCCTATCTGATGAAGAAGCACCGCGCGGGCGCGCGGATCGGCCACGACACGGTGTACGATCACATGATGCTCGACGGGCTGGAGGACGCCTATGAGCCCGGCAAGGCGATGGGCGTGTTCGCGGAGGCGACCGCGGGCGAATATCAGCTCACGCGCGAGGCGCAGGACGCCTATGCCATCGAATCGCTGACCCGTGCGCAAAAGGCGCAGGCTGCCGGCGCATTCGATGCGGAGATCGTCGCGGTCGAGGTGAAGACGCGCAAGGGCGTGGAGACCGTCGAAAAGGACGAGCAGCCGCTGAAGGGCGACCCTTCCAAGATCCCCACGCTGCGGCCCGCCTTCGCCAAGGACGGCACGATCACCGCCGCCAACGCCAGCTCGATCTCCGACGGGGCGGCGGCGCTGGTGCTGACGCGCGCTTCGGTGGCGGCGGCCAAGGGGCTGAAGCCGGTGGCGACCATCGTCGGCCACACCGCGCATGCGCGCCTGCCGGCACACTTCACCACCGCCCCGGTCGGCGCGATCGAGAAGCTGCTGAAGCAGACCGGCTGGACCGTGGCCGACGTCGACCTGTTCGAGGTGAACGAGGCTTTCGCCTGTGTCACCATGTTCGCCATGCGCGATCTGGGCATCCCGCATGAGAAGGTGAACATCCATGGCGGCGCGACCGCGATGGGCCATCCGATCGGCGCATCGGGCGCACGCATCCTGGCCACGCTGATCGCGGCGCTCCAGCGGACCGGCGGCAGGCGCGGCATCGCGGCACTGTGCATCGGCGGCGGCGAGGCGACGGCGATGGCGGTGGAGCTGGCATGAGCGCGGACCAGCTCGATATGGATCCGGCGACGCTGGCCGCGCTGTGGCTGGGCTTCGCCGGGCTCACATGGCTCGGCTGGCGCCGGCTGCGCACCGGCCGCATCCACGAAGCGGACGGAAGCTATACGACGCGCGCGAAGCAGCCGGCACACTTCTGGTCGGCGATCGGCGTCGGCGCCTTTTGCATGTTGTGCGGCTACACCGTCCTGATTGCGGCGACCGCGCGCCAGTTTGGATTGTTCTGATGAGTCTCTACGAAGCCACGGTCGAATGGAGAGCGGGCGGCGGCGAGCCGTTCCTGAGCCGCAAGTACAGCCGGGCACACCGCTGGAAGTTCGACGGCGGGGCGGACGTGCCCGCATCGGCCTCGCCCCAGGTGGTGCGCGTGCCCTTCTCCGATCCGGCGGGCGTCGATCCGGAGGAGGCGCTGGTGGCCGCGCTGGCGAGCTGCCACATGCTGTTCTTCCTCGATCTCGCATCGCGCGCGGGGCTGGACGTGGTCTCGTACACCGATCGGGCGACCGGCGAGATGGGCACGCGCGAGGACGGCCGGGTGGCGATGGTGAAGGCGATACTCCACCCCCAGGTGGTCTTCGCGGGCGAGGCCGATCCGGACAATGTCGCCGCGGTGCATCAGCGGGCGCACGAGCTCTGCTATATCGCCAATTCGGTTAATTTCCCCGTATCTGTGGAACCAATATCGTGAAGCTTGGCCGTCTGAACCATATCGGCGTGGTGACGCCTTCGATCGAGGCGTCGATCGCCTTCTGGCGCGACACGATGGGCGCGGAGGTGATCCGCGAGCCGTTCGACCTGCCCGCGCAGGGCGTGCGCGTGTGCTTCGTCGATACGCCGCTGGGCGCGGCGGGCGGGTCCGGCGGGCCGCAGATCGAGCTGATCGAGCCGCTGGGTGAGGCTTCGCCGATCCACGGCTTCCTGGCGAAGAACCCCGCGGGCGGCCAGCACCACCTGTGCTTCGAGGTGCCCGATATCCACGCCGCCAAGGCCTGGTTCGAGGGGCAGGGCAAGAAGGTGCTGGGCGAACCCCGCATCGGCGCGCACGGCACGCTGATCTTCTTCGTCCACCCCAAGGACATGGGCGGCGTTCTGACCGAGATCATGGAAACCCCGAAGGACGCGCACTGATGACCGGCAAACCCACCGCCGCCGACTGGCAGGCCGCCGCTTCGAAGGAGGTGAAGGGCAAGGACCTCACCTGGCACACGCCGGAGGGGATCGCGGTGAAGCCGCTGTACACGGCCGAGGATGTTGCGGACATCGACCCCGGCCTGCCCGGCTTCGCGCCGTTCACGCGCGGGGTGCGCGCCAGCATGTACGCGGGCCGCCCGTGGACGATCCGCCAATATGCGGGTTTCTCGACCGCGGAGGAATCGAACGCCTTCTATCGCCGCAACCTGGCGGCGGGGCAGAAGGGGCTGAGCGTCGCCTTCGATCTGGCCACGCACCGCGGCTATGACAGCGATCACCCGCGCGTGGTGGGCGACGTGGGCAAGGCGGGTGTCGCGATCGACACGATCGAGGACATGAAGATCCTGTTCGACGGCATCCCGCTCGACCGGATGTCGGTCAGCATGACGATGAACGGCGCGGTGATCCCTATCCTGGCCTTCTTCATCGTGACCGGCGAGGAACAGGGCGTGCCGCAGGCGCTGCTCGACGGGACCATCCAGAACGACATCCTGAAGGAGTTCATGGTCCGCAACACCTATATCTACCCGCCCGAGCCGAGCATGCGGATCATCTCGGACATCTTCGCCTACACCTCGGCCAACATGCCGAAGTTCAACAGCATCTCCATCTCCGGCTATCACATGCAGGAGGCCGGGGCGACGCAGGTGCAGGAGCTGGCCTTCACCATCGCTGACGGCATGGAATATGTGAAATACGGCGTCGCATCGGGGCTGGACATCGACAAGTTCGCCGGGCGGCTGAGCTTCTTCTTCGCGATCGGCATGAACTTTTTCATGGAAGTGGCGAAGCTGCGCGCGGCGCGCGTGCTGTGGCATCGCGTGATGACCCGGCTGGGCGCCAAGGACGAGCGCAGCAAGATGCTGCGCACCCATTGCCAGACCAGCGGCGTCAGCCTGACCGAGCAGGACCCGTACAACAACGTCATCCGCACCACGATCGAGGCGATGGCGGCGATGCTGGGCGGCACGCAGAGCCTGCACACCAACGCGCTGGACGAGGCGATCGCGCTGCCCACCGATTTTTCCGCCCGGATCGCGCGCAATACCCAGATCGTGATCCAGGAAGAGACCGGGATGACCAAGGTGGTCGATCCCCTGGGCGGCTCCTACTATGTCGAGGCGCTGACGCAGGAACTGGTCGACAAGGCCTGGGAAATCATCGAGCGCGTCGATGCCGAGGGCGGGATGGCCAAGGCGGTGGCCGCCGGATGGCCCAAGGCGATGATCGAGGAAGCCTCCGCCGCCCGCGCCGCGCGCGTGGACCGGGGCGAGGACGTGATCGTCGGCGTGAACAAGTATCGCCTGGCCGACGAAGCGCCGATCGACATCCTGGAGGTGGACAACCACGCCGTCCGCGATGCCCAGATCGCGCGGATCAAGCGCGTGAAGGCGGAACGCGACGAGGCCGCGTGCCAGGCGGCGCTCGATGCGCTGCGCGAGGGCGCCAAGGGAACGGGCAACCTGCTGGCGCTGGCGGTCGAAGCCGCGCGGGCGCGCGCGACGCTGGGCGAGATCAGCGCGGCGATGGAGGCGGGCTTCGGCCGGTACGAGACTGTGCCCAGCCCGGTGAAGGGCGTGTACGAGGCCGCGCACCTGGACGACGCGCGCTGGGCGCGGCTGAAGGACGGGGTGGAGGCCACAGCGCGCCGCATCGGCCGCAAGCCGCGCATGCTGGTCGCCAAGATGGGGCAGGACGGCCATGATCGCGGCGCCAACCTGGTCTCGTCGGTGTTCGGCGATCTGGGGTTCGAGGTGGTTCCCGGCCCGTTGTTCCAGACCCCGCCGGAGGCCGCCGCGCTGGCGGTGGCGCATGGCGTGGACGTGGTCGGCGCTTCCAGCCTGGCCGCGGGGCACAAGACGCTGATCCCGGAGCTGATCGCGGCCTTGAAGGATGCCGGCCGCGCGGACATCAAGGTGATTGCCGGGGGCGTGATCCCCGCGCAGGACTATGATTTCCTCCGCGACGCAGGCGTGCAGGCCATCTTCGGCCCCGGCACCAACCTGGTATCGGCCGCGGAAGAGGTTTTGCGGCTGCTGGGGCATAACCTGCCGCCGCTGGAGGAGGCTGCCGAGTGAGCGGACACAAGATGGATACCCTGGCGGTGCATGCGGGGACTGCCCCCGATCCCGCCACCAATGCGCGCATCACGCCGATCTATCAGACGGCGTCCTATGTCTTCGACGATGTCGATCACGCCGCCGGGCTGTTCGACCTGGAGATTTTCGGGAACATCTACACGCGCCTGATGAACCCCACCAACGGCGCGCTGGAAGGCAAGATCGCCGCGCTGGAGGGCGGGGCGGCCGCGCTGGCGACGGCATCGGGCCATGCCGCGCAGTTCCTGGCCTTCCACACGCTGATGGAGCCGGGCTGCCATATCGTGGCGGCGAAGAAGCTGTACGGCGGATCGCTCAACCAGATCGGCCACAGCTTCCGCAAGATGGACTGGCATTCGAGCTTCGTCGATGCCGACGATCCCGCCAATGTCGCCGCCGCGATCACCGGCAAGACCCGCGCCGTCTTCATCGAGAGCCTGGCGAACCCGGGCGGCGTGGTGCAGGACATCGCGGCGATCGCAAAGGTGGCGCATGACGCGGGCGTGCCGCTGATCGTGGACAACACCATGGCCACCCCGGTGCTGTGCCGCCCGATCGAGCATGGCGCAGACATCGTCGTCCATTCGGTCACCAAATTCCTGAACGGCCACGGCAATTCGGTGGGCGGCGTGATCGTGGACGCGGGCAGCTTCGATTGGGCGTCGTCGGGCAACTATCCTTATCTCAGCCAGCCCAACCCCTCCTATCACGGCAAGGTCTTTACCCAGGCGTTCGGAAACCTGGCCTTCATTCTGGGCTGCCGCGCGCTGGGCATGCGCGACCTGGGGCCGCAGATGGCGCCGATGAACGCCTTCCTGACGCTGACCGGCATGGAGACGCTGTCGCTGCGCATGGAGCGGCATTGCGCCAATGCGCTGGCGCTCGCGCAATGGCTGAAAGCGCATCCCAAGGTGGACTGGGTGTCCTATGCCGGGCTGCCGGAGGACCCCTATCATCCGCTCGCCCAGCGTTACCTTGGCGGGCGCGGCGGGGCGGTGTTCACCTTCGGGCTGAAGGGCGGCTATGACGCGGGCGTAAAGCTCGTCTCCTCGGTCAAGCTGTTCAGCCATCTGGCCAATATCGGCGACACCCGCTCGCTGATCATCCATCCCAGCTCGACCACCCACCGCCAGCTTTCGGCCGAGGGCCAGGAAGCCGCCGGGGCCGGCCCCAGCGTGGTCCGCGTATCGGTGGGCATCGAGCATATCGACGACATCATCGCCGACATGGCGCAGGCGCTGGAGGCGGCATGAGCGAGACCCGCAACGACTGGACCCGCGAAGAGATCGCCGCGCTGTTCGACCTGCCGTTCACCGAACTGGTGTTCCGCGCCGCCGAGGTCCACCGCGCGCACCATGCGGCGAACGCGGTGCAGCTTTCCACGCTGCTGTCGATCAAGACCGGCGGTTGCCCGGAGGACTGCGGCTATTGCAACCAGTCCACCCATGCCGAGACGGGGCTGAAGGCGACCAAGCTGATGGACGTCCGCGCCGTGCTCCAGGCCGCGGCGCAGGCGAAGGACAGTGGCTCCTCGCGCTTCTGCATGGGCGCGGCGTGGCGCAACCCCAAGGACCGCGACATGCCCGCCATCGTGGAGATGGTGAAGGGCGTTCGCGGCATGGGCATGGAAACCTGCATGACGCTGGGCATGCTGACGGAGAAGCAGGCCGGGATGCTCGCCGACGCGGGGCTCGACTACTACAACCACAATATCGATACCGCGCCGGAACGCTATGGCGAGGTGATCTCCACCCGTACCTTCGAGGACCGGCTGGAGACGCTGGAGCATGTGCGCGAGGCGGGCATCAACGTGTGCTGCGGCGGCATCGTGGGCATGGGCGAGACGCGGGCCGACCGGGTGGGCTTCCTCCATGCGCTGGCCACGCTGCCCCGGCACCCGGAAAGCGTGCCGGTGAACGCGCTGGTGCCGGTGAAGGGCACGGTGCTGGGCGACATGCTGGCCGATACTCCGCTGGCGAAGATCGACGAGATCGAGTTCGTACGCACCGTGGCGGTGGCGCGGATCACCATGCCGGAGTCGATGGTGCGCCTCTCCGCCGGGCGCGAGAGCATGAGCGATTCGACGCAGGCGCTGTGCTTCCTGGCGGGCGCCAATTCGATCTTCACCGGCGAAAAGCTGCTGACCACCGGCAACGCCGGCGACGACAAGGACGCGGCGCTGTTCGCCCGGCTGGGCATCATGCCGATGGCGGCGGCCTGCAAGGCGGAGCTGGAGGCGGCGGAATAAAGATGGCGGCCGCGCGTGCCCGGATGCCCCGTGCGGGGGCGCTGCTGGCGGCCGCCGGGCCGGGCGGCATGCGGAGCGATCCCGAATAGCCATGGCCGCCGCGCTCCGCCTCTTGCTGCTGGCGCTGCTCGCGCTGCTTCCCGTGCCCGCCGTGGCGCAGGATGAGGGCGTGCCGGTGGTCATCGGCCGTTCCTATGTGCTGCCGTCGAAGGCGATGGGGGCGGGGCGCACGATCAACGTCTGGCTGCCGCCGGGCTATGAGGGCGGGACGCAGCGCTATCCGGTGCTCTATCTGCTCGACGGGGGGCTGGCGCAGGATTTCCACCATATCAGCGGCATCGCCCAGCTCGGCAATGTCGCGGGCATGACGCGCGACATGATCGTGGTGGGGATCGAGAGCGTCGACCGGCGCAACGAGCTGGCCTTCGCCCCCGCCGATCCGGAGCTGCGGACGAAATATCCCACGGCCGGGGAATCCGCGCGCTTCCGCCGCTTCCTTGCCGGGGAGCTGAAGCCCTGGGTCGCCGCGCGCTATCGCACCAGCGGCGAGGACGCGCTGATCGGGGAATCGCTCGCGGGGCTGTTCGTGGTGGAGACGCTGCTGCGCCAGCCCGCGCTGTTCGGCGCCTATATCGCGATCAGCCCCAGCCTGTGGTGGGACGATATGGCGCTGGTGAAGGCCGCGCCGCCGCTGCTGGCGGGCACGGGCGGGCGCAGGCTGTGGCTGATGGTGGCGGACGAGCAGGGGATGGGCGTGGAGCCCTTCGCCGCGCTGCTGAAGGCGCAGGCTCCGGCCGCGCTGCAATGGACCTACAAGCCGCGGCCCGAAGAGAGCCACGCGACAATCTATCACGGGGCGGCACTCGCGGCGATCCGCGAGCTGTTCGCCGTACCCGCGCAATAGGGAAGAGCCATGTTCAAGAAAATCCTGGTCGCCAATCGTGGTGAAATCGCCTGCCGCGTGTTCCGCACGGCCAAGCGGATGGGGATCGCGACGGTCGCGGTCTATTCGGACGCGGACGCGCGCGCCCCGCACGTGCTGATGGCGGACGAGGCGGTGCGGCTGGGGCCGGCGCCGGCGGCGGAGAGCTATCTCAAGGCCGATCTGATCCTGGAGGCGGCGCGCGCAACGGGCGCGGACTGCATCCACCCCGGCTATGGCTTCCTTTCCGAGCGCGAGAGCTTCGCCAGGGCATGCGCCGAGGCCGGCATCGCCTTCGTCGGCCCGCCGCCCAACGCCATCGCCGCGATGGGCGACAAGATCGAATCGAAGAAGCTGGCCAAGGCCGCGGGCGTCAACGTCGTCCCTGGCTTCGTCGGTGAGATCGACAGCACCGATCACGCGGTCGAGATCGCCAACGGCATCGGCTATCCGGTGATGATGAAGGCGTCGGCCGGCGGCGGCGGCAAGGGCATGCGCCTGGCCTTCAGCGAAAAGGACGTGCGCGAGAATTTCGAGAGCGTGAAGCGCGAGGGCCTCGCCAGCTTCGGCGACGACCGCGTGTTCATCGAGAAATTCATCGAACAGCCGCGCCACATCGAGATCCAGGTGATCGGCGATCAGCACGGCAACGTCCTCTATCTGGGCGAGCGCGAATGCTCGATCCAGCGGCGCCACCAGAAGGTGGTGGAGGAGGCGCCGTCGCCCTTCGTCACGCCCGGGATGCGCAAGCGGATGGGCGAACAGGCCGTCGCGCTGGCCCAGGCGGTGGGCTATTACAGCGCGGGCACCGTCGAGCTGATCGTCTCCGGCGCCGACACGACCGGCGAGAGCTTCTACTTCCTTGAGATGAACACCCGCCTGCAGGTGGAGCATCCGGTGACCGAGGCGATCACCGGCATCGACCTGGTGGAGACGATGATCCGCGTCGCGGCGGGCGAGCCGCTGGGCTTCGCGCAGGATGATGTGACACTCACCGGCTGGGCGATCGAGAACCGCGTCTATGCCGAGGACCCCTATCGCGGCTTCCTGCCCTCCACCGGCCGGCTGACGCGCTATCGCACACCGCCCGCGCAGGAGACGCCCTATCGCCAGCAGCCGGGCGGCGCCGGCTATGTCCGCGTCGATGACGGCGTGGTCGAGGGCGGCGAGGTGAGCATGTTCTACGATCCGATGATCGCCAAGCTGGTCACCTGGGGGCCGACGCGCGATGCGGCGGCGGACCTGCAGGTAGCGGCGCTCGACCGGTTCGAGCTGGAGGGCGTGGGCAACAATATCGATTTCCTCTCCGCGCTGATGCAGCATCCGCGCTTCCGCGAAGGCGCGCTGACCACCGGCTTCATCGCCGAGGAATATCCGGAGGGCTTCGCGGGCGCCGCGGCCTCGCCCGAGCTGCTGCGCCGGCTGGCCGCGGTGGCGGTTGCGGTCGATCTGGCCCAGGCCGCGCGCGCGGCGGAGATCTCGGGGCAGCTCGCCAGCCCGCCCGCGTCCTCGCCCGAACGGGTGGTGCTGATCGGCGGCGAGCGGTTCGACGTCACCGTCGAAGGATATGACGGCGGGCTGCTGGTGAAGATCGGCGATGCCGCACCGCTCGACGTGGTGGGCCGCTGGCATCCGGGCGATCCGCTGTTCGCCGCGCGGATCGACGATGTCGAGCTGGCGGTGGGCATCGCGCGCACGCGCGGCGGATGGCGGCTGCGCGCGCATGGCGCATCGCATGCCGTGAAGGTCTTCAGCCGCCGCGTCGCCGATCTGGCCGGGCACATGATCGAGAAGGTGCCGCCCGACATGAGCAAGTTCCTGCTCGCGCCGATGCCGGGGCTGCTCACCAAGCTGCATGTCGCGCCGGGCGACACGGTGGAGGCCGGCCAGCCGCTGGCGGTGGTCGAGGCGATGAAGATGGAGAATATCCTTCGCGCCGAGAAGGCGGCCACGGTAAAGGCGGCGAACTTCGGCCCGGGCGACAGCCTGGCGGTCGATGCCGCGATCCTGGAGTTCGAATGACCGGCAAGAACCCGCAACCCGGCAAGCCGGCGCCCGCCGCCGGCCAGCCGCAGAAGAAGGCACCTTTACCCATGGGCACCTGGATCGCGCTGGGCGTGATCGCGATTGCGGTCGTGGTCGCGATCTTCATGTCGCAGCCGCGCAAGGCGCCCGCCGCCGATCCCGGTTGGGCCGCCAAGCAGGAACAGGCGCTGGCCGAGCGCAAGGCGGCCGGATGGGAGGAGATCGAGCGCGGCCTGCTGTGGCGCCGGGTGAAGGGCGACGGCAGCGGCCGCCACCCGCTGCCCAGCGATACGGTGACGATCCATTACGAGGGCAAGCTGGTCGACGGCACGGTGTTCGACAGCACGCAGGGCGGCAAGCCGGCCAGCTTTCCGCTGGGCGGGCTGATCGAGGCGTGGCAGCTCGCGCTGCCCAAGGCGGGGATCGGCGACACGATCGAGATCGCCGTGCCCCCGGCGCTGGGCTATGGTGATCGCGGCGGCGGGCCGATCCCGGGCGGCGCGGTGCTGCTGTTCAAGATCGAGCTGCTGAGCATCGAATAGGCTGCGGCTCGAGCATCGCGCGCCAAATCCAGATCCCAGTCCATGACCGTTCGCCCTGGGCCCGTCGAAGGGCGGCCTTCCACGAGCGTATCGCTAGCGGCAACGTGCCCTTTGACAGGCTCGGCGCGAACGGGTCAGATCATAAGCACCTTGCTCTTTGGGCCGGGGCGGTTGACGTGCCCGCGCGGGCATTGGAGAACGGCGGCATGATCCGCACCACGCTCGCCGCGCTTACGCTTGCCGCCATTCCCGCCGCTGCCCCCGCCGCCCATGCCCAGGATGCGGCGGTACCGCCCGTGCCCGCCACCGCCCAGGATTCGGCCTGGCACAACCGGCAGATACTGGCCGTGGTCGGGCTCAAATGGCAGGACGGCTGGCGCTGGCTCGATCGCATGCGCTGGCGCCGCGTCGCGGGCGACGGCAGCGGCGCGCATCCCAAGGTGAGCGACACCGTCACCGTCCATTACGAAGGCACGCTGACCGACGGCACCAAGTTCGACAGCTCCTGGGATCGCGGCGAACCCGCCACCTTCCCGCTCGAACGGCTGATCAAGGCGTGGCAGCTCGCCATCCCGATGGCCGGGGTGGGCGACACCATCGAGATCGCGATCCCCGCCGACCTGGGCTATGGCCCGAAGGGCAAGGGACCCATCCCCGGCAACGCCACGCTGCTGTTCAAGATTCAACTGCTGGGGATCGAGACCGCCGAATAGGCGCAACGCCCGCAGGACCGGAGGAAGCATGCGCCGTCTTGATCCGCGGAAGCTTGTGGCGCCGCACGGGGCGAAGCTGAAGGCGATGCGCCTCAACACGGTGTTGGCGCCGATAAGCTGGGAGCTGATCGAGCCCGCCGAGGGCCGGTTCGACTTCGCCACGGTGGACTGGCTCAACGGGGATCGGACGGACCAGGGCCGCCACGTCCGCCTCCCGCCCGACGGGTTCGGCATCCAGAAGATACGCCTCTGCCGCGACTGAGGCGAAACGGGCGCGGAAGCGTTTGCACCCCATGCGGAAACTCTGGTTCATCACCAATCCCGGCTCCGGCTCCACCAATGCGGCCAAATGTGCCGCGCTGGAGGCGGTGTTCGGCGAACGCGGGCTCGAACTGGCGGGCCGCACCGACTTTCCCGAACAGCCGGTCCCCGATGCCGTGGCGCTGGATGCGGCGGGGGTGGATACGGTGGTGCTGTTCGCAGGGGACGGCACGATCAACGCAGCGCTGCGCGCGCTGGCCGCATGGGGCGGGGCCTTCCTGATCCTGCCCGGCGGCACGATGAACCTGCTCGCCAAGGCGCTGCACGACACGCTGGATCCGGAAGCGATCATCCATGCCGCGCACGGCGCGGGCGCGCGCCGCGTGGCGCTGCCGTTCATCGCGGCGGGCGAGCATCGTGCCTTTGTCGGCCTGATTCTCGGCCCGGCGGCGGCCTGGGCACGCGCGCGCGAGGCGGTGCGCAAAGGGCGGATCGCGCGGCTGGCGCGCGCGATCCGCGCAGCATGGAGCGCGACCTTCCATCGGCGCGGAATCCGCGTGCGCGGGGCGCCTGGGCTGGCTCGGCGATACCAGGCGGTATTCGTCTTCCCCGGCGCCGGGGGGATGGACGTAGCCGCCGTCGATGCGCGCGATTGGGGCACGATCGCCCAGCTCGGCTGGGAATGGCTGACCGGGGACTGGATCGCGGCGCGTGCGGTAACCCAGGTCCATGCCCGCGAGCTGCGCGTGCGCGGCAACCGCCGGGCGCTGGCGCTGTTCGACGGCGAGCCCGTAACGCTCGATCCCGCCACGCGCATCCGCAGCGCGATGAGCGGCAAATCCTTCCTTGCGACCCGCGCGGCCGATCCCGCGTCCGCGCCGTGACCCGGCTGTTCCACGTCAGCGACCTGCATTTCGGCGCGGAGGATCGCGCCGCGCTCGACTGGTTCGCCGGGCTGGTGGCGGCGGAGGCGCCCGACGCGATCGTGGTGACCGGGGACCTGACGCTGCGCGCCCGCGCGCGCGAGTTCGCCGCCGCCGCCGCGTGGCTTCAGGGTCTCGGCCGCCCGGTGACGGTGGAGGCGGGCAACCACGACCTGCCCTGGTTCAACCCCTGGGCGCGGCTGGTGGCGCCCTATCGCCGCTATCGCGCGCTGGAGGCGGCGATCGAGCGGCCGCTGGGGATCGCGGGCGTCAGCGTGGTCCCGCTGAAGACCACCGCCCGCGCGCAATGGCGGTTGGATTGGTCCAAGGGGCATGTCAGCGGCGATGCGCTGCGGCGCACGCTGGCGCTGGTCGCGGCGACCCCGGCGGGCGGGCTGCGCTTCGTGGCTTGCCACCACCCGCTGGTGGAGCCGGGCACGCGCATGTCCTCACGCACGCGCGGGGGCGGGCGTGCACTGGCGGCGCTGGCGGCGGCGGGGGTCGATGCGGTGCTCACCGGCCATGTCCACGATCCGTTCGATCATGTGCATCGGGCGGGGGGCAGGGCGGTGCGGATGATCGGCGCGGGCACGCTTTCGGAACGCATCCGTGCGCAGCCGCCCGGCTTCAACGAGATCCGGATCGCCGGCCGGGAGTTCGAGACGGTCGCGCGCACCATGGCGTAGCCTGTGCCCGCCTTTGGTGGCGCAGCCGAAACAGGACAGGCTCTTGCGCTGCCGGAGCGGCCGTTCGTTCCCGGAAAAGGAAGCGGGGCCGCTCCCCGGAGGGAACGGCCCCGCGATAGGTGCCGCCGGAGCGGCGCGGCTCAGAACTTGAAGGAGATCGAGCCGCGATAGGTCTGGGCGGAGATGTCGTCGCGAGCGACGGTGGTCTCTGCCGAGAGCGAGATGTCGATGTTGCCGGTGTTGACGGTCAGGCCGCCGCCGACCTCGCCCCAGGCGCCTGCCGCTTCCGTGGTCTGGAAGAGCACGCCCGGCGTGGCGCTGCCGACGAAGTTCGACGAGAACACCGCGCCGCGCCCATCGAACTCATGGACCAGCGTGCCGCTCAGGTACGGCCGGAACTTCGTGCCGTTGCCCGCCAGCGTCACGCCGCCACGCACCTGCGCGCTGCGCAGCTTGTCGCGCTTGTAGAGCAGCGCGGTCGGCCCGCCGGTCTCGATCGTCGGCGAGAAGCCCACCTGCGCCGTGCGCAGCGCAAGCCGCGGGGTCAGCGTCATCGGGCCGGCGTCCACCGCGCCGCTGATGCCGACCTCGCCGGTCAGCGCCAGCGCCTGATCCGAGGCGCGCAGCGTGTAGCTGTTGCCCAGGAACGACACGGTGCGGCGCGTGCCGATATCGAACAGGCCCGCGCTGAACATGCTGTCGACGCGCAGCGCGTTGGTCAGCTTGTAGTTCGAGTAGAGCGTGCCCTGATACAGCTTGCCCGTCGCGGTCTGCCCGGGAACGGCGGCCGTGCCGTCAAGGTCGGTGTACGACAGCGCGAAGCCAAGCGCGGCGTTCTCGCCCAGCGCGGTTTCGATGCCGCCGGCCATGTACCAGCCGTTGTAGTTGTCACGGCCGCCCCAGCCGGTGCCCGGCATCGACAGCGCATCGCCGTTCAGATAGCCGCCCGCCACGAACGCGCTCATGTTCTCGGGCAGCGTGCCCTCCTGCACGAACGAAGAGGCGCCGGCCTGCATCGGGGCGCCGGTGCGCATGCCGGTCAGGTCCACCGAGCTCAGGTTGGCGGGCGCGCTGATCCGCGCGATGCCGCCGCTCATGTTCGAACCATCGAGCGACATCGCGCGATCGCGGAAGAAGCCCGACATGGCTTCCAGGCCGACGGTGCCGATGGTGCCCGCGGTGGTCTCGCTCGCGGGCGCCAGGCCGTTGAGCGCGTTGCGGATGCTCGCCGCGTCGAGCAGGTCGAGCGGGCCGTAGAGCGAGTCATAGTTGTTCGCGTTGCTGCGGTTCTGATCGAGCAGCAGCGCATAGGCATAGGCGATCGGCGTCTGCGGGCCGATGACGTCGCGATAGTTGCCCGCCTGAACGTTCACCTGCACCGAATTGGCGGTGTAGATCATCTGCGGCTTCAGGATCGCGCTCAGCGACTGCGGCGTAACGAAGGTGCCCTGCACGCCGCCCGCTGCGGTGAGGATCGTGTAGGTGTTGTTCGCGCGCACCGCGCCGTTGAAGGTGAAGTTCACCTGGCCGCCGATGCTGGCCACGCCCGTGGTGCCGTCGGCGCCGGCCTTCACCACGATCTTGTCCGAAGCGCCGGTGTTCGACAGGTCGATGTACAGCTTGCTGCCCGACGAAAGGATCACGTTGCCGTTGAAGGTCAGCGTGCCGATCGTGCCCGTGGTGCCCGGCGCGATGCCGCCAGCCACGTTGGTGAAGTACGGCGTGTTGATCGTGCCCGAACCGTTGAGCCCGCCCGACATCATGAAGAAGTCGCCCGGGGTGCTCAGCGTGCCGTTCACCTGAACCGCACCCGCCAGCAGGTTGATGTCCATCAGGCTGGTGAGCGAGCCGCCCGACGCGACGTTGAGCGCGGTGTTCGTGCCCGAGATCGTCAGGCGATCGATCGTCACGCTGCTGCTCAGCGTGGTGGTGCCCGCCGCGGAGAGCGTCACGTCGAAGTAGCGCGGCGTGGCGCCCTGGCCGGTGTTGATGTTGTTCGGCACGAAATTGGTCGCGCCCGGCAGGCCGTTGGCGATCGTCGCCGACGGCAGCACGGCCGCCTGCTGCTGGGCCTGTGCCTCGGGCGAAACCGCCGCGAGGTCAAAGTCCTGGGCCTCGAGCAGCGCGTCGGCATCGTCGCCCAGGATCGAACGGATGCTCACCACCGCGCGATCCGATACGGCCGAGGTGCCGATCGGGCGCTGGGTCTGGGTATAGGTACCCGTTTCCATGTCCAGACAGTCGCTGAAGCCGCCGTTGATCGGCCCTTCGAAACAGGCCTGGCCGAACTTGCCGTCGGTGCCGTTCACGCCCTCGCCCGGGGTGGTCGGCACGCCGTTCACCAGGTTCCCGTTGGAATCCAGGATGAAATAGTTCGGATCGACCGTCGTCACCCAGTGGTTGGGATCGGTCCAGTCGCCGTTGCCGGCCTTGGCGGCGACATAGCGGTACGGGTTGTTCTCCGCGATCCAGTCCCAATAGAGATAGAGCGGCTGATAGAAGCTGGCGGTGCCATAGCCGTTGGCGGGGGCGCCGTTGAAGAAGCGCGTGTAGCCGCCCGAAAGCACGCCGATCACGAGCTGCTTGGCATACTGCTGGTCGAGGATCAGCGGGCCGCCGGAATCGCCGCTGGCGGTGATGCCTTCACGCGGCAGCGGATTGTCGCGCCACGCATTGAAGTCGCGCGGGTCGGCCGACTGGGTGCCGCGGCGGGGATCGTCGAAGTCGATCCAGTACAGGTTCTGCGGCAGGCCGCCACCGCCACCAAACAGGAAGCCCTCGAAATCGTCGATCGAGGCCAGCGCGCCGACGATGTTCTCGGCGATGCGGCGGCGGAAGTCGATGCCGCCGGTCGAGCCGCTCGAGCCCGTGCCGTTGTTGCCATAGCCGGTGATGGTGACGTGATAGCCGCTGCCGTTGGCCGTGATCGGCACCTGGGGCAGCGCGGAGAACAGCATCGCCCAGGTCGGCACGTTCTTGGCCGGGGTGTCGAGCGATGCGATCGCGATGTCGCTGTACAGGAACTGGTTCGCTTCGGGCTCCAGCGAGCCGGGGTGATAGGTGACGAAGTTCGAGTTGTAGAAGGCCTGGGCGACGTTGGTCTGGAACCGGCCCGCGCCACCGGCGCCGCCGAGCAGCCAGCGGACCAGCTCGTCGGTCTCGCCCGGGGCGTTGGCGCGCAGGTTGTTCTCGAAGCCGAAGCCGATCGCGGTGCCGCCGTTGGCCGCGCCATAGGAGCTGCCCGGCAGATCGTTCACGCAGTGCGCGGCGAAGATCACGGTGCGCGGGTTGATCAGCGTCGCGGTACACAGGCCGATGAAGCCGCCGCCCTGATCGACGATCATCTGGCCTACGCCGTTGACGTTGACCGGATCACGCGCGGTGGTGGGGGTGCCCGGGGCACCGATCACGATCTGCGGATCGCGCTCGACCTCGACGATGTCGGGGCGGCCGGGGACCAGCGAGATGCTCGCGTCCTGAGGCTCCAGCACGGACTCGGTGATGTCCAGCAGGCCGTTGCCCTCATCGGACTGGGCGTGTGCGGTACCGGCCGCTGCGACGCAGAAGGCCGCGGCGGAGATAAAGAGCGACGCGCGCCGGAAGCGCGACAGCTTGCTGTTGGTCATCATTTGAGCCCCTCGTTTATTCATTCGGCTGTACCAAAGGCACGCGCGATTCTGGCAGGTTATTGATCTTAAACGCACAGGACAAGCATCTGTTGCGCTGCGGAAACGCTTTGCGCAATTTCGATGCCCGGCGGCAACAGTGGCGGGGACGGCCGCCCGGCGCCCCGGCTCAGCTTCTCCGGACGCCGATCAACGTGCCCTTCGTTCCGGCATGGACCAGCCGGAAGTCGAAATTCGGCCAGCGCCGCTTCCACTTGCGCGCCACCACGCGCTCGCCCGGCCGCGCCGCATCGTCGAGCAATACGGTGCCGCCCACCGGAATCCGGTCGAACAGGCTGTCGGCCGCGCCGCGGACGAAGGGGTGGATCGCCCAGGGCGGGCCATCGACGATCAGCAGGTCGATCCGGTCGGGCAGCGGCCCATGATCGTACCACATGCCCGGCCAGCCGTTGGGCGGCCGGCGGAACGGCGTGGCACGCAGTTCCGCCTCCACGCCATGTTCTTGCAGCCAGGTGCGGGTCGCATCGACGAAGCCGGCATGCTGGTCGCAACTGATCAGCCGTCCGCCGCCGTGAAGCTGCAGCGCGCGCCCGATCACCAGGCTCGATGCGCCCGCGCCCAGTTCCAGCACGGTCTGCGGCTGGTGCTGCTCGATATGGTCCACGATCAGGTTGAGGAAGCCGGTATCCGCCTTCCAGCTTCCCAGATAGGGTAGGGCATCCGCGGCCAGACCCAGCCGTTCCAGCAGCGCCTGCTTGGCGCTGGGCTTGCCGCCGGAAAGGCTGCGCACCAGCCAGGGCCAGCCGATCGCGCCGAATGCCATCACGTGCAGCTTGCCCGAAAAGGCGCCCGCCGGCGGCGCAGCATGCACCCCCTCGTCGGCGAGCGGCATGAACTGCGTAATCTCGCGGGACGTCATCCCTGATACTCTCCCCCGGTCCGGCGGCCGCGCGCCGGTCCCGGACATGGGACGAAACGCGGACACCGGCACCGCGAAACACTCAGCAGCCCGCAATGCCCTGCGTCAAGCTGGGATATCATCGGCCTGCCGCAAACGCGGCGGCCGCGTGCCGTCGTGGAACGCTGGGTGCATGACCCCCGCACGGCCGGCTTGACTCCATTCCTTGAATTTGCGATATTTCTGTTATGACAGAATTTACCGATCATACGAACCTGCTTCCAACCGCGGTGCAGCAGTTCGTGCTGCACTGGGGCGAGATGGGCGGCCAATGGGGCGTCAACCGCTCGGTCGCGCAGATCCACGCGCTGCTCTACCTCAGCGATCGCCCGATGCATGCCGAGGAGATCAGCGACACGCTGAAGATCGCGCGCAGCAACACCTCCAACAGCCTGAAGGAGCTGCTGGGGTGGAAGCTGATCCGGCGCGTGCCCGTGCTGGGCGACCGGCGCGATCATTATGAGGCGGAGACCGACCTTTGGCAGATGCTGACCCGCGTCGCCCAGGGCCGCAAGGAGCGCGAGATCGATCCCGCGGTGGCCGCGCTCCAGACCTGCGCCGACGAGGCCGCGCGCGATCCGCGTATCTCGCCCGTCGCGCGCGAGCGGATCGATGCGATGCACGGCTTCGTCCGCACGATGGACGATTGGTACCGCCAGATGATCGCGATCCCGCCCGGCCGGCTGATGATGCTGATCGCGATGGGCAAGCGGGTGCTGGCGTTCCTGCCGAAGGGCAAGGGCGAGAAATAGGCGCTGGAAACAGGAGGCGGCGATGGGCGCGCAGGCGACCGGATGGCAAGGCGAATGGTGGAGCGAGCCGGTGCGGCGGCGCTGCCGTTCGTGGCATCGCCCGGCCGTGCGCACGGACGGGGATGCGCCCTTCCGCCGCCTGCTGGGCGACACGCGCTGGGCGCTGCTGCCGCCCGCGGTGCGCCGCCGCTTCGCCCGCCATGTCGCCGCGGGCGCCTGCGTCACCTATGCCGGGCAGGTCACCGAATGCCGGATGCGCGGCGCGGGCTGGCTGCTCGCCCAGGCCTGCCGCCTGATCGGTGCGCCGCTGCCGCTCGGCACCGATACCGGCGTGGCGGCCAGCGTCACCGTGACCGGGGCAGAGGACGGCAAGGGCCAGTATTGGATGCGTCAATATGGCCGCGCGCATGGCTTTCCCCAGGTTATCCATAGCTGCAAGCGCTTCGCCGGGCCGACCGGGCTGGAGGAGTATCTGGGGCTGGGCATCGGCATCGCGCTGCGGCTGGATGCGGCGGACGGCAGCCTGTTGTTCCTGGGCGATCATTATTTCCTCCAGCTCGGCCGCTGGCGCCTGCGCCTGCCGCGCTGGCTGGAGCCGGGGCGGCTGGTGATCGGCCATGTCGATCTGGGCGCGGGCCGGTTCGCCTTCACGCTGGACCTGATCCATCCCTGGCTGGGCGAGCTGGTCCACCAGCTCGCGGTGTTCGAGGATGAGGAGGGAGAACGATGAGCGGGCGCGGCGCGGCCGGCGCGGTGGCGGCGGCGATCGTGGCTCCGGCGGTGATCGGACTGATGATCGCGGCGTCGGTTCCGCACCCCCTTGGGTTCGGCGATCAGTGGTGGCGCTGGATGGCGCTGGCGGTGCTGTTCGGAAGCCCGGTCGCCATGCTGCACCTCCTGCTGCTGGCGCTCCCGGCGTATCTTCTGCTCAGGCAGCGTTGGCGGATCCGCTGGTGGAGCGCTGCGCTTGCGGGTGCCATCATCGCTGTCATGCCCGCAGCGGTGATTAGTTTGGTGCCCGACGCGCTTTCCGCAAGCTCGCTGGCTGAGTTTATAGGGCGGGCCTATTGGAGCGTTCAGCCGCTGCCAGCGCTGGGCCTGGCCGGGATCGCGGGCGGGCTGGTCTTCTGGTCGTTCGTGCGCGAACGGCGCGAGGATTTTGCCGCATGAGCCGCATCCTCCTGATCGGCGGCTATGGCGGGTTCGGCGCGCGGCTGGCGCGGCGGCTGGCGGGGCGGGGGCATCGCGTGATCGTGGCGGGACGCAGCATGGAGCGCGCCGCCGCCTTCAGCGCGACGCTGCCCGGCGCCGAGCCGCTGGTGGCGGACCGCACCAACGGCATCGGCCTGGCGATGGCGCGCGAGCGGCCGGATCTGGTGATCGACGCCGCCGGCCCCTTCCAGGGCAGTGGCCATACCGTGCCCGAGGCGTGCATCGCGATGCGCATCCCCTATCTGGACCTGGCCGACGCGCGCGATTTCGTGTGCGGCATCGGCGCGCTGGACAAGGACGCGCGCCGCGCGGGCGTGCCGGTGATCTCGGGCGCTTCCTCGGTTCCCGCGCTGTCGGGCGCCGTGGTGCGCGAACTGGCCGCCGGCATGGCGCGCGTGGACCGGGTGGAGATGGCCATCAGCGCCTCCAACCGCGCCAGCGCCGGCCCCTCTGTCGCCGCCGCGATCCTGAGTTATGTCGGCCGCCCGGTGAAGCTGTGGCGCGGCAGGCGCTGGGCCACCGGCTGGGGATGGCAGGAGATGCGGCGCCAGGATTTCCTGCTGCCGGACGGCACCGGGCTGCGCGGCCGGCTGACCGGCATCGCCGACGTGCCCGATCACGCCATCCTGCCCGAAGCGCTGCCCGGCCGCCCCGCCGTCACCTTCCGCGCGGGCACCGAGCTGGGCTTCCAGATGCGCACGCTGTGGCTGGCGAGCTGGCCGGTGCGCTGGGGCTGGATCGCCTCGCTGACGAAGCTGCGCGGGCTGCTGATGCCGCTCTATCGCGCCACGCTGCGCTTCGGCGGAGATCGTTCGGCGATGCACGTCACGCTAAGCGGCGAGGCGGAAGGGCGCGCCGTCGAGCGCCGCTGGACCCTCGTCGCGTCGAACGGCGACGGGCCGGAGATTCCGGTGCTCGCCGCCGAGCTGCTGGCGGAGGCGATGCTGGCCGGCCGCGTCGCCCCCGGCGCGCGCCATGCGGGGGACGAACTGACGCTGGAGGCCTTCGCGCCGCTCTTCGCCGCGCTCGCGATCCGTCACGCCACGGCGGAGCGCGCGCTGCCCGCGCCGCTCTATGCCCGCATCCTGGGCGATCGCTTCGCCGCGCTGCCCCCGCTGGTCCGCGCGATGCACCAGGTCAGCTCCGATCACGGTGCGCGTGGGGAGGGGACGGTGCGCCGCGGCACATCGCCCGCCGCGCGGATGCTGGCGGCGATGATGGGCATGCCGCCCGCGGGCACCGTGCCGCTCCACGTCCATTTCACCGAAGCGGACGGCCGCGAACGCTGGACCCGCGATTTCGGCGGCCACCGTTTCACCAGCGAGTTGAGCGCCCGCCGCGGCCGCGCGATCGAGCGCTTCGGCCCGCTCCGCTTCGCCTTCGATCTCCCCGCGGACGCGGACGGGCTGCGCATGGAATTCGCCGGCTGGAGCGCCTTCGGCCTGCCGCTCCCCCGCTGGGCCGGCCCCCGCATCACCGCCCGCGAGTGGCAGGAAGACGGCCGCTTCCGCTTCGAGGTGACGGTACGCATGCCGCTGATCGGAGAGGTGGTGGGGTATTCGGGGTGGTTGGAGGTGGATTAAGGGAGAATGGCAACGGCATATCGGCATCTTGCGGTCCCGGCGATTGTATTCCGGGGCTGCTTTTCGATATGCTGCCGTCATGAAGATAGATGGGCTATGGCTCCTGTCATTTGCGATATTTTTGAGCGGATGTGGAGATAATCGTTCCGCCGACCCTCGAAGCGATCCAGTATTCGCTGGAATATGGGGGAATGAATATCGGAAAGGCACCGATATACTTCAGGAGCGGGTACGAAAACGGTTTCCCGGGGGGAGCCCGGAACGCGATCTGGCACAATATATGGAGCATCTGGGTCTTAAGGTGGAGCGCCAGCAGCACCCGTCGGGAGGAACCAGTGGCACCGCGTCCATCAGATACGACGCCTTCATCTGCGGCAGCCAGTTTCGCATCGGCTGGACTGCCGATGCACGGGGCAGGATAGAAGCCACCCACGCGCTGTACGGCGATACGGGCTTCCCCTAGCGTTCAGGCAATCCCCTATGTGCGAAGCACCCCCTTCAGCGCAGCCATCGCGCCATGGCGGGGTATTCCGGCAGGCCTGCGGCTTCTCCCTTGCCGGGGGCGGCGGTCATGCCGAACCATTCGAGCATCGGCAGTCCCACGTAGCGCCCGCCGGTGAAATCCGACAGCAGCCGCGCCGACTCGCCCTTGTAGCCGAAGGGGTGGAATACCTCGGCCGGGTCCACGCCTGCCTCCAGCGCCGCGGCATAGGACCAGGCGATCGCCGCCATCTCTTCGCCCGGGTCCTGCGAAACCTCTGTCAGGGCGGGGCGCAGCGCCGGATCGGTGACCGCGATGTGCCCCGCCTCGTGCAGCAGATCGCCGGGGTAGGGCAGCATCATCGGATCGAACACCAGCCCGCCGTCACGCACCTGGGCGCCGGGGATGAAGGTCTTGCCCGCCACCGGCTCGATCGTCACGGGAATGCCGATCCGGGCCAGGAAGCCGACGATCGTCTCGGTTACGGGGTCTTCGATCTCCATCTCCGTCTTTTATTGCTCGGCGGCGAGCGCGTCGAGATCGGCGATGGCGCGTTCCAGCCCGCGCGCCGCGCGGATGTTGAGACGCCAGACCATCCCGAAGATGGCGGTGGAGATCGCGATCGCCACCCATTGAAACGGCGGCATCGCGCCCAGCCCGCCGATCAGCGCCGGGGCGAGCATCATCAGCGCCATGCCGGGCACCAGCGGCAGGATGTACCAGCGGCCGACCTGCAACAGCGCGGCATGCTGGCGGGCCAACTGGGCGCGCTGGTGGACCAGCACCGGCTCCAGCGCGGCGGCGGCGGGCGGGGCCACGGCCGGCGCGCGGCGGTGGAGCTGCCATGCGACGACAAGCGTGCCGAGCACAACCAGCAGCGCCCCTGCCCGCGTCACCGGATCGCCGGCCCCGGTCAGCCCGCGCAGCCCGAAGAACAGGATGACGAAGGCGCAGGCGGCATATTCCACGCGGTTGCGGCGTCGGATGATGCGGTGGAAACGGTCCGCACCCGCGCGCACCCGGTCGATCGGGGGCAGCGCGGCGTCGCCGCTTGCCTGCCAGGCGTGGCGAAGGGGGTCGTTCATGGCAGTTCCTTCCTGTCGAAGCGTTGGGCCAGCAGCGCCTTGGTCCGGTGGATGCGCACCGCCACCGCGCCGGGCGACAGCCCGGTGACCTCGCCGATCTCCGCGGCGGTCAGGTCTTCGAGGTAGAGGAGCATCACCTGCCGGTCGGCGGGCTTCAGCCGGTGGATGGTGGCCAGCAGCCGGTCCACGATGCGACGGTCGCCGGTCTGTGCCTCGGTATCGGCGGGGCCGGGGATGTCGGCGATCTCGTCGAGCCCCGACAGCGCCTCGGCGCGCAGGCGGCGGCGCATCGTCACATGCGTCACCGCCACATTATGCGCGACGCGATAGACCCAGCTCCGTTCGGAGCATTGCCCCTCGAAATAGCCGAAGCTGCGCCACAGCGCGGCGTGGATTTCCTGCACCAGGTCGCGGCGCAGCTCCGGGTCGGCCTCATATCCGCGGGCGAGCCGCTCGATCGCCGCGCCATAGCTGCGGGCGGCGGCGGTGTAGCGGGCGTCCTGGTTCGGTTTATCCTGCATGGCATGGGGATAGTCGCCGGACGCGCGGCTTTCTTACAGGAAAAAGGGCGGCTTACGGGAAATAGGGCAGCTTACAGCAAAAAGGGCGGCCCGTTTCCGGACCGCCCCTTTTGGCTGGCTGACGCCGTGGCGGGTCCGGGGATTGCGATGCAATCCCGGTCCGCCCGGGGACCTTAGCGCTTCGAGAACTGGAAGCTGCGGCGGGCCTTGGCCTTGCCGTACTTCTTGCGCTCCACGGTGCGGCTGTCGCGGGTCAGGAAGCCGGCCTGCTTCACCGCGGTGCGCAGCTTCGGCTCATACTTCGACAGCGCCTGCGCGATGCCGTGCTTCACCGCGCCGGCCTGGCCCGAAAGCCCGCCGCCCTTGACGGTGGCGACGACGTCATACTGGCCCTCGCGCTCGGCGACGCCGAACGGCTGGTTGATGACGAGGCGCAGCGTCGGGCGCGCGAAATAGACTTCCTGATCGCGGCCGTTGACCGTGATCTTGCCGGTGCCCGGCTTCAGCCAGACGCGGGCGACCGCGTCCTTGCGGCGGCCGGTGGCATAGGCGCGGCCGAACTTGTCGAGCTCCTGCTGGCGCAGCGGGGCGGTCTCGACCACCTCGGCACCCGCCAGATAGGCGTCGGCGCTGGCGGCTTCGTCCGCGGCGGGGGCGGCCGGGGCGGCGCCGGCCTGGGTCAGCGACGCGAGGTCGGAAAGGGACTGGCGATTGTCGGTCATTACG
Organism: Sphingomonas canadensis; assembly: GCF_026013525.1. Classification (GTDB taxonomy): domain Bacteria; phylum Pseudomonadota; class Alphaproteobacteria; order Sphingomonadales; family Sphingomonadaceae; genus Sphingomonas; species Sphingomonas canadensis. The sequence goes on along the minus strand of NZ_JAPDRA010000006.1, from coordinate 134,956 downwards.
CGCCCACCTTGTTCTTGCGGCTCATGCCCGCGATATCGAGGACTTCGGGGTTCTGGGCCGCGTGCGGATGCTCCGAGCCCGAATAGATGCGCAGGTTGCGCATCTGCTGACGGCCCAGCGGGCCGCGCGGGATCATGCGCTCCACGGCCTTCTCAAGCACGCGCTCCGGGAAGCGGCCGCCCAGCACCTTGTCGGCGCGGACTTCCTTGATGCCGCCGGCATAGCCGGTGTGCTTATAGTACATCTTCTGGGTCAGCTTGCGGCCCGTGAAGCGCACCTTGTCCGCGTTGATGACGATGACGTTGTCACCGCAATCGACGTGCGGGGTGAAGCTCGTCTTGTGCTTGCCGCGCAGGACGTTGGCGATCACGACCGCGGCGCGGCCAACCACCAGACCTTCGGCATCGACCAGATGCCACTTCTTTTCCACTTCGGCCGGCTTCACCGCCTTGGTGGTCTTCATCAGCGCCTTCATGGGGCCTGGACCTTTCGCTAGAAACGCATCGCAATAAACAATAGCGCGCCACCGTTTCCGGTAGCGCGGACGGCGGGCAATTGGCGGAAGCGCCCGGGAAAGTCAAGCAAATGCGCGGCTTTGCTGACGGGTATCTGAATACCATAGTGCAAGCGTCAGCGCCACGCATCCTCCGGCTCGATCCGCACGCGCACCTCCGAACGGCGTACCGACGCGCGCGCGCCGGTGCTGGTGCGGATCGTCTCGCTGGTGCCCGTGAGCAGCCCGGTGAGCGGGTCCAGGCGCCGCACCCGCTCGATCTCGACGCGGCCGGAGGTTCCGTCCGGCCCCGCCATGTCCGCGGCGCCGCGCGTGGTGCTGACGACCAGCAGCCCGTCGAAGGCGATCGTCTGGGTGCCTTGGATCGCCACCGGGCCGCCGAAGGGCGAAACCGCGCTCAGCGCCGCCGGCCGCGTGCCCGGCCGCGCCACCGCCTCGCCGCCCGCGAGCTGCTCCACCATCGAGGCGAGCGTGGCGAACTGGCGGTCGGCGGGCAGCGCGCACAGCGGGGCGGCGACCCGGTCGGCCAGCATCCGCGCCGCCTCCGGGCTCGCCTTGCCGCGCCGCATCGCGATCAGGGTCTTCACGCCGTCGCAGAACGCCTGCCAATGCCCGGCCTGATCGTCGAGTGCGGTCGCGCGGCCCTGGGCGTCGAGCCGGAACACCAGCGTGCGGCCCGCCAGCGCGCCATAGCCCGCGCTGAACATCGCCTGCGCCTCCGGCCCGCCGTCGGCCGAACCGGCCAGCGTGCGCACCTCGGCGCGCCAGCCCTCGCCGTCGCGGGTGAAGCGGATCTGGCGTTCGGAGCGATAGGTGCGGCGGTCCTCGCCCTCGCCGTCGCTCCGTTCGGTGATCACGCGCACCGGCCGGCCGGGGGGCGGGGCGAAGCTGGCGGCCTGTACGAGCGGCGCAAGGATCGCCACCACGGTCAACAGCATCAGGCGCCCGTCTCGGCCGATACCCAGGCGTACACCGCGTCGCCCGCCGCGGCCGGCCAGGTTTCGATTACGGGCAGCTCATAGCCGTGCAGCGCCGCGATCCGATCGCGCAGGCGGCGGGCCAGCATCGGCGTGGTCTTGAACAGCGCGGGCACCTCCTCGCCGCGATGGACCTCGCCCTGCCAGCGATAGATGGAGGTGCAGCCGTTCAGGATGTTGGCGCATGCCGCCAGCCGTTCGGCCAGCACGGTCTCTGCCACGCGCTCCGCCTCCGCGCGGCTGGCGAAGGTGACCCACAGCAGCGCGACGTCGCTCATCCGCGCCGCCCGATCGCATGGGCGCCCCACACCGCGGCAGCCACCAGCAGCGCGCCGACAAGCTGGTGCAGCGCCGCCAGCGCGATGTTCATGCCGCTCATCACCGTGACGATGCCGAGCAGGATCTGCGTGCCGAACGCGCTGTGGATCGCGATCGAGGCACGGCGATCCACACCGCGCACCGCGCGCGCCAGCACGATCAGCGCGCCCACCGCCACCCAGGCCCACCAGCGGTGGATGAAATGGACGATCGCCGGATCGTTGACGATCGCGTCCAAGAAGCCGCGGCCCTGCTGCGTCGCGCCGGGGAAGAAGGCGCCGTTCATCAGCGGCCACTCATCGGTCACCAGGCCCGCGTTCAGCCCCGCGACGAGCGCGCCGTACAGGAGCTGGACGAACAGCACCGCCCCCGTGATCGCGCCCACCCGGGTCAGCCGCGCGGGCCGCCCCGCCGGGTTGCGCTCCAGGTCGATCAGGTCCAGCGCGGTCCACACCACCGCCGCCAGCAGCGCCAGCGCGAACAGCAGGTGGATCGCCAGCCGGATATGGCTGACGTCGGTGCGCACGCTGAGCCCCGACATCACCATCCACCATCCGATCGCGCCCTGCATCCCGCCTAGCACGAGCAGCGCGGTCAGCCGCAGGCCGAAGCCGCGCGGGATCATCCGCTTCACCGCGAACCAGATCAGCGGAACCGCGAACACCAGCCCGATCAGCCGCCCCCACAGCCGGTGGAGATATTCCCAGAAGAAGATCGCCTTGAACCCGGCCAGCGTCATGCCCTGGTTGAGCTGCTGATACTCGGGGATCTTCTTGTAATTCTCGAACTCCGCCTGCCATTGGGCGTCGTTCAGCGGCGGGATGGCGCCGCTCAGCGGCTTCCATTCGGTGATCGAAAGGCCGCTCTCGGTAAGGCGGGTGATGCCGCCGATCACCACCATCGCCACGATCATCGCGGCAACGGCGAACAGCCAGAGCGCCAGCGCGCGCGGCCGGGCGGTGGCGGGAATGGGGGAGGGCTGAAGCATGGTGCTGCCTCTACGCCGCCGCGGCTGCGAAGGCGAGTCCGCAGCATGGCTTCCGGCCAGGCACCAGGTTTAAAAGCCCCAGATTTCTGCGTCCTGGCGCCGCTTCTCACGCTTCTCGCGGAGCAACTTATCGAAAGGGCCGGAGACGTGGCGGATGGCCACGCGCGATCCGTCTAGCGGGAGGGTGCCGGTGTAGGTGCCCTCCAGCAAGAGCCGCTCCCCGCGCAAGCCGACGGCTTCCAGCTTGACGAGCACGGCAAGCTTCCCGCCTGAATATTCGCAAGTGCGCACCAGTACATCCTTGCTTCGCGGCGCCACCATATAGTCCTCCAAATCTACCAAGAGCCGCCGTTCAACGGCGGAGGTGGCCTCCTGCTGTAGACCGGGCGTACAATGCGTCTCCTCCGGCGGAGACGCTGTCCGGCTCGGGCTGGGGCTAGGGCTTGGGGTAGGTGTTGGTGAGGTAGTCGGCGTGGCCGTCGGGGTAGGCGTGGGGGTGACGGGCGTCGCTCCGCCCCACCACCCCAGAAGAAAGCTCAAGGCTCCAAATATGGCCGCAATAAGTGCCACGATCGCCGCCATGGAGCTGAACGCTTTTTCATGTGCCTCGAAGAAGCGGTATATCCTGCGTATTAAGGTCAACATGAAAATCTCGTCAAAGTGCGCGTATTGATGAGAAGTGCAAATATACCCCTCCGGATTCAAGGGGCCAAATGAGTGCAGGCAGGGCAGATGCCGGCGCGGCCTTTTGGCCGCCCCTTGTGTGTATGCCCGTCAGTTCCGCTTCTCCGTCACCCCGCCCGGATCATGTCGAACGCTATCGAGAGCCGCAGCCCCGGCGCGCCCAGGGGAATGGTCCAGTGCGTGTAGAAGCTGGGCATCAGGATCAGCATGCCGGGTTCGGGGCGGATGCGGGCGTCGGGCCAGCCGGGGTAGCGCTGCTTCAGCCGGGGCGGGGGGCCGACACAGATATCGCCGCCGCCCTGATGCCCTGCGCCGCCCTCCACCGCGATCGGATAATAGACGCCGGTCGCCCAGCCGCGGTGATGGATGTGCGGCGTGTTGAAGCCTTCCCCGCGTGAGATCAGGCCCCAATATTTGACGCGGATGTGACGTGGCACCTGGTCCGCCAGCGGATGATCGCTCGCGGCCCAATCGGCCAGATAGCGGTCCGCCTCGGTCCGCAGCGCGGCGATCAGGGCGGGGGCGGGGCCGCCGAGCTCCTCCAGGCCGTCGATCCGGCACATCTGGTTCACCGAGAGTTCCGATTGGCGATAGTCGGCGGGGTTCTCCGCGCGCAGCAGCATGTCGCGCGCCGCAGGCCCCAGCGCAGGATCGATGCGGACGATGCGCAGCAGCCGCGCGGCGTCGAAGAATGCGGCCACGCGATCCGCCTCGCCGCGGCGCGACAGCCCGGCCAGATAGTCCTGCACCATGCGCGAATTCACCAGGCCGCGGGCGAACAGCGCCTCATACTCGGCCGCGGGGTCGATCGGCGTGCCGTCCAGCGCGGCCCCGCGCCGGGCCAGGATGCCGCCGCGTTCCAGCGTCAGCGCCCGCAACGCTGCCGCCTCGCCGGCCCGCCCCGCGCGCTCCAGCAGCGCCAGATGGTTGCCGACCGGCATCGCCTCTGCCCGCCCTGCGCGCAGCAGATCGAGATAGATCGCCAGCCCCGCCTCGCGCTCTCCCGCGATCAGATGCGCCAGCGCCCGGCGGAGCAGGGGCTCGATCGCCTCGTGCCGGGGGTCGGCCATCGCGCCGTCAGGCCCTGACGCCCCCGTCGGCCACGGCGGCCTCGTTCCAGCGCAGCGCGGTCAGCACGGTATCTACGATATGCTCGGCGTTCAGCCGGGCGTCGTCATATTGCTTTTCGGGCTTGTCCTGGTCCTGGAACAGATCGGGCAGGCGCATCGTGCGCAGCTTCAGCCCGGCGTCGATCAGCCCGGCGTCGCTGGCGAAGGTGAGCACATGCGCGCCCAGGCCGCCGATCGCGCCTTCCTCGATCGTCACCGCCACCTCGTGCGTGGTCAGCAGGCGGCGGATCAGTTCCTCGTCCAGCGGCTTGGCGAAGCGCAGGTCGGCGACGGTGGTGGAAAGCCCGCGCGCCTCCAGCGCGTCGGCGGCCTTCAGCGCCTCCGCCAGCCGCGTGCCGAGCGAGAGGATCGCGACCTTCTTGCCTTCGCGGACGATGCGCCCCTTGCCGATCTCCAGCTTCTGCGGGACCTGGGGCAGCTCCACGCCCACGCCGTTGCCGCGCGGATAGCGCAGCGCGATCGGGCCGCTGTCATGCTCGGCGGCGGTATAGGTCATGTGGACCAGCTCCGCCTCGTCGGCGGCGGCCATCACCACCATGTTGGGCAGCGTCGCCAGATAGGCGATGTCGAAGCTTCCCGCATGCGTCGCCCCGTCCGCGCCGACAAGGCCCGCGCGATCGATCGCGAAGCGCACCGGCAGATTCTGGATCGCCACGTCATGGACCACCTGGTCGTAGGCGCGCTGGAGGAAGGTGGAATAGATCGCGCAGAACGGGCGCATCCCCTGCGCCGCCAGGCCGGCTGCGAAGGTTACCGCGTGCTGCTCCGCGATGCCCACGTCGAACGCGCGATCGGGGTGCGCCTTGGCGAACTTGTCGACGCCCGTGCCGGAGGGCATGGCGGCGGTGATCGCGCAGATGCGGCTGTCGGCATCGGCCAGCTTCGCCAGCGTCTCGCCGAAGACATTCTGATAGGCCGGCGGCCCCGGCGGCGCCTTCACCTGCGCGCCGGTGATCACGTCGAACTTCTGGACGCCGTGATATTTGTCGGCGCTGTTCTCGGCCGGGGCGTATCCCTTGCCCTTCTGCGTCACGACATGGACCAGGATCGGCCCTTCCTCGGCATCGCGGACATTCTCCAGCACCGGGATGAGGTGATCCAGGTTATGCCCGTCGATCGGGCCGACGTAATAGAAGCCCAGTTCCTCGAACAGCGTGCCGCCGGTGGCCATGCCGCGGGCATATTCCTCGGCCTTGCCCGCCACCGAGCTCAGGCGGCGCGAAACGCGGCGGATCGCGCGCTTCGCCAGGCTGCGCAGCCCCAGATATTCGTGGCTGGAGATCAGCCGCGCGAGATAGGCCGAAAGCCCGCCGACGGGCGGCGCGATCGACATATCGTTGTCGTTCAAGATCACGACCAGCCGGTTGCCCGCCGCCTCGGCGTTGTTCATCGCTTCATAGGCCATGCCGGCGCTCATCGCGCCGTCGCCGATCACGGCGATGCCCTTGCCCGGCGCGTCGCTCAGCTTGTTGGCGACGGCGAAGCCCAGCGCGGCCGAGATCGAGGTGGAGCTGTGCGCCGCGCCGAACGGGTCATACTCGCTCTCGCTGCGCTTGGTGAAGCCGGAAAGCCCGCCGCCCATGCGCAGCGTGCGGATGCGGCTGCGCCTGCCGGTCAGGATCTTGTGCGGATAGCATTGGTGGCCGACGTCCCACACCAGCCGGTCTTCGGGCGTGTTGAAGACATAGTGGATCGCGACCGTCAGCTCGACCACGCCCAGGCCCGATCCCAGATGGCCGCCGGTGACGCCCACGGCGCTGATCGTCTCGGTACGCAGCTCGTCCGCGAGCTGGCGGAGCTGGGACGGCTTGAGCTTGCGGAGGTCGGCCGGGGTGTCGACGGTGTCGAGCAGCGGCGTATGCGGTACGTCGGACATCGCGGCCTGATACCTCAGCGCGCGTAACGAGTCGAACATTGTGATTCAGCAGCCGGGGTGCAGATTTCGTGCAGGCGGCGCTGGTGCAGAGGGTTGATCGGCCGCGCTCAGGCTCTCGAGAACAAGCGTAGATCGGCGCTTGATCGCGATGATCCGCCCGTGCCAGCATCGTAACGATCGAGAGTCGCGTTGAAAGGCAGATCGATGGGTGCGTTGCGTTGGATATCCGGAGTGTCGGTCGCGGGTGCATTGTGTTGGTCTGCCCTGCCCGCAGCGGTTCCGGCGCAGTCTGCAAGTGCCCCGGGCTGGTGGCGTGGAGAAGCCGGCGTAACCCGCGACGAACGGTGCGATTCGCATTTCCGGACGTTCGCGCAGTTCTGGCGCGCCGGCAGCGACGAATATGACGGCCGCAATTGCTATATGCCGGCGGCGCCCTCCGGCTTTCGACAGGGCAGTTACACGCTCACGACCCGCCTGCCTGAAATGGAATATTCCTGGAAGCAGGACTATCGTTACGTCTCGCTAATGGTCCTCTGGAACAGCGACGGAAGCGCGCCGGTCAGCGCCGGTCAGTTCGGAAGCGACTTTGCCGGAGCAAAATGGTCGGAAGGCCTGATCATGTACGGCCCCTATGACACGCCGGTTCGCCAGGAGGCCGGGCTTTGCCCTGGGGGCAAGGCGATGCTTCGCGACCTGTTTCGCTATTCGCTGAAAGAGGAGTTGCCGGGCAACGCCTTTGTCGCGGCCTGCTCGGTCAACAATTATCTCAACGCCGCACGAAAGCGGGTCGTGGGCCTGATCGTCGTCGTCGCTGTCCCGAAGAAAGCCGCGAGTTCGGCCCCCGGCCCGGTGCGGGCGGCGCCTGCGGCCTGCTCCACCTCGCTCCTAGCGGGCCAGTGGCGCGCGTCCGGGCCGCAGCTTTCGGCCAAGGGGCTGTCGATCGACTTCGCCAATTTCGGCGCGGTCCGGCCGCATGGGGCGAACCAGCCCGCGCTGCAGGGCCGCTTCGGCATCCACTCCGCGCACCGCAACCACCTCTCGCTGCTGCCCGAGGCGATTTATACCAACGCGCCGGGGCAGATGATCGGCGGCAAATGCCTGATCCCGCTGGTCCGCGCGCCGATCGACAGCAATGTCTCGCGCACCGCCGCGCTGGTCGATCCGGCAACCGATTCGCTGCGCTTCATCAGCGACGGCACCGGCTATGGCGGCCAGCCCGGCAATTACCGGCTGTTCGCCGCGGCAGCGACGGAGGGGCTGCCCAACATGGGCGGGCGATGGGTGCGCGGCGCCGCGGCGCCCGAGCCGGAGCGCATCTGCAGGCCCGCAGACATCAACGGCCAGTGGAGCCGGCCGGACGGCGCGCTCGTCACCTTCGCGGGCGTCGGCAGCTACAGGGACGGCGGCAATGCGTCGATGCAGCGGCACCCCGGCTTCTGGCTGCAGAGCCAGATGAAGTTCACCGGCGTGCGCCACGTGCGCGGCTGCACCTATTCCGCGAAATGCTTCACGACCAAACGCACCTATGTCGACGGGAAGCCCAATTACAGCATCCTTGAAGACACCTGCGAGATCACCGTCGATCCGGCCGGGAAGAAGATGCGCACCACCGGATCGCACGGAAGCTATGTGCGCGGCAATATCCCGGCCCCGCCGCAACCGCGCACGATCAAGCGGGCGGATGTGCTGAAAAGACCCGATATGTCGTTGGTCAACTATCCGGACAGGGCTGCAAAGGCTGGAATCGGCGGCAAGGTCGACATCACCCTGACAGTCGGAACCGATGGGAGAGCGACGGACTGCGTGGTGACGTCGCCTCCTCTGGGCGCGGGGCTGGATGAGGCTTCCTGCCAGATTTGGATGCGGCAGGCCCGTTTCAGCCCCGAGCTGGTCGATGGCGAGCCGGCCGAGTCAAAGGTCAGAACCTCGGTGGTCTGGCGCGCGCCCAGCGATTGAGCGTCAGTCGCAATCGGCGCACTTGCCGCGCACTTCGATCACCGGGCGTTCGGGGCTGAAGCCCGCGCCCCGGGCGGCGGCGCGCACCGTCTTGGTGATCGCGTCGTCGTCGATGTGCGTGGTCTGGCCGCAAGCGTCGCAGACCAGGAAGATGCAGTCGTGCAGGCAATCCGGGTGCGCGTTCGCGACATAGGCGTTGGCGCTCTCCACCCGCCGGGCCAGGTTGGCGCCGACGAACAGGTCGAGGATGCGGTAGACGCTGTTGGCGGCCACGCGGCGGCCCTCCAGCTTCGACACCGCTTCGGCGATGTCATAGGCGGACGCCGGCTTGTCGAACCCGGCCAGCGCCTCGAACACGCGCTCGCGCATCACCGTCCACTGCTCGCCCGATTTCTCGAGCGTGGTCTGCGCGGCGCGGGTCAGGTCGGCGCCGTGATGCTCGTGATGGTGGTGATGCGCGGCCATGGGTGGGATTTAGGCCCGCCGCGCCCAACCGGCAAGATCAGGGGACGATCAGTAGGTGGCGCGGCGGTTCAGATCGTGGCCCAGCGCGACGAAGCTGACGCCGATCAGGGTCCACATGATCTCGAAATCGCCGTGCGGCAGGGTGAGCGCGCCGGCCATGATGCCCAGCCCGAACGCCCCGACCGCGGCCGGAAGGATATAGCCGTGCGACACGATCCCGCGCCCCAGCGCGACGATGCCGAACAGGATCGCCAGCATCAGTCCGATCTCATGGATGCGCGGATCGAGCAGCCCGCCCGCGGACGAGATCAGCGCCAGCAGCACCGTCGTCGCCACGCAATGCGCCAGGCACAGGCCGGAAATCCCGATCGCAACGCGATCGAGACGCGAATCCAACTGCCCCCAAAGGCGCGAAAGCGAAAGAGTCGCCGGCATGGGCGGGGATATAGACCCGCGGGGTTGAAGTTACAACATATCATGTCCGGCATTTTGCCGGTGCCGGGGCGCGCCTGGCGGGGGCCGATGGCCGGTTCGGCCGGGGCCTGCGGCGGATGGGCCGGGCGGCGCTCTAGGGGGACGCCGCCCGGCCGTGCCCGCACATGCCGAACTTAGGCATGTTTGCCGGCACTGGCCAGCCGGATCGCGGTTGCCCGTGCGATCCGGCCGCCCAGCGCCTCCGGTCAAACCGGCAGGCGGGCGGATAGATAATGCGCCTGGGCCGCTTCGGTTGCATGGATCGCCAAAAGCGATCGTGCCTCGGCGGCGCTGCCGGGCCGTCCGCCGCGATCGGAGGCGGCGTCCAGCACGCGATCGAGCAGCGCCTGGCCCTCGTGCCACCAGCCGATTCCGCTGGCGGCGTTCAGATGCCCCTGCGCGCCTGCGTCGACGAAATGGCTGCCCCAGGCGGTGGCCAGCGCGCGGGCGCGATCGATGCCGATCCACGCATCGTCCTGGCTCGCCACCAGGATGGAGGGGAAGGGCAGCAGCCGCGCCGGGCTGGGGCGGAAGGTGGCCAGCTCGCGCGGAGCGTCGCCGCGGTCGACGTCGGGCGGCGCCACCAGCAGCGCGCCCGCCACCGGCAGGCCGAACGGCTGGCCGGCAAGCTCCGCCCACCACGCCACCGCCAGGCAGCCCAGCGAATGCGCGGCGAGCACCACCGGCGCCTGCGCCTGGCGGATCGCCTGGTCCAGCTTGGTCACCCAGGCGTTGCGATGCGGCGAATCCCACATGCCCAGCTCCACGCGCCGCGTGTCGGGCCGGGATTCCTCCCACAGCGTCTGCCAGTGCGATGGGCCGGAACTGCCGAGCCCGGGCACGGTCAGCACGATCGGTGCGGGGCGGTCGGGCGATGCGTAGAAGGTCATGGAGGACTCTCCCGAATTGCGGCCGGTATCCGGGGATTTAATTCCTACTGATTAGATATGCTATTTGGTTGCGGCGAGGCGGGCGGCGGTTGCGCCGGGCCGAAGCCGCCCCCTAAAGAGGCGCCATGGCAAAGCTTCGCGCCGATCAGATGCTCGTGGACCGCGGACTCGCGGAAAGCCGCACGCGCGCGCAGGCGCTGATCATGGCCGGGCTGGTCTTCGCGGGCGATCGCAAGGTGGAGAAGGCGGGCCAGACGCTGGCGGAGGATGCCGCGCTGGAGGTGCGCGGGCGCGATCATCCCTGGGTATCGCGCGGGGGGATCAAGCTGGCGCACGCGCTCGATCGCTTCGGCTGGGATGTCGCAGGCGCGGTGGCGATCGACGTGGGCTCCTCGACCGGGGGCTTTACCGACGTGCTGCTCACCAAGGGCGCGGCGCGGGTCTATGCGGTCGATTCGGGCACCAACCAGCTTGCCTGGAAGCTGCGTCAGGACCCGCGCGTGATCGTCCACGAACAGACCAGCGCGCGCGTGCTCACCGACGCGCATGTGCCCGAAGCGGTGGACCTGATCGTGTGCGACGCCAGCTTCATCGGGCTGGCCAAGGTGCTGGAGGTGCCGTTGCGCTTCGCCGCGCCGGGCGCGCGGCTGCTGGCGCTGATCAAGCCGCAGTTTGAGGCGGGGCGGGGCGAGGTGGGCAAGGGCGGCGTCGTCCGTGATCCGGAAATCCATGCCCGCGTCTGCCGCGAGGTCGCCGAATGGCTCGAATCGACCGGCTGGCGGGTCGAGGGCGTCGTAGAAAGCCCGATCACCGGGCCGGAGGGCAACGTCGAATTCCTGATCGCCGCGCATCGCGGCGTCGCCGGAAATTGATCGATTCGGCTGCGAATTCGCAACACTGCGGACATCGAGCGATGCGCAGAATGACGCGGTGCGGAATTATCCCCGCAAAGCCTTGCCTTTAGTTGGCGCGCGGAATAGCCGCAGAGGGTGCGCATGCGATTTTCATTGGCTTTGGCAACGATCGCCGCCCTGCTGGCCGGCTGTGGAGGAAAGCCCGCGGCAGGCGGTCCCCCGCGTGAAGCGCCGCTGGTAACGGTGGCGCCGGTCCAGTCCGCCCGCTTCGTCGAGGCCGTGGACGCGGTGGGTACCGCACGCGCGAACGAGCAGGTGACGCTCGCCGCGCCGGTGACCGAGCGGGTGCTCCGCCTCAACTTCGACGACGGGGCCTTTATTCGCAGCGGCCAGGTGGTTGCCGTGCTGGCTTCGGGTCAGGAGAACGCCCAGCTAGCGGAGGCCGGCGCGCGCGAGCGCGAGGCACGCCAGCAGCTCCAGCGGCTGCAGTCGCTCAAGGCGCGCGGCTTCGCCACCAACAGCGCGGTCGATGCCCAGGAGGCGCTGGCCGCCCAGGCCGCGGCACAGGCGGCCGAGGCGCGTGCCTCGATCGGCGATCGCGTGATCCGCGCGCCCTTCTCCGGCTGGGTGTCGCTTCGCACTATCTCCGCCGGCGCGGTCGTCTCCGCCGGGACGGAGATCGCGCAGATCAGCGACATCTCGCAGATCAAGCTCGATTTCGCGGTGCCGGAGACGCTGCTCGCGCGCGTGGCGCCGGGGCAGGTGATCGAGGCGCGCGCCGCCGCCTTCCCCGATCTGGTGTTCCACGGCACCGTCGCCAGCGTCGATCCGGTGCTGAACGCAGAGACGCGCGCCGCCACGGTGCGCGCGATCCTGCCCAACCCCGATCTGAAGCTGAAGCCGGGGATGCTGCTCACCGTGCGCGTCCAGTCGACCGAGCGCAACTCGCCGGCCGTGCCGGAACTGGCGGTGGTGGGCGAGGGCGATCGCAACTTCGTCTATGTGATCGACGGCGATGTGGCGCGGCGCGTGCCGGTCCGCATCGGCCAGCATCAGGACGGCATGGTCGAGATCCTGGACGGGATCCGCCCCGGCCAGCGCATCGTGACCGAGGGCGTGGTCAAGCTTACCGACGGCCAGAAGGTTCGTACCGGCGGCGGCGGCGGTGGTGACGGCGCGCCGAAGGGCAAGCCCAAGGGCGGGGCAGGCTGATGCAGCTTTCGGACCTTTCCGTCCGCCGCCCCGTCTTCGCCGCGGTTCTGGCGATGCTGCTCACGATCGTCGGGCTGGTGGCCTACACCTCTCTCTCGGTCCGCGAATATCCTGACACCGATCCGCCGATCGTTTCGGTGCAGACCACCTATACCGGCGCCGCCGCCAGCGTGATCGAATCGCGCATCACCCAGCCGCTCGAAGACCGCCTGTCGGGGATCGAGGGGCTGGAGACGATCACCTCGCGATCGCGCGACGGCAATTCGGACATCACGCTGGAGTTCCGCCCCGGCCGTGACGTGGAGGAGGCGGCCAACGACGTGCGCGATCGCGTCGGCGGCGCGGCGAACGACCTGCCCGAAGACGCGCTGGCGCCCCAGGTGCAGAAGGTCGACGCCGACGCGCTGCCGATCATGTTCGTCACGGTATCGCGGCCCGGCTGGTCGCCGCTGGAGCTGTCCGACTGGGTGGACCGCAACCTCGCCGACCGGTTCGCCAACCTGGACGGCGTGGCGCGCGTGTTCGTGGCGGGCGAGGCGCGTCCCTCGATGCGCGTGTGGCTCCAGCCGGCCCGGCTCGCCGCGTTCCAGATGACCCCGGCCGATGTAGAGGCGGCGCTGCGCCGGCAGAATGTCGAGCTGCCCGCCGGGCGCCTCGAATCGCGTCAGCAGAACGCCACGCTGCGCGTCGAGCGGCAGTTCCGCACGCCGGAGAGCTTCGCCGCGCTGGTGATCGGCCGCGGCCCTGACGGCTATCAGGTCAAGCTGGGCGACGTGGCCCGTGTCGAGCAGGGGGCGGAGAATCCCTACACCGTGTTCCGCGTCAACGGCGCGCAGGGGGTGGGGCTGGGCATCGTCCGCCAATCGGGCGCGAACACGCTGGCGGTGGCGGACGCCGCCAAGCAACTGATGGAAGAAATCCGGCCCACGCTGCCTCCCGGCGTGGAACTGGGCGTGGGATCGGATGATTCGCTGTTCATCGGCCGCGCGATCGAGGGGGTGTGGCACACGCTGGGTGAGGCCGCGGTGCTGGTGGTGCTGGTGATCTTCCTGTTCCTGGGAAGCTGGCGGGCCACGCTGATCCCGGCGGTTACCGTGCCGATCTGCCTGCTGGGCGCGATGGCGGTGCTGTGGCTGTTCGGCTTTTCGATCAATCTGCTGACGCTGCTGGCGATGGTGCTGGCGATCGGACTGGTCGTCGACGACGCGATCGTGGTGCTGGAGAATGTCTATCACCGGATCGAGGCGGGCGAGCCGCCGCTGGTGGCGGCGTTCCGCGGCACGCGCCAGGTGGGCTTCGCGGTGATCTCCACCACGCTGGTGGTGTGCGCGGTGTTCGTGCCGGTGTGCTTCCTGGCGGGGCAGACGGGGCTGTTGTTCCGCGAACTCGCGGTGGCGATGATCGGCGCGATCGCCTTTTCCGGCTTCCTGGCGCTCAGCCTGACGCCGATGCTCTGCTCGAAGCTGCTGCGGCACGAGGGGCGCGGACGGCTGACCGGCTGGATCGATGCGCGGTTCCGCAGTTTCGAGGGTTTCTACGGCCGCAAGCTCGACTGGGTGCTGCGCAAGCCGTTGCTGCCGCTGCTGGCGGTGGTGCTGTTCCTTGGGCTGGCGGGCGCTGCCTTCGTCACGCTGAAGTCCGAACTGGTGCCCGCCGAGGACCAGGGCGTGGCCCAGGTCCAGATATCGGCGCCGGAAGGCACGGGCTTCGCCGAAATGAACCGGCTGATGACCGACGCGCAGAACCAGTTGCTGCCCATGGTGGGGCAGGGCGCGGTGCGCACCCTGATCACGCGCGCGCCGCAGGGGTTCAGCGCCAGCGACGATTTCAACGGCGGCGCCTTCATCGTCTTCCTGAAACCCTGGGAGGATCGCAGCCAGACCACCCAGCAGGTGGCGCAGCAGATCAACGCCAAGCTGGCGCAGATGCCCGCGATCCGCGGCAACGCCCAGGTGCGTTCCGCGCTCGGCCGCGGCCGCAACCAGCCGATCGGCTTCGTGATCGCGGGCAGCAGCTATGACGATCTGGCGCGCGCGCGCGATCGCATCCTGCGCGCGGCATCGGCCAACCGCGGCATCGTCAACCTCGATTCGGACTATAAGGAGACCAAGCCCCAGCTCCGCATCGACGTGGACGCCACCCGGGCTGGCGATCTGGGCATATCGGTCCAGTCGGTCAGCGAGGCGCTGCAGAGCCTGCTCGGCAGCCGCCGCGTCTCCACCTATGTCGATCGCGGCGAGGAATATCGCGTGATCGTCCAGGCCGAGGAGGCGGATCGCGCCAACCTGTCCAACCTTGCCTCCATTTATGTCCGCGCGCGCGACGGCGGGCTGGTGCCGCTTTCCAACCTGGTGAACGTGCGCCAGCAGGCGGGGCCGCGCGACCTGGGACGGTTCAACAAGCTGCGCGCCATCACGCTCTCGGGCGGGCTGGCCCCCGGCTATTCGCTGGGCGAGGCGCTGGCCTTCCTCCAGGACCAGGCCCGCCAGTCGCCCGAGGTGCTGGCGGTGGGATACCGCGGCGAGAGCCAGGCCTATATCGAGACCGGCGGATCGATCCTGATGGTGTTCGCGCTCACCATATTGATCGTCTACCTGGTGCTCGCGGCGCAGTTCGAAAGCTTCCTCCATCCCGCCGTCATCATCACCACGGTGCCGCTGGCGGTGGCCGGGGGCGTGATCGGCATGTGGGCGACGGGCACGTCGCTCAACCTCTACAGCCAGATCGGCATCGTCATGCTGGTCGGGCTGGCGGCGAAGAACGGCATCCTGATCGTGGAATTCGCCAACCAGCTCCGCGACGAGGGTCTCGAAGTGGCACAAGCGATCCGCCAGGCGGCCCAGCGGCGCCTGCGCGCGATCCTGATGACCTCGATCGCCACAGTGGCGGGCGCGGTGCCGCTGGCGATGGCTGGCGGGGCCGGCGCGGCCGCGCGATCGGCGATCGGCGTGGTTGTGATTTTCGGCGTGGCGCTTGCCACCTTGATCACGCTATTCCTGATCCCGATACTGTACAGCCGGTTAGCCGGACGCACGAGCTCTCCGCAGGCGGTGGGCCGGGCGCTCGACGCCGCGCTGGAGGATGGCGATTCCGGCGGCGGCGACGGCGAACCGTTGCGTCAGGCGGCGGAATAGGAGGTTCGCGGACTTGAGAGAGATTGCATCGAAGGGCCAGCTACGCCTCGCCTATCTGCGCTGGGCGGTGGTCACGGTGCCCTTTATCCTGCTGCTGGGGTTCACCTCCGCGCGGCTGCTGCCGGCGGGGCAGGCCAACCCCTGGTACCGCCAGCTCGCGCTGCCGCCCGACATGCCGGAGGAATGGATGTTCCCGGCGGCCTGGGCAGCGATCTATGTGCTGCTGGGCCTGGCGCTTGCGATGATCATCAACGCGCGCGGATCGACGCTGCGCGGCCCTGCGATCGTGGTGTTCACGGTGCTGATGGGCGGCAACTTCCTGTGGCCGCTGCTGTTTTTCGGCATGCACCAGATCTTCTGGACGCTGGTGCTGGTCGGTGGTCTTGGCGCGCTGGCGCTGGTGGCGCTGATCCTGTTCGGCCGCATCCGCATCGCCGCCGGGCTGCTGATGGTTCCGTATATCGCCTGGCTGGGCTATGCGGGCTTCCTGCTCTATCAACTCGACCGGATGAATCCGAATGCGGAGAGCATCGTTCCCTCCCGGTCCAGCGACCAGATCCTGGTCATCTAAAGGTATCGTGACATGCAGACCGACAACCGCCTGTTCGACGATTTCGTCAAGTTCGTGAACGGCGCGGCGGGCACGCTCGCCGGGATGGCGCGCGAGACGGAAAGCGCCGCGCGCGATCGTGCCAAGGAATGGCTCGGCGGGCTCGATTTCGTGAGCCGCGACGAATTCGAGGTGGTGAAGGCGATGGCCGTCTCCGCGCGGGACGAGGCCGATGCGCTCGCCGCCCGCGTCGCCGCGCTGGAGGCCCAGCTTGCGGCTTCCGCGCCCGCCGCCCCCAACGCCGCCGCGGCGCCCAAGGCGGCTGCCAAGCCTGCCGCGAAGGCGCCGCGCAAGCCGAAGGCCTAACGGCTTGTCCACAGCTTTTCGACAGGCGTGCCCACGCCGCACTTGTAGCCGGGCCGCGCGATTGGCAGGATTCCCGCCGGGGCCCGCGTGCGGGGTGTGGAGGTTGTGATGCTCGACGAAGCGGAGTTCGACCGCGACGACGCGGCGCCCATCGACATGCTCGAAAGCTATTTCGCCGCCCATGGCTGGAGCCATGAGCGCGAGGACGAAGAGATCGTCGCCAGGGTCAAGGGCAGTTGGACCGAATATGAGCTGCGCGCCATCTGGCGCGAGGACGATGGCGTCCTTCAGTTCCTGGCCTTCCCCGACATCCGCGTGCCCGACGAACGCAGGATCGCGCTGTATGAGGCGATCGGGCTGGTCAACGAACAGCTCTGGATCGGCCATTTCGAGCTTTGGTCGTCCAGCGGCATCCTGCTGTTCCGCCACGCCGCGATGGTGGACGGCGATGAGCCGACGCTCAGCCTGGGCCAGGCCGAGATGCTGGTGGAAAGCGCGATCGACGAGTGCGAGCGCTTCTATCCGGTGTTCCAGTTCGTGCTATGGGGCGGCAAGACCCCGGCCGAGGCGCTGGCCGCCGCGCTGATCGAGACGCAGGGCGAAGCTTGAGCATTTCCGCGCCGGGCAGCATCTGGCTGGTCGGGTGCGGGAACATGGGGGCCGCGATGCTGCGCCGCTGGATCGCGGCCGGCATCGATCCCGCCAGCGTTACCGCCATCGATCCCTATACCGCCGCCGTCCCCGATGGCGTCACCCTGCTGCGCCAGGCGCCCGCCGATGGCGCGCCCGACGTGCTGGTGCTGGCGATCAAGCCGCAACAGCTTGGCGCGATGCCGCCGCTCGGCGGGCCGGGCACGCTGCTGATCTCGATCCTGGCGGGGGTGGAGGAGGCGACGCTGGCCGCGCGCTTCCCCGTGCGTGCGGTGGTCCGCGCGATGCCCAACCTGCCGGTGAGCATCGGCAAGGGCGTGGTGGCGCTGCACGGGGCGCAGGCCGATGCCGCCGCGCGCGCGACTGCGGACCTGCTGATGGCGCCGCTCGGCCGCGTCGAATGGCTGGCGGATGAGGGGCTGTTCCACATCGTCACCGCGCTTTCGGGCAGCGGGCCGGGCTTCGTCTATCGCTTCATCGATGCGCTGGCGCAGGCCGGGACGGCGCTGGGCCTGCCCGAGGATCAGGCGCTACGCTTCGCCATCGCCACGGTGGAGGGCGCCGCCGCGCTGGCCGATGGCGCGGGTGCCGGCCCCGCCGAGCTGGCCGATCGCGTCGCAAGCCCGGGCGGCACGACGCGCGCGGGGCTGGACGTGCTCGATCGCGACGCGGGGCTGATGCGGCTGGTCCGCGAAACGCTCGACGCCGCCGCCCGCCGCAGCGCCGAACTGGCCGAGGCCGCGCGCAACGCCTGAGGGCGGGGCGGTGGCCCGATCAGCCGTTCAGCGGAATATCCCTAACGCCCCAGCCCGGCGACCCGCGCGCGCTCGTCCTCCGGGATCAGCCCCTCCAGCACGGCCCAGAATCCGCCCACCGCGCCCTGGCCCGCGCTCGAATAGGCCGCCGCCATCTTCGCCCGCAGCGCCTCGAACAGCTCGGCCTCGAACGCCGTCCCCTCGGCCGTCAGCCGCAGCAGCCGCTGGCGCCGGTCGCGATCGCCGGCGCGCGTCTCCACCAGCCCGCGCTCGGTCAGCTCGGTCAGCACGCGGCCCAGCGATTGCTTGGTGATCGCCAGCAGCTTCAGCAGCTCGCTCACCGTCAGATCGGGCTTGCGCGCGATGAAATAGAGCGCGCGGTGGTGCGCGCGGCCCATGCCCTTGTCGGAAAGCCCCGCGTCGATCGATCGGGTGAGGTGGCTGTAGCCGAAATAGAGCAGCTCCACGCCGCGGCGGATCTCAGGCTCGCGCAGGAACAGCGGGGATGCGGGAATTGGGGCAGCCATGTTGACCAATCCTGCCACCGGCCCTAGGCGTTGGCAAGCGGTGCGCGGCACGGATTCCCATGATCGCCGCGCCTTAGCGGGACAGGATGATGGAAGACGCCACGACTCTCGATTTCGCGTTTCAGCCGCACGCCAGCCCGGTTCCGGCCGATGTGCGTGCCGGATTGCTCGCCAATCCGGGCTTCGGCAAGACGATCACCGATCACATGGTGGTGATCAACTATGCCGAAGGGCGCGGCTGGCACGATGCGCGCGTGGTGCCCTATGGCCCGCTTTCGATCAGCCCGGCCTGCGCGGTGCTCCATTACGCACAGGAGATTTTCGAGGGGCTGAAGGCATATCGCCTGCCCGATGGCGGCGCCGCGCTGTTCCGGCCGGAGGCGAACGCCCGCCGCTTCAACGAATCGGCCGATCGCATGGCGATGCCGCGCATCCCGGAGGCGCTGTTCCTCGCCGCGCTGCACCAGATGGTGCGCGCCGACGGCGCCTGGATCCCGGAGATCGAGGGCGGATCGCTCTATCTGCGCCCCTTCATGTTCGCGTCGGAGAATTTCCTGGGCGTGAAGCCTGCGTCGGAATTCCTGTTCATCGTCATCGCCTCGCCCGCGGGCTCCTATTTCAAGGACGCCGATTCGGTGACGCTGTGGGTGTCCGAACACTATACGCGCGCGGCGCCGGGCGGCACGGGCGCGGCCAAGTGCGGCGGCAACTATGCCTCCAGCCTGATCGCCCAGGCGGAGGCGATCCGCGAGGGATGCCATCAGGTGGTGTTCCTCGACGCGGCCGAGCGCAAATGGGTGGAGGAGCTGGGTGGCATGAACGTGATGTTCGCGTTCGACGACGGTTCGATCCAGACGCCGCCGCTGGGCGGCACGATCCTGCCCGGCATCACCCGCGATTCGCTGCTCACGCTGGCGCGCGACGCAGGGTTCACGGTGCGCGAGGAGCCCTATTCGATCGATCAGTGGCAGGCCGACGCCGCCAGCGGCCGCCTGCGCGAGGCGTTCGCCTGCGGCACGGCGGCGGTGGTGACGCCGATCGGCAAGGTGCGCGGCCGCGGCTTCGAATTCTCGATCGGCAATCAGGGGCCGGGGCTGGTGGCGCAGAAGTTCAAGGATCAGCTCGTCGCCATTCAGCGCGGCCGGGCGCCCGATCCGCACGGATGGTTGCACCGGCTCTCCTGAGCCCCTTCCATCCCGCGCCCGCCCGGCTATAAGCCGCGCGGCCTGCTGGGGCGTAGCCAAGTGGTAAGGCAACGGTTTTTGGTACCGTGTACCGAAGGTTCGAATCCTTCCGCCCCAGCCAGCATTGCGGCCTGTTCCAGCAAACACACCCTGCGCTGCGGGTAGTTGGCCGGCGGTGCCCGGCCCCCAGTCGCCGGCGTCAAGCCGCGGGGAGGGCGGGGAAGCCAAATTCGGCGGCGATGGCGGCGTTGTCCGCGCCCAGTTCGGGGGGAGGGGCCAGCCGGTCCAGCCGGGCGCCGTCGAAGGTGATCGGGCTCTTGATGCCGACCACCTCGCCCATCGCCGGATGCGTGCTGCGGGTGAAGGTGCCCAGATGCGCCACCTGCGGATCGTCCTGCACCTGGTCCACGGTGTGGACGGGCGCCGCGGGCACCTCGGCCGCGGCGAGCCGCTCGATCCATTCGGCGCGGCTGCGCGTCACGAAGACCCCGCCCAGGATATCGCGCAGCAGCGGATAGTTGCGAATCCGCGCGGCTGGGGTGGCGAAGCGTTCGTCGTCCGCCATCTCCGGCCGGCCGATCGCCTCCAGCAGCCCCTCCCAGAACTTCCGCACGGACGATAGGTGGACCGTCACCATCAGCCCGTCCGCCGCGATCAGCGTATAGGCCTGGGAGATGCGGATGCGCGTCTCCGGCGTCGATATCACGCCCGCGCGCGTATATTGGGCGAAGGCATCGGGGATGAAGGCGATCGCCGCCTCCAGCATGTTGACCTCCACATGCCCGCCGGTGCCGCAGGCTCCGCGCCGCAGAAGCGCGCCCAGCACGCCCTGCACCGCGAACATTCCCGTGATGTTGTCGGCGATCGTCGGGCCGGACATCCTGGGATCGGCCGGATCGAGCAGCAGCGATGCCATGCCGGAAAGCGCCAGAGGCACGCTGTCATAGGCCGGCCGCGAGCGATAGGGGCCGGTCGCGCCGAAGCCGGTGATGGAGGCGCGGATCAGCCGCGGGTTGATCGTGCGCAGCCGCGCATTGTCCAGCCCCATGCGCTCCATCACGCCGGGGCGGAAATTCTCGATCACCACGTCGGCACGCGCCAGCAGCAGCGAAAGATTGGCCAGCCCCGCGGCGTCGCGCAGATCGATCTGGATGCTTTCCTTGCCGCGGTTATAGGCGACGAAGGGGGGGCTGTAATTGCCGCCGCCATGGCCGCGAAAGGGATCGCCCGTCTCCGGGTGCTCCACCTTGATCACCCGCGCGCCCATGTCTGACAGCATCATGCCGGCAAGCGGGGCGGTGACCATCGTGCCCAGCTCGACGACCAGCAGATCCTTCAGAACCGCGTGCATCACAGGCCCGCCTGCCGCAGGATCGATCGCGCCATGGTGGTCTTCAGCACCTCGGTCGGACCCTCGGTGATGCGGAAGCTGCGCAGGTCGCGCCAATAGCGTTCCAGCGGCGTCTCGCGCGTCAGGCCCATGCCGCCGTGGAGCTGCAGGCAATCGTCGACCACCTTGAACCCGCTTTCGACGCCGGTGATCTTGGCCATGAAGGTCTCGACGCGCGCGTCCATCCCGCGATCGGCCCTGGCCGCGGCATCGCGCACCATCAGCCGTGTCGCGTGCAGCGCCATATATCCGTCCGCCAGCATCCACTGCACGCCCTGCCGGTCCGAAAGCAGCGCGCCGAAGGTCTTGCGCTGCTTCACATAGGCGGCGGTCAGCTCCAGGCATCGCGCCATCGCGCCGCACGAATGCGCGCCGTGGCGGATGCGGCCGTGGTTGATGTAGTTCTGCGCCAGCGCGAAGCCCATGCCCTCCTCGCCTACCAGATGGCTTGCGGGAACCTCCACCCCGTCGAAGAACAGCTCATAGGGCGTGTCGCCCATCATCGTCATCTCGGCCGGGCCGATGCGCACGCCGGGCGTGTCCATGTCGACGATGAAGCAGGATATGCCGCCGCGTGCGCCGCGTTCGGGGTCGGTCACCGCCATCACCTGCGCGAAATCGGCGGTCGCGGCCTTGGTTATGTAGCGTTTGTTGCCCGTGATCCGCCATCCGTTCGCGGTGCGCACGGCCTGGGTGCGCATCGAGGCGGGATCGGATCCGGCGTCGGGCTCGGTCTGGGCGAAGCAAGCCTTCCGCTCGCCGCGAAGCGCGGGCATCAGGTAGCGTTCGCGCATCTCGCCCTGCAGCGAAAGCAGGATCGGTCCGATCGTGGGGCCGAAGATGCCGTGATCGCGCGCGGAAACCGCGGTGGTGCGTGCGATCTCTTCCCAGAAGATCGCCAGCGCGGTCAGGTTGAGGTCCGCGCCGCCCAGTTCCGCAGGAACGTCGACCAGCCAGAAACCCGCCGCGCGCGCCTTTTCGGCCGCGGCCGCCTCGTGCTCGGGGGGCAGCTTGCCCTCGATGGTGACGTGGCGTTCCAGCGGCATCAGCTCGCGCTCGACGAATCGGCGCACGCCGTCGCGGAACAGGATCAGCTCCTCCGGCAGGCTATAGTCGGGGGCGGTCTCAAACATGCTTCTGCCTTTTTGCGGGATGCTGGCGGTCAGGGTTTCGGCGGCGCGGCGCGGCGGTCAGGCGATGCGCCGGATCCGGTCATAGGAGAGCGTTACGGTCACGCCGCCCGTGCCCACGCGGATCTCGCCGCCGGGCGGGCCGTCGAACGCGCCGGTCGCGCCGGTTCGCGCCACCGCCAGCAGTTCGCCGGTCACCGTCCGCCCGTCGATCAGGTGGAAGGTGATCGGGCCGGGATGCCCGCGGTGAAGCCGGTCGAACAGCGCCTGATCGACGGCGTTGAATGCGTCGCGGTCCATGCGCGGGCTCCGGGTGCGCGCGGCCGGCGGCGAACCGCCGGCCCGCGGTCACGCCGCCACCTCGTTGACCTGCTTGGGCATGTGCGCGTCGGCGGAGAGCCGCTGCCACGCCTTGCCGGGCACGCCCTTTTCGATCGCGGCCATCTCGCGCAGGTACAGCCGGCGCAGCAGTGCGATGCCCATGTCGGAACGGCCCAGCACCTCCTTGGTGCGGTCAACGATCGCGCCCTGGCCCACCGCCGCGACATAATCCTGCGCGGAGGTGAGCTGGACCAGCCTGTCGTCGGGCAGGTTGCCCTTGACGAACAGGTCCTCATGGTGATCGGCCGGGTCATATTCCGAGTATTTCTCGAAATATTCGCGGATGCGCGCGTCGGTCTCCGGGGTTGTTGAGGGGATCGAATAGATCAGGAACCGCATTGTGTTCTCGTCGTCCACGGGCGTCATCCACACGCCCACGTCCACCCAGGGATCGTCCACCTCCAGCGTGGGGTGCGAGATGTGGTTGTTGTTGGGGAAGGTCCAGTCGGACACGCGCTTCGATCCCTGCGATCGTACCGCGGTCTGGCGGATGCCCGCCTCGGTCTCCTCATAGGACAGCTCAGGCACCGTCGCGGCCACGACCGACCCGAACGAGCCCACGCGGCCCCAATGGTGGACGAAGCTGACATGCACCGCATCCATCGAGTTCTCGACCTGCTGCAGCCAGTTGCACGGCCACGTCTCGATGCGCGCGAACTGCAGCGCGCCGGGCCGCTCGAACACCGATTTGCGCGGCAGCTCGAACGCGGGTGCCTCGCCCATGCCCATATAGGCGAAGATCAGCCCGGCATATTCCTGCACCGGATAGCTGGCCACCTTGATATGCCCGTTCCCGGCGCTGAGCTCCGCGGGGCGTTCGGTACACCGTCCTTTCCCGTCGAACTTCCAGCCATGGTACATGCAGCGGAGCTCGTCGCCCTGCACCCATCCGTTGGCGAGCAGCGTCAGCCGGTGGGGGCACAGCCCGCCGACCAGGAAGGGCGTGCCGGTTTCTCCGCGATACAGGGTCAGGTCCTCGCCCATCACGCGCAGCTTCCGGGCACGGCCGGGCTGCACGTCCTCTGAACGGCCCACCGGCTGCCAGAAGCTGCGCAACAGTTTGCCCATGGCGGTGTCCGCGCCGGTCAGGTGCAGCTTGCGAAGCCGTTCCATCGCCGCGCTCTCAGCGGTGCGCTCATTCATGCTCATTCTCCTGCCGGGGGCGGTCCTGGCCGTGCGCCGGCTCCCGCTGCCCGGGGATCAGCCATTCCTGGGGCTCCCCGAAGCGGGTGACGCGGGTCCGTTCCGCATAGTCCTTGATGTTGACGCCGCTGTGGATGCCGGGCGTCCAGGTGGGGTATTTGTGCCGCAGCCCGGCATCGACCGGGATGTCGATGCCGGTGATCACCGCGGATTCGTCCGAAGCCAGGAACACGGTGGCCCAGGCCAGGTCGGAGGCGCGCGGAAAGCGCTGGAGCGGCAGCATCTTCAGATATTCGTCGCGCGAATAGAACGACATCCGGTCCGGCCGCTGCCAGTCCGGATCCAGCACCTCGTCCTTCATCAGTGTCCAGAGCTGGTGCTCCATCGCGCAGGGGGTCACCGTGTTCACGCGGATGCCGTGCTGGGCCAGGTCCATCGCCGCCGATCGCGCGAAGCTGAGTAGAGCGGCCTTGGACGCGGTATAGGCCGCGCCGGAAGCCTCGCCGAAATGGGCAGCGGTGGAGAGCAGGTGGATGATCGATCCGCCGTGCCCGCCCGCGATCATCGCCCGGGCGGCATGCTGGGTCGTCAGCAGCCCTGCCGTGGGGAAGCTCAGCACCGCGTCGTTCCAGTCGTCCAGCGCCATGTCGAGCAGGTGCGACCAGTGGACGCGGCCCGCCATGTTCACGGCGATGTCGACGCGGCCAAAGCTATTGACCGTTTCCGCCACGATGCGCGCGACGTCCGCGGCGCTGGTCGCATTGCCCTGGATGGCATGCGCCGTCAGGCCGCGGCTGCGCAGGAAGGCCACGGTTTCCTCCGCGGCTTCCAGGCTGACGTCGGCAACCGCCACCCGGGCGCCTTCGCGGGCGAGAAAATGGGCGATCGTGCCGCCGATATTTGGGCCGGCGCCGAATATGATCGCCACCTTGCCTTGCAACCTGTCCATCGGATCCTCTGCCTGGACGCCGCGCTCGAATCGCGGTGCGCGGGAACGTTTGTTCAATTGGCGGGGTTTGCGAAGGCGCCTCGGCTGAGGCGCCCGTAGAGCGGACACGGGCGGCCAGGCCGCCCGCGCCCGGCTCTGGTCAGCCTGCGGCTGGCGCCGGGGCCGGCTGTTGCTCCGGCTCCGCGTCGCGCGGCGGCGTGGTCAGGTCCAGCGTCTTGCGGAAGCTCTCCGGCGCGCGGAGGATCGCGATCGCCGATATCACGCTCAATGCGATGTAGAATATCGCCACCCCGCTGGGATCGCTGCCGCCCCCGCTCATCAGCAGCCATGTGGCGATCAGCGGCGCGAACCCCGCCGACAGCGTGGAGCCGAGCTGAAAGGTCACCGCCATGCCGCTGTAGCGGATGTCGGCGGCGAACTTCTCGCCCATCCAGGCGCTGATCGGCCCGCCCATCAGCGCGTGGATCAGCGGATTCGCCAGCGCGAGCGCCAGCAGCAGCGCCAGCGGGCTGCCCGTGTCGATCAGCCAGAAGATCGGGAAGATCAGCACGATTCCCGCGATCACGCCCGTCAGCATCACCGGCCTGCGTCCCACCCGGTCCGAAAGGATCGCGAAGGCCGGGATGGTGAAGATGTGGAGGATGTTGACGATGGTCAGCAGTCCCAGCGCCTCGGATCGCGCATGGCCGGCCACATTGATCGCGTAATTGACCATGAAGGTCGCCGCCAGCGTCGTCATCGCCAGGCATGCCAGGCTGCCCAGCACGCCGTTGACCAGCTCGCGCGGGTAGGCGCGGAACACCACCAGCAGCGGAATCTGCGGCTTGCGCCCGCGTTCCTGCTTGCGCGCCTCCATCATCGCCACGAAATCGGGCGTCTCCTCGACCGATCGGCGCATATAGACCGCCAGCGCCACCAGCAGCGCGCTCAGCAGGAACGGCACGCGCCATCCCCAGCTCAGGAACGCGGCTTCGTCCATCGCGGCGAAGGGCATCAGCACCAGCGTGGCCATCACGGCGCCGGTGGGCGCGCCCGATCCCACGATCGATGCGGCGAACCCGCGCGATCGCTTGCCGGCATGCTCCATCGAAAGCAGCGTCGCGCCGGCCCATTCGCCGCCCACGGCAAAGCCCTGGACCAGCCGCAGCGCGATCAGCGCCAGCGGCGCGGCGATGCCCACCTGCGCGTGCGACGGCAGCACCCCCATCAGAAAGCTGGCCGCGCCCATCAGGTAGAGAGTCATCATCAGCATCTTCTTGCGGCCGATGCGGTCGCCGTAATGGCCGAAGAAGATCGCACCCAGCGGACGCGCGACATAGCCCACCGCCAGCGTGGCGAACGAGGCGAGCGTCGCCACCTTGGGATCCAGCGAGAAGAACACGGTGGGGAACACCAGCGCCGCGGCGATCCCATAGAGCAGGAAGTCGTAATATTCGATCGCCGAGCCGAGATAGCTCGACCACAGCGCGCGGCGGCGCATTTTCGGATCGGCCGAATTGTCTGCCGGGTGGGCCATAAAACCAGTCTCTCCGTACCACTCCGACCGACTCGGGGGAAACCGCGCGATCAGAATTTTTATTGAATGTATATTCTGGAACCTGCTATCTCCTCTACAACGCAGGCGGGTGGCTGTCATCCCGCTTATGGGCTCCGGCGCCGCCCCGGGGCCTTGCCCGGAAGAGGCCGGGCGCGGGGCGCGGCAAGAAACTGGCCCGCTGTCCGGAAGACGGACAGGGCACGGCGGCGGAAGCCGGGGATCATGGGGTACTGGGAGAGAGATTGATGGGCGGTTTGACCTGGGAAAGCACCAGCCGGCGCGTTCGCACCAAGAATTGGGACATTCACTACAACGAGGCGGGCAGCGGCTTTCCCGTGGTGCTGGTGCATGGCGGCGGGCCGGGCGCTTCGGGATGGAGCAACTATAATCCCAACATCCCCTATCTCTCGCAGCACTTCCGCGTGCTGGCCGTGGATCTTCCCGGCTGGGGACGCTCGCAGCCCGTGAAATATGAGGACCGCGACAATTCCGGCGCGCTCGCGGAGCTGCTGGAAACGCTTGGGATCGCCCGTGCGGCGGTGGTCGGCAATTCGATGGGGGGCGCCTCGGTCGTCCGACTGGCCTATGAGCGGCCGGACCTGGTATCGCACCTGATCACCATGGGGTCGCCGTCGGGCGTGCCCGGCATCTTCGAGGCGGCGGGGCTGACCGAGGGTGTGAAGGTGCTCGAACGCGCCTATTTCGAGCCGAGCCTGGAGACGATCCGCGCGCTGACCAACGTGATGACGTTCGATACCTCGAACGTCACCGACGAGTTGATCCGCGAACGGCTGGAAAACACGCTGGCGCAGAAGGCGCATGTCGACAACTGGATCGGCGGGCATGGCAAGGGGCCGATGGTGCGGCTCAACCAGGATCTGATCCCGACGATCGCCGCGCCGGCGTTGCTGATGCATGGCCGCGACGATCGCGTGACCCATTTCACCCACGCGATCCGCCTGGCGGGTATGATCCGCAATTCGCGCGCGCTGATCGTCAATCGCTGCGGCCACTGGCTGCAGCTCGAACATGCCGGCGAGTTCAACTCCATGGTCCACCGCTTCATCGCGGACAATCCGGGCGGCTGATCGCCGCCCGGCCGGAACGGCGGCCGGCGCATTCGAAAAAAAAGACAATGATAATAATGGGAAAGGTGTTGGAGGAGGGTTTGGAGCAATGGCTATCGATGGGCGTCTGCTGACGGTTATTAAGTCGATTAACGAACTCGGGATCTGCACGGTGGTGGACATCCACCGGGTGACGGGGATCTCACGGCCGGCGGTACACCGGATCGTGAACAGCCTCTGCTCGTTCGGCTATACCGAGCGGGTGGACGGCAAGAGCGCGATCCGGCTGACCTCGGAGATCCTGTCGCTCAGCGCGGGCTACAAGCCGGAGAACCGGATGGCCGAAAAGGCGGCGCCGGTCCTTTCGCGGCTGCAGAACCGGATCCGCTGGCCCTTCACCTTCGCCACCCCGCGCGACGACATGATGATTGTCCAGGAAACGACGCGCGACAGCAATCCGTTTGTGTTCGACAGCGGGCGCACGGGCATGCACCTGCCGATGCTCTCAACCGCGATGGGCTGCGCCTATCTGGCCTTCTGCGCCGAGGAGGACCGCGAGGCGATCCTGGAGGATGCCCGCCGGCGCGGCGCACGCGACGAGTTCATGGTCGCCGCGCGTCACCGTATCGCCCAGGCGGCGGAACGGGGATTCGCGCTGCGTACCGGCGGCGAGCCCGAACGGACCAGCACGATCGCGGTGCCGGTGGTGATCTATTCCACGGCGGTCGCCTCGCTATGCACCACCTTCCCGACCTCCGCCGTGCCGCTGGACGAGGCCTGCTCCAAATATCTCCCCGAACTCCACGATGCCGCGAAGTCGATCGCGGCGTCGCTGGAGAACTGAGCCGGGGGAACCGCGGATTCGCCGCCCTTGAACCCGGCGCGGCGATGGCGGACAAGGCCGCTCCCGGCGGCGGCATCGCCGCGCCGGACGGCTATATCGGGGGAATGCAGGAAATGGAGCGCGCATGACGGAAACCGGGCGCCCGGAACGCCGCCGCGGGGAGCACCGCTCAACCGCGGCCAATCGCAAGCGGATCCTGGATGCCACCCTCCAGGTCGCGCACGAATATGGCTATCAGGGCACGACCATCCCGCGCGTCTCGCTGAAGGCCAATCTGCCCACCGGCAGCGTCTATTGGCACTTCGAGAGCAAGGACATCCTGTTCGCCTCGCTGATGGAGGAAAGCAGCATCTGGCTGCAGGAGTTCCATGCGAAGCGCCGCCCGCTGCCGGGCGAGACGACGCGCCAGCACCTGGAGCGCATCTATTGCCACACCGACGACGGCCAGTCGGTCGCGGCGCATGATTTCTGGCGGCTGGGCGTGATCCTGACCGTCGATCAGTCGGTGCGCGAGCAGATATCGCGCCAGCGCTTCCTCGACCTGCGTCAGGCGGTGATCGCGGAATATACCTCCTGGTACCGCCAGACGCTGCCCGCCGAAATCCAGCAGCGATGCCCGGAGCGCGCGCGCAAGCTGGCGAAGTTCACGCTGATCTGCGCGGACGGCAACCTGATCATGAACGCCGCGGGCGATAGCCTGCCGGGCTATCTGCGCATGGCGGGGCTCGGCCTGATCGCGCTGGCTGAGGCCGATCCGGCCACCTTCCCTTAAGCGCCCAAGCGGGCGGGAAAGCTTCCGCCCGCACTTCACACGCCGCCACGATCAGCCGCCGCCCTCCGGAGCGGGGCGTTTCCACATGCCTTCGCCGCGGCGGCGCCAGGCAGAGAATGCGCCCGGGGAATACGCAAATGTCCTTACTACGGACACAGAATAAGAAAGGGTCGCGACCTTTGGCCTTTCCCGTTGACTCGAATGGAGCCGCTGGATACCCCGTCAATGTGACCACTAATGTAATCAAGTTCAAGATAAAACGGCAATTTTTGTAGTATATTGTAAGTATAAATTGCCGTGCGATCCTGAAATTTACTGTGATAGCGCGACATAAACGATAAGAAACTTGCGAATATGGGGAGGGTCTGGTGCTAAACGGCAACATTAAATGGATCAGGGCTGGGGTGAGCTGCGGCGCCATTGCTTTCGCGGCGCTGGCGGTTTCTCCGGCATGTGCCCAGCAGGCGGACGAGAGCGCGCAGAGCGGCATCGAGGAGATCGTCGTCACCGCGCAGCGCTCCGAGACAAAGCTTCAGGATACGCCGCTTTCGATCGTCGCGGTCGGCGGGGACCAGCTTGAAAAGCAGGGCACCGACAGCCTGAGCGGCTTCGACACCTTCATCCCGAACGTCACGATCGGCGGCACGGCGGCCCAGGGCAACGCGATCATCAACGTCGCGATCCGCGGCATCGGCGGCGCCCCCCAGGGCTTCGTGACGCAGGAAGGCGCCGTCGGCATCTATGTCGACGATATCCTGTTCGCGCGTCCCAACGGCGCGCTGCTCGACCTGCTCGACGTCGAGCGCGTGGAGGTGCTGCGCGGGCCGCAGGGCACGCTGTTCGGCCGCAACACCGCGGGCGGCGCGATCCGCTATGTCTCCAAGGCGCCTTCGGACAAGCTGGAAGGCTCGATCAAGGCGGTTGCCGGATCGCGAGACCGCTTCGAAGTGTCGGGCATCCTCAATCTGCCGCTGGCCGAGGGGCTGGCGACGCGCCTGGCCTTCGCGAAGAAGAGCCGCGACGGATATGTCCACCGCATCATCGACGACACCTATGTCGGCGGCGGCGATTCCACCACGATGCGCGGCCAGCTCCGCTGGGAACCGGCGGCCGGGCTGGAGATCAACCTTACCGGCGACCTGATCCGTACCAGCGACAACGGCCAGCCGACGCTTTCGGTCAATTTCTCGCCGACCGATCTCTATCCGGCCCAGCTCTACGGCGTGGCCATCCCGGGCGATCCGGCGCCCAATCCCGCGATCTACAATTCGATGCGCGCGCTGGCGCCGCTCTCGGTATCGCCCTCGGGCTATACCAACGCCGCGGCCGATTTCGCCTATTACTACGGGCAGGTCCAGGGCGGGTACGAAGTCTATGGCGGCCTGTTGCCCGATGTGAACAAGTTCCGCAGCTATGGCCTGTCGGGCACCATCGCCTATGATCTGGCCGATATGCTTACGGTGAAGTCGCTGACGGGCTATCGCAAGATTTCCCAGATTCAGAACCAGGATTGGGATCGCACCCCGATCCCGCTGGTCCAGCTCAACGACACGACCGATATCGAATATCTGACCCAGGAGCTGCAGCTCAACGGATCCTTCTTCGGCGACAGCCTGAAGTGGGTCAGCGGCGTGTTCTACTATTGGGATGACTCCACCAACGTCCGCCGCCGTTTCGATCCCTCCGCCGGTGCGAACAGCGCCTTCAAGGGCGATACCGGCAAGGGAACCTACGAAAGCAAGCGCATCAAGACCGAGAGCATCGCGGTCTTCACCCAGGGCACCTACAACATCACCAGCGCGCTCAGCGCCACGCTGGGCCTGCGCTGGGGCAAGGATAGCAAGGACTTCACCTCCTTCCGCGAAGGCCGCGGCCAGGTCTGCATCTCGGGCGGGTCGGTGGTGGCCGCGGTGGGCAGCCCGGCCAGTTGCCCGGCCGGATCGGTCTCCACGCCCAGCGCGCAGTCGGTGAGCGACAACTGGTCCAGCGTGTCGCCGCGCGTCAGCCTCGATTACCGCTGGTCGCCGGAAGTGATGACCTATGTCTCTGCGGCCAAGGGCTACAAGGGCGGCGGCTTCAACGACAGCCTCCAGACGCGCTGCTATCGTTCGCCGCTCGCGAACTGCGGCCTCAACCAGTATGATGACGAGAACCTGTGGACCTATGAGTTCGGCATCCGCAGCGATCTGTTCGATCGCAAGGTGCGCCTGAACATCACGGCGTTCCTCACCAAGTACAAGGCGCAGCAGATCCAGCTCGCCGATCCGGGGCCGCCGCCGCTCGTCTATACCGTCAACGGCGACTCCACCGTGAAGGGGCTTGAGGTCGAATTCCTCGCCGCTCCCACGACGGGCCTGATCCTGAAGGCGAACCTGGGCTATGTCGACGCGACCTATGACCAGGACATCCGCGGCGCCAGCGGCACGGTGGCGATCACGCCGGATGTGCCCTTCTATCGCAGCCCGAAATGGTCCTACTCGCTGGGCGCCAGCTATGAAGTGCCGGTGGGCGATGCGGGCGATGTCTCCTTCGATCTCAACTGGGGCTGGAAGGACAAGCAGTTGAGCTATCCCAGCCCGACCAACTTCGTCGAGCTGCCGTCCTATGGCCTGCTCAACGGGCGCGTCAGCTTCGCGGCGAAGGGCGGCTGGACCGTCTCGCTGTTCGGTAACAACCTGACCGACAAATATTATCTGACCGGCGGGTTCGATCCCAGCGGGCCTTCCAGCAAGCCCACCACCGGCCTGAGCGGCGTACCGCACGACCGCGTGTTCGGCTTCACGATGCTCGACATCGGCCGCCCGCGCGAGCTGGGCATCGAGGTCGGCTACAAGTTCTGATCTGCCCCGCGCAGACTGGAGCACAGGCGGGGCGGTCCGGATGCGGGCCGCCCCGCTTTCATTTCGCGGCATGCGCGGCGTGCCGCCGGAAGGATGGGCGATGATCGATCGAAGAGAATTCCTTCATGGCGCGGGCGCGGCCGGGGGGCTGCTGGCGGCGGCGGGCGCGGCTGCGCGTCCGGCATCGCGCCCCGCCGCGCGGCCGGCGCGCGATGCGATCGAGGATCTGGCCGATTACATGCTGGACACGCGCTTCGCCGACCTGCCCGATGCGGTGCTGGCGGTCACCCGCCGCCAGCTTGCCGATACGGTGGCGGTGGGCATCGCCGGCCGCCATGAGGATGGCGTGCGCCAGTTGCGCGATCTTGCCGCCGAAACGGGCGGCAGGGGCGAAAGCGTGCTGTGGGGCAGCGGCCTGCGCGTCCCCGCCCAGGATGCCGCGCGGGTCAATGCGGCGATGGCGCATGCGCTGGAATTCGATGACACCTTCGGCCGCGGCTTCCTGCATCCGGCGGTGATCACCTTCCCGGCGGCGCTCGCGGTTGCGGACATGGCGGGCGGTATCGACGGCCGCGAGTTCCTGGCCGCGGCCACGCTGGCGATCGATGCCGCCTGCCGGATCGCGCTGTCGTCCCAGCCGGGCGTGGACGGCTTCGCCACCGGCTGGCACAACACCAGCCTGGTCGGATATCTGACCACCGCGATGCTGGCGGCGCGGCTTATGCGGCTCGATCGCGCCCGCATGATCGATGCGGCCGGCATCGCCTATCATCAGGCCGCCGGCAACGCCCAGTCGCATATCGATGGCGCGCTGACGAAGCGGCTGGGGCCGGGACTGGCGTCGGCCGCCGGCGTGTTCGCGGCCCGGCTGGCCGCGCGCGGGGTCAGCGGCCCGCATGCCGTGCTGGAGGGCGAGAAGGGCTGGTATCGCCAGTATCACCGCGGGAATTATTCGCGGGAACTGCTCCTCGGCGGGCTGGGCAGCCGCTTCCCGGCGATGGAGACGGCGTTCAAGCCCTGGCCGTCGTGCCGGGGATCGCATACCTCGGCCGATGCGGCGCTCCGGCTCGTGGCGGATCACGGGCTGCGTCCCGGGCAGATCGATCGCATCCTGATCCGCAATGGCCCCGCAGAATGGCCGTTCCTCAGCAACCCGATCGATCGCAAGCGGCGCCCGGCCAGCGTGGTCGAGGCGCAGTTCAGCATCCCCTGGGTGGTCGCGGCCGCCTTCGTGGACGGCAAGGTGCGCCTCGCCCAATTCACCCCGGATGCGCTGCGTCGCGACGACATATTGGCGATGGCGCAGCGGATCGTCACCGAACAGGACGATGGACTGGCTGGGGCGGGTGGCGGCCCGGGGCAGGCGGAGATCGCGGTCACCACGCGCGATGGCAGGGTGCTGCGTCAGCGCGTCGCCGAAGCGAAGGGCGATCCCGGCGCGCCGATGACAGCGGCGGAGACCGCGGCCAAGTTCGCCGACTGCGCCGATTATGCAGGCATCGGCCCGGATCGCGCCGGGGCGCTCCGCGGGCTGCTGGAGCGCATCGATACGCTCGACGACATATCGCGGCTCACGGCGGCGATGGCGGTGCCGGACTGATCCCGGTTCGCCCCGCCGCGCTGCGCCTCGCGGCGGGCGGCGGCGGGGCAGGGGGGATTCAGCCCGCGGGCAGCAGCACGCGGTCGAAGAAGGCGCCCAGCGCGGCGTGCGCGTCGAACGGCAGGATCTCCGCCACGAACTGGTCCGGCCGCACGATCACCAGGCATCCGTGCGTGCGATCGATCCCGCGCATGTCGAACACGTCCTGCCCGTTCTTCAGATCGGGGCAATAGACCTTCTCATAGTCGGTCAGGCCATAGCGGCCCTTCGCCGGGAACAGGAAGCGGGGCAGGTCGCCCGGCGCGATATCGCGATGGCCCTGCTGGAGCACCGCGATCGTCTCGATCACGCTGTCCGGATCGGCGCCGGCGGGGGTGTGGCGCAGCACTGGCGACGCCGGGTCCTGGCCCAGGAATGCGCACAGCCGGTCCAGCGCCGATCCGGGCTGCGCCGGGTCCGCGCCGGGGGCGAAGGCGAAGATGCGCCAGCGTCCGTCCGCCTTGACGATATGGCCCAGATGCACCGGCTTCGCGTCGGCCAGCCGGATCGACGGCGCCGAATGGAAGCGCATGCCGATGGTCAGCCCGTGCGCCAGCGCCTGGTGCGCGCCGTCGCCGACGATCGCCGACGGCCGGTAATGGACCGAGGTGCCCGCGGTGAAGCGCCCGTGCTTGACGAAATATCGCTGGAACTCCGCGGGATCGACACCTTCGCCGTCGGGATCGTTCGCGTCCCGCGGCGGCGCGCTGAACATCTTTGCGAATTCTCTATCGAAATCAATCAGTTCCTGGGCAATCGCGCGCCGCTCGCTGGAATAGCTGTGCAACAACTCCCCCCGCGCCCGCCCGCGCAGAACCGCCGCAAGTTTCCATCCCAGGTTGAATCCGTCGGCGATGGATACGTTCATTCCCTGGCCCGCCTTGGGGCTGTGCGTGTGGCAGGCATCGCCGGCAATGAAGACGCAGGGCAGCATCTCCGCCTCGCTGCCCGCGGGAACATCGTCATATTTGTCGCAGATGCGCTGGCCGATCTCGTACACCGACCACCATGCGACCTCATGCACCTCCAGCGTATAAGGGCGCAGGATGCGGCGCGCGGCAGCGATCAGATGCTCGGGCGTGATCTTGCGGCTGGCGATGCGTTCGTTCTCGGCGAGCTTGTCCAGCTCGATATACAGCCGGACCATATAGCCGCCCTCGCGCGGGATGATCAGCACGCTGCCCTCGTTCGCCGAATGGATTGCCGCCTTCATCCGGATATCGGGAAAGTCGGTGACGGCGAGTACGTCCATCACGCCCCATGCCTGGTTGGCGGAATCGCCGCGCAGTTCGCGTCCGATCGCGCCGCGCACGAAGCTGCGGGCGCCATCGCACCCGACCGCATAGCGGGCGCGGACAGTCTCGATCTCGCCCGAATGCGCCGGATCGGTCCGCTCGAACCGCGCGGTGACCGGATAGCCGGACGAATCCGCGCGATCGATGGTCAGTTCGATCAGGCGGCGCTCGTAATAGGGCTCGTTCCGGCCGGGGGCGTTTCGCATCACCTCGAGCAGGAAATCATGGACCCGCGCCTGGTTGAGGATCAGATGGGGGAATTCGGACAGGCCGTCCTCGGTATCCTGGATGCGCCCGCTGCGTGCGATATGCTCGCGGTTGTTCTCGCCGGGCTTCCAGAAGCTGGTTTCGTTTACCCAATAGGCTTCCTTCATCACCCGCTCGGCAAAGCCGAACGCCTCGTACATTTCCACCGACCGGCAGGCGATTCCGTCGGCCTGGCCGATTTCCAGCGGCCCGGACTTGGCCTCTGCGATGGCGGTGCGGATGTCGGGAAAGGCGGATAGCTGCGCCGCCAGCGTCAGCCCGGTCGGGCCGCATCCGACGATCAGCACATCCAGCTCCGCCGGCATGCCCGCGGTGCCCTGCCGCGCGTCCGCCGCCGCCGGAGAGACGAACGGGTCGCCGGGATAGAAACCGTTGAGGTAGAATTGCATTGGCCTCTCCCATCGCCGGCGCAAGGCCCGGCCCAAACGATATTGTATGTATACTTACTATATATCCGAGGGCAGCCCGGACGTGGCCGCTGTCCGCCAAGCGGACATGCCGGCGGAGATGTGCCGCCGCCGCTGCGCAGCCTTCAGCCGCCCGCCCAGGGCAGCGGCTTCTTCCACGGCACGGCGGTGCGGTCCCAGGCGGAGATGCTGAAGCGGTGGAACTTCCACTCCCCGGCCTCCCGGCGGCATTCGCAGGTGAAATAGCCCAGGCTGCGTACGCCGCGCGTGCCCTTCTGCGAGTTTCCGTTGAAGTGCGTCGCATAGGCGAAGACGATCCAGCCGCCGTCCGCCGGCACGAAACGGAACTGGCCCGCCTGGTGCATCCAGGCGTCGTCGCCTTCACGGTCGCGCAGGCCGATCAGCATGCGGAACCATTCGAGGATCGCCGCGCGGCCGGCATATCGCGTGCCCTTGCCCACGACCACCGCACCGGCGGTGAACAGCGTGGCGAACGCATCGGCGTCTCCGCAATCGAACGCCCATAGATAGCTGGTGAAAAGATCCTCGATCGCAAGCCGGTCCTCCACCTTCGGCCGCCGGGCGCGGGCCGGGGCGGCCGTGGCCGGCATGCCCGCCGCCGCGATTGCGACAAGGCCGGCACCGGCGAACGCCCGCCTGCCGATGCCCGTCGCGGGGGGATGATCGGACTGCGGCGAATCGGGCATCGGTATCTCCTGACGCTGGCGCATTCTGAAATTAGAATGTATACATACTAAATATGGCGCGGCAAGGATCCGGACGCCGGGGAGTTGCAAAGACGGCGGATGCGAACCTATCCCGATCCCATGAGCCTGACGCGACTCACCGCCATGCCCGGCCACCTCATCCGCCGGGCGCAGCAGGTATCGACCGCGATATTCGCCGAAGAGCTTGCCGATGCGGAATTGACCTCGGTCCAGCTCATCTCGCTTGCCGCCATCGCCGAGCGGCCGGGCCTCGATGCCACCACGCTCGCGGAGCTGATCGATTTCGACAAGGCGACGATCGGCGGCGTGCTCGACCGGCTGGAGCGCAAGGGGCTGGTTCGCCGCTCGGTGAGCCCAAGCGACAAACGTGTGAAGGAACTCGCGGCGACACCGGCCGGGCGTGCCTTGCTGGCGGCATCGATGCCCGCGGCGGAACAGGTGCAGGTGCGCCTGCTCGCGCCGCTCAGCCCGGCCGAGCGCGAGGATTTTCTGCGGATGCTGCGCCTCGTCACCGCGGCTTCACAGGATTGAGCGGAATCGCGCCGCTCCCCTGTCCGTTAGCCGGGCAGGGCCGCATTTCCGATTTATCCCTGCCCCGGCGCGATGGTATCCGGCGGAAATAACGGCGGCCGGCGTCAGGCATGGCGCCCTGTGCGGGGGGAGGTTGATGGTCACGGTCAAGCGGTCGAGCCTTAGGCTTGTGTCGATCGCGCTGGGGCTGGTGTTCACCGCCGCAGTCTATTGCACGATGCATTATGGCTTTCCCTGGGACTGGAAGGCTCCGGGCACGGGAAAGCTGCCACGCGAGATCGTCGCCGGCTTCATGGCGCAGGCCTATGACCGCGGCCGGGGTGCTCAGGCGGTGCGCGACTATTTCGTCCCCGGTGCCGCCGACGATGCGCCCGGCGCGCAGGACCGGCGCGACGGCGTGCCGATACCCCATGAGATCCGCTCGGTTGTCGCGCAGGGGACCACGGTGGTGGTGTTCCACCGGATCGCCGCGGCGCGCGGGGAGGCGGCGGCGGACGTGATCGACCTGTTCGTGACGGTCAACGGCCGCATCATCCGCCGCGAACGCTATCCGACCCGCTTTGTCTCGCGCTGAGCGATGCCGATGCCCGCGCAGGAGTTTGCCGCATGACCAATCGCAAGGACGTTGACGACCGGATCGAGCTTGCGCTCGACGCCGATACGCTTTGGAAGGGCGCGGTCACGCTGATGCGGCTGTTCCTGGGCGCCTGGATGGTGGTTAGCGGCTACAGCTACTGGGCACCGCACTTCGGGCTGCTGCCCGCCTTTCCCCAGCCGCTCGGCACGCTGCCGGCGTCCAACCAGATGCTGGTCACCCTGATCGACATCGGCCTGTTCGATTTCGTCAAGACGATCGAGATAATCGGCGGCCTTTGCCTGATATTCGGCATATTCGTGCCCGCCGCGGTGCTGCTGCTGCTGCCGGTCTCGGCGATGGTGTTCTACAACGCGATCTTCCTGAACCTGCGCACGGACCGGCTGTTCAATCCCACCTATATGGGCGTCACCTGCCTGTACATGAACGTCATCGTCGCGCTGTCCTATGTCCGTTACTATGTGCCGATGCTTTCCTTCCGCTCGGAACCGGGCAGCGTAAAAGATATCGGACAGATCGCGCACCTGATCGATACGAGAAGTGATCGCGCGAATTCATAATCAGGGTCCAGCACGTTATCAGGAGAGTGGCGTGGCGAACGATACACCGACTTATTACATCATAACCTGGATTCGGATATTCTTCGGGGCGCATCTGCTATTCTCGGGCGGGCGCTATATCCTGACCGGATACGTCCCCGAAATCCCCGGAATCGGCGGCGAATGGGCCGCGGCGAACACCGCCATAGGGGTGTATCAGGCGATCAAGTACATGGAGTTCTTCTTCGGGATCATGCTGCTCACGAACCGCTTCGTGCTGCTGGCGCTGATCCTGGAGATGCCCGCCACGGTGAACATCTTCTGGTTGAACACCTTCGTCGTCGCGACGCCGCGCCAGTTGTTCACCGGCCCGCAGGAACTGTTCCTCAACGGTGTGCTGCTGCTGGCGTACAGCGGCTATCTGGGTGCCGCGCTCAAGCCGCGGCTCGATCCGCTGTGGCTGTGGCATTCGGACCGGGCGCTGAAGGACAATTACGCGGAAACCATCCGTGCGGAGGGCTCGAAATGATCGGCAGGAACGAGATGATCGCCATCGGCGCGTGCGTGATCCTCACCCTCGCGGTGTTCGTCGGCTCGACCGGTCTCGGCTATGCGATCTACCGGCCGCTACGCGACTATGACATCTTCTCGCTCAGCTTCGCCTGGGCCGGCTTCGCCTTCTACATGTGGAGCGCGAAACGGGGCGGCGGGCGATGATGCCGCGGCTGTCCGCGGTCGCGGGGCTGCCGCTCCTGGCGGTGCTGCCGCTGGCGCTCGCCGCCTGTCAGAAGGGCGAGCTGCCGGCGGAAAGCCGGTGCGCGATGTACTGGGATTATTATTACAACGCCGGCCTGGGAAAGCCCCCGGCGGAGCGGCAGAAGGCTGAGGGTGTCAGGTTCGACGACATCCGCGCGATCGTCGCCGCGGATCCCTCGGCAAAGACCCGCGTGTGCCAGAAGATTCTGAAGGACGCCTTCCCGGATGATCCGGTCCTGACGCGGGTTCAGGGGGCGATTCCGCCCGCCACACAATGATCCTGCCGCGCCGGAACAACGCCGGCGCGGTCCTTTGCCAACCATGACCTGCCAGCATCTAGCATATTGCCAAAGAGCCGTTTTTGACCACTTGTAGAATGGCGACTCTAGAGTTAATAAACGAATCAGGCGGAGGGGTTAGAGAACATGATTCGGTCCATGGCCTATCTTGGTTTGGGCACCCCTGCGGCGGCCGAATGGGCGGCGTTCGGCGCCGGTATTCTGGGCCTGCAGGCCATCGAGCGCGGTGAGGATGGTGCGCTTCGCTTCCGCATGGACGATGCGGAATGCCGCCTGTGGGTGCATCCCGGCGAGCGCAACGACATCGCCTATATCGGCTGGACGCTGGCGGACGAGGATGCCGCGGCCGCGCTGGGCAAGCGGATCGAGGCTGCGGGGCTCCCGCTCACCCGCGCCACACCCGGCGAGGCGCGCGCACGGTGTGTCGCCGGCTATTACTGGTTCACCGATCCCGCGGGCTTCCGGCAAGAGCTGACCTGGGGCCAGTTCCTGTCGCCCGCCACATTCCAGCCGGGCCGCCCCATGAGCGGCTTTCGCACGGGTGATCAGGGGATGGGCCACATCGTCCTGCTGGTGCCCGATCTCGCCGTCTGCGACCGCTTTTATCGCGAAGCGATGGGGTTCAACATATCGGACCGTATCGTCGACGGCAGCCGCGAGCTGCTCTTCTATCATTGCAACGGGCGGCATCATTCGCTGGCGATCGGATCGCCCGGGCCGGGCATATCCGGCGCGCACCACCTGATGCTGGAGGTCAACGCGCTCGACGATGTCGGTATCGCGGTCGATCTTTGCGGCGAGCGCGGCTTTCCGGTCAGCAAGTCGATCGGCTGCCACACCAACGACCGGATGGTTTCGGCCTATCTCTTCTCCCCCTCGGTGTTGCGCATCGAATATGGGGTGGGCGGGGTCGCGATCGATGATCTGTGGGAGCCGAAATCCTATTCGCGAACGTCGATCTGGGGGCACCATGAACTGCGCCCCGATCTGCCGCCCGCGATGATCGTCGAGCGCTGATCGCGTGTCCGCGCTCGCGCAGGCAGCAGCCCCTTGCGATGCGGATCGCATCCCCGGCGACCTGTTTCGCCGGGTGCTGGGCAATGTGCCGACCTCGGTCGCGATCGTCGCGGGGATGGACGCGGAGGGTCCGTTCGGCGTGGTGATCGGTTCCCTGGTGTCGATCTCGCTCGATCCGCCGCTGGTAGGGCTGTTCGTCGACAATGGGTCGCGCACGTTGCCCCGGCTGCTCGCCTCCGGGTGGCTGTCGATCAACGTGCTGGCAGCGGATCAGGAGGGCTATTGCCGCGAATTCGGCCGCAACGTGGAGGCGCGCTTCCAATGCGGCAACTGGACGCCCGGCTGTGGCGCCGCGCCGCGCCTGGGCTCGGCGATCGCATGGATCGAGGGGCGGGTCGAGCGCGCCGCGGCGATCGGCGATCACCGCCTGATCGTGGTCGAAGCGCGCGCGATGCAGCAGAATCCGGACCGTGCGGATGACGGGCCGCTGGTCTTCTTTCGGGGTGGATTTGGTTTGTGATGCCGTCGCGGGCGCACGGCCGCCCGCGCGGAATGATCTGGAGAATGTCATGGAACTCACGAAGATCGGCGGGACGGATATCAAGCGTCCCTCCACGTTCGAGGAGGTACGCGCGCGGATCGATGCGGTCCTGCCCGCGCTGGCCGAACAGGCGGGCGCGTGCGACGAGATGGGGCAGTTGACACCCGCGGTGTACGAGCTGCTGCGCGACAGCGGCATCGTCCGCGTGTTTCAGCCGCGCGATCACGGCGGAATCGAGGGTGACCCGGCCGAGTTCGCGCGCCTGATCATGGATATCTGCGCCGAGGCGCCCTCGGCCGGCTGGTGCTCGGGCGTGGTCGGGGTCCATTCGTTCGAGTTCGCCCAGGCCGATCCGCGGCTTCAGGAGGAGGTATGGGGCGCCAATGTCGATACCTGGACCGCGTCGCCCTATGCCATGCTCGGCCGGGCGAAGCGGGTCGAGGGCGGCTGGCGGTTCACCGGCCGTTGGCCCTTCTCTTCGGGCACCGACTGGTGCGACTGGGTAGTGGTCGGCGGGCTCGCCGAGGCGGCGGACGGATCGCGTCCCGGCGAGTTCGTTGAGGTCAACCACTTTGTCATGCCGCGCAGCGACTATGTGATCCATCAGGATAGCTGGGATACGATGGGCCTGCGTGGGACGGGGTCCAAGGATGTCGAGGCGGTCGACGTGTTCGTTCCCGACTATCGCGTGATCAACGTCAGGAAGCTCAACGAGCGCGGCTATTACCGCGAGAACCGGCCGAACTCGCGGCTCTATGAGATGCCATTCGATTTCGTGTTCCCCGGCGTGATATCCGCCGCGACGATCGGACTGGCCGAGGGCGTCGTGCGGCGCTTCCGCGAATATTCCGAGAACCGGGTGAACCGGGGCGGGATCAAGTCGATCGACAATCCCTATCAGATGGCGGCGCTGGGGGCGGCGCTGGCGGATATCGCGGCATCGCGCCTGCACCTGCTGGACGACATGCGCCGCGCCTATGACGTTGCGCTTTCGGGCGGCCATGTGACGCTGGAGATGCAGCATGAGGCGCGCCGCAACCAGGTGCGCGCCGTGCGTCGCGCGGCGGAAGCGGCGCACAGCGTCTTCTCCAACGTCGGCGGCAACGTCGCGCGCAACTCGAACCCGATCCAGCGCTTCTATCGCGACATGTCCACGGCGATGTGCCACGCCTGCAACGTCGATCAGCCGGTCTATGCGGCGCAGGCGAGCTTCCTGTTCGGCAAACCGATCCCGCCCGGCATCATCGTCTGAGGCCCCGCACCTTGGCACGCGAACGTTTGCATCAGGGGGATCGGCCATGACATCCGACGCTATCCGCCGGGAGGTGCTGGCGGCTTGGAACGCGCATCATCTGGCGCCGCTGTGGCTCAGCCCCACGGCCCACCGGCCGCCGCCTCCGCCGCAGGAGGCGCATCTGTGGCAATGGGCGAAGACCCGGCCACTGCTGGAGCATGCGTTCGCCGAGACCTCGCCCGAAGTCGTCGAACGGCGGGTGTTGCAGTATCTTACGCCCTACGCGCGTTCGGCGGAGGACGAATATACCGTCGGCACGATGCTGTGCTGCGTCCAGTGCCTGCTCCCGGGGGAAACAGCGCGGCCGCATCGCCATTCGATGGGCGCGCTGCGCTTCGTGCTGGAAGGCAGCGGCGCGCAGACGCTGGTCAACGGCAAGCCATGCCCGATGGAATATGGCGACCTGATCCTGACTCCTGCCTGGTGCTGGCACGAACATCGCCATGACGGCGACGCGCCGGTGCTGTGGCTCGACGTGCTGGATGTGCCGCTGCACAGTTATCTCGGCACCGCGCGGTTCCAGCCGGGGCCGGTGGTGGATCAGGCGCCGGCCGTCCCCGACGCGGCGTTCGCGGCCGCCGGTTTCGTGCCGGTGGAGATCGGCGCGGGGGGCGCGCATGCGCCGGTCTTCCGCTATGCCTATGCCGATGCTTGCCGGGCGATCGCGGCCGCACCTGCGGCAGCCGACGGGTCCCGCACGATACGCTACTCCAATCCGCTCACTGGCGGACAGGCGCAGCCCTTCCTCGATTGCACGCTGACCGCGCTGGAGGCCGGGCGGCCGACGGCCGGGGTGCGCAGCAACGCCAGCATCGCCTGCGTGGTGGTGGCGGGGGAGGGGCGGTCCCAGATCGGCGGCAAGGCGCTGGAATGGCGCCAGAAGGACTTCTTCATCATCCCCCGCGGCAATGCCGCCAGCCATATGGCGACCGGCGGCGGCGCCCAGCTCTTCATGCTTTCCGACCGGGACGTGCTCGATCGCCTCGGGCTGCTCGAAGAAGTCCCCGCCTGATCGCGACCTGATAGGACAGCCGATGCGAATTGCCCTTTTCGATGAAGGCCGTCTTGGCCTGGTGCAGGACGGCCTGGTGTACGACGTGAGCCCGGCGCTGGGCGCGCTGCCCCCGCGCGAGCGGCCGTGGATGGCGATGCGTGGCGATCCGCTGATCGCGAACCTGGACGTGCTGCGGCCGGCGA
Organism: Sphingomonas canadensis; assembly: GCF_026013525.1. Lineage (GTDB taxonomy): Bacteria > Pseudomonadota > Alphaproteobacteria > Sphingomonadales > Sphingomonadaceae > Sphingomonas > Sphingomonas canadensis. The sequence goes on along the minus strand of NZ_JAPDRA010000006.1, from coordinate 92,293 downwards.
TCGCGGCGGCGCTGCCGTCCGCGCCGGCGAAGCCCGTGGCGAAGGCCCGGTTCCTCTCGCCGGTCCAGCATCCTACCAAGATCATCGGCGTGCCGGTGAACTACCACGAGCATGTCGTCGAGGCGGAGGGCGATGTGGCCACCTTCTCGGACCGCTTTCGCGGATCGATCGAGCAGCAGGGTTTTTTCCTGAAGGCGGTAAGCGCGCTGGTGGGGCCCGGGGAGGGCATTCGACTGCGCTTCCCCGATCGGCGCAACGATCATGAGATGGAGCTGGGCGTGGTGATCGGCCGGACCGCGAGCAACATCGCGGCCGAAGACGCCATGTCGGTGATTGCGGGATATGCCATAGCGCTCGACATGGTGGTGCGCGGGCCGGAGGACCGGAGCCTGCGCAAGTCGGGGGACGGCTATGCGGTGCTTGGCCCCTGGCTGGTGACCCGCGACGAGATCGCCGATCCCGAGGCGCTGGATTTCCACCTGCACGTCAACGGCGAGCCGCGCCAGGCCTCCAACACCAGCCGCATGATCATGAAGCTGGCAGAACAGATCGCCTATGCCTCGCGCTTCTATACGCTCCATCCGGGCGACATCATCATGACCGGCACGTGCGAAGGCGTGGGGCCGGTACTCCCCGGCGACGTCATCTCCTGCGCTATCCAGGACATCGCGGAGATGACCGTCGCCATCCATCCCGAATACGCCGGCTGAAGGATTCCCGCGTGAGCAAGCTGCAACTCTCCGTCGCCGTCGGCAACTATGATCGCTGCCGCCCCCTGTTCGACGGCGATGTCCGGATCGACGGTGTGGACCCCGTCTTCATGCAGCTTTCGCCCGAGGAGATATTCTTCCGCGCGTTCCGCAACGCGGAGTTCGACATCTGCGAGCTGTCGCTCTCCTCGTCGGTGGTGAAGACCGCAAACGGCACGCTGCCCTATGTCGGCGTCCCGGTGTTCCTGTCGCGCATGTTCCGGCACTCCGCCTTCTATGTCCGCAAGGACCGGATCAAACGGCCCGGGGACCTGCGCGGCAAGAAGGTGGGCCTGCCCGAATATCAGCTCACCGCGATGGTATGGATCCGCGCCTTCCTGGAGCAGGACTATGGCGTTGCGCCGGAAGAGATCACCTGGGTGCGCGGCGGCATTTCCGACGCCGACCGGCCGGAGAAGATCGCGCTGGACCTGCCGCCGTCGATCCGGCTGATCGACGCGCCGCCGGGCAAGACCATCTCCGCGCTGTTGGCGGAGGGGGAGATCGACGGCTACATCGCCCCGCGCGCGCCGGATATCCGCGGCGGCGCATCGGAGAATATCGGCTGGCTGTTCGACGATCCGATGGCGGAGGCGATCGCCTATTACCGACGCCGCGAGATCTTCCCGATCATGCACATCCTGGGCGTTCGCCGCACCATCGCGGAGGCGCATCCGTGGCTGCCGGGCGCGGTGTTCAAGGCGTTTGCGGAGGCAAAGAATCTGTGCCTGGAACGGCTGCTCGAAACCTCCGCGTGCAAGATCACCATGCCGTTCGCCGACGAGCGTCTGCACCACGACATGGCGCTGATGGGCCGCGATTTCTGGACCTATGGCATCGATGGGAACCGCCATGTGCTGGACGATTTCCTGGCCCAGCATCACCGGCAGGGGCTGTCATCGCGCCGGGTGACGATCGAGGAGCTGTTCCACCCCGCGACCTTCGAGCAGTTCACGATCTGAGGGAGGCGGGGCCGGGTGGAGCGGCGCCCGCGCCCTCCGTTCAGCCGCGCGCGCCGATCATGTCCAGTGCGACATCGACGATCATGTCCTCCTGTCCGCCCACCATCCGGCGGCGGCCCAGCTCCACCAGGATCGCCCGCGTATCCACGCCATAGTCGGCGCTCGCCTTTTCCGCGTGGCGCAGGAAGCTGGAATAGACCCCGGCATAGCCCAGGCTCAGCGTCTCGCGGTCCACGCGCACGGGGCGGTCCTGGAGCGGCCGGATCAGCTCTTCCGCCGCGTCCATGAGCTTGAACAGGTCACAGCCGTGGTTCCAGCCCTTGCGCGCGGCGGCGGCGACGAACACCTCCAGCGGCGCGTTTCCGGCGCCCGCGCCCATCCCGGCCAGCGAGGCGTCGACCCGGATCGCGCCCGATTGCACCGCGACCAGGCTGTTGGCGACGCCCAGCGACAGATTGTGGTGGGCATGCACGCCGCGCTGGGTTTCGGGCTTCAGCACGCGGTCATAGGCTTCGAAGCGCGCGCGATACCCGTCCATGTCCAGCGCGCCGCCGCTGTCGGTGACATAGATGCAGGTGGCGCCATAGCTCTCCATCAGCTTCGCCTGCCGCGCCAGTTCGTCCGGCTCGATCATGTGGCTCATCATCAGGAAGCCGACGGTATCCATGCCCAGGTTGCGGGCCGCCTCGATATGCTGCCTGGCGACATCCGCCTCGGTGCAATGGGTGGCGATGCGCACCGAGCGGACGCCCAGCGCATAGGCCTGCTTCAGGTCGTGGACCGTGCCGATCCCGGGCAACAGCAGCGTGGTGACCACCGCCCGTTCCACGGCGTCGGCCACCGCCTCGATCCATGCCCAGTCGGTCTGCGCGCCGAAACCATAGTTGAAGGACGATCCGTTAAGCCCGTCGCCATGGGCGATCTCGATGGCGTCCACGCCCGCATCGTCCAGCGCGCGGGCGATCGCACGGACATGATCGATGCCATATTGGTGGCGGATGGCGTGCATGCCGTCACGCAGCGTCACGTCCTGAATGTACAGCTTGTCCACGGCGGGATCGACGGGCATCACGCAGCCTCCCTTTCCAGCCGCCGCGCGGCGATCCGCTCGGCCGTGGCGAGGCCTGCGGAGGTCATGATGTCCAGGTTGCCGGCATAGGCCGGCAGATAATGGGCCGCGCCCTCCACCTCCAGGAACACGCTTGTCTTGATCCCCTCGAAACTGCCCAGGCCCGGTATACGGACCGGGTTGTTCGATCCGAAGCGCTCGAACTGCACGCGCTGCTTCAGCCGGTATCCGGGGACATAGGCGTTCACCCGCGCCACCATCTCTACGATCGCCTGTTCGATGCAGGCCTCGTCGGCGCCGCTGGAAAGCGTGAACACCGTGTCGCGCATGATCATCGGCGGCTCGGCGGGGTTCAGGATGATGATCGCCTTGCCCCGGGCGGCGCCGCCGACCCGCTCGATCGCGGTGCTGGTCGTCTCGGTGAACTCGTCGATGTTGGCGCGCGTGCCCGGCCCGGCCGACTTTGACGCGATGGAGGCGACGATCTCCGCATAATGGACGGTGGCGACCGATGAGACCGCCGCGACGATCGGGATCGTCGCCTGTCCGCCGCAGGTCACCATGTTGAGGTTGGGCGCGTCGATATGCGCGTCGCCGTTGACGACCGGTATCACATAGGGGCCGATCGCCGCCGGGGTCAGATCGATCATCACCTTGCCCGCGCCGGTCGTCACCTCGCTGTGCCGCCGGTGCGCCCCCGCGGAGGTCGCGTCGAACACGATGCCGATGTCCGGCCAGACGTCGAGCTTCTGGAGCCCATCGATCCCCTCATGGGTGGTGGCGACCCCCATGCGCGCGGCCCGCGCCAGCCCGTCCGACGCCGGATCGATGCCCGCCAATGCGGCCATCTCCAGCCGCTCCGAGTTTCGCATGATCTTGATCATCAGATCGGTGCCGATGTTGCCCGATCCGATGATCGCGGCCTTTACCTTCCGCATCGCTCAGGCCCCCACCGAAAAGGAAACGCTTCCCAGTCCGCCGATCGCGGCGGTCAGCCTGTCGCCGGGGGCGATGGCGACCATCGGGCCAAGCGCGCCCGTGAGCACGATGTCGCCCGCGCGCAGCGGGGTGCCGTTCGCCACCATCACGCGGGCGAGCCACGCCGCGGCCTCCAGCGGATGGCCCAGGCATGCGGCGCCGGCCCCCAGCGAGACCAGTTCGCCGTTGCGCTCCAGCGCCATGCCGCAGGTGTAAAGGTCCAGTCCTTCCAGCCCATGGCGTTCGCTGCCCAGCACGAAGAAGGCGGAGGAGCCGTTGTCCGCCACCGTATCGGCAAAGCTGATTTTCCAGTCGGCGATGCGGCTGTCGACGATCTCGATCGCGGCGACCGCGCATTCGGTGGCCGCGGCGACTTCTGCCCGTCCAGCGTCCGGCGCGGTGATATCGGCGTTGAGGATCAGCGCCACCTCCGCCTCCGCCTTGGGTTGCAACACGGAGGCGGCGGGAAGCACGCCACCATCGGGGATCTCCATGTCGCCGAACAACACGCCGTAGTCCGGCTGGTCGACGCCAAGCTGCGCCTGCACGGCCTTGGCGGTCAGCCCGATCTTGCGGCCGACGATGCGGCGGCCCTGGCCGGTCCAGAAGCGGGTGTTGATATCCTGCACGCGATAGGCGCCCGCGCCATCGCCTGGCTCCAGCCCGTCGCGCAACGGCGCCACCGCCGCGCCGGCATAGGCAGTGCGCAGCCGCTCGGCCATGCCCTCGGGGCTGCTGTCTAGCTCTGTCGCCATCTCACTCTCCTCGTCGCGCAGATTAGGGGAGGGCCACGGGCGCGGGAAGCTTGATCGGGACCGTTAAGCTCATAATGTGAGCATATGGAATCGAGAACATCCTCGCTGGCCGGCGCCCGGTCGATCGCCCGTGCTCTGGATCTGGTCGAGGCGCTCACGCACGATGGCGGCCGCCAGCCGGCATCGCAGGTCTGTGCCGCGATGGGGCTCGCGCCCTCTACTGGGCGGCGGCTTGTCGCGCTGCTGGCCGATCGCGGGTTCGTCGCGCGGATCGGGCGCGGCCGCTACGCGGGTGGCCCGGTGCTGACCCGCCTGGCGGCCCAGGTCGTGCCGCACCGGCACCTGATCGAACAGGCCCGCCCGCGCCTGGCACGGCTCGCGGCGGCGTTCGGCGGCACCGCGCATCTGGGGATGCTGGAGAACGACATGGTGACCTATCTGGTCAAGACCGGGGGCCATGCCGTCTTCACGCGCGAGAGCGAACAGTTGGAGGCCTATTGCACCGGCATCGGCAAGGCGTTGCTGACCGGGTTGTCCGAAGATCGCATCGCCGCCTATCTGCGCGGCGATTTCGTCCGGCTTACGCAGCGCACGATCACCGATCCCGCCGCGCTGAAGGCGGAGATCGATCGTTCGCGAAGGCGCGGATATGCGATCGACGATCGCGAGATGGCGGACGATCTGGCCTGTGTGGCGGTGCCGCTGTGCGTTGGCGAGGGGCAGTTCGCCATATCGCTCTCCGGCGATCCCGGCGGCTTTGCGGGCTTGGGATTCGAGCGCTGGGCACGCCGGCTGCGTAGCTGCGCGCACGATATCGCGGCGCGCTTCGCCGCTGCGGCGGGCGAGGTCCGGGCCACGGTTGCCACGGAATCCCCTGTCCCCTGAAAGTTTGCACCGGCATCGCCCCGGGCGCTTGTCCGCACGCGGTTTGTAGCGTAGCACCTCGCATAATTGACTAACAAAATATGCTACCACGTTTGGGGCGTGGGCGAGGGAGGAGCGATGACGCCGATGGCACCCGAGCAGCGGGGGGGCGCGCGGCCCGACGTGCGCGCGATCGCGTCGCTGTTCATTCTCGCCGCGATCGTCGGGCTGAACACGGTCGATCGCAATATGTTCGGCCTGCTGCTGCCGTCGATCCGGGCGGATATCCCGCTGTCCGACGCCAGCCTGGGCTTCCTGATGGGGCCGGCTTTCGTGATCGTCTATTCCACGATGGGCATTCCGCTTGGCTGGCTGGCGGATCGCACTAGCAGGCGCGGGATCATCGCGAGCGGGCTGGCCTTCTGGAGCCTGGTCACCATCGCCACCGGCTTCGCGGGCAGCTTCGCCACGCTGCTGGTCGCGCGCATGGCGCTGGGCGCTGGGGAGGCCAGCAACATGGCGCCCACCTCGGCGCTGATCGGGGACACGTTCAAGGGCCGCTCGCGCGTGCTGGCGATGTCCGTGTTCGCGGCGGGCGGGCCGCTGGCGATGATGGCCTGCTATCCGATGATCGGCTGGATCGTCGCGAACCATAGCTGGCGGATGGCATTCTTCACGATGGGCGCGATCGGGCTGGCCGTTACGCTGGTCATGCTGGCGGTGGTGCGCGAGCCCGAGCGCAGCGTGGCGAAGGCGGATGCCGACGCGCTGCCGATCCGCGCCGCGGCAATCCAGGCGCTGCGGTCGCCGCCCTTCTGGCTGATGGTGATCGCCGGCACGCTGCTCAACATCAACTATTCGGCCATGGTGATGTGGCTGCCGACCTTCATGACGCGGGTCCACGGCCTGGGCGCGCAGGAGACCAGCCTGCTGCTGAGCGCCTACAAGGGCGGCGTGGGTGTGATCGCCACCTTCGCAGCCGGATTCCTGGTGGCGTTCCTGATGCGCTACGACCGGCGGTGGCTGGCCTGGGGGCCGGTGCTGTGCTGCGTGGCGATGGTTCCGGCGCAACTCATGCTGCTGCTGGCTCAGGAGCCGCTGTGGTGGCACATCGGGCTGGCGATCGAGACGGCGGCGATGGCGGCGACCACCCCGTGTACCTTCCCGCTGGTGCTGGCGTTGCTGCATCCGCGCATCCGGGCGACGGGCATGGGAATCTATCTCTTCTTTTTCGGCCTGATCGGGCAGAGCGTGGGGCCGTGGCTGGTGGGCAGGCTCAACGACGGGCCGATGGCCGGATTCGGCGAGCTGGCGGTGCGCTATTCGCTGCTGACCGCGCCGGTCGCCATCGCGGCCGCGGCGGTGTTCTTCATCATGCTCGGCCCGGCGATCAGCCGGATCAGCACGGAAGAGGAGGCCGCCTGACCTTCGGGGCCGGCGCGGGAAGGAGCTAGGAGAAGGCTATGGCATCGTGGTCACGTTGGAAGCGCACAGGCGGCGCGGCGGGCGCGCTGATCGCGGCGCTCACGTTCACGGCGGCCCCGGCCGCGGGGCAGGCGGCGGGGCAGGACCTGCGGCTGACCTATGCCATGGCCCAGGCGGGGGGCGAGCAGATCCCCTATCGCGTCTACCTGCCCGCCGGATGGACGCCGGAGCGGCGCTGGCCGCTGGTGGTGGTACTGCACGGCTATGGCGGCACCGCCGACGCGCCCTTCACCGATGCCGGCGGCAAGCTCCAGCAGGAGGCGGAGAAGCACGGCTTCGTCGTGGTCTCGCCCAATGGCTATAACGGCATGGCTGATTACGGCGCGAACCTGCCGCTGCCGCGCACGCTCGGCCGCGGGAACAAGCCGCTGGCCATGACGCCGCAGGCCGAAAGCGCGCTGGCGGAGGCCGACGTGCTCAACGTGCTGGCGCGTGCCAAGGCCGATTACAGCATCGATCCGCAGCGCATCTACCTGATGGGCAATTCGATGGGGATGACGGGCGTGCTGCATTTCGCGCGCAAGATGCCCGATAGCTGGTGTGCGATATCGCCCAGCGACGGGCCGCCCTGGCGCGACTATCCGGTGGAGGCGCTGCGCACCATTTCCGGCGTGCTGTTCGTCAACGGCGGGAAGGACGATATCGCCAAGCCTGCGGATATCGAGGCGCTGGCGGCGCGGGCGAAGGCGGCGGGCGTCAACGCGCGGGTGCATATCGTGCCGGAGGGGACGCATGCCTCCGCCTGGGTCGATTATCTGACCGAGACCTTCGCTTTCTTCGCCGCTAGCGATTGCGCCCGATGAGCCGGTTCGCCGCAACGATCAGGGCCGCCGCCGCACTTCTCCTGTGCCTGCCGCATGCGGCGCGCGCGGGGGAGGGGCCGGTCGTCGTGACCGCCGATGGCCCGGTGCGGGGCACGGTGGCGGATGGTGTGCTGAGCTTCAAGGGCATTCCCTATGCCCAGGCGCCCACGGGGGACCGCCGCTGGCGCCCGTCGCAGCCGCCCGCGCGCTGGAAGGCGGTGCGCGATGCGGCGCGCTTCGCCTCGGATTGCCCCGGCGCCTTTCCCGATCGCGCGCGCATGTCGGAGGATTGCCTGTACCTCAACGTCTGGACCGCCGGGACTGGCGCCAGGGCGAAGCGGCCGGTGATGCTGTGGATCTATGGCGGCGGCTTTCGCGGGGGATCGGCGGCGATCCCGCTGTTCGACGGGGCGGAGCTGGCGCGCAGGGGCGTGGTACTGGTCAGCTTCGGCTATCGCACCGGCCCGCTGGGCTTCCTCGCGCTGCCGGAACTGAGCGCAGAATCACCGCATGGATCATCCGGCAACTATGGCATCCTGGATGCCGTGGCCGTGCTGCGATGGGTGCGCGCCAATATCGCGCGTTTCGGCGGCGATCCGGGCAACGTCACCATCGCCGGCCAATCGTCGGGATCGGAGACGGTCAACATCCTCACCGCATCGCCGCTGGCGAAGGGGCTTTTCCACCGTGCGATCGGCGAATCGGGTTCCTCGTTCGGCGTCCGCCGCGCGCCGCCGCTGGCAGAGGCGGAGCGGCTGGGGCTGGCGCTGATGCGCGATCGGGGCGCGGCGAGCCTGGCCGATCTGCGCACCTTGCCGTTCGACAAGCTGATCGCGAGCGACGCGGAGAAGTTCGAGCCGAATATCGACGGCTGGCTGTTGCCCGCCGATGTCCACGCGATCTATGCCGCCGGGCGCCAGAACGACGTGCCGATGCTGATCGGCAATACCGCGCAGGAATTCGGCCGCCCGCCTGCCATCACCGCCGAAGCGCTGCGCACGGATATCGCGCGCGAATATGGCGCGCTGGCCAGCGCGGTGGCGGTTGCGCTGGGCGAGGGTGATCCGACCGACCTGCGCTGGATGCTCACCAACCGCGAATGGGGCGATTTCCCCGCAGCCACCTGGTCCGGGCTTCAGGCGCGGACGGGCCGGGCACCGGTCTATCGCTACCTGTTCGATTATGCGCCGCCGGTATCGGACGGCCGTCCGCGCATTGCCCGCCATGGTGCGGAACTGGGATATGTCTTCGGCACCCAGCCTCCTGCCGCGGCCGATGGCGATACCGTGGCGGACACGCGGATACGCGCGCTGGTGCCGGGCTATTGGATCAACTTTATGCGCACGGGCGATCCCAACGGCCCGGGCCTGCCGGTCTGGAAGCCGCTGGGCGCGGCGCCGGGGCAATACCTGCGCTTCGGCACCGATGGCGCGGCGGAGACGCTCGCGCGCGATGCGGCGCTGATCGGACTGATCGGCCGCCGCCACTATGGCGCGACGGGTTCCGGCGCGAAGGAATGACAACGGGCGGTGCGCCGGATCGGCGGCCGCGCATGCGATGGCGAGGGAGAGGAACGATGCGGAACCGGATCGCGGCGGGGCTGGCTATGCTTGCCGCCATGGTGGCATTCGCGGCGGACGGCGCGGCGGCGCTGGCGGGGGTGCAGGCGGCGCCCCGGCCGCCCGTGGTGTTCACCCCGCTGCCCGAACGCGCGGAAATCCTGCCGGTGATGGGTTGCGACGCGCTCGCGGCGCAGAATTTCCTCGGCATCGAGGGCGCACCCGCCCGCATCACCGCGACCGAGCTGCAGACCCGTGAGAACGGGCGGCAGTTCTGCATGGTGAGGGGCATCATCGCGCCGCAGATCCAGTTCGAGTTCCACCTGCCCCTGCGCGGCTATACCGGCCGCTATCTCCAGGGCGGATGCGGCGGTGCGTGCGGCGTGATCTACAAGACCGTCTCGCCCTCGTGCGACAATCAGGTTGCCTTCGACGGCGCCTTCGCGGTGAGCTTCAACAACTCCGGCCACGTCGGGCCTGCGCCGATGGACACGCTGTGGGCGGCCTATGACCCGCAGCTCAGGATCGATTTCGCCTATCGTGCGGCGCATGTGATGGCCGTCACCGCAAAGGAGATCCTGGCCGTCTATTACGGCAGCAAGCCCGCCTATTCCTATTTCATGGGCTGCTCGAACGGCGGACGCGAGGCGATGATGGAGGCGCAGCGCTACCCCGGCGATTTCGACGGGATCGTCGCGGGCGCCCCTGCGCTGTGGATCACGGGCGGTGTCACCCGCATTATCCACGAAGCGCGTATCGCCCGCGACGAGGCAGGGCAGCTCATCCTGACCCAGCGTTCGACCGAGATATTGCACAAGGCGGTGATGGCCGCGTGCGACGGGCTGGACGGGCTGGTGGACGGGCAGATCGACAGCGCGCGCGCCTGCCGCTTCGATCCGCGCACGATCATGTGCAAGCCGGGGCAGGCGGAGGATTGCCTCACCCCGCGTCAGGCGGAGGTCATGGCGGCGCTTTATCGCGGCGCGACCGACGCCCAGGGCAGGCAGCTCTTCTTCGGCGGTGAGCCCTATGGCTCGGAGCTGCTGTGGGCGCAGCCGGGCAGCTTCCTGTTGCGCGGATCGGATCTGGCGGCGAACCAGATCAAGTTCATGATCTATGGCGGCGAGAGCCATCAGGACTTCGACTGGCAGAGCTGGGCGCCCGGCAAGGCCGAGGTGGCGGACCTGATGGAAAAGGGCGGATATTACAACGCCAACAATCCCGATCTCTCCGCGTTCAAGGCGTCGGGCGGCAAGCTGATCATGTGGCAGGGAGAGGCGGACAACGCCGGCGGATCGCACATCCTGCAGGATTATTACCAGAACGTCCGCGACACGATGGGCGGCTTCGCGGGAACCCATCCCTTCCTGCGCGTCTATTTCCTGCCGGGGGTCTATCACTGCTCCGGCGGCTACATAGCCTATGAGCACGACATGCTGGGGGCGATCGTGACCTGGGTCGAACGCGGATCGGCGCCGGACGCGATCGTCGGTGCCGCGGTCCTGGCCGATGGCAAGGTCCGCACCCGCCCGGTCTATCCCTATCCCGTGATGGCCAAGTACAAGGGCAAGGGCGACATCAATGCCGCAGAGAACTTCAAACCGGTGCGGCCGAAGCAGGAGCCCAACGACCACTTCGACTGGGTGGGCGCCGGCATGACCGGCGGCGCCCCGCCGAAGGGACGGTGACGTTCAGCCCGCGGCGGGCGTGCGCAGGCGCATGATCTCCACCATGTGGCCGTCCGGATCCTCGACGATCGCGGCGAAATAATCGGCGCCGATCTCCGGATGGGCCGAGGGCGGGGTTACGCTGCGCCCGCCCGCCGCCACCGCCGCGTCATGCACCGCCGCCACCTGCCCGGCGGTGGTGCAGCCGAATGCGAAATGGGCGTTGCGGGTGATGTTCAGGAACGGCTGGTGCTCGGGCGATTGCAGCCAGAATTCGCCGCGCTCCCTGCCGAAACCCACCGCCTGTGGCAGCAGATCCCAGATGCGCCGCATCCCCAGCGGCGCCAGCATGGCGTCATAGAATGCCGCGGCGCGGGGCACGTCCGCGACGCATAGCGAGGTATGGTACAGCATCGCGATCAGGCCGCCGGCTGCGGAGGCAGGTCGATCTGCCCCCATTGCCCCGCCGAATGGAGCGCGCGCATGCCCGCCCCGGCCAGCAGGTCGTGCGGGAAGCCCAGCACGATGGCACTCGCGGCGTCGAGCGCGGCGAGTTGCTCCGCATCCAGCCGCAGTGCGACGGCGCCCAGATTCTCCTCAAGCTGTTCTGCCGTTCGCGCGCCCAGGATCGGGATCAGCGGGGAACCGGGCAGCTCGCGGCTGCGCACCCAGGCGATCGCCACCTGTGCGGGCGTGGCCCCGGTCTGTGCCGCCACAGCCTCCACCGCATCGAGCAGCGCATCTTCGCGCTCCGGCGAGATCGCGCGCACCGCGCCGCCGCCGCGCTGGCGCCGTCCTTCCTCGCCGCGGCGGTATTTGCCGGAAAGCAGCCCGCCACCCAGCGGCGACCACACCGCCACCGCCATGCCCAGCGCCTGCGCCATCGGCAGGAATTCGCGTTCGGCGCTGCGTTCGGCCAGGCTGTATTCGATCTGCACGGCCGAAACCGGCGTCCAGCCGCGCATCTCGGCGATGGCGGCACCGCGCGAGATTCGCCAGGCGGGGAAATCCGATATGCCCGCGTAGCGCGCCTTGCCGGATCGCACCACATCGTCCAGCCCGCGCAATATCTCCTCCATCGGGGTCACCAGATCGGACAGGTGGACCCAGAAGATATCGACATAATCGGTGCCCAGCCGGCGCAGGCTGCCCTCGATCCCGTGCATCATCGCCTTGCGGCTGTTGCCGGTCTTCAGCAGCGCCTTGGCGCCGCCCGCGGTGGTGTATTTGGTGGAGACGGCAAAGGCGTCGCGGTCGCGAGCGATCAGCTTGCCAAGGTAGGTTTCCGCCTCGCCGTTCTGATATCCGTCGGCGCAATCGAACAGGTTGCCGCCGGCATCGACGAAGCGATCGAACAGCAGTTTGCTCGTTTCGAAATCGGCGCCCCAGCCCCAGGTCTGGCCAAAGGTGCCGGTGCCCAGCGCGACTTCGGATACGCGCAGGCCGGTCCTGCCGAACAGCTTGTAACGCATTGCTGTAAAGTCCTTATTTCCCAAGATGCCGGTCAAAGAAGCGCACGATGACGTCATAGGCGTCGCGCGATTCGGGTACGTCCGGATTGTAGAAGAAGCCGTGGAACATGCCGTCCCACACATGCAGTTCGGCCTGGGCGCCGGCCTTCACCATGCGCCCGTGCGAATAGACCGCTGAGCTCAGTTCGAACGCGCGCGTGCCGGTCAGGAACAGCGTGGGCGGAAACTTCGCGAGCAGGTCCGGCGAATTGGCGGGGGCGGCAAGCGGATCGTGGATGTCCACCCCGGCCAGATAGGGGATTGGCGGCAATCCCTTGCCCAGCGGCGGCGGCGGCTCCGCGGGCAGGTTCGCCTCGCCCACCGGCGCCACGACATAGCTGGCGTCGCCGCCGAATCCGGCCCCCTCCACCAGCGTCATTCCGGCGCAGAAGACGCCTGCGGCACCCGGCATCGGCAGCCCGTGGCGTTCGAACCAGGCGAGCGACATGCCCACCAGCATCCCGCCCGCCGAGCAGCCATAGATGCCGATGTTGCGCGGCGAATAGGTCTTGAGCAGCTCGCGGTAGACCGCGGCCACATCTTCGCTGGCGGCGGGGAAGCGGTGCGCCGGTCCCTGGCGATAGTCGATCGTGACCACCTTGATCCGGCCCGTCGCGGCGATCGGCATCGATTCCAGCTTCGCGCAGCCCGGATAGCAGCCCATGAAGCCGCCGCCGTGGAGGTTGATCAGCACCCGCTTCTCGTTTCCGGGTGCGATCCCGTCGCGCGGCGTATAGACCAGCGCGGCAACTCCGGCGATCCGGGTCGCCTTCACGTCGAGCCGGAATTGCGCCTGCTGCGATGCCAGATAGGGCGCGAGGAAGAAGGGCACCTCGCCATCGGGAAGCTCCTTCGATCGCGGGTCCTGCATGTCCTTCAGATGCTGCGCCAGATAGGCCTTCGCCTCCGGCGACAGATAGGCGGAAACCGGCACCCGGATTGGCGGCATCACCACCGTTCCGTCGTCCTCGATCACGACGGGATGGGGGGCATCCTGCTGCGCGGCGGCGGGCAGCGGACGAGCCAGTAGAGTCACCAGGCAAAGAACCAAGGCGCGAGCGCAGCGCCGCTGCGATTTGCGATCGAACCATTTCATGGTGACGAACTCCCTTCCTCTCCTGGCTTCGCGGCCTTCGTGTCGCGAATGGTGCCCCGATCGCGGCGAAATGCGCAATCGGTTTCAATTCGGGCTTGGCCCCGCATGTCTCTTTGTAGTATCTTACAGCTAAGATAAATAGACGATCGATCGGGAGGGGTGTGATGCGTGCCGTCTGGGCGGCTATGGGCATTGCGTGCGCGGCCGCGGGCAGCCCTGCGGGTGCCGCCAGCACGTCCTATGCTGCGCAGCATGCTGCAAGCGGCGGCCATGCTAGCGACATGCGCCTCAGCCCCGGCGGTTCAGACCTTTCCGCATCGGTTCCGGACATCGCTGTCGATCCGCGCGACCCCGCCCGGGTAGCGGTGATATGGCGCACGCTGGTGATGGCCGAGACCCCGGCGACGCCCGGTTATCGCGCGATGCAGTGCCATCTCTCGCTCTCCGCCGACGGCGGGCAGACCTTTTCCACCGTCGCGCTGCGCTGGGACGTTGCGGACATGCCGGTCTGCAACGCGCCCTTCGTCGATATCGGCGCCGGCGGCGCACTGTTGATTGGCGCCACGCTGGCCGGCGTGCTGCCGCAGGATGCCGAGGCGCATCATGCGATGGCCGCCGGCCGTGTGGTGATGCGGCTGTCGCGCGATTGGGGCGCGAGCTGGTCGCCGGTTTCGACGGCGATCGCGACCGGCGACACTGCGCGCTTCGTGGCGAACCCTGCCGTGCCGGTCGCGGCAACGCTGGTGCCGTGGGATGGCGCGCGCGGTGTGATCGATCCGGAGACCGGCCGGATTACGCTTTCGGGCGGCTTTCCGGCTCCCCCGGGTGACGCGCTCCATTCGCAGCGATTCTACGCCCAGTCCGGCGACGGCGGTAAGAGCTGGGGTCTGATCCGCGCTTTCGGGGCGCCGGGATGGCCGCAGCGCTGGGATGGGCATCTGCTCGCGGCGCATGGGCGGCTGGCGATATCCTATTTGGCGGGGGCCGCTCCGGGGCATGAGGACGGATGCCTGTGCGTCGTGTTCGCCACGGGTACGCCGGACGGCGCCGGATTCGAGCGGCATCTGGTTACCGTCGCGGACGGGTTTGATTCGCTGGTGCATTATCCGCCGATCGCGGCACATCCCGGGCGGGCGGGTGTCTATGCGCTGGCGCTTGTGCCGGGCGGACGGGAAAGCCCGGCGGTACGGATCACAGCAGACGGCGGAGAGACCTGGCGCGAGATCGCGGCACCGGCAGCACCGCCCGAAGGCATAGTGCGCGCCTCGCGGCCGGCGCTTGCCTTCGCGCCGGGCGGCACGCTGGTGCTGATGTGGCGCGGCTATCGTGCCGACGGCAGCTACGACAGCTATGTCGCGGCGGCGCGCGAAGGCGGCGCATTCGGCCCGGCGGTGAAGCTTTCCAGCGAACCATCGGCGATCCCGGAAGCGCTGGCCAAGGATTATGCGGCGCGCGGCGACTTCATCAACGTCGTCGCGGTGGGGCCGGACGCTGTGCATGCCGCATGGACCGACTGGCGATCGGGCGAAACCGGACAGGTCTTCTACGGCCGCGTGCCGCTCGCCGCGCTGGTTGCGGCTCACAATTGAACGGTTTGGAGGGTGGATTTGGGTAGCGGACGTCTATCGGGAAAGGTCGCGTTGATCACCGGCACCGCCGGGGGCCAGGGCAGGGCGGCGGCGCTCGCTTTCGCGCGTGAGGGCGCGCGGATCGTCGGGTGCGACATGAAAGAGGCGCAGTCCGCGGAAACGGTCGCGCTGGTGCGGGCGGAAGGCGGGGAGATGACGGCGATGGCGCCGGTTGACCTCTCCAACGAGGATGCCGCCACCGGCTGGGTGAACGATGCCGCGGCGGTCTATGGCGGGATCGACGTGCTATACAACAACGCCGCGCTGGGCCGGATCGGCCCGCTGATGGGCATGAGCACAGCATCGTGGCACTTCACCCTCAAGTACGAACTGGACATCCTATTCTTCGTCACGCGCGCGGCTTGGCCGCACCTGGTTGCGCGGGGCGGCGGGTCGATCATCAACACCGGATCGATCATCGGATCGCGCGGCAGCGACATGCCCATGGCCGCACACGGGGCGGGCAAGGCCGGTGTGATCGGCCTTACAGCGCACATGGCGCTGGAGGGCGGGCCATCGGGAATCCGCGCGAACTGCATCAGTCCGGGCCTCATCGCGAACGACATGTTCAAGGATCTGCTGCGCGATCCCAACGACAATATGCACAAGCAGGTGCGGACTTCTCCGCTGGGACGGATCGGCCGGCCGGAGGATGTGGCGGGGCTGGCGGTGTTTCTGGCCTCCGACGAATCCAGCTACATCACCGGAACCAATATCGTCGTCGATGGCGGGCAGACGCTGGGCATCGGCATGTCGTTCGGCAGCGAACCCGTATTCGCCGCTCCGCCGGAGCCGGAAACCCTGCCCGCCGCACAGGGCGAGGAGCTGGCGATCGAGACGCCGGACGGCACCTCCCAGGCATGGCTGTTCACCCCGCGCGAGGGGGCCGGCCCGTGGCCGGCCGTGCTTCTCTATACCGACATCATGGGCGTGCGCCCGCTTTTCAAGGCGATGGCGCAGCGGCTGGCGGATGCCGGGCACGCGGTGCTGCTGCCCAATCTGTTCCACCGGCTGGGTCCGCCCGTCGAACCGCCGCTTTCGGTCAAGAATTCGGGCGAATTCGGGCGGCTGCTAAGCATGGCGGGAACGCTGACCAAGGAGACGATCGAGCGCGATTCCGGCGCGTGGCTGGCGGCGCTGGCCGCGCGGCCCGAAGCGGCGGAGGGGCCGGCAGCCTGTGTCGGCTATTGCATGAGCGGATCAATGGCGATCTGGACCGCGGCCGCGCATCCGGATCGGGTGAATGCCGTCGCCGTCTTCCACGGCGGGCACATGGTGATGGGCCGGCCGGACAGTCCGCACAACCTCGTCGGCGAGAGCCGGGCGCGCTTCTATTTCGGATGCGCGGAGACCGACGCCTTCATGACCGCGGACCATATCGCGGGGCTGCGCGCCGCGCTGGAGGACGCGGGGCGGCCGCATGAGATCGAGGTCTATCCCGGCACCTATCACGGCTTTGCGATCGCAGACGCCTCCTACCATCCCGAAGGGGGCGAGCGGCACTGGCGCAAGCTGGTGGAGTTCCTGGCATGAACCGGCTCAAGCTCGGCACCTTTGGCTTCAACCTGGATGGCGGCTTCACCGCCACTACTGCCGAGGAGCGCCACCGGCTCGACTGGCCCACCGTTGCCCGGGTCGCGGGGCTCGCGGAACAGGCTGGCTTCGAGCTTCAGGTGCCGCTCGCGCGGTGGCGCGGGCTGGGCGGGGTGACCAATTATTGCGGCACCAACTATGAAGGGCTGAGCTGGGCAGCCGGCGTGGGCGCGATCACCCGGCAATCGCAGATATTCGCCACCGTCCACGTGCCGGTGATCCACCCGATCGTGGCCGCCAAGCAGATGGTGACCGCGGATCACATCTCGGGCGGACGTTTCGGCCTCAATCTCGTCTGCGGCTGGTTCCCGCCCGAATTCGCGATGTTCGGATCGCCGATGATGGATCACGACAGCCGCTATCGCTACGCGGCCGAGTGGATCGACATCGTCAAGCTGCTGTGGACGCGCGAGGAGGAGTTCGATTTCGAGGGCGAGTTCTTCCGCATCGTGAAGGGCCAGTCCAATCCCAAGCCGCTGCAGAACCCGCATCCGCCGATCATGCAGGCGGGCCAGTCGGGCACCGGCGCGCGGTTCGCCGCCAAATATGCCGACATCGCTTTCCAGAGCGTGAGCGAGGGCGAGCCGATCGAGGACATCCGCCGCCGCTTTGCGGACCTGCGCAGGCTGGGGCGCGAGGAGTTCGGGCGCGAGTTCGAGATATGGCTTTCCTGCTGGGTGATCTGCCGGCCGACCCAGACCGAGGCTGAGCGTTTCCGCGATTATGTGCTGGAGGAGAAGGGCGATCTGGCGGTGCTCGATTCGATGCCGCCCAACCTGGTTCCGAAGGGCGGCGGGCCGGAAGCTCGGCTGGCGCGGCAGAAGGTGCTGGGCGGATTCGGGGGCGTCCATTTGGTCGGCTCCCCGGCGATGATCGTGGACCGGCTGGCGGAATTCTCCGCCGCGGGGGCGGACGGAATCGTCCTCACCTTCGTCAACTATGAAGAAGGCCTGCAGACCTGGATGCGCGATGTCGCGCCGCTGCTGGTGCAGGCGGGGCTGCGGAAATGAGCGCGCCGGGTGCGGACGTTTTGGAGGGGGGCAATATGGGTAAGGGTATCAAACTGGTTCTCGCGGCGATCGTATGCGCGGGCGGCGCGGCGTTCCTGCTGCTCAGTTTCGATTCCTTCCTGTTCTTCGGCCTGCCGATGATCGCCGGGGTCGCGGTCGCCTTCTGGAACAGCGCGCGCCGTGCCGACTGGCGCACCGTCGATCAGGTGACGGACGTGCTGCGCATCTATTTCGGCGGCCACCTGCTCTGGTCCTGCATCCGATATTGGAGCACCGATATGCAGCCGGTGATCCATCACCCGCTGGGCGGCCCGTTCGTCGCATCGCTGGTCGCGATCGGCGCCTTCCCCTTCATCAAGACGCTGGAGGGAGTCGTGGGCATCGCGCTGCTGGGCAATCGCTTCGTGCCGCTCGCGCTGGTGCTGGAGGTGCCCACCAGCATGACGATCTTCTATCTCAACACCTTCGTCACCGCGCGGCCGAGCGGTCTCGCCACCGGCCCGACCGAACTGGGCGTCAATGTGGTGCTGCTCCTGCTCTATTTCGGCTATTATCGACCGTTCCTGGTTGCGAGCGCCCGCGCGGCGCCGCCCCTGAATGGAACGGGCGGGTTTCAGGGCGCGCAGGGTGCTCCTGGGGCTGCGCTGTGAAAAAAGACAATCATAATAATAGCTTACTGGAAATCCATTTTATGGAGGGGGGCATTTTTCGTGCGATCAATGCCCTCTTGAACGGGACGCGGAGCCGCTTCGCCTCGCTTGACAATCGCCATCATAAAGAATATTCAAAATCAAATATAATCTAGGATACTCGCCGGGCGGCGGGCCGCCCCGCGTGTGAAAGAGGTCGCCACCAGTCAGAAGTGGCGCGTTAGCTTGGGGGAGGTTGCATATGGTTGCATTACGTTCGACGCGCCGCTTGGCCGGATCGGCCAGATTGTGCGTCTCGACATCGCTGCTCGCGCTCGGCCTGAGCGTTGCGTCGCCTGCGCTCGCGCAGGAGGCGGCGCAGGAAGAGGAGGGCGCCGCGGCGCAATCCGGCGACGCAATTGTCGTCACCGGCACTCGAATCCAGGGCATCAATCCGGTCGGCTCCGCGGTTATCCCGGTCGGCCGTGACGAGATCGAGGAGCTGGGTGTCACCACTACCAACGACGCGCTGCGCAAGCTGCCGCAGGTGGTGAACTTCGGCGGATCGAATGATCAGTCCGGCGGTTCGGTGATCCAGAACACTTCGCTCAACACCTTCTTCGCCAAATCGGTGAACCTGCGCGGTCTGGGCACCGCGTCCACGCTGAGCCTGGTCAACGGCCATCGTGTGGCGCCGCAGGGCCCGAATGGCCAGTTGTTCGACGCCGACAACATTCCGGCGATCGCGCTGGAACGTATCGAGGTGGTCGCCGACGGCGGCTCCGCGATCTACGGCTCCGATGCCATCGCGGGCGTGGTGAACTATATCATCCGCCGTCCGGAGGACGTGGCGGAGGTTCAGTTCCGCGCCGGCTTCGCCGATTCGGTGCAGGAATATACCGGGTCGGTCGGCTTCGGCCGCCGCTGGGACACCGGCGGGATCTTCGTGGCCTATGAATACCAGAAGCGGACCGCGCTGGAGGCTGATGATCGTCCGGACCTCTATAACAGCGACCTGTCCGCCTATGGCGGGGGCCTCAACCCGCTGTTCTCGAACCCCGCCAACGTGCAGTTCGCGAACAACGGCACGCCCTATGGCATTCCCGCGGGCCAGAACGGCTCGGCGATCACGCTCGGCAGCCTGACGACCACCGCGAACCGGATGAACCCGTGGACGGGCGCCGACGCGGTTCCCAGCGGCAAGCGCAACACCGTTGTCGGCAGCTTCGAGCAGGAGTTGGGCGCATCGGTGAAGTTCAAGGCCGACGGCTTCTTCTCGCGGCGCGAATACAAGCTGGACGGCATCCCGCAGACGGCGACGCTCAGCGTTCCCAACACCAACCCGTTCAGCCCCTGCGCTGTCGGCAAGGCGGACAACAGCGCGACGCTGGATTGCCCGGCCAGCGGCACGGTGCTGGTGCCCTATAACTTCCTGTACGATCTGGGTCCTGCGACCGCCACCGGCTATGAGCAGCTCTGGTCGCTGTCCGGCGGCTTCGACGTCGATTTCGGCGGAAGCTGGCACGCCAACCTCACCGGCTATTACAGCGAGGATGAGGGCGACAGCCGCACCGACAACCTGATTAACGGCAACGGCCTGAACCGTGCGCTGGGCGCCACGGTTGCGGGCACCGCCAAGCCCGCGGGCGTGCCGTACCTCAATCCGTTCTGCGACGGCAGCGCGTTCGACTGCAATTCCGACGCGACGGTGGACCTCTTCCGCGCATTCACGGAAATCGGGTCGAAGTTCGAGCTTTACGGCTTCACCGGCAGCGTGGGCGGCAGCCTCTTCTCGCTCCCGGGCGGGGATGTGCGCGTCGCGGTGGGCGGCGAGTATCACCACGACTTCCTGTCGGGCACGGGCCAGATTTCGAATACCCGCACCGACAATGTCGGCGTGGTGACCGCGATCCCGGTTTCCAACCAGCGCAGCGTCAAGTCGGGCTATGCGGAAATGTTCGTGCCGGTCTTCGGATCGGGCAACGCGATCCCGGGCATCGAGCGGCTCGAGATCGACGCGGCCATTCGCTACGACAAGTACAGCGACGTCGGATCGACCACCAACCCGAAGATCGGCGTGAACTACGTCCCGGTCCAGGGCGTGACGTTCCGCGGCAGCTATGGCACGTCGTTCCGTGCGCCGAGCCTGGTCGATGTGAACAAATACGCCACCGCCGGCTTCCTGCCGCGCACCGGCACGGGCACCGCCGTGGGGCTGACCCCGGCCAATGGCTCGTTCCTGTACGTCTATCCGATCGGCGGTAACCCGAACCTGCGTCCGGAGCAGGCGGAAACCTGGTCGTTCGGCGTCGACATCGCTCCGGAGGCGATCTCCGGGCTGCATGCGTCGCTGACCTACTACAACATCGTCTATACCGATAAGATCGACACCGCGGCGTATAACGCGCCGATCGGCGGCGTGCTGAGCTCGGGCCAATATGACGACTTCATCGTCTTCAACCCGAACTATTTCCCCGGCAAGGCGACGATGACGCTCGCGCAGTTCGTGAGCTATTGGAACTCGATCACCGCCGATCCGAACCTGCCGTATCTCGGCGCTCCGCCGGATCCGACGACGATCATCGCGATCGTGGACGCGCGCCGCAACAACAGCGGCGTGGTGAAGACCGACGGCCTCGACTTCAGCTTCGATTATGCGATCGAATCGCCGTGGGCGACGTTCAACATCGGTGGCCAGGCAAACTACACCTTCCACTATAAGTCGGCGCCGGTTCCGGCCGCACCGCTGGCGGACGAGGTGAACCACTTCGGCTATCCGGCGCGCTTCGCGGGCAGGATGGAGTTCGGCCTGCAGAAGGACGGTTTCGGCGCGACCACGTTCATCAACTATGTGAACGGCCGCAAGATCACCCGCACCTTCCTGCCGGCATCGGTTCCGGATCAGTATCTGAACATCGACTCGTACACTACGGTGGACCTGTCGCTGCGCTACAGCTTCGGTGACGGTGACTCGCTGCTCGGCGGGCTGAAGCTCTCGGCCAGCGTGGTGAACCTGTTCGATGCGAAGCCGCCGCTGGTGGTCAACACCGGCGGTTCGCCGATCCGCTTCGACCCGAGCTATTCCAGCTCGCTCGGGCGCTTCTTCTCCTTCGGGATCTCGAAGAAGTTCTGATGGCTGAACCCGCAGGCGCAACCGCGTCGAACGGGATGGGAGGAACCGGTGAGCGCCATGCGTTCACCGGTTTCGCCTATGCTTGCCAGTTCTTCTATGGAGGCTGGTTCCTGTTCCACGGGCTGAACTACTGGTTCGGCTTCTATTTCGATCGTTCGGTCCTGCCCGGGCCGGGGCTCGTGCCCGCGCTGGCGGAATCGGGCGTAATGACCATCGTCAAGCTGCTCGAGATCGTGATCGGCCTGGCGTTGCTGCTTGACCGGTTCGCCGCGCTGGCGATCGTGGGGGCATGGCCGATCACGCTGATGATCGCCTATGTCAACGGATCGCATCTCACCCGCTTCGGCCTGTCGGTCAGCGCGGTGATCATAGCGCTCAACGCGATCATGTCGCTAGGGCATCTCGATCGTTACCGGGCGATGCTGGCCTATCATGCCGGTGCGCCGGTGCTGGGACAGGGCGGGGCGCGCCCGATCGCCGGGATCGGGCACATCCTGGCCGCGGCCGGCGGCGTCGCGGCTGCGGCAGGAGTCACCTACCTAACCTTGTGGCTGTTGCATTAGGATCTCGCGCCGCCTCCGGCCCAAGCTGGCGGCGCGTCGCGTAAGGCGCCGGGGCCGTCCGGGCGAAGCCAGGACGACGCCGGTCCCCCGCCTTATCTGCGGGCGTCGAAATAGGCGTCCAGGAACGCCTGCGCCTCCGCCCGCGGCTCCGGGATCGCGCCGGCATCGGGCGCCAGCCGCATCAGCATGGGGTTCGCCTCGCTATAGCTGGGCCAATGCGGCAGCCCTGCGCCGTTCGGATCGCCCGTGCGCGCGAAATTGACCCAATAATCGAACATCAGTGCCGAAAGCTTGCGGTCGCCGTCCGTCCACGGCTGGTCCTCGGTCTCCAGCGTCTTGAAGACATAGACGATCTCGGCGCCGTGGAACGCGCCCAGTTGCTGGCGGCCGGGCCAGGGCTGGTCGAACCAGAACAGCCAGGCCTTGTTCTTGCCGGTGCGCGCCTGCAGCCTTGCCCAGCTTCGCATCTGCCACTGGACGGCATCGGTGGCGGATCGCCTGAGCTGGTCCGGCTCGCCGCCATAGATGCGGTCATAGGAGGCTGGATCGGCCTGCGCGCGCTTGATCCAGTCCATGCGGATCGTGGCGCCCTCGTCCGAATTGGAGCCGACCAGCGTCGGCACGTCGTTCTGCGCACCACGGGCGAAGCGGTTGTAGACGATGTCGGGCAGCAGATATCCGTCGCGTTCGGTGGGCCAGAAAAAGGTTGGCTGGGCCAGGATCTGCTCCGGCTTCAGCGCCCGCAACGCTGCCAGCGATGGAGCGTTGAGCTTCTCACCGAACGCCTTGCCATATTCCTCCGCCTGGCGCAGATTCTTGCGCCCGATCAGCCCGCCGTCGGGATCGAACTGCGACGTGCTTTCGCCGATCACCTTGTCGAACAGGCCCTTCGCAAGCGGGGAGGCCTGGAGGATGCTGATCGCGGTGCTGCCGGCGGACTCGCCGAAAATGGTGACATTGCCGGGATCGCCGCCGAACGCGCCGATGTTCTCGCGGATCCATTTCAGCGCGGCGATCTGATCCAGCATGCCGTAGTTGCCGGAGGAACGATAGGGCGCCTCCGCGCTAAGCTCCGGATGCGCTATGAAGCCGAGTGCACCGAGCCGGTAGTTGATCGTGACCAGCACGATGCCCTTCTTCGCGAAGGCCGTGCCGTCGAATGCGGGATCGCGATTGGACCCGGCCATGAAGCCGCCTCCGTGGATCCACACCATCACCGGCATCGGTCCGTCCACCCCCTCGGGCGTCCAGACGTTGAGCGTCAGGCAATCCTCGCTCATCGGCGGGCGGGCACCGGCATCCTCGCCCGGAAAGCGGCTCTGCATGCAGGTGGCGCCGAAGCTGGACGCATCGCGCACCCCGGCCCAGGGCGCGGCCGGCTTCGGTGCCTTCCAGCGCAGATCGCCGACCGGCGGCGCGGCGAAGGGGATGCCGAAGAACCGGCGGACGCCGTCGGCGCTGCTCCCGGCGAGCTTGCCCTGCGCCACGCTCACGTGCGGGACTGGGGGCTGCGCTGCGGCCGGCGCCGCCCCCGGCAGCGTCAGCAGCATCAGTGCGATGGCGGAGCAGGTCGAGCGCAACATGGTGATTCCCCCTTGGGCTGGATGGTGGGCCGGAAGCTAAGCCTGGGCCCTCTTGGGTGAGGGCTCGCCGGAGCCTGGCCGCGCGCCGCGCGCCGCCCAGCCGGAAAGGCCGCACAAGGCGAGCAGCAGCGCGACGATTGCGAAGAAGCCGAAGGAGCCGCCCATCTCCAGCGATCGGACGCCGGTGAACGAACTGAGCACAGCGCCCAGCCGCCCTACCGCCGCCGCCATGCCCACACCCGTGGCGCGCGCGGCCGTGGGATAGGTATTGGCGGCGAGTGTATAGAGCGTGTTGTGGAGGCCCGACATGCAGAAGCCGAGCGCCAGCATCGTCGGGAATATCACCGCGGCGGCTCGCACGTCGCCCGCCAGCAGTAGCGCGAGCGTCAGCGCCAGAATCGCCGCGACACCCGAGAGTGCCATGTGCGTGGTGCTGAACCCCTTACGATCAAGCGCAAGGCCGCTGAACAGCGCGCCGATGACGCCTCCGGTGTGGAAGGTGGTAAGCCCCAGGCTGGTCATCGTCAGATCGAAGTCCAGCATGTGCAGCATCGTCGGCACCCAACTGAAGATCGTGTAGGAAGCCATCAGGCAGGTGAAGAAGCCGCCCCACAGCAACAGCGTGGCGCGGCGCACTTCGGGCACCAGCAGCACGCGCATCGGCGCGGTTGCCTTTTCCAGCGGCGGGATCACGAACTCCCTGCTTGCCGTGCCGGCGATGCCGCAGCGCGCGAGCAGCCGGTCCAGCTCCTGCCGCTTGCCTGCGCGCAGCAGGAAGGCGGGGGATTCGGGCAGCAGGGCGATGAAGCTGAGGCCCAGGACGATCGGCACGACACCCGCCGTCACCAGCACGGTGCGCCAGCCCAGCATCTCCAGGATCGTGGCGCCCAGCCCACCGGCCAGGATTCCGCCGATCGGGATGAACACCATGCCGATCGCGATCGCGCGTCCGCGCCTGCGCGCGGGGGTGAATTCCGAAATCAGCGCAGCGCCGTTGGGGATCGCCGCGCCGATGCCTAGGCCGTCGATCAGCCGGATGATCATCAGTTCGATCGGCTGCTGCGCCAGCGCGCCACATGCCGTGGCGGCGCCGAACAGCAGGATCGATCCGATCAGCGCCCAACGGCGCCCGACACGATCCCCCAGCAGGCCGCCGATCACGGAGCCCAGCGCGACACCGGTCAGATTGGCGGCGGTGACGGGGGCGAAGACGTCGGGCCGCACCTTCCAGTCGGCGATCATCGCGGGAAGGGTGATGCCCAGCGACTGGTTGGCCAGCCCGTCGACCGCAAAGACCAGCGCGAGCCAGACCAGGACGAGCTTCTGGTATCCGCTCCACGGCGCATCGTCGATCAGCCGGGTGAGATCGTTCGGGCCGCCAGGGCCGCTATCGGAGGCGTGCATCGAGGTTCCTCAGGGGTTCGTGGGCTGATCGATGGCACTTTCGCCAAGGAAGCTGGGCGGGGCCGCATAGGCCCGGGCCGCCAGGAACGGCTGGTAGTAGCGGAAATAAGCCAGAAGAAGCAGGCAGTTGGCTCCGATCTCCAGCGGGCCGGTGATCAACTGCCGCGGCGCGGCGGTGATGAAGAAATTGAGATAGAATATGTTGAAGCTGGTCGGCATCTCCACCACCAGCGCCAGCGGCACGAAGCGGTTGGCGAGCAGCAGAATGGCGACGACGCCTTCCAGCGCCTTGATCCCCTGGTACAGCCCCATCGCTTCGAGCGAGGCGACGAACGGGCCGCCCACCGGATGCGGGATCGGCGGCTGGACATCGCCGAACCAATAGCGGGCCGACGACCAGAGCAGGTGAAGCCCCCAATAGATCCGAAGCGCGTCCGTGAGGTGATCGGCGCTTGTCCGGTGCGGGTCCATCCGGCGCAGCACCAGCGCGCCAGCGATTCCGGCGAGAATCGGCAGACCGAAGAAAATGAAGGTATCCAGTGTCGCGAAGAACAACAGATAAAGCGCAATCGCGCCGGTGACGGCCGCGACGGCCTTGAACAGGTTGGAAATCGGCATCGTCATTCCTTCGTTCCGCGCGTGCGGGAAGGCCGGTGGCGGGCGGGCCGGGCGCACCTTTCGGCCGCGCGCGGGGCCTGCCCCGGCGGGCTCAGTCGATATATCCCTTCTCGCGGTAATAACGGGCGGCGCCGGGATGCAGCGGCACGCCCTTGCCGTCAGCCACAGTGAGCGGATCGATCGAATAGGGCCGGACGAACCATTTGAGCTCGCCGCGGTTGCGATCCGCCGCGCGTGCGATCGCATAGGCGACGTCGTCCGGCATGTCGGTGCGCGCGAAGATCACTTCCCCCGAACGGCCCACCGTGGGGATGGTGCGGTCTACGCCGCGCAAGAGCCCCCAGCGGGCCTTGGTGCGCACCATACCGGTGTCTTTCACCAGCCGGTCCAGCAGGTCTTCCGGCAGGTCAAGGAACTGCAGCTTATGGCCTACCGTAACGGTGGTCCAAAATGCCGATTCGGGGTTGTTCGCCGGGCTGGCCAGGCTGGAGATGACGATATCGAACGGCGTATCGGCGGTGATATCGCGCGGGGGCATCAGCGCGCCGCCCCAGCTTTCCAGGCTCTTGCGGTCGAGCCTGTAATATTCGAGCACCGGCATCACGGTGGGCTGGAAATCGGTGATGATGCGGACCGGCAGCTTGCGCTCGCGCACCTCCGCCAGGCTCTTGATACCCAGCTCGGGCTTCACCGCGACGAGCAGATAGGTGGGGTCTTCGATCCGCGCGATCAGCCGCAGGTCCGGATAGGGGCCGTCCTTGGCATAGATGTGCTGGCCGGCATGCGCCCAGACGAGCATCGACGCTTCGGTGATACCGAAATCGATCTTGGCGCGCACGCGCCGCACCGTGCCGTGGCGCAGATCGTCCTCCACCAGGGGCGGGGGATAGGATGCCCTGGCAACGATGCGCGGCCCTTCTGTCCGGTTGCAATTGCGGCAGAGGATGATCTCATAGCCATCAGGGGCCAGGGCCTCTTTGACGAAATCGCCCAGTTCGCCCCACGGGCATGCCTCGATACAGGCGGAAGCGAGCACCAGCCGCTTGGTGCCGAAGCCGGTCTGGCCGACATCCTCCCATTGGGCCGCCTCGTCCTGCGGCGCCGTCTGCGCGCTGGCGGAAGGCGCGGCGATCGCGCCCAGCAGCAACAAGCCAAACCAGAGCGCCAATGGCCCCCGCATGCCGAATCCTCCGTCCCCTGGGTGACACCGAGGGACGGGGCCGGCGAACCGACACCGGCCACCGCCGCGCCCCTGCCCCCTGCTTGCCGCTGGGGCTTGTTCTGTGCGAAGGATTATAAAAAATAATATTCAAAAGTGGAAGTGTAAACTGCATGATGCGCGTTGCCGGCACCGCGGGAAACGGCCGCATTCCGGACGGCCGCCGTGCCTTGGAGAATCGACGCTTTCTTCCGGGGCCTGTTTCGACCATGGGGAGGATATGAAGCTGCGAACAGGTGAGGCGCGCTCGAACGGAGTAGCCACGAAGATCGCCGACGAAGTCCGCACCCTGGTTGCCGGCGGGATGCTGTCGCCGGGCGTGCGGCTGGGCCAGATCGAACTTGCCGAGCGTTTCGATTCCAGCCCGGTGCCGGTGCGGGAAGCGCTGAAACTGCTCACGTCGGAAGGGATCGTGGAGCATGATCCAAATCGCGGCTTCTTTGTCGCGCGGCTTTCCAGTGCGGAGGCGTGGCAGCTTTTCCGGATGCGCCACCTTCTCGAAGACGATCTGCTCCAGTCGATCGAATGGCCGAGTCGGGCGCAACTGGCGGATCTGAGAAAGCGCGCCGTGGAACTGGAGCGGCTGCTGGATGCCGAGCAGCGGCGCGACTGGTGGCTTCGGCACCGCGAGTTCCACCAGACGATCTTCGATTTCTCACCGCACAAGGTGATGGTGCGTGAGGCGATGCGGCTGTGGACGCTCACGGACCGGTTCCGCGCCATCCTGCCGCTTCCTCGCCGCTCGAACGCCCAGCGCAATCTGGTGCGCAAGCACGATCTGGTCGAGGCACTGGCCGAGCAGGATCGCGAGAAGCTGGTGCGGCTGCGCCGTGACCGTCGCGTCTCGTTCGAAGGGATGGTGCTGGAGATCCTTGAGGACCGGAACCTCTAGGTCTGAGCCGAATGGCCGCTCAGCCGGGCGCCCGCGGTTCCTTCCAGCTTTCTCAGCGATGCCATCGCGGCCAGCAGCAACGCGGCGTGGAACAGGAGCGCTACGCGGAAATCCGCCAGGCCGGGTGCTTCGCCCCATCGCCCGTGCAGCGCCGACAGCGCGTTGATGATGATCGCGCTCAGCGATACCGCGATGGCGCTGGTGAGTTGCTGAAACACGTTCCACAGCACGGTCGCCGAGGTCGTCTGATCCTCCGGAACATCGGTGTAGAGCAGCGTCTGGACGCCGGTGAACAGGATCGATCGCGCGGCGCCAAGGAACATCAGGCACACCAGGATCACCCACAACGGCGTGCTGGGCGAGAAAGCGGCGCACAAAGCGGTCCCCGCCGCCGAGGCCAGGCAACTGGCGAGCAGGTTGGCGCGATAGCCCAGGCGCCGGA
Organism: Sphingomonas canadensis; assembly: GCF_026013525.1. Classification (GTDB taxonomy): domain Bacteria; phylum Pseudomonadota; class Alphaproteobacteria; order Sphingomonadales; family Sphingomonadaceae; genus Sphingomonas; species Sphingomonas canadensis. Next base: position 64,081 of record NZ_JAPDRA010000006.1, on the reverse strand, counting down.
GCAGCACGCGGATCAGCGGCTTTATCACCAGATCCGATCCGTTGAGCATGATCAGCGTCAACCCGGCGGCAAAGGCGCTCATGCCCAGCGAGAGCTGGAACATCAGCGGAAGCACGAAGGGCAGCGCCCGGATCGCGATACGGATCGGAGCGCCCGCGGACAGCACCGAGATGCGGTAGATGTCGGAACGCAGCGGCGCGAGCGATAGCAGCGGCGCGGGATGGCGCCGGAAATGGCGGACGGCCGCGAGCGCGGCGGCCGCGCCCCCGGCCAGGCAGGCGAGCGCGATGCGGATGTCGCCGCTGGCGGACGAAACCCGGTCGAGCCCGATCAGAAGCCCGGTCATGGCGGCGGCGCCAAGCAGGAAGCCCCGCGTGTCGAAGGGGCGCGGGTTCTCGGCGGGCAGGTCCGGGACGTGGCGCCAGATCATCACCAGCCCCAGCACGCCGATCGGCACGTTGATCAGGAACGCCCAGGGCCAGGAAAGATAGGTGACGCAGAAGCCGCCGATCGCCGGGCCGAAAGTGGGCGCCAGCAGCACCGCGGTACTGGTCAGCGTCATCACCTGCACCAGCCGTTCCTTGCCCGCCGAGCGGACGAGGAGCGAGCCGCCGACGGGCATCATCAGCGCCGCGCTGGCACCCTGTGCCACCCGTGCTGCGACGAACTGGCCTAGCGAATGGGTGAGCCCGCACCACAAGGAACTGAGGGTGAAGCACAGAACCGCAAGCGCGAACACGCGCTTCGGCCCCAGCCGGTCGGTCAGCCAGGCGCTGGCGGGCAGGCATGCCGCCTGTGCCAGCAGATAGACGGTGACGCCGATCGAAAGGTCCACCGGCGCCACGCCGAAGCTTTTGCCCATCGCGGGAAGGGCGGTGTGGATCACGGTCGCGTCGAGTTGCGCCATGAACATCGCCACCGCTACCGCGGTTCCGGTCATGCGCAGCGAGGCAGGGCTTGCCGGGCCGGCGGCAGGGGTCACCGGGCGCCGTCCGCGCCTTCCGCCGCTTGTTCCTCCGCGATCAGGGCGGCGAGCATGCGCCGCGCGGAAACCGGCGCGGCATCGGTTGCCAGCAGGATCGGGTTCAACTGGTTGATGTCGCTCACCGCGCCCATGTTCTTCTGCACCAGCTCGATCATTGGTTCGTCTTGCTGGCGGAAGGCCAGATCGAAGAAGTCGAGCAGCGCCTTGTCGACCTCGGGCTCGTCCTGGCGGCGGTTGCGGCCGTTGATGAAGAAGTAATGCGATGTGAACTCGGTTTCGGGCGTGATCGTATGAAGCTGCGGGATGTGGACGCCGCTGTCGCGGCCTTTGTCCATCTCCCAACTGCCGACCGCGAAATCCAGGAATGCGGGCGGATACCAGGTCATGGTGGTATCGGAATGCACCGGCACGTCGGGATCCATGCCGAACAGCTTCACATGCGCGGAGGAGGGGCCAAGGCCGCTTCGCATGCGGTGGTTGACGATCGACCGCTCCCGGCGTTCCAGCCGTTGCTTGGTCGCCTTAAGTACCGTCTCGGTCGCGTGGCGTCCGCCGCCGAACTGCGGGTGGATGAAGGCTGCATGGCTGAGATCGAGCAGGTTGTCGACGACCAGTTCATAATGGCCGCGCACGTGCAGACGCCCGCGGACCAGCGCATATTCCGGGTCCTCCAGGAACGCGACGCGCGGCAGCGAATCAGGATTCGCCGCGGCCGGATCGCCGGGCCAGAACCAGATCACGCCATAGCGCTCCATTACCGGCCAAGCCCGCGTATCTGCCGCGGGGAAGGGGGCTTCCTTGCCCAGATGCGGGTTATGTACGCAACGCCCCGCGCTATCGAAGCGCAGGCCATGATAGGGACAGCGGATCGTGTCACCCTCCACCTGACCTTCGGACAGCGGGGAAAAGCGATGCGGGCAGCGATCGCGCAGCATCGCGGCGGCGCCATCCGCGGTGCGGAAGAGCACCGCGTCCTCGCCCGCCAGCTTCCGCGCGAGCGGGGCATCGGCGAGCTCTTCGGAAAAAGCGGCTGCGTACCAGGCGTTCTTCAGGATCGAGAGCAATTGCCACCTCTCATTTGACGATGATCGGGTTTGCGCAGGCCGGGCGGCCGGCGGCGGGCGCCCGGACCATGTTGGCGAAACAGGTTGCCGTCAATTAAATATAATATAATATATAGAACCAGCCCGGGGAGCCGGCTGCGGAAGGGGGCATTGCGATGGACGGAAGGACCGGGGGCAAGGGATGAACATCGCCGTGTCCCAGCCGCCCCTCGAGTCACGGGCGGAGCCGGCACCGCGAAGCGTGGTCGACGACCTGGCCGAGGATATCCGCGCCGCGATCTATCGCGGAACGCTGCATCCCGGCGCCCACCTGCCGCAGCGCTGGCTGGCGCAGCACCATCCGGCAAGCAAGGGAACGCTGCGCGAGGCGCTGGCGCAGCTTCGTTCCGAAGGACTGCTGCAGCACGACTATCATCGCGGCTATTTCGTCGCGCGGCTGTCCGCCGGCGACGTCCGCCAGGTCTACCGGATGCGGCGGTGGCTGGAGACAGAACTGCTGACGTCGCTCCAATGGCCGGACAGGAAGCAGCTCGACCGGCTGGCGGCGCTGCAGCGGCGCGCGGCCGATCCGGCCACCGGCCGGCCGGTTCGAGACATGCTGCGCGAGGAACTGCGTCTGCTGATCTTCGGCCTGTCGCCGGAGGGGGTGCTGCTGCGCGAGGTGCAGCGGCTGTGGCTTCGCACGGACCGGTTCCGCACCTATTTCGAGACCGAGGGCGACTATGCGCTGATGGAGGCGCTGGCCGCCGCGGACCGGGACCGGCTTTTGGAGGAATATGCGCGGGAGCGCGCACAGGCTGAGGCGACGCTGGAGGAGGCGCTGGTCGCGATGCCCGCGCTATGGGCCGGGGACGGGCGCTAGAGATCGAGCACGAGCCGGTCACTGAGCGCTCCCGAACAGCAGATCATCATCGATTTCCCCTCGCGCTTGTCCTTTGGCGAAAGGACCGCGTCGAAATGATCGGGAATGCCCTCGATCACCCTCACCTCGCACGCGCCGCAGGTTCCCTGTTCGCAGCTTGAGCCGGCGGCGATGCCGGCCGCGCGGACGACCTCCAGGATCGACTTGCCCGGGGGTACGGCCAGCTCGATACCCGAGCGGGCGAGCGCCACGGTGAAGCTTCCCGCCGGGGCGGCGGCGGGCGGCGGGGCGAAATACTCGAAGTGGATCGCGGCATCGTCACGCCCGTCCGCACGCGCCATCGCGATGAAGTCCTGGATCATCGCGGCCGGGCCGCAGCAATAGAGATGGGCGTCGCGCGGGGCCGCCGCGATTGTCGCCGCCAGCGGAAACGGCCCGCCCGCGGCGTCGTCGAAATGCAGCCGGGCCTGGGGGACGCGATCCAGCCTGTCGGCCAGCAGCAGCGCCGGGCGGCTGGCGAACGCCGCGTGCAGATCGAACGCGCGGCCATGCGTGCCGAGCCAGGACGCCATGGACAGCAAAGGCGTGATGCCGATCCCCCCGCCGATCAGCACCGAATGGCGGGCGTCCGTGACGAGCGGGAAATCGTTGCGCGGCGGCAGCACGCCGATCGCGCTGCCCGGACGCAGGCCATCGTGGACGGCCGCCGACCCGCCGCGCGAATTGGGTTCGCGCCGCACCGCGATGACATATTCGCGCAGCGCGTCGCCCGCCTCGATCAGCGAATATTGGCGATCGATCCCGCCGGGAAGCAGCAGCGTGACATGCGCGCCGGGCGCGGCGGGAGGAAGCATAGCGCCATCGCGGTCGGCGAGGCGCAGCAGGATCGTATCCGCACCGGCCGGCGCAATCGCACTGACGTGGAGCGAAAGCGGGTTCGTACTGGACTTCTGTTGCGATTCCATTTGGTTGATACCGCTTCGAGCCGGAAGCGCGGCCCGCAAATTACCGTCCTGATATCTTAGTGCTAAGATAGATTGACTCGAATATCCAGCGAAAATACAACCCGCCGGCACAAATGATCAGGAAGGATGCAATGGCTGGAGACCTGGAAACCGACGTTCTGGTGATCGGTGGCGGATCCGCCGCGACGCGCGCCGCGCTGGAAGCCGCGGAGGCCGGAGCATCGGTGCTGCTCGTCGACAAGGGAGAGGTCGGCACCAGCGGATCCAGCCCGCACGCGCTGGTCGGCTTCAGCGTACCCCTGCTCGACGAGGCGGACAGCCCGGAACTGTTCATCGACGATTGGGCGAATGCCAGCGGCGGCATCTGCGATCGCGACCTGGTGGCGCAATGCGCGCGGCTGGGGCGCGGACTGGCCGAGGATATGGAGCGCCGCGGCGTCGCGTTCATCGACAATCCGGACGGAAGCTGGTTCATCTCCAAGCGCGCCGGCCATTCGGTGCGCCGCACGCTGATGGCCAAGGGCCATGGCAACGGCGTCCACGCGAATGTGATCGCGCCGATGCGCGCCGCGCTGGAAAAGGCCGGGGTGACGCTGTGCGAGAACACGCTGATCACGCGCCTGCTGGTCAGCGACGGCGCGGTCGCGGGCGCCCATGCCATCGGCCCGGACGGCGAGGCGTTCGTCATCCGCGCGAAGGCGGTGGTGCTCGCCTCTGGCGGCGTGAACCGGCTCTATTCGATCCTGTGCGAGGAGGTGGTCGAGCACCATAGCCGCACCACCGGCGATTCCTATGCGCTCGCCTTCCATGCGGGCGTCCCGCTGATCGACATGGAGTTCGCCCAGTTCCGCGATTCCCCGCCCGCGGGGCCGATCTTCGGCGCGGCATACCGCAACCGGCTGGGGGAGCGGATCATGGAGCGCTACGATCCGGAGAACCTGGAATGCGCACCGCGCTATATGATGGCGCGCGCGGTCTATACCGAGAATTTCGAGGGACGCGGCCCGGTGGTGTGGGAGGTCGAGGAAGGGCAGATCGCCCGTTCGCGCGCGCCCGTGGGCACCTATAAGGCAGGCGAGATCGTGCCGATCACGCTGATGTTCCAGCGGCTGATGGGCGGTGCCCGTATCGATGTGAACGCCGCGACGCAGGTGCGCGGCCTTTATGCCGCGGGCGAGGCATCGGGCGGCGTCCATGGCGGCGATCGCATGCAGGGCTGCGGCTTCCTGGAGACGCAGACGTTCGGCACCATCGCGGGCCGGAGCGCGGCGGCCCATGCCGCGGCCAATCCGCTGCCCGCGATCGATCCCGCCGCGATCGCCGCCGAGCGCGAGCGGCTGGCGAGCGGCGCGGGCAAGGCCGATCCCGCCGAGTTGTTCGAACGCATCCAGACGATCATGTGGAGCCAGGCGGGCGTGGTTTCCAACCGCGAGAAGCTTACCGACGCGATCGAGAAGCTGCAGGCGATCCGCGAGCAGGCGGCAAGCGACCTGGACATCTCCGACATCGTTGCGGCGGAGGAAGTGCGCAACCTGGCGCTGGCCGGGCAACTGGTGGCCACGGCCAAGCTGGCGCGCGAGGAGACCCGCAGCGGCCACGGGCGCACCGATTTTCCGGATGCCGACCCGGCATGGGTGCGGCACGTCCGCCTCTCGCGTGCGCCGGACGGATCGATCGCGGTGGATAGCGTGCCGGTGACGCTTACCGCCGAGCCGGCGGCGATCGCCGCCGAATGACGATGGGGGCCGCGCAGTCCAGCTAGGGCAGCGCGGCTTCGATCGAGTGCAGCAGCTTGCTGAGAAATGCGTTGCCGCGCGCGCGATCGACCGGGCTAAGCCCAGCCATCAGCTCCTGCTCCATCGCCGCGAAATGCGACATGGTGTCGTGCGCCAGCGCCTGGCCCTCCCCGGTAAGCTCGATCAGGTTGGATCGCTGGTCGCTGGGGTGCGAGACGCGCTGGATCAGCCCGCGCCGCTCCAGCCGGTTGGCCAGCCCGGTCAGCCCGCCTGAGGTGACGGGCACATAGCGGCCGGCCAGATCGGTCGGCGCGCCGCGATAGGGCGGGCCGATCCGCATCAGGCCGGCAAGCAGGCGGAACTCATTGTCCGAGAGTCCCGCGCGCTTGAGCGCTTCGGAGGTTCGGCTGCGCAGCCGGTCATCGATGCGGGCGATCCGCGCGGCGATGGCGCGCACGTCGCGATCGAGCGCCGGCACCACCGACACCCATTCGTCGATCACCACGCCGACCGCGGAATCCAGGCGATGCGCATGACTGGCCGCGCGCAGCCCCGCAAGGCTGGTCGCGCCGTCCGAGGGGGCAGGGCCCTTTGCCTTGCCGCGCGGTGCGGACTTTCGGGTCATGCGGAGGGGCGTTCTGGCAAGATCCGGCGCATCGCGAACCTCTAAGGCGTTAGCCCCGCCGCCGCCAGAGCGATTTCCCTGCCGGTGCCGGGAGTGCCTGGGCACGATAATTCCATTGATGAATATAAATTCCCATATAGAATATTCGTCATGCCGTTTGCAGATATGATCGATGCCTTCGACCCGCGTTGCGAGGGTGCGCCTGCCCCCCTGGCCCTCGCCGGAGCGCGGCCGTTGTTCACCTGGGGCCTGGCGGCGGCCGGGCGCGGGCGCAGGCCAGGCGGGTTCCGGCTGATGCTGGCGCCGGACGCCGAGGGGGCGACGGACTGGGAGGCGCCGCTGTGGGACAGCGGCCCGCGCGAATGGACGGGCCTTCCGCAACTCCGGTACGAGGGGCCGGCGCTGGCGCCGTCCACCGCCTATCGCTGGCGTGTGCGGATGCGCGACGAGGCCGGGCGCTGGGGCGGCTGGAGCGAAGCGCGGCTGGAGACCGCGCCCGATCGCTGGCGCGGCGAATGGATCAGCCAGATCCTGCCGCCCGCGCCCTGCTGGCGCCCGCGCCGGCCGGAGTTGCGCGGCGAGATCCATCGCAACCATTTCGGCGCGCTGCCCGCGCTGCTGCTGCGCGGCGGTTTCATGGTCCGGGGCGCGGTGCGGCGCGCGCGGCTGCATGCCACGGCGCGGGGGCTGTACCTGGCCAGCGTGAACGGCGAGGCCTGCAATCCGGGTGCGCTGGCGCCGGGCTGGACCGATTATCGCAGGCGGATCGCGTACCAGACCCATGACGTCACCGCGCTGTTGCGGCCCGGCGCGAACATGCTGGCGGCGGTGCTGGGGGAGGGGTGGTACAGCGGCCGCATCTCCGAACACGCCAAATATCCGGCGGGGCATTATGGCCCGCAGCCCTGGTTCACCTGCCAGTTGATGATCGAATATGCCGACGGCCAGACCGAGTGGCTGGGCAGCGGCCCGCAATGGCGGGTGGCGCAAGGCCCGATCGCCTATTCGGACCTGTTGAACGGCGAGGTGTTCGACGCGCGGCAGGACTGGGAGGGCTGGATGCTCCCCGGCTTCGACGACGGCGGCTGGGCGCCGGTTTCGGTGCGTCCGATCGACGGGGTGCCGATCGAGCCGGACATCGCGCCGCCCGTGCGCACCACCCAGGTGCTGGCGCCGGTTTCGATCATGCGCGAGGGCGGGCGGGCGCTGGCGGACTTCGGACAGAACCATGCCGGGCGGCTGAGGCTCCGGGTGTCGGGCGAGGCGGGGGCGGCGCTGCGAATCCGCCATGCCGAGATACTGGACGCGGACGGGGCGCTCTATTCCGCCAACCTGCTGCGCGCGGCACAGACCGATACCCATGTGTGCGACGGCGCCGGCCCGCGCGATTGGGAGCCGGCCTTCACGATCCACGGCTTTCGCCACGCCGAGCTGACCGGGCTGGACCGGGTGAAGCTGCACGCGATCGAATCGCGCGTGCTGCATGCCGATCTGGACGCGGCGGGCAGCTTCGCCTGCGGCCATGCGATGGTGGAGCGATTGCTGCGCAACATCGGCTGGGGGCTGCGCAGCAATCTGCAGGCGGTGCCCACCGATTGCCCCAGCCGCGACGAGCGGCTCGGCTGGCTGGCGGACGCGCAACTGATCGCTGGGACTGCGGCGTGCCTGTTCGACGTGCGCGGCTATTTCGCCAAATGGTTGCAGGACATCCGCGACGCCCAGGCGGCGGACGGCACCGTGCCGGACATGGCGCCCTTCCTGTCGCCCGCGTTCGACTTCTTCGCGGATGGCGCCGCCGGCTGGGCCGATGCCGCGGTGATCGTGCCCTGGACGCTGTGGCGGCGATATGGCGACCCCGGGCTGGTGGATAGCTGCTGGCGATCGATGGCCGCGTGGATGGCCAGCCTGGACCGGCGCTTCCCGGATGGGCTGCGGCGCGGCGTGGGGAACAACTATGGCGACTGGCTGGCGATCGACGCGGGCACGGATCGCGACCTGATCGCGACCGCGCTCTACGTCCAGGCCGCGGCGATGATGGCGGACATGGCCGAAGGGACGGGGCGCGAGGCCGAGGCGCTCTATTACCGGGCGCTGGAGGGGATGGTCCGGCGGCGCTTCTGCGCGGCGTTCCTAGTGGAGGGCGGCAGCCTGAGCACCCCGACCCAGGCGGGCTATGCCATCGCGATCGGCACGGGGGCCGTTCCCGCCGGGGTGCGCGGGGCGATGGCGGACCGGCTCGCGGGCCTGATCGCTGCGAACGGCGGGGCGCTGTCGACCGGGTTCCTGGGCACCCGCTACCTGCTGGCGGCGCTGAGCGACCATGGGCATGCGCGGCTGGCCTATGACCTGTTGCTGCGCACCGCCTATCCCTCCTGGGGGTATATGATCGGGCAGGGCGCGACGACGCTGTGGGAGCGCTGGAACAGCCTGGGCGGCGATGCGGCGCCCGCGGACCCTTCGATGAACTCGTTCAACCATGCCGCGCTGGGATCGGTGGGGCAGTGGCTGTTCGAGGATGCGGCGGGCATCCGCGGCGCTGCGCCCGGATGGAGCGCAGTGACGATCCGCCCGCGCTTCGATGCGCGGCTCGGCTGGTGCGAGGCGAGCCAGCGCGCGGCGAGCGGCGTGGTGCGCGTGCGCTGGGAGTTTGCGGGGGCGGACGTGCGGCTGGACTTCACCGTGCCGCCGGGCACCCAGGCCGAGGTGCTGCTGCCCGTCGCGCCCGGCGCGATCGGCGGGGCGGATGCGGCGGCGCTGGCCGGGGTGACGGCGCGCGACGGGGCCGGGACGCGGATCGCGGCGGAATCCGGCGATTATTCGCTGCTGATCGCGGGCGTGGGATTGGAGGGATCGAGCCAGGCGTAGAGCCCGCTGTGATCGAAGGCGCCAAGCCCGTCGGCGCACATGCTGTCGAACAGGTCGCGGACCAGCGACAGGGTGGGCAGCGTCACCTTCGCCGCGTCGGCCAGGCCGCGGGCGGTGGCGAGATCCTTTAGCTGGGTGGTGGCATGGCCGCCGGGGCGGAAATCGCCCGCCACCATCCGCGCGCCATGGACGCGCAGGATCGTGGAATCGGCGAACCCGCCCGAAAGCGCGGCGATCACCGCCGCCGGATCGGCGCCGCCCGCGCGCGCCAGCAGCAATGCCTCCGCCACCGCGGCGATGCCGATGCCGACGATCGTCTGGTTGGCGAGCTTGGCGACCTGGCCCGCGCCCACCGGGCCGACATGGGTGACGCGGCCCATCGCCTCCAGCACCGGACGCGCGGCCTTCACCACCGCCGCGTCGCCGCCTGCCATGATCGCGAGGCTGGCCTGCTGGGCGCCGATCTCGCCGCCGGATACCGGCGCGTCGATGAAGGACACGCCAAGCGGCGCCAGCCGCTCCGCCTGGCGCCGCGCGACATCGGGCGGGATCGAGCTCATCACGACGACGGTGCTGCCGGGCCTGAGCGCATCCGCGATGCCCGCGGGGCCGAACAGCACCGCGTCGGCGGCGTCGCCGGTGCTGACCATGAGGACGGTGAGGTCCGCGCCGCGAACCGCCTCCGCCGCATCGCCGGCGATGGAGACCCCCGCCGCGCGCGCTTCGTCCAGGTCGCGGGGGTTGCGGTTCCACCCGCGCACCGCGTGCCCGGCGCGCGCCAGGCATGCGGCCATCGGGCGGCCCATGATCCCCAGGCCCAGGAATGCGATCTCGGCCATGCGTCCCTCCGCGCTCAGAAGCCCGTCTGATGGGCTCCCTTCAGGGAGAGCATCTCGCGGACATCGTCCGGGCCTGCAATGTCGAACGACAGCGCCTCCAGGATCGAGCGCACCTTGCCGACCTGTTGCGCGTTGCTGGTCGCAAGCTCGCCGCGGCCGATGTACAGGCTGTCCTCCAGCCCGACGCGCACCGATCCGCCCATGATCGCGCCCAGCGTCACGAAGCGCATCTGATGCCGCCCCGCCGCGAACACCGACAGATAATAATCGTCGCCGAACAGCTTGTTGGCGGTGTTGACCATATAGGTCAGGTTCTCCGGATCGGCGCCCGCGCCGCCCATCAGGCCGAAGATGCACTGGATGAAGAAGGGCGGCTTCGCCAGCCCGCGCTCCGCGAAATAGGCGAGCGCGTAGAGGTGGCCGATGTCGTAGCATTCATATTCGAAGCGCGTGCCGTGCTCCAGGCCGATCTCGGTCAGGATGCGCTCGATCGTCTCATAGCTGTTGGCCGCGATCCCGCCCCTGAAGGCTTCGAGATAGGGTTTCTCCCATTCGTGCTTCCATTGGGTATCCGGCCGTACCGGCATCACGCCCGCGTTGAACGATCCCATGTTGAGCGAGGCGAGCTCCGGCCGCGCCGCCTTGGCCGCGAGCAGGCGTTCGTCCACCGAGATGCCCGGGCCGTGGCCGGTGGTGATGTTGAGCACCGCGTTGGTCTGTTGCTTGATGCGCGGCAGGAAATCCATGAACAGCGCGGGATCGCCGCTCGGCCGCCCGTCCCTGGGATCGCGCGCGTGGAGGTGGATCACCGATGCCCCCGCCTCGGCCGCCTCCACGGCGGCGGTGGTGATCTGGTCGGCGGTGATGGGCAGGTGATCGGACATGGTCGGCGTGTGGATCGACCCCGTCACCGCGCAGGTGATGACGACCTTGCGGGTCCGCTGCATCGTGAAATTCCCCTTGATGGTCAGCGCCGTGCGGGCGCTTCGAGAAGCTGGCGCAGGCGCAGCAGGTTGCGGTCGCGCCAGCCCATGCGCTTGCGCAGCGCGGCGATCGGCAGCGCGGCGCGCCGGCTTTCGATCGCGGCGGCCACCGCCTCCTCGCGCCAGGGCTCGGCGATGCCCAGCTTGCGGCTGAGCGCCTGATAATCCTTGCCGAACTTGCCGATATAATCGGCGATGCCGCCGTCGGCGTTCAGGTCCATCGTCTCCAGCGGCCCCATCATCGCCCAGCGCAGGCCCAGGCCCAGCCGCAGGCATGCGTCGATGTCCGCCGGGCTGGCGACGCCTTCGCCGATCAGGTGCATGATCTCGCTGACCACCGCGGCCTGGAGGCGGTTGCCGATGAAGCCTTCCACCGGCTTGTGCAGCAGCACGGGATGCTGGCCGAACCCGGCGAGCAGGCGCCGCGCGCGCGCCACCACCTTTTCAGCCGTGCCCGGCGCGGGCACCAGCTCGACCAGCGGGATCAGGTGCGGCGGGTTGAACGGATGCGCGATCAGCGACCGCCATTCGCCCGCCAGCCCGCCCAGGAACTCCGCGGGAGGGATCGACGAGCAGGAGCTGGCGAGGATGCACTCGCGCGGCGCAACCGCGTCCATCTGTTCGAAGATCGCGCGCTTGGCGGCGACGGTCTCGGCGATGCTTTCCTGCGCATATTGCGCGCCGCCGAGCGCTTCGGCCAGGCTGTCCACGGGCAGCAGCGCCGCCTCGATCGCGCGGACCTCGGCCGCCTTCATGCCCTGGCCGCGCAGCGTTTCCGCGATCACTGCGGGCGCGCGCTGGGCGGCGTCGCCATTCTGGTCGTAGAGCCGCACCTCGGCACCGGCGCGGGCGAACACCACCGCCCAGCTCCGCCCGATCACCCCGCAGCCGATTATCGCGACGCGCATCCTGCGCCTCAGCATGCTCATCCCCAAAGCTCCCGTGAAGGAAAGTCCATCCGGCCCTGGTGATAGGCGATCGGGTGATCGACGTCTTCGGACTGGAGCAGCGGCCCATCGAGATCGACGAAGCGGCAGCGCTGCGCGAGTACCGCGGCGGGCGCCATCGCCAGCGAGCTGCCGATCATGCAGCCGACCATCAGCCGGAGCCCCGCCGCCTCCGCCGCGTCGGCCAGCGCCAGCCCCGCGGTGAGCCCGCCGGTCTTGTCGAGCTTGATGTTGACGAAATCGAACAGCGGCGCGATCCGCGCCAGATCGTCCGCATCATGCAAGCTTTCGTCGGCGCAGATCGGGATGCCGCGCGCGATCCCGGCCAGGTCCGCGTCGGCCTCCGGCGGCAGCGGCTGTTCGATCAGCACCACGCCCAGCGCCATCAGATCGGGCAGCAGCCCTTCGAGTTGCGCGCGCGTCCAGGAGGCGTTGGGATCGAGGATGATGCTCGCCTCAGGCGCTCCCTCGCGGACGGCGCGGAGGCGTCGGAGCGGGTTGCCGGCGTCGACCTTGACCTTGAGCAGCGGATAGCCGGCGCGGGCGGCGGCCTTCTCGCGCATCCGTTCGGGCGTGCCGATGCCGATGGTGTAGGCGGAGACCATCGCGCGAGGCTCGGCGATGCCGGCGCGCTGCCAGGCGGGGATGCCGGTCGCCTTGGCCTCCAGATCCCACAGCGCGGCATCGATGGCGCAGCGCGCGCCGCCCTTCGGCAGCAGGCCGAGCAGCGCGTGACGATCGATCCCGGCGCGGATCGCGGGGGCCGCCGCCTCGATCTCGGCGAGCATCGATGCCGGCGTCTCGCCGCGATAGTTGACGCCATAGGCCTCGCCACGGCCCGTGCGGCCTTCGCCGTCGGTTAGCGTGACGATGATCCCGTCGGCGGTGGAAACGGCGCCGCGCGCGATCACGAACGGCTCGCTCATCGGCCAGCTTACCGGCCGCGCCTCCAGCGTCAGCGTCACAGCGTTTCGAGCTGCGCGAGCAGCGGCGACAGATCGTGCTTGATCGGATCGAAGGCGGGTAGCCCGGTCTCGCTCCCGGCCGCGGCGATCGCGGCGGCGGTGGCGGCCTCGTCCAGCCCCTTGGTGTTGAGCGCGACCGCGACGATCCGCGAGTCCGGATTGGTGCGCCGGGCGAGCGGCAGGTGAAGCTCCATCGCCTGGGTGAGCGTGGGCAGGCGATAGCCCTCGAACCCGTTGATGCGCTCGCGCGTGGGGTGGTGGCACAGCACCATCGCGTCGGGTTGCGACCCGTGGAGCAGGCCCAGCGTCACCGCGGCATAGGCGGGGTGAAACAGCGATCCCTGGCCCTCGATCACGTCCCAGTGCGCGGGGGCGGCATCGGGCGAGAGCTGTTCGGCCACGCCCGAGATGAAGTCGGCGACCACCGCGTCGATCGCGGCGCCCTCGCCCGAGATCATGATGCCGGTCTGGCCGGTCGCGCGGAAGCTGGCGTCCCAGCCCGCCGCCTGCATCGCGCGGGTGATGCTGAGCGCGGTGTATTTCTTGCCCAGCGCGCAATCGGTGCCGACGGTCAGCAGCCGCTTGCCGCTGCGCTTGATGCCGGTGCCGACGCGGCGTTCATACTGGCCGTGGCGGATATCGATGAGCTGCCCGCCGGACTTCGCGGCGGCCGCGGCGATCTCCGCGAAGGAGCCGAGCGGAGTGTGGAGCCCGCTCACGATGTCGAGCCCGGCCTCCAGCGCCTCCACCACCGCGCCGATCCAGTGCGCGGGCAGGGCGCCGCCCGGAGGCGCCGCGCCGATCAGCAGCGACTTCACGCCCTTCGCCCGCGCCTCGGCGGGGGTCAGGACCGGCAGCGCCAGGTCGATCGTACAGCCAGGCAGCGACCATTGGCCGGCGCAGGATTCCGGCGCCCAGTCGCGGACGCCATAGGCCGTCTTGGCGTTCACCTCGTTCCGGAGGTCGCCGGTGAACACCAGATAGGGGCGGGGCAGCGCGATCATGCTCAGGCCGCCAGAACCGCGTCGATCCGTTCGAGCGCGGTATCGATCACCGCCTCGTCCATCGGCGTGGAGAGGATGAACAGCAGCGTCGAGGTGCAGAAAATGCCGCTGTCGAGCAGCCCGCGGTGGAGCCGCGCCGCCAGCTCCATGTCGGCGCCGTCGGTCACGATGTCGCGATAGTCGTTCGCGGGCTTGTCCGAGAAGCGGATGCTGGCGAGCGATCCCTGGCCGCGGACCGTGCCGGCGATGCCGCGCCGCGCGAGTATCTCGGCCATCCCCGCGCGCAGCCGGTCGCCGAGCCGTTCGAGCCGCGCGAAGGCCTCGCGATCGAGCATCTCCATCGCGGTGCGGCCGGCCACCATGGTGACGGGGTTCGCGTTATAGGTGCCGCCGTGGACCAGCTTCGGCCCGCCCTCGACGAACACCCGCATCACGTCCGCCCGGCCGCCGACCGCGCCCACGGGCATGCCGCCGCCGATGATCTTGCCCAGCGCGGTAAGATCCGGCCGGATACCGAGCGCCTCCTGCGCGCCGCCGAAGCCGAGGCGGAAGCTGTAAACCTCGTCAAAGATCAGCAGCGCGCCGAGGCGCTCGGTCTCCTCGCGAAGCATCGCGAGGAATTCCGGCGACGTGCCCATGAAGTGGAGCCGCGAGGGCAGCGGATCGATCAGCACGCCGGCAAGCTGCTCACCGGCCTCGCGCAGCAGGCGGCGCGAAACCTCCACATTGTTGTGCGGGATCACCACCGTATCGGCGAGCGACGAGGCGGGTGTGCCGTGGCACAGCGCCACCGCGGCGGGGCGATCGATGCCGCCCCAGTTCTCCGGCGTCGATGCCAGGCTGGTTTCCGAGGGATCGTAGCTGCCGTGGAAGGCGCCTTCGATCTTCGCGATCTTCGGCCGGCCGGTGAAGGCGCGCGCGGCCTTCACCGCGAACATCACGCCCTCCGTCCCCGAATTGGCGAAGCGGATATGCTCGATCGACGCGACGCGGCCGGTGATCAGCTCGGCGAGGTCGATCTCGCTCTCCGTCGGCAGGCCCACCGCGAACAGATCGCCCACCTGGCGGCGCACCGCCTCGACGATCGCCGGCGGGCAATGGCCGTGGATCAGCGAGGAATAGTTGTTCACGAAATCGATGCGCTCGACGCCGTCGACGTCGGTGATGCGGCAGCCGCTGCCGTGATCGGCATAGGGCGGGTGCGGCGGGAAGAAGATCGTCACGCGCGAATTGCCGCCCGGCATCACCTGTTGCGCGCGGCGATAGAGGTCCGCGGACCGGGGGCGCAGCAGCTCGGTATCGTTCTTCTGCAGCGACAGCGTCATGCCCATCCTTTCCGGCAACACCCGGGTGCAGGAGGAGCTGCCCCGTTTTCCTTGAATGGGATATCACCTTGAAGAATATTTATGTCAATATGGAATATTCCTTTTCGGAATGACCTGGCGTGGAAGCGCTTGCCATTTTCTCCGCACAGGATAACCGGGGGTGGAGGAGAGGCAGATTTGCGCAAGGAGAAAGCGGTGAGCGAAAAGACCGGCCCCAGCCTCGGCAAGAACATGCGCAGGCTGCGCACCGAGCGCGGCTGGAGCATGGTGAAGATGGGCGACGTGGTGGGGCTGACCCAGTCGAGCCTGTCGAAGATCGAGAATGATCTGATGTCGCTCTCCTACGAAAAGCTCGTCGAGGTATCGCGCAAGCTGGATTGCGACATCTCCGAGCTGTTCCGCGACGACGAGCAGTTCGGGCGCAACATGGCCGCCTCCGCGCGCATCGCGGTGGACCGCAACAACGACCGCAAGCTCGTCCAGTGGCGCAACATCCGCCACCGCCAGCTCGCCGTCGAGGTCAAGGACCGGCTGATGATCCCGACCTATGGCGAGGTCACCGGCGATGGCCAGGAGCCGACGCTGGAGCTGGGCGACTATTTCGGCGAGCGCTTCATCTATGTCCTGGAAGGCAATGTGACCTTCCACAGCGAATTCTATGAGGCGTACAAGCTCAAGGCGGGCGACAGCATCTACCTGGACATCCGCATGCGCCACACGATGACCACGCCCAAGGGCAAGACCGCGCGGGTGCTGGTGATCACCACGTCGGAGGACAAGAAGTTCCTGGCGATGGAGCGCGCGCTGGCCGCGCAGGGGCTGACCAACATCGCCGAGTTCGAGCAGTTCCAGCGCCCCGCCTCGCGCAAGCGCCCGGAATAGCCCCGCGCGCTATCCGCCGCCCGCCACCGGCAGCGTGACGAAGTCGCTCTGCGTCGGCGGGCCGCCCGCGACGTGGAGCTTAACCGTCTCCCCGATCTCGAACACGGTCGCGCCGATCGTCATCCAATAGGGGTCGCGCTCGTCCAGCTCGGTCTCGCGGCAGACGGGGAAGTCGGCGTCGTCGCGGGCGCGCAGCACCGCCATCGCCTCCTCCACGCTGCTGGCGCCCTGACGCGCGGCGAAGCGCTCCATCAGGCTGTCGAGCCGGCGGCGGCTGCTGGTCTCCAGCAGCGGATCGAGCGCGGCGCGGATGTCCGCGCAGGCCAGCGGATGGTTGGTGTGGACCACGCGGTCCGCGCGATCGCCCAGGCGATATGGCGTGGCACCGGTGCCGCAGCATTCGAGATTATACACGCCCGCGCGCCCGCCGAGCAGATAGTTCTGGCCGGAGGCGTGGGGAATGGCGGTGAGGAAGCGATGGGCATCCTCCAGGCTGGCGCTCGCCAGCGTGCGGCGTACCACCGCCGCCACCGGCAGCCCGCCGGGATCGGGCGCGAGCTGGAGCAGCGTGTTGCAGCACATGCCGAAGCCGCGGCCGCTGACGCCGTTCATCGCCACCATCCCGGCGACGGTGAAGATCAGCGCCTCCGCCCCGTCCTCCGGATCGCGGGTGCGCAGCAGCAACTGCATCCCGTCCGCCCAGGAGCCGACGTCGATGTTCTGGGCAACGATGGCGGGGCGATCGCCCTCGCCGCGCGCGCCGATCGCGCTGCACCGGTCGCCGCGCTCGCCGGGCGCGGCGAAACGGTCACGAAAGAACCAGCGCGCCTCGTCGCCGAGCTGGAAGGCGAGGACGAGGCGCGGGTCCTGGTTGGCGCCCTCGGCAATCCCCGCGATCTCTTCGAGCAGCGCGGGGATGTGGCGGCGAATCTGATCGACGCAGCCGGTTTCGGTCAGCAGCAGTTCCTGCGCATCGGCAAAGCCCATGCCCGGCGGAAGCTGGGCGGTCTCCTGCCACAGGTCCAGAATCTCCGCGATCCGCGCGCGCATCGCCTCGCCGTGCCGCCGCCCGGCCTCGCGCGGCGGGCCGGACAGGTCGATCACGGGCATGTCCTGCGTCCTCATGCCGCCACCTTCTCGAACGCGCCGAACAGCGAATGCTCGAAGCCGGTGACGCGCCCCTCCGCGCTGCGCAGGCCCAGGCGCATCAGATCGCCGTACAGCTCCTGCTCCATGCCGACGAAATCGTGGCGCACCTCGAAATTCGCCGGGCCGACGGGTTCGAGCATGGCGGAGAGCATCGGCCGGTCGGATATCTCCAGCCGCAGCGCGCCGCCGGTCTCCGTCAGCGTGGCCTCGCCGAAGTTCGCGCTGGAATAGCGGCCCGGCGCGTCGGCGGGGAAGGGGGCGGCGTCGCCATCGGGAAAGCGCTTGCGGATGTCCGCGATCGCTTCGTCGACGCGCTTGACGAAGGCGTCGTGCATCAGCGTTTCCCAGTCCTTGCCCCCGGTGCCGAGCATGTGATCGAGCATCAGGTACACCGCGGGCATGAACGCCGAGCTGTAGAGGTTGACGAAGCACGCCACGCCCACCTGCTCCTCCGGGCAGAACATGATCATCGTCGATGCGCCCAGCTCGCTGCCGGTGTGCCGGTAGACCAGCCGGCCGTGGTAATCGAACTGCTGCCACCCCATCGCATAGAGCGAGAAATGCTCGCCGGTCGTCGGATTGGGGACGTCGATCGAATGCGGCTTGCGCGTTTCGCCCAGCGCCTCGCGCGAGATCACCTGGCGGCCGCCGGCCATGCCCTCATTGATCTGGAAGCGCAGCCACTGCGCCACGTCGTTGGCGGACAGGTACACGCAGCTCGAACCCTCCCATCCGACGCACAGCGGATCGGGCAGCGCCAGCGTGCGATCGTGCAGGCGGACATGCGGCCAGAAATGATCGGGATGGCCGGTCAGCACGCCCTCGCTGGATACGGCGGAGGCCATGCCGATCGGGCGGAACAGCTTCTCCGCGATCAGGTCCGGATAGGCGCGGCCGGTGCGCCGGGTGATCAGCTTCGACGCAGCGGCATAGCCGGCGTTCATATAGGTCGTCTTCTCGCGGAAGCCGGCCTCGCGCGGGATGAACTGCATCATCGGGAAATAGTCCTGCGACGGCCGCGACGGGTTGAACCCGAATTCGGGCGCGCCCTCGCGCTTGTAGCCGGTGCGCATGCCCAGCACGTCGCGCAGCCGCAGCTCGCGGGTGATCCAGGGATCGTCAGTGACGAATTCCGGCACCGTATCGGCGACGCGATCGTCCCAGGCGAGCACGCCTTCGTCGACCAGCGCCGCCGCCAGCGTAGCGCAGAACGCCTTGGAGCAGGACGCGATCGAAAAGGCGGTGTCCGGCCCCACCGGCTCCGGCTCGCCGATCCGCTTGGGGCCATGGGTGCGGATGAAGGTCTCGTCGCCCTTCACCGCGACGGCAACCGCTGCCGGAATGCCGAAGCGATCGAATATGGAGGCGAGGCCCGCGTCGAGCGCGGCGGGGAAGTTCGAGGTCACATGTCTCTCCTGAAGCTTTCGTCGGCGATGGCCTGGTCGATCAGCGCGGCGGCATAGGGTGCGAAGGATCGCCAGACCTCGATGTGGAAACGGTCCGCGGCCTGGCGCCACAGGACCACCTCGGCCTTGTGGAACAGCGTGCGGGTGGCGCGGCCGGGCGGGAAGGCGGCGGAATCGAGGTCGAGCGGACAGCCCGCCGCCAGCACCTCGGCGGCACCGGGGCCGGAAAGGGTGAAGCCGATCTGCCGTTCGGATACGTCCACCGCCGAATGCGGCAGCGCGCCCAGCGCATCGCCCGCCGCCGCGACGGAGGGGACGGCGCCGGGCTCGCCGATCAGCAGCCATTCGCCGGGGCCAAGCGTCAGGATCGCCAGCCCGGCGCGATCCGACACCGCGCCGGTTTCGCGCGGCAGCGGCAGTCCGGCCAGCGCCGGCGGGGCGGATTCGGGGCGCAGGCGCAGCGACAGGCGGCGGTATCCGGGCGTGCCGGAGCGCGTTGCCGGGGCGTGGAGGTCAGCCATCGGCGGGTTCTCCGGCAGGATCGAGGAAGGGGAGGGGCGCGGTGCGCACCGGATGGAAGCCGCGATCGCCGGAGACGTACAGACGGTCCGCGCCTGCGCCGCCTCCTTCGACCAGCGCCATCGCGATCGAACGGCCGAGCGCTTCGCTCCAATAGGCCGAGGTGACATGGCCGATCGCGTGCGTGCCCGGCGCGGGCGCGGGATCGTCCACGACCTGCGCGCCCTCCTCCAGCACCAGCCCCGGCTCCTCGGTCAGCAGCCCGACGAGCTGCTTGCGGTTCGCGGCGAGCATGTCGGGGCGGACCAGCGATCGCTTGCCGACAAAGTCCTTCTTGGCCTTGCCGATCATCCAGCCGAGCCCGGCGTCCGCGGGCGTCACCGTGCCGTCGGTATCCTGGCCGACGATGATGAAGCCCATCTCGGCGCGCAGCACGTGCATCGCCTCCGTGCCATAGGCGGTGCCGTCGAGCGCCCGGGCACGTTCCCACAGCGCATCCCACACCGCGCGCGCCTGTGAGGGGGGGACGTTGACCTCGAAACCCAGCTCGCCGGTGAAGCTGACGCGGAACAGGCGGGCGGGCACGCCGATGATGTGGCCGGTGCGAACGCTCATGTGCGGCATCGCCGCGTCGGAAAGGTCGATGTCGCCGACCAGCGGCGCGATCAGCCTGCGCGCGCGCGGCCCCTGCACCGCGATCACCGCCCATTGCTCGGTGACGGAGGTGAGCCAGACGTCCAGATCGGGCCATTCGGTCTGGAGGTAATCCTCCATATGGGCGAGCACGCGCGCGGCGCCGCCGGTGGTGGTGGTGACGTGGAACCGGTCCTCCGCCAGCCGCCCGACCACGCCGTCGTCGAAGATGAACCCGTCCTCGCGCAGCATCAGCCCATAACGGCATCGCCCGGGCTCCAGCTTGCGCCAGGCGTTGGTGTAGATTCGCTCCATGAAGGTGGCGGCGTCCGGCCCCACCACCTCGATCTTGCCCAGCGTCGAGGCGTCGAACAGCCCCACCGTGGATCGCACCGTGCGGCATTCGCGCGCGACGGCGGCGTGCATGTCTTCGCCCGCGCGCGGGAAATAGCGCGCGCGGCGCCAGTTTCCGACCGGCTCGAACACCGCGCCCTGCGCCTGCGCCCAGGGATCGATGGGCGTGCGGCGCAGCGGATCGAACAGCTCGCCGCGCGCCGCCCCGGCCAGCATGCCGAAGCTGACGGGGGTATAGGGCATGCGGAAGGTGGTGAGCCCCACCTCCGGGATCGGCTTGCCCAGCCGCGCCGATGCGATGGCGAGCGCGGCGAGGTTGGACGACTTGCCCTGGTCCACCCCCATGCCGGTGGTGGTGTAGCGCTTGATATGCTCGATCGAGTGGAAGCCTTCCTGCACGGCGATGCGGATGTCGCGCGTGGTGACGTCGCTCTGCAGGTCGATGAAGGCCTTGCCGCGATCGGCGTCCGGCCCGGGGAGCGATACGCCGCCGCCTTCCGTGCCATGCGGTAGCGCAGCGGGGGAGCGCGCCGCCGCGCGTCCCTCCGCCACCGCCGCGTCCAGCGCGAAGCTGCCGTTGCAGGCGCCCGCGCTGCCCACGCCGGGCACGGGGTCGCCGGGCAGGAAGATGTTGCGCGCGGGATCGAAAACCGCCCTGCTGCCCGTCTGGGCGTGGAGATGGATGGCGGGCAGCCAGCCGGCGCTGGAGAGCAGCAGGTCGCAGGCGATCCGCCGCCCGCCGATCGTCACGGCGCGGACGGCGTGGGTGCCCGACACGCCATCGATCCGCGCGCCGGGGCACACCGGGATGCCGAGCGCGGCGGCCCGGGCGGTGAGCTCCGGCGCCACGTCCGCGCGGACATCGGCGATCAGCGCGACCGGCAGGCCCAGCGCGGCCAGATCGAAGGCATCATGCCACGCGCGATCCGCCCCGGTCACCAGCACCGCACGGCTGCCCGCCAGCACGCCGTAGCGCCGGGCATAGGCGCGCGCGGCACCCGCCAGCATCACGCCGGGGCGATCGTTGCCGGGGAAGACCAGCGGCTGCTCGATCGCGCCGGTGGCGAGCAGGATGCGCGCGGCGCGCACCTGCCACAGCCGCTCGCGCGGGCCGTGCGCGGCGGCCGGGGACGGCAAGTGGTCGGTCACCCGCTCGGCGAGCCCCGCCATCCCGTCCGCGAACAGGCCGAACGCGGTGGTGCGCGGCAGCAGGCGGCAGTTGGGCAGCGCCGCCAGCCGCGCCAGCGCGTCGGAACGCCAGCGACGCGCGGGAACGCCCTCCACCAGCGCCTCCGGATCGTCGAGCAGCGACGCGCCAAGCACCGCATTCTCGTCGCACAGGATCACGCGCCGGCCCGCCTCGGCTGCGGTCAGCGCGGCGGCGATCCCCGCCGGGCCGGCGCCGGCCACCAGCAGGTCGCAATGCGCATAGCGGGTGGCGTAGCGGTCCGGATCGGGCGCGGCGGGCGCCTTGCCGAGCCCCGCGGCGCGGCGGATCACCGGCTCGTACACGCGATGCCAGAAGGCGCGCGGCCACAGGAAGGTCTTGTAATAGAAGCCCGCCGTCAGCAGCGGTGCGAACCAGCCCGTCACGGCGCCGACGTCGCGGTGCAGCGAGGGCCAGCGGTTCTGGCTGGCGGCCTCCAGCCCCTCGTGCAGCTCGACCATCGTCGCGCGCAGGTTGGGCGTGGTCCGCCCCCCGCCGCGATCGACGGTGACGAGCGCGTTCGGCTCCGCCGCGCCGATCGTCGCGATGCCGCGCGGGCGATGGTATTTGAACGAGCGTCCGGCGAGCCGCACCCCGTTGGCGAGCAGCGCGGAGGCGAGCGTGTCGCCGGCGAACCCGGTCATCTCGCGTCCGTCGAACTGGAACAGCACCGGCCGGTCGCGATCGATCAGCGGCGCATCGGGCAGGCGGGCGCGGCTCATCGTGCGGTCTCCGGAAGGTCCGGGCGCGGCTGGCCGGCCGGATAGGCGGCCAGGATTCGGTCGCCCGCCGTCTCGCGCAGCAGGTTGAAATAGCGCGCGCAGCCATGGACGTGGCGCCAGCGTTCGGCATGCACGCCCTTCGGGTTTTGCCGTTCGTAGAGGAAGGCGGCCCAGGCGTCGTCGTCGAGCGCGGAAGGATCCTCGGGGCGGGCGACATGCGCCTCGCCGCCATAGGCGAACTCGATCTCGGGCCGGGGGCCGCAATGCGGGCAGGGGATCAGCAGCATGGGACTCGGGTCAGTGCGCGACCGCCGCCGCCGCCGCCTCGTCGATGAGGCGGCCGGTGCGGAAGCGATCGAAGGTGAAGGGGGCGTTGAGCGGATGCGGCTCGCCGCGCGCGATGGTGTGGGCGAAGACATGGCCGGAACCGGGCGTGGCCTTGAACCCGCCCGTGCCCCAGCCGCAGTTGACGAACAGGCCGGGCACGTCCGTCTTGCCGATGATCGGCGAGCGATCGGGGGTAACGTCCACGATGCCGCCCCAGTTGCGCATCATCCGCACCCGCCGCAGCGTGGGGAACAGCTCGCAGATCGCCTCCAGCGTGTGCATCGGCACGTGCAGCCCGCCGCGCTGGGAATAGGAGACATAGGCGTCGGTGCCGGCGCCGACCACCAGCTCGCCCTTGTCGGATTGCGAGATATAGGCGTGGATGGTGTTCGACATGACGACGCAGGGGATCACCGGCTTCAGCGGCTCCGAAACCAGCGCCTGGAGCGGATAGCTCTCGATCGGCGCGCGCAGCCCGGCCATCGCCAGCAGCGTCGAGCTGTGCCCCGCGACGACCAGCCCCAGCCGCCGCGTGGCGATGGGGCCGCGCCCGGTGTCGATGCCGCAGACATGGCCGGCCGCGTCTCGGCGGATGCCGGTGACGGGGCAGTTCTCGATGATGTCCACGCCAAGCGCGGCGGCGGCGCGGGCATAGCCCCAGGCCACCGCATCGTGCCGCGCCACCCCGCCGCGCCGCTGGAGCGTGGCGCCGATCACCGGATGGCGCGCGGCGGGATCGATGCTGAGCGGCGGGCAGAAGGCCTTGGCCTCCTCCGGCGTCAGCCATTCATTGTCGATGCCCGCCAGCCGGTTGGCATGGACGTGGCGCTTGAGCACCTGCACGTCGTGAACCGAGTGCGCGAGCATCATCACCCCGCGCGGCGAGAACATCACATTGTAGTTCAGCGCCTGCGACAGCGGTTCCCACAGGCGCAGCGCGTGATCGTAGAGCGCGGCGCTTTCCTCCCACAGATAGTTGGAGCGGATGATGGTGGTGTTCCGGCCGGTGTTGCCGCCGCCGATCCAGCCGCGCTCCACCACCGCGATGTTCCGCATGCCATGCTCTGACGCGAGATAATAAGCGGTCGCCAGCCCATGGCCGCCACCGCCCACGATCACCGCGTCATAGGCGGCCTTGGGCTCCGGGGAGGGCCATTGCCGCCGCCACCCGCGATGCCCCCCTGCGGCGTTGCGCAGGATTTCCAGAAAGCTGAACCCCACCCCTGTCTCGCTTATGCTGATTACGAAAAAACTATTCCCAAAGCGAATATATTATGCAACTCTCCGTTGCAAGAGATCGAAAGCCTTGGGGGAGAGTATGATTCACGCCGACAAAGCCATCATCACCTGCGCGGTGACGGGCGCCGTCCACCTGCCGTGCCAGTCCGACTATCTGCCGATCACGCCGGATCAGATCGTGGAGGAATCGGTGGCCGCGGCGGAGGCCGGGGCGGCGATCATCCACCTTCACGCGCGCGATCCGATCGACGGGCGGCCGACCACCGATCCGGAGGTCTACGGACAGTTCCTGCCGCGCATCAAGCAGCAGACCAACGCCATCCTGAACATCACCACCGGCCAGCCCGGCACCTTTGAGGAGCGGATGCTGGCGCCGATGCGCTTCTCGCCCGAGCTTTGCTCGTTCAACATGGGGCCGATGAACGCCGCGCTGTTCGCGATGCTGCCGCGCTATGGCGACAAGGTGAAGCACGCCTGGGAACGCGAGTTCATGGCGATGACCAAGGGGCTGAACACCGTCAACACGTTCGAGGGGATGGAATATATCGCCCGCGAACTTGGCGAGAAGCGCGGGGTTCGGTTCGAGTTCGAATGCTTCGATATCGGGCATCTCCACAGCCTGAAATTCATCGCGGACCAGGGGTGGGTGAAGCCGCCCTTCTTCATCCAGTCGATCTACGGCTTCGTCGGCGGGCTGGGCGCCAATCCGGCGCATGTGCTGCACATGAAGCAGACCGCCGACGAGCTGTTCGGCGACCAATATTACTGGTCGAACCTTGCGGCCGGACGTAACCAGATGAAGTTCATCACGCTGGGCGCGATCCTGGGGGGCAACGTGCGTGTCGGGCTGGAGGACAGCTTGTGGGATGCCAAGGGCAAGCCGGCCCGATCGAACGCCGATCAGGTGCGGCGCATCCGCCGCATCCTGGAGGATCTGTCTATCGAGGTCGCGACCCCGGACGAGGCGCGCGCGATGCTGGGCACCAAGGGTGCCGACAAGGTCAACTTCTGAGCGGTGGCGGGCGTGAGCGATATCCTGGATAGCGGCCTGGCCGGTCTGATCGCGGCGTTGCGCGCCGAACGGGGCTTCCCGGGCGCGACCGCGGCGGTGGCGCTGGCGGACGGGCGGACGCTGGTGGCCGCTGCCGGCATGGCGGACCCGGACGCCGGCGCCGCGATGGCGCCGGACGCGGTGATGCTGCAGGCGAGCGTCGGCAAGATGTATGTCGGCGCGATCGCGCGGTTGCTGGCCGATCAGGGCGTGCTCTCGCTCGACGCGCCCGTGGCGGACTATCTGGGCGCCCGGCCGTGGTTCGCGCGGCTGCCCAACCATGCCGCGATGCGGCTGCGCCACCTGCTCAGCCACAGCGCGGGGCTGCACGACTATATGAACGTGCCCGCCTTCGCTCCGCTGGCGGCGCTGATCCTGGGCGATCCTGAACAGTTCTGCGATCCGGAGCGGCTGATCGGCTGTATCCTGGATCTGCCGCCGCTGTTCGCCCCGGGCGAGGCCTTTGCCTATACCGACGCCGCCTTCCTGGTCGCCGGGCTGGCGATCGAGGCGGCGGCGGGCGAGGGCTATTACGATCTGGTCCGGCGGCTCGTGCTTGAGCCCTGGGGCCTGGGCGAGACCTTCGCCGCGGACCGGCGCCGCATCCCCGGCCTGGTGCCCGGCTTCCGCGGGCCGAATCCGATGGGGCTTCCCCGCCGGTCGATGGAGGATGGGGCGCTGACGCTGCATCCCGGATCGGAATGGGCGGGCGGCGGCTGGGCGAGCAGCTCGGGCGACATGGCGCGTTTCGCGCTGCGCCTGCTCGGCGGCCCCGATTCGCGTCACCGCGACGCGGTGAAGGCCTGCGCCCAGCCCGCCGCCGCACCAATCGGCGGCAGCTATGGCCTGGGCGTGCTGGTGTCGGACAGCCCGCTGGGCGAGCGGTTCGGCCATGGCGGCTGGACCCCCGGATACCGCACCGACGTCCATTGCTATCCGGCGCACGGGATGGCCGTGGCGGTGATGGTCAACGCCGACGATCCCGCCTGCGCCTCGGGCGACGACCTGCTTGCCTTCGGCGCGCGCGTCGCCGCCTATGCCGCCGAACACCCGATCCTCCAGCAGGGAGATTCCCGCGATGTCTGATGCCCTGAACCGCCGTACCGCGCTGATCATGATGGGCGCCTCGATCGCGCTGGCCGGCTGCCGCGGCGGCGGCGGCGGGGCGGGGGGCACCAACGGCCGCACGCTGGTGGTGGGCCGCGCGCAGGACAATCGCAACCTGGACCCGGCGTTCGAAGGATCGCTGACCGACGGTTCGATCATGGAGCTGGCCTATGAACGGCTGGTGCGCGAGGAGCTGAGCCCGGAGGGCGTGCCCACCGGCAAGTTCGCGGGCGTGCTGGCGGAGAAATGGGAGTCGGACCCGAGCGGGCTCGTGTGGACCTTCCACCTGCGCCGCGATCACAAGTTTGACGACGGCTCGCCGGTCACCGCCCAGGCGTTCGATTTCAGCTACAAGCGCGCGCTGAAACTCCAGCCGGGGCTTGCCGCCAACTTCTTCTGGCTCAAGCGCTATGCGGTGGTGGACGATTACACGCTGCGTTTCGAGCTGGGCCAGCCTTTCCCGATCCTGCTCAACTTCCTGGCGGTGAGCGGCGTGTTCGTGAACCCCGCGGTGGCGGCCAAGGCCAAGGACGGCGACAGCGCCGCCGCCTGGCTTTCGGAGAACAGCGCGGGCAGCGGCCCCTATCGCGTCGAACGCTGGGAGCGCGGACAGCAGCTCGTGATGGTCGCCAACCCGCACCATCCCCAGCGCGACCGCTATTTCGACCGCGTCGTGTTCCGCTACATCCGCGAGGCGAACGCCCGCCGGCTGGAGATGGAGAAGGGCCGGATCGACGTGTGCGAGGGCGTGGGCATCGACGATGTCGAGCGGTTCAAGACGATCTCCGGCGTCACGCTGTTCAACCAGCCGGGGCCGTCGATGGTGTTCGTGGACATCAACAACCGCAATCCGGTGCTCTCCGACATCCGCGTGCGCAAGGCGCTGGCGCTGGCGATCGACTATGAAGCGGTCGTGAAATCGGTGATGCAGGGCTATGCGACGCCGCAGGCGGGG
Source organism: Sphingomonas canadensis (assembly GCF_026013525.1). GTDB lineage: Bacteria > Pseudomonadota > Alphaproteobacteria > Sphingomonadales > Sphingomonadaceae > Sphingomonas > Sphingomonas canadensis. Next base: position 37,365 of record NZ_JAPDRA010000006.1, on the reverse strand, counting down.
CCGATCCCGATCGGCATGCCGGGCTATGATCCCACGGTGAAGCATCCCAAGCGCGACGTTGCCGCGGCGCGCGCGCTGCTGGCGGAGGCGGGGCATGCCAACGCGGCCTTCACGCTCACCTATGTGCAGGGCGGATCGACGCTGAACTCCACCGTGCTGATGATCCAGGCCAATCTGAAGGAGATCGGCGTCACGCTGACGCTGGAGCCCGTCGCGCCATCGGCCGCGATGGAGAAGATCATGGGCGGCACCTATGAGCTGGCCATGAACAATTTCGTGGCGGCCATTGCCGACCCGTGGCTGGTCACCTTCCCGCTGTTCTTCTCGAAGAACGCCGGCCCCGGCGGCAACACCGCCTTCTACGCCAATCCTAAGGTGGACGCGCTGTTGCTGCGCGCGCAATCGGAGCCGGACACGCCGGCCCGCCTGGGCCTGTACCGCGAGGCGCAGACGCTGATCGTCGCCGATGTGCCGCGCATCTTCCTGTTCTCCGCCAACGGGCTGCTCGCCTATCGTTCGGAACTGGAGAATGTCGCGTACAGCGCGTGGCGGCCGCTGGTCTATGACGTGGCCGCGATGCGCCGCCGCGCGGGGGGCTGATCCGCCGTGCCGGTTGCCAGGATGATAGGGCAGCGCCTGCTGATGATGATCGGCGTGCTGTTCGGGGTCACGCTGATCACCTTCGCCATATCGCATATCGTCCCCGGCGATCCGGCGCAGATGATGGCCGGGCCGCGCGCCGGGGCGCAGGCGGTGGCGGAGCTGCGCGCCCAGCTTGGGCTCGATCGGCCGCTGTACGTCCAGTACCTCAGCTTCCTGGGCGATCTGCTGCAGGGCGACCTGGGCACTTCGGTGGTCACGCGCCGCCCGGTGCTGCCCGAGCTGCTGTCCTATTTCCCGGCGACCGTCGAGCTGATGCTGGTGTCGCTGGCGGCGTCGGTGGTGCTGGGGGTGGCGCTTGGGGTGGCGGCGGCGGTCTATGCCGATCGCTGGCCCGATCACCTGCTGCGGCTGTTCGCGATCACCGGCGTTTCGGCGCCGCGCTTCGTTACCGCGCTGCTGCTGATGCTGTTCTTCTATGGCCAGCTCAACCTGCTGCCCGGCGGCGGGCGGCTCGATCCCGCGCTGACGCCGCCGCCGACGGTGACGGGGATGCTGCTGATCGACAGCCTGCTGGCGGGCGACCTCGTGGCTTTCGGCGACGCCGCGCTGCACCTGGCGCTGCCCACGCTGACGCTGGCGGTCTCCACCGCGGGCGGATTCATGCGGCTGACGCGCACGGCGATGCTGGAGGCGCTGGGCGAGGACTATATCCGCACCGCGCGCGCGATGGGCCTGCGCCGTTCGACGATCATCCTGCGCCATGCGCTGCGCAACGCGCTGCTGCCGCTGGTGACGGTGGTGGGCATGGCGGTGGGCGGGCTGTTGTTCGGATCGGTGGTGGTGGAGACGATCTTCGCCTGGCCGGGGGCGGGCTCCTATGTGCTCGCGGCCACCTTCGCGCTCGATTTCCCGGTGATCATGGGATTCACCGTGGTCGTATCGGTGGTCTATGTGGTCACCAACCTGATCGTCGACCTGCTGTACCTGCTCGTCGATCCGCGCATCCGCGGGGTGGCATGATGGCGGATCCGGGAGAGACGCTGGCCGGCCCGGCGCCGGGCGCGCGGCTGCTGCGCCGGGTGACCGGATCGCTCTCGGCCCGGATCGGGCTGGGGCTGCTGATCGCCGCGGTGCTGGCCGCGCTGCTCGCGCCGCTGCTGGCGACGCATGATCCGGACGCGATCGACATGGCCGCGCGGCTGCTGCCGCCGGATGCCACGCACTGGGCGGGCACCGACGAGGTGGGCCGCGACCTTTATTCGCGCATCCTGTGGGGCGCGCGCACCTCGCTGGGCATCGGGCTGGGCGTGGTGGCGATCGGCGCGCTGGCGGGGACGCTGATCGGCGGCTTCTCCGGCCTGATGGGCGGATGGATCGACGCGGCGATCATGCGCTTCATGGATCTGGTGATGGCGCTGCCCGGGCTGGTGCTGGCGCTGGCGCTGGCGGCGGCGCTGGGGCCGAGCCTGACCAACGCGATGATCGCGATGGGCGTGCTGGGCGTGCCGGGATATTGCCGGGTGGCGCGCGGCCAGGCGCTGGCGCTGCGCCAGCACGGCTTCGTCCTCGCCGCGCACACCTTTGGCGCCGGGCCGTGGCACATATTGGTGCGCCATATCCTGCCCAACCTGATGGCGCCGATGCTGGTGATCGCGACGCTGGACGTGGGCAACGCGATGATCGGCGTGGCGACGCTGAGCTTCATCGGCCTGGGCGCGCAGCCGCCGCTGGCCGAATGGGGCGCGATGGTGAACGCCGGGCAGAGCTATATCCTGAGCGCCTGGTGGTACGCGACGCTGCCGGGGCTGGCGATCCTGCTGACCGCGCTGGGATTCAACCTGGTGGGCGATGCGATCGGATCGCTCGCCAACCCGAAGGGAGACCGCGCATGAGCGGCGCCGGACCCGCCATCGCGATCGACCGGCTGAGCCTGGCGTTCGATACCCCGGCCGGTCGTGCGGAGGTGCTCGACGCGCTGTCGATCGCGGTCGCGCCGGGGGAGATCGTGGGTCTGATCGGCGAATCCGGATCGGGCAAGTCGGTGACCGCCACCGCGCTGCTGGGGCTGTTGCCCGGGCGCGGTTGCAGCACCGGGGGATCGGTGCGCGTGCTGGGCGAGGAACTGCTGGGCCTGGGCGAACGGCGGCTGGAGGAGATCCGCGGCGCGCGGATCGCGATGATCTTCCAGGAGCCGATGAACGCGCTCAACCCGCTGCTGCGTATCGGCGGGCAGCTAACCGGCGTGATCCGCCGCCACACCAGCGCGAACCGGGCGGAGGCCGAGGCGCGCGCCCGCGAGCTGCTTGCCGACATGCAGATCCGCGACGTGGACCGCGTGATGCGCGCCTATCCCTTCATGCTGAGCGGCGGCATGCGCCAGCGCGTGCTGATCGCGATGGCCTTCGCCTGCGGGCCGGAGGTGCTGGTGGCCGACGAGCCGACCACCGCACTGGACGTGACCGTGCAGGCGCAGGTGCTGCGGCTGCTGCGCGACATGGCGCGCAAGCGCGGAACGGCGGTGCTGCTGATCACCCATGACATCGGCGTGGTGCGCCATCTGTGCGACCGCATCTATGTGATCCATGCCGGCCAGATCGTGGAGCAGGGGCCGACCGCCGCGGTGATCGCCGGGGCCGCGCATCCCTATACCCGCGCGCTGCTCGCCTCGCTGCCCGAGCGGTTCGCGCCGCGCGAGCCGATCGCGAGCCTGGACGCGCCCGCAGTGTCGCCGGTGGCGCCGCCGCCCGGCTGCCGCTTCGCTCCGCGCTGTGCCGAGGCGGTGGCGGATTGTTCCGCGCGGCCGGGGTGGACCGGCATCGGCGACGGGCATCAGGCCGCCTGCTGGCGCCTCCAGCCGGGCCGCGAAGCATGAGCGGAGGCGGGGAAGACATGGTGCTGCACATCGACGCGGCCGAGGTGCGCTATGGCACGGTGCGCGCGGTGGACGGGGTGTCCGCATCGCTGGGGCGCGGCGAGACGCTGGGCGTGCTGGGCGAATCCGGGTGCGGCAAGAGCACGCTGGCGCAGGCGATCCTGCGGCTGGTGCCGCTGGCCGGCGGCGCGATCCGGGTGCGCGGTTTCGACGTGGGGAGCGGGCGGGGCGCGGGCGAGCGCCAGTATCGCCGCGACGTCCAGATGGTGTTCCAGGACCCGCAATCCTCGTTCAATCCCGCGATGCGCGTGGCGGACATCATCGCCGAGCCGCTGGCGGTGCAGGGGATCGGCGACCGCGCGGAGCGGCGCGAACGGGCGATCGCGCTGGCGGGGGCGGTGGGGCTTCCGGCCGCGCGGATCGACAGCTTTCCGCACGAATTCTCCGGCGGACAGCGCCAGCGCATCGCCATCGCCCGCGCGCTGGCGCTGGAGCCCGCGCTGCTGGTGCTCGACGAGCCGACATCGGCGCTCGACCTCTCGGTGCAGGGCCAGATACTGAACCTGTTGCTGGAGCTGCAACGGGCACGCGGGCTGTCCTATGTGCTGATCAGCCACAATGTCGCGGTGGTGCGCCACCTGGCCGACCGGGTGATCGTGATGTACGGCGGGCAGGTGGTGGAGGAGGGCGCGGCGGGCGAGGTGCTGTCCGCCCCGCGCCATCCCTATACGCAGGCGCTGCTCAGCGCCGTCCCGGAAGTGGACGGTCCCGATTTCCTGGAAGCGATCGTTGCCGCCGACGAGCTGGCCGCGCACCCTTCCGGCGGCTGCCGCTATGCCGCGCGCTGCCCGCTGGCAGGCCCGGAATGCGCCCGCGATCAGCAACTTCTCGCCCTGGAAGACGGCGGCTCCTGGCGCGTGCGCTGCTGGCGCGCGGCCCCGGGCGGCAGCCCCGAATAGGGGCGATAGAATATTCAAATTTGGAATTGACATGATTTTTCGGAATACATTATTCTCGTTGGTCAGCGGGGATGGCGGATCACATGCTCACCCCGCCGGGCCGGATAGCGGCCGCTTCGAAACTTCAGGGAAAGGGGGGCCAATGAGCACTCATCGCAACTTCCGGACTGCCCGCGTGGGCATCCTGGCCGCAGCGTCCATCCTCGGCATCGCAACCAGCACCGGCGCGGCCGCGCAGGAGGCCGAGACCGCCGACAAGGACGAGATCGTCGTCACCGCCACGCACCGCGAAGAAAAGGTGCAGGACATTCCGATCTCGATCTCGGTCGAGACCGGCGAGGCGCTGGAAAAGCTCGGCGCCGACAGCCTTCAGGATTTCGCCGGCAAGGTGCCCGGCCTTGAGTTCGCGTCGTTCGGCCCCGGCCTGAACCGCGTGACGATCCGCGGCATCTCTACCCAGACCGGCGAGTCCTCGACCGGCTTCTACATCGACGAGATGCCCGTCACCGCCGATCCGACCGCCCAGCCCGACGTCAAGATGTTCGACATCGACCGCGTCGAGATCCTGCGCGGTCCGCAGGGCACGCTGTTCGGCGAATCCTCGCTGGGCGGCACCGTGCGCATCATCACCCGCCAGCCCGACGCCACCGCCTTCGCCGCGGCGGCGCAGGGCACCGTTTCCAAGATCAAGGGCGGCGGCTGGAACTATTCGCTCGACGGAATGGTCAACATCCCGATCGTGAGCGACACGCTGGCGCTGCGCGTGGTGGGCAGCTACCGTCACGACGCCGGCTATATCGACAATGTCCTGCTGGGGCAGAAGAACGTCAACGACGGCCATTCGCTCAACTATCGCGCCGCGCTCGCCTGGACGCCGGATGCCGCGCTCGAAGTGGTGCTGACCTATCAGGGTTCGAACCAGGAGAATGACGGCGAGTTCATCTCCAACCGCGCCCGCCAGCAGTTCCGCTACCTTCCCGAGGGCCGCGACGACGATTTCGATCGTTACAACCTGACCGTGAAATATGACGGCGGGTTCGCGAACCTGATCTCGTCGACCTCCTATTTCGATCGCGCGACCACGCACAGCATCGACCAGACCGGCGCGGCCACCGGCCTGCTGCCGCCGGGCGTCACCGCGCTTCAGGTGAACGCATCGGACTATAAGATCTTCGTCCAGGAGGTCCGCCTGGTCTCGGCCAAGCCGGGTCCGGTCGACTGGGTCGTCGGCGGTTTCTACAAGAACAGCAAGCGCACCTTCGTCAGCAGCGTGGTGACCAACCCGTATCTCGGCGCGCTGCTCGACGGCGACAACGACTATAAGTTCCGCCAGTGGGCGCTGTTCGGCGAGGGCACCTGGCACGTCACCGACCGGCTGCACGCCACCATCGGCCTGCGCTATTTCGAGGAGAACGACCGGTTCCGCTTCATCAGCAGCGGCGCGCTGACCGGCCCGGGCCTGTCGAACAGCTCGGTCGAGAAATCCTCGGAGTTCGCGCCGCGCTTCAGCCTGAAGTACGACGTGACCGACAGCGCGATGTTCTATGCCACCGCGTCGCGCGGCTTCCGCGCCGGCGGCGCAAACCCCAGCAAGCCGATCTTCGACCTGCTGGGCGTGCCGCTCGCCACCACCTATGCGCCCGATACGCTGTGGAACTATGAAGCGGGCTTCAAGTCGGAGCTGTTCGACCGCCGCCTGACCTTCAACCTGGCGGCCTATCACATGGACTGGAAGGACATCCAGCTTCCGGCCAATGCGGCGGTGTTCACCGGCACGTTCAACGGCGGCAACGCCACCAGCGACGGCGTCGAGCTGGAGCTGGTCGCGCGTCCCGCGACCGGGCTGACGCTCAACCTGAGCGGCAACTATACCGACGCCAAGCTGTCCGACACGGTGATCATCACCACCCCGGGCGGGCCGGTGGTCGCGGCGCTGAAGGGCAACGAGCTGCCGCTGGTGCCCAAGTGGAAGGCCGGGCTGGGCGGCGAATACAGCCTGCCGATCGGCGGGGAGTGGAACGCGGCGTTCCGCGCCAACTGGTCGTTCGTCGGCAAGCGCTACAACTTCGCCGACAACAATCCGGCCGAGCGGCTCGACTCCTATGAGGTGCTGGACCTCCAGCTTGCCTTCGAGGGGCCGAAGTACGACATCGTGCTGTTCGCCGACAATGTGACGGACGAGTTCGCCGCATATGCGACGCTTTCCGATCCGTCGCTGCCCGGCATGGGCATCTACACGGCCAACCGGCCGGCGACCTATGGCGTGACCGTCCGCGCCAAATTCTGACCGCGCGGCGCGGGGCGGCATATCCCGCCCCGCGCCCGCCAATGATACAAGCAACCAATGCAGCCCGGGCTGCCGGAAGGGGGAGAATTGTGATGCCCAACGGTTTCCGCAGGTTCGCCGTCTTCTACGGCTGGACCTTCGCCATCCCGCTGATCCTGGCGCTGTTGTTCGCCTATTATCCCGATCCCTTCTTCCCGCTCCACGGCGGGCCGTTCAAGTTCGTCGAGCTGCTGCAGCAGACGATGGCCAATTCGGGCGTCACGATGCGCGGCGGGGCGCTGATCCCGTTGCTGAGCGCGGTTTCGAGCGAGCCGGTGCTGGTGATCGCGGCGATGGGTTCGATCATCCCGGCGCTGGTCGCGATCGGCGTCGCGGCGAAATATGGCGGCGGCCCGGCGGTGCGCGCGCTGCTGGCGCGGCTGCGCCCGTGGATCGGCGTTGGCGCGCGCAGCGGGCTGCGGAGCTGGCTGTTGCTGTTCGTCAGCCTGTTCGCGCTGCAACTGATCGTATTCGCCGCGCAATCGATGCTGACCGGCACCTTCGGCTGGACGGTGAAGTTCAACCCCGCGCTCCAGACATCGGCGGTGCTGCTGCTGTTGCTGGAGGCGTTCTTCCTCAACCAGGGCGGGCTGCTGGAGGAGCTGGGCTTTCGCGGCTATGCGCTGCCCGCGCTGCAGGAGGTGATGTCGCCGATCAAGGCCGCGCTGCTGCTCGGCTTCGCCTGGGCGATCTGGCACGTGTCGCGCGACATCCTGTTCGCCACGCCTTCGCAGATGGGCTTCGCGCTCTATCTGCTCGCCTATCTGCCGCTCTTCGCGATCTGGTGCATCGGCGGGTCCATCGTGATGGCCTATTTCGTCAACCGGACGGGCGGGAGCGCGCTGGCGGCGATCGCGGTGCATGGTTTCCTCAACGATGGCGCGCTGGTTTCCGGCGTGGTCGAGGGCGGGAACCCGGCGGGCGCGCTGATCGTGCGGGCGCTGGTGGTCGGGCTCGCGGGGCTGTTCGTCTTCGTGATGGCCGGGCCGCAGCTCGGCCGGCGCGACGCCGCCGGGGCCTGAGCCCGGTCCAGTGCCGACCCGTGCGGACTATCGCCCGCCCGCGTGCGATGCGGGCGAGGTGGCGCTGTGGTTCGACCTCGACGCCCGCGAGACGCGGGTGCGGGCGGAATGCAGCTTCCGCCGCAATCCCGCCGCCGCGCCGGGGGAGCCGTTGGTCCTCCACTGGCGCGACATGGAGATCGCGAGCCTGACCGTCGACGGCGTGGCGCAGGCTGTGGGCGGGCGCAGCGGCGAACTGGCGGTGGTGCCGCGGGGCGAGACGCTGACCGTGTCGGCGGAGGTGGTGCTGGACCCCGCCGCCAACACCAGCCTCCAGGGCCTCTATCCGGCCGGAGCGGCGCTGGTAACCCATTGCGAGCCAGAGGGTTTTCGCCGGATCATCCCCTTTCCGGACCGGCCGGACGTGCTGGTGCGGATGACCGCGACGCTGGCGGGCTCGCGCGCGGATTTCCCCGTGCTGCTCTCCAACGGCGAGCGCGAGGCGGAAGGGGCGGCGCCGGGCGGGCGGCATTGGGTGCGCTGGCGCGATCCGGTGCCCAAGCCCTGCTATCTCTTCGCGCTGGCGGCGGGGCCGTTCGAAACGATCGAGGACCGGCACGTCACCCGCTCCGGACGGACGATCGCATTGGCCGCGCATGTGCTGAACGGCCCGGCGGAGCGCGCCCGCTTCGCGCTCGATTGCCTGCGCTCGGTGATGGCGTGGGAGGAGCGGCGGCTGGGCCGCGAATATGATCTGGATACCTATAACATCGCCGTCTTCAGCCCGCTCGCTTTCCACGCGATGGAGAACAAGGGGCTGAATTTCTTCGACGAATCGGTCGGCCTGGTCGATCCCGAAACGGCCACGGACCTGGACCGGCTGGGCGTGGAGATCAACGTCGCGCACGAATATCTGCACCATTGGACGGGCAACCGGGTGCCGTGCCGGGACTGGTTCGAGCTGTGCCTGAAGGAAGGGCTGACGACGCTGCGGCACCAGCTCTACGCCGAGGAGCGGCACGGGCCGGCGATGCGGCTGTGGCCGCTCCGGGTATTCCGCACCCAGCAGCTTCCGGAGGATCTCGGCCCCTCCGCCCGCCCGGCGCGGCCGCCGGAATATGCCGAGCCGTTCAACCTCTATACCCCCACGGCCTATATCAAGAGCGCCGAAATCTTCCGTATGATCAGCGAGTTGACCGGGGCGGAGGGCTTCGCGCGGGGGCTGAACCGGTTCCTCGACGCCTGCGACGGCAGGCCCGCGCGGATCGAGGACGCGCTGAGGGAGATCGGCGCCGGGGCGGGGGTGGACCTGGGCGGGTTCCTGGCATGGTTCGAGACGCCGGGGGCGCTGGCGGTAGCCGCGGAGCCGTTGGCGGAGGATGTGCTGGGGCGGCCCGGAATGGCGGTGCGGCGGGCCGGCGGGGCGGGGGATTCGCGGCCGCTGCCGCTGGGGCGGATGGACCCCGATGTGGAACAAGTGGACGCCGAAGTTGGTGAACAGACGCGCATCGGGGGCGTGCCGGTGCTGCACGGGCGATCGGCCGAGCTGCGCTGGCCCGCGGACGGCCGGGCGGCGCCGATGCTGTTCGACGGGGTCAGCGCGCCGGTGATCCTGCGCGAGCGGCGCGGCGACGCGGCGCTGGCGGCGGCGATGACCGGCGGCGGCGACCCGTGCCGGCGCTGGGACGCCAGCCAGCAGCTCGCCACGCGCGCGATCGCGGCGGTGCTGGCGGGCGCGGCGGCGGAGGACGCGGCGCACGGCCTGGCCGGGGCGCTGGGCGAGGTGCTGGCGCGGGCGGCGGACGATCCGGCGATGGCGGCGGAACTGATCGCCCTGCCGGAGCCGCGCGCGCTGCTGGAGCCGCTCGACTTCCCGGACCCGGAGGCGCTGCATGCGGCCTGGAGCGCGGTGCGCGGCGCGCTGGGCGGCATGCTGGACGGGGCACTGCAACGCGCGCGCGCGGCGGTGCCCGCCCCGCCGCCGGACAGCCATGGACCCGCTGCGATCGGCGCGCGTGCGCTGGGCAACGCCGCGCTGGAGCTGTGGCTGGCGGGCGGCGGCGCGGCGGCGGAGGCCGCGGCGCGGGCGCAGTTCGCCGCGGCGCAATCGCCGAACCAGGAGGTGGCGGCGCTGAGGATGCTGACGCGCACCCATGGCGGACCCGATCCGGCACTGGCCGAAACGGCGCGGCGGCGGTGGGAGCGCCGGCCCGCGCTGCTGCGGCGCTGGTTCGAGATCCAGGCGCTGCGCCCGGCGGCGGATACCGCGGAGACGGTGCGCACGCTGCTGCGCGATCCGGCGTTCGATGCGGGCGACGTGGCGCAGGCGCGATCGCTGTGCAGCGCCTTCTTCGTCCATAACCTGCGCGGTTTCCACGACTCCGGCGGCGGCGGATATGCGCTGCTGGGCGAGGTGCTGCGCGATCTGGACGCGCGCAATCCGGTGGTGGCGGCATGGCTGCTGCGATCGACCGACCTCGGCAACTGGCGCCGCTTCGCCGGGCCGCGCGGCGAGGCGATGCGCGCGCTGCTGGACGGGCTGGCGGGGGCTTGCTCGGCGGCGCTGGCGGATATCGTGGGGCGCTTCCTGGAGTGAGCGGGACGGATATTTCCGGAGCCCCTTGACTCGGAATTGAATATTCCGTTACGGAATATATATTCAATATCGGGGAGAGGTTGATGGACGGGCTCGACTTTGCCGGCAAGGTGGCGGTGGTTACCGGGGGCGGGCAGGGGCTGGGGCGCAGCCATGCGCTGGCGCTCGCCGCGCGCGGGGCTCGGGTGGTGGTCAACGACCTGGGCGGCACGGCCGACGGCGCGGGCAGCGACACATCGGTGGCGCAGCGCGTGGCGGACGAGATCCGCGCGGCCGGGGGCGAGGCGATCGGCGATACCCATTCGGTGCTCGATGGTGCGCGCATCATCGAAAACGCGATCGACAGCTTCGGCCGCGTCGACATCGTGATCAACAATGCCGGCATCCTGCGCGACGTGGCCTATCACAACCTGACCGGCGAACAGTGGCGGCTGGTGCTCGACGTCCATCTGAACGGTACCCATGCGGTGACGCGCGCGGCATGGCCGCACATGCGCGCGCAAGGATATGGCCGCATCGTGATGACCGTCTCCGCGGCGGGCATCTACGGCAATTTCGGCCAGGCCAATTATTCGGCGGCCAAGCTGGGCATGCTGGGGCTGGCGAACACGCTGGCGGTGGAGGGCGGGGCCAAGGGCATCCGCGTCAACAGCATTGCCCCGGTGGCCGCATCGCGGCTGACCGAGACGGTGATGCCGGCCAAGCTGCTGGAAGGGCTGAAGCCCGAGCTGATCACTCCGCTGGTGCTGTGCCTGGCGCATGAGAGCTGCCCGGCGAACGGCGCGCTCTATGAGGCCGGGGCGGGATGGTATGCGCGCGTCCGCTGGGAACGCAGCATCGGCTGGTCGTCCCCGCCCGAGGACGGCGTGACGCCCGAGGCGCTGGCCGCCGCATGGGACCGGATCGAGGATTTCACCGGCGCCATCCACCCGAAATCGGTGGTGGAATCGCTGGCCGAGGTGGGGCGCCAGGCCGGCGTCGACCTGACGCTTTCCCCGCAGTGAGGAGGATCTGATGCGCGAGGTTCTGGTTGCCGGCGTCGGCATGACGCCGTTCGTTCCGCCCAAGGTTTCGCCCGCCTATACCGAGATGGGCGCCGCCGCGGTGCGCGAGGCGCTGGCGGACGCCGGCATCGGCTATGGCGAGGTGCAGCAGGCGATCGCCAGCTATGTCTATGGCGACAGCGCCAGCGGGCAGCGCGTGCTGTATGACGTCGGGCTTTCCGGCGTGCCGATCGTCAACGTCAACAACAACTGCGCGTCGGGATCGACCGCGCTGTTCCTGGCCCGCCAGATCGTGGCGTCGGGCGCGGCCGATTGCGTGCTGGCGGTGGGTTTCGAGCAGATGACGCCGGGCGCGCTGAGCGAGAATTACACCGACCGGCCGCAGCCGCTGGGCAATTTCGTCGCCCAATCGAACGCGCGCTGGGGCGAGACCGGGGCGCCGATGGCGGTGCAGCTCTTCGGCGGGGCGGGCCGCGCCTATCAGGAGCGCTATGGCGCCGGGCAGGCGGCCTTCGCCAAGATCGCGGTGAAATCGCGCCGCCATGCCGAGCGCAACGACAAGGCGATCTTCCGCAATCCGCTGACCGTGGAGGAGGTGCTGGCCAGCCCGGCGATGTTCGATCCGCTGACGCGGCTGATGTGCTGCCCGCCATCGTGCGGCGCGGCGGCGGCGGTGCTGGTCTCCGCCGATTTCGCGCGGCGCCACGGCATCGGCGGCGGCGCGGTGCGCATCGCCGGCCAGGCGATGACCACCGACGGGGCGGAGACCTTCGCCGGCGATCCGATGGAGCTGATCGGCTGGTCGATGGCCAAGGCCGCGGCCGACCGCGCCTATGCCGAGGCGGGCGTGGGGCCGCGCGACATGCAGGTGGTGGAGCTGCACGACTGTTTCACCGCCAACGAGCTGGTCACCTACGAAAGCCTGGGGCTGGCCGAGCGCGGCGGCGCCGAGCGGATGATCGAGGACGGCGACAACAGCTATGGCGGCCGGTACGTCGTCAATCCATCGGGCGGGCTGATGTCCAAGGGGCATCCGCTGGGCGCGACCGGGCTGGCGCAATGCTATGAGCTGGTCCAGCAGCTTCGCGGCAATTCGGGCGCGCGCCAGGTGGAAGGGGCGCGGCATGCGCTCCAGCACAATCTGGGGCTGGGCGGCGCATGCGTCGTCACCGTCTATGAAAGGGCGGCGGCATGATCGACCGCGCGCACATCGGGCTGGCGCTGCCCGCCTATGTCTATCCGGTGGAGGCGTTCCAGCTAAGGCTGTTCGCCAAGGCGGTGGGCGAGACGCGGCCCGAGTATCTGGACAGCGCGGCGGCGCGCGCGGCGGGATATCGCGACATCCCCTGCGCGCCCAGCTTCCCCTTCTGCATCGGCATGAACCCGGCCGATCCGTTCGACATGCTGGCGCCGCTGGGTGTGGACCTGGGCCGCGTGCTGCATGGCGAACAGGCGTTCGATTATGCCGCGCCGATCTGTGCCGGCGATCGCGTGCGCGTGGAGCGGCGCATCACCGACATCTTCGACCGCAAGGGCGGCGCGCTGGAATTCATCGTCATCGAAACCCAGTTCCGCGACGAGGCGACGGGCGCGCTTTTCTGTTCCGCGCGCCAATCGATCGTCGTGCGCAATCCGGAGCCGCGCGCATGACCGCGAACCCGACCAAAATCGAACCCGGCGCCGAATTCGCCGCATGGCAGGCGGCGCCGATCACCCGCACCACGCTGGCGCTCTATGCCGGCGGTTCGGGCGACCATAACCCGCTGCACGTCGACATCGATTTCGCCAGGGAGAAGGCGGGGATGGACGATGTCATCGGCCACGGCATGCTCACCATGGCGCTGATGGGACGCTATGTGACCGCGCTGGTGCCGGGGGCGCGGCTCGACCATTTCTCGACGCGCTTCGTGGCGATGTCGCGTCCCGGCGACGCGGTGCGCTGCACGGGGCGGATCGAGACGGTGGAGGCGCGCGAAGGCGGCACCGCGATCACGGTCGCGCTCGCGGCGGAGCGCGCGCCGGGCGAGGTGCTGGCAGCGGGTCAGGCGGTCCTGTTCCTGAGCGGCGACGCGGCAGGGACCGCCTGATGCCCGCCGGGGTGGAGACCGATGCGCTGCTGCCGGTATTCCGGGACGGGGTCGCGCGTTTCCTCCGCGACACCGTCGTTCCCGCTTTCGGCGAATGGCGGGAACGCTCGGCAATGCCGCGTGCGTTCTTCACCCAGGCGGGGGCGGCGGGCATCCTCTGTCCCGGGGTGCCCGCCGCCTTCGGCGGCGCGGAGGCGGACTTCCGCTTCAACGCCGCCGTGATCGAGGAGCTGGCCCGCACCGGCATGTCGCCGGCGGTGCTGTGCGTCCATTCGGACATCCTGCCCGGATATATCGCCAAATGGGGCACGCCGGCGCAGCAGGCGGCCTGGCTGCCCCGGCTGGTGACCGGCGAGGCGGTGGGCGCGATCGCCATGTCGGAGCCGGGGGCGGGCAGCGACCTGCAGGCGATGGCCACCGCCGCGCGGCGCGTGGACGGCGGATACCGGATCAGCGGGCAGAAGACCTTCATCTCCAACGGCGGGCTGGCCGATCTGGTGGTGCTGGCGGCCAAGACCGATCCGGGCGCGGGGGCGGCGGGGATATCGCTGTTCCTGATCGACGCCGCGACGCCGGGCTTTGCGCGCGGGCGGCGGCTGCGCAAGCTGGGGATGCACGAGCAGGACACCTCCGAGCTGTTCTTCGACGACATGTTCGTGCCCGAAGACGCGCTGCTGGGGGCCGAGGGCGCGGGCTTCCGCATCATGATGGAGGAGCTGCCGACCGAGCGGCTCTCGCTGGCGGTGGGCGCGGTGGCGGCGGCGGAGACCGCGCTGGAGATGACCATCGCCTATGCCAAGGAGCGCGTGATCTTCGGCAAGCCGCTGATCGCCTACCAGATCCACAGCTTCAAGCTGGCGGAGCTGCGCGCGGCGGTGCGCGCGGCGCGGGCGTTCGTCGACGGCGGGGTGGCGCTGCATGTTGCGGGCGGGCTGAACGCCGTGGACGCGGCCGAGATGAAGCTGTTCGCCACCAATCTTCAGTGCCGGGTGGTGGACGATTGCCTGCAGATCTTCGGGGGCTATGGCTATATGGACGAATATCCGATCTCGCGGATGTACGCCGATGCGCGCGTGCAGCGGATCTATGGCGGATCGGACGAGGTGATGAAGCTCATCATCTCGCGCACGCTGTGAGCGGGGGGAACGACGTGCGGCCGCCGCTGGCGGTGGCGTTCGCCGCGCCCGGGCCGCTGGGCGAGGGGCAGGCGCTGGCGCTGCTCTGCGCCCCCGACGGCAGCGTGCTGGGCGGCGAGGGTGCCGCGCGCGCGGCGGGGGCGGAGCTGCCCGGCTATCTGGCGGCGCGCTTCGAGGCGATTGTCGGCAAGGATCGCGTGCATGCCGCGGGCGGGGGTGCGCATCCGCTGCTGGTGCTGCGCGGGCCGGAGCCGGGGAGCGGCGATCCGCGCGGTGCCGAGCTGGCGGGCGCGCGGCTGATCCGCGGCATGCCGCCGGGGATCGCGGCGCATCTGGTGGTGGACGCGAGCGGACTGGCCCCGGCGGAATCGGCGCGGCTGGCGTTCGGCGCGCGGCTGGCGGCCTATCGCTTCCTGCGATACCGCGCGCCGCGCGAGGGCGAGGCGACGCCCTGCACCGCGCTGACGCTGTGGTCGCGCGATCCGGCGGCGGCGGCGAGCGCCTGGGCCGCGCTGGAGAGCGTGGCGGAGGGCGTCGAGCTGGCGCGCGACCTGGTCAACGAGCCGCCCAACGTGCTGACCCCGCCCGCCTTCGTCGACCGGCTGCGCGCGCTGGAGAGCGCGGGGCTGGCGGTGACGGTGCATGACGGCGCGGCGCTGGAGGCGATGGGGGCGGAGGCGCTGCTGGCGGTGGGCCGCGGCAGCCCGCACGGCAGCTATCTGGTCGAGCTGCGCTGGCAGGGCGGCGCGGCGGGTGCGCGGCCGCTGGCGCTGGTGGGCAAGGGCATGACCTTCGACACCGGGGGCATCTCCATCAAGAACGCCGACGGCATGCACGAGGTCAAATGGGACATGGGCGGCGCGGCCACCATGGCGGGCACGATGCTGGCGATCGCGCGCCAGCGGCTGCCGGTGAACGCCGTCGCGGTGCTGCCCATCGCCGAGAACATGCCCGACGGATGTGCCTATCGCCCCGGCGACGTGATCCGCTCGCTCGCCGGGCTGACGATCGAGGTGACCAACACCGATGCCGAGGGGCGGCTGATCCTGGCGGACGCGCTGGCGCACTGCATCGCGGCGCACGATCCCGCGCTGGTGATCGACGCGGCGACGCTGACCGGGGCGATCATCAACGCGCTGGGCGACGGCTATGCCGGGCTGTTCGCGACCGACGCGGCGCTGGCGGAGGGACTGCGCGCCGCGGGCGACGCCGAGGGCGAGCGGCTGTGGCAGATGCCGGTCGCGGAGGATTATCTGGAGGTGATGCGCAGCCCCGTGGCGGACCTGCGCAACGCCGCCGAGCGCAAGGGCGACGCGCTCAACGCCGCGATCTTCCTGCGCCAGTTCGTCGACGGGCGGCCCTGGGCGCACATCGACATGGCCGCCACCGTCTGGCAGCGCCGCCCGCGCGACGTGACCCAGGCGGAAAGCGGCACCGGCTTCGGCGTGCGGCTGCTGACCCGCTTCGTGGCGGAGATGGCGCGGGGGTAGGGCGTCGCGCCGCAAGTCGGAGCCGCGTACTTCGTCAGATTATTGGTGCTCTTTCTGTAGCACCGGGACGCCGGTGCCCCGGCGGCGGCGCTGGCCTTCCGCTATCTTGAATCACGCGAAGGCGCGAAGACGCGAAGAAGTTCTTTGCTTCGCGCAGAGGCGCAGAGCGCACGGAGAGGGATTTGCCGCGACTGGGGCTCTCCATCTTCAGCGCTGCCGCGCGCGGGCTGTGAAATGGACGCCTTCGGCGGAAGCGGGCGATGCATTTCCGTGCCCTTCGCGCCTTCGCGTGAAACATAAACTGAGGTTGGGGATCGGCGCGCGCAGCGGGTTGTGCGCGGGGCCGGCCCCGGGACGCTCAATAGCGTCCCGAGAGCAGCGCGCCGGCGCCGGGGACGCGGGTGTCCAGCCCCAGCCGCTTGAGCATCTGGTGCGTCGTGCAGATCGCGGCCGAGACGACCGGCAGGCCGATCGCGTCCTCCACCTTCTGCACCGCGGGGAGCGAAGGCATCTGGACGCAGGCGGAGAGCACCAGCGCGTCGATGCCCGTCAGGTCCAGCCGCTTGTAATGTTCGAGCAGGTTCGCCGGATCCTGCGCCGCGACCTCCAGATTGTCCGGGATTTCCAGCGCAAGCCAGTCGCTTACGGCGATCCCCTCATTCTCGATATAGGAGACGACGAGCTGGGTCAGCGGCTTCATATAGGGCGCGACCACCGCCACGCGCGCGGCGCCGAGCGCCTGGAGCCCGTCGATCAGCGCGCCCGCGCTGGTGACCACCGGGGCCGGGCGGCCGTTCTCCACCGTGCGCGAATGCAGCCGCGCCTCGGACTGGCGGTGATAGCCATGGCCCATGCTCATGATCGCGACGAGGCAGGCATAGCCGAGCACATCGACCGCGGCATCGGACAGTTCGAGCGCGCAGCGGTCCGAATCCGCGTCCATCGCGCTCAGCTCTTCCCTGGTCACCTTCTTCATCCGCATGCGCGAGGAGTGGAAGGTGAAGCGTTCGGGCGCGATCGCCTCCCGCGCGCGGAGCAGCGCCGGGATCTCGGTCTCCATCGTCACGTTGGAGCTGGGCACGATCTGGCCGACGCGGATGGGGCGGGGGGCGGCCATCGCGCTCACGCCTTCACGATCGGGTTGCGCAGCGTGCCGATGCCCTGGATGGTGCATTCGACGATATCGCCGGGCCACAGGAACTCCTGCGGCGTGCGGCCGGCGCCCACGCCCGCGGGCGTGCCCGTGGCGATGATGTCGCCCGGCTCCAGCGTCATCACGCGCGAGATGTCGGCGATGAGCTGGGGCACGTTGAACAGCATGAAGCCGGTGTTGCCGTTCTGCTTCTCCACGCCGTTGACGTGGGTGGTGAGGTTCAGATTGTGCGGATCGCCGATCTCGTCGGCGGTGACGATGCACGGCCCCATCGGCGCGAAGCCGTCCTGCCCCTTCGACACGATCCACTGGCCCGCGCGGCGGCAATCGCGCGCGCTGACATCGTTGATCACGGTGTATCCGAAGACATGGGCGAGCGCGTCCGCCTCCGCCACGCGGCGGGCGGTGCTGCCGATCACCACGGCCAGCTCGCATTCCCAGTCGAGCTGCTGGGTGACGGCGGCGTCGTGGCGGATCGGATCGTTCCACGCGCTCACCGCGGTCGGCGGCTTGGAGAAGATCACCGGCTCCTTGGGAAGCTGGTCCGAGGTATCGAGCGCGCGGGCGGATTCGGCGACATGCTCCGTATAGTTGAGGCCGATGCCGAAGATGTTCTTGCGCGGGCGGGGGATCGGCGCGAGCAGCGTGACATTGCCCTCCGGCACGCCGGCGGCGACCAGCACGGCATCGCCGGCCGCTTCCAGCGCGGCCTTCACCGCGCGCACCGCGGCAGGGCCGAGATCGATGAACTCCAGCATCGACGCCGGCAGCGCGAGGCCGGAGGCCGCGCCCAGCCGGGCCACGTCGATCACCAGTCCCTGGGTCACCACGCCCAGGCGCGCGGCATCCTGCCGCATCCGATAGGTCACGAACCGCATTGCATCATCCCATGTTGAGTGGCGTTCAGGCGGTCACCGGCTGGTGGCCGCCGTTTTCCGCGAAGGGCTCCTCGATGCGCACGCCGAGGGCTTCCATCACGGGGAAGTCGTTGAAGGAGAAGAGATAGGCCGGGTTCTCCGGATCCAGGTTCACATGCTCGTGCCAGGTCCAGGCGGGCACGCAGAAGATGTCGTGCTCCTGCCAGTCGAACCGCCGGCCGCCGATCACCGAATAGCCGCGGCCGCCCGCGACATTATAGACCACATTGCCGGTGTGGCGGTGGGCGCGGGTGTGCAGGCCGGGGCGCAGCATCTGCATGTTCGCCCCCATCGTCTGCATCGCCCAGCCGCCGGTGAGCGGATTGGAATAGCGGACCATGTGCCCGTCGAAGGGCGAGCCATCGGACACCTGGGCCAGCCGGTGGAGCGCGTCGCGGGTCGCTTCCCAGCGATAGACCATCACCGGCGAATATGGCTTGTCCCAGCCGCCGATCCCCTCTGGCCGGACCGAGGCGCCGCCATAGCTGAGCGGCAGATCGTTGCTGGGGAAGGCCGGGGTCTGCGCGGGCTGATCGTAGACCGCGTAGAAATTGGCCTCGAGGCAGTTCATCAGCGGGATATCGAGCCCGTCCTGCCAGATCGACACCTCGCCATCGGGCGCGACGCCGTGATCGTGCCAGCAGCCGTTGGGCGTCAGCACATAATCGTTGGCGCCCAGCGTGATATGGTGTCCATCCACCACGGTATAGGCGCCGCGCCCCTCCATGATGAAGCGGTGGGCCGATGCGGTGTGCTTGTGCGCGGGGGTGATCTCGCCGGGCTTCATCGCCTGCATGCCGCTGAACAGCCAGCCGCACACCGCGACATTCTCGCGCCCCGCGGGCGAATCGTTGAGCAGCGTGACGACGCGGCGCCCGGCCTCCTCGGGCCGCACCAGCGCGATGGCGCGCAGGCACAGCGCGCGCATCTCCGCCCAGCGCCACAGCGTGGGCTTGTAGCGGCTGTCGGGCTCCCACGGCTCGATGGCGTTGGCGCGCTTCCAGAAGGCGCCGGCGTTGTGGCCCGCGAGCTGATCGTAGAACGCCTCCAGCTCGGGCGTGTCGGTGACGTGCGAGCGGCCGAGCTGAAGGTCGCGCTCGTCGAGGATGGACGGATTATCGCTCATGGTGCGGGGTCTCCGTGGCGCCGGCATCGGGCGCGGTTTCCGGGGCGGGATCGCGGAACGCCGCGGGCGCGCGCGGCGTGCGATCGACGGTCAGCGAAAAGACGTCGAAGCGGTTATAGCCGCCGGTGATGTCGTGCATCAGCTTGGGGCGGACGCAATCGGCCAGGTCGATATCGGCATAGACGATGCCCTCCACGTCGATCAGCGGATCGCCGACCAGGTTGCCGTGCGGATCGATCACGCCGGAGAAGGCCGAATTGGGCCGTTCGAGCAGCGCGCGGTTCTCCGGCCGGCCCTCGCTCATCGCCGCCACGATCTCCGGGCTCACGGTCGAGCAGGCGACGATGGTGAACACCTTCCCCTCGAACGAATGGGCGGTGGCGCGGATGCGGATCGCGTCGGCCATGTTGTACGACGCCGGGGCGACGGGCAGCGCGATATAGTTGGCGACATGGACCAGCTCGCCCTGCGAAAGCAGCGCGAAGCGGGCCAGCGTGTTGGTGTTCTCCCCGCACGCCAGCGTGCCCAGCCGGCCGACGGGGGTGTCATAGACGCGGATCGAGGCGCCGTCGCCGCCCGCCCAGCTCAGCTTCTCCGCCCAGGTGGGCACCAGCTTGCGGTGGCGGCCGAGCAGCGCGCCATCGTCGCCGATGATCAGGTTGGTATTGTAGAGCGTGCCGACGCTGAGCGGA
Organism: Sphingomonas canadensis; assembly: GCF_026013525.1. GTDB lineage: Bacteria > Pseudomonadota > Alphaproteobacteria > Sphingomonadales > Sphingomonadaceae > Sphingomonas > Sphingomonas canadensis. The sequence continues at coordinate 17,403 of NZ_JAPDRA010000006.1, read as the reverse complement.
TCGCGTTCGTTGATGCCGATCACCACCACGCAGCCATGCTCGCGCGCGGCGGCGCGCAGCCGGGCGACCTGCGGCCCCTCCAGATCGACCGAGGCATGGTAGAGCCGTTCGAACCAGGGCGCGCCCTCGATCGGGTTCATCAGCCAGTTCCAATAGGGATAGGCGGCGACGAACACCTCCGGAAAGGCGACCAGCCGCGCGCCGTTGGCGGCGGCTTCCGCGATCAGCGCGCACGCCTTGTCGACGGTCGCCTCGGGATCGAGGAACACCGGCGCCGACTGGACGGCTGCCACGCGGGACTTGGGCAGGTGGACCATGGGCGTGCTCCTCAGGTGACCGCGGCGCGTTCGCGATAGGCGGGCTTGTCCCAGGCGCGGGTGCGGCAGACGGTTTCGAGCCGGGCGACCGTCTCCACCACATCGGCGTAGCGCAGATAGAGCGGGGTGAGGCCGAAGCGCAGCACGTCCGGCGCGCGGAAATCGGCGACGACGTCCAGCTCCTTCAGCGCCTGGATCATCGCATAGCCCTGGGGGTGGCTGTAGGCGACCTGGCTGCCGCGGCGATCCGCATCGGCCGGGCTGGCCAGCGCGAAGCCGTGATCGCGGCACAGCGGCGCCATCGCCTCGACGAACAGCTCGCCCAGCCGCAGCGACTTGCGCCGCACCTCGGCCATGTCGGCCTCCAGCATCAGGTCCACGCCGCATTCGAGCGCGGTGAGCCCCAGCACCTGGGGCGTGCCGCACAGGAAGCGCTCGATGCCCGGGGCGGGCGCGTAATCCTCGTCGAAGTCGAAGGGGCGGGCGTGGCCGAACCAGCCCGACAGCACCGGCATCGCGCCATGGTGGCGCGCGGCGGCGAACAGATAGGCGGGGGCGCCCGGGCCGCCGTTGAGGAACTTGTAGCCGCAGCCGATCGCGAAATCGGCGTTGGCACCATTGAGGTCCACGGGGATCGCGCCGGCGCTGTGGCTGAGGTCCCATACCACCAGCGCGCCGGCCTGCTGCGCGCGGCGGGTGACCTCCGCCATGTCGCGGACCAAGCCCGACTTATAGTGGACCTGGGTGAGCAGCAGCACCGCGACATTCTCGTCCAGCGCATCGAGCACCGCATCCGGCGCGACGGTGACCGAGCGGACGCGGCCGCCCGAAAAGGCCTCGATCCCCTGCATCATATAGACGTCGGTGGGGAAGTTGGTCTTTTCCGACAGGATCACCGATCGTTCGGGGCGCAGCGACAGCGCGGCGGTGAGCGCCTTGAAGATGTTGATCGAGGTGGAATCGGCCACGATGACCTCGCCCGGCCGGGCGCCGAGCAGGCGGGCGATCTTGTCGCCGATGCGGCGCGGCGCGGTGGACCATTCGGCGCCGAGCCAGGAGGTGATCAGCCCCTCGCCCCATTCCCGGGCCACGGCATCGGCCATGCGCCCCGGCGTGGCGCGGGGCAGCGCGCCCAGCGAATTGCCGTCGAGATAGATCAGCCCCTCGCGAAGCCGGAAGCGATCGCGGAAGCCCGCGAGCGGATCGGCGAGATCGAGGTTGGCCGCGGTGCGGCTCAGGTCGGTCATTCGGAAAGCTCCCGGAGGATGGCGCGGACGGGGCTGGCATCGGCGCCCACGATGCGGAGCGGCAGGGCGATCAGCTCGTACCGGCCCGGCGGCACGGCATCGAGCACCAGCCCTTCAAGGATGCGCATCCCGGCGGACTGGACGGCATGGTGCGCGTCGAGCGTCTTCGATTGTTCGGGATCGAGCGAGGCGGCGTCGGTGCCGATCAGCACCACGCCCATGGCGGCCATCCGCGCGATCACCGCGGCGTCGATCGCCTTGAACGCGGAATCCCAGCGTTCGGACGGGAAGCTCTCATATGTCCGCAGCAGCACGCGCTCGGCGCCCGCCAGCACCTGCCACGGCACGTCCGCCTCGCCCACGGTGGCGCCGGCATGGCGGACGTCGGCGAGCACGCAGGGGCCGATATAGGGATCGAGCGAGCAGGACGCCGAATCCGCGCCCGCAGGATCGTAATGCAGCGGCGCATCGGCATGGGTGCCGGTGTGGACCCCGGCCGCGATGCTGCCCACGTTGATCGGGCAATCGGGGCCGATCGCGGCGAGGCGGGTGTAGGCGAAGGGCGGCTCGCCCGGCCACACCGGCACGCGGGGGTGCAGCGGCTGGGAGATGTCGTGGATGCGCGGCACCGGATCAGGCCTCCGGCGCATCGGCATAATTGCCGCCTTCGCGCGGCGCGGTCATCCGCGTGCGCATCGACCACAGCTCCGGGAAGAAGCGCAGGTTGAGCGACTTGACCAGATAATCGACGCCGGCCGATCCGCCGGTGCCGGGCTTGTGCCCGATCACGCGCGCGACGGTCTTCATGTGCTTGAAGCGCCATTCCTGGAAATAATATTCGAGCGCGGTGATCTTTTCCGCGAGCGAATAGATCGCCCAATGCTTCTCCGGGCTGGTGTAGATTTCCAGCCAGATGTCCTCGATCGCCTGGGACGGGACGTGCGGCCGGGTCCAGTCGCGCTCCAGATATTCGGCGGGTACCGCGAAGCCGTGGCGCGCGAGGAGCTGGAGGACCTCGTCATAGAGCGAGGGCGCGCGATAGGCGGCCTCCAGCACCGCGGTGGCGGCCGGATCGTCGCGGTGGACCAGCATCATGTCTTCCCGCTTGTTGCCCAGCAGGAATTCGAGCTGGCGGAACTGGTGCGACTGGAAGCCCGACGCGCGGCGCAGATAGCCCCGGAAGGTGAGGAAATCATGCGCGGTAAGCGTCGCCAGCACCTCCCAGCTATGGATCATGTGGCGCTGGATCGTGGCGATCCGGTCGAGCGTCTTGCCCGCGGCCTCCAGCCGGTTTTCGCGCAGCGCGGCGACCACCTGGCCGGCCTCGTGAAGCACCAGCTTGAGCCACAGCTCCATCGTCTGGTGCATGACGATGAACAGCATCTCGTCGGGCTTGTCCGACACGGGGATCTGCGACGCGAGCAGCGGCCCGGTCTGGATATGCCGGGCATAGGTGAGCCCGCTGTCCCACTGGATCATCTCGCCGTCGATCTTCGCCTCGAAGACGTCGATGCCGTCGTCCCTGGTCCGCTTGATTTCCATCCCGCTCTCCATGGCCGGGCCGAGCCCGGCGATATTGCTCCCGCGCCCGCGTCAGCCCTTGCGGGGCAGCGCGCCGGCCCATCCGGTCAGCGGCCCGTTGCGCTTGATCGTCTTCAGGCAGATCGTCGAAGCCAGGCGGTGGACGCCCGGCAGCTTCGACAGATCCTGCCGCAGCAGATCGTCGAGATGGCCCACCGACTGGGCGAAGACGCGCAGCAGATAGTCGCCGTCGCCCGCGGTGGTGTGGCATTCGATCACCGCCGGATGCGCCATCACCGCGGCCTCGAACGCCTCATGCGCGTCCAGCTTGATGCGGACATGGACGAAGCTCTGCACCGCCAGCCCCAGCGCCTCGGGATCGATGCGCACGGTATAGCCCTGGATGACGCCGCCTTCCTCAAGGTTGCGCACCCGCGACCAGCAGGGCGATTTGGAAAGCCCGATATGCTCGCCCAGCTCCGCATAGGATTGGCGCCCGTCGCGTTCGAGCTCGCCCAGGATCTTCCAGTCCAGCTTGTCCAATCCAACCCCTCCGGATCGCCACACAAAACGATTAGCCTGTGAAGTGATGGATACTCAAAACGACGTATCGGCGCTAGAAAATACGTAGGGACAACGTTCTGAATTTTCGGCGTTTGGCACGCAAGAACGGCACAATGTTCGATCGCGGAGCGGCTATTCCCGTCATCCTGACAAGCGCAATGCGGAGGATGATGTGGCCATATCCCATGTGTTCGATGCGCCGCCCCCGGGCTGTGCCGCGGACTGGACGATGCCGCAGAACTGGGAGGCCTTCACCGCCCGGGAACATGCGGTGTGGGACAAGCTGCTCGCCACCAATTCGCGCGCGCTGGAGGGCTATGCCTCGCGCGCGTTCCTGAAGGGGCTGGACCTGCTGCAGGTGATGGAGCCGGGCATCCCGGACCTGAAGAACCTGAACCCGCGCCTGCGCGCCGCGACGGGATGGGAGGTGGTGCCCGTGCCCGGCTTCATCCCCAACCAGCCGTTCTTCGAACATCTCGCCAACCGGCGCTTTCCGGCGGCCAATTTCCTGCGATCCGCCGAGGACATGGATTATAGCGAAGAGCCGGACATGTACCACGACCTGTTCGGGCATGTGCCGATGCTCACCGATCCGGTGTTCGCCGAATTCATGGTCGCCTATGGCCAGGCGGGGCTGCGCGCGGAGAAGCTGGGGGCGGCCGATTATCTGGGGCGGCTGTGGCTCTACACCGTCGAGTTCGGGCTGGTGGCGGAGGACGGCGGGCTGCGCGCGTTCGGCGGCGGGCTGTTGTCCAGCTATGCCGAGACGGTGGCGGCGCTGACCGCCCCGGGCGTGCGGCGGCTGCGGCTCGACGTGGCGCGGGTGATGCGCACCAAATATCATTTCGACCGGTTCCAGGGCGTGTATTTCGTCGTTGACAGCTTCGAGCATCTGCTGCGCGTGATGGAGGAGACCGACCTGGCTTCGGTCTATACCCAGGTGGCGGGCAGCCCGGCGCTGGAGCCCGGCGACAGCGATCCGGCCGACGAACCCTATCGCATCGCGGCCTGAGCGAAGCGGATGACCGTTGCGCCGCTGACCCCGGACGAGCGCGCCGCGCTGTTGCCCGCACTCGCCGGATGGGAGCCGGCGGCGGGGCGCGACGCGATCGCCAAGCGCTTCGTCTTCGCCGATTTCATCGCGGCCTTCGGCTTCATGGCGCGCGTGGCGCTGGCGGCGGAGAAGGCGGACCATCATCCCGAATGGTCCAACATCTACAATGTCGTGGACGTGGTGCTGACCACGCACGACGCGGGCGGGATTTCGCACCGCGACGTGGCGATGGCGCGTACGCTGGACCTGCTGGCGGCCACAGGCTGACGGGCGCGGGCTGACGGGTGGGCGCGATGCTGCTATCCGCGGCGCCATCGGCCGCGGCGCCACCGGATCGCGGAACCCAGGCGGAGAAGACCGGATGACCGAGTTTGCGCCCCGGGGCATGCGCCGCCGGGCGGGGGAGCGGGGCTGATGCCTGCCAGCCTGTTCGAACTGTTCAAGATCGGGGTCGGCCCGTCCAGCTCGCACACGATGGGGCCGATGACGGCGGCGTGCCGCTTCGTCGAGGCGCTGGCGCGGCGGGACGAGATGGCGCGGGTGGCGCGCGTCGAGGTTCGGCTGCACGGATCGCTGGCGCTCACCGGGCGCGGCCATGCGACCGATACGGCGGCGATCGCCGGGCTGCACGGCCTGTCGCCCGAGGCAGCCGATCCGGATGCGTCGGCGGCGCTGATCGCGCGGACGCGGGCTGACGGCGTGCTGATGCTGGGCGGCGGGCATCCGATCGCGTTCGACGAGGCGCGCGATATCCGCTGGCATGGGGACGAGATCCTGCCGTTCCACCCCAACGCGATCCGCTTCGCCGCGTTCGATGCGGCGGGGCAGGAACTGTTCGCGTGCTACTATTATTCGATCGGCGGCGGCTTCGTGGTGGACGAGGACCAGGCGCGCGCCAATGCCCGACCGGCGGAGGGACCGGCCGAGCCCTATCCCTATGCCTCTGCGGCGGAGCTGCTCGGCTATGCGGAGCGCGACGGGCTGACGATCGCCCAGGTGGCGCTGGCCAACGAGGACGCGCGGCGGCCGCGGGCGGAGACCGAGGCGGGGATCGCGCGCATCCTGGCGGCGATGGACGCCTGCATCGAGCGCGGGCTGGCGGCCGGGGGAACGCTGCCCGGCGGACTGGGCGTGCAGCGCCGCGCGGCGCGGCTGCGCGAGGAGCTGCACGCGCGGATGGAGCGCAACCTGGCCGATCCGCTGGCGGCGCTGGACCTGGTCAACCTGTGGTCGATCGCGGTGAACGAGGAGAATGCGGCGGGCGGCAAGGTGGTCACCGCGCCCACCAACGGCGCGGCCGGGGTGATCCCGGCGGTGTTGCGCTTCATCGAGCGGGTGCATGGCCTGGGGCCGCAGGCGCGCGCCGATTTCCTGCTGACCGCGGCGGCGATCGGCGCGCTGTACAAGCGCAACGCCAGCATCTCGGCCGCGGAGGTGGGCTGCCAGGGCGAGGTGGGCGTGGCATGCTCGATGGCGGCGGCCGGGCTGGCGGCGGTGCTGGGCGGCAGCAACGCGCAGATCGAGAACGCGGCCGAGATCGGCATGGAGCACAATCTGGGCCTCACCTGCGATCCGGTGGGCGGGCTGGTGCAGATCCCCTGTATCGAGCGCAACGCGATCGGCGCGGTGAAGGCGATCGGCGCCGCGCGGCTGGCGCTGGGCGGCGACGGCACGCATCATGTGACGCTGGACCAGGTGATCGAGACGATGCGCCGCACCGGCCACGACATGGCCGCGCAGTATAAGGAAACCTCGCTGGGCGGGCTGGCGGTGTGCGTGCCCGCCTGCTGACCGGGCGTGCGCGGACGGTTCCCGCGGGACGGCATGGACAAGTGCGGCTCGGTGACATATATACCGAGCGTTATGGAAACAGCCGTCGTCAATGCCGCCAAGGGCCGCCCGCGCGAATTCTGCGTCGATGCGGCGCTCACCTCGGCGCTGCGCGTCTTCTGGACCAAGGGCTATGAAGGCGCTTCCATGGCCGACCTTACCGAGGCCATGGGCATCACCAAGCCGAGTCTGTACGCGGCGTTCGGCAACAAGGAAGCGCTCTTCCAGAAGGCGCTGGACCTCTATGAGCGCGAAAAGCTGGCCTATGTCGGCGAGGCGCTGAAGGCGCCCACCGCGCGCGGCGTGGCCGAGCATCTGCTGAACGGCGCGCTGGAGGTGCATACCGGCGGGGAGAATCCCTGCGGCTGCCTGAGCGTGATCAGCTCGGTCGCGTGCGGTACCGAGGCGGAGGCCATCCGCGAACAGGTGCTGGAACGCGGGATGGCGTCGAAGCGCGCGCTGCTCGAACGGTTCGAGCGCGCCAAGCGCGAGGGCGATCTGCCCGGCCATGTCGATCCCACGGGGCTCACCGCCTTCCTGACCGCGGTGATGCAGGGGATGGCGGTGCAGGCCGGCGCCGGCGCATCGCGCGACGAACTGCGCCAGTTGATCGACACCAGCCTGGCGCTGTGGCCGGGCCGCTGAAACAAGAGTTTGCACCCGCCGATAAAATTTCTATAACGGCCGGTACGAAACTCCCTTGACGCAGTGCCGCATGATTTCTATACCAGTCAGTATAGAAGTCGCTGGACAGATGTCCGGCTGACGAACAGGGATACCGAAGGACGAACCGCAAGCGCGCGGACGGCAGGTGCCGTCCGGCGAACCGGTGGGCGCGCGTAGCGGCCGGCCGGGATGCGGGCCGCCATGGTGAACCCGGAGAGGAAACAACCAGCACCGCGGGCGGCATGCCAGCGGCAGGGAGGAGTTGCGCCATGGCCTTTCTTGCAATCGACGATCACGTCGCCGGAGGCTTCGTTCCCGCTTTCCACGGCGTCCGCGCCGCCGCGCTGCCGGATATCGAGGCCGGGCGGCTTTCCGCGCTTGAATGGTCGGTGGTCGCGGTCGCCCGCAAGGACGGGCTCGCCAGCCTGCGCGAGCCGGGACGGGTATCGCTGGCGCTCGGCACGATCTTCGGCAGCAGCCGCCCGCGGCCCCGGCTGGCCGATCCCCGGCTGGAGGCGCTGCGCCGCATCGCGGTGTTCGCCTGGCTGAAGGGCTATGCCGTGCCCCCGCGCGAGCTGGCGGCCTTTCTGGAGGCCGGCTTCACCCCCGAACAATATGAAACCCTGCAGACCAGCATCGGCCAGGCCCGCGCCGCCGATGCGCGGAGGACCCGTCAATGAACATGTATTCCAAATTCGGCGCGGCCGAGCTGCAGCCGCGGCTGAAGTTGCTGCACGGGCGTTTCCGAACGCTCAAGGGCTGGCAGCGCGGGGCGGTGATCGCTTCGCCGCTGGTGCTAGCGGCGGCCGTGTGGGGCGTGGGCGCGCGCCAAGCGCCGGCCGCCGCAGCCCCGCCGCCGCCCGCGGTCGTGGTGGCCGCCCCGCTCGCCCGCGAGGTGGCGGAGTGGGACGACTATATCGGCCGTTTCGAGCCGAGCCAGAGCGTTGAGGTGCGCCCGCGCATTTCCGGCGCGGTGGTGGCGATCCACTTCACCGACGGCGCGATCGTGCGCAAGGGCCAGCTCCTCTTCACCATCGACCAGCGCCCCTTCGCGGCGGCGCTGGCCGAGGCGCGGGCCGGGCAGGCCAGCGCGCAGAGCGATCTGGCGCTGGCGCGTGCCGACCTGGAGCGCGCGTTGCGGCTGATCGAGGCCGACGCGGTTTCGCAGAGCGAGGTGGACCGGCTGCGCGCCCGCGTCCAGGCGGCCAGCGCCGCGCTGGCGGGCGCCCAGGCGCGGGTCCGATCGCGCGCGCTGGAAATGGAGTTCACCCAGGTCCGCGCGCCGATCACCGGCCGCATCTCCGATCGCCGCGTCGACGCGGGCAACCTGGTATCGGCGGGCGAGGGGCCGGCCGGCACGCTGCTGACCACGATCAACGCGCTCGACCCGATCTATTTCAGCTTCAACGGATCGGAGGCGCTCTACCTGAAGGCCCGGCGCGCGCAGGATGCGGGCGCGGCGCCCTCCCCGGTGGAGATCCGCTTGCAGGACGAGGCCGAGTTCAAGTGGAAGGGCCGGCTGGACTTCACCGACAACGGGCTCGATCCCAAGTCGGGCACGATCCGCGGCCGCGCCGTGCTGCCCAATCCGGACCTGTTCCTGGCGCCGGGCATGTTCGGCAACATGCGGCTTTCCACGGGCGGCTCCGGCCAGGCGCTGCTGGTTCCCGAAACCGCGATCGTCACCGATCAGGCGCGCAAGATCGTGCTGGTGGTGGGCAAGGACGGCACCGTCGCCGCCAAGCCGGTGGAGCTGGGCGCCACGGTGGACGGGCTGCGTATCGTCCGCTCGGGCCTGGCCGCCGGAGACCGGGTGGTGATCAGCGGCATCCAGCTCGCCCGCCCCGGCGGCAAGGTGGACGCCAAGCCCGGCAGGATCGAGCCCAAGGCGGCCGCCGCCACCGAAACCTTCTCCGTACCGACAGCCGGCGCAGCCACCATCGTGGCGCGCTGACCAGCGGCCGCCGCGCCTTCGCCCCCTGAGGCGCGGCGGCTGCCCCCATAAGAACAATTCGACGCGAGGACCTTGCCATGCGCCTTTCGCGCTTCTTCATCGCGCGCCCGATCTTCGCGGCGGTGATCGCCATCGTGATCACGATCATCGGCGCGATCTCCTATTTCGCGCTGCCGGTGTCGCAATATCCCGAGGTGGTGCCGCCGACTGTGACGGTGGCCGCCGTCTATCCCGGCGCATCCGCCGAGACCGTGGCGGAAACCGTCGCTGCGCCCATCGAGCAGGAAATCAACGGCGTCGACGGCATGCTCTACCAGTCGTCGCAATCGACCGGCGACGGGCGTGCGCTGATCACCGTGACCTTCAAGCAGGGCACCGACCTGGACGAGGCGCAGGTGCTGGTCCAGAACCGCGTGGCGATCGCCACGCCGCGGCTTCCGCAGGAGGTGCAGCGGCTGGGCGTCGTCACCAAGAAGACCTCGCCGGACTTCCTGCTGGTGGTGAACCTGATCTCGCCGGATCAGTCGCTGGATCGCGCCTATCTGTCCAACTATGCGCTCACCCGGCTGAAGGACCCGCTGAGCCGGGTCGAGGGCGTGGGTGACGTGCAGCTCTTCGGATCGCGCGACCTTTCGATGCGCGTATGGCTCGATCCGGGCCGCGCGGCGGCGCTGGGGCTGACGGCGGGCGACATCGTGTCGGCGCTGCGCGCACAGAACGTGCAGGTCGCGGCGGGCACGCTGGGCCAGCCGCCGTCGGGCGGCGACGCCTTCCAGCTCAATGTCGAGACCCAGGGCCGGCTCACCGACCCGCAGCAGTTCGCGAATGTGGTGATCCGCACCGATGCCGACGGGCGCCAGGTGCGCCTTTCGGACGTGGGCCGCGTGGAGCTGGGCGCCGAGGATTACGGCACCTCCGCCTATCTCAGCGACCGCGAGTCGGTGATCCTGCCCGTGTTCCAGCGCCCCGGATCGAACGCGCTCGCCGCCGCCGAGGCGGTGAAGGCGGAGATGGAGCGACTGTCCAAGGACTTCCCCAAGGGGCTGGAATATCGCGTCGTCTACAACCCCACCGAGTTCATCCAGCAATCGATCGACGAGGTGGTGAAGACGCTGTTCGAGGCGGTGATCCTGGTGGTGCTGGTGATCATCGTGTTCCTGCAGAAATGGCGCGCGGCGGTGATTCCCGTGGTGGCGATTCCCGTGTCGCTGATCGGCAGCTTCACCGTGCTGGCGCTGGCGGGATATTCGCTCAACAACCTGTCGCTGTTCGGGCTGGTGCTGGCGATCGGCATCGTCGTGGACGACGCGATCGTCGTGGTCGAGAATGTCGAGCGCAACCTGGAACACGGCATGACGCCGATGCAGGCGGCGCGGACATCGATGGACGAGGTTTCGGGCGCGCTGGTGGGCATCGTGCTGGTGCTGTGCGCGGTGTTCCTGCCGACGCTGTTCATGAACGGCCTGTCGGGCGCCTTCTACCAGCAGTTCGCGGTGACCATCTCCACCGCGACGGTGATCTCGCTGGTCGTCTCGCTCACGCTCTCGCCGGCGCTGGCGGCGATCCTGCTGAAGCCGGGCGAGCGTTCGCCGGGGCCGGCGGGCTGGCGGCGTGCGCTCTATGCCGCGGGCGACTGGTTCAACCGCGGTTTCGCGCGGGTGAGCGATCGCTATGCGGCGCTCACCGCGCGGCTGGTGCGCCGCCCGCGCACGATGATGCTCAGCTACGGCGGGCTGATCGCGGCCACGGCGGCGCTGTTCTGGGCCACGCCCACCGGCTTCATCCCGGCGCAGGACCAGGGCTATTTCCTCACCGTGATCTCGCTGCCCCCGGGCTCGGCTACCTCGCGCACCGACGAGGTGATGAAGAAGGTCGCCGATCGCGTGCTGAAGATCCCGGGCGTGAAGGCCACGGTGATGCTCTCCGGCTTTGACGGCCCTTCGGAGACGCGCGCGACCAGCTCGGCCGCGGCCTATTGGGTGCTCGACGATTTCGAGGAGCGCGCCAAGAAGGGCGAGACGCTGGACAAGCTGATGGACGAGGCGCGCAAGGCGACCGCGGACATCACCGAGGCGCGGCTGATGGTGGTCGGCCCGCCGCTGATCCGCGGCATCGGATCGGCGGGCGGATACCGGCTGATGGTGCAGGACCGCGAAGGCAAGGGCTATGCCGAGCTGGAGAAGGCCGCCAACGCGCTGATCGGCCAGGCGAACCAGACGCCGGGCCTCCAGTCGGTCTACACCTTCTTTGATACCGCGACGCCGCGCGTCTATGCCGATATCGATCGCGACAAGGCGGAGATACTGGGCGTGCCCCCGTCGCGCGTGTTCGAAGCGTTGCAGGTCTATCTGGGATCGGCGTTCGTCAACGATTTCAACCTGCTGGGGCGCACCTTCCGCGTCACGGCCCAGGCCGACGCACCGTTCCGCCGCACCCCCGCGGACATCGCCAACCTCCAGACCCGTTCGGACAGCGGGGCGATGGTGCCGATCGGTTCGGTCGCCACCTTCCAGGACAAGACCGGCCCCTATCGCGTCAGCCGTTACAACCTGGCGCCCGCGGTGGCGGTGGATGGCGATACCGCGCCGGGCTATTCCTCCGGCGCCGCGCTGACGGTGATGGAGAAGACGGCGGATCAGGTGCTGCCGCGCGGCTTCTCCCACGAATGGACCGGCATCGCCTATCAGCAGCAGGCGGCGGGCAACACGGCGATGCTGGTGTTCGCGATGGCGGTGCTGTTCGTCTTCCTGGTGCTGGCGGCGCAATATGAGAGCCTGACGCTGCCGCTGGCGATCATCCTGATCGTGCCGATGTGCCTGCTGGCGGCGATGGCGGGCGTGAACCTGCGCGGCATGGACAACAATGTGCTGACGCAGATCGGGCTGGTCGTGCTGATCGCGCTGGCGGCGAAGAACGCGATCCTGGTGGTCGAGTTCGCCAAGCAGGCCGAGGAGCGCGACGGGCTGTCGCCGGTGGAGGCGGCGGTTCAGGCCGCGCGCGTCCGCCTGCGGCCGATCCTGATGACCAGCTTCGCCTTCATCCTGGGCACGGTGCCGCTGGTGCTGGCCACCGGGGCGGGCGCGGAGCTGCGCCAGGCGCTGGGCACGGCCGTGTTCTTCGGCATGGCCGGGGTAACCGCCTTCGGCCTGTTGTTCACCCCCACCTTCTACGTCGTGTGCCGCGCGCTGGGCGACCGCCTGTCGCGCCGGCGCAACCGCCCGGAAGGCGGCGCGGACGAAGCCGCGCTGCAGCCGGCCGAATGAGGAGCATGAAGATGCATCGCTTGCTTGTTGCCGCCTCCGCGCTCGCGCTTGCGGGCTGCGCCGTGGGGCCGGACTATGCCGCACCCCGGCACCCGCAGAGCGCCTCCGGCACCTTCGTCGCGGCACAGGGGCCGGCGGTGACCGCCGCCGAGCCCGTCGCCGGGGACTGGTGGCGCCTCTACGACGATCCGGTGCTCGACCGGCTGGTGGCCGAGGCGCTCGCCGCCAATACCGATGTGCGTGTCGCCATCGCGCGGGTGGCGCGGGCGCGGGCACAGCTTCGCGGCGCGGGGGTGGAGCGGCTGCCCCAGGCCACGCTGGGCGGCGGCGCCCAATATGGCCGCCTGCCCGAGGGGCAGCGCGCCCCCGGCGCCCCGCGTGAGGACTGGACGGTCGATGCCGGGCTCAGCGTGTCCTATGAGGTCGATCTGTTCGGCCGCGTCGGGCGCGGGGTGGAGGCGGCGCAGGGCGACCTGGACGCGGCGCTGGCCGATGCCGATGCGGTGCGCGTGATGGTGGCGGCGGAAACCGCGCGCGCCTATGCCGATGCCGCCTCCTCGGCCGCGCGGCTGGAGGTGGCGCGGCATATCGTCGCGCTGCTCGATCGCTCGCTGGCACTGACCGCCAAGCGCGCCGAGGCGGGGCTGGCCACCCGGCTGGAGGTGACGCGCATCGCCGCGCTGCGCGAGCAGCGCCAGGCCGACGTGCCCGCCATCGCCGCCGAGCGCGACGCGGCGCTGTTCCGCCTCGCCACGCTCACCGGCCGCGCGCCGGGGGACCTGCCGCCCGACGCGGCGGCGCGCATGACCATGCTGGAGATCGCCCGGCCGATCCCGGTGGGCGACGGCGCCGGGCTGCTCGCGCGGCGGCCCGACGTGCGCGCGGCCGAGCGGCGGCTGGCGGCGGCGACCGCGCGGATCGGCGTGGCCACCGCGGACCTCTATCCGCGCATCACGCTGGGCGCCTCGGCGGGATCGACCGGCGACGGCTTCGGCGATTTCCTGGGCGCAGGGCCGCTGCGCTGGCTGGCCGGGCCGCTGCTGAGCTGGGCGATCAACCCCAGCGCGGCACGCGCGCGCATCGCCGGGGCGGAGGCCGGCAGCCAGGAGGCGCTCGCAGGCTTCGACGGTACCGTGCTGGAGGCGCTGCGCGAGACCGAGACGGCGCTCTCCGCCTATGCCCATGCGCTGGAGCGCCGGGTGGCGCTGCGCCGCGCCCGCGACGAGGCGGCGCACGCGGCGGAGATCACCCGTGCCCGCCAGCGCGAGGGCGCGATCGACGCGCTGGAGGCGCTGGACGCCGAACGCACGCTGGCCGATGCCCAGGCCGCGCTGGCGCTGGCCGACGCGACGATCGCGGGCCGCCAGATCGACCTGTTCCGCGCGCTGGGCGGCGGCTGGCAGCAGGCCGGCGGGCAGGGATGAGTTCGGCTGTTGCGTATAACCAAATCGTCTAACAATATGGGGTGAAGGGTTTCCCCGATTCGGTGCGTCGTGCCGTGCGGGCGTGGCCGCGCGCAGACGAAGAGGGGAGGAGCATGGCCGAAACAGAAGGTGCCGCCGCGCCGGCGGGATGGCTGGAGGCGCGGCCGCATCCGATCGCCACCATCGTCGCGCTGCTGCTGGTGTTCGTGCTCTCGGGCATCTTCGTCCAGATCCTGCCGGTGTCGGCGCCGGTGATCCTGAAGGACTGGGCGCTGCCCGATACCGCGCTGGCCGCGCCGATCACGGCGGTGCTGGTGGGATCGGGGATCGGCACGGTGGCGGGCGGGGCGATCGCCGATACGCTGGGCCGCCGCATCTCGATCGGCGCCAGCGTGCTGCTGCTGGGCCTGTTCCTGGCGCTGGCCAGCCTGGCGCAGACGCCGTGGCAGCTTGCGCTGCCGATGTTCCTGGCGGGCCTTGCGATGGGCGGGCTCTATACCGCGTCGATGGCGCTGGTGACCGAACTGGTGCCCGAGGCGAAGCGGCCGATCGTGATCAGTTTCACGGTGGCCTCGCTGCCGGTCGGCTTCGGCCTCTGCTCCACCGTGGCGTCGGCGGTGCTGCCCGCCATCGGCTGGCGCGCGTTTTTCCAGATCGCCGCGCTGGCGAGCGTGCCGGTGTTCCTGGGCTTCTTCCGCTTCGTGCCCGAATCGCCGGGGCTGCTGGCGCGGCTGCCGCGGCGGCGGGGCGAGTATCTGCGCGTGATCGCCCGGCTGGGCCTTCCCGCCGCCCAGGCCGCGCCGGGCGCGGACGATGCGCCGCAGCAGCCGCTGCTGCGCCGCTTCGCCGCGCTGATCCGCGCCAATCCGGGCGCGACGATCGGCATCTTCGGCCTGTTCTTCGCCACCTATATCTTCGGCAACGCGATCCTTAGCTGGCTGCCCGTCGCGCTGGGCAAGCTGGGGCTCAGTATTTCCTTCGCTAGCGGGGCGATGACCGCCTGGACGCTCGCGTCGATCGCGGGGACGCCGCTGGCGGGCTGGTGCCTGTTCCGGCTGGGCGTGCGGCCGGTGTCGGCGTTCAGCGCGGCGCTGGGCGCGGCATCGGCGCTGGGGCTGGCGCTGGCGGCGGCGGGGGTGGTTTCGGGCGAAGGCGTGCTGCTGGCGTTCCTGGCGATGGGCGGGGTGGCCTCCGCCGGGGTGGTCACCGCGCTGCTGACGCTGGCGGCGGAGGCCTATCCGCCGGAGGTGCGCGCGATGGGCATGGGCATGTCCGACGCGATCGGCCGGATCGGCGGCGTGGGCGCGGCATTTTCGGGCATCTACATCATCGCGGGCAGCGGGCCGGCGGTGTTCTTCGGCATCCTGGCGGTGCTGATGGTGGCGGTGGCGGCCTATCTGCTGTGGCTCCACCCGCATGCACCCACATCCCCCGCCGAATGAGGGAGCCGGCCGCCATGACCGCGATCAGCCATGTGATGGACATGCCCGCCAGCGATGCGATGCGGGCCAGCGCCGAGCGCTTCTTCCACCTGCTCTATGTCGCGCATGATTTCCGCGCGGCGATGGAGGGGCATGCCGGCCCGGGCTTCGTCGAGCATAATCCGGATCTGCCCAATTCCCCCGCGGACCAGCTCCGCTGGTTCCAGGAGCGGGCGGAGGCCAACCAGGACACGATCGCCCCCGAAAGCGAATGGCGCACGCGCTTCGTCCACCGCTTTATCGTGGGCGACTATCTGGTGGTCCATTATTTCATGAGCATCGGCCCGCAGGATCGCGGCCGGATGTTCGCCGATTTCTGGCGCTTCGAGGGCGACCGGATCGTCGAGCATTGGGACGTGGTCCAGCCGGTGCCGGAGACGACATTGAGCGGCAATCCGATGTGGTGAAAGAGGGGCGGGTTGCCGCCCGCCCGCTCCCGCTCGCTCAAACTTCCTTCAGCGGAATCGCGGCGTCGCCCAGCCGTGCCGGATCGGGGATCGCGCCGCCCTCGATCAGCTTGCGGCCCTGGACATAGTCCTTCATCGCGTTGACGCAGTCGATCGCGATCAGCCGCCCGTCCTTCAGATAGCAGACCGAGAAGCTGCGCGTGGCCGGATCGCCGCGCACGATCTCGCGGTCATATCCGGCGGAGATGCCCGCGGTCTGCAGCTTCAGGTCATACTGGTTCGACCAGAACCAGGGGAAGGCGGCATAGGGCTTCGCCTCACCCAGGATCGCGGCCGCGGCGGTGATGGCCATGTCGTTGGCGTTCTGCACCGATTCCACGCGCGTCAGGGCGCCGTCCGCGTGCGCGTTGCGATGGAGCGCGCAATCGCCGATCGCATAGACGTCCGCCAGGCTGGTGCGGCACAGCGCGTCCACCGCCACGCCGTTGCCGCCCTCCGCGCCTGCCGCGATCAGCGGCGCCACGGCGGGCACGATGCCGATCCCGGCGATCACGATGTCCGCGGGCAGCAACGTGCCGTCCGCCAGCCGCACGCCGGTGACGCGCGTATCGCCCTCGATCGCCGCGGCAGAGGCGCTGGTGCGCAGGTCCACGCCATGCGCGCGATGCTCCGCCTCGTAGAAGGCGGAGAGCGCTTCGCCAGCGACGCGCGCCAGAACGCGCGGCAGCGCCTCCAGCAGCGTGACCGTGCAGCCGAGCTTGGTCAGCACCGCCGCCGCCTCCAGCCCGATATAGCCGCCGCCGATCACCACCGCGCGGCGCGCACCCGCGTCCAGCTCCGCCATCAGCCGGTCGGCATCGGCGCGGGTGCGGATCGCATGTACCCCGGGCAGGGCGCCGCCGGGGCAGGGCTGCGGGCGCGGATCGCCACCCGCCGCCCAGACGAGGCTGCCATAGGTCACGCTGCCGCCGTCCGACAGCGTAAGCCGGTGCGCGGCGGGATCGACGGCGGTCACCCCTGTCCCCAGGAGCATCGCCACCTGCCGCTCCTCCCAGAAGGCGGGCGGGCGGATCAGCAGCCGCTCCCACGGCTTGTCGCGCGCGAGATATTCCTTGGAGAGCGGGGGCCGTTCATAGGGCAGCTCGGGCTCGCGGCCGATCATCAGGATCGTCCCCGCGAAGCCGCGCTGGCGCAGCGTGATCGCGCATTGCGCGCCGCCCTGGCCCGCGCCCGCGATCACGACGTCGGCGTGGCGCGGCGGGGCATCATTAGCCGCCATGCTCAATCCTCGGGCGCGATCGTGACCGAAAGGCCGTCGCAGCCCTCGTCCAGCACGAGCTGGCACGACAGGCGCGACGTCTCGCGACGATGATCGGAACTGTCGAGCAGGTCGTTCTCGTCGTCCGTCATCGGCGGGAAGCTGTCATAGCCTGCGGCATCGACGAACACATGGCAGGTGGCGCACGACAGGCAGCCGCCGCACAGCGCCATCATCTCGTCGATCCCGGCGTCGCGGATCGTCTCCATCAGGCTCAGGCCCGGGCGGATCGCGACGCTGCGGGTGCCGCCGTCGCGGGTGGTGACCAGTATCTCGCCCATCAGAACACCACGACGCTGCGGATGGACTTGCCCTGGTGCATGAGATCGAATGCGGTGTTGATTTCGTCGAGGCCCA
>NZ_JAPDRA010000005.1 GCF_026013525.1 Sphingomonas canadensis | reverse complement strand
CGACCTCACACATCCCTGGGGTTCATGACACCGACCGAATTTGCTTCATCGGCCGGGGTTAACCCCGGCCGATGAAGCGCCAGATCTCTCCTTCTGGCCGGATACAAATCGGGACCAGGGTCAGAAGCGCCAGATCTCTCCTTCTGGCCGGATACAAATCGGGACCAGGGTCAAGCAGACACCAGCGGATGAGGGAAATTGGGCCGGCCTTCGAAGCCGACTATGCCAGATAGCTGTAACCGAACCATTCGAGATCAGCCTGTTGCTCGCGCAACGTCGCGCTGATGACCGACCGGTCATTCTCGCTCAGTCGAGCGATCTGATCCGCGTTCATGTCCGCGATGGGCCGGCCCTCAATCCCCTTCACCGCGATGCGATCCGGCCACTCGAATCCTTCCAGGGCAGGCACCAATGCCGCGACCCGCGCCGCCGTCCCGCGCGGATCGGCGCACATCTCCTCATAGCTGAGCGCCATACCGATATCGCCATGGTCGAGCAGGTTGTTGCGCTGGCGCGCCAGGCAGACCGCCAGATGCCGAGCGGCAACAATCCTGATGTCCTCCCCCGGCTCAAGCGGCTGCTGATCGGCTCGGCGCATAATTCCCTCGATAGCGGCGTAGGGATTGCGCGTGAGGAACAGGAACCGGGCGTCGGAAAATGCCTGACGAAGCGCCGCCACGTTGAGCAG
Source organism: Sphingomonas canadensis (assembly GCF_026013525.1). Lineage (GTDB taxonomy): Bacteria > Pseudomonadota > Alphaproteobacteria > Sphingomonadales > Sphingomonadaceae > Sphingomonas > Sphingomonas canadensis. The sequence continues at coordinate 273,644 of NZ_JAPDRA010000005.1, read as the reverse complement.
GAAGGGCGGCGACGAGGTGACGAACACGGATGCCGCAGGATCTTGCGCCGTCGCTTGGGCGTGCCAGGCATCGCGGGTGCGCCGCCAGTCGTGGCCGATCCCGCTGAACAGCGCCACCCATTCCGGGCGCGACGCCCAGATCAACCGCGTGCCGGTTTCGCGCGTGCTGGGACCGACAAAGCCGGGGACGTGCTGCCCCTCGCGAGGCAGGCTCCAGCAATGGCGAGAGGACGCGATCGCGTTCCGGAGCAGCGTCGATCCGCTGTTGTTCGGCGCGATGACGAACAAATGGGTACGGATCGCGCCCGCCGCGCCTGCCATTACGCCGCGACCCATTCGCCCGCGGCAAGGTGCTGAGCGGCCAGCCAGTCGAGATAGCTGGCATGCCATTGCCGGTAGGCCTCGATCAGGACCGGACTGCGCCGCACGGCCTGGGGGTGGTGGTGCCAGGCCCAGGGCTTTGCCGCGCCATTGAAATGAAGCACTCGCGCATCGCGCGCCTCGCCGAAGGAAACGTCGTGCATCAACAACCGGTTATAGTCCGGGCCTGCGATCGATACCTGACCGGCGAAATGGCGATTGAAGACGATCTGATCGGTGTGGGGCGTGACCACCGCACTCCATAAAGAGGGTTCGAGCCCGTCGAGCAAGGCGCCATGGACCTTGCTGCCCGCGAGCGCGCCGTCGATCAGCATCAACCCCGCGTTAAACGACGGCGAGATCGCGCCACTGGCATCGCGCGCGACTTTGTCGAAGCTCGTGCGGTCGCGTCCCAGGCCCTCCTGCCAGGCACTGTCGCCCACCGCGACGAAGGGTTCACGCCGCTCGAACAGATCGCTGACGTCCGCGCGGAACAGCAGATCGCTGTCACAGAACATCACCCGGTCATAGCCGTTAAGCCCAAAGGCCTCGATCGACGCGAAGCGGGCGCACCGGCTTGCCAATTCAGGCCGCGCGGCGATCAGCCCAGCCACCCTATCGTGAAAGGCCGGAGATACCGGCACGAGGCGCAGTCCGTCGATGCGTGAAAGCAGCGCCGCCATCTGCGAGCCGAGCGCGTCGTAAAACGCGATGACATCACCATCGAACCATGGATTGTGACGCCGGAACGAATGGACCATCACGATCGTGCCGATCGCGAACGCATCCGAGGTGACGGTGGCAAGGCAATGGCGCGGCTTCACGCCGGCGATCCTGCATCATAGCCGAATAGTGCGAAATCCTGCGCATAGCGCTCGGTGAGCATCGCCCGCAGCTCGACGTCGAACGCTTGCGTCGGCGCCGTTCGCGTTACGTTGACGCGCTCGAGCGGCGCCTCGGCCAATCCGATCCGCCGGGTGATGACAGTCATATCCTCCGCCAGCCTCTCGTACCGGGCGACGGTGTTGACCGCGATACGGCCATCGTCGCCACACAGGAAATGATGCTGAGGCGCGAAGAGGAAATGATCGCCTTCGCGGTCGAGCAGGCGCTTCATCTCGTCATTGGAATCGCGCGACGCCGCGAACCGCGCCGGATCGTAGAAACCGCATGCGGAGCGGAACCGGGCGAACGGATGCCGCACCACGCCGAAGGTGAAGAACGCCTCCCACATGCCTGGCGGGAGCCAGGGCATGATGTCCCGGCAAGTCAGGTGGCCATGGCCGATCGCGGCGAGCTCCGCGACGGGGAACAGCCGCTGTTCGGTAAGCGTGGCCTGTTCCCAGTCGGTCGCACTCAAACCCGCGCGCAGCCGTTTGCGGAGTGCCTGGCTGCCCGTCTTGGGCACCGCGACGAAGACGAACTTGCGAGAGAAGGAGACGATCATAGCCGCGATCAGAAATCGAGGAACTGCAGCGCGAGGCGGCGATGCTGGAGCCCGCGCATATTTCCCGCGGCGGCGGAATCCAAATCCGCCAGCAGCCGCGGCATGTCCAGCCAAGCCGCGCGAGACGGCGGCACGGCGCGGGCGCGCAATTGCGCTGCGACGCGGCCGAACGCTTCGCCTGTCACCAGATCGACATGTTCGATGCGCTGCACTTCGTTCTTGTTCGTGTTCCAGCAGATTTCTGGCGGGAGGATATCGCGCATCGCGTTGCGAAACGCCCAGCGCCGCCATTCCGGCGTGTGTACCTGCGTCGGCGGCAGCGAATGCGCGAATTCCATCAGGCGCCGGTCGAGCATCGGATAGCGATATTCGATCCCGCGGCGGTGCCCGCTGATCGCCCAGTCTTCGAGGCGCGTCGCCAGATAGCCGGAAAAGAAGGTCTCGAACTGCACCTGGCGGATGCTGCCCGTACGCGGCGGCGGCACAGGGCGCGCCAGAAGGCGGGCGCGGATTTCGGGCGCGACGAAGCTGCGCGCCACCCTCGCCCGGTGACGCGCGCGCTCCTGCCGCGTTCGCGTCGCCCCCAGCACCGGCAAAACCGCCTGCCCTATCACGAAGCGCAGCAGGGAGCAGTTAGCCTTTCTCGCTTCCTCGCGGAGCCGTCCCCAATGCCCGCCGCGCAGCAAGTCGGGGATGTAGCCAGGCCCATTGAACGTCGCCGCTTCGTCGCCGCCCCAGCCTGACAAGATCGCGCGGATGCCGCGCCGCTCCGCTTCGCGCTGCACGGCAGATTCCTGGAGCATGTTGCCCGCGTCCGGGCTCATCGTCCCGTCGGCACGCAGCAGGCTGATGAAATCCTCCGCCGTCGGCACCGGCGCATGGATCTCCAGATCTTCCTGCACGCGCGCCGCGGCGATCCAGCTCGGCTCACTGCCGGGTTCGGGCAGCGACCAGGCGAATCCCATGAAGGGAGGACGGCCCTGCTCACGCAGCAACGCGCTACCGACCGCGACGATGCTCGATGTATCGAGCCCGCCGCTGACGTGCACGCCCAGACCTTCTCCATCGAGCCGGTCGGCAACCGCCTGGCGGTGCAGCGCACGCAGCCGCTGCGCGTACTCTCCGTCATCGGCGAGTTCGAGGCGGTGCAACTGTTCGGGACACCAATAGCGCGAGATCGCTGCGTGCGTGGACGTCACGATCATGCTGTGGCCGGGAGGCAGGCGGCGTACAGCGGCATAGGCGGTGTGGGCCGCCGAGAGCGGGAATCGGGACACCAGTCCGTGCGCCACGGCATCGGCATCGAACGCCCGGTCCACCCCGGGCGCGGCCAGCACGACCTCGATCGCGCTTGCAAAGGCGAGGTGCTGCCCATCCAGCGCATAGTAGAAGGGGCGCGCTCCGACATGATCGCGCGCGCAGAACAATTGCTGCGCCGCAGAGTCCCAGATCACGAAGGCATAATCGCCGATCAGATGTTTCGGGCAATCCGCCCCCCAACGCCGATAGGCAGCCAGGATCAGCGCGGCGCTGTCCATGGCACGCATCTCCGCCGGGCTCAGCCCGAGCGCATCACCCAGCGTGGCGCGATCGTCGATCCGCGCATCGGCCGCGATCAAGAGCGTCGCATCGGCAGCGCGGCTCCGGTCGCCGTCGCTCGCGCCCAGCGCTATGCTTCCATGGCTGTGGAGACTCGCAGGGCCAAGCCCTGCGGCGGAAAACGCGCGCGCCATGGCATCCATGCGCGGCCCTACCGAACCGCCACGCCGATCGAAAATGCCGAAAATGGGCTGCATCAATCGCATTCCGCTCGGGCATGCGCAACGCAGCGCGGCGTCGAGCCCCCGCGCCCTGTAATCCCTCTGCCACGGCAGCGCTGCTTACGCCGCCGTCTAAATATCAGGAGACCCGGTACCTGGCACCGGATTCGCCCCCAACCGCATTAGAGCCCGAGGCGGTCCGCTTGACCGGAACAACCGCGCGCAGGCGAGGCTTGGACCAGGGCAAACGTACCGGCTGTACTGTATTCGACATGCGCGCTTCCCTAGCCATCAAACCTGAGCGACGATCGCTTTTGCCAATTCCGCTCGAAAAGTCAATCAGCGCCCCCCGGGAATCAGCCCTGCCTAAGGACATCCACCGCGATAAGTTCTTTCACGAATTCAGATACATCCGCGTGGCAGGTCTCCGAATCCACCTCGTAGCGCGCGACCAGCGCCGCGCAGAGCTCTGGCAAGGTGGCGGGGGATTCGAGCAGAGCCCAGACCGCCGAGCCGATGGGGTCGAGATCGAAATAGGTGCCGCTCTCGATGTTCATCAGCACCGTCCCCTGTTCGACCTCGCTGAACATCACCGATGGATTTCGCGCGATAGGCATTTGGTCGATCGTCATCACATATTCCTGGTCATGCCGGTGTCGTGCCCTCGTCGAGGAAGGCGAGTACCGCGTCAAGATAGCCAAGGCGCGCCATCATCGCGCGATGCGACGCGACGATCCGCAGGGCCTGGGCACGCAGCAGGCTGTCACGCCACCCGTCCGCGATCCCGCGGCGGAAGAAGGGGGCGCCGGCCAAGGCCTTTTCCGCGAAGCCCGACCTTGCCTCGCGAGCCTGCAGCGCCGAAAACCCGGTGTGGCGGATTGCATGTTCGAGTTGTGCGGCGTCCACCGCGACGCCCGCAAAGCGCAAAATGCGGTCGAACTGCCCGTGCGGATCGGCGATCATGTCCTCATAGCGAACCTGAAGCACCGGCATCTCGGTCTGCGCCCTCCAACTTGCGGCATGCCCGCTCCACGTGTCCAGCCGCTGAGGCAGCATTGCCGTGACGCCGGTTCGCGGACGGTCCATCGCTGCGTGCGGATCGGCCATATGATCGATGATCCGGTCCACCTCCCAGCACTGGTGGTGCGCGAACGAGACCGCGACGTCGAGCGGGTTGCGGACGATATGCACCACGCCGCGGCCCGCTCCGCCGGGGAATATCGGCTGTCCCCGATCATTGATTCCGAAGGCGTTGTGAACCTTGACCCAGCAAGGCGGATCGATTTCCGCGGCCACGCGCAGATGATAGCCCGGACGGGCACGGTCGATCTCTGCCTCGCTCAGATCGGCGGAGTTCAGCCCGGTCACTTCGTCAAACAGGGCGCGGCTGTTCACCAGCTCCCCGCCGATCAGCCGGTCGAGGTCAGGCCCGCTGCCGGGCGGGCCACCGTAGGCGGTGAGAAAGGCGCGAATCCAGGTGCTGCCCGACTTTGGGTAGGACGCGAGCCAGACGATCGAAGTCACGCCGGGCTCGTTTCGCCCGCCGCCGCATCGAAGACCTCGAAGATAAAATGGATGCGGTCGGCATCGCCGTCGTTGCGAACGGCGTGGGGGGCGACGTTGTTGACCTCATAGGCACGCCCGGCCTCAAGATGGAACTCGCGATCGCCGAGCGTCGTCACCACCTTCGGGTTGGTGATCAGCGGCACATGAATCTTGTGGGTTCGCAAGTTCGAGCCCGCGCCGTCGACATGCCGTTCGATCACGCCATGGGCGCGCAGCCGCGCCAGCATTGCCTTGGGGAATTGCGGCCGGCGGAACCGATAGGGCACGATCGCCTGCTCCATCACCGGAAGCAACAGCGATCGCCAGACTGCCCAACTGGGATTGTCATAGAAATTCCGCGGATCGCGATTGGCTTCGATGAAGCGAAAAACGATATGTTGGGTCTCGCGGAAGACCTCGAAATCATTCTCCTTTACGCCGTCCTCCATACCCCAGGTGCGGTCGGAGACTGCGCGGACCCGCTCGAGCAGCGGCGCAATTTCAACCTGGCCAAGGTCGAGCAGGTGTTGCGGCAGGCGGACCAGCGGCGGCTGGAGCGAGGGCGCGCCGGGACTTGCTTCAGGCTGCGGCAGGATCGCTCATCCTTTCGAAATTGATCGACCGGCCGCTCAGGCCCGTGACGTCCCTGATCAATCCGTGCTCGGCCGTGCTGTACAGCCGCATCGCAGCCTTGAGCCGCCCCTCGGTATAGGCCGGCGCACGGAAGGCAGGGCGGCATAGCGCGCGCGACACCGCCATCCGCGTCTGTATCTGCTGCTCGAAGATCGCGCGTGACGATTCGGCGCGCTCGGCGTTGCGCAGGGAGCGGTCGATCGCCCAGGCCGCGGTGAAGGCGCCGTACATCGCCAGCGTCACGCCGATCGAGAAGATCGGATCGATGAATCCCGAGGCGTCGCCGATCATGAAGCAGCCCGGCGCAGTCATCCGGGCCGAGGTGTAGGAATAATTGTTGATGACGTTAAGCGAGCCGGGAATGAACCGCGCGCGCTGAAGCAGGATCGAGAGCTGGGGCAGCTCGGCGCATTGCTGGAGGAAAAAGGCCTCAAGTCCGCCCGGCTGGCTGCGCGCCTGCCGGATCCGCTCGGTCGGGACGATCAGCCCGACGCTCGTACTCTCACGAAGCTGGATGTGCCAGCACCAGCCCGCGCCACTATAGGGCAAGCCCGTTACGAACGTGGTCGGCGCGATCGTGCGGGCATTTTCGGGCGGTTGCATGGTGCCGTCCGCCGCCATGTAGCTCGATCCCTCGAAATAGCCCCAAATTGCGACGAAGCGGAAATCGTCGTCGGCCTGGCGCACGTCGAGATGGCGGCCGAGCAGCGCCTGCTGGCCGGTAGCGTCGATCATGAAGCGGCTGGCGATCGTGCCGGCGCCGGCCTCGGCATGGACGTAGCGGGTGACCACCGTTTCGCCGGGTTCGACGTCCTGCACGGTACAGTCCTCGAACGCCTGTGCGCCGTTCCCGACGGCGTGATTGAACAGGATATGGTCAAACACGTCGCGCTCGACATGCAGCGCGGGCCGGGAGAAGCCATAGTTTCTGAATGCCATATGCCTGCGCTCGCCTTCCCAGTCGGCGAACGCGCCGGCCTTGGCGATGAAGCGCTCCGCGACCAGCCGGTCGGTGACGCCTGCCGCATCGGTATAGGTCCAGAAATGCGGGATCAGGCTCTCGCCGACATTGGGGCGCGGATGACGGCGCCGCTCCATCAGCACGACGTCATAGCCCTTTTGGCGAAGGAAGGTCGCCGCCATCGATCCGCCGGGGCCGCTCCCGGCGATCAGCACGTCGCAACGCTTCGGGACCTCACTCATACCTTGCCGCTTCGGTCTTCGATCAGCGCAGTGATCTTTGCGATGCTGCCGAAATTTTCAAAGGTCAGGTCGTCGGGCAGAATCTCCACGCCGAAATGATCCTCGATGAAGTCCGTCATCTGGAGCAGCATCAGCGAATCGACCAGCCCCTCGGCGATCACATCGGTGTCCGGGGTCAATGATGCGCTGTCCAATGCCGCACGGCTGTTGCGAACGATATAGTCGCGGATTGCCTCTTCGATCATTGGCGATCACCGGCCAGCATCGCGCGAACCGCAGCGCGATCGACCTTGCCCGTGGTGGTGAGGGGAAGCGTTCGCATCGCGCGGACCTCTAGCGGAATCATATAGGCTGGCAAGGCCGATCGGCACGCCTTGATCAAGCCCGCGGTGTCGATCCGCGCCAGGTCCGGACCGGTCACCGCGGCGATCAGAACGGCACCTAGCCGGACGTCATCGACAGGGCCGACGATCGCCGCGCTGACGGCCTCGTCGCGCAGCAATACTGCCTCGATTTCCTCAAGCTCGACCCGGTGCCCGCGCAGCTTGATCTGGTTGTCGGCCCGTCCGAGAAAGACGAGCGCGCCCGCTCCATCCATACGAGCATGGTCTCCGGTGCGGTACCAGCGCCCCGTTTCGCCGGGAAGCGTCACCAGCGCCGCAGCGGTCTGTTCGGGGCGATGCCAATATCCGGTCATCAGCGTCGCCCCGCTTACCAGTATCTCGCCCCGCTCGCCCCCGGCCACGGTGCGCATAGCCGGGTCGACGATCCGGATCGCCGCATCGCCGGTCGCCCGGCCGATCGGTATCTCATCGCCCGCAAAGCCCTTCGGCACGCGCCATGCGGTGACCACGTTGGTTTCGGTCGGGCCGTACAGGTTGAACAACGCGGCCTGGGGGACATGCCCGGCAAGCCAGCGCGCGAGTGCCGGAGGAAGCCGCTCACCCGCGAGCAGCACCAGCCGGAGCGCCGGAAACCGCGCCACCTCGCGCAGCGCCGCGAGGGGCATCAGCGCGCCCGGCACCGAATACCAGATCGTCACGCCGCTCGCCGCGATCCATTCGGCCAGCGCGCGCGGAAAAAGCATCGCTGGCGGCGGAACCAGCGCGACGCACGCCCCCGCGGCAACCGCGGCGAAGATATCGATGACCGAGAGATCGAAATGGAGCGGCGCATGGCTCGAAAGGCGATCACCGGGCGAGATAGCGAACGCGCCGGCGGCCCAGCCGATTACGCTCAGCGCCGCGCGATGGCTGATCACCACGCCCTTGGGCTCCCCGGTCGATCCCGAGGTGTACAGAATATAAGCGGCGGTCTCCGGGTCTTCTACAAGGCCGGGCAGTGCATCCGCCGAAAGCGCGGCAAGCATATCCTCGTCGAGAAGCAGGACCGGGATTCCGCCTTCATCGAGCATCGCCGCGTGAGCGGCATCCGCCGCCACCAGCCGCACCTCGCAATCGCCAAGGATGAACAGCGCGCGATCGCGCGGCGCCCGCGGATCGACCGGTACATAGGTCGCACCGCATTTCAGCACGGCGAACAGCGCCACCAGCGCGAGCCAGGACTTGTCGATCCACAACGCCACCCGGTCCCCCGGCGCCACTCCTGTCGCAAACAGCCTGGCACACAGCCGGTCGGACAAGTCGTCGAGCGCGGCATAGCCGATCGTTCGTTCGCCGTCGGCGATCGCGGGCGAGACCGGAAACCGCTCGGCGCTGGCGCGCAACAATCCGTGCAACGTGCGCATCAGCCGAGCATCAGCGTCCGTGCCATCGTCTCGCGCTGAAGCTCGGAGGTGCCCGAGAAGAGCCGGCTGCCGATCGCGTCGCGCAGTTCACGCTCGATCCCGGCCTGCACCGCATAGCCTGCACCGCCATGGATCTGGATCGCGTCCTCGCAGTTGCGCACCCATGCTTCGCTGATCGCATATTTCGCCATCGCCGCCAGCGCCGCGCGCTGGGATCGCCGCCCGCCTGCCTCAGCGGCACGATGGAGAAGGCCGCGCGCCGTCTCAAGCCGAAGCTGCATGTCGACCAGCTTTCCGGAAATCTGCTGGAAATCGCCGATCGCCCGGCCGAACTGCCGCCGTGCCCGCGCGCGGCGCACGCATGCATCGAGCTGGCGCTGCATCGCGCCGACCGCGAACGCCATGATGAAGCGACGCTCCTGCTCCATGGCATGCGCGAAGATTGCAAGCCCCGCACCCTCGGCTCCCAGCAGCGCGCCGGCGGAAACCCGGCAATCGTTGAGGACCACTTCGCCCACACGGGCGGTGCGGAAGCCCATCGTCTCGGTCGCCTCGGGGGTGTCGAGTCCGGGCGTGCCGCGCTCAACCACGAACATCGCAGCGCCAAGCGGTCCACGTTCCGGATCGAGCGCCGCCAGCACGATCACCACGTCGGCGAGAGGCGCATTGGTGACGTAAAGCTTGCGGCCGTTGAGCACATAGCCGTCGTCCCGCCGCTCGGCCCGAGTGGAGAGCGTGGACAAATCGGATCCGGCATCGGGCTCGGTCGCGGCGAGCGCCCCGATTGCGCTGCCACCGCACAGACGCGCGCCATACATGGCCTTCTGACGCTCGGTGCCGAACCGCATCAACGGGCCGACGCAACCCCACAGATGCGCGTTCAACGCGAGCGAAAGGCCGTTGTCATGGCATTCCTCGCCGAACGCTGCGAGCAGCCGCGCGATCGTCGGCGGATCGGCGGCAAGGCCGTACTCGGTGCCCAGTCCGGTTAGCCCCGCCTCCGCCACCGCGATCCAGCCGCTGCGATCAAAGGTGCCGGCGCGGTCACGGTCGATCAGACTGCCGCGGTCCAGCCCCGCGGCGGCGGCACGCGCGGTGGCGATCGGATCCTTCATGCCGCCGCCTCGACACGCGGCAGCGCAAGAAAACGCCGCATATGCCCCCATTTCACCGCCTCGGGCCGGGTCTGCCAACCATAAGCGACAAAGTTCGCCGCCTGCCCGACGATCGCCGCGATCCATTCGGCCGAGGTGCCCCCTTGGGGGTCGCGCATCGCAATCGGGCTGGCGAGCTCGGGCAGGAGCGATATCCGTACCTCGCCTTCTGGGGTCACGCCGGACACCACGGGGATGATCAACGCCCCGGTTCGCGCCGCGAGTTCGGCGAATGTCGGCTGAAACGCGCGAAGGCGGCCCAGGAAATCGACGCCTATCCCGCGCGCGCCGTGATAGCCATCGACCATCATGTGAACATGCCCGCCATTTCGCAGCATTGCCTGCGCATGCTTCAACTCGCCCGCGAGCGACAAGGGACGCTCGGGCGTGAACCAGCCGCCCGTCTTCCCCGCGTGCAGCCCGACGATCAACTGGCCCGCTCCGCCGTTCAGCGCGAGCCAGCGCGGCAAGGTTTCGGTGAACAGCCCCGCCATGGTGGCGAACACGATGCCCCTTCCCTCTGCGCGCGCGCGATCGAGTCGACCTGTATCCTTGACCGAAACCACCGCGCTGAACGAGGCATCGTCGAGGGCCTCCAGCGCGTGCCCCCAGTCGAACGAGAGCCGTGCGCGAAACAAGCTTGCAGGGGCGAAGGAATCGCCGCCGGGAAGACCGATCTCGCCGGCCCAGCGCGCGATCAATTCACGCTCCTCCCGCAGGTCGTCCCAGGCATCCGGCGCGCGGCATGAGGAAGCGAGCACCTCGCAGGCCCGGCGGAAGTCGCCCGCGCCGCCACGCCGTTCCGGCGCAGCGTGGTTATGGGCTCCGACCCGCTTCATGCAGCCCCGGCGGATTGCAGCGTGTTCAGATCGGCAATCACCCGCGCCGCGAGCGCATCGACCCCGAACCCCGTGTCGGGCCGCCACAGCCGCAGCACGGGCACGTCGCGCACCAATGTGGTCAATATCTCGAAATGCGCCGCGCGCATGCCGTTGGCAGCGTAGAAATGCTTCCGGTGCGTCAGGCGATTCAGCCAGTAGAGCGCGTCGGAAGAGGTCATCGGCTCTAGAACGATATCCTCGCGATTGTGCGGAGCCAGGATCAGAATCGTTCGGATCGGCTGGCGCGTGCCGCGAAACGACTTCACCGGCATTCTGAACTTGTTCAGATCGGGCCGCACCCGCTGTTGGCCGCTGGCGTCCAGCCCGAAGCCGTCGATCGTCTCCTGCCACATGCGCACCACGGGAAAGCCCGGTACGGCGACGGGAACCCCGGCGTCGAGCACGATCCCGGTGATATCGTCCGCCAGCACGGGCAACCCGTGCCGCGCAAGCCCGGTCTGCAGTGTGGATTTGCCTGCGCCCGAGCTCCCGGCCACCAGGATCGCGCCGTCCGGCGACGCGAGCGCGCTGGCGTGCAGCGGCAGAACGCCACGTTGTTGCAGCAGCGCCGACAAGGCAGAGCCGAGCAGCAGGCTGTTCGCGATGTCCGGCTCGGCTCCCGGCGCCAGCTCGACGCGGACCGAGCCGCCCTCCCGCACCTCGATCCGGACCTCGTCACGGACCTCGATCAGCCAGTGGCCCGGCGAAGCGATCCAATGGCTGAAATCGGTGTCGCACAGGATCGGCGCGTGATCGATCGCGCCCAGCGTGATGGTGACGTCAGCAGCTCCGGCTGAGGCCGGCAATAGATCCGGAATCGCGAAATCGCTCGCGATCAGAAGCTCGTAGGCGCGATAGAAAAACGGCATCGACCCCTCGGTTTGAGCACCTATGCCGGGCCGGCCGCACGCAGTCCATGCCGCAATCCGCGCGCCCGGACCCATTCGTACAGCGATGCGTCGGCCGGGCAATCGGCATGGATGCGCGCACGCAATGCATCGTCGAGGACGATGTGCCGCCGGATCGCATCGGCATCCGGCGCGCCGTCCGGCTTGTCTTGGGTTACGTTGTAATCGCGCCAGTCGGCGGGGATGCCCATTTCTTCGGAGAGGATCGCCATGCCGTTTGCTAGCTCGTCCGTCGTGCCCGAAAGCCAGCACCCCTCGATCAGTTCGGTTGCCATGGCGAGCAGCCGCTCGGGCGCTTCATGCACCGGCCGATTGACCAGGCTCTCGGCGTAGAAGCCCACCACCAGGTGGCGGTGGCGCGGCAGATAATGGTCTGCGTACCATCGTTCGAAATCTGCGTCCGCCTGTCCGCGGCTGCGCCGGAAATTGTAGAGCGACACGCAAAGTTCGGCCGGCTCACGGACGAAGGTGAGATAGCGCGCCTCGCGGCCGGGAACGAGCCGGTCGATACCGCGGAAGACATTGTGTCCGACCAGGGCCCGAGCCAGTTGACGCTGCTCGAGCGGGCGGGCGGCGAAGGGGATCGCCCCTTGCGCCAACCGCCTCGCACCGCCCTGTGCGGAGAATTCGACGACTTCCTCGTCCGGCGCCAGGTGGTTGGCGAGATGCCGCTTCAGCGTCGTCCCGCCGCTTTTGGGCAAATGGATGAAGATCCACAACGGCTTGGGAGCGGCGCTCATGCTTATCGGCCGATAAGCGTCACATCGGCGCGCTTCAAGTGATCGGCATGCGTCGCGATCATCCCGTATCAGCAGCCCGATTTTGAGAGGATTGAGGTCTCCACCCATATCCCTTCGGCAGGCACGGCCCCGAAGTGGGCACAGGAGCGGTGCAACCGCGCTCGGCGCGCAACGACGCCCCGAACCGTGAAACCTTGGAGATTCCGCGGGTCCAGCGCGAGGCCCGGTCGGACTTGTTTCCGCTCCAGGCTTAGGTGTTTAGTCCCAGCGTGTGATGGTTGGGTTGGACGAAAAAGACGTCAGGCGTCACGCCCGCACTCCCCAGCGCGGTCTCGTACAGATGCCCCAGCGGATCATAGTCCAGCGACGCCCCCTGCGCCCCCGAAATGTGCGATATTATCGCGCGCGAATTTCACTGATGGTCTGTCCCGTCCACCGCTTGATCGCGCGGCGAAGGTTGGCGCTGCCGCTGAAGCCGACCTTCCACGCCACGTCATCGACGCTCATGCGCGCGCTGATCGCGAAGGCATCGGCGAACTCTGCGCGCGCCGCCACGATGTTCTCGCACGCGATCAGATACTGGCCGATCGAAGTCAGGCTATGCGGATCGCGCACTTCGGCCAGCGTAAGCCCGGTTCGATCCAGCGCGGTGCCGGGCGATATTCCGCCGCAGCCGCCATCCTATGACACGAAGCACGATCTCTTCTCCGCGCTGATCGCCTGGTCCGAAAAGGGCTAGGCGCCGGATCGCATCATCGCGACCAGGTTCGCCAGCGATGCGCCGGGCAAGATCGAGATGCAGCGGCCGCTGTACCCCTATCCCATGAAGGCGATGTATCGCGGCACGTGATCGCAATCTCATGGAATTCGGGGAAAGCCCCGCTCAGCCGGTGCCGGGCCTTGAACGCAGCTTCCTTGGCACTGAAGACGAGCCGGTCGAACCAGGCGGGGTGGTTCCGTATCGCGGCGCGTTCCGACGGTCGCAGCACATGCTCCGCGACGCCGACGGGCACGCGCGCGCCGCGTGATATCTCGCCGCAGCGATGCTTCCAGCCCGGGGCGGCCGAGCAGCCGGAGGAGGCGCAGCACGTGGCGGGCGGTGCGGCGCGACCAAGCACATCCCCATCATAGGGATATTGCGCAGCACCCCCTCGGCTCATCGCACGCCTGATTCCTGTTGTCGCAAGATCGGACGCCCCGGGCAAAAGCGTCATGGCATGTTCACAAAGCTGTGGATAACCTATGCCCATGACCCACCGGCTCGATCAGGCACGCGAGTTGGAGAGCCGCGCGAACGCGGCCGCTTCGCTCGCCGAGGCTCAGGCGCTGAAGGCGCAGGCGGACCGGCTGCGCGGCGCACGCGGCGGAACGGGCACCGGCTGGCCGCTGATCCCCTATTTCCGTAACTGAGCCCTTTCGCGGCCCGCCCTACCCCGCCCCGGCCATTGCTGACCGGCGTCATCCATCCCCGGCAAGGCCGATCCGGCCCGGCGCAAGGCAATGTCCGCGCCGGCTTTTTTCGTTCCCGCCCATGACAAGCGCGCGCCGAACCGCTTTAATGCGCGCATGCTAGCATTGGAGAACACCGGATTCAGCGACACGCTGGTGATCCTCGGCGCGGCGGGGCTGGTGATCCCGGCGTTCGCGCGCTTCCGCATCAGCCCGGTGATCGGTTTCATCCTGGTGGGCCTTCTGGCCGGGCCGGCGGCGTTGGGCGCGCTGGTGCCGCAATATCCCTGGCTCTATTATTTCACGATCTCCGACCCGCATTCGATCGAGCCGTTCGCCGAGTTCGGCATCATCCTGTTGCTGTTCTCGATCGGGCTGGAGCTTTCGTTCAAGCGATTATGGGCGATGCGCGCGCTGGTGTTCGGCGTGGGCGCGGCGGAGCTGTTCGGCGCGGGGCTGATCCTTGCGCTTGTGCTCTATGTCACGGGGCTGAGCGCCACCGGGTCGATCGGGCTGGGGCTGGCGCTGGCGCTGTCCTCCACCGCGATCGTGCTGCCGATCGCCGGGACGACCAGCCCGGTCGGCCGCGCCGCCTTTGCAATGCTGCTGTTCGAGGATCTGGCGCTGGTGCCCATCATCTTCCTGCTGGGCGCGATGGCGCCGGCAGGCGCGGGCGATGCCGGCATCTGGGGCCTGGCGATGGTGGTGGGCAAGGGACTGGTGACGATCACCGTGCTGTTCCTGGGCGGCAGGCTGCTGCTGCCGCGCATGTTCGGCCAGGCGGCGCGAACCAAGAGCCCGGAGCTGTTCCTGGCCGCCAGCCTGCTGGTGGTGATCACCGCCAGCCTGGCGACCACGGCGGCGGGCCTCTCGCCCATCGTCGGCGCGCTGATCGCGGGGCTGCTGATCGCCGAGACCGAATATCATAGCGAGGTCGACGCGATCACCGCGCCCTTCAAGGGGCTGGCGCTGGGCGTTTTCCTGATCACCGTGGGCATGCAGCTCGACATCCGCATGCTGATCGAGCGTTGGCCGGAGCTGCTGGGCGCCAGCCTGGTGGTGATGGTGGTGAAGGTGGCGGTGACGATGGGGCTGCTGCGGCTTTCGGGGGCGCGCGCGGGCACGGCCGCGGAAACCGGCGTGCTGATGGCCAGCCCGTCGGAAACGACGCTGATCGTGCTGGGCGTGGCGGGCACCGCGGGGCTGATCACCCCGGCGACCGCGGGCTTCTGGACCACCGTTACCGCGATCGGGCTCACCGCCACGCCGCTGCTCGCCAAGGCGGGCCAGTTGCTCTCCCGCCAGATCGAGCGCAGGGGCGCCGAGATGGAGGAGGACCTGATGCCGCATGACATCGGCACGGTGGTGATCGGCTTTGGCCGCGTCGGCCGCACGGTGGCGGACATGCTGAAGCGCCACGGCCTGCCCTATCTGGGCGTGGATGCCGATATCGACAACGTCAACGCCGCGCGCCGCGACGGATATCACGTGCTGTTCGGCGATGTGACGCGCGCCGAACTGGTAGACCGGCTGCGGCTGGGGCACGCCAAGGCGCTGATCCTGACGATGGACGATCCCGTGCTGACGGTTCACCTTACGCGGCGCGTGCGTTCCTGGGTGCCCAACCTGCCGATCATCGCCCGCGCGCGCGACGCGGACCATGCCGCCGAACTCTACAAGGCCGGCGCGACCGATGCGGTGCCGGAAACGCTGGAAAGCTCGCTCCAGCTCTCCGAAGCGCTGCTTGTCGATCTGGGCGTAGCGGTGGGGCCGGTGATCGCATCGGTCCACGAAGAGCGCGACAAGATGCGCAAGGCCATCAAGGAAGCCGCCGGCCTTGAACGCGAACCGCGGCTGCGGCGGGTGCGCCGCGAAGAAGCTGAGGCCTGAAGGAGTATCCGATGTTGCTGACCGCACTGGCGCTGTTCGCGCTTTCCCCCGCCCCGGCGCCGCAGGAGGCCGATCCGCTGGCGCCCGCGCGCGAGGGCAAGCTGCGCTGCGCCGATCCCGATCCCGCGCGCAAGACCTGCGCCACGATCACCCGCTTCCGCATGCGCGACGACGGATCGTTCGACGCGACCATCTCCGGCATCGCCGATCCGGGGACGACGACGGTGATCGTCTATGACACCTGGGGGCGTGTGGAAGGCAGCGCGGTGTGCATCACGGTGCGGCCGGCGGACATTTCCGGCGGGCGCTTCTTCGTGGACGGCAAGCCCGCCACCTCCAGCCAGTCGAGCGAGCTGGGCGAGCGGCTGGCCAACCTGATCGCGCCGCTGGCGGGCAAGAAGCGCTGCTTCATCGATCAGGAGGACGACGGGGCGATCATTTCCAACGTCACGCTGGACGGGGTGGTGCAGATCGAGCAGCGCCGCCGCGTCGCCTGGATCAACGCGGCGGACGGATATGCGCTGGCGGGGGGCTGAGGGACTGTCGCGCGCCCGCTACTCTAGAGATCGAAGATAGGCGATCACCGCCCTGCGATCTCCGGGATCGGCAAGACCCCGCATCGGCATCCTGCTGCCAGGGACGAATTGGATCGGCCCGCGCAGCCAGCGATCAAGCGTCGCCCTATCCCATGTGAGACCGCTGGACGCAAGCGCGTCTGAAGAACGATAGCCGGGCCGCGCGCCCGCCCGAGCCCCGAACACGCCCCACAGATTGGGTCCTATACCATTGGGCGCGTCCTTGCCCGAGGTGTGACAGGCCATGCACTTGTGGAACGCTTCGGGCATATCGCCGGCATAAAGGGGGTCTGAGGCTTGGCGCTGGATGAAAGGCGGAGCCGGAACCATCGGCCCGGCGAACGGCGCAGGTGGCGCCTGCCGGGCGCATCCGGCCAGGACTGCGACGATCAACAGGCAGGCCGGCCGGCGTTTCACGCCGCCGCCGTTGCCCCTGCAAGCGCTCCCTTCACCGCGTCGATCGCCTCCGCGCCCTTGCCGCCCTCCGGCCCGCCGCCCTGGGCCATGTCCGGGCGGCCGCCGCCGCCCTGCCCGCCCAGCGCAGCCACGGCGCGCTTGACCAGCTCGACCGCGCTGTGGGTGCTGGTCAGATCGTCGGTGACGCCGACCGCGACAGAGGCGCGGCCGTCGTTGACCGCGACCAGCGCGACCACGCCCGATCCGATCCGCGCCTTGGCATCGTCCACCGCGCCGCGCAGCGCCTTGGCCTCCAGCCCGTCGAGCACCTGGCCGATGAAGTTCACGCCCGCCACCTGTTCCGGCCCCGCCGGCGCGGCACCGCCGCCACCGCCCAGCGCCAGCGCCTTCTTGGCATCGGCCAGCTCGCGCTCCAGCCGGCGGCGCTCCTCGACCAGCGCGGCGACGCGCGCGGGCACCTCGTCCGGCGCCGCCTTCAGCGCGGCGGCCGCCTCGCGCAGCTTCTCGTCGCGGGCCTGGAGCCAGAGGCGCGCGGCCTCCCCGGTCAGCGCCTCGATACGGCGCACGCCCGAGGATACGGCGCTCTCCGACACGATCTTGAACAGCGCGATATCACCCAGCGCATGCACATGGGTGCCGCCGCACAGCTCGACCGAATAGTTCGCCGCGCCCGAATGGCCCATCGAGAGCACGCGCACCTCGTCGCCATATTTCTCGCCGAACAGCGCCATCGCGCCCGCCGCGATGGCATCGTCGGGCGTCATCAGCCGCGTGGTGACATCGTCGTTGCCGCGGATCTGGGCGTTCACGTCTGCCTCGATCTGGGCGATTTCCGCCGCGCCCAGCGCCGAAGGATGCGAGAAATCGAAGCGCAGCCGATCGGGCGCCACCAGGCTGCCCTTCTGCGTCACATGTGCGCCCAGCCGGTTGCGCAGCGCCGCGTGGAGCAGGTGGGTCGCGCTGTGGTTGGCGCGGATCTGGTCGCGGCGCGCGGCATCGACGGTAAGATGGATGCTGTCCCCAACCGCGATCTCGCCGCCGGTGATCTGCGCATGATGCGCGTGCAGGCGGCCCAGCGGCTTGGACGTATCCGCAACAACGGCGCGCAGGCCCTTGTCGTTGCTCAGCGTTCCCGCGTCACCCATCTGGCCGCCGCTCTCGCCATAGAAGGGCGTCTGGTTGGTGAGGACGATCACCTCCTCGCCGGGGCCGGCGCGGTCCACACGGGCGCCGTCCTTCACCAGCGCGACCACCTGGCCCTCGCCCTCGATGCCGGTGTAGCCGATGAACTCGGTGCCGCCGAACTCCTCGGCGATGTCGAACCAGATCTCTTCGGACGCCTTGGCGCCAGAGCCCTTCCAGGCGGCGCGGGCGTTGGCCTTCTGCTCGGCCATCGCCGCGTCGAAGCCGGCACGGTCCACCGCCAGCCCCTGGGCGCGCAGCGCATCCTCGGTCAGGTCATAGGGGAAGCCGAAGGTGTCGTAGAGCTTGAACGCGGTGGCGCCGGGCAGCGTATCGCCCTGCGCCATGCCCGCGGTCGCCTCGTCCAGCAGCTTCAGGCCGTTGGCCAGCGTCTGGCGGAAGCGCGTCTCCTCCTGCAGCAGCGTGGCCTCGATCAGCGGCTGGGCGGCGCGCAGTTCGCGATAGGCGTCGCCCATCTCGCTCACCAGCGAACCGACGAGCCGGTGCATCAACGGCTCCTTCGCGCCGATCAGGTGCGCGTGGCGCATCGCCCGGCGCATGATGCGGCGGAGCACATAGCCGCGCCCCTCGTTCGCGGGCAGCACGCCATCGGCGATCAGGAAGCCCGACGAACGCAGGTGATCGGCGATCACGCGGTGGCTGGCCTTGAAATCGCCGTCCGGCGCTGTGCCGGTGAGCGCGGAGGATTGCGCGATCAGCGCCTTGAACGTGTCCGTATCATAATTGTCGTGGACGCCCTGGAGCACAGCCGCCACGCGCTCGATGCCCATGCCGGTGTCGATGCTGGGCCGGGGCAGCTCGCCCACGATCTCATCGTTCGCCTGGACGAACTGCATGAAGACGAGGTTCCAGATCTCGACGAAGCGGTCGCCATCCTCCTCGGGCGATCCCGGCGGGCCGCCATAGATATGGTCGCCGTGATCGTAGAAGATCTCCGAACACGGCCCGCACGGCCCGTCCGCGCCCATCGCCCAGAAATTGTCCTTGGTGGGGATGCGGATGATCTTGTGATCGGGCAGGCCGGCTATCTTCTTCCACAGATCGAACGCCTGATCGTCGGTGTGATAGACGGTGGCGGTCAGCCGTTCGGCCGGGATGCCCCATTCCCTGGTCAGCAGCGTCCAGGCATGGGTGATCGCCTGTTCCTTGAAATAGTCGCCGAAGGAGAAATTCCCCAGCATTTCAAAGAAGGTATGGTGGCGCGCGGTATAGCCGACATTGTCCAGATCGTTGTGCTTGCCGCCCGCGCGGACGCACTTCTGCGCGCTCGCCGCGGTGGAATAGGGCCGTGTCTCCAGCCCGGTGAACACATTCTTGAACGGCACCATGCCGGCGTTGACGAACATCAGCGTCGGATCGCCATGCGGGATCAGCGGCGCGGAGGGGACGCGGGCGTGGCCCTGACCCTCGAAATAGTCGAGGAAGGAGCGGCGGATATCGTTGGTGGAAACCATAGCGCCCGGACTTAGGAGGCACGCGCCCGACACTCAAGCGAAACACATCGATGAATGTGATCGCGATCGTGCGGGTGCGGGGCGGCCGCCGCTCAGTCGCGGCAGAGGCGCTCCATCTCGCCATCGGCGAAGCCGCCGCGTGCCCTCTCCTGAGCATGGGTCACCACATAGAATCGCTGCTGGGTGAGCAGGAACTTGTCCGGTGCCGCGCGATAGACGACCACCCAGCCGCACATCACCGCCACCTTGCTGTAATCGCCGCGGAAATGGACCAGCGCGAAGGCGCCCGGATGCGGCATGCCATCCGGATTGGCGGCCCAGCCGATGTCATAGATGCCGAAGCTGCCCGTGCCGATGCCGTTGAGCATCTGGCGGCCGGTGTCCCAGGTGTCGGTGTCCAGCTCCATCCCGGGCTCGGCCATCGCCAGGCCCGTGGCGAAATCATCGGCCAGCACCGCCTCGATATAGGATTGGGCGAACGTGATCGCGCCGTCCTCTTCCTCCGCGGTCGGCTGCCAGTCGGCCGGAACCGGCTGATAGGGATCGGTCGCCGGATCGTAGCATTTGGCCTTCTGCACATAATCGGCGACGATCTGCTTGCCGCCCACCAGTTCGTTCTTGGCATAGCTGAACTTGCCCCAGCGCACGCTCAGCGCGCCGCAGCGCCTTTCGGCCAGCACCTTCAACTGGTCCTGTATCTCGTCAATGCGCTGGGCATCGAAATCGCCCACCGTGAAGGTGAAGCTGCCATCCGCAGCGCCCTGGGTGGTGATCTTCGGGTCCTGCGCGGGAGCGGCGGCCAGCGATGCCGCGAGTAGCGAAAGCAGCATTTCCGTTTCCCCTGCGGTTCAGTTCAATCGCCGCCCGTGGCGGTGTCCGCCGGCTCGCGCTCCCCGGCCGAAACGACCGTGGCGAGCACGAGATCGCCGATAACATTCAGCACGGTGCGGCACATGTCGAGGAAGCGATCGACACCAAGGATCAGCCCGATCCCCTCCACCGGCACGCCGACCATGCCCAGGATCAGCGCCACCACCGGCAGCGATCCCGCCGGAACCCCGGCCGTGCCGATGCCGCCCAGGATGCACACCGCCATCACCGTGAGCTGCTGGACGAAGCTGAGCTCCACGCTGAAGAACTGGGCGAGGAAGAGCACGGTCACGCCCTCGAACATCGCCGTGCCGTTCTGGTTGGCGGTCGCGCCGATGGTGAGGACGAAGCGGGAGACGCGCGGATGCAGCTTCAGCCGCGATTCGGCGACGCGCAGCGCGGTGGGCAGCGTGGCGTTCGATGAGGCGGTGGAGAAGGCCATCACGCTTGCCGGCGCGGTTTCGCGGAAGAAGGTGACCGGATTGCGGCGCGCGAACAGGATCAGCAGCAGCGGGAAGACGAGGAACATCTGCGCGCCCAGTGCCAGCAGCACGACGCCGACATAGCGCGACAGCGAGATCAGCAGTTCCCAGCCGAACAGCGCCGCCAGGTTGAACATGAAGCAGAACACCGCGATCGGGGCCAGGCGGATGACCAGGCCGATCAGTTTCATCGAAACCTCGAACACGCCCTCGATCGCCGATTTCAGCGTCTCGACATGGCGGTTCCCGGCGGTGAGCATGATGCCGATGCCGAAGAACAGCGCGAAGAACATCACCGCCAGGATATCGTTGGCGGACATCGCGCTGATCACGTTCGACGGCACGATCGCCAGCAGGGCCTCCACCCCCGAAGGCGTCTTGGCGCTGCGCTCCAGGATCGCGCTGGCGCCGCTGCCGGCATCGGCCACCATCGCATCCGCCGCGGCGCGCGAAACGCCGGCGCCCGGCTGGAGCAGGTTGACCACGCCGATGCTGATCAGCACCGCGATCGACGAGACCACGATCGTGAGCAGCAGCGTGCGCAGGCCGACGCGGCGGAGCGAGCGGATCTCGCCCATCTCCGCGATGCCCACCACCAACGCGGAGAAGAGCAGCGGGATCACCAGCATGAACAACAGGCGCAGGAACAACTGGCCGAGCGGGCCGGTGACATAGGTGGTCACCGTCTTCACCCAATCGGCGCCGCCGGCCTGGAAATGCACGACGAGGCCCAGCGCCAGGCCTAACGCGAAGCCCGCCAGCATCTGCCATTGCAGCTTCGATTCGTGCCGTTCGCCCGCCTGCGCTTCCGCCATCATGTCCCCCTGTTGGTCCGGTCGCGGTCACGCATAGGCATAAGCGCCGCCCTTGGCGAGAGCCGCCTGCCACGCCGGGCGCGCATGGATCGTCTTCAGCCAGGCGGCGATGTGCGGGCGGCCGCGCGCGGCATCGGCGCGGACCACGGCGGCCTCCAACGGGAAGCTCATCATCACGTCGGCGGCGGTGAACGCATCGCCCGCGAACCACGGGCGCGCGGCCAGCTCCGCCTCGGCGAAATCGAGATGGACGTCGATCATCGGCTGGATCCGCTTCTGCGCGGACTTGCCGAACAGCGGCACGCGCGAGAGCACCAGCTTGAGCAGCAGCGGAGGCATCATCGAGCCCTCGGCATAATGGAGGAAATGGCGGTAGCGCAGCCGGTCCTCCCGGTTGAGCGGCGCGCCCAGGCGGCCATCGGCCTTGTCGACCAGATATTCGATGATCGCGCCGGTCTCCGCGATGGTCTCCGCCCCGTCGGTGATCACGGGAGACTTGCCCAGCGGATGCACCCGGCGCAGCTCCGACGGCGCCAGCATCGTCTTGCGGTTCCGCTTGTAGTGGACGACCTCATAGGGAAGGCCGAGTTCCTCTAGCAGCCACAGCACGCGCTGCGAGCGCGAATTCTCGAGATGGTGGACGGTGATCATGCGGGCTCTCCTCCCGGCGGAGGCCCCTGCCCCCTCTCCTGCGCGCGATCCTCTCCCGCTGCGCCCCGGCCCGCAAGCCCTATCGCTAGCCCGGCCGCGCGCCGGCGGCAGGGTGGCCGCCGTGGCGCGCCCGCCCTGCCCCGCCCCCGTATGGCCGCCCCGCGGATCGCGGGCAGGTGAAAGGCCCGGCGCGCCGCATGGCACACCGGGCCTTCCCGATGGGAGCCGTGTCCCGTGACCGCGCCGCCCCGATCCGGGCCGCGGCCGAAAATTCAGAAAATGCGCCTCAGCCGGTCCGGGCGATCAGAGATCGTCGCCGTCCGCGGCATCGGGACCGACCATCATCTCTTCCGCCACCTGCGCGGTGCGGCCGCGGATCGCAGCCTCCAGCCGTTCGCAGAGTTCCGGATTCTCCTTGAGGAAGGTCTTGGCGTTTTCGCGCCCCTGGCCGATGCGGACGCTGTCGTAGCTGAACCACGCGCCCGATTTCTCGACCAGCCCGGCCTTGACGCCCAGATCGAGGATCTCGCCGATCTTGGAGATGCCCTCGCCGTACATGATGTCGAACTCGACCTGCTTGAACGGCGGCGCCACCTTGTTCTTCACCACCTTCACGCGCGTGGTGTTGCCGACGATGTCGTCGCGATCCTTGATCTGGCCGGTGCGGCGGATGTCGAGGCGGACCGAGGCGTAGAACTTCAGCGCGTTGCCGCCGGTCGTCGTCTCCGGATTGCCGTACATCACGCCGATCTTCATGCGGAGCTGGTTGATGAAGATCACCATGCAGCGCGAGCGGCTGATCGATCCGGTCAGCTTGCGCAGCGATTGCGACATCAGCCGCGCCTGGAGGCCGACATGGCTGTCGCCCATCTCGCCCTCGATCTCGGCGCGGGGGACCAGCGCGGCGACCGAATCGACCACCAGCACGTCGATCGCGTTCGAACGCACCAGCGTATCGGTGATCTCCAGCGCCTGCTCGCCCGTATCGGGCTGCGACACGATCAGCTCGTCGATGTTGACGCCCAGCTTGCGGGCATAGACCGGATCGAGCGCATGTTCCGCGTCGACAAAGGCCGCGGTGCCGCCGTTCTTCTGCGCCTCGGCGATGACATGGAGCGCGAGCGTGGTCTTGCCCGAGCTTTCCGGCCCATAGACCTCGATCACGCGGCCGCGCGGCAGCCCGCCGACGCCGAGCGCGATGTCGAGCCCCAGCGAGCCCGTGGAGATCGCCTCCACCTGCATCGCCTCCTTCGAGCCGAGGCGCATCGCGCTGCCCTTGCCGAAAGCGCGGTCGATCTGCGCGAGGGCTGCGTCGAGCGCCTTTTGCCGGTCGTTGGAGGGAGCTGCCATCTTGTTGTCGATCACCTTGAGAGAAGCCGCCATGCCGATGCCCTCGCCGCTTGCGGATGTCCATACACCCGTTCCGTTCGAAGGCTGTGTATCTCATTTGTTCCCGAAGAACAAGAGGCGAACCAACACATGCGGAACACGCCCGATGCGTTGCCGGATCGTTACCGGAACAATCCGTAATCGAACGAAATTTCTCAAGCCCGCGCGATCGGGCATGGCGATCGTCAACCTGGGGCGGGGAAGCTCATGTACGATTTTCGTTTCCACATCACCGAGGGTATCCTGGAAGTCCGCGCGGCCGGGCTTTGGACCACCGAGACGGTGACGCGCTATCGCGAGGACCTGGCGCGTGAGGCGGCGCGTGCCCGCGTGCAGGCGGGGCGGCTCAAGCTGCTGTTCAACGCCACCCAGGCATCGGTGCAGCCGCAGGCGACCGCGGACAGCCTGCAGCGCCTCGATCGCGTGGCCACCGGCGCGAACGATCGCGTCGCCGTGGTGGTGGGCGCCAGCCTGCCGCTGCTCCAGGCCCGCCGGCTGCTGGCGGGCTGGGAACGCACCGAGCTGTTCAATTCGATGGACGCCGCGCGCGCCTGGCTGAACGCCCTGCCCGCCGCCTGAGCGCTGCCGCCGGGGGAATGGTCAGGCCAGCGCGTCGAGCCGGCTGCGGACGCCGTCTACCGTGAACGGCTTGGCGAGCACCGGCCTGGCGCCATGGGGATCGGGGACCCGTTCTCCCCCGCCGCTCGCGATCACGAAGGGGATGCCCCGTTCCGCCAGCGCATCGGCGACGGGCCAGCAGGTATGGCCGCGCAGATGGACGTCCAGGATCGCGGCGTCGATCCCGCCCTCGGCAATACGCGCCAGCGCCGCGGGAACCGAATCCAGCACGCCCGCCACCTCACGATCCAGCGTCGCGAGGATGTCTTCCAGCATCATCGCGATCAACGGCTCGTCTTCGACGATCAAAATGCGCCTTGGCCCGCTCACGCACCCGATCTTGCAGACAAGTTGCTGTACGACAAGCTTTATTCGGCGTTAAGCACGTCGCGGACCGCTTCGGCGAGCTGCTGCACCGAAAAGGGCTTGGGCAGGAAGGAGACATTCTCCAGGTCGATCGACTTGCGGAGCTGTTCCTCGGCATAGCCCGACATGAACAGGATCGGCAGATCGGGATAGCGCGCCCGCACCTTGCGCGCCATGCTGGGGCCGTCCATCACCGGCATCACCACGTCCGAGACCAGCAGGTCCGGGCGCTCCGCCGCCTCCAGCAGCTCCAGCGCCGCCTCGCCATTCTCGGCGGTGAGCACGGTATAGCCCTGGCGGCTGAGCGCCCGCTCGGCGATCGCGCGCACCATGTCCTCGTCCTCGACGATCAGCACGGTGCCGGTGCCCCACAGGTCGGCCGGCTTTTCCTTGACGGGCAACGGGCCCTTGGCCGCGGTGGTCTCCTCGGCCGCGGCGTGGACGGGGAGATAGATGGTAAAGGCCGCCCCCTTCCCCGGCTCGCTCTCCGCGAAGATGAACCCGCCCGATTGCTTGATGATGCCATAGACGGTGGAAAGGCCCAGCCCCGTGCCCTTGCCCACCTCCTTGGTGGTGAAGAAGGGCTCGAAGATCTTGGGCAGCACCTCGGGCGGGATGCCGGTGCCGGTGTCGGAGATGCGCAGCGCCGTATAGTCGCCCACGGGGAGCACGTCCTCGTCCATCGCGCGCACCTCGCTGGCGGGGACGGACATGGTCTCGATGGTCAGCACGCCGCCGCCGCTGGGGTTGGCCGCCAGCATCGCATCGCGCGCGTTGACCGCCAGGTTGACCACCACCTGCTCGAGCTGGCCAGGATCGGCGCGCACCGGCCCCAGGTTGCGGCCGTGATGCACCTCCAGCGTAACCGTCTCGCCCAGCAGGCGGCGGAGCAGGTTCGACACCTCCGAGATCACGTCCGGAAGCTGGAGCACCTGCGGCCGAAGCGTCTGCTGGCGCGAGAAGGCGAGGAGCTGGCGCGTCAGGCTGGCCGCGCGATTGGAATTGGCGCGGATCTGCTGGATGTCGTCATAATCGCTGTCGCCGGGCGAATGGCGCATCAGCATCAGATCGCAATGGCCGATGATCGCGGTCAGGATGTTGTTGAAATCATGCGCCACGCCGCCCGCGAGCTGGCCCACAGCCTGCATCTTGGTCGCCTGGGCCACCTGGCGCTTCAGCTTCGATTCCTCGCCCGAATCCTTCAGGCTGATCAGCACCGCCGCCTCGCCCAGCCCGCGCGCGCCGGCGATGGTGATCGCCACCGGCTCCTCGGGCGCGTCGACGAAGCGCACCGTCATCTCCGCCGATTGCGGGCTGCCGGTGGCGAAGCGGCGCACGGCATCGGCCAGAGCGCCCTTGTCCTCGCGCACCACCAGGTCGATCGGATAGAGCGGCGGCGCGGCGGCGTTGATCCGCGCACCGCGCACGAAGGCGTCGTTCATATGGACGAAGCGCCCGTCGCGATCGACCAGCGCCATGCCCGCCGGCAGCAGCGATATCAGCGAGCGGACATGCGCCGTCGCGCTCGCGCCGATCGCGGGCGTGGGAACGGTGTCCGCCTCCTCGTCGAGCAGCGCGACCAGCATCGGCGCGTCTTCACCGTCGAGGAACGGGATCTGCAGCACCCGCAGCGGCGTCCCCTCGATCCCCTCGCGCTCGAAATGGACGAGGCCCAGCGAATCGGTGACCAGGAACCGCGCGAAATCGCGGCCCTCGATCAGCGATTCGGCATTGCCCATCGCGCGCAGCCGGAACACGCGGTTGGCCGATCGGATGCGCCCCTCCGGCGACACCAGTACGGTCATGATGCCCGCCGCGCCCATGCGATCACCGGTATGCCCGGCGATCAGCGCCTGCACCTGTGCCGCCAGATCCAGCGCCTGCACGCCGATGAAGCGCCACACCAGCGTATCCTCGCCCACCCGGCGCACGCGCGCGGAAACCGACGCGCCGAACACCTGGACGCCGTCGCACCGCCCCTCGCCGTCGCGCCAGGCGGCGCGGCCGGCATCGCCCAGCGCCGCCACCGCCGATTCGCTCACAGGCAGGCCCGGCGGCGTCGGGAAGCCGGCGAACAGCGCCTCATAGCGGTTGTTGGCGCAGATCAGCCGCCCGGCGCGATCGGTTACCGCCAGCGCGTCGTCGCTGGCCTGGGCGAGCGCATGGGCAACGGCCCAGTCAGTCGCGGGCGCATCCTGTGCCACGGCGGCGGACCTGCGCCGCAGCGCAAAGGCCGCGCCGGCGGCGACCAGCCCCATCGAAACGAAGCCGACCGCGATCGCGCGCTCGCCCAGCGTGACGAGGATCAGCGCGCCCGCGGCGAACCCAGCCAGCACCGCGGCGAAGAGCGGCAGCATGCTGGCGTTTTGCCGTGCGGGGATCGTGGCCATGCGTTCCTGTGCGGCGGGGCGCGGGAGGGGTCAAGCATTCGCGTGGGATAATCCGACCGGCCGCGCCGGCTCGTTCCGGAAAGCAAGAGGGGCACGCCCGGCCGGACGCGCCCCTCCCGATTGCTTACCGCGAACGGAAGCCGTTCAGATCACCAGATGCGGACGCGCTGCGCCGGTGCCAGGAACATCGCCTGGCCCGGCTCGGGCGCGAAGGCGTCGTACCAGGCGTCCAGGTTGCGCACGACCCAGGCGCGATACTGCGACGGGCTGTGCGGATCGGTCAGCAGCCGTCCGCTCAGGTTCGCGTCGCGATAGTTGCGGCGCCACACCTGCGCCCAGCCCAGGAAGAAGCGCTGGTCGCCCGAATAGCCGTCGATCACCGGCGCCGTCTGGCCGCCCAACGAATGCTTGTAGGCGTCATAGGCGATGGTCAGGCCGGCCAGGTCGCCGATGTTCTCGCCCAGCGTGAACTCGCCCTTCACATGCTCGCCCGGCAGCGGCTCATAGGCGTCATACTGCGCGACCAGCGCCTTGGTGGCCTCGCCGAACGCCTTGACGTCCTCGGGCGTCCACCAGTCGGAAAGCTCGCCCTTCTCGTTGTACTTGGCGCCTTGGTCGTCGAAATGGTGGCTGATCTCGTGCCCGATCACCGCGCCGATGCCGCCATAGTTCACCGCCGGATCGGCGTTGGGATCGAAGAACGGCGGCTGCAGGATCGCGGCCGGGAACACCACCTCCATCATGCCGAAATTGGCATAGGCGTTCACGGTCTGGGGCAGCATGCCCCATTCCCAGCGGCGCACCGGCCCGCCCAGCTTGCCCAGCTCATATTCGTAATCGAACTGGTTGGAACGGATCGCGTTGCCGAACAGGTCGTCGGCCTTGATCTCAAGCCCCGAATAGTCACGCCAGCGGTCCGGATAGCCGACCTTGACGGTGAAGTTCTTGAGCTTCGCCTTCGCCCGTTCCTTGGTCTGCGGCTGCATCCAGGAGAGCCCGTCGATGCGGCGGCCCATCGCGTCGAGCACGTTCTTCACGAGCTCGTTCATCTTCTCCTTATACTCGGGCGGGAAATAGCGGGCGGCATATTCCTTGCCGACCTCTTCGCCCAGCGTTCCCTCGACGAAGCCCACGCCGCGCTTCCAGCGCTCCTCGCGCTGCGGCGTACCCTGGAGCATGGTGCCGAAGAAGGCGAAGGTCTCGTTCGCCACCGCATCGGGCAGGAAGTTCGACAGGCCGTCCAGGCTGCGGACCAGCATCTGGTCCTTCAGCACCGCCATCGGCGTCTTGTCGAGAATGCCCGCGATGCCCTTGAACGCGGTCGGCTGGTTGATCAGCACCTCGGTGATCTTCGGGCTGGTCGCCTTCAGCATCGCCGGCAGGTCGAGCGTGGCGCTCGACAGCTTGGCGGTCTGGGCCACGGTGAACTTGTTGTAGGTCTTGGCGGCGTCGGACGAATCCTCGCGGGTCCACTGCACCTTGGCGATCTTGGTCTCCAGCGCCATGATCGCTGCGGCGCGCTTGTCCGCGTCCTTTTCGCCCGCCAGCTTCAGCAGGTTGGCGAGATGCGCGACATAGGCCGCACGCACCTTCTTCATCTTGTCGTTGTCGACCAGGTACATGTCGCGGTCCGGCATGCCGGTGCCGCCCTGGCCCATCGTGAGGATATAGTTTTCGGGGATCTTGTCGTCCTGGCCGACATAGCCGCCCACGGGGCCGCGGACGCCGATCTTGCCGCCCTCGACGACCATCGCGAGATAGTCCTTCTTGGTCTTGATCGCGCGCACCTTGTCCAGCCAGGGCTGGATCGGCGCCAGGCCCTTGGCCTCCACCGTCGCGGTATCGAGATAGCTGGCATAGGCCATGCCGATCTTGTTGCTCGGATCGCCCTTCAGGCCCTCGATGATGCCGCGCACGCGATCCTTCGACAGATCGTCGAGCGCGGTGAACATGCCGTAGTTCGACTTGTCCGCGGGGATCGGCGTGTTCTTCAGCCAGGTGCCGTTGGCGAAACCGTAGAAGTCGTTGCCGGGCGCGATGCTGGCGTCCATGCCGGCGGCGTCGAAGCCGAAGCTGCCGAGTTGGGGGCGCGGCTTCGGCGGCGCGGGCGGCGCGACGGGCGCGGGCGGTGGAGCTTCGGCAACCGTGGCCGGGGCGGCGGTGTCCTTGGAGGCGCAGGACGCGAGGAAGGCGGGAGCGGCGAGAGCCGTAGTGGCGATAAGCACGATGCGACGCATTGAGGTGTCCCCTAAGCGTTAGGATGGCGCCGTATTATCGGGCCAAGACGCCTAGTCAATCATGCCGCCATGGCGAGCCGGATTTTGCCGTAAATGGCCGGTCAGACGCAATAATCTGGCAAATATGGTGACCAATTCGCAGTTTTCGGGATGTGCCCTTCCGCACCCCCCGGCCGGGGACGCGCCGGCGGCCTCAGCCGTGCTGGCGCAGGATGCGCTGCTGGTCGCGCTTCCAGTCGCGTTCCTTGATCGTGTCGCGCTTGTCGTGGGCCTTCTTGCCCTTGGCCAGCGCCAGTTCCACCTTCGCCCGGCCGCGGCTGTTGAAATAGATGCTGAGCGGCACCAGCGTCATCCCCTCGCGCGCGACCGCGCCGTGGAGCTTGTTGATCTCGCGCTCGTGCAGCAACAGCTTGCGCTGGCGCTTGGGATCGTGGTTGTGGCGATTGCCATGGCTGAACTCGGGGATGTTGGCGTTGATCAGCCACACCTCCTCGCCCGTGACATCGGCATAGGCCTCCGCGATCGATCCCTCGCCGAAGCGCAGCGACTTCACCTCGGTCCCGGTCAGCGCGATGCCGGCCTCATAGGTATCCTCGATGAAATAGTCGAAGCGCGCGCGCCGGTTCTCGGCGACAGTCTTCTTCTTGTCGAAGGTGGCGGGACGCGGGCGGGCCATAAGGGTGGCGCATGTAGGACGTGACGGGCGCGAGGGGAAGCCCAGCGCACCCACGTCGCACCGGCCTAACTCAGATTCCCGCGTGCGCCATAGCCGCGTCCACGGCGGCGCGGCTCGCCTCGCTTGCGGGAGTCATTGGCAAGCGCAGTTCGCCGGGGAAGCCGGGACGCAGCTTCGCCACCGCATATTTCACCGGCCCCGGCGAGGCATCGGTGAACATCGCGATGTGCAGCGGATAGAGCCGGTCGTGCAGTTCCAGCGCCTTGGCGGTGTCGCCCGCGGCCCAGGCGGCCTGGAAATCGGCGCACAGCCGCGGCGCGACATTGGCGGAGACCGAGATGCACCCCACCCCGCCCATCGCGTTGAACGCCAGCGCCGTCTCGTCATTGCCCGAAAGCTGGGCGAAGTCCGCGCCGCATCCGCTGCGCTGTTCGGTCACGCGGCCCAGGCTGCCGGTGGCGTCCTTCACGCCCGCGAACTTGCCCGGAAAGGCCTTCACGATCCGCGCCATGGTGGCCGGCTGGATGTCCGTCACGGTGCGGCCGGGCACGTTGTAGAGTATGATCGGCAGCTCGCATTCGGCCTGAACCGCCTCGAAATGGCGAAAGATGCCCTCCTGGCTGGGGCGGTTGTAATAGGGCGGGACCATCAGCACCGCATCGGCGCCCGCGGCCTTCGCCGCCTTGACGTTGCCGATCGCGACGCGCGTGTCGTTCGAACCCGCGCCCGCGATCACGGGCACGCGGCCGCGCGCCTGATCGGCGCACACGCGCACCACCTCGAAATGTTCGGCGAAGGTCATCGTCGCCGCCTCTCCGGTGGTGCCGCAGGGGACGAGCGCTGCCGATCCCTCCGCGATCTGCCATTCCACGAAATCGCGGAAATCGGCCTCGGCGAAATCGCCGTTGCGGAAGGGCGTGACGAGCGCGGGAATCGAGCCGGAGAACATAAGTCCCGAAATTATCCTTAATTTTGTACAGGGGCGTGAATTCGGGCTGGCAGATACGGCGGGATTCCCTATCATGTCCAGCATGCTTGCTCCTGTGATCAAGAGCGCGCTGCTGGCCCTGGGCGTGACCGCAGTCGCCGCGTCCTCGCAGATGACGCAATCGCAGCTCGAATGGTACAAGGCGGCCATCGAGAGCGGCGTCCCGCGCGAGGCTCCCGCCTATATCCAGTCGGACCAGATCGCGGGCGCGCTCGCCGAATGGCGCCGGCTCCAGCAGTCGGACGGGTTTCCCTTCGCCGACTATGCGAACTTTCTTCTCGCCCACCCCGGCTGGCCGGGCGAGACGAGCCGCCGTGCGGTGGCGGAGACCGCCCAGGGCGGCGGGGCCGAGACGCCACGGCTTGCGGTACGATTCTTCGAACGCTTTCCGCCGCTGACTGCCGCGGGGAACCTGCGCTTCGCCGAGGCGCTGGCTGCTTCGGGCCGCAAGGCGGAGGCGGACGACCAGGCCCGCCGCGCATGGCGTTCGGGCGTGCTGCGCGGCGACGACGAGAACCGGCTGCTCGGCGCCTTCGCGGGCGCGCTGCGTCCCGAGGACCATGACGCGCGCATGGACATGCTGCTGTGGCAGGGCGCCACCACCGCCGCCGGGCGGATGCTGGGGATGGTATCCCCCGCCCGCCGCCAGGTGTTCGATGCGCGGCTCGCCTATCGCACCGGCGCCGCCGACGCGCACGACCGGGGCAACGCTGCTGCCGAAGCAGGCTATGGCGATGCAGGCTATATCGCCGATCGTGCCACATGGCTGCGCAACAGCGGACAGAGCGTGGCGATGCGCGCCTATCTCGCCCAGCCGCGCAGGCTGGTAAGCCGCCCCGGCAATGTCGAGAAATGGTATGAGCTGCTGCTCGCCGCCGCCCGGGGCGCCGCCGCCGACGGCCAGCATTTCCAGGCCTATCTGATCGCCAGCAAGGTCGACGACGCCTACGCCCCCGATGTGGTGATCAGCGACCGGCCCTATGGCGAGCGCGACGATTACACCAGCCTGGTCTGGCTGGCGGGCACCACCGCGATGCAGAAGCTCGGCCGCCCGGCCGAAGCGGTGGGCATGTTCGAACGCTATTCGCGCGGATCGAAGACGCCGCAGACGCAATCGAAGGGTCTCTATTGGGCCGCCCGCGCGGCGGTGGCCGCCGGCGACACCGGCACCGCAACCGGCTTCTTCGAACGCGCGGCAGGCTTCCCAGACCTCTATTACGGCCAGCTCGCGATCGAGCGGCTGGGCCGCCCGCTGAAGGCGCCGGCCGATTTCTCGGCACGGGCGGTGGACCCGGCCGCGCGCGACGCCTTCTACCGGCGCGAGGTGGTGCGCGCCGCGCAGCAGCTCGGCACGATGGGCGAGTATCGCGACCAAAGCCTGTTCGTCCGCCAGATCGCCAACGATGCGTCGAGCGACAGCGATCACGTGCTCGCCGCGGAACTGAGCCGCGCGATCGGCCGCCCCGATCTGGGCGTGATGGTGGGGCGCAGCGCGCTGCAGAACGGCCTGTCGGACTATACCGCCACCGGATACCCCTCCGTCCGCGTGCCCGAGGCGCAGCAGGATTACTGGACGATCATCCACGCCATCGCGCGGCAGGAAAGCCAGTTCGATCGCGCCGCCATCAGCCACGCGGGCGCGCGCGGGCTGATGCAGCTCATGCCCGGCACCGCCGCCGAAATGGCCAGATCGCTGGGCATGGCATACAATCGCGACGCGCTGACGGTGGACACGGATTACAACATCCACCTGGGCACCAGCTATTTCAAGCGGGTGTTCGGCATCTATGGCAGCTATCCGCTGGCGGTGGCCGCGTACAACGCCGGGCCGGGCAATGTGAACAAGTGGATCCGCGCCAACGGCGATCCGCGCACCCCCGGCGTCGACATCGTCGAATGGGTGGAGAAGATCCCGATCTTCGAAACGAAGAACTATGTCCAGCGCGTGCTGGAGAACGCCGTGGTCTATGACCTGATGAACCCCCAGCGCGCGCGCAGCCGCGGGCCGGCGAACCTGAGCTGGTATCTGGGCAAGTCGCCGCCGGGTTGAGCTTCCCAGGGCTGGCCCGGCGGGGCTAGGTAGCGCGATGGATCGCCCCAACTATATCACCCCCGCCGGCTATGCCGCGCTGAAGTCCGAATATGACGCGCTGTTCGGCACCGAGCGGCCGCAACTGGTGGAAACCATCTCCTGGGCCGCGGGCAACGGCGACCGTTCGGAAAACGGCGACTATATCTATGGCCGCAAGCGGCTGCGCGAGCTCGACCGGCGGCTCGGCTGGCTCTCGAAGCGGATGAAGGCCGCCAAGGTGATCGATCCCGCGCGGCAGGAGGACAAGGGCCGCGTCTGGTTCGGCGCCACCGTCACCATCGCGGACGAGGACGACAATCATCGCACGCTGACTCTTGTGGGCGATGACGAGGCCGACGCCGGCAAGGGGCTGGTCGGCTGGAACGCTCCCCTGGCCCGGGCGCTGCGCGGCGCCGCGATCGGCGACCTGCGGCGCGTGGCGCTGCCCGCCGGCGAGCGCGAATATGAGGTGATGGCGATCGCCTATCCCTGAGCGCAGAGCCGGAACGGGTTCAGCGAAGCCGAGAACAGCCCCGCCGGATCGCGCGCCCGCCGGAAACCATGCGTTTCCCGCACGGCCATTGTTCGTGCCGCCAGCGCAACCATCTTCCGTCGCACCACAACGGGAGAATCCCAATGCCCATTCCTGCAAGCTGGAGCGGCCCGCTCCTTTCCATCCTCCGTATCGCCGCCGCGCTGGCGTTCATCCAGCATGGCTCGTCCAAGCTGTTCGGCTTTCCCGAATTTCCGATGCCCGGGCCGCTGCCCGCGATGCTGATCGCCGCCGCGGTGATCGAGCTGGTCGGCGGCACGCTGATCCTGCTCGGCCTGTTCACCCGCCCGGTGGCCTTCCTGGCTTCGGGCATGTCGGCCGCCGCCTATTTCATCGCGCATGCGCCGCAGGGCTTCTTCCCCGCCAACAACGGCGGCGAGCCGGCGATGCTGTTCGCCTTCATCTTCCTCTATCTCGCCGCGGCTGGCGCGGGCTCGTGGAGCCTCGACGCGCTGCGCGGCAAGCCGCAGGGCTGAACCGGTAACGAACCCCAAAGCCGCCATGCCTCCCCCCGCATGTCCGCGAGGGGAGGCTTTTGCGCGCCGGGGCGATCACCCCCCGGGCTCCCCTGCTTGCCTACGGCTTGCTAGGATGCGCGCGGCCGGGGCGTATTCCGGCCCGGTGAGGATCGGAATGACGACACAGCGTATCTACGTGTCGGGGCGGGTGCATCAGGTCGGCTATCGCGACTGGACGGTGCGCACCGCACGCGGGCTGGGGCTGACGGGCTGGGTGCGCAACCTGCGCGACGGCCGAGTAGAGATGCTGGCCAGCGGCGAGGAAGGCGCGATCGGCGCGCTGGTCGCCGCATGCCGCGAAGGGCCGCCGCTGGCGCAGGTCACCGATGTGGAGGCCTTTCCCGACACCGGCGATCCCGGCCGCGGCTTCACCAAGCGCTTCACGGCCTGACGGCGCGGGGCCGCTCTCCCTCCAGGGCGATTCCCGCCTGAGGCCAGCGCTGTCCGGGCGGGTGCCGTTCCTCCGGCTTGACCGGGAAACGGACCGGTTCAATCCGCGCGCATCTCGCACTACACTGGCGCGGCCGTACGCGCGGCGCCGGTTGCACTATTGGGAGGAACGGCGATGGCCGGTGGCGTATTTCTGCTTGCGATGCTGGCCGGCGCCGCGCCCGCGCAGGGCGGCGACTGGCCGGTCTATGCCAACGCACGCTTCGAATATGGCATCTGCTATCCGGCCGATCTGCTGATCCCTCAGGGCGAGGCCCCCAACGGCGACGGCCAGCGCTTCCTCGCTGCCGACGGTGCCGAACTGGCGGTCTATGGCCGCTACAATGCGCTCGACACCTCGCTGAAGGGCGAGATCGAGCGGCAGGGCATGCGCCTGAAGGGGCCGGGCGGCCGCGTCACCTATCGCGCGCGCAAGGGCGAATCGGCCACCATCTCCGGCCTGGCGGGGAACCGCGTCTTCTATGCACGCACCTTCCTGCACGACGGCAAGCTGCTGTCGTTCGAGCTGACCTATCCCCAGTCCGCGCAGAAACGCTACGGCCCGGTGCTCACGCGCCTCGCGCGCTGCTTCGGCCCGATGTGAGCGGCGCGATGGAACGCTTCTTCTTCTACGGCCTGCTGCGGCGCGGCCAGCGCGGACACGCCCAGTTCCGCCTGGGCGAGCGGATGCGCTTCGTGGGCGACGACGCGGTGAACGGCACGGTGCGCGATCTGGGCCTCTACCCCGGCCTGACGCTGGGCGGCGAAGGCCAGGTAGCAGGCGAGGTGCATGAGACCGCCGATCCCAAGGTGATCGCCGATCTGGACGCCTATGAAGGCTATGATCCCGCCAAGCCGTTGGAATCCGAATATATCCGGAAAAAGGTGACCACGGTCATCGGCGATTCCGTCTGGATCTACGAGCATAACGCCGCCGCGAACGCCGGGCGGGAGCGCTGAGCCGGGGCTATTCCTCGGCGATATCCTCGTTCCACAGCTCGGGCCGTTCGGCGATGAAGCGCCGCATCAGCGCGATGCAGCGTGCGTCGTTCACCACCGTCACCTCGACACCGTGGGCGCGCAGGAAATCCTCGTTGCCGCCGAAGGTCGTGTTCTCCGCAATCACGACGCGGGGGATCTTGAGCTGCACGATCGTGCCCGCGCACATCATGCACGGGCTGAGCGAGGTGTAGAGCGTGGTGTCGCGATAGCTTTTCTGCCGTCCGGCGTTGCGGATCGCATCCATCTCGCCATGCGCGATCGGATCGCCCTTCTGCACACGCTGGTTGTGCCCCTCCCCCAATATCTCCGGTCCGCGCACCAGCACCGATCCGATTGGACAGCCGCCCTCCTCGAAGGATTTTAACGCCAGCGCATATGCACGTGTGACGAGCGTGGGATCCCATTGCGTCATACGGTCAGTTCCTTGCGCTGGATCACCTTCAGGAATCCGCGCGGGTCGATCTCCGCACCCACGATATGGAAGCCGTGGCGCAGGTTGAGGATCAGCATCGCATTGTTGGGCGCACGGGTGCGCGTCTCGACAAAGCGGTATCCCGCCTCGCGGGCCGACTGGTGCTGCCGCACCATCAGCGCCGAGGCCACGCCCATCCGCCGCGCCTCCGGCGCGACCCCGCCGAGCCAGGAAAGCAGCAGCTTCGGCCCGCGGCGATATCCCAGCTTGAACCCCAGCGCGTTCCCGTCACGCTCGGCCAGCCAGAGCAGCGGATCGGCGGCAGCGCCGATCCGATCTGGAAGATAGGCGGGCGAATATTCCTCGAACACCCGCGCCGAGAGCGCCTGAAGCAACGGCACCGCACCCGCAATCGGGCCGGACCAGCGGCGATAGGTGATGGGTGGGGCGGGAGGCATCGGGCGGACATTCAAGCCACGCCAAACATAAATATTCAATCGTCTCAAAGCACGTGGAATCGATAATCCTACGAAAAAAGCCAGAAACAACATATGATGAATGCGAGTCCGGTATCAACGTTGGAGCTCAAATGGCAGGCCAACGCTCACATTCATTTAAGCCATTGATAAACAAAAATATCTATCAGAAATTCAGCGCCCATAAGGCAATATTATGAAAGCCTGAAGAGCTAAAAACCCCGTCCCAATATCCACATATTTTGGAAATATCGACAGTTATGATCGCTATTGCGACAGATGGACAGGGTGCTATTCTAATCTGCTAGCTTTCCAATATTGGGGAGAGGGGGAGCATGGGCAGCAACGACACAACAGGCGAGACCGAATCGTCACTGGTTAGCAAAATTTGGCAAATCCAAGAGAGAATGAGAATTACATCATCATGTCGATTTAGCGCTTCAAAGCGAATTCGATTTGATTGGAATTTAGCTCAGCTAACCGTGGTCGTACTATCCCTATGGTCCATAGCTATATCATACCTTCTATTACCAGGATCGCTAGATATTTCAGGAGACATTAGGATAAAATTCCAATCTATTGGAATACTTCTGCCGGTATTTATTGTTGCATTTAGCCTCATTGAACGCGGAGAGAATTATGTCAGATCGTATCAGCTAGATAACAGCGCCAGACAACTTCGCGAGATTGGTGACGATCTAACTGCGGCTGTTATTGAAGCTAATAGCAGAGAAGATCATTTACTAGATGCCCTAAAAACCTACAGTTCACGCTATAATCATAGCTTGGAACGCTGCCCAGTAAGTCATGACGACATAGATTATTGGCTGGTATTATTCACTGATATCGTATCCGGACATAGATACGCCAAATGGTATCGCGCATACGCCTTGGTTGCGGTATTGATTCTAATAACGCGCAAGCAGATGAAGCGAACATTCTACATATCTCTTTGGCTTGCGCCGGCGCTTTATATCACACTGATTCCTGCCCCTTCACCGACTAGAGCATTCCCTCAGACTTCACCGGCGCAGCGCGCGTCGCCATGCAACCTCACCGAGTCAGCTTCTTGTACGCCAGCCGGGTAGGACGGTCCGCCGCGTCGCCCAGGCGGCGGCGCTTGTCTTCTTCATAAGCCTCGAAGTTGCCTTCGAACCATTCGACATGGCTGTCGCCCTCGAACGCCAGGATGTGGGTGGCGAGGCGATCGAGGAAGAAGCGATCGTGGCTGATCACCACGGCGCAGCCCGCGAAATTCTCGATCGCCTCCTCCAGCGCGCCCAGCGTCTCGACGTCCAGGTCGTTGGTCGGCTCGTCGAGCAGCAGCACGTTGCCGCCGCGCTTCAGCATCTTGGCGATGTGGACGCGATTGCGCTCGCCGCCGGAAAGCTTGCCGACGTTCTTCTGCTGGTCCTGCCCCTTGAAGTTGAACGCGCCGACATAGGCGCGCGTGCTCATGTCGTGGCCGTTGACCTTTACGTAATCGAGACCGTCCGAAATCTCCTCCCAGACGTTCTTCGATGCGTCGAGATGGTCACGGCTCTGGTCGACATAGCCCAGCCGCACCGTGGAGCCGACGTCGATCGTGCCGCTGTCGGGCTGTTCCTGGCCGGTGATGATCTTGAACAGCGTGGACTTGCCCGCGCCGTTCGGCCCGATCACGCCCACGATGCCGCCCGGCGGCAGCGTGAAGCTCAGGTCCTCGAACAGCAGCTTGTCGCCATAGCTTTTCGAGATGCCGTTCACCTCGATCACCTTGCCGCCCAGCCGCTCGGGCACCTGGATGACGATCTGGGCCTTGCCCGGCGTGCGGTTTTCCTGGGCGGTGACCAGGTCCTCGAACCGCTTGATGCGCGCCTTGGACTTGGTCTGGCGGCCCTTCACGCCGGCGCGGATCCACTCCAGCTCGTCGTTGATCGCCTTCTGGCGGCCGGTGGCCTCGCGGTCCTCCTGCTCCAGGCGCTTGGCCTTCTTTTCCAGATAGGTGGAGTAATTGCCCTCGTAGGGGAAATATTTGCCGCGATCGAGTTCCAGGATCCAGTCGACCACATTGTCCAGGAAATAGCGGTCGTGGGTGATCATCAGCACCGCGCCCGGATATTCCTTGAGGTGGCTTTCCAGCCACTGCACGCTCTCCGCGTCCAGGTGGTTGGTCGGCTCGTCGAGCAGCAGGATCGAGGGCTTCTGGATCAGCAGCCGGGTGAGCGCGATGCGGCGCTTCTCGCCGCCCGACAGATTCTCAACGCTCCAGTCGGACGGCGGGCAGCGCAGCGCCTCCATCGCGACCTCGAGCTGGTTGTCGAGCGTCCAGCCGTCGACCGCGTCGATCTTGGCCTGGAGCTCGCCCATCTCCTCCATCAGCGCGTCGAAATCGGTGTCGTCCTTGGGATCGCCCATCTCGGCCGAGATCGCGTTGAAGCGATCGAGCATGTCGGCGGTCTCGCGCGCGCCGTCCTTGACGTTCTCGAGCACGGTCTTGGCCGGATCGAGTTGCGGCTCCTGCGGCAGATAGCCGACGGTGATGTTCTCGCCAGGCCACGCCTCGCCGGAGAACTCCTTGTCGATACCGGCCATGATCTTCATCAGCGTCGACTTGCCGGCGCCGTTGGGGCCGACGATGCCAATCTTCGCCCCCTGATAGAATTGCAGGTTGATGTTCGACAGCACCGGCTTTTGCGCGCCGGGGAAGGTCTTGGTCATGTCCTTCATCACGAAGGCGTATTGGGCGGCCACGGTGCGGGTCTCCGTCGGGTAGCTGGGATGCGGGATTTTCGGCTGCGCATGTAGCGATGGCCCGGCCGGTTGGCAAACGCCCGCACGCCGATTAGCAGGCGGATATGCACAAGCCCCAGTATCGCGTCGCCGCCGCGCTTGCCGCGCTGCTCCTGCCCCTCCCCGCCCTGGCCCAGCCGCTCGATCCCGCCGCGCTGCGCGATGCCGCGCTCCAGGACACGCTTGCCTGGGATTTCATCGAAGGCATCACGACCGAGGTTGGCCCCCGCCCCGCCGGCACCCCGGCCGAGGCGCGCGGCCGCGCCTGGGCGGAGGCGTGGCTGAAGGCCCAGGGCTTCGCCAACGTCCGCATCGAGCCCTATATGATGCCGGTATGGCTGCGCGGCGACGAGCGCGCCGAGGTGACCGGCCCCTTCCCCCAGAAGCTGACCGTCACCGCGCTGGGCAATTCCGGTGCCACCGGGCCGAAGGGCGTTGAGGCGGAGGTGGTGATGTTCGCCTCGCTCGATGCGCTGAAGGCCGCGCCGGATGCCGCGGTGAAGGGCAAGATCGTTTTCATCACTCACCGGATGACCGCCACCCAGGACGGATCGAGCTATGGCGCGTTCGGCCCGGTGCGCACCCAGGGGCCGAACGTCGCGGCGAAGAAGGGCGCGGCGGCGATCGTGATCCGATCGATCGGCACCGATTATCACCGCACGCCCCACACCGGGAACACCCGCTTCGAAGAGGGCGTGGCGCCGATCCCCGCCGGCGCGCTCTCCGTGCCTGATGCCGAGCAGCTTGAGCGCATCGTGGCGCGCGGCAAGCCGGTGACGCTTAGGCTGACGCTCACGCCCTCCACCGTGAAGCAGGCCGAATCGGGCAACGTCATCGCCGAGGTGCCGGGCAGCGATCCGGCCGCGGGAATCGTCGTGGTCGCCTGCCACCTCGATAGCTGGGACCTGGGCACCGGCGCGATCGACGATGCCGCGGGCTGCGGGATCGTGGCCGCCGCCGCCCGGCGAATCCAGCAGGCGGGCACGCCCCGGCGCACGATCCGTATCCTCTTCGCCGGATCGGAAGAGGTCGGCGCGTTCGGCGCCAAGGCCTATTTCGAGGCGCACAAGAGCGAGCGCCACGCCACCGCGAGCGAAAGCGATTTCGGCGCGGACCGCATCTGGAAGGTGGAGTTCAACCTGCCCGAAAACGCAAGGGCCGTGGGGGATCGGGTGGCCGCCGCGCTGCTTCCGCTCGGCATCGCGCGCGGCCCGGCGATCGGCGGCGACGGCACCGACATCGCGCCGCTCCACCGCGCTGGCGTGGCGGCGATCGACCTGGCCCAGTCGGGCAGCCGCTACTTCGATCTGCACCACACGGCGGACGACACGCTCGACAAGATCGACCCCGCCCAACTGCGGCAGAATGTGGCGGCTTGGACAGCAATGCTGGCCGTTGTTGCGGATGCACACGAGGATATCGGTCCGGTGACTCCGCGTCCGTGACCGGACACACAAAAAAGCTCGCCCGGTACGCCGCTTCGTGATAATTGCGGCGTTGCAACGAAGGCTTCCGGGAGGGGGGTTCTGCGGTGCGTGTATATGGCCGTCCGATGGCGTAAAACGGGCGGAAATTTGTCCAACAGCGGGAACGGCGACCGAAATTGCGATTGACGCAAACGTAACTACCGCTATGTGGACAGCTTCGCGACGGCAATCGGGCCGGCCGCGAATGATTGCTTATCATTGGGAGCAACCGAGATGAAGAAGGTCCTCACTGTTGCTGCTGCCGCCGGCCTGATGACGCTTGCGGCCTGCACGCCTGCGGCCACCAACAACACCACCGAAGCCAACACCGTCGAAGCCAATGTCAGCGATTATGACAACGGCGCGGACGTGATGGCCGAGAACGTCGGCGCCCCGGTCGAGAACGTGACCGGCAACGCGATGTAATTCGCGTCCAGGCCGCCTGGCGGCCTGGGTCGAGATCAAGGGGGCGTCCCGCAAGGGGCGCCCTTTTTGATTCGGGCGGAGCTCCAGTCCGCGCGGGGGCGCCACGCCGGTCCGCAGCCTTCCTCCCGAAGGCGGACAGCCCGGTTGCAGGATGCCAGGTTCGCGCCGATATTCCGTCACGCGCCGGCGCGGAGCGGCCCTGCCCTCCCCGCCACGGCCCCGCCCGGGAGGACATCATGGCTTCACCGATTCGCATCCTGCTGCAGACCACGATCCCGCCGATCGCCGACGATTGGCACATCGGGCGATTCTCGCTGCTGCGCGATCACGTGGCGGGGCTGACCGGCCCCGACGGCGCGCCGCTCTGCCACGTCACCGCGCGCGACCGTACCGGGCCCGGCAGTCCGGACCCGGTGCTCTCGACGATCGACGCTTCGGATTACGACGCGCTCTGGCTGTTCGCAGTGGATACCGGCGACGGGCTGGATCCCGCCGATTGCGCGGCGATCGACCGGTTCTGGCGCCGGGGCGGCGGGCTGATGGTCACGCGCGATCATATGGATTTGGGCTGCTCCGTCTGCACGCTGGGCGGCGTCGGCAGCGCGCATTTCTTCCACAGCCACAATCCCGATCCGGACGGCACGCGCCACGTGCCCGACGATCGCGAGACCGGCTATATCCTGTGGCCCAACTATCATTCGGGCGCGAACGGCGATTTCCAGGAGATCGCGCCGCTGGGAGAGCCCCATGCCCTGCTCCGCGATCCTGATGCGCCCGGCGGCCTGATCCGGTATCTGCCCGCGCACCCGCATGAGGGCGCGGTGGGCGCCCCGCCGGGCGACCCCACGGCCCGCGTGATCACCACCGGCACCAGCCGGACGACCGGGCGGACCTTCAACATCGCCGTCGCGTTCGAGCGCTCCGCAGGACACGGCCCGGCGCTGGCGCAATCCACCTTCCATCATTTCGCCGATTACAACTGGGACCCCGCGACGGGCTGTCCCAGCTTCGTCAGCGAAGCCCCCGGCGACGGCCTGCGCCACGCCCCGGAGGCCCAGCGCGCCATCCGCCGCTACGCGGCCAACCTAGCCCTATGGCTGGGAGGCCGCCCGGCCTGAACCGCCCGGGCGTTCATGCGATTGCGTCTTCGGAATGGTAATGGTCGGGGAGACAGGATTCGAACCTGCGACCCTCTGCTCCCAAAGCAGATGCGCTACCAGGCTGCGCTACTCCCCGACACGGAAGCGTCGCGATCCCCTAGCCGCAGCGGGCGGCCGCGTGAAGGGGGTGCGGGAACACCGCGATCAGGGCTGGGCGCGCGCCGCGCGGGAACTGCGCCACCACACGTCGGCAGCCCATCCCGCCACCAGCAGCAACTGAAGCCAGGCGATCGCGGTAAGCCAGCTATAATAGGGCCAGGCCGCCGCCTGACCGCGCGTGATCGTCAACGCATAGAACAGGTGTCCGCATAGCTGGATGCAATAGGTAAGCCCCAGCCCGACCTGCCACCGTCCCCGCCCCAGCCGCAGCAGCGCCACAGCCGACGCCAGATCGATCAGGATGTTGAACCACCAGCCATCGGTGATGTTGGTGGACAGTGCGAATACCGTTCCCAGCACCCAATTGACGAACACCACCAGCGCCCCGCGTGCCAGCGGCACATCGGGATAGGCGATGACCGTCAGGCTGGCGGCGGTCATCACCGCCGCCATCCCGAAACAGAATGCCAGGAACGGCAGATCCATCAGCAGTCGATACCCGGCTTGGTGGGCCTCGGCGTAGGCGTGGGCGTGGGCTGCGGCGAGGGCGTGCCGCCGCTGCCGTCGCCCGCGGCACCGCCATCGTTCTGACCGCCACCATACATCATAAAATCCTCCATCCGCTGGGGTTCGTGCAAGCACGGCAAGACGCCACATGCCGCCCTTGCCCGCCTGCACGGGCCAGCCTGAGCGCAATTTATGAGCGTAACGTTATCGCCGGGCCGCGCAAGCGAGGAGCTTGCCCTTTGACGGCGGGCCAGGGGGCACTGGTAGGCCCGGAGGGACTCGAACCCCCAACCTAGCCGTTATGAGCGGCCAGCTCTAACCATTGAGCTACAGGCCCCCAGCACCCGGGGCGTTAGCGGAAGCAGCGCCCTTCCCGCAAGCCGCCGCGATCAGATCGGCCTGGGATGCGGGCCGGAATCCCAGCCGGTCGAGCAGGTCGAGCGCCGAATCCCACCAGCGATCGAACGCGGCGAGATCGGCCGCGTCGCGCACATAGGGCGTGTGCCCGGGTTCCGCCGAGGGCGAATGATAGCTGAAGTTGAGCAGCCGCTCGCCCTCCCCCGCCGCGATGCGGATCGCCTCCAGCGCGTCGGCGATCGGCATGTCTTCCGGCGTCAGCGCAACGCGCGAGAGCAGGCCGAGCCGCGCCGCCACCCCGCGCGCATGCGGCACGCGGCCGAGCGCATGGAACAGCCCGGCTCCCGCCTTGCGCAGCCGCCCGGTGAATATCGTGGTGAGCGGCAGCTCCACCAGCGCATCGCCGGGGCCGAAGCGGAACGCTGCGTTGCGAATCGCGGTGAAATCCGGCCCGCCCTCCGCCGAATAATCATAGGCCGATCGCATCGAGCTATCGATCCGGTAGCCCAGTTCCGCCAGCAGCCCCGCCGTGCGCGGGCCGATGCCATAACGGCCGGCACGATAGATCAGCGGCGGCGCCCCGAACGCTTTCGCGATCGTCTCCGTCAGCAGCGTCAACTTGGCCCGTTCCAGCGCTTCGGGCAGATTGCCGGCGAAGCTGTTGAAACCGTTCACCTCTTCCTCGAACGGCGGCATCACCCAGGGATGAAGCTGGGTGCCCACCGTCGAGCGGCCGTCCTCCGCGATCAGCGCGGCGATCGTCTCCACCGCGGCGGGATCGGCCGCCACCGGATAATCGACCAGATAGACGCTCGGCACGCCGCGTTCGGCGAATCGGCGATGCAGCCGCGGCAACGCCGCGATGGCGCGCGTTTCCGATGATTCGCGCTGCAGCGGGCGGCCCCAGTCGAACTCCTCTTCGGTATCGACGAAGATAGAGAAGCGGTTACCGAAGCTCTCAGGCCAATCCACCAGCGCCTGGGCCGAGGGCGCAGGGGCACGATAAGCCCCGCGGCGCTGGTCGCGCGCTGGGCTGCCCTCTCCCATCGATCAGCTTAGATGTGCCTGACCCACCGGCTTATTTTCGAAGGCAGGGAGGCGAAGAGTCAAGCTTTCCGGCCCGATCACCAGCCCGCCGCCCAGCTCGCGCGCCAGATTCCGCGCCAGCCGCAGGGCGAATCCGGCGCCCAGCAGCGATGTGTCGCCATCCTCGTCGTCGATGCCCAGCACCTTGTCGCCC
The DNA here is from genome assembly GCF_026013525.1 of Sphingomonas canadensis. GTDB lineage: Bacteria > Pseudomonadota > Alphaproteobacteria > Sphingomonadales > Sphingomonadaceae > Sphingomonas > Sphingomonas canadensis. The sequence goes on along the minus strand of NZ_JAPDRA010000005.1, from coordinate 229,308 downwards.
GGATAGTCGGAGAGCGCCTGGGGGCGATCGATCGTGATCAGCACAGCCTCACCCTCGGTCGCGGTGCGAACGCCGATCCGCTCGCCCATGGTGCTCGCGGAAACCAGCGTGGCCATCAGCCGCGACAACAGGCGCTCCACGGCGCGGCGATCGCCGTTCACCGCCAGATCGTCCACCGGCAGCGCGATGCACGATCCGCGCAACGCGGCGAGCTGCGCCAGATCGTCGGCAATGCCCGCGAGCAGCGGCCGCAGCGCGACGCGGCCGGGCACGAGCGACAGCGCGGAACTGTCCAGCCGCGCCGCCAGGTCGAGATCGTCGATCGCGCCCAGCAGCTCCTTGGCCTGCGAGCGAATGACGGTCGCGCGGTCGCGATAGGGATCGGCGACCGGGCCGAGCATCTGCGTCTCGATCATCTCGGCGAAGCCGGCGATGGCGTTGGTAGGGGTGCGCAGCTCATGGACGAGCTGGCGGAGCGAGTCGGCCGGCGTTGCGCGGGCGGCGGCGGCCCGAACCGGCTCGGCGCGCTCGTCCGCGCGCGGTCGCCGGGCGGTGCCGCGATAGCCGGTGAAGCGGCCGTTGGCGGGATCGAACACCGGGATCGCCGACATCAGCCAGGCGCCGGAGGCATCCGATTCGCCATCGATCAGCAACCGGGCGTTGGAGAAGCCCGCGCGGCGGCGGAAAGCGCCCGACGCGACACCATCAACCTGCGAGCCCGCGCCCCCCGGCACGCCCTCCAGCGAAAGTCCCACGAGCGGCGCGCGCGAAACGCCCTCCACCCAGCGGATCACGCCCTTGGCATCGGTCTCGAACCGGAAGCTGTCCGCAACCGGCACGGCGCGAACCCCGCCATCGCCGCGGATCTGGGCCGCCTCGCGATCGCGCCAGAACGCATCGATTCGCGCGACAACCTCGGCAATCTGGAAGGGTCCTTCCTGCGCCTCGTCGCCCGGTGCGGCAGAGGCATGCGTGTCGGCATGCGGCGCTGCGGCGGCTTCGGGCGCGTCGGCGAAGATCGTGTCGATCGTGGCCATGGGCGCTTCCTGAGCCGCTTCGGCGGGCTGCGCAATCGGCTCCGACCGGCTCGTTGCCCCGGTTGTCCCGGATTGGACCGGCATGGGTTCCGGAGCCGCTACAATCGCCGAAATGGGTATCGCCGCGGCGACTCGCGCCAGCGAAACGAACGAGAAATCTTCTTCCTCGACAACGGCTTCCACCAAAACGGAGCTTTCGCCACCCGCCGGAACGGCGGGCGCGGCGGCCTCCTGGGGGTGAAGCGGTTCGGGGGGCATCGATGCGGCCTCGGGCTGTGGTGCCGGCATCGCGGCATGCTCGGGCGCCGGTACCGGCGCTGCCGCGGCCGTAGGCGTGGCGAGCACCTGCGTCCAGTCGACCATCTGCTCGGGCGGCCCCTTGGGCGCCTCCACTACGGGCGCGGGTGCGGGCGCGGTGAAGATCGGCGCGACGGGCACCGGCGGCGGCGTGACGGTGACGGGAGCGGCAGGCACCTCCGCAACCGGCGCGACCTCCTCGACGGCGGCATCCACCGGGGCGAGCCAGGCAGCCCCGGCGAACACGCCCGCCCCGGCCAGATTCGCACGCGCCAGATCAGCCTCGGCCGGCGGCGGAGGAGGAGCTGGATCGGCGGCCGGCGCGGCAACCTCGGCGGCCGGGTGCCGCGCTTCTTCGGACGCGACCGTCCCGGCGGGCGATTCGGCAGGAACCGCGACCACGGCGTCCGTCGCCGCGATCGGGGGCTCCACTTCAAGCGGGGCAGCCTCGGCCTCGATTGCTGCGGGCGGGACAAGCGCTTCCGGAACGGGCGCGGCCTCGGCGATTTCAGGCTCCGCTTCGGATACAACGACAGGCTCCGGCGCCGAATCGGGCGTGACCGCCGCTTCTGTCCAGCCCTCTCCACCCTGCTCCGGCGCCACCGCAGCGGCGATTTCGGGCTCGACGGGAACTTCCGGCACGTCAGGCACGGATTCGTCGGGCAGGATGAAGTCGATCGGTCCGAAGCTCTCCAGCGCGCGGCGGACCACCGGGCTCAGGTCGCGGCGATTGCGCAGTACGGCGCGGCCTGCGGGCGAAAGCTCGGGCAGGAGCTGCACCCAGTCCGCGGTGCTCAGGCGGGCGCTGCGCAGTACCGGCACGGCCACCTTGACCTCATCGACCGCGAGCAGCCGGACCAGCGCGGGAGGCGGGTTCGCGAATTCCAGCCCCCGGGCGCTGGCCGCGCGCACCGCGAGCGGTACCTTCTCGCGAATCCCGCGCAGGATGTTGAGAGCGCGCGGATCAGGAAGCGCCCTGCCGCGGCCGATCAGGTCGACGAGCTGGCGCCATGCGGATTGCATGCCATAGGGAGTGCCGAGATCGCCGGCGAGAACCGTCTCAAGCGTATCGTCGAAGCGCACCTGAACCCTGTTCCCTGGGCGCTGCCGGAACGCGCGCCGTAAGGATTCCTTAACCCCGGAAGCCCAGCCGCCCAAGTCACCAATTCGGCACGTCGCAATGTGGGACAAATGTGTTGCGGCGTAATAATCTTATGCTTACCGGTTGCGTGGCGCAGCAATGATGCAGGAGGACGGATGCCGATGCGGTTCGACGATATCGACATGCGGATACTGGACCTGCTGCAGGAAAATGGCCGCATGACCAACGTCGAACTGGCCGAGCGCGTGGGGTTGACCGCCCCGCCTTGCCTGCGCCGCGTGCGCGCGCTGGAGGACCAGGGGGCGATCCGCGGATATCATGCCGCGCTGGACGCCGAAGCGCTGGGTTACGGCCTGACCGTATTCGCGATGGTGAGCCTGCGCAGCCAGGCGGAGGCCGATCTGCGGGCGTTCGAGGCGCATGTCGCGGACATTCCCGAGGTCCGCGAATGCCATATGCTCAACGGCGAGATCGACTTCATCCTGAAGATCGTCGCCACCGACCTGCAGAGCTTTCAGAAGCTGCTGACCACCCAGCTAACCCCGGCGCCCAACGTCGAGCATGTGAAGACGTCGCTCACGATCCGCACCGCCAAGCAGATCCCCGGGGTTCCCGTCCGCCTGAAATGAAAATCCGGCTGAAATGAAAAGGGGCGGCACCGGGCCGCCCCTTTCCCTATCCGCGCCGTGGCGCCGCGCTCACTGGGCGAGCGCGGCGGGCAGATCGATATAGGTCAGCCAATAGCGCGCGACATCGGCCAGCGGCTTGGTGGAAACCGCGGCGAAGCCCGGGCGGGCATCGGCCTTGCGGCCCGCCAGCATCAGCGCGACGGCGCGGTTGAAGGTCACCGTCTCCGTCGCCACGCCGCCCTTCGACAGCGCGAGATCGTACAGCTCGACCGCACGGGCATAGTTGCCCAGGCCGATCAGCACGTCGCCGGCCGACGCGGCTTCCTTACCGTTCTTCGCCGCCTGCGCACCCTTCACCAGCTCCTCGATCGGCGATTCGGCGCGCACGCCGGACGCCGCGGTCGCCTTGAGCTGGACGAAGGCCGACGCATCGCTCGGGATCTTGCCGCTGGTCTCGCCTTCCTTGATCACCGCCTGCGCTTCGAACGGCAGGCCGAGTTCCAGCGCGGCTTTCACATAGTCGAAATAATCCTGCTGATCGGCCAGCGCGCCGGTGGTGCGCATCAGGCGGAACAGGCCCAGCCGCGACAGATTGTCGAACGATCCGTTGCGCTTCACCGCGTCGCGATAGACCACGGTGCCCCAGCGCCAGTTGGCGACTGTGGGATAGTCCGTCAGGTAGCGCAGCAGCCAGCCGGCGGTGGCCGAGGGATCGCCAGCGGCGTTCACGCGGGTGATCGCGAACTTGTACCAGCTCTCCGGAGCCTTCTGGCCGGCGGCCTTGCTGTCTGCGATCGCCTTTTCCAGCTCCACCACAGCTTCGGAATTCTTGCCGGTGTTCGAATAGGAGTTCGCCAGCATCACCGAAATGTCGATATCGGTACGGCCCAGCTCGCGCGCCTTCAGCAGCAGCGGGATCGCCTCAGCGTATTTCTTGGCGTTATAGGCGTCGTTCGCCGCGCCCATCGCACGGTGCGCGCTGAGCACGCGCGCGCGCTCCGGCGGGGTGCGCGGGCTCGCCACCAGCACGTCGATCGCGCGCATCTGGGCCACGTTGTCGTTGTTGCCGAGCGACAGGCGGAGAAGCATGTCGGCCCAATAGTATTTCTCGTCGTCGTTCTTGATCAGCGCCTCGGCCTCGCCGATCTTGGCGGCGGCGACGTCGTACTTCTTGTCGGTGATCGCCTTGTCGGCATCACCGGCCACCTTGCGGAACTTGTCGCCTACCTGGAGCGGCGTTTCCTTCGGCGCCTTTTCCTTGGCCTTCTTATCCTCCTTCTGCGCCGAGGCGGGCATGACGACGCCGATCGAAATGGCGGAAGCCAAAGCGACCATCATGAGTTTCTTCATAACCTGGAACACTCCTCGTGCCGGCCAGCGGCGGTTCTTGGGGACGCGCCCGCTAGTAATTGCCACGCACGCGCCGTTCAAGCGCGCGCATGTGTCTCATCGCGATGCGTTGTGCACAGTGAACGGCGATTGAATATCGGCACGGGCCGCGCCCGCCCGTTCGCGAAAAGCTGTTTCCCGGCGCGGCGCGCTTGCATAGGATGCCGCGCAGCGATGCGATACGCCCTGCCCCTCCTGGCGCTTGCCGCCCAGACCCCATTCGCCGCCGCGGCGCAGACGGTCGGCGAGCCCGAATCCCATGCCCCGCGCGAGCCGGTCGCGAAAGAGGCGCGGGCTCCGAAGAAGGGGCGCAAGCCACCGCCGCTGGTCGCTCCTCCGCCCATCCCGATGCCGCCCACGCCGGCACCCGCGCCGCCATCCGTCGTCTCCAGCCCCGTGCCGGCGCCTCCGTCTGTGATCGTGCCCCGGCCCGCGCCCCTCCCGCCCTCCGCGCCGCGCCCGAGCGGGCCGCCGGTCATGGTGCAGGTACCGCTGCCGCCTTCCGCGCCCGCCAGCGCGGACGATCCCGATCCGGCGCGCGCGGCGCTCGCCTGCGGCCCCGCCGTGTTCGCGACGGAGTCCAAGAAGGAGGGATCGGTCGAGACGCGGCTGGAGGCGGAGGCAGTGCGCTTCTTCTACGCGATCACGGCGACACGGATCGATCCTTCCAGCGCCGCCTTCAACTCGCGCCTGTTCGGCACGCTCGGCAGGATGGAGCGCCCGCCGCTCGCATCGGCGAAGACGGCGGAGATCGCAGCGGCCTGTGACCGGCGCTTCCCCGTCGCGCGGCGCACCACGCCCGCCGTGCTGCCCGTCGACCCGCGTGAGCGGAACATGACCTGCAGCAGCGCGCTGGTCTTCATCGACGGCGCGCTGGAGCGGATCGCGGCGAAGAACATCCCCGAATCGCTCGAATGGGTCAGCCGCGAGCGGACACGCTTTGCCGCGCGCATCTTCTACGAACGCTCGACCAACGCGGCGCTGGAAGGCGACGGCTATGACAAGGCGGTAAACCGCCGCATCCAGGCATCGCAGAATATCGCCAACTATTACCGCATCGCGATCGCCTGCCGCACCGCCGCCTGAGGCGCCCGTTTCCCCGCCCGCCCCTTTCCGCGCAGGCCATCGCGGCGTCCCCGCGTGCGCGCACGTACGCATGCACGCACGCACGCGCGCGAGGCTTGGCAGGCCGCCCGCCACCCGCTAGGGCGGTCATCGACTTGAAACATCTTACCGGAAACCAGCACCCTTGACCGACGAGACCGTCCTCGCGGACCCCTCCGACATTTCGCCCGTCTCAATCGTAGACGAGATGAAGACCTCGTACCTCGATTACGCGATGAGCGTGATCGTGGCGCGCGCGCTGCCCGACGTTCGCGACGGCCTGAAGCCCGTCCACCGCCGCATCCTCTTCGCCGCGCAAGAGGGCGGCTATGTCGCCGGGCGGCCGTTCCGCAAATCGGCGAACATCGTCGGCGACGTGATGGGTAAATACCATCCGCATGGCGACAGCGCGATCTACGACGCGCTTGCGCGGATGGTTCAGCCCTGGTCGATGCGGCTGCCGCTGATCGACGGCCAGGGCAATTTCGGATCGATGGACCCCGATCCGCCCGCCGCGATGCGCTACACCGAGTCGCGCCTGGCCCGATCGGCGAATTTCCTGCTGGAGGATCTCGACAAGGACACGGTCGATTTCCAGCCGAACTACGACGCCTCGCGCCAGGAGCCGTCGGTCCTGCCCGCGCGCTTCCCGAACCTGCTGGTCAACGGCACGGGCGGCATCGCCGTCGGCATGGCGACCAACATCCCGCCGCACAACCTGGGCGAGGTGATCGATGCCTGCCTGGCCTGGATCACGAACCCGCTGATCTCCACCGAGGAGTTGATGGAGATCGTGCCGGGGCCGGATTTCCCCACCGGCGCGCTGATCCTGGGCCGTTCCGGCTGCCGCAAGGCCTATGAGGAGGGCCGCGGATCGATCATCGTGCGCAGCCGCCACATGTTCGAGCAGCGCGGCGAGCGGCGTTCGATCGTACTCACCGAAATCCCCTACCAGCAGGGCAAGAACGCGCTGGTGGAGAAGATCGCCGAGGCCGCGAAAGACAAGCGCGTCGAGGGCGTGAGCGACATCCGCGACGAATCGAACCGCGAAGGCGTCCGCATCGTCATCGACCTGAAGCGCGACGCGACCCCCGAAGTCGTGCTCAACCAGCTTTGGCGGCACACGCCCGCGCAGGGCAGCTTCCCCGCCAACATGCTCGCGATCCGCGGCGGGCGCCCCGAGCAGTTGCGCCTGCGCGACATCATCGAGGCGTTCGTCAAGTTCCGCGAGGACGTGATCACGCGGCGCACCAAGTTCGAGCTGGCCAAGGCGCGCGAGCGGGCGCACCTGTTGCTGGGCCTGGTCATCGCGGTCACCAATCTGGACGAGGTGGTGCGGATCATCCGCGGATCGCCCAATCCGGGCGCGGCGCGCGATGCGCTGCTGGCGCGCGAATGGCCCGTGGCGGAGATCGCACCCTATATCCGCCTGGTCGAGGCTGTTGAGACCGAAATCGAGGGCGACAGCTATCGCCTGTCCGAAGCCCAGGTGAAGGCGATCCTGGACCTGCGGCTCCACCGCCTGACCGCGCTGGGCCGCGACGAGATCGGCGACGAACTGGCCAAACTGGCCGAATCGATCACCGAGCTGCTGGAAATCCTCGCCGATCGCGTGCGCCTGTACGAAGTGCTCACCGGCGAGCTGAAGGCCGTGCGCGAGCAGTTCGCCACCCCGCGCCGCACCGAGATTGCCGCCGCCGCCGACGGTATCGAGGACGAGGACCTGATCGAGCGCGAGGAGATGGTCGTCACCGTGACGATGGAGGGGTACATCAAGCGCACCCCGCTCGACACCTTCCGCGCCCAGCGCCGCGGCGGCAAGGGCCGCGCCGGCATGGCGACGAAGGACGAGGACGTCATCACCAACCTGTTCGTCACCTCCACGCACACGCCGGTGCTGTTCTTCTCCAACGCCGGCAAGGTCTATCGCATGAAGGTGTGGCGCCTGCCCGAAGGCGGGCCGGCCACGCGCGGGCGGCCGATGATCAACCTGCTGCCGCTGGCTGCGGGCGAGACGATCTCCACCGTGCTGCCGCTGCCGGAGAATGAGGACGATTGGGGCGCGCTCCACGTCATGTTCGCCACCGCCAAGGGATCGGTGCGCCGCAACTCGATGGATGCGTTCACCAACGTGCCCAGCAACGGCAAGATCGCGATGAAGTTCGAGGGCGAGGATGCCGACGACCGGCTGATCGGCGTCGCGCTGCTGAACGAGGAGGACGATGTCCTGCTCGCCACACGCCAGGGCAAGGCGATCCGATTCGCCTCCACCGATGTGCGCGAGTTCCAGAGCCGCGCCTCCACGGGCGTGCGCGGCATCTCGCTCGGCCAGGGCGACGAGGTGATCTCGCTCTCGGTCCTGCGCGGGTTCGACGCGAGCACTGAGGAACGCGACGCCTATCTGAAGGCCGCCCCCTGGAAGGAGGGCGAGCGCGAGGTGACGCTGGACGCGGAGCGGATGCAGCAGTTCGTGGCGGCGGAGGAATTCGTCCTCACCGTCTGCGCGAACGGCTATGGCAAGCGATCGTCGGCGTTCGAATACCGCCGCACCGGGCGCGGCGGACAGGGCATCACCAACATCGACAACCTGAAGCGAAACGGCCCCGTGGTCGCCAGTTTCCCCGCGCATGACGGCGAACAGCTCATGCTGGTCACCGATCAGGCCAAGCTGATCCGGATGAACGTGAGCGATACGCGCGTGATCGGCCGCGGATCGGCGGGCGTGCGCCTGTTCGACGTGGCCGACAACGAACATGTCGTCTCCGCCGCGCTCATCGCCGAGAACGAGGACGAGGAATCCGGGGAAGGCGAAGCTTCGGGCGCGGAGAACGCGGAGGGCTGAGATTTTCTCACGCACCTTCGCGTGAAACCAAATTCAACCAGGAACCCCCGATGCCCGATCCCATCGCCTATAAGGTGCTGACCGCCGATCAGATGGCCTCGCTGGAGCAGGATGCGTTCACGGGCGCCCCGGTGGATATCGCCGACGGTTACATCCACCTCTCCACCGCCGCGCAGCTCACCGGGACGGTGGACCGCTATTTCGCCGGACAGGAGGGCGTGTGGGTGGCCGCCGTAGACCTGGCCGCGCTGGGGGATACGGTGGTGTGGGAGCCCTCGCGCGGCGGGGCGCTGTTCCCGCACATCTATGGCCGCCTGCCGCTGTCCGCGGTGATCGCCCGCGCCCCGCTCACGCGCGAGACGGACGGCAGCGTGACGCTGCCGAGCCCCTGATCCGGGGCGGGATATCTATCGCCCGCGAAGGGGCTCTGTAGCAGCGGCAGGCCTCTATCCGGCGCTCAAGCTTGCTTGGCGGCCGATGCCGATACGGGCGTTTCGCGCAAGTCCAGCCACCATCGCGCCTTCGCGTGAAAACAAGACCCGCTCAGCCCTCGCGCTCGCGGACCAGCGTGGTGACCACGCCCCAGGCGATCAGCGCCTGGCCCCCGGCATAGGTCGGCCAGATCAGCATCCCCGGCACCGGCGACTTCATCAACCAACCCATCCGCCAGAAGATCAGCAGGTCCGAAAGCACGAACAGCAACGCGCCCAGCCCCACCAGCATGCGCGGGAAGCGGCTGATCAGCGCCGTTCCCGCCATCGCGCCCAGCCCGGCGGCATAGAGCGCGATCCCCGGCGCGGCGCTGCGGTCATAGGGCGCCAGCCAGGCGACCACCGCCACGCCCAGCGCCACCAGGCCCGCCACGATCAGCTCGCCGCCGCCCCGGTTGCGCAGATAAAGCACCACCGCCGCGATATGCCCGCCCAGGAACGCCAGCGCGCCCGTGGTCAGCCCGTGCGTCTCCAGCAGGATGTCCCCCGCCGCGCCCAGCGCCAGCACCAGCACGATCAGTCGCCCGCTCAGCGTTCGCGGCGCCCTGAGCAACGCCCATATGGCGAGCAGGCCGACGCAGGCACCCTTCTGCGTCACCAGCATCGCGTCGTGCGGCGCGCCGCTCCGCGCGGAGATGAAGAACACCACCGCCATCGCGATGGCGGCAAGGAAGATCAGATCGATGGGCTTTGTTCGCATCGTCTGCCCATAGCCGCACGCGGCGCGCTGCGCTATCGCCCGCGGCGTGACCCATGACATTCATATCATCGGCGGCGGCCTGGCCGGATCGGAGGCCGCGTGGCAGCTCGCCCAGGCGGGCTGGAAGGTTCGGATTTCGGAGATGCGCGGCAGCGGCGCGATGACGCCCGCGCACCAGAGCGACCGGCTGGCCGAGCTGGTCTGTTCCAACAGCTTCCGTTCGGACGATGCCGATCGCAATGCGGTGGGCCTGCTCCATCGCGAGATGCGCGACCTCGGCTCGTTGATCATGGCGCAGGGCGACGCGCACAAGGTGCCCGCCGGCTCCGCGCTGGCAGTGGACCGCGATGGCTTCGCCGACGGCGTAACCGCCGCGCTGACGCAGCATCCCAACATCACCATCATCCGCGAGCGGATCGACCGGCTGCCCGATACGGGCATGACCATCGTCGCCACCGGCCCGCTGACCGCCGAGGCGCTGGCCGGGAGCATCGGCGCCGCCACGGGCAAGGACCAGCTCGCCTTTTTCGACGCGATCGCCCCGATCGTCCATTTCGACACGATCGGCATGGATACCGCATGGTTCCAGTCGCGCTGGAACAAGGGCAGCGGCAAGGATTACATCAACTGCCCGATGAGCAAGGACCAGTATCTGGCCTTTCACCAGGCGCTGCTCGACGGCGAGAAGAGCGCCTTTCGCGAATGGGAGAATGTGCCCTATTTCGAAGGCTGCATGCCCATCGAGGTGATGGCGGAGCGCGGGGTGGACACGCTGCGCTACGGCCCGATGAAGGGCGTCGGCCTCGATGATCCGCGCACCGGGCGCTGGCCCTATGCGGTGGTCCAGCTCCGCCAGGACAATGCCTCGGGCACGCTGTGGAACATGGTCGGCTTCCAGACCAAGCTGAAGCATGCCGAGCAGGTCCGCATCTTCCGCACCATCCCGGGGCTGGAGAATGCCGAGTTCGCCCGGCTGGGCGGGCTGCATCGCAACACCTTCATCAAGTCGCCCGAACTGCTCGACCCGACACTGCGGCTGCGCAGCGCCCCGCACATCCGCTTCGCAGGGCAGATCACGGGGTGCGAGGGCTATGTGGAGAGCGCGGCCATCGGCCTGCTTGCCGGGCGATTCGCCGCCGCGGAGCTTGCGGGAACCGCGATGGCCGCACCGCCGGTGGAAACCGCGCTGGGCGCGCTGCTGACGCACATCACCGGCGCGGCGGAGGCCGAGACCTATCAGCCGATGAACGTCAACTTCGGCCTGTTCCCCCCGATCACCGGCCGGACGAAGAAGGCCGATCGCAAGCTCCTCTACACCTCCCGCGCCCGCGAAGCCTTCGGGGCGTGGCAGGCGGGCTGAGCGCGGCTTACTCTTCCCCCTCGCCCTCCTCCTCGGCAGCGGCAGCGGGCGGTGGCGCCTTGGCGGCGGGACCTGCCTTGGCCGGGGCGCAGGCGCATTTGGGCGCGGCGGGCTTGCGGCGTACCGCGGTGGTCGCGAACTCGGCGCGGGTCAGCGTGCTCGAACGGTCCTTGTCGGCCCCGGCAAAGCGCTTGGTGGTCCGAATGGCCCATTCGTCGAAGCTCAGCTTGCCGTCGCCGTTGGTGTCCAGCTTCGCATAGGCCCTGCGCCGCAGCGCCAGAAATTCCTCGCGGGTGATGGTGCCGTCCTTGTCGCGGTCCACGCGATCGAAGCGCTTCTGCTCGCGGCTCCGCTCGGGGGCGCTGGGCGCCTCCTCGGGCAGCGGTTCCTGAACGGCCGCCAGCGGCTGCGGCGGGGCCTTGGCCTCGGGCGCCGCCGTTCCGCGGAACAGGAAAACGCCGGCCCCGGCGAGCAGCAATGCCCCAACCGCCCCCGCCAGATAGCGCCACATCGCCTGAGTCTCCCCTTCGCGTCAGCCCAGGCGGTCCTACCGCAGAGACCGGCTAGCGGCCAGTGAGACGATGCCGCAGCATCCGCCACACGCGCCGCGGGGCGCCGTGCGGGATCGCCTCGGCGGCGGGCACGTCCAGATCCATCCGCGCGGCGATCGCCATCGCGCCCAGCGCCCGGTGTGCGCGCGCCCAGCGCGGCCCCTGCCCCAGCGCCCGGCCCAGCCGTTCCGCCGCTATCTCCCGCGCCCGGCTGGCGGCGTTCAGATCGCTCAGGTTGCGGGCAAGATCGGACAGCGCCCATCCTTCGCCCGCCGCCGCGACCTGCCCAGGCGCATCGGCCCCGGTCAGCGCGGCCGCCGCGGTGAACAGCGCCCCGCCGCGCCCGCGCGCATAGTTGCCCAGCGCGGCCTCATCGAGGGTCTCGGTGGCGATCAGCACCTCCCAGCCATCGACGATCCGCCCCAGCGCGGCACCAGTCACGCCGCGGGGAAGCGCCGCGCCCGCGAGCGCCTGCAGCACCGGCTCGGCGGGTGCAGTCCCCGCATCGAGCCGGGCGAGCGAGTCGCGCCACCACGCCAGCCGTATCTGCCCCAGCGCCGGTTCGCTGGTGGTGCGCACCAGCCGGGCCAGCGCGTCGTCCAGCGCCAGCAGCGCGGCAAATCCCGCGCGCGCCGCCGCCGGAGCATAGACCAGCGCCAGCGCCCGCTCCGGATTCTCCTGTTCCGGCGATGCCGCCCCGGCGCCGCTCATCGCCCGCCCCGAAAGCATAAGCGGTCCGTTAACCGGGGGCCTTTAGGTGGGGTTAGCGCAACTTGCAGCATTGTCTGCCTTGATAGGGGTGGTGGGATTACAAGCATGTCCACGGAGGGCCAGGGCTGGAGGAGCACGCGCGCCTTTCTAAGCAGGCTTGCGCGCGATACGCGCGGCAACACCATTACGATCATGGCAGCCGCCCTCGTCCCGCTTGCCGGCATGGTCGGCGGCGGCGTCGACCTCAGCCGCATGTACATCGTCAAGACGCGGCTGCAACATGCTTGCGACGCCGGCGCGCTCGCGGGGCGCAAGGCGATGGGCGGCGGCGTCTGGAGCCAGAGCAGCTATGCGCCGCGCACCCAGGCCGAACGCTTCTTCGACGCGAATATCCAGGCATCGCCCTATGGCGCGACATCGCTGACCAAATCCTATTCGGAAAGCGGCGGCAAGGTTACCGGAACGGCATCGGCCGTGGTGCCGATGACGCTGATGCGCATCTTCGGCCGCACCACAGAGACGCTGAGCGTGACCTGCGATGCCGAAATGCGGCTGCCGAACACCGACGTGATGTTCGTGCTCGACGTCACCGGATCGATGGACGACAAGGCCGTTTCCAGCGATACCGACGACAAGATCACCAGCCTGAAGAAATCGGTGAAGTGCTTCTTCGAGGTTGTGGCCAACCTCGACACCACGGCGTCCTGCTCGACCACGCCGAGCGGAACGGGCGTTTCCAGTTCGGTCCAGATCCGCTTCGGCTTCATGCCCTATTCGACCAACGTCAACGTGGGCAAGCTGCTGCCGACCAGCTATTTCGCGAACACTTGGACCTATCAGTCGCGCGAGCCGCGCTACCGCACGGTCACCACCACCACCTGGGCCGATGGCGACGTCACCCAGACCAGCGATAGCTGGAGCCGCAGCAATTCGGGAAGCTGGCAGAACGCATCGAACAACACGACCGCGACCAGCCAGTCCGACTGCCAGTCGAAGGTTCCGGGCAACGAGCTGCGCTATTACTCCGGCAACGAATCCGGCCGCCGCGACGAGACGACCACCGGGACCAATCCCAGGACGACGACCTGGAACACGCGCCAATATGCCTATTGGTACGAATATTCGTTCCGCGACTATCGCTCCAGCGACGGGCGCTGCCGATTCTATTACCGAACGGCGGACGGATATTATTACCGCTATTACAGCCAGACCTCGACCGGCACCGACACGACGAGCCAGGTGTTCGACGGCTACCGCTACTACCGGCTGGCGAAGGATATCAGCGGCCTGAAAAACGGCACCGCCTGGAACAGCTCGTTCCAGTCCAACGTGGGCACCAACGGCGCGAACAAGACGATCTCCTGGGACGGCTGCATCGAGGAGCGCACCACCGTGCGGGCCACCAGCTACGACCCGATCCCGTCCGGCGCGCACGACCTGAACATTGACGAGATTCCGAACCAGAGCTCTCCCGACACGCTGTGGGGGCCTGCCCTGCCCGGCATCATCTACACGCCGCGGCTCACGTCCAGCTATTGGGGCTACAGCGGCACCAACGACCGCAGCGACATGAACACGACCGACGAATATGCCAATGCGTCGTCCTATTACTGCCCCCGCGAGGCGCGCAAGCTGCAGAGCTGGAGCGGCGCCAGCAGCTTCGAATCCTATGTCGACAGCCTGAGCCCGACCGGCAACACTTATCACGACATCGGCCTGATCTGGGGCGCGCGCTTCATGTCGCCGGACGGCATCTTCGCGTCGGAGAACGCGACCACGCCCACCGGCGGCGACATCGCGCGGCACATGATCTTCATGACCGATGGTGAAGCCTGCACGGGCGTACTCAACTATACCGCCTATGGCATCCCCTGGTTCGACCGGCGCCAGACGGCCGAAAACACGGCGCCCACCGACGGATGCCTTACCACGGGCACACTGACCCAGCAGGTCAACCTGCGTACCCAGGCGATCTGCTCCGCGGTGAAGAACAAGAACATCACGCTGTGGGTGATCTGGTTCGGCGCCTCCAACACGACGATCGAGGACATGCTGCGGACCTGCGCCAGCGACGGCCGCTATTTCGCCGCGCGCAACTCGGCGCAGCTCCAGCAGACCTTCAGCTCGATCGCATCGCAGATATCGCAGCTAAGGCTCACGCGATGATCCGGCCTGTCTCCCATCGGCGCAGGCCGCCGCCTCTGCGGAGTACGGCGGCGACGCTTCGCCGGATCGCACGCGAGCAGCGTGGCGCCACGATCGTGGAATTCGCGATCGTGGCGCCCGTGATGAGTTTCCTGCTGGTCGCCGCGTTCGACGTGGCGCACACGCTGTACATGCGATCGGTGCTGCAGGGCATCGTCCAGAAGACCGCGCGCGACGCGACTCTGGAGAGCGGGCTGGAATCGGACACCCAGACCACGCTGGACAACCGCGTGCGCGACCAGGTTTCGGCCATCGCCAACAACGCCACCACCACGATCAGCCGCAAATACTACCGCAACTATGCCGCCGCCGCCGTCCAGCAATATGAGCCGTTCACCGACACCGATCGCAACGGGCGCTGCAACAACGGCGAGCCTTATGAGGACACCAACAACAACAGCCGGTGGGACAACAGCGGCAACACCGGCCAGGGCAACGCGCGCGATGCGGTGCTCTACACGGTTTCGGTAAGCTATCCGCGCTTCTTCCCGGTCTATGGCTTCCTGGGCGGATCGAACAGCACCACGGTCACCGCGACCACGGTGCTGCGCAACCAGCCCTATGGCGATCAGGCGACCCCGGCGGTGAGGAACTGCCAGTGAAGCGGATCGCCCTCCTCCTGCGCGGCACCGGACGGCTGGGGCGCGATACCCGCGGCGCGGCGCTGCTGGAATTCGCGCTCTCGCTGCCGATCCTGCTGGTGATGAGCCTGACCGGCGCGGAGCTGACGAACTATATCACCACGCGGATGCGGATCAGCCAGCTCGCGCTGCACCTGGCCGACAACGCCGCGCGGATGGGATCGGGCGGCCAGCTCATGGCCAAGACGATCAGCGAGGCCGACATCAACGACTTGCTGACCGGTGCCGGATTGCAGGCGGGCGAGTTGGAGCTCTACGCCAACGGGCGGGTGATCCTGTCGAGCCTGGAGCCGACGGCAAATCCGAACACCAACAGCACTTACAAGATCACGTGGCAGCGTTGCCGCGGCAGCAAGACCACGCACGGCTCCACCTATGGCACCGTCGGGCAATCGAGCGGGACGAACATGACCGGCATGGGGCCCAGCGGGCGCCAGGCTGTGGCGCCGGACAATGGCGCGACGATGTTCGTCGAGGTGTATTACGAATATCAGCCGCTGGTGAAGACCTCGCTCGCGCCCACCACCGAGATCGTCGAGGTCGCGTCGATGATGGTGCGCGACGCGCGCGACCTGACCCAGATCTACAACGCCGAGAACGCGACCCGGGCGACCTGCTGAGGCCGCCCGGCGCATTCCGGCGCGGGATCAGACCCGGTAGGTGACCTTCTTCACCGCCTCGATCACGCGCGCGGCGTTGACCAGCGCGAGCTTCTCCAGATTGGCGGCGTAGGGCAGCGGCACATCCTCGTTGGTGACGCGCAGGACGGGCGCGTCGAGATCGTCGAAGCCCTCTTCCATCACGATCGCCGCGATCTCCGACGCGATCGAGCAGACCGGGAAGCCTTCCTCCACCACCACGATGCGGTTGGTCTTCTTCAGGCTTTCCAGCACCGCCGCCTTGTCGAGCGGGCGCAGCGTGCGCAGGTCGATCACCTCGGCGTCGATGCCCTCGCCCGCCAGCGCCTCGGCCGCTTCCAGCGCGATGCCGACGCCTATCGAATAGCTGACCAGCGTCACGTCCTTGCCCGGGCGCATCACGCGGGCCTTCCCGATCGGCAGCACCCAATCGTCGGCCGCCGGCACATCGAAGCTGCGGCCGTAGACCAGCTCGTTTTCCAGAAAGACCACCGGATCCTCGCTGCGGATCGCCGCCTTCAGCAGCCCCTTGGCGTCGGCCGAATCATAGGGCGCGATCACGATCAGGCCGGGGATCGCGGCATACCAGGGCGCATAATTCTGGCTGTGCTGCGCGCCGACGCGGCTGGCCGCGCCATTGGGGCCGCGGAACACGATCGGGCAGCGCATCTGGCCGCCGGACATATAGTTGGTCTTCGCGGCCGAATTGATGATGTGATCGATCGCCTGCATCGCGAAGTTGAAGGTCATGAACTCGATGATGGGTTTCAGCCCGCCCATCGCCGCGCCCGTGCCCACGCCCGCGAAGCCATATTCGGTGATCGGGGTGTCGATCACCCGCTTGGCGCCGAACTCCTCCAGCAGCCCCTGGGTGACCTTGTAGGCGCCCTGATATTCGGCGACTTCCTCGCCCATCACGAACACGCGCGGATCGGCGCGCATTTCCTCCGCCATCGCGTCGCGCAGCGCCTCGCGGACGGTGAGCTTCACCATCGCGGTGCCGGCCGGGACCTCGGATTCGGGCGCGGCGGCGGGGGCCGGCGCCGGCTTCGCTGGAGCCGCAACCGGCGCGGGAGCCGGCGCGGCTTCGGCGCGCGCCGCCACCTCGGGCTCATGCCGGGGCGCGGCCACCGCATCGGCGCTCTCGCCCTCGCCCGCGATCATCGCGATCACGGTGCCAACCTTCACATTGTCGGTGCCCTCGGGGATCAGGATCGAGGCGATCGTGCCTTCGTCCACCGCCTCGAACTCCATCGTCGCCTTGTCGGTCTCGATCTCGGCCAGGATGTCGCCGGACTTCACCGTGTCGCCTTCCTTGACGAGCCACTTGGCCAGCGTGCCCTCTTCCATGGTGGGCGACAGCGCCGGCATCTTCAGTTCGATCGCCATCTCAATACGCCTCCACCAGCACGTCGGTATACAGCTCGGCAGGATCGGGCTCGGGCGCGGTCTCGGCGAAGTCGGCGGCCTCGCTCACGATCTTGCGGATCTCCGCCTCGATCGCCTTCAGCTCCTCTTCCTTCACGTTGAGCGCGTCCAGGTCCCGCTTCGCATGCTCGATCGGATCGGATTTCTCGCGGACCGACTGGACCTCCTCACGGCTGCGATACTTGGCGGGATCGGACATCGAATGGCCGCGGTAGCGATAGGTCTTCATCTCCAGGATGATCGGCCCCTTGCCCGCGCGGACCCAGGCGAGCGCTTCCTCGGCCGCGCCGCGGCAGGCCAGCACGTCCATGCCGTCCACCTGGATGCCGGGGATGCGGAAGCTCTCACCGCGGCGGTAAAGCTGGTCCTCTGCCGATGCGCGATGGATCGAGGTGCCCATGGCGTACTGGTTGTTCTCGATCACATAGACGATCGGCAGCTTCCACAGCTCTGCCATGTTGAAGCTTTCGTACACCTGGCCCTGGTTCGCGGCGCCGTCGCCGAAATAGGCCATGCAGACGCCGCCGTCCTCGTTGTACTTGTGCGCGAAGGCCAGGCCCGTGCCCAGGCTCACCTGGGCGCCGACGATGCCGTGGCCGCCGTAGAACTTACGCTCGGTCGAGAACATGTGCATCGACCCGCCCTTGCCGCGCGAGATGCCCGCGGCGCGGCCGGTCAGCTCCGCCATGATCACCTTGGGATCGATGCCATAGGCAAGCATGTGGCCATGATCGCGATAGCCGGTGATGACGCTGTCCTTCTCGCCATCCAGCGCGGACTGCAGGCCGACCGCGACCGCCTCCTGCCCGATGTAGAGGTGGCAGAAGCCGCCGATGAAGCCGAGGCCATAGAGCTGGCCCGCCTTCTCCTCGAAACGGCGGATCAGCAGCATCTGGCGATAGAGCTCGATCAGCTCTTCCTTCGATGCATTGTACCTATTTGGTTCGTCCGGCCGTTCGCGATTGGGTACGGCGGGAACGGCGGGGGTTTTCTTGGCGGGCGTTTTGGCCACGTGCGACAGTCCTCCCGGGGAGAGCAGGAAGCTGGCCTATAAGCGGCTTCGCGGCCCCGACGCAACGTCAACCCGGCCAAAAACGCCGTGGCACAGGCATCCTATCGCGGAAAATCGCGCGCTTTGGGCGCGAACGGGTGCGGTTACTTCGCCTCGTCGAGGACGATCAGGTCTTCCGGATGCGCGACGTTCAGCCGCTTGCGCGCCAGTTCCTCGACCAGATCGGGATCGGCGCCGCGCTTCTGATCAAGCAGATCGACGCGGTTGCGGATCTCCGCCCGGCGCTTGTCGAGGTCGTTGAACCTCGCCGATTTCTCGGCCACCTGCTGACGGACGTCCTGATAGGCGAGCACGCCGTTGGGACCCAGCACCGCGATATAGCCGAAGAAGCCGATCACGGTGACGGCCAGCGCGGGGATGCCCGCGCTGCTGAAGATCGTCCGAACGGTTGAACTACGCGCCATGGAAGCGATTCTTGCTTAATTGTGCTGGTTAATCAAGCCGTAGTGTTACTGAACTCGTAGTTAACGCCGCGCACGGCCCGCCGCATCCCGCCGCCGCCCCGGCGCGTTCCGGGCGGCGGCGGGACGGTGGCGAACGGTCAGCCGCGCAGGATCGAACGGCCCGCGTAGACCGCGGTATCGCCCAGTTCTTCCTCGATGCGGATAAGCTGGTTGTACTTGGCGAGCCGGTCCGACCGCGCGAGGCTGCCGGTCTTGATCTGGCCGCAGTTGGTGGCGACCGCCAGGTCGGCGATGGTCGCGTCCTCGGTCTCGCCCGAACGATGGCTCATCACCGCCGTATAGGCCGAACGATGCGCCAGGTTCACCGCCGCCAGCGTCTCGCTCAGCGTGCCGATCTGATTGACCTTCACCAGCAGCGAATTGGCCAGGCCCTTCTCGATGCCCATCGCCAGGCGCTTCGGATTGGTGACGAACAGGTCGTCGCCGACAAGCTGGACCTTGCCGCCCACCTTGTCGGTCAGCGCCTTCCAGCCCTCGAAATCGTCCTCGCTCATGCCGTCCTCGATCGAAAGGATCGGATAGGCGCCGCACAGATCGGCCAGATAATCCGCCATCTGGACCGGCGAGAGCGACAGCCCCTCGCCCGAAATCTCGTACTTGCCGTCCTTGAAGAACTCGGTGGCGGCACAATCGAGCGCCAGCATCACGTCGTCACCCGGCTTGTAGCCCGCCTTCTCGATGCTGGTCATGATGAAGTCGAGCGCCTCGCGCGTGGAGGCGATGTTGGGGGCGAATCCGCCCTCGTCGCCCACCGCGGTGGCCAGGCCCTTGTCGTGCAGGCCCTTCTTCAGCGTGTGGAAGATCTCGGCGCCGCAGCGCACCGCCTCGGCCAGGCTGTCGGCGCCGACCGGCATGATCATGAATTCCTGGAAGTCGATCGGGTTGTCGGCATGCTCGCCGCCGTTGATGATGTTCATCATCGGCACCGGCAGCACATGCGCCGCGACACCGCCGACATAGCGGTAGAGCGGCAGCCCGCGCGCGTCGGCCGCGGCCTTGGCGGCAGCCAGGCTGACGCCCAGGATCGCGTTGGCGCCCAGACGGCCCTTGTTCGGGGTGCCGTCCAGATCGATCATCATCCGGTCCAGGTCCTCCTGGTCCTCGGCGTCGAGGCCCAGCAGCGCCTCGGCGATCTCGCCGTTCACGGCGTCCACCGCTTCGAGCACGCCCTTGCCCAGATAGCGCGACTTGTCGCCGTCGCGCTTCTCGACGGCTTCATGCGCGCCGGTCGAGGCGCCGGAGGGCACCGCGGCGCGGCCGAAGCTGCCGTCTTCCAGCAATATGTCGACCTCCACCGTGGGATTGCCGCGGCTGTCGAGAATCTGGCGTGCGTGGAGGTCGATGATTGCGGTCACGAATGGGTCTCCCTACGTAGGAAGGCGAATTGCCTGGGACGCGGGCGAGCCTCTAACCGCTCAAACGCGGCCCGGCAACGCGGTGCGAAGGGAACTTGCGGCACCGCAGCGTGGTTGAACGTGCGTAACACCGGAAGGGACTAGCCATGGCTCGAAGGAAATCGCCCGAAACGGAAGGCGGCGCGCCGGTAATCGACGCGCCCGCGGAAGAGGCCGGCACGACCGGCGGCGCCAAGCGATCGGCCGCCGACACCATCCGTGACGAGGCAGGCAAGCTGGGCTCCCAGGCGAAGGAAAAGGCCCGCGCCTATGCCGAGGACGGCATGGGCAAGGCCTCCAGCGCGCTCGACGAGGTCGCCAAGCTGATGAAGGGCGCCGCCGACGACGTCGACGACCGGATCGGCCCGGAATATGGCAAATACGCCCGCTCCGCCGCCCAGGGCATCTCCGGCTTTGCCGACACGCTGCGCGGCAAGCCGGTGGAGGAGCTGATCGACGATGTGTCGGACTTCGTGAAGAAGAGCCCGGTGATCGCGATCGGCACGGCGGCTGCGGTCGGCTTCGTCCTCGCCCGGCTGATCAAGTCGGGAATCGACGCCGCAGCCGATCTGGGCGACCCCGACGAACCCGCCAACGGCTGACGGGAACGGCACGGGGGGATGGCGGAAGGCGAGCCCGGACAGGAAAGCATGGGCGAGCTGCTCGGGCGGCTCGTGGAAGACGCGCGCGGCGCGGGCGAGGCGGAGCTGGAATATCTCCGCCTGCTCGCTGCGGAGAAGATCGAAGAGGCTCGCACCAGCCTGTGGCTGGGCGCCGCCGCTACCGGGCTGATGATCGGCGCATCGGTGGCGCTGGTGATGGGGCTGGTGCTCACGCTGGCGCCGCTGGTCGGGCCGGGCTTCGCGACGCTGATCGTGGTCGGCGTGTCCGGCGGCGTAGCCTGGGTGCTGGGCGCGATCGCCTGGCGGCACATCAAGCGGCTGCTGGGGCTGACCAGATGACCAACCCGGCAGAGGCCCGCGCGCAGGCGCGGGAACGCAGCGAGGCCGCCCGGACCCGGCTGATGGCGACGCTGGGCGAGGTGCAGGAACGCTTCCGCCCCGCCAATCTGGCGCAGGATGCGGTGGAGGGCGCGGCGCAGGGCTTCGCCTCGGCAGCCAGGCGAGGCGCCAGCGCGGTGCGCGCCCGCCCGTGGTGGATCGCCGCCTTCTCCGGCGCGATCGGGCTGGCGATGGCGCGCGGCTGGATCGCCGATATCGTGCGCGGCAAGGGCGATGGCGATGCAACCCCCGCCCCCGCCGATGGTTTGGATTCGAAGACGAAGCGCGCCCCCCGCGCGCGGAAAGGACGGAGCAGATGAGCAACGCGAACGAAAGCCGCCGGTCGACGGCAGAGGCCCTGGGCGAGAATCCGCTGGCGCTGGTCGCGGGCGGCGTGGCGCTGGGCGTCCTGATCGGCGTGCTACTGCCCCGCGCGCGCAAGGAGCGCGAGGTGCTGAAGCCCGTGGGCAAGAAGATCGCCGGCACCGCGACCGCGGCCGCCAAGCGCGCCAAGGAGGTCGGCAAGGCCGAGGTCGAAGCGCTGCTGCCCGATCGCGACGCCACGCGCGACCGCGTGACCAAACTGATCGACAGCGTGCTCGAAGCCGCGAAGGGCGCCTCGGCCAAGGCCGACTGAGCGGCCCCGCAGGCCCCCTCACGCGATACCGGCCGGCGCCGCCTTCGTCGAAGGCGGACAGCCCAAAGGCCCGCGGGATGCCGCGCCGCGTGCGGATTATCCCGCCATTCGCCCTGCGCGCCCCTTGAGAAGCGCAGGGCATCCGCTATGTCTCATCGCATGAGCAAGCTGCATCTCGTTTTCGGCGGACGTGTAAAGGATCCGCAGGGCCTGGATTTTGTGGACCCCTCGAAGCTCGACGTCGTCGGCATCTTCCCGGACTATGCCGCGGCCGAGAAGGCCTGGCGCGCCGCCGCCCAGCGGACCGTGGACGATGCCGAGATGCGCTATGTGGTGGTCCACCTCCACCGCCTGCTCCAGCCGGACGCGCCCGAGGCCTGAACCCCCGGCGCCCGCGCCGGCGTTCCTGAAGACCGGCTTCTATTTCCGGCGATAGTGCCAGAGCAGCAGCGGGCGGGCGAGCGCGACGCCCAGCACGAAGCTGCCGATCCCGGCGCTCCAGCCGGGCATCAGCCCCTGCCCCGCCGGCAGCACCGACAGGCCGACGCAGATCACCGCCCAGACGACGGTGAGCCACAGCCCGTGGACGATCAGCGATCCCGGGCGGTTCGATCCCGACGCGCGGCGGTACAGCATCGCGGCGGCGCCGAGCAGCGATCCGGTGGTCGCGAAGCTGCCCGCCATCGGCATCGGCGACATCGGCGCTTCGATCCAATAGGCGCCCGCCGCGGCATAGGTGCCCAGCGCGTACAGCAGCAGCATCGCCGGCCCGCCGATCACCTCCTCCACCTTCTTGCCGATGAAGAACAGCACGACGCAGGTGAAGATCAGGTCGAGCACGCCGAAATAGCCGAGCGTGGAACCCGGGGGCGTGAGCCACACGGGCAGCGAGGCGATCTCCGGCGGCAGTTCCGCACCCATCGCCCGCGCAGGAATGAAGGACAGTCCGAACAGCGCCTCGCGCTGATAGCCGGTCACGATCAGCGCCAGCCCCGCCGCGCCGACCATCGCCGCCAGTATCTCGGCGGCGGTGAAGCGGCGCCGGCCGCTCCCGCGCTGCCGCGGGTCGCGCCAGCGCAAGACGTTTCCGTTGTCCATGGCTTGCTATGCCGTCAGATGAACTCGATGCCCGACACGAGATAATAGCGGTCGCCCGCGGGCACGCTGACCTCGATCTCGTCATCGACCTTGCGGCCGATCAGCGCGCGGCCCAGCGGCGAATTATAGCTGATCCGCCCGGTCTTGGCGTCCGCCTCGGCCTGGCCGACGATCTGGTAGCGGACCGGCTTGTCGTCCTCGTCGAGCAGCGTCACCGTGGCGCCGAACACGATCTTGTCGCCCGAAAGCTCGGTCGGATCGATGATCTGGGCGCGGCTCAGCTTGTCCTCGATGTCGGCGATGCTCGCCTCGATCTGGCCCTGGCGCTCCTTGGCCGCATGATATTCGGCGTTTTCCGAAAGGTCGCCATGCGCGCGCGCCTCCTCGATCGCATCCACGATCTGCGGGCGCTCAGCTTTCAGGCGCTTCAGCTCGGCGTTGAGCTTCGCATAGCCTTCCGCCAGCATCGGCAGCTTTTCGACCGTCGCCATACCACAGGGTCCTTCGTCAACGCCCCGTTCCCAAGCGGCCCTTTGGACGGGCCGCCCGCACATCAACCGGGATTGGGGGGATCAATTGTGCGAATGCGAATAGTAAGGCCGGAACCGCCAAGTTTCAAGCATCGCGGGCACGGCCCCGCCGCTGCTCCCGATCGGCCTGCCCGGCCCCGGCGCTTGCCGGAGCGGGAATCCCGGAACCGTCCGCCTATCCGCGCGTCGCGTAATAGTCCTGCAGCGGACGTACCGACAGGCTCTGCCCGGCAAGCGCCACGATCGCCTGCGCCGCCGCCACGCTGGCCGGAGCGGTTGTGAAATACGGGATTTTCTGGGCAAGCGCGCAGCGGCGGATGTCCGCGGAATCCTTCAACGACTGCCAGCCCTCGGTGGTGTTGAAGATCAGCTCGATCCCGCCGTCGCGGATGCGGTCCACGATGTGGGGGCGGCCCTGAGCCACCTTGTTGATCCGCTCTACCGCGATGCCCGCGGCCTCCAGGAAATCGGCCGTCCCGCCGGTGGCGACGATCGCAAAGCCCTGTTCGGCCAGCATCGCCACCGCGGGCAGTATCTGCGCCTTGTCCCCGTCCTTCACGCTGACAAACAGCGATCCGGCCGAGGGCAGCACCGATCCCGCGCCAAGCTGAGCCTTGGCGAAGGCGGTCGCGAAATCGCGATCGATGCCCATCACCTCGCCGGTCGATTTCATCTCCGGCGAAAGCACCGGATCGACGCCCGGGAAGCGATTGAAGGGGAACACCGCCTCCTTCACCGCGATATAATCGATGTCGCGATCGATCGCCGGCAGGTCCTTCAGCTTCTCCCCCGCCATCACGCGGCTGGCGATCTTGGCGATGGGGACGCCGATCGCCTTGGCGACGAAGGGCACGGTGCGGCTGGCGCGCGGATTGACCTCGATCAGATAGACCTGGCCGTCCTTCACCGCGAACTGGATGTTCATCAGCCCCTTGACGCTCAGCGCGCGGGCCAGCGCCTTCGCCTGGCGCTCGATCTCCCACACGATCTCGTCGGGCAGGCTGTAGGGGGGGATCGAGCAGGCACTGTCGCCCGAATGGACGCCCGCCTCCTCGATATGCTGAAGCACGCCGGCCACCACCACATCGTCGCCATCGGCGATGGCGTCCACGTCCACCTCGATCGCGTCGCGCAGATACTGGTCGATCAGCACCGGGCTGTCGCCCGACACCTGAACCGCCGTCTGGATATAGTCGTCGAGCTGCGCGGGGGTATCGACGATCTCCATCGCGCGGCCGCCAAGCACGTAGCTCGGCCGCATCAGCACCGGATAGCCGATGCGTTCGGCCACCGCGATCGCCTCGTCGCGGCTGCGCGCGATGCCGTTGGCGGGCTGGTGCAGCCCCAGCTTCGCCACCAGCGCGGCGAAACGCTCGCGGTCTTCGGCCAGGTCGATCGCGTCGGGGCTGGTTCCCAGGATCGGGATGCCCGCATCCTCCAGCGCCTTCGCCAGGTTGAGTGGGGTCTGCCCGCCGAACTGGACGATCACGCCGACCAGCTCGCCCTTCGACTTCTCGACCTCCAGGATCTCCAGCACGTCCTCGGCGGTCAGCGGCTCGAAATAGAGGCGGTCGGACGTGTCGTAATCGGTGCTCACCGTTTCCGGATTGCAGTTGACCATGATCGTCTCATAGCCCGCGTCCGCCAGCGCGAAGCAGGCGTGGCAGCAGCAATAGTCGAACTCGATCCCCTGCCCGATCCGGTTCGGGCCGCCGCCCAGGATCACGATCTTGCGCCGGTCGCTCGGCTGCGCCTCATTCTCGGGCTCGCCGAAGCTGGGCGCCTCATAGGTCGAGTACATATAGGGCGTAATCGCCTCGAACTCGGCGGCGCAGGTATCGATCCGCTTGAACACCGGGCGCACGCCCAGCCGGTGGCGGTGCGCGCGCACCTCCTGCTCGGTGACGCCGCCGGTCATCGCCTGGACGACCTCATGGATCAGGCCCGATCCGCGGGCGATGCCGCGCTCGGTGCCCGCGGGCAGGTTCGCCGACTTGAGCGCCAGCCACGCCAGCCGCTTGTCGCTGAAGCCCATCGCCTTCAGCCGGCGCATGCCCGCCGCGTCCTGCGGCAGCCCGCCCGCGATCACCTCATTCTCCGCCGCGACGATCTCCGCGATGCGATTGAGGAACCAGGGATCGAACTTCGTCAGCGCATGGACCTCGTCCACGGTGAAACCCTCGCGCAGCGCCTGGGCGGCGGCGAGCAGCCGGTCCGGCGACTGGACCGCCAGCGCCGCCTCGATCTCGTCACGCGATGCGCCTTCCAGGCGATCGACGTTGTTGAAGCCCGACAAGCCGGTCTCCAGCCCGCGCAGCGCCTTTTGCAGGCTCTCATGGATCGAACGGCCGATCGCCATCACCTCGCCCACCGATTTCATCGCGGTGGAAAGCACCGGCTCGGCGCCCTTGAACTTCTCGAACGCGAACCGCGGAATCTTGGTGACGACATAGTCGATCGTCGGCTCGAAGCTGGCCGGCGTCGCCTTGGTGATGTCGTTCTCGATCTCGTCGAGCGTATAGCCCACGGCCAGCTTGGCCGCGACCTTGGCGATCGGGAAGCCGGTGGCCTTCGAAGCCAGCGCCGAGGAACGGCTGACGCGCGGGTTCATCTCGATCACGACCAGCCGGCCGTCCTTCGGATTCACCGCGAACTGGACGTTCGATCCGCCGGTTTCCACGCCGATCTCGCGCAGCACAGCGATGCTGGCGTTGCGCATGATCTGATATTCCTTGTCGGTCAGCGTCAGCGCGGGCGCGACCGTGATGGAATCGCCCGTGTGGACACCCATCGGATCGATGTTCTCGATCGAGCAGACGATGATGGCGTTGTCGTTCCGGTCCCGGACGACCTCCATCTCATATTCCTTCCAGCCGAGCAGCGATTCCTCGATCAGCACCTCGGTGGTCGGCGATGCGTCCAGGCCCTTGCGGACGATCTCGACGAACTCTTCCTTGTTGTAGGCGACGCCGCCGCCGGTGCCGCCCAGCGTGAAGCTGGGGCGGATGATCGCGGGCAGGCCGGTGCGCTTCAGCCCCTCCAGCGCCTCCTCGACGCTGTGGGCGATGGCGGAGCGGGCGGATTCCAGCCCGATCTTGTCCATCGCCGCCTTGAACTTCTGGCGGTCCTCGGCCTTGTCGATCGCCTCCGCGTCGGCGCCGATCATGATGCAGCCGAACTTGTCCAGCGTGCCGTCCTGCGCCAGCGCGAGCGCGGTGTTGAGCGCGGTCTGGCCGCCCATCGTGGGCAGCACCGCATCGGGCCGCTCCTTCTCGATGATCTTGGCCACCACCGCGGGCGTGATCGGCTCGACATAGGTCGCGTCGGCCAGATCGGGATCGGTCATGATCGTCGCCGGGTTCGAATTGACCAGGACGATGCGATAGCCCTCTTCCTTCAGCGCCTTGATGGCCTGCGTGCCCGAATAGTCGAACTCGCACGCCTGGCCGATGACGATCGGGCCTGCGCCGATGACGAGGATGGAGGAGATGTCAGTGCGTTTGGGCATTTGCTAGACCATGATGCCCCTCGCCCCCTTCAGGGGGAGAGGGGTTGGGGAGAGGGGGGCCACAGAGTGGCGAAGCGGAACGCTCAAGCGAGGGCGCGGGCCAGGGAACTGCGCGGCGGGATGAGCGAACCCGAGCGCGCGCTGTGGGAAATCCTGCGCGCCGGCAGATTGCAGGGCATCAAGTTCGTCCGGCAATTGCCGGTAGGGCCGTACATCGCCGACTTCGCCGCCCGCTCCGAACGTCTGATCGTAGTGCTGGACGGAGAGACCCACGCGCTGCCGGGCGCGGCGGAGCATGACGCGACCCGAACCGCCGCGCTTGAAGCGGAAGGCTGGCGCGTCATCCGCTTCGGCAACAACGAGGTAATGACCAATCCGGAAGGCCTGGCGCGTGCGATCCTGATGGCGTTGGGGCGCGATCTCTGACGTCCGCGCATACTTCGGATCCAGGGGATTGGATGCGCGGGACGCACGATTGGCTTGCGAGGGAATACACTGTCCCCCCTCTCCCTTCGCCGCTGCACGGCTCTTCCCTCTCCCCCTGAAGGGGGCGAGGGAGAGAGGTGCCATGGCAACCTCAGAGGAGATATCGAGACGCTCAGACATCACATATTCGCTGCCGTAAGGATGATTCCGACGATGGCGAGCACAAGTGATGCAACGCCATTCAAATTCGCAAGCACAGGAGATCTCAAGAGCCTCATGATTTCAGGCCACAAAGGGTCAGGTGTCTCAACAAGAATATCTGCTGCCTCGATCACAGCGAGCGCGTTCGCACGTTGAGAGTTTGAAAGCCTCGATTGCTCAATAATTCTACGAATTTCGGAGAGCTTATGTCTGATCTCTGCCTTCCGTGCCTCAGAGATATCAAGCCTTCCGGTCCAAACCGCGCTCTGTACGCCGACGATCCGGTTGCCAGATTCGATAAAATCGATCCCTGCCGCAGTTATTTGAAAGAGCCTTCCACCCGACATCTGATAGGCTTGGCGCGTGGTGATATACCCACCGATTTCAAGGTCATCGGTTAGAGTAAGGACGTATTGATTCGATCCTCCAACATCCGTGTTCTTTCGAATCGTCGGTATAGTGCAATAGCGAGAGTCTCCACTCGCCAACCGGTCGTATAAGTACTGCAATATCTTTTGTTGATCAGCTTCCGCCTGCATACTCACGCCATCATCCCCACGAACCGCTCGAACAGATAGAAGCTGTCCTGCGGCCCCGGGCTCGCCTCGGGGTGGTACTGCACCGAAAACGCCGGGCGATCCGTCAGCTCGAAGCCACAGTTGCTGCCGTCGAACAGCGACACATGCGTCTCGCGCGCGTTCGCGGGCAGTGTCGCGCTTTCCACCGCGAAGCCGTGGTTCATGCTGGTGATCTCGACCAGCCCGTCCGACAGGCGCTTGACCGGGTGGTTCGCGCCGCGGTGGCCCTGGTGCATCTTGCTGGTGCTGGCACCCACCGCGATGCCGAGGAGCTGGTGGCCCAGGCAGATGCCGAACAGCGGCTTGCCCGTATCCAGCAGCCGCCGGATCACCGGCACGGCATATTCGCCGGTCGCCGCCGGATCGCCGGGGCCGTTCGAAAGGAAGATGCCGTCCGGATTGAACGACATCACCTGCTCATAGGTGGCGGTGGCCGGCAGCACCGTCACCTTCGCGCCGGCCTTCACCAGATTGCGGAAGATGTTGCGCTTGGCGCCGTAATCGATCGCCACGACATGCGGGCGGCCGTCCTCCGCGCCCTCCGGCCCATAGCCGAAGCCCAGGCGCCACACGCCGCCTTCCCAGCCGTAATGCGTCTCGACGCTGACCGTAATCGCCAGGTCCATCCCCTCCAGCCCCGGCCATTTGCGGGCCATGTCGAGCAGCAACGGGATATCGAACCTGCCGTCCGCGTGATGCGCGATCACGCCGTTGGGGGCGCCCTCCAGCCGGATCTTGCGGGTCAGCGCGCGCGTGTCGATGCCCGACAGGCCGACCCGATCATGCTTGCGCATCCAGGCGTCGAGCCGCTCGACCGAGCGGAAGTTGCTGGGCTCCGTCACGTCCTGGCGCACGATCATGCCCAGCGCGTGCGGGTCCTCCGCTTCCAGGTCCTCGGGATTGGCGCCGACGTTGCCGATATGGGGGAAGGTGAAGTTGATGATCTGCCCGGCGAAGCTGGGATCGGTCATGATCTCCTGGTAGCCGGTCATCGCGGTGTGGAAGCACACCTCGCCCACCGCCTCGCCCTCGGCGCCGAAGCCGCGGCCCCACAACACGTCCCCGCTGGCCAGCACCAAAACGCCCGTCGCTCCTTCAGGCACAGTCACGGGCTTGGCGTCGGCCATGGTACGGGGGCGCTCCTACTTGGGTTCCGGCGATGTCGCTAAGGCTCGCCCGCTAGACCCCTGCCCCCCTCGCGTCAACCGCTTCTCGCCGCTATCAACAGGCTTTCCGATTCAACGAGAGCAACATGATACGCGACGACATCAAGGCTGCGCTGGTGACCTCCATGAAGGCAGGCGACAAGGCGGGCACCGCGGCGATCCGGCTGATCCAGGCCGCTATCAAGAACCGCGACATCGAGGCCCGTACCGGCAAGGCGCCCGACAGCGACGACGCGCTGGTGGTGGAGGTGCTGCAGAAAATGGTGAAGCAGCGCCGCGAATCGATCGAGCTGTATCGCAAGGGCAACCGCGAGGAGCTGGCCGCCGCGGAAGAGGCCGAGGTGGCGGTGATCGAACGCTTCCTGCCGCAACAGCTCAGCGACGCCGAGACCGCCGCCGCGATCGACGCGATCAAGGCGGAACTGAGCGCGACCGGCCTGAAGGACATGGGCCGCGTGATGGCCGAGCTGAAGGCCCGCCACGGCAGCGTGATCGACATGGGCAAGGCGAGCGCGGCGGTGAAGGCGGCGCTGTCGTAACGCGCCCTAGCTCCTCCCGATTACAGGACGGCGCCCAAATGACTCCCCTCCCGCTACGGGAGGGCGCCTAAATGACTCCCCTCCCGCTTGCGGGAGGGGTTGGGGGAGGGAATGATTGCGCGATGGAACCGCGGAGTCGTGCCCGGCAAGTCAGAAGCAACCCGACCGACGCCGAAGTCGCCCTTTGGCGAGCGCTGAGCGCCCGGAAGGTCGCGGATGCGCGGTTCAACCGGCAGGTGGTCGTCGGGCCGTTCATCTGCGATTTCGTGGCGCGCTCGCGTAAATTGATCGTAGAGGTCGACGGCGGACAGCACGGCATCGCGGCAGACGCCGGTCGCACGCGATATCTGGAGGATAATGGCTTTCGCGTGATTCGCTTCTGGAACCATGAGGTGCTGGCCAATCTGGAGGGTGTAGTGGCCGAAAGCCAGCGCGTGCTCGCTGAACACCCCTCCCCCAACCCCTCCCGCAAGCGGGAGGGGAGCGCAGAGTTGCGCGCCGGGCAATGACGCTCACCCCCGCCTTCCTCGACGAGCTGCGCGCGCGGACGCATCTGTCCGGCTTGATCGGCAAATCGGTGAAGCTCCAGCGCGCGGGGCGGGAGTGGCGCGCGTGCTGCCCCTTCCATAACGAGAAGAGCCCCAGCTTCTACGTCAACGACGACAAGGGCTTCTATCATTGCCTTGCATCCGAGACGGTGGTTCTCACACGGAAAGGGCGCGCACAAATCGGCGACTTGTCCGGCTCCACCGCGGAAATACTCGGTCCCAGCGGCCGGTGGATCGCGGCCCCCTTCTCCGCCTATGGAACGCAGCGGCTATGGGCGATCGAACTCAGCCGGAACGGGGTCCGGAAATCGATTCTCGCCACATCGCGGCATCGATGGTTCACCCGGGGGCGCAGGACGGAAGTACTCACGTCGGACCTCAGGCCCGGCGCCAGGCTGGAAGCCGTAACGCCGGATCGGCGCAGCGCTTGGGAAATCGATCCCGATGGCGTCCGCCATGGCCTGGTCTTCGGCGACGGCACCATGTACCATGGCAAGTACGGGACCATTAATCTTCATGGACCCGCCAACATGGCGCTCGCGAGCTGGTTCCCGGATCAGCGCCATGCGCTCAAGGAACGCGCTCCGGGCAAGCCATATCTGCAAATCTATGGCGGGCGGGCGTTCGATGGCATGAAGCGCTTGCCCGATCCCCGATCGAGCGAGGCCTATCTCCTCGGCTTCCTGGCCGGATATCTCGCAGCCGACGGTCATGTTGCAAAGGACGGCACTGTGATGCTTCACAGCGCGAATCCGGCGCATCTTCAAGCCGTTCGGGACATTTCGAGCACGCTCGGCATCGTTACCTATGGCCGAACGACTCAATCGCGCCGCGGAATCGACGACGCCATTTCCGAGATTTACCGGATCCACTTCGCGGCATCCAGCCTCGTGCCCGAGATGTTTCTGATGACGGTCGCACGCGAGCGTTTCGAGTCCCATTCAAAGGCTTTCGATCGGCTGCGCTGGACCGTTCGCGGAGTCACGCCCACCGATCGGATCGAGCAAGTCTATTGCGCGCAAGTGCCGGAGGACCACGCCTTCGCGCTTGATGACGATATCCTGACCGGAAATTGCTTCGGCTGCGGGGCGCATGGCGATGCGATCCGGTGGATGACGGAGCAGCGCGGGCTGCCGTTCATCGATGCGGTGAAGGAGCTGGCGCAGGCGGCCGGGCTCGACATGCCCGAGCAGGACCGCCACGCCGCCGAACGCGCCGAGCGGGCCAAGGGGCTGCACGAGGCGATGGCCGACGCCGCCCAGTGGTTCACCGAGCGGCTCTACGGCATCGAGGGCGGCGAAGCGCGGGCGCTGCTCCATCGGCGCGGCATCCGGGAGGAGACGGCACGCACCTTCGGCATGGGCTTCGCGCCCGATTCGCGCGGTAAGCTGAAGGACGCGCTCAAGACCTATGGCGATGCCATGCTGGTCGAGGCCGGGCTGCTGATCAGCGTCGAGGGCAAGGAGCCCTATGACCGGTTTCGCGGGCGGCTGATGATCCCGATCCGCGATCAGCGCGGGCGGGTGATCGCGTTCGGCGGGCGCGTGATCGGAGACGGCGAGCCCAAATATCTGAACTCGCCGGACACCCCGCTCTTCGATAAGGGGCGCACGCTCTACAACCTCGATCGTGCGCAGGCGGCGGCGCGCAAGAGCGGGCGGGTGATCGCGGTCGAAGGCTATATGGACGTGATCGCGCTGGCCCAGGCGGGGTTCGGCGAGGCGGTGGCGCCGCTGGGCACCGCGCTGACCGAGCATCAGCTCGCGCGGCTGTGGCGCATGGCGGAGGTGCCGCTGCTGTGCTTCGATGGCGACGCCGCGGGGCAGAAGGCCGCGATCCGCGCCGCCCATCGCGCGCTGCCGCTGCTGGAGCCTGGCCGCAGCCTGGCGTTCGTCACCATCCCCGACGGCATGGACCCCGACGACCTGATCCGCGCGAAGGGCGCAGGGGCGTTCGAAGCGCTGCTGGCGAAGCCGGAACCGCTGGTCAACCGCATCTGGTCGCACGAGCTGGCCGCCGAGCCGCTGGAAACGCCGGAGGCGCGAGCAGGGCTGCGCAAGCGGCTGTCGGCGCTGGCGCAGACGATCGCGGATCCATCCGTGCGGCAGGAATATCTCGCCGAGTTCCGCCGCCGCTTCGACGATCATTTCGCGCCGGCCCCGCGCGAATTCCGCCCGCGCGAACGCGGCCGACCCGGCGGAGGGCCGCGCGGCGGCTGGCGCGAGCCCCCCCGCCCCGTGGGCGCGGTGGCCAGGGGCGTGGGCACCGCAGGGATCGATCCCGTGCTGGCCAAGGCGGTGCTGGCCGGGCTGATCCGCCATCCGGCCGAGATCGCACGGCACATGGAGGTGCTGGGCAGCCTACGCTCGGTCTCCGGCGCGCTGGGCAGGCTGTTCGACGCGGTGATCGACGTGGCGGTGGAACAGCGCCAGCTTGATAGCGCGGACATCCTCACCATATTGGGCAGGTCCGGCTTCGGCGGGATCGCGGACGAGCTGTTGCGGGCCGATGGGCTCAACTATTCGTTCAACCGGGCCGAACCGGCCGACGCGGATCGCGCGCGCGAGGATTTGAACGAAGCGATCACGGTGATGGTCGAAAGACCGGCCGTGGATGCGGCGCTGGCGGAGGCAACCGCAAGCGTTGCCGAGCATTTCACCGACGAGGCTTTTGCCCGTCAGGTGGCGTTGCTGCAGAGGCGTCAGGAGCTGGAAGTCCGGCTTGCGAATCTGACGCTTGCAGAAGAAGAGAATTTTGACGAATAGGGGCGGTGTAAAATAGCCGCCATCCTGTGTTTCGAGGGCAATAGATGGCGAAGACCAACGGCGGCGCTGGTGGCGACGATACGATCGAGGCGGGCGATGCCCCGCTGATCGATCTCAACGAAGGTTCGATCAAGAAGCTGATCGCCCGCGCGAAGAAGCGCGGATACATCACCGTGGATCAGCTCAACGAGATGCTGCCCCAGGACCAGTTCACGTCCGAGCAGATCGAGGACGTGATGTCCGCGCTCAGCGACATGGGCGTCAACGTCGTCGAGAACGAGGATGCCGGCGAGGACGGCGAGGCCGAGGAAGACCCGGTCGACGAGGTCGATTCCGGCGACGGCGGCGACGATTCCTCCCCCGCCTTCGAGATCAAGAAGAAGGAAACGGTCGACCGCACCGACGATCCGGTGCGCATGTACCTGCGCGAGATGGGCGCGGTTGAGCTGCTCAGCCGCGAGGGCGAGATCGCCATCGCCAAGCGCATCGAAGCCGGCCGCGACACGATGATCCTGGGCCTGTGCGAAAGCCCGATCACCTTCAACGCCATCATCGGCTGGTCGAACGCGCTCAACGAGGGCACGATGCAGCTTCGCGAGATCCTGGATCTCGACGCGATGCTCTCCAAGGACCCCGCGCCCGAAAGCCTGACCGACGAGGAAGGCGAAGGCGACGGCGAGATCAGCGAGAAGACCGCCGGCCCCTCCTACAAGGAGGAAGAGGACATCGAGGAGGAATCGTCCGAGGACGAGGACGAGGAATCGATGACCGAACGCCGCGCCCGCCGCCCGGTGGAAGAGGACGACGAAGACAATACGCTGAGCCTCGCCCAGATGGAGGAGCAGCTCAAGCCGCAGAGCCTGGAGAAGTTCGCCAACATCACCGCGATCTACAAGAAGTTCGCGAAGGTGCAGCAGCAGCGGCTGGACGCGATGGCGGCCGGCGGCGAGCTGCCCGGTGCCGACGAGCGCAAATACCAGAAGCTGCGCGAGGAGCTGACCGCCGAGGTGGAATCGGTGCAGTTCCACCAGGCGAAGATCGAATATCTGGTCGACCAGCTCTACAGCTATAACCGGCGCCTGACCGCGCTGGGCGGCCAGATGCTGCGCCTTGCCGAGCGCCACAAGGTCAGCCGCAAGGACTTCCTCGACCGCTATGTCGACCATGAGCTGGACGAGAACTGGCTGGTTACCGTCGAGAAGCTGGACCGCAAATGGGCCGCCTTCGCCACCACCGAGGCGCCGGCGGTGGACCGCATCCGCACCGAGATCGCCGAGATCGCCCAGCAGACCGGCATGAGCCTCAACGAGTTCCGCCGCATCGTGAACATGGTGCAGAAGGGCGAGCGCGAGGCCCGCATCGCCAAGAAGGAAATGGTGGAGGCCAACCTGCGCCTCGTGATTTCCATCGCCAAGAAGTACACGAACCGCGGCCTGCAGTTCCTGGACCTGATCCAGGAGGGCAACATCGGCCTGATGAAGGCGGTGGACAAGTTCGAGTATCGCCGCGGCTACAAGTTCAGCACCTATGCCACCTGGTGGATCCGCCAGGCGATCACGCGATCCATCGCGGACCAGGCGCGCACGATCCGCATCCCGGTCCACATGATCGAGACGATCAACAAGCTGGTGCGCACCAGCCGCCAGTTCCTGCACGAGCAGGGCCGCGAGCCCACGCCCGAGGAAATGGCCGAGCGCCTCTCCATGCCGCTGGAGAAGGTGCGCAAGGTGATGAAGATCGCCAAGGAGCCGATCTCCCTCGAAACGCCGATCGGCGACGAGGAGGATTCGCACCTGGGCGATTTCATCGAGGACAAGAACGCCGTCATCCCGGTGGACGCCGCGATCCAGGCGAACCTGAAGGAAACGGTCACCCGCGTCCTGGCCAGCCTCACCCCGCGCGAGGAGCGCGTGCTGCGCATGCGCTTCGGCATCGGCATGAACACCGATCACACGCTGGAAGAGGTCGGCCAGCAGTTCAGCGTGACGCGCGAGCGCATCCGCCAGATCGAGGCGAAGGCGCTGCGCAAGCTCAAGCACCCCTCGCGTTCGCGCAAGATGCGGAGCTTCCTCGATCAATAGGCTGGCGATCCGCGCGGCGATGGCGGCGGGGCTGGTCTGCGCCGCCCTGCCCGCCGCCGCGCAATCGCGCGAACCCACGCCGGAGAAGGTGGAGGGGCTGACCTATCTGGCGCGGATCAACATCGCCGAAGCGGTGCTGGACGACGGGACCAAGGTGCCGCCAGAGACGCCCGAGGAATTCGCCCGCCCCCTGATGCCGCGCGCGCTGGAGGTGAAGATCATCCGCCGCGGCGATCTTTCGGCGCAGATGGAGGCATGCCAGCTCGATTGGCGCGAGGGATCGTTCCTGCCCTTCATGCGCGCGCTGCGGGCCAACGGCTATGCGGGCAAGGCGATGGCCTATGCCGGCATCCTGCACGGGATGAGCCAGGGCGTCGCCGCGCTCAGCCTGGGCGAGCCCGGCCCCTGCCCCGCGGAAAAGGCCGCGGCGCTGAAGGCCGAGGCGGGCCAGCTTCCCGCCGACCGGCCGGAGCCCGGCCCGGCCACGGCGCGGGCGGGGTCCTGATCCCCGCCCCGGCGACGGGCACGCCCGCGATGGGCCTGGCCGCGCCGGGCAGATGGCGAACACCCGGCGCCGGCCGGGAAATCCCAGGCCGGTACAGCGGTTTCGTGCTGGTAAACCCCAAATAAACCACGTCTTTACGCGCTTCGGTATATCCCGTGATGGCATTGATCGCTGACCGCTTCCGGGCGGGTGGGCAGTCAGCTTTTTCCAGGGGACTTATGCCGTTCGACTCCATTCAGATCGCGCGATTGAGCGGTGCCTGGGGAGCGATGGGCGCGCTGGCCGCGTCCGACGGCGTCGCCGCGCATCCGCACCTTCTCCGCCTGACCGGCCCCGGCGCGCCGGCGCGCGACCTGGCCGATGCCGCCCATTATTTGTGCCTGCTGCATGCACGGCATCCCGGCGTGATCGATCACGCGCTGGAACATGCCCGCCAGCCCGCCGAGCGCGAGTGGCTGGAGGCAGCGGCCGAAGCCTTCGCCGAGGAGCGCGCCCTTCTGGTGCGGATCGTGGCCGCGGCCGGCCCGCTGCCCAGCACGCCCGGCCAGGCCGAATCGGAAGCCGCCGCCGCCGCCCAGCGCCACGCGCTGGACATGCTGGCGCAATCGGATCGCACCGGCACCCCGTCGGGCGCCGCGCTGGCGCTGGCGGTCGACTGGGCCGCGGTGCGCACCGTGCTGGACAGCGCGGCCGCGCGGCTGGGCATCGATGCGCCGCCGCTGGCGCTGCCGCTGGCGGAAGAGACGATGACCATCGTCGATACGCTGGTCCGCGAGGCGGCGGTGGAACGCGCGCTGCTGTTCGGCGCGCAGCAGATGTTCGCCCAGCACCGCGCGCTGTTCGACCTGCTGGAGGCCCGCGCCGGAGCCCGCGAGCGCCACTGAACGCCGCCCGAAAGGCCAGCCATCGGGCCGCCTGCCCAGCGAAAGGGTTGCAAGCGGCCACGGGTTCTCTATCCCGTTGGCCATGCGTTTCGAAGGCACCCAAAGCTATGTCGCGACCGATGACCTGAAGGTCGCGGTCAATGCCGCCGTCACCCTGCGGCGCCCCCTGCTCGTCAAGGGCGAGCCCGGCACGGGAAAGACCGTGCTGGCCTATGAGATCGCCAAGGCGGTGGGCGCCCCGCTGATCGAATGGAACATCAAATCCACCACCAAGGCGCACCAGGGCCTGTACGAATATGACGCGGTGGCGCGGCTGCGCGACGGCCAGCTCGGCGATCCGCGCGTGCATGAGATCGGCAACTACATCAAGCGCGGCAAGCTGTGGGACGCCTTCACCAGCCCGCAGCTCCCCGTGCTGCTGATCGACGAGATCGACAAGGCCGACATCGAGTTTCCCAACGACCTTCTCCACGAACTCGATCGCATGGAATTCCATGTGTACGAGACCGGCGAGACGGTTCGCGCCGCCGAGCGCCCGATCGTCGTCATCACCAGCAACAACGAGAAGGAGCTGCCCGACGCCTTCCTGCGCCGCTGCTTCTTCCACTATATCAAGTTCCCGGACCGCGAGACGATGCAGGCGATCGTCGACGTCCATTTCCCCGGCATCCAGAAGATCCTGGTGGGTAAGGCGATGGATATCTTCTATTCGGTGCGCGAGGTGCCGGGGCTGAAGAAGAAGCCGTCCACCAGCGAGCTGCTCGACTGGCTGAAACTGCTGCTGCACGAGGATATGCCGCTGGACGTGCTCCAGGCCAAGGACCCCACAAAGGCGATCCCCCCGCTGCACGGCGCGCTGCTGAAGAACGAGCAGGACATCATGCTGTTCGAACGCCTCGCCTTCATGGCGCGGCGCAACGGCTGAGGCGGGCGTGGGAGCGCCCTATTCCGGCCGCTGCGCCTGTGGTGCCGTGACCGCCGAGATCCGCGGCGAACCGGCGGCGGTGCGCCAATGCTGGTGCGCGCAATGCCGCAAGATCGCGGCAGGATCGCCCACCACCAACGCGATGTTCGCGACCGCCGATGTGATCATTTCGGGCGAGCTGGCCGACACAGCCTATGTGGCGGCGAGCGGCAACACGCTGACACAGAGCTTCTGCCCGCGCTGCGGTACGCCGGTGATGGGCCGTTCCTCGGCCCGGCCGCAGTTCCGCACGCTGCGCCTCGGCTTCCTGGACGAGCCGCACGGGCTGGCCCCGCGCATGGCGATCTGGACCGCCGAGGCGCCGGACTGGGCGGTGATCGATCCGGCGCTGGAACAGCATCCGGGCCAGCCCCCCGCCCCGCCGCCCGCGAGCTGAGCGCCCGATGGCGGGCGGCCGCAAGCCCTGGCTGATCGCCGTCGCCGCCACAGGAGCGCTGGCGATCTGTGCGGGCGCGGCGGCCATGCCCGGCAGCTTCGACGAGCGGATCGCGGCGGCCACGCGGCTCACCGCGCGCTGGTCCGTCCTGTGGTTCCTCGCCGCCTTTGCCGCACGGCCGCTGCACCAGATGTACGGCGGGGTCTTCACCGCGCTGTTGCGTCAGCGGCGTTATGCCGGGCTGGGCTTTGCCGCAGCCCACACAATCCATGGCGCCTGCTTCACCTGGCAGTTGCTGGCGACCGACACCACCCGGCCGCTGATCACCTTCATCGTAGGCGGGGCGGGATATGCGGCGATGTTCGCAATGGCCGTCACCTCCAGCGACGCGGCAATGCGGGCGCTAGGCCGAAACTGGAAACGGCTCCACACCACGGGCATATGGCTGATCTGGTTCATCTTCGCCTACAGCTACTCGGGCCGCATCGGCCGGGCCGACAGCATGGCGCTGGGCGTGACGATGACCGTGCTGTTGGTTGCCGCCGCGCTGATCCGGATGCCCCCGGTTCGCCGCCTGCTGAGCCCCCGGGGGGCGGGCATTTGAGCCCGCGCGCGCGCCTGTGGGGCGCGATCGGGGGGCTGGCGCTGCTGGGCCTGGCGCTGCGGCTGGCGGCGGCGCAGGGCGCGCTGTGGCTGGACGAGGCGTGGTCGGCGGCGATGGCGATCGACGCGGGGACGCCGATGGGCGTGCTGCTGGGCATCAATCACGACAACAACCACCATCTGAACAGCCTGTGGCTCCAGATCGCCGGGCCGGGGGCCAGCCCGATGCTCCAGCGCGCGCTTTCGATCGCGTGCGGCACGGCGGCGATCCCGCTGGCCGCGGTGATCGCGCTGCGGCACAGCCGGGCGGCGGCGGTGCTGGCGGCGCTGCTGTTCGCCATATCGCCGCTGCTGGTGACCTATGGCGCGGAGGCGCGGGGCTATGCGCCGATGC
Source organism: Sphingomonas canadensis (assembly GCF_026013525.1). Taxonomy (GTDB): domain Bacteria; phylum Pseudomonadota; class Alphaproteobacteria; order Sphingomonadales; family Sphingomonadaceae; genus Sphingomonas; species Sphingomonas canadensis. Next base: position 190,428 of record NZ_JAPDRA010000005.1, on the reverse strand, counting down.
TGCTCGCGCTGCTGGCGGCGGTGCTGATCGTGGCGCGATGGCTGGACGATAGCGCGAGGCCGGTGCCGTGGATCGCGCTGGGGCTGATCGTGCTGCTGGGCATGCTGGCGCAGCTCACCATGGTGTTCGGCCTGGCGGCGATGGCGATGTGGGTGCTGTGGTGCCTGTGCCGCGACGGCGTGAACGCCGCCGCGCTGAAGACCGCCGCACGGGTGCTGGTGCCGCTGGCGCTGCCCGCCGTGGCGGTGGTGGCGATGGTGTTCGGCGCGGCGCATGCGCGGGGCGGCGGATTGCAGATGGGCAATCTTGAGCCCTTTTCCTTCGGAAGCTGGTTCGATGGCGTGGGGGCGATGCTGCTCGCGGCGCTGGGCGGTCCGCTGGCGCTGATCGCCGGGCTGCTTCTGCTCGCGCCCGCCGACACGCCGGAGGCGCGGCCGGGGCCGCGGCGCGACCTGCGCTTCCTGTTGCTGGCGCTGGCGATCCCGCTGGGCGTGGCGGCGATCCGGGCGGCGAACAGCGGCGCCCCGCGCTATCATCTGATCGCGGGCGCCGCCGCGTTGATGCTGATCGCGATCCGCACCGGGCCGCGGCTGATGCCCGGCCACCCCTTTCGCTGGCCGGCGCGGGTGCTGATGCTGCTGGTGACCGTTGCCTCGCTGATCACCGACCTGCGCATGGTGCGCAACCTGCGCGCCGATCCGGGCAAGGCGCTGGAGGCGATCGCCGCGGCCGCCTCCGGGGGTGCGCAGGCGGCGGTGGAGCATCCGCGATCGGCCCCGGTGCTGCGCATGGCGGCGGCGGCGCGGCGCTATCCGCTGGAGCTGGTGGAGGCCCCCTGCCCGCCCGCCCGCTTCCTGTTCCTGGATCGCGACGGCGATCAGCCCTTCCCGGACAGCCCGGCACGCTGCGGCGCGCGCTATCATGTGGTGGCAGAGGGGCACCCCACCGGCCTTTCCGGCACGCACTGGAAGCTGTACGAGCGGGACGCCGCTGGAGCACGATAGGCCATGTTCTTTTCCTTCATCGACGAGCTGCGCGCCGCCGGCATCCAGGCGAGCATGAAGGAGCATCTGGTGCTGCTGGAGGCGCTGGACCGCGACGTGATCGCGCGCACGCCCGAGGCCTTCTACTATCTCGCCCGCGCCACCTTCGTGAAGGACGAGGGGCTGCTGGACCGGTTCGACCAGGTGTTCGCCAAGGTCTTTCGCGGCATCTCCTCCAGCTATGGCGTGGCGCCCGCCGAAGTGCCCGAGGACTGGCTGAAGGCGATCGCGGAGAAGTTCCTGACGCCCGAGGAGATGGAGAAGATCCAGTCGCTCGGATCGTGGGACGAGATCATGGAGACGCTGAAGCAGCGGCTGGAGGAACAGCAGGGCCGCCACCAGGGCGGCAGCAAGTGGATCGGCACCGGCGGCACCAGCCCCTTCGGCAATTCCGGATATAATCCCGAGGGCGTGCGCATCGGCGGCGAGAGCAAGCACAAGCGCGCGATCAAGGTGTGGGAAGGCCGCGAATACCGCAACCTGGATTCCACCAAGGAGCTGGGGACGCGCAACATCAAGGTCGCGCTGCGCCGCCTGCGCCGCTTCGCCCGCGAAGGTGCCGCCGAGGAGCTGGACCTGGACGCGACGATCGAGGGCACCGCGCGCCAGGGCTGGCTGGACATCCACATGCGGCCCGAACGGCACAATGCGGTAAAGCTGCTGCTGTTCCTGGACGTCGGCGGATCGATGGACCCGCACATCAAGCTGTGCGAGGAGCTGTTCTCCGCGGCGACCAGCGAGTTCAAGAACCTGGAGTTCTTCTATTTCCACAACTGCCTGTACGAAGGCGTGTGGAAGGACAACCGCCGCCGCTTTACCGAGCGCACGCCCACCTGGGACGTGCTCCACAAATACGGCCATGATTACAAGGTGATCTTCGTCGGCGACGCGGCGATGAGCGCCTATGAGATCAGCCACCCCGGCGGATCGGTGGAGCATTTCAACGAAGAGCCGGGCGCGGTGTGGATGCAGCGCGTGACCAACACCTATCCCGCCGCGGTGTGGCTGAACCCGGTGGCCGAGGCGCATTGGGGCTATTCGCAATCCACCCGCCTGATCCGCGAGCTGATGCAGGACCGCATGTACCCGCTGTCGCTGCAAGGCCTGGACGACGCGATGCGCGAGCTGAGCCGCAAGCGATAGCGGCGGGGCCGCCCGCGCTGGAGCCGCCGGTTACAGCCGGTCGATCGCCCGGTGGAGGCGGCGCAGCACGGCGGCGTCATGGGCCTGGCCGGTGGCGGCCTCGTTGGCCAACGCCATCAGGCGCACCGCGCCGAAACTGGCGGCAAGCCCCTTCAGGCGCAGCGCGGCGCTGGTCCAGGCATCGGGCGTCCCGGCAGACTTCATATTCTCCAGACCGCGCTTAACGCCGTCGAGGAACGCCTCGCGAAGCTCCGCGATCAGCGCGGGCTCGTCGCCCACCGCCGCCGCCAACGTCGCATCGATTGCACCCGGATCATACGCCATGTGCCGCAGCCTAGCGGAGAAGCACTTAATCTTTCGTTTCTTACGGAGTTGGTCCGCAGCCGAAATATGATAAACGGGTTCCATGACCGCGAGAACGAAGAAGGAATCCGTGCTCGCCACGCCGATCGAGGACGGCGAGGAGCTGGTGCTGACCGAGGCGGAGGCCGCGGAGCCGGAACCCGCGCCCGCCGCGGCCGCCCCCTTCGTTCCGGAACCCGTTCCAGCGCCCGTCCCCGTATTGCACGACGGGGCGGAGGATCTTCCCGCCCGTCCCCGCTTCGGCTGGGTGGCGCCGCTGGTCGCATCGCTGCTGGTGATCGCCTGGGGCGGCGTGGTCGGATATTTCCTGCCATCGGTGCAGCGCGAGGGGCTGAGCCCGCTGGGGCTGATCGAGTTCGTCGCCGCGGTTTGCGTGCCGCCCGCGCTGATCGGCATCCTCTATCTGATGATGCTGCGTACCAGCTCGGCCGAGGCGCGGCGCTTCGGCGCCACCGCGCGGGCGATGCGTGCCGAGGCCGCCAGCCTGGAGGCGACCGTCGGAGCGCTGGCCGCGCGGATCGAGGAGAACCGCCGCCTGCTCGCCGAACAGGCGGGCGCGCTTGCCTCCATGGGCGAAAGCGCGAGCGAGCGGATGAACACGCTGGCGCAGGCGATGAGCCATCAGGTGCGATCGGTTGACGCCAGCACCCAGGCGCTGCGCGAGGCGGTGATCGACGCCGAGCGGAGGGTGGAGGTGGTGCTTACCTCGCTGCCCCGCGCGGGCGAGGAGCTGCACCAGATCGCCGCGCGCGCCGACGAGGCGGGGCTGGCCGCGGGCCAGCGCGCCGCCGCGCTCGACGTCCAGCTCACCGCGCTGGCCGAACGCGGGCGCGAAGCGGACGCCGTCGCGGGCGGCGCGGCCGAACGACTGGCCGCCCATATCGCCCGGATGGAGGCGACGAGCGAGACCGCCAGCGCCCGGCTGGAAAAGGTCACCGCAGAGATGTCCACGGCGGTGGACGAGGTGCTGGATCGCGCCGCCGCCGGGGTGGACGAGGCGCGCAAAGGCATCGCCGCCCAGGGCGAGGCGATGCTGGCGATGCTCAACGCCAACCAGGCCGCGCTCGATCGCACCGGCAAGGATCATATCGAGGCGCTGGGCACCAGCATCGGCGCGATCGAGGAAGCGGTGACGCGCGTGTCCGGCCAGCTCGGCGAGCAGAAGGACCGTAGCGAGGCGCTGTTCCAGTCGATCACCGATGCGCTGAAGACCGCCGATCGCGAGTTCGCGGTGATGCACGCCGCCGGGATGGACCGCGCGCAGGGCCTCGCCGCCTCGATCAGCGCGCTGACCGAGAGCTTCGACGCGATGGGCGCTTCGATGCGCGCGGGCGAGGAAACCGCGCGCGGCGTGATCGGCACCTCCGACAGCCTGTTGACCGCGCTGGACGCCGTTGCCCGCGAAATGGACGAGAGCATGCCCGAGGCGCTCGACCGGCTCGACGCGCGCATCGCCGCCAGCCGCAAGGTGGTGGCGGATTCCAAGCCCGAGCTGCTCGCACTCGTCACCGCGGCGGAGAGCACGCACGACGCGATCGAGGCGATCGCCGACGTGGTCCGCCAGCAGCGCGATACGCTGGCCAAGACGCAGCAGTCGCTGCTCGACACGCTGGCCGACGGCCGCGAGAAGGCCGACGCGCTGGAGACGATCGTGGACGACGCGATCTCCACCACGCGCCGCTTTGCCGAGGAGGCTGCGCCGCAGCTCGTCGATGCGCTGCTGCGCGTGCGCGAGACCTCCGCCCAGGCCGCGGCGCATGCGCGCGAGACGCTCGCCTCCATCGTGCCCCAGGCCGCCGCCGCGCTGGAGGATGCGGGCCATGACGCGCTGAGCCGGGCCGTTGACGCCACGGTGCGCCGCCAGCTCGCCGAGCTGGCCGAGACGACCGAGGCTGCGGTGACCGCCGCCACGCGCGCGTCCGAGCGGCTGACGCAACAGATGCTCGCGCTGGCCGAGACCACGGCCGCGGTGGACCGTCAGATCGACACCGCACGCGCCGAGCATGAGAAGAACGACAGCGACAATTTCGCCCGCCGCGTCTCGCTGTTGATCGAAGCGCTCAATTCGGCCTCGATCGACATCACCAAGGTGTTCTCGGCCGAGGTGACCGACAGCGCATGGTCGGCCTATCTGAAGGGCGATCGGGGGGTCTTCACCCGCCGCGCCGTGCGGCTGCTCGACGCCGGAGAGGCGCGCGATATCCACCGGCTGTACGGCGAGGACGAGGGCTTCCGCGACAACGTCAACCGCTACATCCACGATTTCGAGGCGATGCTGCGCCAGATCCTGGCGTTGCGCGACGGATCGCCGCTGGGCGTGACGCTGCTCTCGTCGGACATGGGCAAGCTCTATGTCGCGCTGGCGCAGGGGATCGAACGGCTGCGGGCTTAGCCCCGCGGCCGCGCTCCCCCGCCCCGGCTCAGCAGCAGACGCGCTCGGCGTAGAAGGCCGCCTGGACGATGCCGCGTCCCTCACCGCCCATGTTCAGCGCGATATCGACAGGCACGGGCGGATAGATCCGCTCCATGCAGCAATCGAGCGTGATCGACCCCATCGCCTCGCCGAACTCGCCCTTGCCCTGGACGGATTCCGCGCCCTCATCGGCCTCATAGGCCTGGCACATGATCGTCTTGGTCACCACCGATCCGCGCGGGATGCACACGCGCTGGATCACGCGATCCAGCACCACCCACGGCCCCGGCCCGCCCGGTATCCCGTCGGCGCGCAGATCGATCGTCGAACCCAGCCCGGGGATCAGCACGCCGATATTATCGACCGTGAAATACATCTGCATCTCGAGCGCGTTCACCAGCAGCGGGATATCGCCGATATCGCCGGGCTCGGTGACCATCTGGGGCTTGAGCGCGCGCACCTGCCAGACCTTGATGTCGAAGCAGCAGCAATCGCTGGACACGCACCCGCATGAGCCGCAGCCCTTGCCCGGCGCGGCGGGCGTGCCGGGGGCCGTGCGCGGCTCCGCAGCGGTCACCGGCGCCGGAGTCATCAGCATGGCGTGCGAAGCGGCGCGCACGTCCGCCCGGACATCCTCGATCGCGCCGCGCACCAGTTCGTTCCGGGCCGCCTGCGCGCGCATGTCCTGAACCGCGGCCATCAGCGTGCGCGCAAGTTCGCGAACCTCCGCCAGCTCACCCCGAAGTGATTCCGCGCCGCTTCCTGTCGAAACCGCTTCGGACTCGCCAACTCCTGACGTGGCCGCATTCTCAACAATCTTGGGCTCTTTTGCCATGATCACGCTCCTTCATCCGTTGCGCGACCATGAATATTTTCAACTATACTGCCTAAATTGTTCCGCAATTGCAACGATTGCTGGCACAAGATGATCTGGGATCGCCTCAGTTCACCCAATCGAGCATGTCGGTCGTCACCCAGCCGTAGATATAGTTGAGGATGAAGATGGCGAAGGCGATCGTCGCGACGATCGTCGTCCGCCGCGCCATGCGCCAGAAGTCGAACTCGGCGGGCGCGCTTTCGGCCTGGCCGGGGACGAGTTCCTTCCCCGCCTCGCGCGCGGTGCGGACGCCGAAGGGCAGCACGAAAAAGACCGAGAAGACCCAGAACAGGATGTAGATCGCCAGGGCGGATTGCCAGCGCATGGGTTTCAGGCCTCCACGATGAGTACGTCGACGATGGGCTTCTTGCCCGTCCAGCGCGTGGCGGTGCGGCGCACGGCCAGGCGCACGGCCTCGCGCAGCGCATCGCCGCCGCGATCGTCCGCCGCCACCGCGGCCGCGGCGGCATCGCATGCTTCGTCCAGGAAGGGCTCGCGATCCTCCTCCACCGGCACGCCCTGGGTGCGGATCTGCGGCGATCCGATCATCCGCCCGGCGCCGTCCACGGCAACCGCGACCGAGATCTGGCCGTAGAGCGACAGCCGCCGCCGCTCGGAGATCGTCGCGCCGTCCGCCGGCAGGATCACGTCACCGTCCAGCACCAGCCGCCCGGCATGGGCATGGCCGATCGTCTCCGGCTTGCCGGGGGCGAGGCGGACGATATCGCCGTTCACCTGGTTCACGGCCATCGGGATGCCGCTGGCAAGGCCCAGCCGCGCCTGTTCGTGAATGTGGCGCACCTCGCCATGCACGGGGAGCAGGATGCGCGGGCGGATCCAGCCATACATCTCCACCAGCTCGGGCCGCCCCGGATGGCCGGAGACATGGACGAAGGCCTGGCGATCGGTGACGATCGTGCAGTCCATCGTCGCCAGCGCATTCATGATCCGGCCGATCGCCACCTCGTTCCCCGGAATCTGGCGCGAAGAGAAGACGACGAGATCGCCCGCACCGAGCTTTATCGGGTGGTTGCCCTCCGCGATGCGCGAAAGCGCGGCGCGGGGCTCGCCCTGCCCGCCGGTGGCGACGATCAGCACCTGTGACGGCGGCAGGCGCATCGCGGTCTCGAAGTCGATCGTCTCCGGAAAGTCGCGCAGATAGCCGCTCGCCTTGGCCACGCGGGTGATCCGTTCCAGGCTGCGTCCGGCCAGGCACAGGCGGCGTCCGGTGTCCTCCGCAACCTCGCCCAGCGTCTGCAGCCGCGCGGCGTTGGACGCGAAGGTGGTGACCAGCACCCGGCCCTTCGCCTCGCCGATCACCTTGTCGAGCCCGTCGCGCACCGCGCCTTCCGATCCCGACGCCTCGGGGTTGAAGGCGTTGGTGGAATCGCAGACCAGCGCCAGCACGCCGCCGTCGCCGATCGCGGTCAGTTCCTCGGACGTGGAGGGGCTGCCCAGCCCCGGCTCCTCGTCGATCTTCCAGTCGCCGGTGTGGAAGATGTTGCCGTGCGGCGTTTCGATCAGCAGCGCATTGCCCTCCGGAATCGAATGGGCGAGCGGGACGTAGCGGATCGTGAAATCGCCGATCGCGAACGGCTCCTCGTCGCGAACGACGTGGAGCTTCACCTTGTCGGCGATGCCCTCCTCTTCCAGCTTCTCGTGGATCAGCCCGGCGGTGAAGGGCGTGGCATAGAGCGGCACGCCCAGATCGGCGGCGAAATAGGGCAGCGCGCCGATATGATCCTCATGCCCGTGCGTCAGCACGATGCCGAGAAGATCGTCCAGCCGCTCCTCGATGAACTGCAGGTCGGGCAGGATAATGTCGACGCCGGGATATTCGGCCCCGCCGAAGGTGACGCCGCAATCGACCATCAGCCATTTGCCGCGGCAGCCATAGAGATTGACGTTCATGCCGATCTCGCCCGATCCGCCGAGCGCGAGGAAGAGCAGTTCGTTGCCGGGGGTCACTGAATCCTGTCCATTATATCCTCTTTCCCACGCGCGGCGATCAGACCGCCTGCGCCTGCTCCCACAGCATCGCCAGGCCCTGGATGGTCAGGTCCGGCTCGATCGCGTCGAACGCCATGGTCTGCTTCTCGAACAACACCGCCAGCCCGCCGGTGGCGATCACCTTCACCGGGCGGCCGACCTGCGCCTTCAGCCGCGCGGTCAGCCCCTCGATCATCGCCACATAGCCCCAGTAGATGCCGATATGCATCTGATCCACGGTATTGCGGCCGATCACGTTCATGTCGGCCGGCGCCTCGATCGCGATGCGCGGCAGCTTGGCGGCGGCGGTCACGAGCGCGTCGAGCGACAGGTTGATGCCCGGGGCGATGATTCCGCCCTTATAGGCGCCGTTGAAATCCACCACGTCGAAGGTGGTGGCCGTGCCGAAATCGATGATCAGCAGGTCGCCCGGATGGCGCGCGTGGCCGGCGATGCAATTGAGCGCGCGATCGGCGCCGAGATTGTCCGGCTCCTCCACGTCGAGCTGGAAGCCCCACGCAGCCTTGCCGCGGCCCGCGACCAGCGCCTGGGTGCCGAAATATTTGCTGCTCAGCACCTCCAGATTGTGGAGCGCGCGCGGCACGACGGTGCCGATGATCACGGCGCTGACCGCCGACCGGTCGAGCCCCTCCAGGTTCAGGAGCTGGCTGAGCCACACCGCATATTCGTCGGCGGTGCGGCGCGGATCGGTGGCGATGCGCCAGCGCGCGCGGACCTCCCCGCCTTCCAGCAGCGCAAAGACGACATTGGTGTTGCCGGCATCGATCGCGAGCAGCATCGGATTGTCCTTCAGAGCAGGAACACGTCGGCCGCGTGAATGACACGGCTGGTGCCGTCGGCCAAGCGCAGGATCAGCGCACCATCGCGATCGAGGCCCGCGAACAGCCCGTCGAGCACGGTTCCGTCGGCTTGCCGCGCGGTGAGCGCGGTGCCGGGCGGGTGCGCGCGGGCCAGCCAGCGCTCGCGCACCGGCCCCAGCCCCTCGCCCCGCCAGCGCGCGATCCAGCGAGCCATGGCATCCGCCAGCGTCTCGGCAAAGGCCTGGGGATCGGGTGCGGCGCCGTGTGCGGCCAGGCTGGTGGCGGTGCGGTCCAGATCCTCCGGATGATGCGCCAGGTTAACGCCGAAACCGATCACCACCGCGTCACCCGCGCGTTCGAGCAGGATGCCGGAGAGCTTGGCGCCGCCGATCAGCAGGTCATTGGGCCATTTGAGCTGCACCAGCCCCGGCAGGAAGGCCGCAACCGCCTCCTCCAGCGCCACCGCGGCGGCCAGCGCCAGCGTGGCCGCGGGCGGATCGGCGGGGCGCAGGCGGACGATCGTGCTGGCGTAGAGGTTGCCGGGCGGCGATTGCCACGCCCTGCCCTGCCGCCCCTTGCCCGCCGTCTGGCGATCGGCGCGCAGCCACAGCCCCTCTTCCGCGCCCGATGCGGCGAGCGCGATCAGATCGGCGTTGGTCGAGCCGGTTTCGGGAAGCGTGCGGATCAGCGCGGTCAGAACAGCGAATGCGCCGCGGCCGTGGTCCAGCCCGACAGCCACGGAAGCAGCAGCATGCCGAACGAGATCACCACCGCGCTCGCGAAGATCAGCGAGCCCTCGACCAGCCCGGCCCTGCCCTCGAACGCCGGCGCAGGCTCATCGAAGTACATCGTCTTCACGACGCGCAGATAATAATAGGCACCGATCACCGATGCCGCGATGCCCACCGCCGCCAGCAGGTACAGCTTGGCCCCGACGGCCGCGTCGAACACCGCGAACTTGGCGAAGAAGCCCAGGAACGGCGGAACCCCGGCCAGGCTGAACATGAACACCGCCAGCGCCAGCGCCAGGCCGGGCCGCGTGCGCGACATGCCCGCCAGGCTGTCGATCGTCTCCACCTGCTGCCCGTCCGCGCCGCGCATCTGGAGCACGATCAGGAAGCTGCCCAGCGTCATGACGATATAGACCGCCATGTAGAACAGCACCGATGCCACGCCCGCCTCGCTGCCCGCCACCAGGCCGATCAGCGCGAAGCCGACGTTGGCGATCGAGGAATAGGCGAGCAGCCGCTTGATATTGCTCTGGCCGATCGCGGCGACCGAACCGAGGATGATCGAAGCGAGCGCCGCGAACACCACGATCTGGCGCCACTGCTCCACCGCCGGGCCCATCGCCTCCATCGCCACGCGCACCGCCATCGCCATCGCCGCCACCTTGGGGGCGCTGGCGAAAAAGGCGGTCACCGGGGTCGGCGCGCCCTCGTAGACGTCGGGCGTCCACATATGGAAGGGAACCGCGCTGATCTTGAAGGCCAGGCCCGCGAAGACGAAGACCAGGCCGAACAGCAGGCCGGTCGAGCTTCCCTGCGCATAGGCATCGGCGATGCCCGCGTAGAGCGTCGTGCCGCTGAAGCCATAGACCAGCGAGATGCCGTAGAGCAGGATGCCGCTCGCCAGCGCGCCGAGCACGAAATACTTAAGGCCCGCCTCGGCCGAACGCGCGTCGCGGCGCATGAAGCTGGCCAGCACATAGGCGGCCAAACTCTGCAGCTCCAGGCCGACATAGAGTGTGATCAGGTCGCCCGCGGAGACCATCAGGCCCATGCCGGCGGCGGAGAAGAGGATCAGCACCGGATATTCCGGCCGCAGATCGTCGCCCGAGGTGCGCTGGAAGAATCCCGGCGCGATCAGGATCGAAACGCCTGCCGCCACATAGACCAGCGCCTTGGCGAAGGCCGCGAACATATCCGCGCGATACAGGCCGTCGAACGCCTCGCCGCCCGAAGAGGCCGGGCCGCCCAGCGCGATGCCCGCGCCGATCAGCACCGCCACCGCGGCAAGGCTCACCGCCCGCGTCGATGCCTGGCCGCCCCAGGCGGCGACCAGCATGAGCAGGATGCCGCCCGCGCCGAGTACCAGCTCGGGAAGCGACATCAGGAGCTGCGCATTATAGTCCATCAGTGCGCCTCCCCATGGCTTTCGGCAGGCGCGGCATGGCCGCTGCCATGCTCCTCACCGCCATGCGCGGCCTTGGCCGCTTCCGGATTGCCCGGCGTCGGCTGCGAATCGCCGGCCGGCTTGGCACGCTCGATCCGCTCGATCAGGCGGGTGACGTCGGGCCGCATCGGCTTCAGGAAGCTCTCGGGATAGACGCCCATCCACAGCACCACCGCGGCGATGGCGCCGAGCGAGACCAGCTCGCGCCCATCCAGGTCGGGCATCGCCTTCACGTCTTCCTTGGTCAGATCGCCGAACACGACGCGGCGATAGAGATAGAGCATATAGGCCGCGCCCAGGATGATGCCGGTCGTCGCGATCAGCGCGAACCAGGTCGAGACCTGATAGATGCCGGCCAGCGCCAGGAATTCGCCGATGAAGTTGCTGGTGCCCGGCAGGCCGACCGAGGCCATGGTGAACAGCATGAACAGCACGGCATATTTCGGCATGTTGATCGCCAGTCCGCCGTACCGATCGATCTCGCGCGTGTGCAGGCGATCGTAGATCACGCCGACGCACAGGAACAGCGCGCCCGATACCAGGCCATGGCCCAGCATCACCATCATCGCGCCCTCGATGCCCTGCGCGTTGAACGCGAACAGGCCGAAGGTGACGATCGCCATGTGCGCGACCGAGGAATAGGCGATCAGCTTCTTCATGTCGCTCTGCACCAGCGCGACGAGGCTGGTGTAGACCACCGCCACGGCGGAGAGCGCGAAGACCAGCCACATCCACTCGGCCGAAGCTTCCGGGAACATCGGCAGCGAGAAGCGCAGGAAGCCGTATCCGCCCAGCTTCAGCAGCACGCCCGCCAGGATCACCGAACCCGCGGTCGGCGCCTGCACGTGCGCGTCGGGAAGCCAGGTGTGGACCGGCCACATCGGCATCTTCACCGCGAAGCTAGCGAAGAACGCCAGCCACAGCCACGTCTGAACCCCGGCCGGGAAGTCATAAGCCATCAGCGTGGGGATGTCGGTCGTGCCCGCGGTCGCGCTCATATAGAGCATCGCGATCAGCATCAGCACCGATCCGAGCAGCGTGTAGAGGAAGAATTTGTAGCTGGCGTAGATCCGGTTCACCCCGCCCCAGATGCCGATGATCAGGTACATCGGGATCAGGCCGGCTTCGAAGAAGATGTAGAACAGGAACAGGTCCTGCGCGGCGAAGGTGCCGATCATCAGGATCTCGGTGACCAGGAACGCGGCCATATATTCCGGCACGCGCTTCTCAATCGCCTTCCAGCTCGCCAGGATGCAGATCGGCATCAGGAACACGCTGAGCAGGATCAGCATCAGCGCGAAGCCGTCGATCCCCATCGCCCAGGCGAAGCGGCCGAACAGCGGCTGATATTCCACGAACTGCCACTGCGCCGCATGCGGCCCCATGTCGAAGCTGGCCCAGAGCATGCCGCCCAGCACCAGATCGACCAGCGTCGCGAGCAGCGCGATCCATCGCGCGCCCGCTGCCCCGGCGAAGATGCACGCGACCGCCGCGGCGGCCGGCACCGCGAGCATGATCGAAAGGATCGGGAGACCGTCGATCATAGCAGGATCGCCCAGGTAAGCGCTGCGGTGAGGCCGATCAGCATGATGAATGCATAGACGTAGACATATCCGGACTGGAGGCGGACCGCGAGCGCGCTGCCGAACTTGACCGCCGCCGCCGAGCCGTTCGGCCCGAAGCGGTCGATCGTGCCCTCGTCACCGCCCTTCCACAGCAGCCTTCCGATCCAGAAGGCCGGGCGGACGAACAGCACGTTGTACAGCTCGTCGAAGTACCATTTGTTGAGCAGGAACCGGTAGAGCACCGAGAAGCTGCTCGCGAAGGCCGCCGGGAACGCGGGGTAGCGGATGTAGGCGAGCCAGGCGATCGCCAGGCCGCTGACCATCGCCGCGCTGGCCGAAAGCTTCACCCAGGTCGGCACCTCATGCATCGCGTGCATCAGGTGCGCGTCGAACGCGATGATGCCCTGCCAGAAATGCGCGCCTTCCTCGGCCTCGATGAAATAGCCGTGGAAGAGATAGCCGGCCGCGATCGCGCCGATGGTCAGCAGCAGCAGCGGCACCAGCATCGGCCAGGGGCTCTCGTGCGGATGATATCCGCCGGTGCCGTCGGCCTCCTCGCCATGATGGGCGTCATGGCCGTGCGCGCCGTGGCCGTCATGCGCATGATCGTCATGCCCGTGCGCATCATGGCCGTGCGCGTCGTGGATGGCGTGCTGGATATGCTCGGACTGGGTCCAGCGCGGCTTGCCGTAGAAGGTCAGGAACACCAGCCGCCACGAATAGAAGCTGGTGAGCAGCGCCACGCCCACGCCGACCCAGAAGGCGCTGGGATAGCCCGCAGCCCAGGCGGCCTCGATGATCGCGTCCTTCGAATGGAAGCCCGCGAAGCCGATCGCCGGGATGCCGTGGATCAGCCCCGGGATGCCTACCCCGGTGATCGCCAGCGTGCCCGCGAACATGGTCCAGAAGGTGACCGGGATGTGCTTACGCAGGCCGCCGTAATAGCGCATGTCCTGCTCATGGTGCATCGCGTGGATCACGCTGCCCGCGCCCAGGAACAGCAGCGCCTTGAAGAAGGCGTGCGTGAACAGGTGGAACATCGCCGCGCCATAGGCGCCGACGCCCGCCGCGAAGAACATGTAGCCGAGCTGCGAGCAGGTCGAATAGGCGATCACGCGCTTGATGTCGGTCTGGGTCGTGCCCACCGTCGCGGCGAACAGGCAGGTCGCGGCGCCGACGAAGGTGATCACGTTCATCGCCACCTGGCTCGTCTCGAACATCGGCGACAGGCGGCAGACCATGAAGACGCCCGCGGTCACCATCGTCGCGGCGTGGATCAGCGCGGAAACCGGCGTCGGGCCTTCCATCGCGTCCGGCAGCCAGGTGTGCAGGCCGAGCTGCGCGGACTTGCCCATCGCGCCGACGAACAGCAGCAGGCACAGCACCGTCATCGTATCCAGGCGCATGCCCAGGAAGCCGATCGTGCTGCCCGCCATGCCCGGCGCGGCATCCAGGATCGCGGGGATCGAGACCGTGCCGAACACCAGGAACGTGCCGAAGATGCCCAGCATGAAGCCCAGATCGCCGACGCGGTTGACCACGAACGCCTTGATCGCGGCGGCATTGGCGCTTGGCTTGCGGAACCAGAAGCCGATCAGCAGGTACGATGCCAGGCCCACGCCTTCCCAGCCGAAGAACATCTGGACCAGGTTGTCCGCCGTCACCAGCATCAGCATCGCGAAGGTGAACAGCGAGAGATAGGCGAAGAAGCGCGGCTGATCCGGGTCCTCGCTCATATAGCTCCAGCTATAGAGGTGGACGAGCGCCGAGACGCTGGTGACCACCACCAGCATCACCGCGGTCAGGCTGTCGACCCTGAGCGCCCATTCGACGTGCATGTCGCCGCTGGTGATCCAGGTGAACACAGGCACCACCTGCTCGTGCGCAGCGCCGCTGAGATAGGCGATGAAGATCGGCCAGCTCAGCCCGCAGGCGACGAACAGCGCGCCCGTGGTGACGAGCTTGGGGAGCGTGCTGCCGAACATCTTGTTCGAAAGCCCGGCGATCGCTGCCGCGGCGAGCGGCAGGAATACGATGAAATGAAGCGCGCTCATCCCTTCATCCGATTGACGTCGTCGACCGCGATGGTGCCGCGGCCGCGGAAATAGATGACCAGGATGGCGAGCCCGATCGCGGCCTCGCCGGCGGCGACCGTCAGCACGAACATCGCGAACACCTGGCCCACTAGGTCACCCAGCGCCTGGGAAAAGGCGACGAGGTTGAGGTTCACGGAGAGCAGGATCAGCTCGATCGCCATCAGGATGACGATCAGGTTCTTCCGGTTCATGAAGATGCCCAGCACCCCCAGCGTGAACAGGATCGCCGAAACGACCAGATAATGGGTGATCCCGATCACAGCTCCACCCCCTGCCCAACGGTTGGATTGGTCTTGCGCACGGCGTCCTTCGCGCGGCGGCGGACCTGGCGGCCGACCTTCTGGCGATGCACGTCGCCGCGCTGGCGGTGCGTCAGCACGATCGCGCCGATCATCGCGACCAGCAGCACCAGCCCCGCCGCCTCGAACGCCAGCAGGTAGCGCGAGTAGAGCAGCTTGCCGATCGCCTCGATATTCGGCGTCTCCGCGTCGACCGGGGCCAGGCGGCGGCCGAGCGAAAGGCCGCCCGCCTGCCACGCGCCCACCGCGATCACGATCTCCGCCGCCAGCGCGACCGCCAGCGCCGCGCCGACCGCGGCATAGCGCACCACGCCCGCGCGTAGCTCCGCGAAGTCGATGTCGAGCATCATCACGACGAACAGGAACAGCACCGCGACCGCGCCGACATAGACGATCACCAGCAGCATCGCGATGAACTCCGCGCCCGCCAGCAGCATCAGGCCGGCGGCGTTGAAGAACGCCATGATCAGCCACAGCACGGCATGCACCGGATTGCGCGACAGGATGGTGAGCGCCGCGCTGGCGATCACCACGGCCGCGAAGAGATAGAAGGCGAGAACCTGGATCACTGGACGGACATTCCAGATTTTCCGTTCGCCCCGAGCTTGTCGAAGGGCCGTCCAGCGGCGGATCGCCGGCAGGACGGACGGGCTTCGACAGGCTCAGCCCGAACGGCGGTTGGGGTGAGTTGGCGGCGCATTAACGGTACGGCGCATCGGCGGCAAGGTTCGCCGCGATGGCGCGTTCCCACCGGTCGCCGTTCTCGAGCAGCTTGGCCTTGTGATAGATCAGCTCCTCGCGGGTTTCGGTGGCGAATTCGAAGTTCGGACCCTCCACGATCGCATCCACCGGGCACGCCTCCTGGCACAGGCCGCAATAGATGCACTTGGTCATATCGATGTCGTATCGCGTGGTGCGGCGGCTGCCGTCCTCGCGCGGCTCGGCCTCGATCGTGATCGCCAACGCGGGGCAGATCGCCTCGCACAGCTTGCACGCGATGCAGCGCTCCTCGCCGTTGGGATAACGGCGCAGCGCATGCTCGCCGCGGAAGCGGGGCGAGATGGGGTTCTTCTCGAACGGATAGTTGATCGTCGCCTTGGGCTTGAAGAAATACTTCAAGGTCAGCGCATGCGCCTTGACGAACTCCCAGAGAGTCCAGGTGCGAAGGGTGTGGGCTAGGCTCATTTAGCAGCTTCCCGATAGGGTGGTGCCAGCACGCAAGGAAGATCGATTGTGCCGTCCTTCATCTTCAATCGTCCGGTAGAACCACCTGTCGCGTCGATGTCGACTCTCATCTCCGCATCCCTCCCCTTGGGCCGTAGGATGAAGGTCAACCCAACATCTCGCGACAGGCTACCGAGCAATTCTATCGGAGCGGAAAATGCATCGGCGTCTTCGGTGGGTTCTGTGCCGGGGGCATAGGAAAGACGAACTCTGAAGTAGTTCTCGTTGTCGCGATACTTGAACTGAACCACATAGAACCGCTTTCGCTCTGGGGCACCCAAACCGCAGAAGTAGGTACGAAACGGAATCGAGGTATGCGTTCCCTCGATCGGAAGCATCGCAACCTGTGCCGCCGAATTTATCGCGAGGCCGAGCAAAAACATCACGCCGGCAGCCCCACGCGCTGCCACATCAGGAAGCCGCTCACCAGGAACACGAAGAACAGCGACAGCGGCAGGAATATCTTCCACCCCAGCCGCATGAGCTGATCGTAGCGATAGCGCGGGACGGTGGCCTTCACCCAACTGAAGCAGAAGAAGAAGAACAGGATCTTCGCGAACAGCCACAGGATACCCGGCACATAATAGAGCGGCGCCCAATCGATCGGCGGCAGATAGCCGCCCCAGAACAGCGTCGCGTTCAGCGTACACATCAGGATTACGTTGGCGTACTCGCCCAGCCAGTAGAGCGCGAAGCTCATCGACGAATATTCGGTCTGGTATCCGGCGACCAGCTCGCTCTCCGCCTCGGTCAGGTCGAACGGCGCGCGCTGCGTCTCGGCCAGCGAGGAGATGAAGAACACGATCGCCATCGGGAACAGCAGCGGATTGATGAAATTGCCGTTGATCCCCACGCCCAGGAACTCGGCGTAATAGCCGCGCTGCGCCTCGACGATCGCCGACAGGTTGAAGCTGCCCGCCCACAGCACCACCGCGATCAGCACGAAGCCGATCGACACCTCATAGCTCACCATCTGCGCCGCGGCGCGGATCGCCGAGTAGAAGGGGTATTTGGAGTTGGAGGCCCAGCCCGCCAGGATGATGCCATAGACGCCCAGCGACGAGGCCGCGAGGACATAGAGCAGCCCGACGTTGATGTCCGAAAGCACCACGCCCGCATCGAACGGCACCACCGCCCACACGATCAGCGCCACCGTGAAGGTGATGATCGGCGCCAGCAGGAACAATATCTTGTTCGCCGCCGACGGGATGATGGTTTCCTGAAGGAAGACCTTCAGCCCGTCCGCGAAGCTCTGCAGCAGGCCCCAGGGGCCGACCACGTTGGGGCCGCGGCGCAGCGCCATGGCCGCCCAGATCTTGCGGTCGACATAGATGATCATCGCCACCGCCAGCATCAGCGGCAGCGCGATCAGCAGGATGCCGATGATCGTCGCCAGGAACCACGCCCAGCCATAGGGCAGGCCGAACCATTCGAACGCATCGGTCATGGGCAGATAGGCGCTCATTCCGCGGCCTCCGCGTAGCTTTCGCCATGCACAAGCTCGGCCGAGCAGCGCTGCATCGTCGGCGACGCGCGGCAGATGGCGTTGGTGAGATAGAAGTCCTTGACCGGATAGCTCATCGGCCCGCTCGCCTTGGCGGAGAGCTTGGGCGGCGCCCAGTCAAAGCGGACCAGCCCTTCCTGGCCCAGCGCCGGCACCTCGGCCGCCATCGCGGCGCGGAGCTGGTCATGGGTGTCGAACTGCAGCTTGTGGCCCAGCACCTCCGAAAGCGCGCGCAGGATCGTCCAGTCCTCGCGCGCGTCGCCGGGCGGGAACACGGCGCGGTCACCGCGCTGCACCCGGCCCTCGATATTCACCCAGGTGCCCGGCTTTTCGGAATAGGCCGCAGCCGGCAGGATCACGTCCGCCGCATGCGCGCCCGCATCGCCATGATGGCCGACATAGACCTTGAAGCTGTCGGTGAAGGCGGTGAAATCCACCTCGTCCGCGCCCAGGAAGAAGGCCAGCTTCGGCTTGGCGGCGGCGATATCGGCGATGCCGCCCTTCTGCGCGAAGCCCAGCATCAGCGCGCCCATGCGGGCCGCGGCGATGTGCAGCACGTTGAAGCCATTCCAGGCCGCGTCGCTCTCGGTCGCCGGACGCTGGAAGCCCTTGGCGAGCGCCAGCGCCGCGCCATGGCCGCCCTTCAGCGCGCCGGGGCCGAGGATCAGCAGCGGCTTCTTCGCCGCGTCGATCGCCTCGGCCGCCTGCGCGGGCAGCTTGCCCAGCAGCGCCAGATCGTTGCCCAGCCATTCGACCTTGTAGGTCAGGTCCGTCTCCGGCCCGATCGCGAACACCCGGGCGCCGCGCTTGATCGCCTTGCGCACGCGGGTGTTCACCAGCGGCGCCTCCCAGCGCAGGTTGGTGCCCACCAGCAGGATCGCATCGGCTTCCTCGACGCCGGCGATGGTCGAGTTGAACGCCACCGACGCCAGGTTGGTGACGTCATAGTCCATGCCCGTCTGGCGGCTCTCGATCAGCGACGATCCCATCGCGGCGAGCAGCGCCTTGGCGGCGTACATCGTCTCGCAATCGAGCAGGTCGCCCGCGATCGCGGCGACGGACGCGCCCGCGTCCACCTTGCGGATCGCGGCGAAGGCCGCTTCCCAGGTCGCTTCCTCAAGCTTGCCGCGCTTGTTGCGCACGAACGGGCGATCGAGGCGGCGGCGGACCAGGCCGTCGACATGGTGGCGCGTCTTGTCGTGCGCCCATTCCTCGTTGACGTCCTCGTTGATGCGCGGAAGCACGCGCAGCACCTGGCGGCCCCGGCTGTCGATGCGGATGTTGGTGCCCACGCCGTCGGTCACGTCGATCGCCAGCGTCTTCTTCAGCTCCCACGGCCGCGCCTCGAAGGCATAGGGCTTGGCGGTGAGCGCGCCGACCGGGCACAGGTCCACGACATTGCCCGAAAGCTCGCTCGTCACCGCCTTCTCAAGGTAGCTGGTGATCTGCATGTTCTCGCCGCGATAGATCGCGCCGATCTCCTCCACGCCGGCCACTTCCTCGGCGAAGCGGACGCAGCGGGTGCAGTGGATGCAGCGGGTCATCACCGTCTTGACGATGGGGCCCATGTATTTCTCGGTCACCGCGCGCTTGTTCTCGGAATAGCGCGAATGGCCCTTGCCATAGGCCAGCGTCTCGTCCTGCAGGTCGCATTCGCCGCCCTGATCGCAGATCGGGCAATCGAGCGGGTGGTTGATCAGCAGGAATTCCAGCACGCCCTCGCGCGCGGACTTCACCATCGGGGTGCTGGTGAACACCTCCTGATTGTCCGCGGCAGGCAGCGCGCAGCTCGCCTGCGGCTTGGGCGGCCCGGGCTTCACCTCGACCAGGCACATGCGGCAATTGCCCGCAATCGACAGGCGCTCGTGATAACAGAAGCGCGGGATTTCCTTCCCCGCCGCCTCGCACGCCTGGAGCACGGTGGCGCCCGCGGGCACCTCCACTTCGATTCCGTCTACCTTCAGCTTAGGCATCAGTTTTCCGCCCTGGAATTGACGCTGCGGAACGCGGCAGTCGCCAGCATCGCGCGCAGCGCCGAAGGGGTTGCTTCCACCGGGCGCCCGCCCATGCAACGCGAGAACAGCCCCTCGAGGAAGACAGAGGCCGCCACCTCCTCCGCGCTGCCGATCTCCGTGGCGAAGAGCTTGCCGACCTCGTCGGGCGCCGAACGCACCACGCACATCGCCCCGCCGTCCGTCGGCGAATAGGTGGCCGCCGCGGGCAGCGCCGCCGCGCGGGCGAGCCGCACGTTCACCGGCGCGGGATCCCGCTCGATCAGCCGTTCGGCGATCGCGCCCGCCAGCAGCAAGCGGCTGGAGCGCATCTTCGCCCAGCCCCGCCCCTTCGCGCAGCCGCGATTGGCATCGATGAGCTGGTCCATCGATCGGCGATAGGCGGCGGTGCTGAAATCCGAAGCCAGGGTGCGGCTGGCCCTTTCGGTGCTGACGTCCGCCACACAGGCGCCGAAACGCTGCATCTCCGCGCGCGCGACCGGAGGCTTCTCCTGGCCCAGCCCATAATCCGCGAACCGCTGGTCATCGGACCATATCGGGGGCTTGCCGGCGTCCTTCAGCGGCTCGCCCGCGTCCTGCGCGGCCGCAAGGAGGAGGATCGACGCGAGGATCACTCGGCCGCCTCCTGCATGCCCTCGCCCGCCTGGCGCTCGGCGATGCGACGCTCCAGCTCGGGGCGGAAATGGCGGATCAGGCCCTGGATCGGCCAGGCGGCCGCATCGCCCAGCGCGCAGATGGTGTGGCCTTCGACCTGCTTGGTCACCTGGAACAGCGTGTCGATCTCGCTCACGTCCGCGTCGCCGGTGCGCAGCCGCTCCATCACGCGCCACATCCAGCCGGTGCCCTCGCGGCACGGGGTACACTGGCCGCAACTCTCATGCTTGTAGAAATAGCTGATGCGGGCGATCGCCTGGACGATGTCGGTGGACTTGTCCATCACGATCACCGCCGCGGTGCCCAGGCCCGATCCCACCGCGCGCAGCCCGTCGAAATCCATCGGCGCGTCCCAGATCTGGTCCGCGGGAACCAGCGGCACGGAAGAGCCGCCGGGGATCACCGCGAGCAGATTGTCCCTGCCCCCGCGGATGCCGCCGCAATGCTTCTCGATCAGCTCGCTGAACGGGATCGACATCTCCTCCTCGACCACGCACGGCTTGTTCACATGGCCGCTGATCTGGAAGAGCTTGGTGCCCTTGTTGTTCTCGCGGCCGAAGCTGGCGAACCACTCCGGGCTGCGGCGCAGGATCGTCGGCACCACCGCGATCGATTCGACGTTGTTCACCGTCGTCGGGCAGCCATAGAGGCCCGCGCCCGCCGGGAACGGCGGCTTCAGCCGCGGCTGGCCCTTCTTGCCCTCCAGGCTTTCCAGCATCGCGGTCTCTTCGCCGCAGATATAGGCGCCGGCGCCACGATGGACGAACACGTCGAAGTCATAGCCGGACTTGCAGGCGTTCTTGCCGATCAGCCCGGCGGCATAGGCCTCCGCCACCGCGGCGAACAGCGTCTCGGCCTCGCGGATATATTCGCCGCGGATGTAGATATAGGCCGCCCGCGCGCGCATCGCGAAGCCCGCGATCAGCGCGCCCTCGATCAGCTTGTGCGGATCGTGGCGGATGATCTCGCGGTCCTTGCACGAACCGGGCTCGGATTCGTCGGCGTTGATGACGAGGAAGTTGGGCCGGTCCGCGCGCGGCTCCTTGGGCATGAAGCTCCACTTCATGCCGGTGGGGAAGCCCGCTCCGCCGCGGCCGCGCAGTCCGGATGCCTTCACCTTGTCGATGATGGCGTCCTGGCCGATCTGCATCAGCTTCTTCGTGCCGTCCCAATCGCCACGGCCCATCGCGGCCTTCAGCCCCCAGGGCTGGAAACCGTAGACGTTGGTGAAGATCCGATCCTTGTCGGCGAGGCTCACGCCCGATCCCCTTTCGACCGATTCATAGTGAAGATGCCGAAGCCGCCGAACAGGAAGCCCAGGATGGCCCACACCACCCAGCCATCCCCCTGGAAGAACTTCAGCAGCGCCAGCGCGAGGAAGATCACGCCGATCACCGGCACGCCGGCCTTGACGGACGCGGGCATCACTCGCCTCCCCCGGATTTCTTCTTCCGCATCGCCGCGCCGAGCGCGATGAACATCGTCATCACGCCCATCGCGGCCGCGCCCAGCGCGATCCAGACGGCCGAATTCATCGCCCGCCCTTCTTGAAGAACAGCAGATAGACCGCCACGCCGATCGCGATCAGCAGCAGCGGACCCATCAGGTGCAGCGTCAGCTTCAGCACCCAGCCGAGCACCACCAGGCCACCGATGATGGCCAGGATGGTGATGATCGTCGCCTGCGTATCGCGGTTCATGCCCATTCTCCCCGGTAATCGTGGTTCTCGGAGACCATGGCGGTCAGCGTGGTGGGGCCGCCCGAAGGCTCTACGGTGTGGCGGCCGGGCTCCTGGGTGCCGGCCTTGGGGCTCTCGCCCTTCGCCAGCGCGTCGAGGATGGCGGCGGTGCGATCGAAATCCAGATCCTCGAAATTATCGTCGTTGATCTGCACCATCGGGGCGCTGGCGCAATTGCCCATGCACTCCACCTCGGTGAGCGTGAACAGCCCGTCTTCGGTGGTGTGGCCCTTCTTCATCCCGCGTGCCTTGCAGGCGCGGAACACCTCGTCGCTGCCGCGCAGCCAGCACGGCGTCGTGCCGCAGACCTGGACGTGATACTTCCCCACCGGATTCATGTTGAACATGGTGTAGAAGGTCGCGACCTCCAGCACGCGGATCACCGCCAGCCCCAGCTCGCGCGCCACGAACTCGATCACCGGGATGGGCAGCCAGCCCTGGGTGTTCGTCATCGCGCCCACCTGGCGCTGGGCCAGATCGAGGAAGGGGATGGTGCAGCTCTGCTGCCGGCCCGCCGGATAGCGGCCCATGATCTCCTGCGCCTTGGCCGCATTCTCGGGCGTCCAGGCAAACCCGCCCCATTCGGCGCGGAGCTCGGGAGTGTCGGGGATAGTCTTTGCGTCAGCCATCAGCGAATGAACTCCACGCGATCGACCTTGCCGTCGTCATCGAAGGAATAGATCGACATCACCTCGAACGGCTCGGCCTCGGGCGATCGCGCAACCTTTTCGTGCAGCACCACGGTATCGCCCAGCAGATAGGACGACAGGATGTCGGCGCGGTTCTGCGGGAATTCGGCGAACATCGCCTTCAGCCCGGCGCGCACGCCCTCCCTGCCCTCGCGCAGCACGGCGCCGCGATAGCCGGCCTCGCACGCGCCTTCGGTCATCAGCGCGACATAGGCGTCCGCGTCCTGCGCGTTGTAGCGCGCGATCATCTCGTGCGCGGTCGCGACGCGATCGGCACCGGGGATGGGATGTGCGTCAGCCATTGGTAGTAACAACCTCTTTGCCGCTGCTCGGCGATTGCGGCTTTGCGCACTGGCCCGCAAGCATCAGCAAGGAGACGACGAAGCCCACAGCGATCGGCCATCTTACCGGATCATAGCCTTCGCGCCTGGCGGTAAGGCGCCGGGACCACCAATAGCCGATTGCGATCGGCGCAATGAGCACAACAGCAACGCCGATAACGCTGCCCATGCCGGTTGCCGCCTCGCGCCCGCTCACCGGTCGCACTCCCCGAACACGATATCGAGCGCGCCCAGGATGGCGGTGGTGTCCGCCAGCATGTGGCCGCGCGACATGAAGTCCATCGCCTGGAGGTGGCTGAACGCGGTCGGGCGGATCTTGCAGCGGTACGGCTTGTTGGTGCCGTCGCTCACCAGATAGACGCCGAACTCGCCCTTCGGGCTCTCGGTCGCGACATACACCTCGCCCGCGGGGACGTGATAGCCCTCCGTATAGAGCTTGAAGTGGTGGATCAGCGCTTCCATCGATTGCTTCATCTCGGCGCGCTTGGGCGGAACGACCTTGCGGTCGCTGGAAGCGATCGGCCCCTCGGGCATCTGCGCCAGGCACTGCTTCATGATCCGCGCGGACTGGCGGACCTCCTCCACGCGCACCATGAACCGGTCGTAGCAATCGCCGCGCGTGCCCACCGGCACGTCGAACTCCATGCGGTCATAGACCTCATAGGGCTGCGACTTGCGCAGGTCCCACGGGATGCCGGCGCCGCGGATCATCGGGCCGGAAAAGCCCCATTTGATCGCGTCCTCGCGGCTGACGATGGCGATATCGACGTTGCGCTGCTTGAATATGCGGTTCTCCGCCACCAGGCTGATCGCATCCTCGAACAGCCGCGGCAGGCGCGTGTCGAGCCATTCGGCGAGATCGGCCAGCAGGCTGAGCGGCGCATCCTGGTGGACGCCGCCGGGCCGCAGATAATTGTGGTGCATGCGCGCGCCGCACACGCGCTCGAAGAAGTTGAGGCAATCCTCGCGGATCTCGAACAGCCACAGGTTGGGCGTCATCGCGCCCACGTCCATCACATGGCTGCCCAGGTTCAGCATGTGGTTGGAGATGCGCGTCAGCTCCGCGAACAGCACGCGCAGATACTGGGCGCGGATCGGCACCTCGATATCGAGCAGCTTCTCCACCGCGAGCACATAGCTGTGCTCCATGCACATCGGCGAGCAGTAATCGAGCCGGTCGAAATAGGGCAGCGCCTGGGCGTAGGTCTTGTACTCGATCAGCTTCTCGGTGCCGCGGTGGAGCAGGCCCACGTGCGGATCGAGCCGTTCGATGATCTCGCCATCCAGCTCCATCACCAGGCGCAGCACGCCGTGCGCGGCCGGATGCTGGGGGCCGAAGTTGATCGTGTAGTTGCCGATCTCCACGTCGCCCTTCTCGGGCTTCGCGACACCGGCGATCTCGTCGAGATACTCAGCCATGACGATACACTCCGTTCGGGCTGAGCCTGTCGAAGCCCAGGGCCGTCGGGGCGCGCACGCCCTGCGACACGCCCAGGGCGAACGGGTTGGAGGATGCGGACATCGCGATCATTTCTTTGCACGCCCCTTCTTGGGCTCCGGCCCGGCATCCGGGCCGGGCTTGCCGGCGCCGGTATCGGCGGTGCTGTCGCTCGTCTTGGGCGTCGTGGCGGCAGGCGGCGGGCTGGTTTCCTTCTTGTCGCCGGGCGGGGGCGCGGGCGGATCGCCGGCCTTCTCGTCGCCGGGAAGGATATATTGCGCGCCTTCCCACGGGCTCATGAAGTCGAAGTTGCGGAAATCCTGCGCCAGCTCGACGGGCGAATAGACGACGCGCTTCTCCTCCTCGGAATAGCGCAGCTCGACATAGCCGGTCAGCGGGAAATCCTTGCGCTGCGGATGGCCGGTGAAGCCATAGTCGGTCAGAATGCGGCGCAGGTCGGCGTTGCCTTCGAACAGCACGCCGTACATGTCGTACACCTCGCGCTCCAGCCAGCCCGCGACGGGCCAGATGCCGGTGACGGAGGGAACGGGCTTCACCTCGTCGGTCAGCACCTTCACCTTGATGCGGTGGTTCCGCGTCAGGCTGAGCAGGCAGTATACGACCTCGAAACGCTCCTCGCGCTCCGGATAGTCGACGCCCGCGATCTCCATGAGCTGCTGATATTCCAGCCCCTTGGTATCGCGCAGCGCGATCATCGCCTCGACCAGCCGCTCGCGGTCGAGCGTGACGGTGACCTCGAACGCGCCCTCATAGGCATGGACGACCATATCGCCCAGCGCGGCGCCGATCGCGTCGATCATGCCTTCGTTCGAGGCGAATTTGGGTGCGGGAGACTTCATGCGCAAATCTCCGTTCGCTCCGGGCCAATCGAAGCGCCGCTGCGGCCCCCGCCCTCATGCAGGCTCAGGGCGAACGGGGAGGAAGGGATGCAGCCGATCACCGCTCGATCGTCCCCGAACGGCGGATCTTCCGCTGAAGCTGCATGATGCCATACAGCAACGCCTCGGCGGTCGGCGGGCAGCCGGGGACATAGATGTCCACGGGCACGATCCGGTCGCATCCGCGCACCACGCTGTAGCTGTAGTGGTAATAGCCGCCACCGTTGGCGCACGATCCCATCGAGATGACGTACTTCGGCTCCGACATCTGGTCGTAGACCTTGCGCAGCGCAGGCGCCATCTTGTTGCACAGCGTGCCGGCGACGATCATCACGTCGCTCTGGCGCGGCGATGCGCGCGGGGCGGCGCCGAAACGCTCCATGTCATAGCGCGGCATGTTCACATGGATCATCTCGACCGCGCAGCACGCGAGGCCGAAGGTCATCCACCACAGCGAACCCGTGCGCGCCCACTGGAACAGATCCTCGGTCGATGTGACCAGGAAGCCCTTGTCGCCCAGCTCGGCGTTCAGGTCGTCGAAGAATGCGCGGTCGGGCAAGGTGCCCGGCGGCGGCGGGCTAAGCTCTACTCCCAATCCAGCGCTCCCACTTTCCAGGCGTAGACGAGGCCGAGCGCCAGCTCGGCGATGAAGATCATCATCGAGGTCCAGGCCACCCAGCCCAGCTCGAACACCGAAACCGCCCAGGGATAGAGGAAGGCGGCTTCGAGATCGAAGACGATGAAGAGGATCGCGACCAGATAGAAGCGCACGTCGAACTGGCTGCGCGAATCCTCGAACGCGGGAAAGCCGCACTCATATTCGGTCAGCTTCTCCGGATAGGGCTTGTGCGCCCCGGTGAGCCGCCCGACCGCCATCGGCAGGAACACGAAGGCGCTCGAAAGCACCAGCGCGACGCCGAGGAACAGCAGGATCGGCAGATATTGCGACAGATCGAGCAAGGTGCCTTCTCGCGGTTGCGGAATCTGACGCGGCTTCTAGGCCGATGCCCTGAGTGCGGCAAGACTTCGGACGCCTTGCGAATCACTCTCAATAAGGGCGGATACGGGTGGCTGGACTACCCGTTTTGCCCGGACCGGGGCCGGCCCGGCCGGTTCAACCGCGCACCCGCCGATTCCGCAGCCGCTACGGCCGCTTCGCCAGCGGCAGGACGAGCAGCGGCGTGGCGCGCGGGGCGGTGCCGTCCGTGATCGTGCCGCCGGGGCCATAGCGTTCCCACTGGCTGTCACCGACGAACCACAGCGCGCCGTCGCGGACCAGCCCCAGCGTGGGCTCGCCCGCGCCGGGCAGCGGGATGTGGAGCGGCTCCAGCGCCTCCACCGCCTGCCCGGCACCGTCCAGCACGATGCGCAGGATGCGGCGCGGGCGCGTGCCGTTCTGGATCGCGATCAGCGCCCGGCCGCCCGGAACGGCGACCAGGCCGTCGATCCCCTCCAGCATCATGTCGCGCGGCAGGCGCAGCGGCGTGGCAGTGCGCGCGGCCGGATCGATCGCGTGGAGGCCGGTGGAATAGTCGGCGACGATAAGCTGCGCCCCACCCTGGCGCACCACGATCCCCTGCGGGCTCTTGAAGCTGCCCGCGGGGAGCAGTTCCTCCATCGCAGCGCAACCGGGCACGCAGCGGTGGATCGCGCCCGCCACCATGTCGCTGGCATAGACGGTGCCGTCGGGCGCCACCGCCAGATCGCCCGCCGCACCCTTCGCGCCCGGCGGCAGCGGCACGCGGCGCACCACCTCCAGCCGGTCCAGGTCCAGCGCGATCAGCCCGGCCATGCGTTCGCCCGCGACGCCCGTCTGCTCCACCACGCCGGTGGCGATCCACAACAGGCGGCGCGGCGCGTCGATCGCCATGCCGAACAGGCTGCCGCGCGGATTGCCCAGCGCCAGCTCGCGCCATTGGCCGCCCTCCAGCAACGCCACCCGCCCCTCCGCCACCGTCGCGGCGAACAGGCGCTGCTTCGCCGGGTCCCAGGCGATGCCTTCGACCAGCCGGTATCCGGCGGGCACCTCCGCCGCCGTGGCAACGGGCGCGGCGCCGGGAAGCGCAGCGTTGGCGCGAAACCAGCCACGCAGCCCCTCGATCCGCGCGGCGGGCTCCTGCGATGCCAGCCGCGGCTCGACGGCCAGGCCCGCAGGATCGAGCATCGGCGCCACGCCGTCGAACCCCGCGTCGGAGAGTGTCGCGCCCATGCGCGCCAGCCGCAGCATGTCGGCGGTAACCCGCGACTTGTCCTGCCTTGCGATCGCGTCCGCCAGCCCGCGCCGCAGCGCCGCGGAGGAGGATGCCGGAGCCGCTTCCTGCGCCGCCGCGCCACCCGCCAGCATCAGCGCGGCAGGGAGCGCCGCCACCAGAATCGTCCGTGCCAGTCCGCGCATCGCCCGTTCCCTTCGCGCCGGTCTTTCCCCGGCCCGTGCGGTAAATCCACGATTTTCTAAATCCATGGTGCTAGGACCCGCGCGATGCATCCGCGTATTGCCCTTCCCCTGCCCATCGCCTCGGCAATTCTCTTCGGCTTCCTCGCGCTCGCCCTGTGCTGGGCGACGGGCGGGCTGAGCCCCAGCCTGATCCACCCAGACGAAGGCGCGCATTACGTCAACGCGCTGTTCGTGGGTGACTGGATCCGCGCCGGATTCCCGAACCCGCTCGCCTTCGCACAGGAATATTACGCCCACTTCCCGCGTCTTTCGATCGGCCACTGGCCGCCGGGCTGGTATCTGGCGGAAGCGCCGCTGTTCGCGCTGTTCCGCCCCTCGCCCGCGGGCGCGCTGGCAATCTCGGCCTTCGCGGCGGGGCTGCCGGCGTTCGTGATCGTCTGGGCGCTGGCACGGATCGGCCACCCGATGATGGGGCTCGCGCTCGGCGGTCTCTATCTGCTGCTGCCGCTGTCGATGGAAAACGCCCGCTACCTGCTGCTCGATCAGCCGGTGGCGCTGGCCGTGGCGCTGGCGGCGATCGCGTGGATGCGGGTGATGGAGTCGCCCACGATAACGCGGATGCTGGTGTTCGCGCTGTTCGCCGCGGCGGCGCCGCTGGTGAAGGGCAACGGCGCGCTGGTGGCGCTGATCCCGGCGATCGACATCGCGCTCAACCAGCGCTGGCCGCTGCTGAAACGGCGCGCCCTGTGGGTGGCGGCGGCGGTTGCGATCCTGCTGGTCGCGCCCTGGTATTGGATATCGATGAAGGTGTCGGCGGGCGGCTTCGTCTATCAGCCGGGGCTTGGCTATGCCTGGATGGCGCTATGGGCGAATCTGCGCGCGCTGTGGGACAATCTGGGCATGGCGCTGGTGCTGGCGGCGGTGGGCGCCGCCCCGGCGTTCCGCGAGCATGCCGGCGCGGCCGAACAGCGGATCGCCCGGCTGGCGCTGTCGGTGATCGGCGCGACGCTGCTGTTCCAGTCGGCGGTGCCGGCGGCGGT
Organism: Sphingomonas canadensis; assembly: GCF_026013525.1. Taxonomy (GTDB): domain Bacteria; phylum Pseudomonadota; class Alphaproteobacteria; order Sphingomonadales; family Sphingomonadaceae; genus Sphingomonas; species Sphingomonas canadensis. The sequence continues at coordinate 161,710 of NZ_JAPDRA010000005.1, read as the reverse complement.
GGAACCGCGCTATATCGCGCCGATGCTGCCCTGGGCGGTGATACTGGCGGGAATGGGCCTCTCCGCCCTGTGGCGGATGGGCACGGGCGCGACGGTTACCGCCGGGCTGCTGTGCGTGCTGGGCGTGCTGCCGACCGTCGCCGGGCTCACCCGGCTGGACGCCAAGACCGATATCGGGGCGCCCGCGATCGCAGGCGCGATGGTGCGCACCGGCGGACTGTGGATGGTGGACGGCCGCGCCGGGGGCGAAGGCGCGCTGATCGCCGCGGCCGCGCATGCCGACGGCGGGGCACGCAAGCTGTGGGTGGTCCGCGCATCGCAATGGCTGTCGGCCAGCGACTTCCTGGGCCGCGACTACCGGCTCACCGCCGCCACGCCCATGGAGGCGCGTACCGTGCTCGACCGGATCGGAGCCGCGGGCGTCGCATCGGTCTATGAGCGCGACCAATATGCCTATCCGCACAGCCGCGTGCTGCGCGGGGCGGCCGGCCCCGGCTTCGCCCGCGCCCAGCCCCGCTTCGCACGCGGCAGCGGCAGCGTGCTGGTTGCCGCGCGCACGGCGCCGGTGGTGCCGAACCTGCCGCTGATCGAACAGAATATGGGTTCGGCCAACGCCGCGAAGATGCGCGAGGCGCTGGGGCGTTAACGCCGTTGTCCGGCTTCGCGGGAGCGGTGCCAGCCCGCTCCCTCATCCCGCTACCCGGCGGCAGCGTGATGCCGCAAGCCGGGAATCAGGCGTTACGCAGCGCCCCGGCCACGATCTTGTGCAGCTTCGAATGCAGCGCATCGTTGGCGGCAAGGAACTCGCTGCGCTCCATCGCCCGGTCGGCGCCGCGGAAATCGCTGACGAAGCCGCCCGCCTCGCGCACCAGCAGCATGCCGGCCGCGACGTCCCACGGCTTCAGATGCGATTCCCAATAGCCGTCGTAGCGGCCCGCCGCCACCCAGGCGAGGTCGAGCGCGGCCGAACCCAGCCGGCGGATGCCCGCCACCTCCGGCGCCACCGCGCCGAAGATACGGGTCCATTGCGCGAAATCGCCATGACCCAGGAACGGGATGCCGGTGGCGATCAGCGCCTCGTCCAGATGCCGCCGCGCCGATACGCGCAGCCGCTGGTCCTGCAACCAGGCGCCCCGGCCCTTCTCGGCCCAGAAGCTCTCGTCGGTGAGCGGCTGATAGACCAGGCCGTGCGTCACCTCCGGCTTGCCCTGCGCGCCGCGGGGGTCCTCCACCGCGATGGAAATGGCGAAATGGGGGATGCCGTGCAGGAAGTTGCTGGTGCCGTCGAGCGGATCGATGATCCAGCGGGGCTTGTCGGGGTCGCCCTCGATCACGCCCGCTTCCTCGACCAGAAAGCCCCAGTCGGGCCGCGCCTTGCGCAGTTCCTCGATCAGCGTCTCTTCGGCGCGCTGATCGGCCTGGCTGACGAAATCCGCCGGCCCCTTGCGGCTGACCTGAAGGTGCTGGACCTCGTTGAAGTCACGCCGCAGCCGCGGCGCGGCCTTGCGCGCCGCGCGGTCCATGACGGTGATAAGGCCTGAGTGCGCAACCATATTCTATTCCAGAAGAGTAAGTGCCTGCGCGACATCGCGTCCCGCTTGCAGAATGGAAAACTCGGCATCGCCGAGGGCATTGAGAAGCCGCGGCAGCACTGCGGGATCGGATGCGGCCGCGGCAGCATCGAGCGCGTCGGCCGCCGCGTCGCCCTTGGCCGCCACGGTGCCGAACGCCTTGTCGATCGCAGCGATGAACCGCTGAAGCTTCGGGTCGCCGGTCCGCCGCGCCGACGCACGAAGCGAAACGCTTTCGAGCTTCCAGGCGGCACGCAAACGGGCGGCGGCCGCCCGCGCGTCCCTCGACTGCTTCGCGAGTTCGGCCGGTAGTGCGGGCGAAGGCGCTTGCGGATCGTCGGTCATCGCCGCGAGCATTCCGCGCGCGATGACCAGCCGGATGTCGAGCATCGCCAGGTTGCTCTCCTGCGGCTTCGACTGCCGGAACAGTTCGAGCAACAGTATCTGGCCGTCGAGGATGCTCCCGGCTGCCTGACGGGCCTCCCGCATGCGCGCCTGCGCCAGGGCATCATCACCGGCCAGGCCCGCCTCGAGCGCGTCTTCCACCTTCTGCAGATAGCCGACGGCGCCATCCACCGACGCGACCGAACGATCGATCAGCTCGCGCGAATCAAGGTTCAGCGCATCCTCGAACGCGCCGGGCATGTCCGGAAGGCTCGCGATCGCCCTGCGCGCCTGCGCCGCCGCGGCCTTCATCCGCGACAGGCACTCCTGCATGCCCACGATCAGGCGCGGCGATACGGGATCGCCTTCCTCGCGATCCTGCATCAACCGGGTGACCTCGCCGAGCATGGGCGAGCATTGCTGGTGGCTGTCCAGAACCGGCTGCTGCGCCGCGCTGAGCTGCTGAGCCCATGCGACGAATTCCTGCACCGCCGCCTGAGATTGCGCCGCGGCGGTGCCCGGGAACAGGGCCAGAATCAGGGCGAGCAGCAGCGCGCGCACGGCTCAGTCCGCGCGCTTGACGTAGGTCTGCTCGTAGACGTCCACCACGATGCGCGTGCCGGCGGTGATGTGCGGGGGCACCATCACGCGGACGCCGTTGTCGAGCAGCGCGGGCTTATACGACGAAGAGGCGGTCTGCCCCTTCACCACCGCGTCGGCCTCGACGATCGTCGCCTCGATCTGGTTGGGGAGCTGAACGTTGATCGGCTCCTCCTCATACAGCTCCATCACCACGTCCATCCCGTCCTGCAGGAAAGCCGCGGCATCGCCGAGCAGATCGCGCGGAAGGCTGATCTGGTCGTAGGTTTCCTTGTCCATGAAGGTGAGCTGGTCGCCGTCCGCGAACAGGAACTGGAAATCCTTGGTGTCCAGCCGCACGCGCTCCACCGTCTCGGCCGAGCGGAAGCGGACGTTGTTCTTGCGCCCGTCGCGCAGGTTCTTCAGCTCCACCTGCATATAGGCGCCGCCCTTGCCGGGCTGGGTGTGCTGGATTTTCACGGCACGCCAGATGCCGCCTTCATATTCGATGATGTTGCCGGGACGGATGTCCACGCCGCTGATCTTCATGGGATCGACCTGTAAGCTGAGAAAGAGCGAGCGGGCCTTTAGCCGCCGCCGCCCGTCCCCGCAAGCAGCGGATAGGCGTTCACCGCCTCGCCCTGCCACCAGCCCTCGCCCGGCGCCATGCGCGACAGGCCGAAATGCAGGTGGAAACTGCCCTTCGCCGCATTGCCGGTATCGCCGACGAAGGCGATCACCTGCCCTGCCTTCACCTGCACGCCCTCCGCGATGCCGGGGGCATAGCCCTTGAGGTGCGCGTAATAATAGCTCCAGCGCCGGTCGGGTGAGCGGACGTAGAGCGTGATCCCGCCGCCGCCGTTGGAGAAGAACAGCTTTTCCACCGTCCCCGCCGCCGCGGCCAGCACCGCCGTTCCTTCCGGCGCCATGATGTCGGTGCCCTGGTGGCGCCGCAGCCCGCCGTGGCGCGAAGCGCCCCAGCTATCGACCAGCGCGCCGCGGCCGACGCCCGCGACCGGGATCAGCAGCGGCGGATGATCGGCCGCCTCCCCGCCCGGCGCGGCCGCGCCATGCGGCTGCGTCATCGCATGCGGGCCGCCCGCGCCGTGCGGCGCCGTCAGGTGCGCCATGGCCGCGAAGAAGGCGAGCATCGAGAACATGGCCCCGCCTATCACGAACCGGATCGCCACGTCGCGCCTAGCCGCCACGGCCCGGCGACGCCCGGAACCGGCCCGGCGCATCGGCGCGCCCGCGCCATCGCATGGGATCGCCCCCGCGCATCCCCTTCCCCCTTCGCTTCCCGTAACGATTGTACGCGGTGCGCAGCTTTTTCCAACCATCGCGGCGCTTCCGCCGCTGGACACTGCCCCGCGAAGGCCGCAAACCGATGGCGATGCGATCGATCATTCGCGATGCGGAGAGCGTGCTCGGCTCCCCGCTGCGCAACCTTACCTGGATCCTGGGCTTCGTGGCCGCGGTGGCCTCGGCAAGCACCATCGCCTATGTCGCCGCCGGCTGGAGCCTGATCGACGCCAGCTACATGGTCGTCCTTACCGTCTTCTCGGTCGGCTATGGCGAGGTGCGGCCGATCGACACCCCCTATCTCCATGCCGTCACGATGCTCACCATGGTGTTGGGCTGCACGGGGATGATCCTCTTCACCGGCGCGCTCGTGCAATATTTCACCGAGCTGCAGATTCGCCAGATCTTCGGAGCCAATCGCATGGAGAACGAGATCCAGAAGCTCTCCGGCCATGTCGTCATCTGCGGCTATGGCCGGATCGGGATGATGCTGGCGAAGGACCTGAAGGCCGCCGGCATGCCGCTGGTGGTGATCGAGCGCGGCGGCGCACGCCACAGCGAGGCGCAGGAAGCCGGATATATGTGTATCACCGGCGACGCGACCGAGGAGGACGTGCTGATCCATGCCGGCGTGGAGCGTGCCCGCGCGCTGGCGACGGTGCTGCCGGACGACGCGGCGAACGTGTTCATCTCGCTCTCCGCGCGGGCGCTGAACCCGGAAATCGAGATCATCGCCCGCGGCGAGGCGCCCACCACCGAGCGCAAGCTGCGCAACGCCGGGGCCGATCACGTGATCTTCCCCACCCATATCGGCGCCGAGCGGATCGCGCGGATGATCCTGTTCCCCGCCAGCGAGGGGCTGGACACCGACGAGCGGCTGGGCAGCGCACGGCGCGAGGTCGGCGCGCTGGGGCTCGACCTTGAGCGCGTGGTGGTGTCGCCCGATTCGGCGATGAGCGGGCTGACGGTCGAGGCCGCGGAGCGCATCGCCAACGGCGCGCTGTTCGTCGTCGAGATCGAGCGCGCGGGCGGCCGCCGCATCGCCCGCCCGGCGAGGGACGAGACGATCGAGGGCGGCGACACGGTGACCGTGCTGCTGCGCGACACGGCGCGGGCGGCGCGCACGCTGTTCACCGCCCGGCGCGAGATGCGCGCGGGGCGCATCCGGTTCTAGGGTGGATTTCGGTTAGATGGAACGCGCCCCGGCGAAGGCCGCCGAGGCGCAAGGGAACGTCCTCGCCCGGCTATTTCGCGCCGAGCACCTCGCCGAAACGCCGCACCGCCTCTGCCTCGTCCCCGTTCCACACCGCGCCGGAGACCGCCAGGAAATCGGCCCCCGCCTTCACCAGCGGCGCCGCATTCTCCGGCGTGATCCCGCCGATCGCGACACAGGGCAGCTCGAACAGGGTGCTCCACCACGACAGGATCGAGGGATCGGGCCGGTGCCGGGTCTCTTTCGTGGCGGTGGGATAGAAGGCGCCGAACGCGACATAATCGGCCCCGGCGTCGCCCGCCTCCATCGCCAGGTGACGGCTGTCGTGGCAGGTGACGCCGATCTGCGCGCCCGGCCCCAGGATGCTGCGCGCCTCCCGGGCGTCGCCGTCCTGCTGGCCCAGATGGACGCCATCCGCGCCCAGCCGCTTGGCCAGGCTGACGCTGTCGTTGACGATGAACGCCACCTCATGCGCGGCGCAGATCCGCTGCAGCGGCTCCGCCAGCCGTGCCGCCTCATGCTGGTCCAGCCCCTTCACGCGGAACTGGAAGGCCGCCACCGGCCCTGCGGCAAGCGCACGTTCCAGCCGCGCCGGAAAGTCGCCGCCCACATCGGGCGGGGAGATCAGGTAGAGCTGGCACGGCGGCCGCCTGTCGTCGCGTTCGAACTGCGCCGCGAAACCGGGATCGAGCGGGCCGAGGATATCGTCATCGTCTTCCATCCGCGCGGGACTAGCCCGATGGCGCGCGATGCGGAAGCCGGATCAGTTCACCACCCCGAGCAGGAACCCGTCCCACTCCTTGCAGCCCACGGTCTGGATCGCGGTGGCGCTGATGCGCGGCTCGGCCGCCAGCGCCGCGAACAGCGCGCGCGTGCCCTGGACCCTGGGGTCCGCGCTGTCCGCCTCCAGCACCCGGCCCTCGCGCACCACATTGTCGAACACCAGCACCGTGCCCGGCCGCGAAAGCGCCAGCGCGGCGTGCAGATAGGGGACGTTGCTGGGCTTGTCCGCATCGACGAAGACGAGATCGAAGGGCGCCTCCCCCGCCGCGATCATCGCCGTGAGCGTTTCCATGGCGGGGCCGGTGCGGACATCGCAGCGCTCCACCACGCCCGCAGCCGCAAGATTGGCCTGCGCCACCGCGGCATAGCCCGGGTCCAGCTCCAGCGTCACCAGCCGCCCGCCCTCGGGCAGCGCGCGCGCGAGCCAGATGGTGGAATATCCGCCCAGCGTGCCGATCTCCAGGATGCGCCGCGCACCCGCCATCCGGGCGAACAGGTGGATCATCTTCCCCTGGGCGGGCGACACGTCCATCGGCGGCAGCCCGGCCGCCGCATTGGCCGCCAGCGCGGCGGCAAGGCCATCGTCCTGCACAACGAGATGCTGCTCGATAAAGGCGTCGACGGCCGCAGGGGCCGGATCGCTCACCGGCCGGGTATTCCCGCCACCGGCCGCATCTCCGCGTTCAGATCGAAGCTGGCGATCAGCCGCCGCCCCACGGAAATCGCCGCCTGCACCGCGGGCAGGCTCAACGAGGCATGGTGCGCCTCGCGGCTCGCCCAGACCTCGGTCACCCAGATGATGTCCGGATCGGCGGCATCCTCGCCCAGAATATAGGCCAGGCAGCCCGGAATATCCTGCGAACTGCCGCCCAGCACCGTCAGCAGCGCGTCGCGCTGGCCGGGATGCGCGCGGATCTTGCCGATCAGGCCGAAGAGGACGTCCTCTTCCTCCATCCCCGCCTCCGCGCGCGCCAGTGCGGGGGCGCCCGCCACCGCCAGCGCCAGGCCGGCGAGCAGCGGGCGCCGCCCGATCACCTTATTCCTCGCCCTTGTAGATGCGGACGAGCTTGTCGAGCATCGCCATCGCCTCGCCGCGCTCGCGCTGGAAGGTGTTGCGGCCGATGATCGATCCGTTGCCGCCGCCGTCGCGGATGTCGATCGCGTCCTGATAGACCGCGTCGGCGCCCTTGGCCGCGCCGCCCGAGAAGACGACGATGCGGCGGCCGTTGAAGCAGGACTTCACGACATGCGCGACGCGATCCGACTGTTTCGACCAGTCGGTGCCCTCATAGGCCTTCTGCGCGTCCTTTTGCTCGATATGGTTCGACGGCAGCTTCACCTTGATGATGTGCGCGCCCAGCAGCGCCGCCATGTGCGCGGCATAGGCGCCGACATCGAGCGCCAGCTCGCCCGACTTGGGCAGCGCGCCGCCGCGCGGATAGGACCAGAGCACGGTGGCGATGCCTACCGACTTCGCCTCGGCGGAGAGCTCCTTGATCTCCTCCATCATGTCGAAACAGTCGTCGCTGCCCGGATAGATGGTGAAGCCGATCGCCGAGCAGCCCAGGCGCAGCGCATCGTCCACCCCGCCGGTCAGCGCCTGGTTCGCGCCGGTCGCCCAGCTATTGGAGCTGTTGCACTTCAGGATCGTCGGGATCTGGCCGGCGAAGGTGTCGGCCCCCGCCTCCAGCATGCCCAGCGGCGCGGCATAGGCCGACAGGCCGGCATCGATGGCGAGCTGGTAATGATAGTGCGGGTCATAGGCCGCGGGGTTCACCGCAAAGCTGCGCGCCGGGCCATGCTCGAAGCCCTGGTCCACCGGCAGGATGATCAGCTTGCCCGTGCCGCCCAGGCGGCCCTGCATAAGGATGCGGGCCAGGTTCGCCTTAACGCCCGGATTGTCGGACTCATAGTTCGCGAGGATGGCTTTGACGGCGGGCGTGATGCTCATGGGGTTCCCCTGATTCGACCGGAATTGCGGGCTCCGTATCGCAGTGCAGCGCAGCGCTCAAACATCTAATGTTCTGACAGCGTTGACCCATTTTTCGCCCTCCCCAAACGGCGGCGGTTGACGGCCGCCGTCAAACGCGGGAGCCTGAGCGGCGACAGGGGCAAGTTGCGATGACAAGACTGTTTTCCTCGCTGTTCGCCGCGGCGGCGCTGGTGCTGTGCACATCGGCGCTCCCGGCGCCCGAGCCGGTGGTCGGCCAGCCCGCGCCGGATTTCACGCTGACGCTGATCGGGGGCGGCAAGGTGAAGCTGTCGGAGATGCGCGGCAAGGTCGTGATCCTGAACTTCTGGGCCACCTGGTGCGGCCCCTGCAAGCGCGAGATCCCGCTGCTCGACGCCTATTACCGCAAGCGCCAGGATCGCGGGCTGATCGTCTATGCCGTGGCGACGGAGGACTCGCTGCCGCCGTTTCAGCTCCGCAAGCTGTTCGCGCAGATCGCCTATCCGCAGGCGCGCAGCATTCGCGGGCCGTATCGGACGCTGAACGGCGTGCCGACCAACTATGTGATCGGGCGTGATGGCAGGCTGCGCTACGCCGATGCCGGCGCCTTCACGCTGGAACAGATGAACCAGTTGCTCGTCCCCCTGCTCAACGAGCCGGTGCCGGCGGATGTCGCGGCGCGCTAACGCGCTTTCGCTACGGGTGGAATTGCCCCGCCGGCCTGAAATTGCCCCAAGGCTTGGGCCCGGGCTTCCGGCGGCCGAGCACCCTTTCCGAAGCGGCCTCCAGATGCTTGATAGATGCCTAATCTCCAAGCAATCGGTTACAGCGCAGGGTCACAGGACGCGCAACACCCGGAACCACGATCGGTGCAAGCCTTGCCATGCCGCAAGGCTAGCAGGGCGCTTCGGCACCAGAAATTAGTTATAATTCCCCCGAATTTTACGACTTTCACATGTAATCCTCGCCCGGCGGCTTCTCCTCCCCGAATAATCGCGTTACCTTATCCGCGCGCAGTTTTGGTAGGGAGGGGGCAATATCATGCGCGTTTCTGCATTTGCGATCGTCGTCGGGACCTTGTGGTCAAGCGCAGCGTCCGCTCAATGCGCCTCATACGTCGGGCAAACCGTCGCCCCTGTGCTCTTCGAGCAAGTCATTGCTTCATTCGGCAACATCGCGCCCAAGGGCGAGTTTGAGACGACAGCAGCCTATCAGGCGCGTGTCGCGGCGGCTGGCGGGGGCGGGCCACTGATCATCAGCAAGAAGCCCGAAGACCCCAAGTATTTCGCCTATGACGCGGACAACCAAGTTCTGCGTGTCCAGAGCTACGCATTCCACAACACCAACATCGGGTGGTGGGAGGCGTTCTACGAAGCGAAGCCCGCTGGCATCACCGCGAGCACGATGAGCAACATCGCAATCGTCATATCGCAAACGGAGAAAGCGAACGGCACCTACCGGGCGCAGAATAGCTACGGCGCGAGCACGGACGTAGTGAAAATCGATCGCACGACCTACTCGATCTTCGAGCGCGAAGCGCCTCCCGGGCAGTACAACGTCTTTGATGCCGAGAAGGACGGCAATCTAGGCTCGATCCCAATGGACATTGCGACAGCCCAACGAACGAAGCCGACACTCCGGATCGCGTTCGTCGTTGTGCCGAAAGCCCCTTACTTGGTTGAAGGAACCCATTCGGTCGGTCGAGTTACCGTCAGCAATCCGCGCGACGTGACGGAGCATTTCAAGATCATGATCGCCGACTTGCAGTGCGGCCTGCTCATGGACAGCGTGAACAAGGTGCTCGCCGCCTATCCTACGCGGTAGCGGGGAATTCCGGGGACACGCACTATAATCGCCCAACCCGCGGAGTTGCTCGGCAGAGCAAGGGCGCAAGCCGCCATATCCTCCGATATGCCCCACCGTTCCTCCAGCGGAGACCATAAGCCGGCCGGTGCAGCCGCGCATGAAGTGGGTGAAGCAACGGGCGCGCCAAGGCCCACCCCCTCGCCCCACTTGATTTCCGCACCGCCACGGTCAACGGCATGGCGATGCGAAGCGACGCCAACGGTTCCGCGCTCACCCCGGCGCTCCTGCTGCTGATGGCGCTGGCCTGCGGATCGATGTCCGCGAACCTCTATTATGCACAGACGCTGATCGACCAGATCGGGCCGGAGATCGGCCTGTCCCACCAGATGGCGGGCACCATCACCACGCTGACCCAGCTCGGCTACGGCGCCGGGCTAGCGCTGCTGGTGCCATTGTCGGATCTGGTGGAGAACAAGCGGCTGGTGCTGATCGCCACGGGTGGGGCGATCCTGGGCTGCCTGGGCATCGCGCTTTCGGGCGGGGCGGCAGACTTCCTGGCCTTTTCGCTGCTCACGGGGCTGTGCTGCTGCGGCGCGCAGGTGCTGGTGCCGCTGGCGGCGCATCTGAGCGCGCCCGAACGGCAGGGCCAGTCGGTGGGGCTGGTGATGAGCGGGCTGCTGACGGGCGTGATGCTCGCGCGGCCCGCGGCCAGCTTCATCGCCAGCCTGGCGGGGTGGCGCTGGGTGTTCTTCGGGTCCGCCGGACTGCTCGCGGTGGTGGCGCTGTCGCTCGCGCTGATGCTGCCCGGCCGCCGGCCGCCGCGCGGGCCATCCTATGGCGCGATCCTGGCATCGGTCGTCGCGCTGGCCGCGCGGCACCGCCAGCTCAGGCTGCGCGCGATCTATCAGGCGCTGATGTTCGGCGCGTTCAACCTGTTCTGGACCGCCGCGCCGCTGACGCTGCTCAACGACATGGGGCTGAGCCAGCGCGCCGTGGCCGCGTTCGCGCTGGCGGGCGCAGGCGGCGTGCTGGTGGCGCCGCTGGCGGGCTGGTTGTCCGATCGCGGGCTGATGCGCGGGACGACGCTGGCGGGGTTCGCGATCCTCGCCCTCTCCTTCCTGGCCGCCGACGCCGCCGTCGCGGCGGGCAGCGTGCTGGTGTTCGCGGTTACCGCGATCCTGGTCGATGGCGCGGTGCAGATGAGCCAGGTGACCGGCCAGCGTATCATCTTCGCGATCGATCCGGCCGCGCGCGGGCGGATCAACGCGGTGTACATGACCGTGATGTTCGGCTTCGGCGGGCTGGGATCGCTGATCGGCACCGCCACCTATGCGGCGGGCGGGTGGCACCTCTCCGCGCTGGCGGGCGCGGCGATGGGCGGGGTAGCGCTGGCGCTGATGCTGGCGATCGATCGCCCCGCGAAGGACGGCACGGCGGATTGTGGCGGTTGAGCGCTTCCGATAGGCTGTCCGCAAAAGAGGGCGCATGACGATCAGCCATCCGGTTTCCCACCATCGCCGGACGTTCGAGCTTGCCGCGTCGGGGCTGGCGCGCGTCGGCCGCGATGGGACGCTGATCGACGTCAACCAGAGCTTCGCAGATATGATGGGCTATCCGCGCGACGCGCTGATCGGCACCAACTTCCGCGACATCACCCATCCGGAGGACCTGCAGGGCAACGAGGACCTGCTGGGCGATGCGCTGGCCGGCCGGATAAACGGCTATCGCATGCAGAAACGCTATCTGCGCGGCAACGGCGAGACGCTGTGGGCGGACCTGAACGTCTCGGTGGAGCGCGACGAGCGGGGCGTGCCGGTCAGCATGATCTCGATCGTCACCGACATCAGCGCCCAGAAGCGCGCCGAGGAACGGACGAGCTTCCTGATGGGCGAGCTCTCGCACCGTTCGAAGAATCTCTACGCGATCGTCCTCAACATCCTGCAGCAGACCGACGCGGAGAGCGTGGAGGCGTATCGCGAGGCGATATCCGGCCGGATCATGGGCCTTTCCGCCTCGCAGGATCTGATGCTGGCGGAGGGCACCCATACGACGCTGGGCGAGCTGGTCCGCCGCCAGCTCGGCGCGTTCGTGGCGCCGGGGGACCCGCGCCTGGCGCTTGCGGGCGAGGACCCGCCGCTGGCCAGCCACGCGGTGCGCGTGCTGGGCATGGCGCTGCATGAACTGGCGACCAATTCCTGCAAATATGGCGCGCTCTCCACGCGCACGGGAACGGTGACCGTCACCTGCGACGAGGATCCCGCCGATGCCGCATGGATCGTGCTGCGCTGGATCGAGTCCGGGGGACCCGCGGTGGTGCCGCCGGAGACATCGGGCTTCGGCCGCCAGGTGATCGAGCGGATGGTGTCGCGCGCGCTGGGGGCGGACGCCGCGATCCGCTTCGATCCGGCGGGACTGGCCTGGCACTGCCGCGTGCGCCGCACGGTGCTGGCGCAGGAGTGACCGCGGCTCAGCCGCGATGGCGCGGATCGGGGCCGGTCAGCCGCCAGTCCCCGCCCTGCCCCCCGCCAACGCGCGCGAAGCCGATCACCTGCTCGTCGTTGACCGATTCCTGCCGGTAGCAGAAGCGCGCCCGCTCCCCCTCGACCAGCACCAGCCACAGCAGCGCATCGTCGCCATAGGGCCAGCCTGGCTGCGCGCGCAGCCAGGCCCGTGCCTCGCCGTCGAGCGCGTCGAGGCCGCCGAGCAGCGACCGCGCCGCATCGACAGCATCGGGCAGCGGCGCATCGTCCGCCACCGGCAGCGAGAGCGTAAGCACGCCCTCCGCCCGCTCGATATCGAACTCCGCCTCGCCGGGGTAGAAGCGCGGCGAGGCGGCGTCGAACTGCGCGGGATAGGAAAGCGCCGCGCCGGTCACACGGGCATCAGCGCGCCAGCGCGGCGACGCCGGGCAGCTCCTTGCCCTCCATCCACTCCAGGAAGGCGCCGCCGGCGGTGGAGACGAAGGTGAAATCATCCGCCACGCCCGCCACGTTCAGCGCCGCAACCGTATCGCCGCCGCCCGCGACCGAGACGAGCTGCCCTTCGCGGGTCAGCGCCGCCGCGGTCTTGGCCAGCGCCACGGTCGCCTCGTCGAACGGCTGGGTCTCGAACGCGCCCAGCGGGCCGTTCCACACCAGCGTGCGGCACGTCTTGAGCACGTCGGCCAGCGCCTCCACGGCGGCGGGGCCGACGTCCAGGATCATCTCGTCCGCCGCCACCTCATGCACGTTGCACACGCGCAGGCTGGGCGGGTTGGCGGCGAACTCCTTCGCCACCACCACGTCATAGGGCAGGTGGACGGTGCAGCCGGCCTGGTCGGCCGCCTCCAGGATCGCGTCGGCGGTGCCGGTCAGATCGTGCTCGCACAGGCTCTTGCCCACGTCCACGCCGCGCGCCGCCAGGAAGGTGTTGGCCATGCCGCCGCCGATGATCAGGTGATCCACCTTGGCCACCAGATGCTTGAGCACGTCGAGCTTGGTCGAGACCTTGGCCCCGCCGACCACCGCCGCCACCGGATGCTCCGGGCTGCCCAGCGCCTTGTCCAGCGCGTCCAGCTCCGCCTCCATCTGGCGCCCGGCAAAGGCGGGCAGCCGATGCGCCAGCCCCTCGGTGGAGGCGTGCGCGCGGTGCGCGGCGGAGAAGGCGTCATTGACATAGAGATCGCCCAGCGCGGCAAGCCGCTCGATCGCCTCGGGCGTGTTCTTCTCCTCGCCCGCGTCGAAGCGGGTGTTCTCCAGCAGGCCGATCTCGCCATCCGCCATCGACGCGATCGTCGCGGCGGCATCCTGATCGTCGACGAAGCGGACCGGCCGGCCGAGCACCTGGGCAAAGGGCTGGGTGACCAGCGCCAGGCTCATCTCGGGCACGCGCTGGCCCTTGGGGCGGCCGAAATGGGCGAGGACGATCACCTTGGCGCCCTTGTCCGCCAGCTCGGCGACGGTGGAGACGGCCGCGCGCAGCCGGGTGTCGTCGGTCACCTGCCCGTCCGCCATCGGCACGTTCAGGTCCTCGCGCACCAGCACGCGCTTGCCCGCGATGGCGCCCATATCGTCGAGAGTCTTGAAAGCCCGCGTCATTGCTCGATCCTTATCGCGTCGCCCACGGCGATCTCGCCGCCGGCGATCACCTTGCCCCCTGCCCCGCCGCGCCAATCGGGCTCCAGCGCCACGCGCAGGCCCGGCGCCAGCGCGTCCATGCGCGCGCAGGGATCGATCTCGGTACGAAGCTCGATCACCACGTCCGCGCCGATGCGCACGCGCACGCCGCCGCCATGGGGCAGGTCGAAATCCTCGACCAGCAGGTTGGCGCGGCGCTGCCACCAGGGCAGGTCCGCGCCAGCCTCGGCCGTGGCGGCGGCCCAGTCGCCGGCCTCGATCAGCGAGACCTGGCGCTTGTTCTTGCCGCCGTTGCGATCGCCCTCCACGCCGCCTTCGGGAGTCACGCGGACGCGATCGAGCAGCTCGATCGGCCCGCGCGATTCCGCGTGGCGCGCGATTCCGGCGATCCTGCCGGTCACCCCAGCTTCGCCATCGCCGAAGCGGTGTCGACCATGCGGTTCGAGAAGCCCCATTCGTTGTCGTACCAGCTCACGACGCGGACCAGCTTGCCGTCGATCACCGCGGTCTCAAGGCTGTCGACGGTCGAGCTGGCGGGGGTGTGGACGATGTCGATCGAAACCAGCGGCTCGTCCGAATAATAGAGCACGCCCTTCAGCGGTCCGCTCTCCGAAGCCGCCTTCAGCAGCGCGTTGACCTCTTCCTTGGTCGTGTCGCGCTTCGGCGTGAACGTCAGGTCGACCAGCGATCCGTCCGGCACGGGAACGCGGATGGCGGAGCCGTCCAGCTTGCCCTTCAGCTCCGGCAGCACCTCGCCCACCGCACGGGCGGCGCCGGTGGTGGTCGGGATCATGCTCATCGCCGCGGCGCGGGCGCGGCGCAGGTCGTCGTGGATCTGGTCCAGGATCTTCTGGTCGTTGGTATAGGCGTGGACCGTGGTCATCAGGCCGCGCTCGATGCCGATCGCGTCGTTCAGCACCTTGGCCACCGGCGCCAGGCAGTTGGTGGTACAGCTCGCGTTGGAAACGATCGTGTGGCCCGCCTCCAGCTTGTCGTGGTTCACGCCATAGACGACCGTCAGGTCCACGTTCTTGCCCGGGGCGGAGATCAGCACCTTCTTGGCGCCGGCGGCGATATGCTTCTCGCAGCTCGCGCGATCGGTGAAGAAGCCGGTGCATTCCAGCACCAGATCGACGCCGTTGGCGGCATGCGGCAGGTTGGCCGGATCGCGCTCCTTGGTCACCTTGATGCGCTTGCCGTCGATGATGATGTCGTCGCCATCGGCGGAAACGGTGCCCGGATATTTGCCGTGGACGCTGTCGCGGCTGAACAGCCAGGCGTTGGACTTGGCATCGGCCAGGTCGTTGATCGTCACCAGCTCAAGCCCGCTTTCCGGACGCTCCAGGATGGCGCGCGCCACCAGGCGCCCGATACGTCCGAACCCGTTGATCGCAACCTTGGTCATGCCCTGCTTACTCCGTGCTTATAGTTTCGCGATGATCTGCGGCGTGATCGCCCCGGCGGTCAGGCCGAAATATTCGTACAGCGCGTCGCCCGGGCCGGATGCGCCGAACCGGTCGATGCCGAAGTTCAGCCCATCGAGCCCGGTATAGCGTTCCCAGCCCAGCGTCGTGCCGGCCTCGATCGAGACCTTGAGCGCGTCCGCCGGTAGCAGATCGGAACGATAAGCCGCAGGCTGCGCGTCGAACAGCGACCAGCAGGGCATCGACACCACGTCCGCGCCCACGCCCTGCGCCGCCAGCGCATCGGCCACGGCAACGGCGATGGCCACTTCCGATCCGGTCGCGATCAGCACCACCTTGCGATCGCCCTGCGCGGCGCGCAGGCGATAGGCGCCCTTCGCGCTGCGATTGGAGGAGGCGGACCAGTTCTCGTCGCCCGCACCGCGAAGCTGCGGCAGGTTCTGGCGCGAAAGCGCGAGTACCGAGGGCGCATCGGTCGATTCGAGCGCCAGCGCCCAGCATTCCGCGGTCTCGATCGTGTCGGCGGGGCGGAACACATGCAGGTTGGGTATCAGGCGCAGGCTGGTGAGATGCTCCACCGGCTGGTGCGTCGGCCCGTCCTCGCCCAGCCCGATCGAATCGTGGGTGAAGACATAGACCACGCCCACCCGCTGCAGCGCCGAGAGGCGGACGGCGTTGCGGCAATAGTCGCTGAACACCAGGAAGGTGCCGCCATAGGGCACCACGCCGCCATGCAGCGCCATGCCGTTCATCGCGGCGGCCATGCCGAATTCGCGGATGCCGTAATAGAGGTAGCGGCCGCCGTAATTCTCGGCGGTCAGCGGGCCGGTCGCCTTGGTCTTGGTGTTGTTCGATCCGGTCAGGTCGGCCGATCCGCCGATCAGGTGCGGGATCGCCGCGGTCAGCGGCTCGAGCGCCATTTCGGAGGCCTTGCGCGTCGCGACCTTCTGCGGCTCGGCGGCGAGCTTCGCGATGAAGCCCTCCAGCGCGGGCGCGGCCAGGCTGGCGACGGTCATCGTCCGCTCCAGGAACTCGTGGCGGCGCGGGTCCGCGGCGAGGCGCGCTTCCCATTCGCCATGCAGCCCGGCGCCGCGGCGGCCCGCCTCCAGCCAGGCGGCGCGGATATCCGCGGGCACCTCGAACGGCGGCCAGTTCCAGCCCAGCGTCTCCCGCGCGGCCGCGACTTCGGCGGCACCGAGCGGCGAACCATGCGTCTTCGACGTGCCCTGGACGTTGGGCGCGCCCTTGCCGATGATCGTCTTGCAGCGGACCAGCGAGGGCCGCTCGTCGGCGATGGCCGCGTCGATGGCGGCGGCGATGCTGGCCGGATCATGGCCATCGCATTCCACCACATGCCATCCGGTCGCCCGGTAGCGCGCCGGCACGTCCTCGCTCGACGAGAGCGAGACCTTGCCGTCGATGGTGATGTCGTTGTCGTCCCACAGCACGATCAGCCGGCCGAGCTTCAGATGGCCGGCAAGCCCGATCGCCTCATGGTTGATGCCTTCCATCAGGCATCCGTCGCCCGCGATCGCCCAGGTGCGGTGATCGACCAGCGAATCGCCGAACTCGGCGTTCAGGTGGCGCTCGGCGATGGCCATGCCCACCGCCATCGCCAGCCCCTGGCCCAGCGGGCCGGTGGTGCATTCGACGCCGGGAAGCTCGAAATTCTCGGGATGGCCGGCGCAGGGGCTGCCGATCTGGCGGAACGCCTTGATGTCCTCGATCGTCGGCTGCGCATAGCCCGTCAGGTGCAGCAGCGAGTAGATCAGCATCGATCCGTGGCCCGCCGACAGCACGAAACGATCGCGGTCCGCCCATTTGGGATCGGCGGGATCGAACTTCAGATATTGCTGGAACAGCACGGTGGCGACATCGGCCATGCCCATCGGCATGCCCGGATGGCCGGAATTGGCGGCTTCCACCGCATCCATGGCCAGCGCGCGGATGGCGTTGGCGCAATTGGCGAAGCTGGTGGTCACTGTGTCTCCCCGGTCGGTGCGCCGCCGCCTTAGGGACCAGAAACCGCGCGCGTCAACCGGGTCGCCGAAAGCTGTGGGTAAAGGGCTTGCCGCCCGCCCCCGCCATGCTATCGCCGTGGCATGGCGGATACGTCGATCGACCGTATCGAAAAGGCCCTTGCCCGGATCGAGGCCGCTGCCGCCGCGCGGGCATCTTCCGCCGAACGGCTGGCCGCGCGCCACGAGGCGCTTCGTACCAAGGTGGAGGCGGCTGTGGCATCGCTCGACGCGCTGATCGCGCGCGAAGCCGCCGCGCGTGAGGAAGGCTGATGGCACAGGTTACGCTCCGCATCGCCGGGCGCGAGCACAGCATCGCCTGCCGCGATGGCGAGGAGGCGCATCTCCAGCGCCTGGCCGCCATTCTCGATGCGCATGCGGAAACGGCGACGCGCGCGTCGGGCGGACTCAACGGCGAACGGACGATGCTGTTCATCGCGCTGATCCTGGCCGACCAGATCGACGAGATGCGACGCAACCCGGCCCAGGGCCTACCGCCCGAGCTGCTCGATCGCATCGCCGAGCGGCTGGAGGCGGTGGCCGGCGCGCTGGAGGAAGATCACAAAGCGAACTGAGCTTTTGCGCAACCGATCGCGACGGCGCCCCCGCCCCATTGCACACCCCCGTCCCAGCCCCTAGATAGACCAACGGCGGGCACTGCCCGGTACGAGCCTCGGCATTATCCCTGAGGCGATTCATCTTCCATGGGAGCTGTCCCTGTGCAGATCCTGGTCTGTCACACATGGTTCCCACCTGACGTTTACGGCGTCAGAGGATATTCTGGCAAACGGCCATGGCGGTCCCGCCACCGCTACATTCCATGATCCAGCTCCACGACAAAAAGGCCCTGCGCGCCCGGCTGCGCGCCGAACGCGACCTGTTCGCGACCGAGGCGAGCGCCGCGGTGACCCCGCCGGACGCCTTTGTGGAACGGCTGCGGCGCGGCATGGTCGTCACCAGCTATCTGCCGCTGGGCAGCGAGGCCGATCCGGCGATGCTGGCCGCCGCGGCGGCCGAGCACGGCTGCGCGCTGGCGCTGCCGCATGTCGCGGACAAGGCGACGCCGATGCGCTTCCTGGCCTGGCATCCCGGCGATGCGCTCGCGCCCGGGCCGTTCGGCCTGCGCCAGCCGACGGGGGACGAAGAGGTGACGCCCGACGTGATCCTCACCCCGCTGGTCGGCTTCGACGCGCGGCTCAACCGGCTGGGCCAGGGCGCCGCGCATTACGACCGCGTCTTCGCGCGCTATCCGGACGCATGGCGCGTCGGCGTCGCCTGGTCGGTTCAGGAAGTACCCGCCATCCCCACCGAGATGTGGGACGTGCCGCTGCAGGCGGTGATCACCGAGAAAGGCATGTTGTGTCACAAGGAGAGCTAGGCCCGAGCTGGCGCAAGCCCGCGGGCGCGCTGCTGATCGTCGGGATGATCGTGCTGCTGGCCGTGGCGGTGGGCACCTTCGCGACGGAGATCGGGCGGCTGCCGATCCTGGTGCAGCTCCCCGTCTATGTCGTCGCGGGCATCGTGTGGGTGCTGCCGCTGAAGCCGCTGCTGCGCTGGATGGAAACGGGGCGCTGGCGCGACTGAACGCGCCAACGCCCCGGTCAGTACGGCTTGCCGGACCTCAGCGGGTCATTCGGCGGCCTGGACCCATTCGCCCTTTTCGTCCTTCGTCATCAGCGTGAACGATCCGGGATCGATGCTCCAGACGTCGGTGCCCATGTGGAAGAACCAGGAAAAGCCCTGGAACACGCGCCAGAAGGACATGCTGCCCTCCTCCTGAAAGCCATAGGGGCCGCAGTTGTAGCGCGGCTGGTCCTTCGGCAGCTTGGCGGCTTCGGCCGGGGTCAGGTCGACCACCACCGCGTCCTGGGGCATGCCCTCCCGCGTGTCCTTGCGCACCACGCATTTGGCGCGGTCGCCGGCGTTCTCGATCGACATGCGCGTGTTCGCCAGCAGCGCGGAAGTCGGGTCCGCCTTGTCCCCGGCGCTGAACACCTCGACCGCGATCAGCGGCTCCTCGCCCGCCTTGGCAGGGCCATAGGTCAGGTCAGCCTTGCGTGCGCCACCGGCATATTCCAGCGTGGTGTCGCTGCCTTCGCATTTGAGCGCGCGATAGAGCAGCACGTCGGTCGCGAACTGCAGTTCCTTCACATTCCATTCGCAGCCGTCGGGCGCCGCAAGCGGCTCTCCGGCGATATTGAGATAGTTGACCGCGCGGCCCGCGCAGATCTTGGTGATCGGCAGCCGCGGGCCATCGTCCGGGCAGCTCTCGTCCGCCGCCACGGGGGCCGCAGCCGCGACCGTGTTGGCAGCCTCCGCCATATTGGTCTCAGCGGCATTGTTCGCGGGCGCGCCGCCGCTGCACCCGGCCGTCATCACCGCCAGGCACCCGGCCAGAACCGTCATCTTTCGCATCGATTTCCCCCCACCCAAAGCTGATCCATGCGCGGCACCACCCTTCCCCGCGGCACCAGGCGGGCCGGATGCGACGATCGCAGCCGGCCCGCCCTGCATGAATGCCGTGCTATCCGCCCGGCCGGGTCCCGTGTAAAGCGCCCGGCTGAACGGGGGATTTCCCGTAACGGGCCTCAGGCGAGGATTCCGTAATAGCCATAGACGCGCGCGTCATAGTCGCGGTCGTAGCGCGGCTCCTCGCCGGTCTCATAGCTCGGCGCGCCCTCGATCTGCTCCTTCGACACGTTGACGACGTAGCCGCCGCGACCGGTGTCATAGGTCAGCGCCTTCCACGGCAGCGGATAGTGGCGGTTGCCGAAGCCGAACAGGCCGCCGAAGCCGAGCACCGCATATTCGGCCTGGCCCGATGCCTTGTCGACCATGAAGCGCTCCACCGTGCCCAGCCGCTCGCCGGCGGGATCGTAGACGGCGGTGCCCTCCACGCGATCGGAGGCGATCAGGCGATCGGGCACATGGGTTTCGGTATGCATCTGCGTTCTCCTGCTGGAACCCGCGATCGGCGCGGGGATGCGGGAAAAACGCATGGGCGCCATGGGGTTGCGCGCGGATACGGCGATGCGGGGGACTTGCGCGATGGCGCGAGTGACGGGGCTCGAACCCGCGACCTCCGGCGTGACAGGCCGGCGCTCTAACCAACTGAGCTACACCCGCTTGAACCAGCGAGGAGGCGGCCACTAGCCGCGCCCCCAAACCCTGTCAACAGTGGTTTCAACCCGATTGATCGAGCCCGCCCGGCCGCCGCGCCCGCGCGGACGATTGATCGCCCACCAGCGTGCCGTGTTCGAACAGGAAACCGGCGATGTCCGGCTTGCCCGCCGCGCTCATCACCGTCTGGATGATGATCAGCAACGGCACCGCCAGCAGCGCGCCCGTGGTCCCCCACACCCAGCCCCAGAAGCTGAGCGAGATCAGGATCATGATCGGATTGATCGTCAGCCGGTGGCCCACCACCAGCGGGGTGACCAGGTTCGCCTCGATCAGGTGCGCCACCACCATCACCACCGCGGGCATCAGCGCGGCGCCCAGCGTGCCGAAGGTCATCAGCCCGCCCACCGCCAGCAGCAGCGCGGCGATCACCGGCCCGAAATAGGGGATGTAGTTGAGCAGAGCGACGATGCCGCCCCACATCAGCGGCGTGGGCATGTTCAGCGCCGTCAACGCGCCCGCCACGATCAGCCCCAGCGTCAGGTTGATCAGCGTGATCGTGCCCAGATAGGCGGAGGTGTCGTCCACCACGTCCTGGATCACCCGCGCGGTGGCCATCGCCCCGCCGAAGCTGGCGCGGCTGGTGATCGCGCTGCGCCGCAGCCGCGTCCAGCCCGAAAGGAAGAAATAGATCACCAGGATCGCGAAGAACATCTCGATCAGCGCCGACGGCGCCGTGGTGGTGAACAGATCGAGCAGCGAGGTGGGCGGCGCCGCCACCGCCTGCACCGGCTGCTGCACCGGGCCGGAGGCGAAGTTGTGCAGCGTCTCGTTCACCCATTGCTGGATGTTGGCGTAATATTCGATCAGCGGCGCAAGGTTGTGCTGGATCTGGTCGATCCGGCTCGGCAGCTCCTGAAGCCAGCGCCACGCCGGCACGACGATCGACGCCAGCGCCACATTGGCCGCGACCAGGAACAGCAGCACGCAGGTGAACGCCGCGATCGGCGCGGGGACGCGGTGGCGCTCCAGCCATTCCAACAGCGGCACCAGCGCGATCGCGATCACCAGCGCGGCGGTGAGCGGCAGGAAGAACTGCGCGCCCTCCCGCAGCGCGAACGGCAGCGCCAGCACCAGCCCGATTCCCGCGATCAGCGTGAGCGCGGCGACCAGCCGGTCGCGCCGCTGGCCATCGCCCAGATTCTCGGCCGGATCGGCGGCGGGCGGCGGCGGAGGCACGGCGGCATAGGGCGGAATGCCGGTCTCCGCACCCGCCGCCTGGCCCATGCTGTCTGCTGCCTGTTCTTCCACTGCCTTCCCTCGCGTTCCATGGTCTAGCGCGCTTTGGCGGCACAGGGAATCCCGGCGCGGAACATTGCGCGAAAATTCGCGCCACCGATGCATCGCGGGCACAACCGATTCGCCGCCGATCAATCGAATTCGCGCAGCCCCGCCCCGCGCACACCCGATCGCTTGCAAAGCGTCCGCGCTGCTCTAGCCTCCACGCATGCGAGAGACACTGCTCGTCCTCGACGAGGGCACCACATCCACGCGCGCCATGCTGTTCGCGCCCGACGGCACCTGCCTGGGCAGCGAGCAGAAACCGCTGACCCAGCATTATCCCGGCCCCGGGCTGGTCGAGCATGACGCCGCCGAGATCTGGACCAAGACCGCCCAGTGCGCCACCGCGATGGTGAAGGCCGCGGGCGGCCCGGACGCGATCGCCGCCATCGGCATCACCAACCAGCGCGAGACCGTGGTCTTCTGGGACCGCGATACCGGCGAGCCGCTGGCCCCCGCGATCGTGTGGCAGGACCGTCGATCGGCCGTGATCTGCCGCGAGCTGAAGGAGCGCGGCGAGGAGCCCGGCGTCCAGGCGCGCACCGGGCTGCTGCTCGATCCCTATTTCAGCGGCACCAAGATCGGCTGGGCGATGGAGCATTGGCCCCAGCTCCGTGAGGCGGGCAGCCGGCTGGCGATCGGCACCGTCGAAAGCTGGCTGGTGTGGAAGCTTACCGCTGGCGAGCGCGGCGGCGGGCTGCACGTCACCGATGCCACCAACGCATCGCGCACGATGCTGATGGAGCTGGGCAGCGGCGGATGGAGCGACGGGCTGGTCGCGCTGCTCGCCGCCCCGCGTCACGCGCTGCCGGAGATCGTCGATTGCGCGGGCCGGTTCGGCACCACGGGGCTGTTCGGCGGCAGCATCCCGATCTGCGGCATGGCGGGCGACCAGCAGGCCGCGACGATCGGCCAGGCCTGCCTCTCGCCCGGCGAGACCAAGGCGACCTATGGCACCGGCGCCTTCGTGCTCACCAACGCGGGCGCCGTTCCCCCGGCGTCGAAGAACCGGCTGCTCGCCACCGCGCTGTGGCAGATCGGCGGGCGGCGGACCTATGCGTTGGAGGGATCGGTGTTCGTCGCGGGCAGCCTGATCCAGTGGCTGCGCGATTCGCTGAAGCTCATCGGAACCGCGGCCGAGACCGAGGCGATCGCGCGATCGGTGGCGGACAACGGCGGGGTCTATCTGGTCCCCGCGCTCTCCGGCCTGGGCGCGCCATGGTGGCAGCCGGAGGCGCGCGCGGCGATCTCCGGCCTCAGCTTCTCGGCCGGGCGCGCGCATGTGGTCCGCGCCGCGCTGGAGGCGCAGGCCCACCAGAGCCACGACCTGAAGGCCGCCTTCGCCGCCGACGGCGCGGACTGGGCACGGCTGCGCATCGACGGCGGCATGGTCAACAACGACTGGATCGCGCAGGACCTGGCCGACATCCTGAACATCCCCGTAGACCGCCCCGCCTTCGCCGAGACGACCGCGCTGGGCGCGGCGATGCTGGCGGGCATCGGCTGCGGCCTGTTCGCGGACCTGGGCGAGGCGGCGGGCATGCGCGGCAAGGTGGAAACGTTCGAACCCGCGATGGGCGCGGAGGCACGGCGCATCCGCCTGGCCGGATGGCAGGACGCGGTGGCCAATGTGGTGAGGGGTTGAGCCCCCCTACCCCCGCACCACGCAGGTCCAGCCGTCCGCCCCCGCGCGCATCGGCGCATCGGAGAAGAAATAGCGGCGGAATTCGGCCTCGCTGAACGATCCGGGCCACAGGCCGCGCGGATAGGTGAAGCCGCGCCCGCCCGCGTCGCGCAACGCGAAGGCGGCGCCGTCGATCCGGTAGCAAAGGTCGCCGCCCAGCCGCACGCGCTGGCGCTCGATCCCCGCCCAATGCTCGCGCACCCCCGCGGGCGTGCTGTCGATCCAGCGCATCGAGATGCCGGACATCGCCGCGCTGGCGAGGCCGAGCAGCAGCAGCGGCGTCCACAACGGCCGCCCGTCGAACCACAGCAGCAGGATGATCGCCAGCATCGCCAGCCCGATCGTCAGCGGCAGCGGCGAGGCGAGCGCCCCGGCCGGCGCCGCCGCCAGGAAGCTCAGCGATATCGCATGCCACAGCGCGGCCGCCAGTATGGCCAGGCACAGAAGCCACAGCAGCACCCGCACGAACCGGCGCAACGGCCCCGCGCGCTCGGACGGGGCCTCTTCGTCGAGGGCGCCGCCCTCCGGATGCCCCTCGGCCATCATCGCCGCGATTCGCGCCCGCTCGCCGGCCGAAAGCCCGCTCAGCGAATCATCCGCCATCTCCACCCCCGCATGACGCCGCTCAGGCGTCTTCGGCGGCGAACATAGCGCGCAAATCCTTCTTTAGTATTTTCCCGTTGGCGTTGCGGGGCAGCGTTTCCTTCACGAACTTCACCGCCACCGGCACCTTGAACCCGGCCAGCCGCGCGCGGACCCATTCCTGCAGCTCCGCCTCGGTGGCGCTGGTGCCGGGGGCCAGATGGACCACCGCGGCAGGTTCCTCGCCCAAGGTCTTGTGCGGGATTCCGATCAGCGCGCAATCGGTGACGGCCGGGTGCGCGTAGAGCACGTCCTCGACCTCGCTCGAATAGATGTTCTCGCCGCCGCGGATCACGATGTCCTTCGCGCGATCGACGATGAACAGGAATCCTTCCTCGTCCAGCCGCGCCAGATCGCCGGTACGCACCCATCCGTGGACGAAGGTCTCGGCGGTCGCCTCGGGCTTGTTCCAATAGCCCTTCACGATCATCGGCCCGCGCGCCCACAGCTCGCCCACCTCGCCCAGCGGCAGCTCGCGATCGCCTTCCGGCGACATGATCTTCAGGTCTGCGACCGCAACCGGCGGGCCGGCGCTGTTCGGACGGTTCAGATAGTCCTCGCCGAAATGGTTGGTCACCGTGGCGGTCGTCTCGGTCATGCCCCATCCGTTGCCGGGCAGCGCGCCGAACTCCTCATGGATGCGCTTCACCAGCTCGGGCGCGGAGGGGGCGCCGCCATAGGAGATCGTCTCGAGCGACGAGAGATCGTATTTCGCCCGGTCCGGATGCTCCAGCAACTGCCAGGCGATGGTCGGCACGCCGCCTGTGGTCTGCACCTTCTCGCGCTGGATGATCTCCATCGCCTCGATCGCGTCCCATTTGCGCATGAACACCAGCTTCGATCCCGAAGCGATCAGCGTCATCATCGCCGCGCTGCTGGCGGTGACGTGGAACAGCGGGATCACCAGCAGGCACACCTTGGGCTCCGGCATCGCGGGCAGCGCCTCGCCCCGGCGCAGCAGCGTCCGCGCCTGGGCATAGCCGCTCGACAGGATGTTGGTGACGAAGTTGCGGTGCGTGCCCAGCGCGCCCTTGGGGTGGCCGGTGGTCCCGCTGGTGTAGAAGATCGTCGCCTCGTCGTCGGGCGCGATATCCGCCTCGGGAAAGCCGATGTCCTCCAGCGAAGCCCAGTCGTGCGGCGTGCCGATCAGCACCTCCAGCCGGCCTTCGCCCTGGGTCAGCTCGCTCTTGCCGCGGCTCACGATCACGCGCTCGACGCCGCTCAGCGTGGCGTAGCAGCCCTTCAGCCGCTCATGCCGCTCGCCATCGACGATCAGCAGCTTGGCGCCCGAATCGTTGAGCGCATATTCGATCTCGCCGCTGGTCCACCATGCGTTGAGCGGCACGATGATCGCGCCGATGCAGACCGCGGCGAAGAAGATCACCGGCCATTCGGGCAGGTTGCGCATCGCCATGGCGACGCGATCGCCCTTGCCCACCCCCAGCTCGCGCAGCCGCGCCGCCATGTGGCAAACGGCGCGATAGTTCGCCTCATAGGTGACGCGCTCGTCCTGGTAGACGGTGAACTCGCGCGCGCCATAGGCCCGCACGAGCTGCTGCAGCGTGGCGAGCGTGGGCGGTGCGTTTTTCCACACGCGCGTGGGGACGCCGCGGATGTCCGCCATCGCCATTTCGAATCGCGCGCCGGGCGCCGTCAGCACCCGTTCGACCTCGTCGAGCGGCATCTTCGGCCAGTCCGCGGGGATCGGCACGATGGGTTCGGGCGGGACGCTGGTCACCGGGGCATCTCTCCAACTTCCGAAACTCCGGTTTGGCCCGGAGCTGTTGCTTGCTGTTCAACTAGTGTTGATTCAAGACGCGCTCAAGGCAATAGGGGAAAGCCATCCGCTTTGCCGGATTCGAATGCGGGGTATGGAGAGACGATGCGTAGCGTGCAGCCCGGACAACCGCATTTCGACGCCGGCCGGCTGGCGCGAATCGATGCGCTCGTGAAGGAACGTTATCTGGACAGCGGCCTGCTGCCCCATGCCCAGCTCCTGATCGCCCGCGGCGCCGACATCGCCCATTTCTCCAACCAGGGCGCCGCGCGCGAAGGCGGGCCGCCGGTCGACGAATCGTCGCTGTTCCGCATCGCCTCGATGACCAAGCCGGTCACCAGCATCGCCTTCATGATGCTGGTCGAGGAGGGCAAGGTGGCGCTCGACACGCCGGTGCATCATGTGCTGCCGGAATTCGCGAACCTGGGCGTCTATGCCGGCGGCGGCGTGGACGTTCCGTTCCAGACCACCCCGCTCGACCAGCCGATGCGGATGGTGGACCTGCTGCGCCACACCTCCGGCCTTACCTACAGTTTCCAGTATCGCAGCAACGTCGATGCCGCCTATCGCGCGGGCAAGATCGAGCGCTGGCACGGCCACCTGACCAGCGCGGAGTTCGTCGCCGAGCTGGGCAAGCTGCCGCTGGAATTCTCCCCCGGCGCGGAGTGGAACTATTCGGTGTCCACCGACGTACTCGGCTTCGTGGTCGAGCGGCTGTCGGGCATGCCGCTGGACCGGTTCTTCAAGGAACGCATCTTCGATCCGCTGGGGATGCACGATACCTTCTTCCAGGTGCCCGCCGACAAGGTCCACCGGCTCACCGACTGCTGGACGCTCGTGCCCGGCAAGGGCCGCGTGATGTATGACCGCGGCGCCGAGAGCGCATGGTCCAACGCGCCGCGCCAGCTTTCGGGCGGCGGCGGGCTGGTCTCCACCGCGCGCGACTATCACCGGTTCGCGCTGATGTGCCTAGACGGCGGCACGCTCGACGGCGCGCGGATCGTGTCGCGCAAGACGATCGAGCTGATGACGCAGAACCACCTGCCCGGCGGATCCGATCTCGCCACCATGTCCAAATCGATGTTCAGCGAGACCACCAACGCCGGCGTCGGCTTCGGCCTGGGCTTCGCGGTCAACATCGATCCGGCGAAGACGCTGATCCCGGGCAGCAAGGGCGAATATTACTGGGGCGGCATGTTCTCGACCGCCTTCTTCATCGATCCCGTCGAACGGATCATCATGGTCTTCATGACCCAGCTCAGCCCCTCATCGGCCTATCCGATCCGGCGCGAGCTGAAGACGATGATCTATTCGGCGCTGAACTGAGCAGACAGGAGAGTAGAATGTCCGTGATCACCACCGAGCGCCAGGGCGACGTCCTCGTCGTCCTTTCGGACAACCCGCCGGTGAACGCACTGGGCGCCGCCGTGCGCCAGGGCCTAGACGCCGCCGTTGCCGAGGCTGCGGCCGACGATTCGATCAAGGCGGTCGTCATCGCGTGCAAGGGGCAGACCTTCTTCGCGGGCGCCGACATCACCGAATTCGGCAAGCCGATGGCCGATCCGCCGCTGCCGATCCTGGTCGACAAGATCGAGGCACTGGACAAGCCGGTGATCGCCGCGATCCACGGCACCGCGCTGGGCGGCGGGTGCGAGGTGGCGCTGGCGAGCCATTACCGCATCGCCGTGCCCTCGGCGAAGCTGGGCCTGCCGGAGGTCAAGCTGGGCATCCTGCCCGGTGCGGGCGGCACCCAGCGCCTGCCCCGCGTCGCGGGCGTCCCCGTCGCGCTGGAGATGATCGCCAAGGGCGATCCGATCTCCGCCGGACAGGCCAAGGAAGCCGGCCTGGTCGATCGCTTGGCGAACGAGGGCAGCCTGCTGGAGGATGCGATCGCCTTCGCCCGCGAAGTGGCCGGCGCACGCCCGCTCCCCCGCGCGAGCGAGAAGACCGTAGCCGCCACGCCCGAGATGTTCGCCTATTTCCGCAAAGCCAACGCCAAGCGCTTCCGCGGCTTCGAGGCGCCGGCCGCGATCATCGACCTGGTCGAGCGCACCGTCTCCATGCCCTATCAGGACGGCGTGGTGCTAGAGCGCCAGGGCTTCATGAAGCTGATCATGGGCGTCCAGTCGGCGGCGCAGCGCCACATCTTCTTCGCCGAACGCAAGGCGAGCAAGATCGACGGCATCGCGGACGACATCGCCAAGCGCCCCATCGCCCGCGTGGGCGTGATCGGCGCCGGCACGATGGGTGGCGGCATCAGCATGAACTTCCTGTCGGCCGGCGTGCCCGTGACCATCGTCGAGATGGCGCAGGACGCGCTCGACCGCGGTACCGGCATCATCCGCAAGAATTATGAGGCCACCGCCGCCAAGGGCCGCATGACCGCGGAGCAGGTGGAAAAGGCGATGGGCCTGCTCACCCCGACGCTGAACTTCGACGATCTCGCCGCCTGCGACCTGATCATCGAGGCTGTGTACGAGAGCATGGACGTGAAGAAGGAGGTGTTCGGCAAGCTCGACAAGATCGCCAAGCCGGGCGCGATCCTCGCCTCCAACACCAGCTATCTCAACATCGACGAGATCGCAGCCAGCACCAGCCGCCCCCAGGACGTGCTGGGCATGCACTTCTTCTCGCCGGCCAATGTGATGAAGCTGCTGGAGGTCGTGCGCGGCGCCAAGACGGCGGACGATGTGCTGGCCACCGTCATGGCGCTCAGCAAGAAGATCAAGAAGGTCGCCGTGGTGGCGGGCGTCTGTTACGGCTTCATCGGCAACCGCATGCTGATGCCGCGCCAGGTGGAAGCGAACAAGCTGCTGCTGGAAGGCGCCACCCCCGAACAGATCGATCGGGTGCATGTCGAATTCGGCATGCCGATGGGGCCGTTCCAGATGGCCGACCTGGCCGGCGTGGACATCGGCTGGCATCGCGATCCCACGCGGATCGAGAATGTCCGCGACGCGCTCGCCGCCGAGGGCCGCTGGGGCCAGAAGAAGGGCGCGGGCTATTATGACTATGACGAGAAGCGGAACCCCACCCCCTCGCCCCGCGTCGCCGAGATCATCGGCGAATGGCGCGCAAAGACCGGCACCCCGCAGCATGAGGTGACCGCCGAGGAGATCATCGCGCGCACGCTCTACACGATGGTCAACGAAGGCGCGCTGATCCTTCAGGAAGGCATGGCCCAGCGCGCTTCGGACATCGATGTGGTGTGGATCTATGGCTATGGCTGGCCGGTTTATCGCGGCGGCCCGATGTTCTGGGCCGATACCGAAGGGCTGAAGAAGATCGTCGCCGGGCTGGAGCGCCACGGCTTCGAGGTCGCCCCGCTGCTGCGCGAAAAGGCCGAGAAGGGCGAACGCTTCACCAGTTGAGCGGCGGAAAACGGGGCGCGAACCGGCCAATCCGGCGGCGCCCCGCAACCTGCCCAGAACTGTCCCCTCACCCGTGCCGCTCCCCCTGCGGGAACGGCCGAAGGGAAAGGAACGAGAGAGGATGACCGAGGATCTTGATGCCTTCCGCGCCGAGACGCGCGCCTGGCTGGAGGAAAACTGCCCGGCGGCGATGCGTGAGCCGGTCCGCAGCGACAAGGACGCATGCTGGGGCGGCCGGAACTATGTGCCGTCGTGCCCCGAGCAGAAGCAGTGGCTCGACCGGATGGGCGCGCGCGGCTGGACAGTGCCGGATTGGCCGAAGGCATATGGCGGCGGCGGGCTGACCGCGGCTGAGACGAAGGTGCTGCGCGAGGAGATGAAGCGCATCAACGCGCGCAATCCGCTCAACAGCTTCGGGATTTCGATGCTCGGCCCGGCGCTGCTGAAATATGGCAGCGAGGCGCAGAAGCTGGAGCATCTGCCCAGGATCGCGCGCGGCGAGATCCGCTGGTGCCAGGGCTATTCGGAGCCCAACGCGGGATCGGACCTGGCGGGCCTGGCGACCAGCGCGGAGGATATGGGCGACCATTTCCTCGTCAACGGGCAAAAGGTGTGGACCAGCTATGCCGATGAGGCGGACTGGATCTTCTGCCTGGTGCGCACCGACAAGTCGGTGAAGCAGGCGGGGATCAGCTTCCTGCTGTTCGACATGGCGTCCGAAGGCGTCAGCACCAAGCCGATCCTGCTGATCAGCGGCTATTCGCCCTTCTGCGAGACCTTCTTCGACAATGTGAAGGTGCCCAAGGCGAACCTGGTCCACGAGCTGAACAAGGGCTGGGACGTCGCGAAATATCTGCTGGGGCATGAGCGCGAGATGATCTCGGGCTTTGGCCTCGCGGCGGGCGAGGACCCGCTGGTGACGGCGGCGCGCAAGGGGATCGATCCCCTGTTGCGCGCGCAGGTGGCGCTGTTCGAGGTGCGGGCGCGGGCCTTCTCGGCGATGTCGGAGAAGTTCCTCGACGAGCTGAAGGCGGGCAAGGCGCACCCGGCGCAGCCTTCGATGATGAAATATTATGGGACCGAGCTGAACAAGACGCGCCACGAACTGCTGATGGCGGCGGGCGGATCGGACACGCTCGAATGGGAAAGCGCGGCGAGCAACCATGGCGCGGCGCCCCGCGCCTGGCTGCGCACCAAGGCCAACTCGATCGAGGGCGGGACGAGCGAGATCCAGCTCAACATCATCGCCAAGCGGATCCTGGACCTGCCGTCCTGATCCCGTCCCGCCGGCGGGGACGCGCGTTCCCCGCCGGGCCACCTACCCTCACCACCCACTCCCCGCGGGCGGGAGGGGGAGAAGGAACCGAACATGCCGCTATACCTTAACGACGAACAGGCGATGCTGGCCGATACCGCGAAGGACTTCGTCGCCGCGAACGCGCCGGTCGGCCACATGCGCGCGCTGCGCGATTCGGATGATCCCACCGGCTTCTCGCGTGCGCTGTGGAAGCAGTTCGCCGAGATGGGGTTCACCGGCGTTCTGGTGCCGGAGGCCGATGGCGGGCTTGGCCTGGGCCATGTCGAGGCGGGCGTGGTGCTGGAGGAGATCGGGCGCAACCTCTCCCCCTCCCCCTTCCTGACGACCGCTGTGGCCGCGGTGGCCGCGCTCGATGGCACGGCGCAGCGCGAGCGCTGGTTCCCCGGCATCCTGGCGGGCGACACGGTGGCGGCGCTGGCGATCGACGAGGGCCGCAAGCACGACGGGCGCATCGCGATGGCGGCGGAGCGTTCGGGCAACGGGTTCCGGTTGCGCGGGGCCAAGCGCTTCGTGACGCACGGCCATGTCGCGGACCTGCTGCTGGTCGCGGCGCGCACCGCGGGATCGGCGGAGGATGCGGACGGGATCACGCTGTTCGCGGTGCCGCGCGACGCGCCGGGGCTGACGGTCACCGCCGAACGGCTGGCCGACGCCAGCATCGCCGCGGGCATCGCGTTCGACGGCGTGGCGCTGGACGCCGACGCGGTGGTGGGCGAGGTGGATCAGGGCAGCGCGGTGCTGGCCCGTCTGCTCGTCGCGGGCCGCGCCGGCGCATCGGCCGAGATGCTGGGCGTGGGCGGCGGCGCGATGGACATGACGGTCGGCTATCTGAAGGAGCGCAAGCAGTTCGGGGTGCCGATCGGCGGGTTCCAGGCGCTGCAGCACCGCGCCGCGCATCTCTACAGCGAGATGGAGGTCGCGCGCGCGGCCGTTCTCAAGGCCCAGCAGCTCCTCGACGCGGGTGATCCCGGCGCGGCCGCGGCCGTATCGGTCGCCAAGGCGATGACCGGGCTCGCCGCCACGCTTGCGGTGCAGGAGGGCGTCCAGATGCACGGCGGCATCGGCATGACCGACGAATATGATATCGGCTTCTACATGAAGCGCGCCCGCGTCCTTGCCGAAATGTTCGGCGACACCAATTTCCACGCCAACGCGCTCGCGCAATCCGCGGGATATTGATGGCCGATAGCGATCCCACCGCGCGCGCTTCCGATCCGGAGGGGCTGGTCACCCAGCTCATCGGCCTGCTCGACGTCGAGCAGCTCGATACCGATCTATATCGCGGCGCGCGCCAGCCGGGCGGGGTCGGCCGTGTGTTCGGCGGACAGGTGATCGGCCAGGCGCTGCAGGCGGCGCAGCGATCGGTGGAGGACGGAAAGGCCGCACACTCGCTCCACGCCTATTTCATGCGCCCGGGCGACGAGGCGTTCCCGATCATCTACCGCGTCGTGCGCGATTTCGAGGGGCGCAGCTTCGCCACCCGCCGCGTGATCGCGATGCAGAAGGGCCAGCCGATCCTCAACATGGCGGCCAGCTTTCAGCTTCCAGCGGAGGGCTTTGCGCACCAGGCGGACATGCCGGACGTGCCCGGCCCTGAGGAACTGCGCCCGGAAAGCGAACTGCGCGAGGAGATGCGCGAGCTGATCCCGGAAAAGGCCCGGCGCTTCTTCCTGCGGTCCCGCCCGATCGAGATCCGGCCGGTGATGCCGCTCAACTGGGTGAACCCCACGCCGCGTGAACCCGTTCAGCATAGCTGGTTCCGCGTCGCCGCCCCGTTGCCCGACGATCCGGCGCTGCACCGCGCGATGTTGGCCTATGCCAGCGACATGACGCTGCTGGGCACCTGCATGCTGCCGCATGGCGTGAGCTGGATGAAAGGCAATGTGCAGACGGCCAGCCTGGATCATGCGCTATGGCTGCACGAGCCGTTCCGCTTCGACGAGTGGCTGCTCTATTCCACCGACAGCCCCTGGGCCGGCCACGCCCGCGGCTTCAACCGCGGCCACATCTTCAGCCGCGACGGCCGGCTGGTGGCAAGCGTGACGCAGGAAGGCCTGATCCGGCAGCGGGACGCAAAACCGGCTTGAAAGCCGCCCGCACCTTCCGATCCCTGCCCCGCCCCGTCAATCCTTGCGGATGACGTAGGCCGAGGGGAGGTAGAGGAACACCTCGACCGGCCCGCCGCGCGCCCATTCCACCGGCCGGTCCAGCCCGGTGACGTCCACGCCATAGCCGGGGCCGAACTTGGCCGCCGCCTCCCGGGCGTCGGCGGCGATCAGATCGATGATCTGGCCGCGATACTGATCCGGGTTGACCACCGACAGCGTCGGTTCGCCCCAGGTCATGAACGAGGTGCGGCCCACCTTGCTTACCGATCCGATGAACTTGGCGATCTGGAGCTTCGCGGCCGGGATATCCATGCCGGGCACCAGCTTCACCTTCACCAGGAAGGTCGTCTGCGACGTATCCGGCCGCCCGTCGCCCGCGAAGTTCAGGTTGCGCATGCTGTTCAGCGTCAGCGGTTCCAGCACGTAATCGCCGGTGGCCAGTTCCACCCCGGCCTTCGCCGCCGCGCCGATGGCGTTGCGCAGCGTCGCGTTCAGCTCCTCCATGCGCTTGGCCGCGTCGCGCGTGTCGCCGGTTATGCGCACGGACTGGACGACATAGTCGGCGGTCCGCTTCAGGTTGATGATCGGGCGCGAAGCGGCGACGATGCCGCCGGAATAGCCCCCGTCATAGTTGCCCGCCGGGCGCCGCTGCGCGGTGACGATGATCTCCTGCGCGAACGCGGGCGTGGCGCTCGCGATCAGGGGCAGGGCGATCAGGCTCTTGAACAGGATCCGCATGGCATCACTCCTCCCGATCGCAGGTCAGTCTCGCGGCCGCACGGTGCTGGCAGCCGGCAGGAATAGCTGCACCTCGGTCAAGCTCGCGCGCTTCCATTGCACCGGCCGGTCCAGCCCGGTCACCTCGACGCCATAGCCGGTGCCAAAGCGCGCGCTGGTCTCGCCCGTATCCTTGGCGATCAGATCGATGATCGCGCCGCGATATTGCTCCGGGTTCACCACGCTGAGCGTCAGCTCGCTATAGGCCTTGATCTCGGCG
This sequence comes from Sphingomonas canadensis, assembly GCF_026013525.1. Taxonomy (GTDB): domain Bacteria; phylum Pseudomonadota; class Alphaproteobacteria; order Sphingomonadales; family Sphingomonadaceae; genus Sphingomonas; species Sphingomonas canadensis. The sequence continues at coordinate 128,206 of NZ_JAPDRA010000005.1, read as the reverse complement.
CGGCCGACAGCGGGCACCGCCTTGATGAACTTGTCGATCCGGGCCAGCGCGGTCTTGGCGTCGATGCCGGGCGCCAACGGCACCTTGACCAGGAACTTCACGGCCTGGCCGTTCTCCTCATCGTCCTCGCCGATCGCCAGTTCCTTGTAGTTGGCGGCGGTCAGCGGCTCGACGACGATCTCGCCGGTCGCGAGCTGGACGCCCGCGCCGGCGGCGAGCTCGATCGCCTTGCGGGTCATCGCATAGACCTCCGCATTGGCGTCGTCCTCGTCGATCGTGTCGCTGACCACGATCACCTGCTGAACCGCGAAATCGGCGGTACGGCGGAGCATCTGGACCGCGGCGGGCAGCGGCACCACCTTCTCGCGCGCGCTATCGTCATCGTCGTCGGGGTTGAGGCGCCGCATGCCGGTGACGACGATCTCCTCGCTACCGTCCTGCGCGAAAGCGGGCGCGGCACCGGCGAGGATGCCAAGCGCGGCCAGGCCGGTGAGAAAGCTCCGCATCTCGATCCCCTCCTGCGTTTCGGCGCAGCGTGCGGGGGATCGCGTCGGCTGTCAAACGGCGGTCTTGCCGAACTCCTGCCGCGTCACCGGATGGCTGGTGGAAAGCCCGCCATCGACCACCCAGGCCTGGCCGTTGACATAGCTCGCCTCGGACGAAGCCAGGAAGGCGACGACGCGCGCAATCTCATCGGGTACGCCGGCCCTGCGCAGCGGGTTAAGGCGGCCGATCTTGTCCTCCACCCCCTTCTCGCGCGCATAATCGAACGCGCGCTGGGTCATCCCCGTCTCGATCAGTCCGGGACAGACGGCGTTGACGCGAACGTTCGATCCCGAAAGCTGTTGGGCTGCGGTCTGCACCAGGTTGATGACCCCCGCCTTGGACGCCGAATAAGCCGCCCCGCCCGCGCCGGAGCGCAGCCCGGCCACGCTGGCGGTGCAGACGATGGCGCCGCCGCCGCGTTCGACGATCCTCGGCGCAGCATGCTTGATCGCCAGGAAGGGGCCGATCAGGTTGACGCGCAACACCTCGGCCCACAGCTCGGCAGTCTGATCGAAGATGCTGTCGATCCCGCCCGCGATGCCCGCGTTGGCGAAGAAGACGTCGAGCCCGCCGAAGCGATCGCAAGCCAACGCCACGACCCGCTCGACATCGGCTTCGGAACCCGCGTCCATCTGAACGGCGATCGCGCCGCCGCCCGCCAGCGCGGCGGTTTCATGCACCGCCTCGCTCTTGTCCGCGGCGATCACCTGCCCGCCCTCGGCCGCGAAGGCGAGGGCAGTCGCGCGGCCGATCCCCGAGCCCGCACCGGTGACGATGATCGACTTGCCGTGGAAGCGCATGGCTTTCTCCTGTCTATTTCATGCGAAGGCGCGGTTCTTATTCGCGCGGCGCAAAGTGCGCGCGGAGATGCGCTATCCGCTATCGCCGAAGGCGCCCGATGCCCCACCCCAGCGTGAACGAAAAATCACCCCGCCCCGGCCTTCACCGCAAAGCCCCATGCGGCGGCAACCAGCCCGGGCAGGCGCTCCACCGTATTCGCCGCCTGGGCAGACGATGCGTTGCCGTCCAGCATCCGCTTCTTGATGCCCTGCACGATGCCCACCAGACGGAAGAGATTATAGGCGAAATACCAGTCGAGCTGCGGCACCCCGTCGCGCCCGGTGGCGGCGCAATAGCGCGCCACCATCGCCTCCAGCTCCGGGATGCCGGTCCGTGGCCCGGTCAGCCCCTTCACGCCCGAACGCCCCTCCGGCTCGGTCGCCCAGCTCATCAGGAAATAGGAGAAGTCGGCGAGCGGATCGCCCAGCGTCGAAAGCTCCCAATCGAGCACCGCCAGCACGCGCGGACCATCGGGGGCGAAGATCATGTTGTCGATGCGGTAATCGCCATGGACGATGCTGGTCCGCGTCTGCTCGGGCACCGTGCGCGGCAGCCACGCGATCATCGCGTCGACCTCCGGCAGATCGTCGGTCTGGCTGGCGCGATATTGCCTGGACCAGCGCTCCACCTGACGCGCGAAATAATTGCCGGGCTTGCCGTAATCGCCAAGGCCCACCGCCTGATAATCGATCGAATGCAGCGCCGCGAGCGTATCGACGATCGCGTGATAATGGGCGGTGCGCGCGTCCGGGGCCATGCCCGGCAGCGCGCCGTCCCACAGCGTGCGGCCCTCCACCATCTCCATGACGTAGAAGGGCGATCCCACCACCTCCGCATCCTCGCACAGGCCATAGGGCCGCGCGACCGGGAAGCCGGTGGGGTGCAGCGCCGCGATCAGCCGGTATTCGCGCTCCACGGCATGCGCCGAGGGCAGGATCGGCCCGAACGGCTTCCGGCGCAGCACATAGGAGCCGCTGGCCGCATCGATGCGATAGGTGGGGTTGCTCTGCCCGCCGGGGAATTTCTCGACGCGCGCCAGCCCGTCGAAGCCCGCGACATTCGCCGCAAGCCACGCGCCGAGCCGGGCTTCGTCCAGATCGCTCATGCGAACTCTATGACCGATCGCACGCTGTCGCCCTTGCGGAGCTTTTCCAGCGCGTCGTTCACCTGCCCCAGCACGATCCGCTCGGCCACCATGGTGTCGAGATCGAGCAGCCCGTCGAGATACATGCGCACCAGCCGGGGCATGTCGATCGGGAATCGGGTAGAGCCCAGCAGCGATCCCTGGATCTTCTTGCCCGTCAGGAAGGTCGGCCCGGGCAGCGTCACGCTGTTGCCCGGCGCGATCATGCCCAGGATCGTGGCGGTGCCGCCGCGGCGCAGGATAGTCCAGGCCAGCTCGGCGGTGTTCGGCCGCCCCACCGCCTCGATCGCATAATGGACACCGCCGCCGGTGAGCGTGAGTACCTCCTTGGCGAGCCCGTCCATCGTCGCGTCGATCGCGTGGGTGGCGCCCATCTTCAGCGCGATCTCGCGCTTCTCCGCCACCGGATCGATGGCCAGGATCATGCCCGCGCCCGCGATCTTGGCCGCGTTGATCGCCGACAGGCCGATGCCGCCCGCGCCGATCACCGCCACGCTCTCGCCCGGGCGCACGCGGCTGTCGTTGAACACCGCGCCCGCGCCCGTGATCACCGCGCAGCCGAGCAGCGCCGCGCGATCGAGCGGCATCGCCTTGTCGATCGCGACGCAGGCGTTCTCATGCACCAGCATCATCTCGGAAAAGGCCGACAGGTTCAGGAACTGCGCCAGCGGCGTGCCGTCGGCCAGGCGGATGCGCGGCTCGGCGTCGGCGGGGCGCCGCGTCGAAGGATCGACGCATAGCGATGGGCGCCCGGTGACGCACATCTCACAGCTTCCGCAGAATACGGTGAAGAAGGTGATGACGTGATCGCCCGGCTTCAGATGCGCGACATCGCTGCCCACCGCCTCCACCACGCCGGCCGCCTCATGCCCCGGCACCGTCGGCACCGGATGCGGGAAAGCTCCGTCGATGAAATGCAGGTCCGAACGGCACACGCCGCAAGCCGCGGTGCGGATCAGAACCTCGCGCGGGCCGGGATCGGCCAGGCGAATGTCGGCGATCTCCAGCGGCTTTTCCGCCTCGAACAATATCGCTGCCTTCATGCCCTCGATCCTTACCGGGCCACGCCCAGATCGCCGCTTGACGGGCGATCGGCCTTGAACTCGGAATATTTGCCGAATTCGTTGCGCGCGATCGTGCGGCAATGCACCTCGTCCGGCCCATCGGCGAAGCGCAGCGTGCGGACATTGGCCCAAGCGCTCGCCAGATCGAAATCGTCCGATACGCCGCCGCCGCCATGCGCCTGGATCGCATCGTCCAGGATGGCCAGCGCCATGGCGGGCGCCTGAACCTTGATCATGGAGATTTCCAGGTGCGCGGCCTTGTTGCCGGCCTTGTCCATCATGTCGGCGGCCTTCAGGCACAGCAGGCGCGTCATCTCGATATCGATGCGCGCGCGGGCGATCCGTTGTTCCCAGATCGAATGATCGGCGATCCGCTTGCCAAAGGCGACGCGGCTCAGCAGCCGCTTGGCCATCGCCGCGATCGCCTCCTCCGCCACGCCGATCGTGCGCATGCAATGGTGGATGCGGCCCGGCCCCAGCCGGCCCTGCGCGATCTCGAAGCCGCGCCCCTCGCCCAGCAGGATATTGTCCGCAGGAACGCGCACGTCGGTGAGCGAAATCTCGCCATGGCCATGGGGCGCGTGATCATACCCGAAAACCGAGAGCATGCGTTCGATCTTCACGCCGGGCGCGTCGAGCGGCACCAGGATCATGCTCTGCTGGGCATGGCGCGACGCATCGGGATTGGTCTTGCCCATCACGATCGCGATCTTGCAGCGCGGATCGCCCGTGCCCGAGCTCCACCATTTCCGGCCGTTGATCACATAGTGATCGCCGTCGCGGACCATGGATGTCTGGACGTTGGTGGCGTCCGATGATGCGACCGCCGGCTCGGTCATCAGGAAGGCGGAACGGATCTCGCCGTTCATCAGCGGACGGAGCCACTGCTCCTTCTGCTCGCGCGTGCCATAGCGGTGGAACACCTCCATGTTCCCGGTATCGGGCGCGGAGCAGTTGAACACCTCGGAAGCCCAGGAAATCCGCCCCATCTCCTCGGCGCAGAGCGCATATTCGAGGTTGGTGAGCTGCTCGCCCTCGAACACGAAGCTCTCGTCGACATGGGCCTGGCCCGAATGCGGCGGCATGAAGAAATTCCACAGCCCCTCGGCCCGCGCCTCTGCCTTCACGGCCTCCAGCACCGGGTTCACGCCCCAGCGGTCGCCGCTCTCGTGCGCGGCGCGATATTCGGCGTCGCGCGGGCGGATCCGGGTGTCGATGAAGTGCTTCACCCGGTCGCGGAAATGGGTCTCGCGCGCGTTCAGGGTGAAATCCATCGCAACCTCTCCGTTCCTTTTCGAAACCGGCTTAGACCGTACCCGATATTCGGTAAAGGGGAACAAGGCGGATTCTTCCGCCATACGCGCGGTTCAAAAAACCCCTTTGGCCCACGGCCTTTTGCGCTAAGCTGGGCGGATGAGCGCGCGCCCGAACAGCGATACCGCAACCGGCACCAAACGGTTCCAGGCCAAGCGCGAGGCGATCCTGGCGGCCGCCGCCGACGCGATCAACGAACAGAGCGCGAAGGGCATGACCTTCGCCGATGTCGCGGCGCGCGTGGGGCTGAACACCACCAGCGTCACCTATTATTTCAAGCGCAAGGAAGACCTGGCCGCCGCCTGTTTCGAACAGACGCTGGAACGGCTCGAGGCGATGCTGGAAGAGGCCGCGGGCGAGGATGGCGCGGAGGCGCGGGTGCGGCGCTTCCTGGCCGCCAACATGGACCGGCTGGCGCGCATCCGCCGCGGCGAGGAACGCGACTTCGCCGTCCTGTCCGATCTGCGCGCGATGGAGGGGCCGCTGCGCCAGCGGCTGCTGGACGGGTGGCGCGGCATCTTCCGCAAGACGCGCGCGCTATGGGGCGCGGAGGGCAGCCGCGAGGAGATCGACCTGCGCGGCGCGCGTGCCCATGTGCTGCTCGAAAACATCTTCTGGCTCCCCGCCTGGCTCACCCGCTACGAGCTGGACGAATATCCACGGGTCGAGGCGCGGCTGATGGACGTGTTTCGCGCCGGCATCCTTGGCCCGCGCGAGCGCTGGGCGCCGGTGCTGCTGGATCTGGAGCATGACGAGCCCGAGCCGGGGCGCGAAGCGTTCCTGCTCGCCGCCACTCGCCTGATCAACGAACTGGGATATCGCGGCGCATCGGTGCAGCGCATCGCCAGCGAGCTGAACGTCACCAAGGGCAGCTTCTACCACCATCTCGACGCCAAGGACGAGCTGGTGATCGCCTGTTACAAGCGCAGTTTCGACATCATCGCCGATACCCAGCGGCTGGCAGAGGAGCATGGCGGCACGCATTGGCAGCGGCTGGAAAACAGCATCGCGACCCTGCTCGACGTGCAATTCTCCGAACGCGGGCCGCTATTGCGTACCACCGCGCTTTCGGGCCTGCCGCCGCGCGTGCGATCGACGATGATCGATCGTTCGAACCGCATCGCCCGCCGCTTCGCCGGCATGCTTTCGGATGGCATCGCCGAGGGCACGATCCGCGCGATCGATCCGCTGGTGGCCAGCCAGGCGCTGATGGCGCTGCAGAATGCGGCGTTCGACATGCGCAAATGGGCCGGCACGATGCCGCGCGACCGGGCCGTGGCCTTTTATGCCTCCACCCTGGTGTTCGGGCTGTTCGACGATCGGGTGATGCAGGGCTGAGCGGCGCTCCGCCGCCAGCGAGGCGGCCCGCGCTCTGGCACCGGCGCTACAGCAGGGTGCGTTGGATCTGACCCGTTCGTCCCGGGTTTGCCGAAGGGCGAACCGCCGAAGAACGCGATTCGGATCGAAGGCGCGATGCGCAGGGGGTTTCCGCGCCCGCATGCCCCCCCTGAAACGGGAACGGGCCCCGCGGTTCTGATGCCGCGAGGCCCGCCCCTCTCCTCTGACGTCGCGGTCAGAACTTGATACGGCCGGTCACGCCCCAGGTACGCGGCTCGGCCAGATAGGCCGAGAACAACTGGCGTCCGCCCGGATACTGCGGGTCGGTGAAAGGTGCTCCAACCGATCCTTCCTGGAAAGGCGAGTTGAATGCAACCTGCGTGTACTTGGTGTTGAAAAGATTCTGCGCCCAGAGTTCGATCGCCCAATGCTCCTCCGGCCCGCGGATGCCGATGCGGCCGTTCACGATCGCATAGGAATCCTGCTCCTTCTGCGGGAACAGGTCGGAACCGGTGTTATAGTCGCCGGTCATGCGCGTATCGACGTAGAACAGGCCGCTGAGGCCCGAGCCGCCCAGATCGGGGGTCCAGGCCAGCGAGGCCGTGGTCACAATCTTCGGCGCGTTCGACAGATTGTCGCCCGGCAGCTTGCGCAGCGCCTGGTCCAGCGGCGCGCCCGTGCGGTTGCCGACCAGATTCTCGTTATATTTGGTGTCGGCATAGGTGAGACCCAGCCCAACGCGGAGGTTGCGGGTGGGCATCAGCGATGCTTCCACCTCAACGCCCCGCGAGCGCACGCCCCAGGTCACGTCGTCCGCGGCGCAGGCGCCGGTGGTCGCCGCCGAGGCATTGTAGTTCGACGCGGTCGAGAACTTGCTCTGGTCGCGATCGCCGCCGTTCAGGCTGGCGGAGCAGCCGTTCACCGTCTGCACCAGGAAGACGGTCCCGTTGAAGGTGTTGAGCTGGAAGTTCTTGAAATCCTGCTGGAATGCCGCGACGTTCAGGCTGAACGGCCCCGACGAATATTTCGCGCCGATCTCGAACGAATTCACGATTTCGGGATCGAACTGCAGGTTGCCCGCCAGCGCCTGGGCGCCGCCCATCGAGGCGAAGGTCAGGATCGGCACCTTCAGCGCCGAACGATCGAGGTTGAAGCCGCCCGCCTTGTAGCCGCGCGAATAGCTGCCGTAGAGCATCAGATCGTCGGTCGGCTTCCACGAGAGCACCGCGGTGCCGGTGAACTCGCTCTCGCTGCGGCGGCTGTTGATGCTGACGCCGTTCAGCTCGGCGGTGGAGTTGCCCTGGCACGACAGGCCCAGGATCGCGTCCACCACCGCGGTGAGCGCCGCGTTGCTGCGCAGCGGCAGCAGCGAGGCCTGGTTGGCGGTGCAGGCGGTGTTGTCGTTGCCGAACGTCGCCGCGAACTTCTTGCGCTCGCTGGTGTAGCGCACGCCGAAGGTGAAATCGACGCTGTCGGTCACATGCACGATGTTGTGCGTGAACAGCGCCCAGTTGCGGCTGTTCTGCGAATAGACGTCGCGCGTGCTGCCCTTGTTGTTGACCGCGTCGAGCTGGTCGAACGCGGCATAGATCAGCGGCGATGCCGCGCCGAACGCCGCCGGACGCGCCGCAAGGCATCCCGCCGACCCGGGCGAATAGAGCCCGGCCAGCGCGCTGCCGCTGACGATACGGCAGGTGGCGAAGCGGCCATACTGATTGCCGAAGCGCAGGTTATCGACGACGGTCAGGTCCTCATCGGCGAAATAGCCGCCGATCAGCCAGTCCAGCTTGCCGTTGAACGCCTCGCCCTGCAGCCGCAGTTCCTGGCTCCAGGTCTTGAAGCCGCGCGCCGCGTTGCCGTCGGCCGCACGATACAGGATGTCGATGAAGCCGTAATCGGTATCCGATCCCTGATCGCTCCAATAGTCGCGATAGGCGGTGATGGAGGTGAGCTTGGCCCCGCCCAGATCCCAATCGACCTGGAGCGACACGCCCCAATCCTCGGTCGTGCCGGCATAGCTGCGGCCCGGCGTCACATAGATGTTGCGGCTGTAGGGGTCGCTGAACGCCGCCATCGGCTGGCCCAGGTCGCGCAGCACGCGAACGATGCTGTTCGCGGCGGGATCATTCAGATCGCCGATATATTCGTTCGAGGCGCGATCGAGATAGACCGCGGCGCAGCAGTTCTCGGTCCGCTTGGTATAGTCGCCGATCAGCCGGACGGTGAGCGCGCTGCTCGGCTCATACTGGAGCTGGCCGCGGACGAAGAAGCGGTCGCGGTCGTTCACCGTGCCGCCGTTGGTCACGTCCTTGTAGAAGCCGTCGCGCTTGACATAGACCGCGTCGACGCGGCCGGCCAGCGTCTCGCCCAGCGGCGCGTTGAGATAGCCCGACAGGCGGACCATGTCATAGCTGCCATAGGTCGCCTCGGCCCCTGCCTCGAAATTCACCGAGGGCGCCTTGCTGACGATGTTGATCAGGCCCGCCGAAGCGTTGCGGCCGAACAGCGTGCCCTGCGGCCCGCGCAGCACCTCGATCCGCTCGATATCGCCAAGCTCGCTCAGGCCGATGCCCGAACGCGAGCGGTACACGCCGTCGATGAACACCGCGACCGAGCTTTCCAGGCCGGGGTTGTCGCCCACCGTGCCGATGCCGCGGATACGGGCCGATCCGTTCGCCTCCGAGCCGGTCGACGAAACCAGCAGCGAGGGAGCCACCTGGTTGAGCTGGCGGATATCGGTGGCGCCGGTGAGCGCCAGCGTCTCGGAACTTACCGCCGATACGGCCAGCGGCACATCGGCCAGCACCTGGGCGCGGCCCTGGGCGGTGACGACGATCTCGGGGTTTTCATAGCCATCGTCCTGCGCCTCGGTGCCTGTGGAATCATCCTGGGCATGGGCGGGAATGGCGAGCGCAAGTGCAATCGTAGGTGCCGCAACGGCGGCCAGCAGGCGAAACCGCTTCATCTTCTTCCTCTCCCACTTGGCTGGAGCGCTTATCCGGCTCCATACCCAATCCTCGAAATAAACGCGCGTTACAGACCCCCGTCAAGCTTGCGAATGGGGCATGAATCGTCTTGCAACCGGGGTGTTGCGCAAATGTCATATGTGCAGGCGCAGCATGGCCGGCCGCCGTACCGACATTCGAAAGCATCCCGATCAGGGTACGCACAGGCCGCAAACTGGTTCCGGAACGGCCCGGAAACGCGGCGACGGCCCGCCCCGCCGCGCACCGCGGCAGGGACAGGCTCGCTGGTTCAATAGCCCGACAGGCGGGCGAAACGCTCGCGATGCCAGGCGGCGTTGCCCCACATCGTCTCCAGCACGCGCGCGCGCTTCAGATAGAAGCCTGCGTCATGCTCGTCGGTCATGCCGATGCCGCCGTGGAGCTGGACCATCTCGCTCGACACCAGCCGCAGCGTCTCGCCCGCCACCGCCTTGGCGAGGCTGACCGACTGGCTGACGTCCGGACGGTTCGCGTCGATCGCCTCCAGCGCGCCTTCCACCACCGATCGCATCAGCTCCAGCTCGGTGAACATCTTGGCCATGCGATGCTGCAGCGCCTGAAAGCTGCTGAGCGGCTGGCCGAACTGGACGCGCGTCTTCAGATAGTCGTTGGTCTGCGCAAAGGCGCTTTCGGCCATGCCCAGCATCTCCGCACAAACGATCGCGGTCGCGCGATCGGCGGCACGGGTCACCAGATCGGCGGGGCCGTCCAGCTTCTGCGCGACGGCGTTTTCGAACCGCACCTCCGCATGGCTGCGCGCGTCGGCCAGGTGGCGGGGCGCCACGGTGACGCCCTCGCCCTTCTCCACCAGATACAGCCCGTCGGTGGCGGCGACCACGAACAGCCCAGCGCCGTCCCCCTCCGCCACAAAGGCCTTGGTCCCGGTCAGCCTGCCGCCGTTCACGGCCGCGCCGATCCGGTCGGGCGCGAAGCGCGGCCCTTCGTCCACCGCCAGCGTGGCCACCAGATCGCCCGCGGCGATGCGCGGAAGCCATTCTGCCTGCTGCGCCGCGCTGCCGCCGATCAGGATCGCGCCGGCCGCCGCCGCGGTGGCCGCCAGCGGGGTCGCGGCCAGGTTGCGCCCGAGCTGCTCCATCACCAGCCCCAGCGACAGATAGCCCATGCCCGCGCCGCCATGTTCCTCGGGCACCAGGATGCCGGCCCAGCCCATCTCCGCCTGCGCCTGCCATGCCTGTGCGTCGAACATCGCGGCCGGCGCCGTATCGCGCACCCGGCGGAAGGCGGTGACGGGCGATTCATTGTCCGCCCATTCGCGCGCCATGTCGCGGATCATCGTCTGTTCTTCGGTCAGTACCGCCATCTCTCGTCCTCTCTCCCCACTCCCGCGAACGGGAAAGGGCGCCGCCTATTGGTGATCGAGCATCCCCAGGATGCGCTTGGCGATCACATTGTTCTGGATCTCGGTCGATCCGCCGTAGATCGACACCGCCTTGCCGAAGAGCCAGGTGCGGACATCCTTCAGCTCCTCCTCGCCGAAGCCCTCGCCTTCCCAGCCGAGCCCGGCGAGCCCGCGAATCTCGATCAGCAGCTCGGAGCGCTCCTGCATGATCCGCGCGCCGACATTCTTCATGATCGACGAGGTAGCCGACGGCCCCTGGTTCGATTTCGCCTCAAGCTGCGCGCGGCGCAGCGTGAGCAGGAAGGCGCGCAGGTCCATCTCATGCCGCACGATGCGCGTGCGCAGGTCCAGGTCGGCGATACGCCCCTGGTCGTCGGTGCCCAGCCAGCGCTTGGCGATCGAGGAGATCGGCTCGCCCAGGAACATCCGGCCCGCGGTGGAGCCCCCGCCCGAAAGGCTGGAGCGTTCGTGCTGGAGCAGCCGCTTGCCGATCGTCCAGCCCTCGCCCACGCGGCCGACCAGATTGGCCTTGGGCACCTTCACATCGGTGAAGAAGGTCTCGCAGAAGGGCGAGCTGCCGGATATCAGCCGGATCGGCCGCACCTCCACGCCCGGCGTGTCCATGTCGATCAGCAGGAAGCTGATGCCCTCGTGCTTCTTGCTCTTGTCGGTGCGCACCAGCGCGAAGCATTTGTCCGCCCATTGGCCGCCGCTGGTCCAGGTCTTCTGGCCGTTGACGACATAATGGTCGCCCCTGTCCTCGGCGAAGGTCTGGAGGTTGGCGAGGTCCGATCCCGCGTTCGGCTCCGAATAGCCCTGGCACCAGCGGATCTCGCCGCGGACGATGGGCGGGATATGCTCGCGCTTCTGCGCCTCGCTGCCATATTCCAGCAGCGTCGGGCCGAACATCATCACGCCCATGCCGCCGATCGGGTTCCAGGCGCCGATGCGGCCCATCTCCTCCGCCAGCACGCGCGCCTCGGCGCGGTCCAGCCCCCCGCCGCCATATTCGGCCGGCCAGGTGGGCACGCCCCACCCCTTTTCGCCCATCGCCTGTTTCCAGGCGGCCTCGTCCGCGTTCAGCTCGGTGGGGCCTTCCACGGCGGACATGCTGTTGTCCTTGCCCTTCAGCGCGGGCGGGAAGTTCTCCGCCAGCCATGCGCGGGCTTGGGCGCGGAACGCCTCCAGCGGATCGGCGGGCGCCTCTACTTCGGGTGCGGTGGCCATATTCTCTCTCCCGGCGGCCATTTTCTGTTGTTTCGAAACTGCGGTATGGAATCGGCGGCGTCAAGCGCCTGTCCGGCGCCGATATCGAATCCCGGGCGCCGGGACGGAACGATTTCCTTTCTTTTGCACATGCCCCCGCGCGCGCGTGGTTTCCGGATGCGCCGCCCCCCGCGCTGTGCCATGCGGCGGCCCGGCACGGACGAAAGCGGGAATGCGGCACCATCTGTCGTGACGCCCGCGCACCAGGGGACCCGTCCGGCCGAAGGGAGAAGGGCATGACATTCCATCACCGCGCGGTACCGATCGTGCTGACCGCGGTGCTGATCGATTCGATCGGCTTCGGCATCGTCCTGCCCGTGCTGCCGCGGCTGATCGTGGAGCTGGGCCATGTGACGATGGCCGATGCCGCGCGCATCGGCGGCTATATGCTGGCCGCCTATTCGGTGATGCAGCTCATCGCCGCGCCGATCCTGGGAAATCTCGGCGATGCGCTGGGGCGGCGGCCGGTGCTGCTGTTCTCGATGATCGCCTTTTCGGCCGACTATGCGCTCCAGGCGGCGGCGCCCAGCATCGCCTGGCTGTTCCTGGGGCGGATGATCGCGGGGATCGCGGGGGCCAGCTTCGGCCCGGCGAACGCCGTGCTGGCCGACGTCACCCCGCCCGATCGGCGTGCGGCCACCTTCGGGATGATGGGGGCGGCGTTCGGCATCGGCTTTATCCTCGGCCCGGCGCTGGGCGGTGCGCTGTCGCTGCTCGGGCCGCGCGCGCCGTTCGTCGCCGCGGCGGCGGCGGCGCTGCTCAACGCGCTGTGGATCTATTTCTTCCTGCCCGAGACGCTCGCGCCGGAACGGCGGCGGCGCTTCGATTGGCGCAAGGCGCACATCATCGGATCGTTCGAGCCGCTGCGCCATGCGGGCCGGGCCAAGTGGCTGATCGCGGTCGCCTTTCTCTGGTATTGCGGTCATATGGTCTATCCCGCGACCTGGGCCTTCTGGGGCGAGCTGGCGGCGGGCTGGGACGAGCGGATGATCGGGCTGTCGCTCGCCGCGTCGGGCCTGTCGATGGCGCTGGTCCAGACCTTCGTCACCAGCCGCGCGATCCGGCGCTTCGGCGAGGAGCGCACGGTGGTGCTGGGGCTGGTCGCGGGCGGCCTTGCGTTCGTCGCCTATGTCTTCGTGCGCCAGACCTGGATCATCTACCTGATCCTGGCGTTCAGCGCGTTCCAGGCGCTGGTATCGCCGTCGGTAAACGCGCTGCTATCACGCTACACCTCCGCATCGCACCAGGGCTCGCTGATGGGCGGGCTGGCCGCGCTCAACAGCGTCGCCGCCGCCCTCTCCCCCTTTGCGCTCAGCCAGGCGCTGGCGTTCGGGGCGGAGCGCGGCTTTACAGGGGGCAACTTCGTGGTGGCCGCCGCACTCACCGCGATGGCGCTTGCGATCGTGCTGCTGCGCGTGCTGCCCGGCGCGCGTCGCGAACCGGGCGAGACCGCCGGCGACCAGCCGTCCTGACGCTTTTTCGAATCCGGCGTATGGCAATCGCCGCCGCGCTCGCCTAGCCACGGGACGATGACGGGGAGGAATCGGCGATGAATGCGGGGGAGATGCTGACGGGCCCCTTCAGCACCTTGGCGGACCTGATCCGGGCGCATGCACGCGAACGCGGCGACCGCCTGGCACTGGTCTGCGGCGGCGAGACGCTGGATTACGCGGGCCTCGATCGCGCGATGGACCGGGTCGCGGCCGCGCTCCAGCGCGACGGGATCGCGCCGGGCACGGCGGTGGCGATCCTGGCGGTTCCGTCGATCGCCTATATGCTCGCCTTCCTGGGGGCGCTGCGGGCGGGATGCGTCCCCGCCCCGCTCTCGCCCTCCGCCACGCCCGCCCAGCTCGGCGCGATGATCGCCGATTGCGGGGCGCCGATCCTGTTCCATGACGACGCCAATGCCGCAATCGATACCGCCGCGCGCCGCATCGCGTTGGACGGGCCGGCGTTCGGCGCCTGGCTGGCGCCGGGGGGCACCGTGCCCGCCCCGGTCGCGGCGGGGCCGGACGATCCGTTCAACATCATCTATTCCTCCGGCACCACGGGCACGCCCAAGGGCATCGTCCAGTCGCACGGCATGCGATGGCAGCACATCATGCGCGCGGGCGCCGGCGCGGGCTTCACCGATGCCGTGGCGATGATTGCGACCCCGCTCTATTCGAACACCACGCTTGTGCTGCTGCTGCCCGTGCTCGGCTGGGGCGGAACCGCGGTGCTGATGCGCAAGTTCGAAGCCGGCGAGTATCTGCGGCTGGCGGAGGCGCATCGCGCCACCCATACGATGCTGGTGCCCGTGCAATATGAGCGCGTGCTGGCGCACCCCGGATTCGACGCGGCGGACCTCTCGTCGTTCCGCCTGAAATTCTGCACCAGCGCGCCCTTCTCGGCGGAGATGAAGGCCGATGCGCTGCGCCGCTGGCCGGGCGCGCTCGTCGAATATTACGGCATGACCGAGGGCGGCGGCACGACGATCCTGGTCGCGCACCTGAACCCAGACAAGCTGCACACCGTCGGCAAGCCCGTGGAGGGCCACGACATCCGCCTGATCGACGAACAGGGGCGCGAGGTCCCCCAGGGCGAGGTGGGCGAGGTGGTCGGCCGATCGCCCGCGATGATGACCGGCTATCACGGCCGCGAATCCGCCACGCGCGAGGCCGAATGGTTCGATGCGGAGGGGCGCCGCTTCATCCGCCACGGTGATCTCGGCCGGTTCGATGCCGAGGGTTTCCTGACGCTGGTCGGGCGCAAGAAGGACGTGATCATCTCCGGCGGCTTCAACGTCTATCCCGCGGACCTGGAAGCCGTGCTGGCCGGGCACCCCGATGTCGCGGACTGCACGGTGGTCGGCGTCCCCTCGCCGCAATGGGGCGAGACCCCCGTCGGCTTCTACGTCCCGCGCGACGGGGCGGCCGCCGATCCGGCAACGATCCTGGAGTGGACCAACGACCGGCTTGGCCGCACCCAGCGGCTGTCGGCGCTGGCCCCCGTCGATGCGCTGCCCCGCAGCAGCATCGGCAAGGTGCTGAAGCGCGAGCTGCGCGACCGCTGGGAGCAGGCGCAATGACCGCGCTCGCCGATATCCTGGCCGCCGCCGATCCGCTGGAGGGCGGGTTCCGCGCCGAGGTCCCGGAAGGGTGGCGGCAGGGCCGCACCACCTATGGCGGCCTGTCCTCCGCGCTGGCGCTCCACGCCGCGCTCGCCGCCGAACCCGATCTGCCGCCGCTGAGATCGGCACAGGTCGCCTTCATCGGCCCGCTCTCGGGCGCGGTGACGGTCACCGCCACGCGGCTGCGGCGCGGGCGCAACGCCGCCTTCATCCAGGCGGACGTGGCGTCGGAGGCCGGACTGGGCCTGCGCGCCGCCTTCGTGTTCATGGCGCCGATGGCCTCGGCGATCACGCACGATACCGCGCCCCGCCTCGATCACCGCCCGCCGGGCGAGGGCGCGAAGATCCACAGCGGCCCGGCGGATTTCTTCACCGGCAACTTCGACCTGTTCAACCCGGCGGCCGAGACCCAACCCGCCGAATGGCTGCGCTGGGTGCGGCTGCGCGAGCGCGATGGCCTTCATCCGATGGTGGAGCTGATGGCGATCGGCGACGCGCTGCCCCCCGCCGCCTACAAGCTGATCGCGGGGCAGAAGGCGCCGCTCAGTTCGCTCAACTGGATGATCAACCTGGTCGCGGCGGAGCCGGCGACGCGCGACGGCTGGTGGCTGCTCGGCGCGGGGGCGGAAATGGCGCGCGACGGCTTCTCCAGCCAGCGCATGGCGATCTGGAACGCCGACGGTGAGCCGGTGGCGGAGGCGATGCAGGGGGTGGCGATCTTCGGCTGAAACCCGTGCGGCGTGCGACAATTTGCGACACTTTCCTGAACCGCTGACAAACACCTGCGACAGCCGTTCGTCAGAAACGGCATCAGCGGACGAAACAGCCCGCCCCGCCAAGGAGTTGCCCATGTACAAGCTCATTGCCGCCGCCGCGCTCGGCACGGCCGCGCTCGCCGGCCCCGCCGCCGCGCAGGACGGCCCGCCGCGCTTCGACCCGCTCGCCGCCGCGGACGCCAACAAGGACGGCGTCATCACCAAGGACGAGATGCTCGCCAGCGTCTCCACCCGCTTCAAGGCGGTGGACAGCAACAAGGACGGCAAGCTCACCCCCGCCGAACGCGAGGCCGCCCGCGAAGCCATGATGGGCGACCGCGGCGAAGGCCGGGGCGGACGCGGCCAGCGCTTCAAGCGCGAACGGCTCGACGCCAACGGCGACGGCGTGGTCTCGCTCGCCGAACAGCAGGCGCAGGCCGCGCGCCGCTTCGACTGGGTCGATACCAACAAGGATGGGAAGATCGACCAGGCCGAGCGTGCGGCCGCGCGCGGCAAGATGATGTCGATGCGCGGCAAGGGCCGCCATGGACGCCACGGCCCGCCTCCCGGCCCCGGCTGGGGTCCGCCCCCGCCGCCCGAAGGCGCCGCCCCTCCCCCGCCGGCCGGTGCCCCCGACGCCCCCGAAGGCAACTAACCGGCCGGCGCGCCCGGGCGGGCTTTTCCTCTTCGCCCGCCCGGGCCTTCCGCTCCGCCAACGAGATGCTATCTCCCGGTCATGTCCGAGATTCCGCACCTGCTGCTCGTCGATGACGAGCGCTCCATCCGCGAGCCGCTCGCACAGTATCTGACGCGCCAGGGCTTCCGCGTGACCCAGGCGGGCGATGCCGAGGGTGCCCGCGCGCGGATGAACGCCTATGCGATCGATCTCGTCATCCTCGACATCATGATGCCGGGCGAGGATGGGCTCAGCCTGTGCCGCCACATCCGGGCGACCAGCGAAATCCCCGTGATCCTGCTCACCGCGCGCAGCGAGGAGACCGACCGCATCGTCGGGCTGGAGATGGGCGCCGACGATTATGTCGTGAAGCCGTTCAGCCCGCGCGAGTTGGCCGCGCGCATCAAGGTGGTGCTGCGCCGCACCGGCAACGGCGCCGCCCGCCAGCATGCCCCCGAAACCGGCAGCTACGCCTTCGCCGGATGGGTGCTGAAGAGCGGCGAGCGCACGCTGGTGGACCGCGACGGCGTTTCGGTTCCGCTGTCCACGGGCGAATACAATCTGCTGCTGACGCTGGTGACGCGCCCGCGGCAGGTGCTGACGCGCGACCAGCTCCTCGACCTGACACAGGGGCGCGAGGCCGCCGCCTTCGATCGTGCGATCGACAACCAGGTCAGCCGCCTGCGCAAGAAGATCGAGCCCGATCCCAAGAACCCGGCGATCATCAAGACCGTGTGGGGCGGCGGCTATACGCTGGCCGCCGAGGTGACGCGGCTTTGACCGCGACGCTGCGACGCTTCCTCCCCAAGAGCCTGACCGGGCAGATCGCGCTGCTGGTGGCGGTGGCGCTGTTCGTGGCGCAGGCGATCAACTTCGGCCTGCTGCTGCGCGAGCGGCGGGAAGCCCGGTTCAGCCAGGTGATCGTGCCCGCCGTCACGCGCATCGCCGATACGGCCGATCGCGGGGCCAACGGCAATGCCGATGCCGCGCAGCAGCCGCGCGAACGCCGCCATGGGCGCCCCCCGTCCGGCCCCTTCGACCTGCGGCTGCGCGTCCAGCAGTTCGATGCGAACCCGATCCCCGCCGGATTGCCGCGCCGCTCCGATGTCGAGCAGGCGGTCCGGCAGGGGCTGATCGACCTCGGCGTCACGCCGCGCGACGTGATCGCCACGATCCGCCAGATCGACGAACGCGAGCCGCTGCTGCGCCGGCTGGACCCCATCCGCCGCGATCGGCTGTTGCGGCTGGGCGCCGAGCTTCAGGTGGCGGTGCAGCTCGACGACGGCCGCTGGGTGGCGCTGCGCAGCGCCTGGCCGCGCGCCGAGCGGATCGTCATCTGGCAACTGATCGCGCAGACGCTGATCCTCTATATCGTCGTCCTCCTGCCGGTGCTGCTGGCCGGGCGGCGGATCGCCCGGCCGCTGCGGCGGCTGGCCGAGGCGGCGCGGCGCTTCACCCCGGGCGAACAGCCCCAGCCGGTGGAGGAGCGCGGCCCATCGGACGTGCGCGCGGTGATCGCCGCCTATAACGCGCTCAGCCTGCGCGTGAACGCGATGCTGGACGAAAAGGACCGGATGCTCGGCGCGATCGGCCACGATCTGCGCACCCCGCTCGCCGCGTTGCGCGTGCGCATCGAATCGGTCGAGGACGACGAGGATCGCGCGCGGATGGCCGATACCATCGACGAGATGAACCGCACGCTGGAGGACATATTGAGCCTGGCGCGGCTCGGCCGCCCGAGCGAGCCGCCGGTCGAGGTGGACCTGGCGGCGCTGATCGACGCGGTGGTGGAGGATTTCCGCGACCTGGACCAGCCCGTGCAGTTCGAAGAGGCGCCGCGGCTTACCATGCGGCTGCGCCCGTCGCTGATGCGCCGCGCGGTGCGCAACCTGATCGAGAATGCCGTCAAATATGGCGGCGCGGCCGAGGTGCGGCTGGTTCCCGGCGAACAGCAGATCGCGATCGAGGTCGCCGATCGCGGCCCCGGCATCCCGGAGGCCCAGCGCGAGGCGGTGTTCGACGCCTTCACCCGGCTGGAGGGATCGCGCAACCGCGATACCGGGGGCATCGGGCTGGGGCTCGCGCTGGCCCGCGCGATCGTGCGCGATGCCCGCGGCGACATCACGCTGCGCCCGCGCGAAGGCGGCGGGCTGGTGGCTACGATCAGGCTGCCGCGCTGAGGCGGCCCGGCGGGCGGCCCGGGCCTGTTACCTGCGCCAGCTCACATTGCCGTCCGCGTCGATCGCAATGCCCGCTTCGGGGAAATCCTGGCGCGAAAGCTGCTCGATCCGCGCCGCGGCGGCGCCCGAGGGGTCGAGGAACGGCCCGCCCGGCTTCACCTGCCTGGCCGACACGATCCGCGCCGACTGGAGCGCGCCGTCCGCCCCCACCTTCAGCGCCGCGATCGGCGCATAGCCGGCGGTGTTGCTCAGGTTGAAGCGGCCATAGGTCCAGAAATTGCCCAGGCTGTAGGCGATGAAACGGCCCTTATAGACCTCGATCGCGCGCGGGATGTGCGGGCCGTGGCAGAAGACGATATCGGCGCCCGCGTCCACCGCAGTATGCGCGAAGGCATAGGGATTGCCGCGGTTTTCGCCCAGGAACATTTCGGTCTGGCGCGTCACGGCGCTGCGCCCCTCGCCCTCGCCGCCGATGTGGCAGGAGACCATGACGACATCCGCCACCCGGTCCGCCTCATGCACCATCGCGGTCAGGCGGGCCAGGTCGGTTACCTGCATCAGCCCGGGGTTGTGCCCGAAGGCGACGAGCGCGAAGCGCGTGCCGTCCGGCAGCGTCTGCACGCCGATGCGGGTGCCCGGCGTGTCGGCGCCGCTCACCGCCAGCCCCGCACCGGTCAGGTAGCGATAGGTCTGCGCGCGGTTCGCCTCGCCGAAATCGCGCGAGTGGTTGTTGGCGTTGGAAACCAGCGTGAAGCCGACGCTCGCCAGATATTTCGCGTGGAACGGCGGGCTGCGAAAGGTGAAGCACACCGCCGGGTTGCTGCAGCTCTTCGCATTGTCGCTGTTGGTGTGGATCGTGCCTTCGTAATTGCCGAACACCACGTCGCCGCCCTTGAACAGGCGCAGCATCTCCGGCCCGATCACGTCCGCCGGATCGGCGCCGGGGGCCACGCGCGCGTCCATGATCGGGCTGGGGTAATCGCTGCCCATCATGATGTCGCCGACGCCGATCACGCTGTATCCGCCCTTCGCCGGGGCGCGCACGGCGGCCTTGGCCGGTGCGACGAGCTGCGGCGCGGGCGCTTCGGCGGCAGGCGGAACGGGCGCCGATTCGGCCGCCGCCTCGGCCGGGGGCAGCTCCGCCGCGGGCAGCAGCGCGGTGCGGCCCAGCGGATAGGCCATCGCCGCGGCCGCCACACTGCCCACCAGGATAACCGCCAAACTTCTGAAACGCATAGAGAAACTTCCACCCCGCCGGCGCGAATCACGCTGCCTCAACGATATCCGCATACCAGCCGCGGGCGTTCGTTTCGACTCCGAAGGCGGGCCAAAACTCCGACTTGGGGACTAGGCATTCATCCCGCCCACCGCTCGCTTCGCCGCACTTTCGTTGCATTGGCGGTTCTTCCGCGCCAATCGCGCCTTCGATCGCGGGAGGGGCGTATTTAACTCTCCGATCACGACGTGGATCGCGTCCCTGTGCCACCGGGTATTTTCGGCACCGGCGACCCGCTTCGCGCACTCGACTGGAGCAATAATTGAAGTTTCTTCGTAAGTCGCACGCTGCGGCGCTTGGCGTTGCAGTGGCTTTCAGTGCCGGTACGGCGCTGATGACGGTCCCGATGGGCGGTTCCGCAACCGCGCAGGCCCAGGGTGCCGATACCGTTTCCCAGGATAGCCTCGCCACCGCCCAGGCAAATGCCGTGCAGGCAGAGCAGGACGAGGTTCCGGCGCAGACCGCGCCCGTCGCCGCCAAGCCGGCTATCGACGATTCCGCCCTTGCCGCCGCCAGCATGCCGGTTGATTCCGAGCTGGTGTGCCTGGCGAAGGTGATCGTGCATGAGGCCGGCAACCAGTCCCGCGAGGGCCAGCTTGCCGTTGCTCAGGTGGTGATGAACCGCCTCCGTTCGCCGAAGTTCCCCAAGACCATCTGCAGCGTGGTGATGCAGCGCGGACAGTTCTTCAACGTCCACGCCTATAACCCGCCGAAGGACAAGCGCTGGACGCTGGCGCTGGAGATCGCGCGCGATGCCCGTGCGGGCGTCAGCGATCCGGTGGTCGGCAACGCGCTGTTCTTCCGCGCGGCGCAGGTGAACCCGGCGTTCTTCCGTTCGCGCCCGATCGTGGGGCGGATCGGAAACCATTATTTCCACGAATAGGGGCGGCTTCGCCCTTACGGCAGCGAACGGCCCGGCCTCCCCTTGAGGCTGGGCCGTTCTGCTATTCGGCGGCGGCCGCCGCGTTTTCCGGCCCGCCCTCTCCCGCCTTGGCATCCTCGCCGAAGCGCGCGTCTTTGAGATCGCCGTACCAGGCGTGGAGCGCCGCATAGGGCCGGTCGAGCCCGACGGAGGCGGTGATGTTGAACCAGGTCTCGGCCGCGCCGGCGATGCTCGCGCTCAGCGGGCTCGGCGGAAGCTGATAGGCCCAGCTCCGGATCGTCTGCGCGTTGAACAGCGCCAGGAACAATGTGGCGACCGCGATCACGATGGTCGTCCAGCGCAGCGGATGCGGCAGCGGCACGGCCGGCTCGGGCAGGTCCACCGGCGAAGTCGTGTCCCCAAGCCGCTCGCGGACCGGCGCGGGCGCAGGCGCGGATTCCGGCTCACGCGCGGCTGGCGCGACGGGCTCCGCACGCTCCGGCGGTGCGGGCGGAGGCGGCGGCGTGGGCGCGAACACCGCCAGTTCGGGCGGTGCGTCCTGCATCGCCCGCGCGACATCGGCGGCGGAGCGGGGCGGCGGCGCATCGGCGGGCGCGGTCTCCGGCTCCTTGTGATAGGCGGGCTCCGGCCCCAGCTCGGGGTCGGCGAGCGGCGCATCGTGCGGATCGGTCGCCGCGATCTCCTCGCGCGCGGTGGGCGTGCCGATCCCGTCCAGCGCCGCGCGGGCGCGGGCCAGCGCGTCGGAGGCTACCGGCTTGGGCTTGCTGTCTTCGGGATCGCTCACAGCCCCTCCCTCAGAACTGATAGTAGATGAAGGGCGCCACGCCCTCCGGCCGCATCGATTCGATCACCAGCACCAGCACGCCCACCATCAGCCCGGCCCAGATCGCCGGGATGGTGCGCAGCCGCATCGCCGCATGATGCAGCGTATGCGCCGGGAAATAATGGAGCGACATGCCGATCAGCAGCAGCCCCAGCATCAGCGGCGTGATCGTGCTCGTCCAGTTTCCGGCGAAGATGCCGCCGATATAGGTCAGCGCATCGTCCAGATGCTCCAGCCGGAAGAAGATCCAGCCCAGCAGCACGATATGGAAGGTGATGACGATCCCCGCCACCGGCGGCAGCGATCGCCAGCCCTCCGGTTTATATTCGCGCCACAGCCGCTCGGCCGCCAGCACGCCGCCGTGCAGCGCGCCCCAGATGACGAAGTTCCAGCTCGCGCCGTGCCACAGGCCGCCGAGCAACATCGTCGTCATCAGCGCCATGCACAGCCGGGCGATGCCGTAGCGCGATCCGCCGAGCGAGATGTACAGATAGTCGCGCAGCCAGCTCGACAGGCTGATGTGCCAGCGCCGCCAGAAATCCTGGAGCGATTGCGCGCGATAGGGCTGGTTGAAATTGTGCGGGAAACGATAGCCGAGCAGCGCCGCCAGCCCCACCGCCATGTCGCTGTATGCGGAGAAATCGCAATAGATCTGCACCGCATAGCCATAGGCGGCCAGGACCAGGTCGCCGCTGGAATGCGCGCCCGGATCGAAGAACACCGCATCGACATATCCGGTCGCCAGCTCGGACGCGATCACCGCCTTCTTGAACAGGCCCCAGACGATCAGCGCGATGCCCATCGCCGCCATGCCGCGGGTGATGTGCGGCGTTTCCTTGAACTGCGGGATCAGGTGCGACGCGCGCACGATCGGCCCGGCCACCAGATGCGGGAAGAAGCTCATCAGCAGCGTCATGTCGAGCAGCCCGGCGGGCTGGGTCTGCCGCCGGTAGATGTCGATGACGTAGCTCATCCCCTGGAAGGTGAAGAACGAGATGCCGACGGGCAGCACGACCTGCATGATCGCCAGATCGCGTTCCCAGCCGAAATCGCGCAGCAGCGCCTCGAGCTGCTCCATGAAGAAGCCGTAATATTTGAACCAGCCCAGGATCGCGAGGTTGATCGCGATGCCCACGCCCAGCAGCGCCTTGCGCGTCCCTTCCCTGCCCTCCGCCGCGACGATCAGCCGCGCCGCGCCCCAGTTGAGCACGCCGCTGGCGATCAGCAGCGCCACGAAGCGCGTGTCCCACTCGGCGTAGAAGAACCACGACGCCATCAGCAGGATGATCTTGCGCCATTCGTTGCTAGCCTTCGCCCCCCACGCCAGCGCGTAGACGACAAGGAAGAACAGGCTGAAGTTCAGCGTCGGAAAGAGCATTTAGGGGCGCTGGACCTCCGAAGCGCCGGGGGGCGCGTCGCCGGCCCGGTCCCGGAGCGCCTCCTCGGCCTGGTCCATGTTTCCGGCCGAGACCTGCACCAGCGGCGGCGTGAGCCGCGGCCGCAGCACCGCGGGACGAACCGCCAGCGAGGCGCGGGTGAGATCGGAATCGAGCATCTGGCCGATCATCGTTCCGCCCTCGCGGGTGAAATGGACGAAATCGCCGCGCATCTGGCCCGCGGTCTTCCAGCTATAGGCCGCGCATTGCGATCCCATCGCCGCCGCCCAGTTCCAGAAGCCCAGCCGCATGTCGTGCGCCACGCGGATCTGGCGCGCGCGCACCTCGCCCAGCGAGCGCGGGGGGCCGAGGCCCTCGCCGCAATCATATTCGGGCCTGAGCGCCACGTTGCGCGTCGCCGCGTCGGGCGCGCCGAGCAGCAGGATCGGCACGTTCGGCCCCGCCAGCCGGCGGATGCGCGCCACCTGGCGGCGAAGCTGGGTCTCGTAATTGTCGATCGCGAAGTTCGGCGCAAAGCCTTCGTTGGTGCCGAAGGCGAGAACGATCAGGTCGGGCGCATAGGCCTGGAACTCGGCGCGGACCACCGCGTCGCTGGCGCGGTTCAGGTGGATCGCCTGCGATCCCACCACGCCCAGGTTGGAAAGCACGACGCCGCCATCGCTGCGGAAGGTGGCGAAGGAGGTGATCGAAACCGGCCCCTCGTCCAGCGTCACGATCTCGGCAGAGGCGACCTTGGTGCGCGTGCGCATCGTGCGGCACGCCGGCTGGCGCTCAACCGACGCGAGCCGCCATTCCTCCTCGGCCACCATCCCCATGCGCAGCAGCACCGCGCCCGCGCCCGGCGAGGTCATCGCGCAGACGGTGATCTGGTCGAAATACTGATCGGGCGAATCCGCCGCGATCGACAGCCGCTCGCCCGGCGCCGCCACGCTCTGGGTAAAGCCGGAGATGCCCAGTTCCGGGCCATATTCGGAATAGGCCTTGCCGAAGGTGGCATTCACCACCCAGCCCGGCGTCTGCGACGCGGTGACGCCCCAGGTGAGGTAGCCGCCATAGGGCTTGCCGCCGGCCAGCACCCCGCGCCCGCCGTTGCCGTAACGCGCCTGGAGCTGCATGCGCCAGCCGTTGGTGATCATGTCGCCGGCGGTGTGGCTATCGCCGATCTGGATGATGTGTACCGGCACATGCGCCCGGCGCGGATCGGCGCGCAGCTTGGCCAGGAACGGCGCGATCGATTCGGCGTAGCAGAGGCGCCCGTCGCAGGCCCCCGGCTCGGGTGGGTAGCCGTCGCGCGCCATCGCCGCGGGCGCCCCGCACAGCAGCAGCGCGAGCGCCGCGGCGGCGGAGCGCAGCCTAGCCATCGCTCTTCGCCGCTTCCCCGGCGGGCTTGCCGGCGTCTTGCCTTGCGGGATCGCGATTGGCGGCGCCGCGCGCCTGGGCGATGGATTTCTGGATGTCGCCGGTAAGCCCGTGAATAAGGAAGCCATAGCCGCTCATCGTCATGTGGATGCCATCGTTGGCGCGGGCCATGACGCGCTCGCCCGTATCCGGGTTGCGGAGATAGGGAGCGTATTTGCCATCCGCGTCGACGCTGGCTGGCACGGTATCGATGAACGGGACGTTGAGCGCACGGGCGCGGGCGGCGAAGAATGCGTTGAGTTGCTGGATATCTGCGTCGAATTCCGGCTTGCGCATGCGCGGCAGGCCCACCCAATAGACCTGGGCGCCGCGTTCGCGCAGCATCGTGACGATCGCCGCCACGCGATCGCCGACGATCTTCTGCCAGTCCTCGCTCATGAACTTGGCGGCGTGGCCGTTGTCGTAGATGCCCTGGGTGTCGTTCGCGCCGAACGAGATCACCGCGATATCGACCGGCTGGCGATCGATCTTGCCGCGGATGTCGTCGAGCAGGTTCAGGCTGCGATATCGGGTAAAGCCCGTCGATCGCTCGCTGAACTGATGGACCTTGATCGTGTCGTCCTTGCGCAGCCCGTTGTAGAGCGCTGCCCAGATGCCGTCGCCGAAGCTGTCGCCGAACACGCCGACATGCACCTCGCGGCCCGCCGCGGCGGTGCTGGCGAGCGCCGGCCCCACCGTCACGGTGGGCGGCAGCGCGGCGGCGGGAACCGCAGGCGCGCCGGGCTGGTCCCCGGCCGGTGCCCCGGGCTGCGGAGCGGCCGGCGGCGCGACGGGCGCGTTCACCGTGTAGAAGGATGCCGTGATGAAGGCGCCCGCGGCAAGGCCGAGGAACAAGACCGCCGTGCGATCGGCCAGGAAGGCCAGCTTCCCCCGCATCATCTCGAAACCCGGAACCTCCGCATTACGCAACGATTCGAGCCCCCCGCCCGAACGCCTCCGGGAGTTAATAGGAGCTTAGGGGCGTTGGCAAGCCGGGCAATCCCGGAAGCCTGCCGATAAATCGCAGGATTCCGGGACATTCCGGACAATCAGGCCGGCCAGTCAGGCCGGACTGGCCCGCGCCTCAGCCGACGATCTCTTCCGGCTTGAAGAAATAGGCGATCTCGATCGCCGCATTCTCGTCGGAGTCCGAACCGTGGACGCTGTTCGCCTCGATCGATTCCGCCAGTTCCTTGCGGATCGTGCCGGGCTCGGCGTTCGCCGGGTTGGTGGCGCCCATGATGTCGCGGTTGCGCTGCACGGCGTTCTCGCCCTCCAGCACCTGCACCACCACCGGGCCGGAGATCATGAAGGAGACCAGATCGCCGAAGAAGGGGCGCTCCTTGTGGACCGCGTAGAAGCCCTCGGCCTGCTCCTTGGTCATCTGGATGCGCTTGGAGGCGACGACGCGCAGGCCGGCCTCCTCCAGCATCTTGGTGACCGCGCCGGTCAGGTTGCGGCGGGTGGCATCGGGCTTGATGATCGAAAAGGTCCGGGTCGCGGCCATGGCCGTGCGGCTCCTGTGGTTAAGGGTGTGGAAAAGTCGCGGCTCCCTAGTCCGCGAGCCCGCCCAAATCAAGCGTTCGCACGTGCGAAGACCGCCCCGATCGGGGCATTTCGTGCCATCCCGGGCTGGGCCGCTGCCGATACCGGCCGGTCAGGCGGCCTGTTCCCAGCCGCCGCCTTCCTTCTGCTTCCAATAGCGCCGCTCGACGCCTTCGCGGCCGGCCAGCGATTTCCAGGCGGTGCGCGCCTCCGCGATGCGGTCCTCGCCGAAGAAGTGGAAGGCGCGGTCGAATTCCAGCGCGGCATCGCGCCACACCCCGTCGGCGATCGCCACGTTGCGCGCGCCATTGGCGGGCGGCGCGGCATCGGCGGCGATCAGCACCGGCTGGCGCGCGTCATGCTCGCCCCCCGCCTGGCCATGCGGCAGGAAGCTTTCGGGCGAATAGGCCCACAGCAGCCGATCCAGCTTTTCGCGCGCGGCGGGCTCGTCCGCCACAACCAGCAGCCGTCCGCCGTCCGCCAGCACCCGTTCGGCGATTCTGGGTAGCGTGCGTTCGAGCGGCAGCCGCGTGAGGTGATAGAAGTCAACCTTCATGCGCCCCGATTAGCGCGCCGCGCCGCCATATCCAACGCGGCGTTGCGGAGCGCACGGTCCGGTGCGATAGGGCGGTGGAGCGCCATGCCGGTTTCGCATGGGCGCAGCGGAGCGTTGTAGGGAAGGTGGATCGAGTCTTGACGCGCAAGGCCATGTTGCTCGCCACCGCCTGGCCGATCGCGCTGCTGTCCGCGCCGCATGCGCTCGCGCAGGAGCAGGAGGCCCCGGCCGCCCCCGCCCCCCCGGCGGCACAGGCGCCGTCCGCGCCGCCTTCGCTCACCGCACCCGTGCCCGCCGTCCCGGCCTTCCCCGATGCGGCCCCCGCCGAGCCGGACGAGGTCAGCTTCAGCGCCGACGTGCTGGAATATGACCAGAAGGCCGAAATCATCACCGCCACGGGCGAGGTTCGCCTGGTCCGCCGCGGCGACCGGCTGCGCGCCGACAAGGTGGTGTGGAACCGCGGCACCGGCGAGGTGGTTGCCGAGGGCAACATCGTCATCATCAACGACACCGGCGACACCGCCTTCGGCGATCGCATCCAGCTAACCGACACGCTGCGCGACGGCGTGGTGGAGAATATGCTGGTGGTGCTGGAGGGCGGCGGCCGGATCGCCGCCCAGCACGGCGTACGCGACAACGGCGTGATCACGGTGGACAACGCCGCCTACACCCCCTGCTCGGTCGTCGATTCGGAGAATTGCCCGAAAGAGCCGAGCTGGAAGATCACGGCGAAGCGCGTCGTCTATGATCCCGCGGCGCAGCGGCTGCGCTACACGGGCGCCCGCGTGTCGGTGTTCGGGGTAGCGACGATCCCCCTGCCCGTCTTCTCGCATCCGGTTGGCGGCGCCAGCGGCACCGGCTTCCTGATGCCCGACATCAGCTACAACCGCACCAACGGGCTCCACGTCGAAGTCCCCTATTTCTTCAGCTTCGGCCCGAATCGCGATCTGCGCGTCACGCCCCATTTCTATTCCGCCGTGCTTCCGGTGCTTCAGGCGGACTATCGCGAGCTGAACGAGCTCGGCGCGATCCACCTGGGCGGCTATGTGACCTACAGCCGCCGGGCGGACGACCTGCTGGTGCCGGTTACGCCGGCCACCTCGCGCAACGCGGTCCGCGGCTATCTGGACGGGGTCGGCCGCTATCAGCTCACACCGGAATGGAGCGTCAGCGGATCGCTGCGCGTATCGAGCGACCGCACGTTCCTGCGCCGTTACGACATCTCGCGCGACGACCGGCTGCGCAACAACATCCGCGTCGAACGGATCGACCAGGACAGCTATTTCGCGATCAACGGCTGGGCGGTGCAGACGCTGCGCATCGGCGATCGCCAGGGCCTTCAGCCGATCGCACTGCCCGAGATCGACTATCGCCGCCGCCTCGACGACGGGCTGATCGGCGGCCGTGCCGAGGTGCAGGTCAACACGCTTGCGATCACCCGCACCGGCGGACAGGATTCGCAGCGCGCCTTCGCCTCGCTGCGCTGGGATCTGCGCAAGCTGACCTCCTGGGGCCAGGAGATCACGCTGACCTCCTATGGCCGCGGCGACCTGTACAACGCCTCCAACACGCTCGCGACCACGGTGGCCAGCTATCGCGGCGAGGAAGGGTTCCACGCCCGCGGCATCGGCGCGCTGGCGCTGGACATGAAGTGGCCGCTGGTCGGCCCGGCGTTCGGCGGCACCCAGCGCATCACCCCGCGCTTCCAGGTGGTGGCAGCGCCGAAGATCGCGAACCTGCTGGTCCCCAACGAGGACGCCCGCGCGGTGGACCTTGAGGATTCGAATCTGTTCGCGCTCAACCGCTTCCCCGGATACGACCGGTTCGAGGATTCGACGCGCTTCACCTGGGGCGTCGATTATTCGCTGTTCCTGCCGGGCTTCTCGCTCGATGCGACGATCGGCCAGAGCTATCGCCTGACCGACCGGCCGACGATCCTGCCCAACGGCACCGGGCTGGACGGCCGCGTCTCCGACGTCGTGGGCCGCACCGTGGTGCGTTTCCGCGATTTCCTGACGGTCACCCACCGCTATCGCATCGACAAGGACAGCTTCGCCGTCCGCCGCAACGAGGTGGACGCGACGGTGGGTTCCAGCACCACCTATGTCCAGCTCGGCTATCTGCGGCTCAACCGCAATATCGGCGCGGCGCTGGAGGATCTGCAGGATCGCGAGGAGGCCCGCATCGGCGCGCGCTTCCAGATCGCCCGTTTCTGGTCGATCTCGGGCTCGATGCTGGTCGACTTGACCAGCCGCAACGAAGACATATTGTCGCTGTCGGACGGTTTCGATCCGGTGCGTCACCGGCTCGGCATCGCCTATGAGGACGATTGCCTCCGGCTCGGCTTCACGTGGAAGCGCGATTATGAGACGACGGGCGACGCGGTGAAAGGCAACAGCTTCCTGCTTTCGCTTTCGTTCAAGAACCTGGGCCGCTGACCAATGGCCGGGAGCATCGTTATGGTACAATGCGTTGGCGGCCGCCGATCAGCCTTGGTTCAGGCACAATTGACGAGTAAGCGGCTGAAACTTCGGCACTGGATGAGGGTGTCTTGCTGGTGAATTTTGGTGTTGTGAATGCGGTGCGCGCTGCCCGCGGCGTGATTGCGGTGTTTGGAACCGCGGTGTTGGCGACGGCAGCCGCCGCGCAGACCGTGCCCGACGAGGAGGTCCCTTCGGCCGGCCTCGACCTGCCGGCGAACCTCCAGATCTTCGGCAAGGCGGACCCGAACGTCCGCAAGCCGACCGCGATCGTCAACAACACGGTGATCACCGGGACCGACGTGGACCAGCGCCTGGCGCTGGTGCTGGCGATCAACGACCTGAACCCGCCCGCCGCCGAGCGCGACCAGATCCGCCTGCAGGTGCTGCGTTCGCTGATCGACGAGACGCTGCAGATTCAGGAGGCCGCGGCGGCCAAGATCACCGTCGACAAGGCGGAGGTCGACCAGACCTTCGCCCGCGTGGCCCAGCGCCGCCAGCTTACGCCGGATCAGTTCCGTCAGTGGATTCGCTCGGTCGGCTCGTCGGAACGTTCGATCCGCCGCCAGATCGAGGGCGAGCTGGCATGGAGCCGCCTGCTCCGCCGCCGCGTGAGCATCGACATCAGCGATGCCGAGGTGGAATCGATCCTGAAGCGTATCGAGGCGGCCAAGGGCACGCACGAATATCGCGTCTTCGAAATCTACATGAGCGCGACGCCCGAGCGCGCCGAGGAAGTCTATCGTCAGCAGCAGGCGCTGCTCCAGCAGATGCGCGAGGGCACGCCCTTTGACTCGCTGGCGCACATCTGGTCCGAGGCGACGACCAAGATCAAGGGCGGCGACCTGGGCTGGATCCGCACGGTGACGCTGCCCGAACAGCTCGCCACGCCGCTGCAAACGATGCAGGTCGGCCAGGTGGCCGGGCCGATCGAGGTGCCGGGCGGCTTCTCGATCATCTATCTTGCCGACACGCGCCAGGTGCTGGTCGCAGATCCGCGCGACGCGCGCCTGAACCTGCGCCAGATCACGCTGACCTTCGCACCGGGCACGACCGAAGAGGCAGCCACGACCAAGGCGGCCGAGCTGGCCAAGCAGACCGCTTCGATGCAGGGCTGCGGCGATGTGCCGCGGATCGCCCAGGCGCTGGGCGCCGATGTGG
Organism: Sphingomonas canadensis; assembly: GCF_026013525.1. Taxonomy (GTDB): domain Bacteria; phylum Pseudomonadota; class Alphaproteobacteria; order Sphingomonadales; family Sphingomonadaceae; genus Sphingomonas; species Sphingomonas canadensis. The sequence goes on along the minus strand of NZ_JAPDRA010000005.1, from coordinate 98,087 downwards.
TGAACCGCGATTCGATCCGCGTGCGCGATCTGCCGGGTCAGGTGGCGAACCTGGTCGTCGATCTTCAGGTCGGCCAGGCGACCCAGCCGTTCGGTTCGCTGGAGAGCGGCGTGCGCGTGCTCGTGCTGTGCGGACGCGACGATCCCGTGGCGGAGCTGCCCTCCAAGCAGGACGTAAGCCAGTCGCTGGAGGATGAGCGCACCGGACGCCGGGCGGAACGCATGCTGCGCGATCTGCGCCGCGACGCCATCGTCGAATATCGCTGATGCCGGCACCGGGCCGGCGATGATCCGGCCGCTGGCCGTTGCGATGGGCGATCCCGCCGGGATCGGTCCGGAGATCGTCGCAAAGGCGTGGAAGGCGCGCGAGCTCCACTCGCTGCCCCCCTTCTTCACGATCGGCGATGCGCGCGCCGTGCAGCGCGTGTGGGACGGGCCGGTGCGCGAGATCGCGTCGCCGGACGAGGCGGAGGCGGTGTTCGCCGAAGCGCTGCCGGTGATCCAGATCGCCGACGCGGGCGCGATCGTGCCGGGGAAGCCCGATGTGGACGGCGCGCGCTGCGCCTTCCAGTCGCTCGAGATCGCGGTGGGCCTGACCCGTGCGGAAAGCGCCGGCGCGCTGGTGACGGGGCCGGTGTCCAAGGCGCAGCTCTATGGCGTCGGCTTCACCCATCCCGGCCAGACCGAGTTCGTCGCCGAACGCTGCGGCGTGGCGCGGAACAACACCGTGATGATGCTCGCCGGGCCGTCGCTGCGCGTCGTGCCGGTGACGGTGCATGTGCCGCTGGCGCAGGTGCCCGAGCTGCTGACCATCGAGCTGATTGTCGCCAAGGCGCGCGGCGCGGCGCGGGGGCTGCATCGCAACTTCGGGATCGAGAACCCGCGCCTCGCCTTCGCGGGGCTCAATCCGCATGCCGGAGAAGGCGGCGCGATCGGGCGCGAGGAGATCGAGATCGTCGCCCCGGCCATCGCCCAGTTGCGCGAGGAAGGGATCGACGCCACCGGCCCCTTCGCCGCGGATACGATGTTCCACCCGCGCGCACGCGCCGGCTATGACGCGGCGATCTGCCTCTATCACGATCAGGCGCTGGTGCCGCTCAAGACGCTGCACTTCGACGAAGGCGTCAACATCACGCTGGGGCTGCCGATCGTGCGCACCGCGCCGGACCATGGCACCGCCTTCGGCATCGCGGGGAGCGACCAGGCCAATCCGGGCGCGATGATCGCGGCGATCCGCATGGCGGCCTCCGCCGCCCAGCACCGCGCCGAACTGGCCGCCGCCGGAGCGCCGTGACCGGGCTTCCGCCGCTGCGCGAGGTGATCCGCAAGCACGGGCTCAGCGCCAGCAAGGCGCTGGGGCAGAACTTCCTGTTCGACCAGCAGCTCCTGGCCCGCATCGCCCGGGTTCCCGGCAATCTGGACGGTGCCGAGGTGTTCGAGGTCGGCCCCGGTCCCGGCGGGCTCACCCGCGCGCTGCTGGAGGCGGGCGCCCGGGTGACCGCGGTCGAACGCGACCGGCGCTGCATCCCCGCGCTGGAAGAGGTGGCGGCGGCCTTCCCCGGCCAGCTCCGCGTGATCGAGGGCGACGCGCTGGAGATCGACGCGCCGGCGCTGTTCGCGGGGCGGCCGCATGTCGTGGCGAACCTGCCCTATAATGTGGGCACCGCGCTGCTGGTCGGCTGGCTCTCGGTGCCGTGGCAGCCCTGGTGGGCGAGCCTGACGCTGATGTTCCAGAAGGAGGTCGCCGAGCGGATCGTGGCCCCGGCCGGGGGCGAGGCCTATGGCCGCCTGGCGGTGCTGGCGCAGTGGCGCTCCACGCCGCGGATCGCGATGACCGTCCACCGCTCCGCCTTCACTCCGCCGCCCAAGGTGATGTCGGCGGTGGTCCATATCGTCCCCGCCGAGCCGCCGGAGGGCGTGCGGCTGGAACGGCTGGAGGCGCTGACCGCCGCGGCATTCGGCCAGCGGCGCAAGATGCTGCGCCAGAGCCTGAAGTCCGTCCCCGGCGCGCTCGACGCGCTGACCGCGCTCGGTATCGACGGCAGCCGCCGGGCGGAGACGGTGAGCGTCGCCGAATTCGTGGCGATCGCGCGGATATTGAGCCGCTGACCGCCCCTCAGGGCTTGGGGTCCTTGGCGGGTGCCGATTCCGGTGCCGCGGGGGTGCCGAGCTGGGCGGCGACCGCGGCCGGCCCGGCCGGGGCTGCGGCAACCGCGGGCGGCCCCTTCGCGATCACTGCGGCCAGCACGGCCGCATCCTTGCACTGGGTACGGCAGATCGTCTTGATCTTGGCGAGGTTCTCCTTCGCCTTCTCGACCGCGCCCTTCTCCATCATCGCCTCGCCCTGCCCGCGCAGCGCGGCGAGATCGTTGGGCTCCAGCACCAGCGCCTCGCTGTAGAAGCGGATCGCCTTGCCGGGCAGGCCACGCTTGCGGGACACCTCGGCCAGCAGGATATAGGCCTGGCGGTTACGCGGATCGACGGCCAGCGCGGTTTCGAACGCATCGACGGCGCCGTCCAGATTGCCCGCGGCCTGCGCCGAACGGCCTTCCTGAAGCAGCGTCATCGATCGCGGATCGATCTGATCGTCGGGGCGCTGCGCCGTCAGCGCGGTGGAAAGGGTCAGCGCCATCAGCGCGGCGGGAACCGAAATCGCAGCGAACCGCATCAAATTCTCCGAAACAGACACGCCCCAGGCTATCATCGCCGGATCAGCTTCGCGACAAAAAAGCCGTCGGTGGAATGGGACAGCGGGGTTAGGCGCATGCCCGGCCCATGCGCCTGCCCCGCGCCCAGGGCAAGCGGCGCCGCGTCCCACTCCGGATGCCGCTCCAGAAAGGCCTGCACCTGCCCCGCCCCTTCCGCATCCAGCAGCGAGCAGACGACATGCACCAGCGCGCCGCCCGGCCGCACCAGCCCTGCGGCGACGTCCAGCAGATGCGCCTGCGTCCGCACCAGCCGTTCCAGCCGCGCGGGGGTCAGCCGCCAGCGCGCCTCGGGATTGCGGCGCCAGGTGCCCGTGCCGGAACAGGGCGCATCGACGAACACCAGATCGGCACGGTCCCGCCAGTCGGCCAGCCCCTCCGCCTCGCGCCCCGGATCGAGCAGGCGGGTGGCGGCGATCGTCACCCCTGCCCGCTCCGCGCGCGGCATCAGGCGCGAGAGGCGCGGACGATCCACGTCACAGGCCAGGACAGCACCCCGGTTGTCCATCGCGGCAGCGAGCGCGAGCGTCTTGCCCCCTGCCCCCGCGCACAGATCGATCACCTGCCAGCCCCGCTCCGCGCCGGACGCAATCGAGACGAGTTGCGAACCCGCGTCCTGCACCTCGATCGCGCCGTCGCGATAGGCGGGAAGCTGCTCGACATTGGTGTCGGGCGGCAAGCGCAGCGCATCGGGAACGGAATCCAGCGGCCGGGCATCCGGAATCTGCGCGGTGATCGCGCCGCGGTCCGCCTTCAGCCGGTTCACCCGCAGGTCGAGCGGCGCGCGATCGAGCAGCGCGGCCTGCTGCGCGGCGTCCAGCCCCGATGCGGCCATCGCACGGGCCAGCCAGCGCGGCAGCGCGCCAGTTTCGGCCGGAGGTTCGTGCGGGTCCAGCGGCGCGGGGCCATAGGGTGAGCCATCGAAGGTAGCGGCCAGCGCCGGATCGCCCAGCGTCAGCGCCACCATCGCGCTGCGGCCGCTTTCGGGCCGTTCGCCGCACAGGCGGATCGCGTCATAGACCAGCTCGCGGATCGCGCGGCGGTCCTTCGACCCCGCATAGCGCCGCGCCGCCAGCCCGCGTGCCAGGATCGTGTCCGCCGCCGGGCCGGAATCGCGCGCGGCGGCGATGATCTGGTCAAGCAGCTCGATCGCCGCCTGGGTGCGCGCGGCGGGGGTCATTCGGATTCGCGGTCGCGGACGAACATGGCCCGGACGTGGAGCAGATGAAGCCCGGCTTGGCCAGCCCCATCGCGGCCCGCCGGAACGGCTGCGGGCTCCCGCCAGTGCGGGAGCCCGGGCCGGGTCAGGCCAGATCGAAGCGATCGGCGTTCATCACCTTGTTCCAGGCGGCGATGAAATCGTCGACGAACTTGCGGCCCGCGTCCGCCGAGGCATAGACCTCCGCCAGCGCGCGAAGCTGCGAGTTGGAGCCGAACAGCAGGTCCACGCGCGTCGCGGTCCATTTCGGCGCTCCGGTGGCGCGATCGGTGCCGGCGAACACGCCCTTCTCCGTCTCCTTCCACGCCGTCGCCATGTCGAGCAGGTTGACGAAGAAGTCGTTGGTGAGCTGGCCCGGACGCGCGGTGAACACGCCATGCGCCGATCCGCCGTGATTGGCGCCCAGCACGCGCAGGCCGCCGATCAGCACCGTCATCTCCGGCGCGGTGAGCGCAAGCAACTGCGCACGATCGATCAGCAGCTCTTCGGCCGAGATGCTGAAATCGGCCTGGAGATAGTTGCGGAAGCCATCGGCGCGCGGCTCCAGCACGGCGAAGCTCTCCGCGTCGGTCTGCTCCTGCGCCGCGTCGGTCCGTCCCGGCGCGAAGGGCACCGCCGCGGGATAGCCGGCGTCGCGCGCCGCCTTCTCAATCGCCGCGGCGCCGCCGAGCACGATCAGGTCGGCGATGCTCACCTTCTTGCCGGTCGATCCGTCGAAATCGCGCTTGATCGCTTCATAGACCGCCAGCACCCGCGCCAGATCGGCGGGCTGGTTGACGTCCCAGTCCTTCTGCGGGGCAAGCCGGATGCGGCCGCCGTTGGCGCCGCCGCGATGATCCGATCCGCGATAGGTGGAGGCGGAGGCCCAGGCGGTGCGCACCAGATCGGCGACGCTGAGGCCCGACGCCAGGATGCGCGACTTCAGCGACGCGACGTCGCCGTCATGCACCGGCGAATAATCGGCCGCCGGGATCGGGTCCTGCCAGATCAGGTCCTCGGCCGGAACGTCCGCGCCCAGGTATCGCGCCTTCGGCCCCATGTCGCGGTGGCACAGCTTGAACCAGGCGCGGGCGAAGGCATCGGCGAACTGAGCGGGATTGTCGCGGAAACGCAGCGAGATCGCGCGATAGGCCGGGTCCTCGCGCATCGCCATGTCGGCGGTGGTCATCATCGTCGGCAGGCGGCGTTCCGGGCTGCGCGCGCCGGGGGCCAGATCCTCGGGCTTCGCGTCCACCGGCTGCCACTGGTGTGCGCCGGCGGGGCTCTTCACCAGCTCATATTCATAGTCGAACAGCATGTGGAAATAGCTGTTGTCCCATTTGATCGGCGTCGGCGTCCAGGCGCCCTCGATGCCGCTGGTGATGGTGTCGTCGCCGTTGCCGGTGCCGTGCGTGCTCATCCAGCCGAAGCCCTGCAGCGCGATGTCCGCGGCTTCCGGTTCCGCGCCGACATTGGCGGCGCTGCCCGCGCCGTGCGCCTTGCCGAAGGTGTGGCCGCCCGCGGTGAGCGCCACCGTCTCCTCGTCGTTCATCCCCATCCGCGCGAAAGTCTCGCGGATGTCGCGGCCGGAGGCGACGGGATCGGGCACGCCGCCCGGCCCTTCGGGGTTCACATAGATCAGGCCCATCTGGATCGCGGCCAGCGTATCCTCCAGCCCGATCTGCTTTTCGGGCTGGATGCGGGTCTCGTTGCCGGGCTGGCCGACCCATTTGTCCTCGCTGCCCCAATAGACGTCCTTCTCGGCCTCCCACACGTCCTTGCGGCCGCCGCCGAAGCCGAACACCGGGCCGCCCATCGATTCGATCGCGACATTGCCGGCCAGGATCATCAGGTCCGCCCAGCTCAGCTTGCGGCCATATTTGGCCTTGATCGGCCACAGCAGGCGGCGGGCCTTGTCCAGGTTGCCGTTGTCCGGCCAGCTATTCAGCGGGGCGAAGCGCTGCTGCCCGGCGCCCGCGCCGCCGCGGCCGTCGCCGGTGCGATAGGTGCCGGCGCTGTGCCAGGCCATGCGGATGAAGAAGGGGCCGTAATGCCCATAGTCGGCGGGCCACCAGGGCTGGCTGTCGGTCATCAGCGCGGTCAGGTCGCGCTTCACCGCGTCGAGATCGAGCGACTTGAACTCGGCGGCATAATCGAAGTCCGCGCCCATCGGATCGCTGGCGGGGCCATGCTGGGCCAGGATGTCCAGCGGAAGCTGGTTCGGCCACCAGTCGCGGTTGGTGCGCCCCAGCAGCGAGCGCGCCGAACCGGCGTGCTTGACCGGGCAGCCCCCGGCGGCGTCGTTCGTGTTCGCGTCCATCGCTCTCTCCTGCATCCTGCAAGGGCCTGCGGAAACCGGCCCGGTGGACATGGTGTAGGAGCGAAGCAGTGATCGGTAAAAGCGATTAACTTAGCTTAGTGTGAGCCGGAAAATCGATCTATCGCGTCGGATAGTTGGGCGCCTCGCGCGTGATGGTCACGTCGTGGACGTGGCTTTCCTTCAGGCCCGCGTTGGTGATGCGGACGAAGCGCGCCTTCTTCTGGAATTCCGGAATGGTGCGCGCGCCGACATAGCCCATCGCCGCCTTCACGCCGCCGACGAGCTGATGCACCACGTCGCGCGCGGTGCCCTTGAACGGCACCTGGCCCTCGATCCCCTCGGGCACCAGCTTGAGCTGGTCCTTGATGTCCTGCTGGAAATAGCGGTCGGCCGATCCGCGCGCCATCGCGCCGACCGATCCCATGCCGCGATAGGATTTATAGGCACGGCCCTGGTAGAGGAAGGTCTCGCCCGGCGCCTCCTCGGTCCCCGCCAGCAGCGAACCGACCATCACCGTAGCCGCGCCCGCCGCCAGCGCCTTGGCGATGTCGCCAGAGGTGCGCAGGCCGCCGTCGGCGATCACGGGAACGCCGGCCTTCGCTGCTTCGTTCGCCGCCTCCATCACCGCGGTGAGCTGGGGCACGCCCACGCCCGCCACCACGCGCGTGGTGCAGATCGATCCCGGGCCGATACCCACCTTCACCGCATCCGCGCCCGCGCCGATCAGCGCCTTGGCGGCCTCTGCCGTGGCGATATTGCCGGCGACCACCTGGACGCGGTTCGACAGCTTCTTCACCCGCTCGACCGCGCGGCTCACGTCCTTGTTGTGGCCATGGGCGGTGTCGATCACGATCAGGTCGCATTCGGCATCGACCAGCGCCTCGGTCCGCGCATAGCCCTTGTCGCCCACGGTCGAGGCGGCGGCGACGCACAGGCGGCCGGCCGCGTCCTTGGTGGCGTGCGGATAGGTGACCGCCTTCTCGATGTCCTTGACGGTGATCAGGCCGACGCAGCGATAATTTTCGTCGACCACCAGCAGCTTCTCGATCCGGCGCTGGTGGAGCAGGCGGCGGGCCTCCTCCTGGCTGACGCCGGCCTTCACGGTGGCCAGGTTCTGGTGCGTCATCAGCTCGGACACCGGCTGGTCCGGGTTTTCGGCGAAGCGCACGTCGCGGTTGGTGAGGATACCCGCCAGCTTGCCCGATTCCTCGACGATCGGGATGCCGCTGATGCGGTGGCGGGCCATCAGCGCCTGCGCCTCGGCCAGCGTGCCGCCAGGCGTCATGGTGATCGGGTTCACCACCATCCCGCTCTCGAACCGCTTGACGGCGCGGACCGCCTCCACCTGCTCCTCGATATCCAGGTTGCGATGGAGCACGCCGATGCCGCCGAGCTGCGCCATCACGATCGCCATGTCAGCCTCGGTCACCGTGTCCATCGCGGAGGACAGGATCGGGATGTTGAGGCTCAGCCCGCGCGTAACCTGCGTCCGCGTATCCGCCATGCTGGGCAGCACCTCGGATTCGCCCGGATACAGGAGGACGTCGTCGAAGGTGAGGCCGAGGGGGATTTCCATGGGGTGCGCCAAGTCCTGAGTCGGAAGTTGGCGGCCCATGTAACCGCGGTGGTGGGGAAGCGCTAGGGCCTGTTTCAGCGCAGCCCGGCCGCCTCGGCGATCGCCGCGTGGATATGGTCCAGTTCCGCGGCCCCGGTGCAATAGGGCGGCATGACATAGACGGTGTTGCCCAGCGGGCGGATCAGCAGTCCCTGGTCGCGGAAAAAGGCGAGCAGGCGCGGGCCGAGCTCGGAGAGATATCCGCCCTCGCGCGCGTCGATCTCCAGCGCGGCGATGGTGCCCAGGGCGCGCGCGCCGCTGACGCCCGGCAGCTTCGCCAGCGCGGCCACGTGCGCCGCCTGGCGCTCCGCCAGCAGCGCGATCCGCTCGCGCACCGGCTCGTCGCGCCACAGCTCCAGGTTCGCGCAGGCGGCGGCGCAGGCGATCGGATTGGCGGTGTAGCTGGAGGAATGGAAGAAGGTGCGCGAACGATCGGTGCCGTAATGCGCCGCGTACACCGGCTCGATCGCCAGCGTGACCGCCAGCGGCACGGCGCCGCCGGTCAGCCCCTTCGACAGGCACAATATGTCGGGCACCACCTCCGCCTGTTCGCATGCCAGCAGCGTGCCGGTGCGCCCCCAGCCGGTCATCACCTCATCCGCGATGAACAGCACGCCATGCGCGGCGCAGATCCGGCGCATCTCGGCCAGGACATGGGGCGGATAGAAGAGCATCCCCCCCGCCCCCAGCACCAGCGGCTCGACGATGAAGGCGGCAGGATGCGCGCGGCAGGCGGCCTCCAGCGCGTCGAGCGTGTCCTGCTCCTTCCCCGGCGCGGGATAGGGCACGGTGCCGACATCGAACAGCAGCGGGGCATAGGCGCGGTTGAACACGCCGCGCGCGCCCACCGACATCGCGCCGATGGTGTCGCCGTGATAGCTGTGTTCCATCACCAGTATGCGGTCGCGCGGCTCGCCCCGGTTCGCCCAGAAGCCGAGCGCCATCTTCAGCGCCACCTCGACGCTGGTCGAACCCGAATCCGAGAAGAAGACGCGGGTGAGCGCAGGCGGCATGATCTCCAGCAGCCCGCGCGCCAGCGCCTCGGCGGGTTCGTGGGTCCATCCGGCGAAGATGATCTGGTCCAGCCGGCCCGCCTGCTCGGCGATCGCCGCCATGATGCGCGGGTGGCGATGGCCATGCGTGATCACCCACCAGGAGGAGATGGCGTCGATCACCCGCCCGCCATCGGCGAGGTGGAGGTACGCGCCCTCCGCCCCCGTCACCATCGGGATCGGCTCGCCCAGCCCATGCTGGGTGAAGGGATGCCACACCGCGCTCAGGCGAAGTCCTCCAGCCGGAAGGCCGCCGCAAAGGCGGTCGCGAGCGTCCCGGCGTCGAGCGGATCGAGCAGCGGCAGGCGCCCCAGGCGGCGGACCCCGCCGATCGCGGCGATGGCGGCCTCGCTGTCCTCCACCGCGTCTCCCATAAAGGCCACGCCCAGCATCGGCACGCCCCGGCCGCGCAGCGCCTCGATCGTCATCAGGCTGTGGTTGATGGTGCCCAGCCCGGTCCGCGCGACGATCACCGCCGGGCATCCCCAACGCGCGAGCTGATCGGCAAACAGCAAGTCGCGGCGCAGCGGCACCAGCGCGCCGCCCGCCCCCTCCACCACCAGCGGCCCCGCGACATCGGGCAGCGCCAGCCGCTCAGGGTCGATCGTCACCCCGTCGATCTCCGCCGCGCGATGCGGCGAACAGGGCGTGGCAAGGCGATAGGCCTCGGGCAGGATACGCTCCGGCGGCACGCCGAGCGCGGCGGCGCGCGCGCTGTCCGTTCCGCCCTCCAGCCCCGCCTGCACCGGCTTCCAGTAGCGGGCGCCCAACGCGGCGGCGAGACCGGCGGCGAACACGGTCTTGCCCACATCGGTATCGGTGCCGGTGACGGCGATCACGCGGGGCATGCCAGCTCCCGCGCCATCGCGGCGGCCAGGGCGTCCACGTCATCGGCGGTCACGTTAAGCGTCAGCGAGATGCGCAGGCGCGAGGTGCCCGGCGGCACCGTGGGCGGGCGGATGCCGCGCACGTCGAAGCCGCGCGCCTGGAGCGCCGCCGCGGCCGCCATCGTCCGCGCATCCTCCCCCAGCACCAGCGGCAGGATCTGCGATCCGGTGGGCGCCACGCCCAGCGGGGCCAGCGCCGCCTCCGCCCGGCGCACCAGCGCGGCCAGCGCCTCGCGCCGCCACGGCTCGTCCGCCAGGATGCGCAGGCTCTCGCGCACCGCCTCGGCCATCAGCGGCGACGGCGCGGTGGTGAAGATGAAGCTGCGCGCGCGGTTGATCAGGAAATCGCGCACGGCGCGGCTGCCGGTCACCAGCGCGCCCTCGCACCCCAGCGCCTTGCCGCAGGTGTGGAGCGCGATCACCTCCTCACGCCCGTCGAGATGCCCGGCCAGCCCCTGGCCGCGCGGGCCGAACACGCCCGTCGCATGCGCCTCGTCCACCAGCAGTACGCCATCGTGCCGCCGCGCCACCTCCGCCAGCGCGTCGATCGGGGCGCGGTCGCCGTCCATCGAATAGAGGCTCTCCACCGCGATCCAGGGCGTCCCCGCCCCGCCCCGCCCGCGCCATTCGCGTATCGCCCGATCGAATGCGCCCGCGTCGTTGTGCGCCGCCGCCAGCGCGGGCGCGCGGCTCAGCCGCATCCCGTCATGCGCGCTGGCGTGGATCCATTCGTCATGGACGATCAGGTCGCCCGGCTGGGGCAGCGCCGAAAAGAGCGCGACATTGGCCATATAGCCGTTGGCGAAGAACAGCGCGCTCTCGCTGCCGAAGAAGGCCGCGGCCTCCGCCTCCAGCGCCTCATGCGCGCGATCGTTGCCGCGCAGCAGCCGCGATCCGCCCGATCCGATCGCGGCGCCCGCCTCCAGCGCCGCCGCCACCGCATCGCGCAACCGCTGCGACCCGGCCAGGCCCAGATAGTCGTTGGAGGAGAAATCGGCCCCGGCGCGGGGGCTGAGGCCACGCAATCGCTCCCGGGCGCCAAGGCGGGTCAGATCGGCGCGGTGGAAATCGAACACGGGCATCACGGTGGCGCATAGCCGCGCCGCGCCGCGCAGGCCAGTATCGCGCTAAGCTCAGGCCGCGCCCGGCTTGCCCGCGAACCAGCCCGCCGCGATCCCCGCCGCGATCAGCGCCATCCCCACCGCATGATAGCCATGCAGCGCCTCCCCCAGCAGGGGCACCGCCAGCAGCGCGCCGAACAGCGGCAGCAGGCTGATCGCCTGGCCCGACAGCGCCGGTCCCACCTCCGCCACCGCCGCATTGTAAAGCGCATAGGCCACCACCGATGGGAAGACCGCGACATAGGCGAAGGCACCGAACAGCTCGGGCCGCCAGTGCATCGCCGCGATCTCCGCCCATTCCGATGCGGCGAGCGGCGCCATCCCCGCCACGCCGATCGCGAAGGTGACGGCAAGCAGGCTGGTGGGATGGATCGCCGGGCGCAGCCGCAACAGGCTGGTGTACAGCGCCCAGGCGACCACCGCGCACAGGATAATCAGGTCCCCGGCGCCGAAATGCAGTGCCAGAAGCTGGGTCAGGCTGCCCTGGCACACCACCACCGCCACGCCCGCGCCGCCGGTCAGCACCGCCAGTATCTGGAACCCGGTGGCACGCCGGCCGAAAAACAGGCGGTCTGCCAGCAGCACCAGCGGGGGCACGCCCGCCTGTAGCAGCAGCGCGTTGGCCGCGGTGGTATAGCGCAGGCCCGAATAGAGCAGCGCGTTGAAGCACACGATGCCGAAGAAGCCGATCAGCAGCAGCGGCAGCCATCCCGCGCGCATCGCCGGCCAATCGCGCCTCAGGTGCCGCGCGGCAAAGGGCAACACCACCAGCAGCGCCCCCGTCCAGCGGACGAAGGCCAGCAGGAACGGCGGAATATCCGCTCGTACCGCGCGGCCGACGAACGAATTGCCCGCCCACATCAGCATCACCAGAACCAGCGCAGCCAGCGCCAGCAGCGATCGCGGCGCGCGCTGCGGGCCGGTGCCCGCCCCGCCCGGCATCAGTCCGCGCGCTCGATCAGCGCCCTGGCCTGCGCGACGTGCATGTCCTCGATCATCGCGTCGCGATAGCGTTCGGCGCCGCCCGTCGCCGCGGCGATCAGCGCGCGTGCCTCCTCCAGCTCCGCCTCGCTGGGGCTGTATGCGGCGCGGGCGATCGCGATCTGGTTGGGGTGGATCAGCGACTTGCCGTCGAAGCCCAGCATCCGCCCCTCGGCGCACTCGGCCGCCAGCGCTTCCGGATCGTCCAGCCGGTTGAACACGCCGTCGATCGCCCAGGCGCCGCCCGCGCGCGCCGCCAGCACGATCGCCTGCAGCGCCATGCCCATGCTCGCCCGCCCGGCGGACGGCGGCAGGCGGAGCTGTGCCGCCAGATCGTTTGTGCCCGCGATCAGCCCGGCGCATTCGCCCCCGTCCGCCGCCGCGGCGATGGCGGGCGCGGCCAGCACGCCGGCGGGCGTCTCGATCATCGCCAGCACCGGGCGGCCCGCGGCATCGGCGACCCGCGCCAACGTTCCCGCCGCCTCCACCTTCGGCACCACGACATAGTCCGCGCGCGATTCGGCCACGGCGCGCAGATCTTCGCGATGATGCCCGCTGCCTTCGGCGTTGATGCGGATCGCGAACAGCCGCCCGGCGAACGGCCCCGCGGCGCGCGCGGCATCACGGGCACGCTCCTTGTCCTCCTCGCGCACGGCATCCTCCAGGTCCAGGATCACCATGTCGGCGGGTAGCCCATGCGCCTTTTCAATCGCGCGGGAATTGGAGGCGGGCATGAAGAGCGCCGTGCGCGGCGCCAGTCTGGCTGTGGTCATGGGATGTCTCTATGCTAGCAATGCCGGCAATCGGCGAGGGGAGTCGGAAATGGACACGATGACGATATTTCTGCTGACCACCGTGGCGGTGGTGCTGCTCTACCTCTTCTCCAGTCTCAAGGTGGTGACGCAAGGCTATCAATATACGATCGAATATTTCGGCCGCTTCACCGCCGTGGCGACTCCCGGCCTGAATTTCTACCCCGCCTTCTTCTATCGCGTCGGCCGCAAGGTGAACATGATGGAGCAGGTGATCGACATCCCGGGGCAGGAGATCATCACCAAGGACAACGCGATGATCTCCACCGACGGGGTGGTGTTCTTCCAGGTGCTGGACGCCGCCAAGGCCGCCTATGAGGTCAGCGACCTCTATGTCGCGCTGCTCCAGCTCACCACCACCAACCTGCGCACGGTGATGGGCTCGATGGACCTCGACGAGACGCTGTCGAAGCGCGACGAGATCAACGCGCGGCTGCTGTCGGTGGTCGATCACGCGACCGGGCCGTGGGGCGTCAAGATCACGCGCGTGGAAATCAAGGACATCCGCCCGCCCGCCGACATCGTCAACGCGATGGGCCGCCAGATGAAGGCGGAGCGCGAGAAGCGCGCCAACATCCTGGAGGCGGAGGGTACCCGCGCTTCCGAAATCCTGCGCGCAGAGGGGCAGAAACAGTCGAAGATCCTGGAGGCCGAGGGCCGCCGTGAGGCCGCCTTCCGCGACGCCGAGGCCCGCGAGCGATCGGCCGAGGCCGAGGCCAAGGCGACCGAGCTGGTGAGCGAATCCATCGCCAAGGGGTCGTCGCAGGCGATCAACTATTTCATCGCGCAGAAATATGTCGAGGCGGTCAGCAAGTTCGCGACATCGCCAAACGCCAAGACGATCCTGTTCCCGGTCGAGGCGACCAGCCTGATCGGCACGCTGGGCGGGATCGGCGAGCTGGCAAGGGAAGCGCTGGGCGGCGGAAGCGGCGGCGGAACGCCCTCCCCGGCCCCCGCGCGGCCGCGGCCCTCGCCCTTCACCCCGCAGGAGGGCTGAGCGATGGTGACCGAGATATTGGAGACGCCCGGGCTGTCCTGGCTGATCCTGGCCGGCGTGCTGGCGCGGGTCGAGCTACTGGTGCCGGGCATTTTCCTAGTGTTCGTAGCGGCCGGAGCGGCGGTCACCGGGGCCGCGGTGCTGTTGTTCCCGGGCATGTCGTTCTTCGCGGAAATGGCGCTGTTCGCCGTCGCCACGGCCACGGCGGTGGCGATCGGACGCCGCTGGTATCTGCGCAATCCCGTGCCCAGCGCCGATCCGCTGCTCAACGATCGCGCCGCGCGGCTGGTGGGCGAAACCGTGCCGGTGGTGGAGGCGATCGTCGATGGTCACGGCCGCGTGAAGGTGGGCGACGGCGAATGGCTGGCGCACGGCCCGGATGTTCCCGCGGGCGCGCGCGTGCGGATCACCGGCGCCGATGGCGCGACCCTCACCGTAGAGCCCGTGGCCGTGCTAGCCTCGGGCGGTTGATTCGAATTTCTCCGGAGAATTGTTGATGCTTACCAGCCGCCGCGACCTTCTGACCGGCGCAGGCGCCGCAGTTGCGCTCTCCGCCCTGCCCCGCGCGGCCTGGGCCTCCCCGGCCGATGCCGACGCGGCGGCGCTGATCGCGCAGGTGGCCGAACGGCTGCTGGCCGACTCGCCCGAAAGCGCCACGGGCCTGGGCATCGACAAGGGTGATCGCGCGGCGTTGAAGCACAAGCTGGGCGACCGCTCGCCCGCCGGGCAGGACGCGGCCGCCAGCCACCTGCGCGAGGCGCTGGCAGCGATCGCCAAGCTCGACACCACCAAGCTTGATCATACGATGCAGGTGAACCTGGACGTGGTGAAGACCGCGTTCGAATCGGGGCTGAAGGGCCTTTCCTTCGGCTTTGGCGACGTTGCGGTGGGCGGATGGCGCAACGCGCCCTATGTCGTGATCCAGAATGTCGGCGCCTTCCTCGATACCCCGCGGATGCTCGACAGCGATCACCAGATCGAGAACTCCGACGATGCCGAGGCCTATCTGGACCGGCTGGCGGCCTATGCCGGCCAGCTCGACGGCGAGACCGAGCGGCTGAGGATCGCCGCGGGCAAGGGCGTGATCGCGCCCGATTTCCTGCTCGACAAGTGCCTGAAGCAGATCAAGCTGGCGCGCGAGGGCAATCCGGCCGGCTGGGGGCTGGTCACCTCGGTCGCCAACCGTACCGCCAGCCTGAAGCGCGACTATGGCCAGCGGGCGTTTGAGATCTGCGGGTTCAAGGTGCTGCCCGCGATCGACCGGCAGATCGCCGAGCTGGAAAAGCATCGCGCGCGCGCCACGGGCGACGCGGGCGTGTGGAAATTCCCGGACGGCGACGCCTATTACGCCTGGGCGCTGAGCGCGGGCACGACCACCACGCGCAGCCCCGAGGAGGTCCACAAACAGGGTCTGGACGAGCTGGCGGAGCTCCAGGCGCAGATGGACCCGATTCTGCGCGCGCAGGGATACAGCCAGGGCAGCGTCGGCGAGCGCATGACCGCGCTGGGCCGCGACCCGCGGTTCCTGTTCCCCGACAACGACGAGGGCCGCAAACAGATCATCGCGCTGCTGGAGAAGAGCATCGCCGAGATGCGCGCCAAGATGCCGCAGGCGTTCCATACGCTGGTGCGCGGCAATGTGGAGGTGAAGCGGCTGCCGCTGGCCGAGGAGCCCGGCGCGCCCGGCGCCTATGGCGGCCCCGGCACGATCGACGGCAAGGTGCCCGGCCGGCTGTGGATCAACCTGCGCTCCACCGGCATCTGGCCGCGCTATTCGCTGCCGGACCTGGCCTATCACGAATCGATCCCGGGCCACGCCTGGCAGGGCGAATATACGTTCAAGCTGCCGCTGGTCCGATCGCTGCTCCAGTTCAACGCCTATTCGGAAGGCTGGGCGCTCTATGCTGAGCAGCTTGCCGACGAACTGGGCGCCTATGCCGACGATCCGATCGCGCGGCTGGGCTATCTGCAGAGCCTGTCGTTCCGCGCGTGCCGGCTGGTGGTGGACACCGGGCTGCACGCCAAGCGCTGGACGCGCGAGCAGGCGATCCAATGGTTCGCCACCACCAATGGATCGACCGTGGAAGAGGTTCAGGGCGAGGTGGACCGCTATTGCTCGTGGCCGGGCCAGGCCTGCGGCTACAAGGTCGGGCACAGCGAGATCAACCGCCTGCGCCGCCACGCCCAGGCCGAACTCGGCGGCCGCTACGACTTCAGGGCGTTCAACGACGCGCTGCTCCTGGGCGGCAATGTGCCCATGACGGTGCTGGGCCGGGTGATCGATCGCCACATCGCCGAGCGCAAGGGCTGATACACAATCCCCCGCCGGCGCATGCACCGGCGGGGGATTGGAATTTCAGAATTTTCCAGAAATTACGACCGCGGTCACTTCTTTCCGAAGAAGCCCGCCGCCATGCCCGCGATATCGTTGAGCGGGTTGCCGTCGCCATCCTTGTCGAGCATCGAGGCGTAGTTGGCGAGCGAGCCCTCGCCGCCGATATGGCCGATCAGCTCCTGCACCTTGTCGAGCGGCAGGCCCGTCGCCGCAGCGGCGCCCTCCGCGGTGTCGCCCTGCATCGGGTGGAACTTGGCGAGCGCCGCCACCGCCTGCTGCACATGCTCGGGCGAAAGGCCGACCTTGGCCGCAAGATTGGCGACATCGGTGCCGCCGCCGAACTGGCCGAGAAGATTGTCGAGGATGCTCATGCGCCGTTCTCCCTTGGGAATCGCTGGGTCGCCGCCAGACTAGCATGCCCCGGGCAGCGGCGCACGATCCGGCGGCACGAATCCGCGCCGCGCCGCCACAGAAAACAGCAGATCGCGGCTGTAGAAGCCCAGCGGCCAATCGCGGCGGCCCACGGGCGAAAGCAACAGCGCATTGGCCCGCGCGGCCAGCCCCGCATCGCCCCGCCAGCCGCGCAGGAAATGCCGCACGCCCGCGACGTAAACATGGGTGATCGTATCGTGATAGCCCTGGGTATCGTCGTTCACGCCGCCGGCGCTTTCGTTGTAGCGCGCGATGATCCACGCGATGCGGGCGTCCACATCGATGTCGGGCCGCTCGGCGAGCAGCCACAGGCAGGCGGCGAGATGCGCCTCATGCGTCCAATCGGCGCGGGGCAAGGTGCGCGCCAGCAATCCTTCGCCGATGCGGATCACATCGGCGTCGGAGGCGAACAGGCGGGGCGAACATGCTTCGGTCATCGGATCGGGCCTTCCCTTCGGGGTGCCCGATCCTTGGACCGGGCCGTTACTCGGCGGCTTCGGTGGCTTGTCCCGGAGCGGCCTGGCGCACCCCTTCGTCGACATGATCGGCGAATTGGGCGAAATTCTCGACAAAGGCGTCGACCAGCTTCGCGGCGGTGGCGTCATATTCCGCCTTGTCCGCCCATGCCTCGCGCGGATCGAGCAGCGCGCTGTCCACGCCCGGCACCGCGACCGGCACCATGAAGCCGAAGTTCGGATCCTTGCGGAATTCGGCGTTGTTCAGGCTGCCGTCGAGCGCGGCGTTGAGCAGCGCGCGCGTGGCCTTGATCGGCATGCGCTTGATGCCCGGCATCGTCGCCTTGCCGCCGCTCCAGCCGGTGTTGACCAGCCAGCAATCCACGCCGCCCTTGGCGATCCGCTCCTTGAGCAGGTTGCCGTAGACGGAGGGGTGGCGCGGCATGAACGGGGCGCCGAAGCAGGTGGAGAAGGTCGCCTCCGGCTCGGTCACGCCGATTTCGGTGCCCGCCACACGCGCGGTGTAGCCCGAAAGGAAGTGGTACATCGCCTGCTCGGGCGTCAGCTTCGCGATCGGCGGCAGCACGCCATAGGCGTCCGCGGTCAGCATCACGACGTTGTTCGGCACCGGCCCCATGTTCTCGGCCGAGGTGTTCGGGATGAACTCCAGCGGATAGGAGCCGCGGCTGTTCTCGGCCAGGCTGTTGTCGTCCAGGTCCAGCGCGCGCGATTCCGGGTCCATCACGACATTCTCGAGCACCGTGCCGAAGCGCTTGGTGGTCGCGAAAATCTCCGGCTCCGCTTCCGGCGACAGGCGGATCATCTTGGCGTAGCAGCCGCCTTCGAAGTTGAACACGGCGGTGTCCGACCAGCCATGCTCGTCGTCGCCGATCAGCGTGCGGCTGGCATCGGCGGAGAGCGTGGTCTTGCCGGTGCCCGACAGGCCGAAGAACACGGCGGTGTTGGTGCCGTCATGCGCGGTGTTGGCCGAACAGTGCATCGGCATGATGCCGTCCTGCGGCAGCAGATAGTTGAGCAGGCCGAACACGCTCTTCTTCATCTCGCCGGCATAGGCGGTGCCGCCGATCAGGATCAGCTTCTCGGTGAAGTTGACCGCGATCACGGTTTCCGTGCGGCAGCCATGCTTGGCGGGATCGGCGCGGAAGCTGGGCAGATCGATGATGGTGTATTCGGGCAGGAAGCCAGCCAGTTCATCCTCGCCGGGGCGCACCAGCAGCGTGCGGATGAACAGGTTATGCCACGCCAGCTCGTTGATCACGCGCACCTTCACGCGATGCTCGGGCTGCGAACCGCCGTACAGGTCCTGCACGAACAGCGTGTCGCGGCCCTTCAGCTCGGCGAGGAAATCGGCCTTGAGCGCGGCGAACGCCTCCGGCGTCATCGCCACGTTGGTCTTGCCCCACCAGATCGTGTCCTCCGTCTCCGCGTCGCGGACGATGAACTTGTCCTTGGCGGAACGGCCGGTGTGCTTGCCGGTGGCGACGACCAGCGGGCCATCCTTGGCCAGCTTGCCCTCTCCGCGCGCGACAGCATGCTCGACGAGCGGCGCGGTGATCAGGTTCCAATGGATCGTAGCCCCGGTCTCGATACCGTGAAGGTCGAGCCCGTGGCGCGGAACACGCTGGGTCAAGGCAAATTCTCCCTCTAGCGGCGCAGAAGCCTGCGCCGCCGCCGATGCTGTCCCTTGCCCTGTAGGCAGCCGCAGAAACCGGGGTCAATCCAGGTAACCGGTGTCAATAGATTGTGGGGCTTCCAACTTTGGTCTAACCCCGGGACAGAAACAGTAGCGACACGCCGGAAGGCCGCATGACAGCAACGATCGCGCTCGTCGACGACGACCGCAACATCCTTACCTCCGTATCGATCGCGCTTCAGGCCGAGGGCTTCCTGACGCGCGTCTATTCCGATGGCGAGGCCGCCTTGAAGGCCCTGATCGACAACCCGCCTGACCTGGCGGTGCTGGACATCAAGATGCCAAAGATGGACGGGCTGGAATTGCTGCGGAGGCTGCGCGAGAAATCGGGCATCCCGGTGATCTTCCTGACCAGCAAGGACGACGAGCTGGACGAGGCGCTGGGCCTGGCGATGGGCGCGGACGATTATATCGCCAAGCCGTTCAGCCAGCGGCTGCTGATCGCACGCATCCGCGCCATCCTGCGCCGTACCGAGGTGAACCAGCCCGCGGCAGAGGGCGGCGAGCAGGAGGCCGCCCAGCCGCTGGTGCGCGGCCGCCTGTCGATGGACCCGGCCCGCCACCGCGTCACCTGGGACGGAACCAATGTGACGCTCACCGTCACCGAGTTCCTGATCCTGGAGACGCTGGCGCAACGGCCGGGCATCGTGAAGACGCGCAACCAGTTGATGGACGCGGCCTATCAGGACGATATCTACGTCGACGACCGCACCATCGACAGCCACATCAAGCGCGTGCGCCGCAAGTTCCGGCAGGTGGATTCGACCTTCGACGCGATCGAAACCCTCTATGGCGCCGGATATCGATTCTCCGACGAGTGAGGAGCGCGGCCTGGCGCTCAAATGGTCCAACCGGCTGTCGCTGACGCCGCGGATACTGGCCGTGAACATCTTCGCGCTGGCGCTGCTGGCCGGGGGGTTCTCGTACCTCGATTCCTATCGCGCGCGCATCGTCGAGAGCCGGATGGCGCAATCGAGCCGTGAGGTGCGGCTGATCGCCCAGTCGCTCGCCGCCGCGGCCAAGGACCCGCCGCGCCGCGACACGCTGGTGCTCAGCCTGGCGCGCGACATGGGCGTGCGCATCCGCCTGTTCGGCGAGGACGGCAAGCTGCTGTCGGACAGCCGCGACCTGGGGCTCCACAACGTGGTGCTGCGCGATCCCGACAAGGACCCGTGGAACCAGGACGTGGCCCGCTTCCTCGACGCGGTGATCGACACGGTGGCGGGCGCCGATCGCGCGCCGCAATATCGCGAGCGCCCGCCGGATCGCGGCTTCGACTGGCCCGACGTGCGCAGCGCGGGAACCGATCACGGCGCCCCGTCCACCGTCTGGCGCGCGCCCGACCGCACCCCGGTCATTACCGCCGCCGCGCCGATCACCGGGCTGGGCGTGGTGATGACCACGGTGAACGCGCGCGACATCACCACCACGGTCCGCACCGAACGGTTGCGGCTGGGCGTGGTGCTGCTGATCGTCATGCTGGCGTCGATCGGCCTCTCGCTGTTCCTGGCGCGGACGATCGTGCGGCCGTTGCGCCACCTGGCCGATGCGGCGATCCGCGTGCGGCTGGGCCGCGCGCGCGAGGTGGTGGTGCCCCGCCTGCCCAGCCGCATGGACGAGATCGGGCGGCTGGCCCGCGCGATATCCGACATGAGCCAGGCGCTGCGCGCACGAATCGACGCGACCGAGAGCTTCGCCGCCGATCTGGCGCACGAGCTGAAGAACCCCCTCGCCTCGCTGCGTTCCGCGGTGGAGGGGCTGGGCCATGTCCGCAAGAGGGAGCATCGCGACCAGCTCCTGGCGATCGTGCGCGAGGATGTGTTGCGGCTCGACCGGCTGATCACCGACATCTCGGACGCCTCGCGCCTCGACGCGCAGCTCAGCCGCGCCAAGTTCGAGCCGGTCGATATCGGCGAGATGATCGCCGCGCTGATCGCCCAGCGCGAGGAGCGCGGCGTGCCCAACGGCATCCGCCTCTCCTTCGATCGCGCTTCCCGGGCACGGATGCGCGTGCTGGGCGAAGGCGGGCGGCTGGAGCGCGTGTT
Source organism: Sphingomonas canadensis (assembly GCF_026013525.1). Taxonomy (GTDB): domain Bacteria; phylum Pseudomonadota; class Alphaproteobacteria; order Sphingomonadales; family Sphingomonadaceae; genus Sphingomonas; species Sphingomonas canadensis. The sequence continues at coordinate 77,419 of NZ_JAPDRA010000005.1, read as the reverse complement.
CGAGAACCTGATCGACAACGCCGTTTCCTTCTCGCCGAAGGGCGGCCGGATCGCGCTTTCCGCCGCGCGCGAAGGGCGCATGCTGGTCGTGCAGGTCGAGGACGAAGGCCCCGGCGTGCCCGAAGACGAGCGCGAGGCGGTCTTCCGCCGCTTCCATTCGGTACGCCCCGAAGGCGAGGCGTTCGGCCGGCATTCCGGGCTGGGGCTGGCCATTGCGCGGACGATCGTGGAAGCGCATCAGGGCAGCATCGCCGTGGAAGCGCGGGCGGACGGGATGTCCGGCGCGCGCTTCGTGATACGGCTGCCGATAGCCGAGAAGAACGGATGACCGACGTGCGTGCCCCCATGGTATCCACCGAACGCCTGCATGCGTCCTGCGTGGCGATCGGCGGCCAGGCCGTGCTGATCGAGGGGCGTTCGGGCGAGGGCAAATCCGATCTGGCGCTGCGGCTGATCGATCGCGGCGCCGTGCTGGTTTCCGACGATCAGACGCTGTGCCACCGCCAGGCGGACGGCACGCTGCTCGCGAGCCCGCCCGCCACCATCGCCGGCAAGATCGAGGTGCGCGGGCTGGGCATTTTCGAGATGCCGCACGCCGAGCGCGTACCCGTGGCGCTGGTGATCGCGATCCTCGATTCGCCGCCGCGCTTTCCGGAAGAGCAGCGGACGCGGCACATTGCCGGGGTCGCCGTGCCGGTGCTCGCGCTCGCCGCGCTGGAGCCTTCGGCCCCGGTGAAGGTCGAGCTCGCGCTGAAGCGGATCGCGGCATGAGCAAGAACACGCCCAAGAACATCCTGCTCGTCACCGGCATGTCCGGCGCGGGCAAGTCCACGGTGCTGCGCACGCTGGAGGACCTGGGCTGGGAGACGGTGGACAATCTGCCGCTGCTGCTGCTCAACCGGCTGCTCGACACCGATCTGCCCGAGGGGATCGACGGCGGCGACGATCGTCCGTTGGCGATCGGCATCGGCGCCCAGACGCGCGGATTCGACGCCGAGAGCATCGTGCGGCGCATCAAGAAGCTGCGCGAGGACCACGGCCACGACATCGGCACGCTGTTTCTCGAATGCTCGGGCGCGGAGCTGGAGCGGCGCTATTCGGAGACGCGGCGGCGCCACCCGCTGGCGCTGGACCGCCCGGCCGCGGACGGCATCGCCCGCGAGCGCGACCTGCTGGCCCCGCTGCGGCGCTGGGCCAACCGGCTGATCGACACCACCCGCATGACCGCGAACGAGCTGGCGCAGCAGATCCGCCAGTCCTTCTCCGGCGAGGGGATGGGCGATTCGGTGCTTTCGATCGGATCGTTCGGCTATGCCCGCGGCATCCCGCGCAACGCGGACCTGGTGTTCGACATGCGCTTCCTGCGCAACCCGCACTGGGTGGAGGATCTGCGCCCCGGCACCGGCCGCGATCCCGATGTCGCCGCCTATGTCGCCGCCGATCCGGCCTATCGGGAGGCCATGGCCCAAATCGAAACACTGCTGCTGCTGCTGCTCCCGCGCTATCAGGCCGAAGGGAAGGCCTATGTCACGATCGCCTTCGGCTGCACGGGGGGACGGCACCGTTCGGTCCATGTCGCGGAGCACATGGCGGGGCGGTTGCGCGAGGCGGGATTTTCGCCCACGGTGACCCATCGCGATCTGCAGACCGCGCCGCAGGACTCGCTGGAGGGAGCGCCGGTGGCCATATGAATGGGGCGGAGAACTAACCAATGATCGGTCTGGTACTCGTGACGCACGGGCGGCTCGCCGAGGAGTTCGTCGTCGCGATGGAGCATGTGGTCGGCAAGCAGGAGCGGATCGCCACGATCTGCATCGGCCCCGAAGACGATATGGAAGAGCGCCGCGCGGATATCGCCCGGGCCCTGCAGGAGGTCGATTCGGGCCGCGGCGTGATCCTGTTGACCGATCTGTTCGGCGGCACGCCCTCCAACCTGGCCATCTCGCTGATGGAGGCGGGCCGTTACGAGGTGATCGCCGGCATCAACCTGCCGATGCTGATCCGCCTGGGCGGCGCGCGCAAGACGATGAAGGTGACCGAGGCCGTCGCCGCCGCGCGCGAGGCCGGGCGCAAATACATCACCGTCGCATCCGAAGTGTTGGGAGAAGCCGCCGCGTGAGCGAGATTTCCCGGACCGTCCAGATCTGTAACAAGCGCGGCCTCCACGCGCGCGCCTCCGCCAAGTTCGTCACCCTCGCCTCGTCGCAGCCCGTGCCGCTGACGGTGGAGAAGGATGGGTCCCAGGTCACGGCAACCTCGATCATGGGGCTGATGATGCTGGGCGCGGCGATGGGCGACACGATCACCATCCGCGCCGCGGGCGACGGCGCCGAGGACGCCGTTCAGGCCCTGGCCGAACTGGTCGAGGCGCGGTTCGGGGAAGACTGAGCCCCTACCCCGCCCCATCCAGCGCATCGCCATGCCCCGCCAAATCACCGCCTTCTCCAACCCGCTGGTCAAGCAGGTCCGGCTGCTGCGCGACAAGCGTCACCGGCGCGAGCAGGGCCGGTTCCTGGCCGAAGGGCTGCGCATCCTGACCGAAGCGCGCGAGGCCGGGCGGCTGCCCGAGCATCTGTTCTTCGCCGCGGACAGCGCCGCCCATCCGCTCGTCACCGCGCTGGTCGCCGCGACCGAGGCGGCAGGCGGCGAGGCGATCGAGACCAGCGCGGACATCCTCTCGAAGCTTTCGGGCAAGGACAATCCGGGGTCGGTGGTGGGCGTCTATCGTGAGTTCGCGCTGCCGCTGGACGCGCTCGACCGTGCCGCCGCGCCGATCTGGCTGGTGGCGGAGCGGCTGCGCGATCCGGGCAACCTGGGCACGATCCTGCGCACCGGCGACGCGGTGGGCGCGGGCGGGCTGATCCTGGTGGACGATTGCGTCGATCCCTTTTCGGTGGAGGCGGTGCGGGCGAGCATGGGGGCGCTGTTCACCATGCCCGTGGCCCGCGCCGCATGGGACGACTTCCGCGCCTGGCTGCGTTCCGGGCCGGGGCAGCTCGTGGGCCTCAGCCTCGACACCGAGCATGATTACCAGGCGCCGCGATATCAGGCACCCACCTTCCTGCTGACCGGCAACGAGGCGCAGGGCATGCCGGACCATATCGCCGCCGAATGCGACCTGCTGGTCAAGATCCCGATGCTGGGCAAGGCCGACAGCCTGAACGCCGCGGTGGCGACGGCGGTGATGGCCTATGAGGTGCTCAACCAGGGCCGCCGCGCGGAAACCTGAACCGGCGCCTGTCGTTGCGGCAATGCGCCGTTCAGCCGCCTCCTGCCAATCGGGCCGGGAAGGAGTTCTACCCATGCATCTCTCCACGATCGCCACCGCCGGCCTGATGTCGCTGGCCATGCTGATGCCCGCGGACAGCAACGCCCAGCGCGGCGGCCTGGAGACCTACAAGGCCCGCGGCACCGAGCCCTTCTGGTCGCTGACCATCGACCAGCGGACGATGCGGCTCGAAACGCCCGATGGCCGCCCCGTGGTGGTGGCCGCGCCGCGCCCGATCCACGGCTTCGCTGGCGAGACCTATCGCACCCGCACGATGACCGTGAACATCGTCCACAAACAGTGCAGCGACGGGATGAGCGACCGGCGCTATCCGGACACCGTGACGGTGAACCTGGGCCGGCGCACCTACAATGGCTGCGGCGGCGATCCGATCGTCGCCAATCCCGGCGCAGGGCCGATCGCGGGCGACTGGCGCATCCTGCAGATTTCCGGCCGCCAGGTGATCGGCAACAACGTCACCATCCGCTTCACCGCTGACCGGGTGAACGGCAACACCGGCTGCAACAGCTTTTCCGGCGCCTACCGCTTCGATCGCGGTGCGCTGGTAACCGGGCCGATGGCGGTCACCAAGCGCGGCTGCATGGGCCCGGTGGGCCAGCAGGAGCGGACGATGCTCGACATCCTGGGCCGCCGCCTGACCGTGACCAACAACCGCAACGGCAGCGTGCTGCTCAGCGCGCCGGGCGGGCGCACGCTGCTGATCCAGCGCGAGCGCGACGGCGGGCCCTGGCGCCGCTAAACCCCGTTATTCCGCGGCTTCCTCCCCCGCCCCGCCGGCCAGGCCGATCAGCTTGGTCAGCGGGCGGGGCGAGGTTTCCACCACAGGAAGCTGCTCGATCTTCTTCGCGCCGTTCGCCACCTCCAGCGCCTCGAAGCGCTGCGCCTGGGTCATCACCTGGCTCTCCAGGCTTCCCACCATCGCGTTATAGGCGCGGTTGGCGGTCTCCAGATTCTTGCCCAGCCGCCCGACATGCTCACCCATGGTGGCAAGACGCGCGTGCAACTCCTTGCCCAACCTTGCGATTTCCGCCGCCTCCTCCGCCAGCTTCTCCTGCCGCCAGACGCTGGCGACGGTGCGCGCGATCGCGACGAGGTTGGTCGGCGTGGCAAGCAGCACGCGCCGCTCGAACGCCCATTCCCACAGCACATCGTCCTGCTCCAGCGCGGCCGTTAGGAAATGTTCGCCGGGGATATAGAGGATCACATAATCGGCCGCGTCGCCGAACCGCTCCCAATAGCCCTTGGAGCCAAGCTGCTCGGCATGGCGGCGGATCGCGGCGGCATGCGCCTTCAGGTGCGCGGCGCGCGTCGCATCGTCCACCGCGTCGGTGGCGTCGAGATAGGCGTTGAGCGAACATTTGGCGTCGACGATCAGCTTGCGCCCGCCCGGCAGGCGGACGACCACGTCGGGCCGCAGCCGCCCATCCTCGGTGTTCACCGAAACCTCGGTCGCGAAATCGGCGAATTGCGAAAGGCCCGCCTGCTCCAGCACATTCTTCAGGCTCTGCTCGCCCCAGCGGCCGCGCGACTTGGGGCTGGCGCGCAGCGCGTTGACCAGCTTCGCCGTTTCGTCGCGCACCTGGCCGTGGCTGGAATGGAGAAGCTGCACCGCCTCGCGCAGCGCGGCATATTGATCGACGCGGCTCTTCTCGACCTCGTTCAGCCCCTGCTCGTAGCGCTTGAGCACCGCCTCCACCGGCTGGAGCAGCGCCTTTAGCTGGGTCTCGCTCTTCTCGCCGGCCTGGTGGAAGCGCTGGTCGGCGCGTTCGAGCAGCGCCTTCTGCGCATCGCCCAGCACGCGATGCGCAAGGTTCGCGAAACGCTCCTCGAAGCCCTGGCCCTGCCCGCGCGTTTCGGCCAGCTCGATCTGGGCGCGGGCGAGATCGGCGGCGGCGGCCTTGAAATCCGCCTCGCGCGCGTCGCGCTGCGCCCGCATCTCCGCTACGCCGCGCGTGCCCAGGAACCAGCCGATCCCCAGCCCCGCGATCAACGCGGCCACCGCCATCGCCACCAGTTCCACGCGCCGTCTCCCGCCGGATGTTCAAAGAGGTTCAGAGGCCGTGCGCATCGCGGCGCACCTCCCCCGGAAGCGAACGCCGGAGCGCCGCCGAACGCAGAACATATACCGAACAGTCGCGACAGGACAGCGGCTTTTTTCCGATCAGGCGGCCGTCTTGCGCGCCTTGGCCAGCTTCTTCAGGATCATGTCGCGCTTCAGGCGCGAGAGATGGTCGATGAAGACGATGCCTTCCAGATGATCCATCTCATGCTGGATGCAGGTGGCGAGCAGCCCTTCGAAGAGCGCGTCGTGACTCTCACCCTTCTCGTCGAGCCACGTCACGCGGCAACGGGCGGGGCGCTCCACATCGGCATATTGATCGGGGACCGACAGGCAACCCTCGGTATAGACCGACTGATCTTCCGACGGATCCAGTATCTCCGGATTGATGAAGACGCGGGGCGCGCGGATCGGCTTGCCCTCCTCGTCCTCTTCCTCCTGCAGGTCCATCACGATCACGCGCTTGGGCACGCCCACCTGGATCGCGGCCAGGCCGATGCCGGGCGCGTCGTACATGGTGTCGAACATGTCGCCGATCAGCGCGCGCAGCTCGTCATCCACCGTCTCGACGGGCGCGGACACGGTGCGCAGGCGGGGATCGGGGATCTCTACGATGGGAAGAACTGCCATGCGGCGGATTTAGGATTGGGCCGGTGGGGCGTCAAGCAAGGGGGAGGCCGGGCGCGCGCCAGCCAAGGACATTCGGTTGTTTCACGCGACGGCGTGAGGAAACTCAGGCCACCGGCCGCCGTGCGCGCAGCGCCTGGGCCAGCGTGCCCTCGTCCAGATAATCCAGCTCGCCGCCCACCGGTAGCCCGTGCGCGAGCTGGGTGACGCGGACGGGGAAGCTCTCCAGCCGGTCGGCGATATAATGGGCGGTGGTCTGGCCCTCCAGCGTGGCGTTCATCGCCAGCACCACCTCGTCGATACCCCCCTCGCCCACGCGGCGGACCAGCGCGTCGATGGTCAGGTCCTCCGGCCGCACCCCGTCCAGCGCGGAAAGCCGCCCGCCCAGCACATGGAAGCGCCCGGGGAACAGCCGCGCGCGATCGAGCGCCCACAGGTCCGCCACCTCCTCCACCACGCACAGCGAACGCGCGTCGCGCCGCGGATCGGCGCAGATGCCGCAGGGATCGCTGGTATCGACATTGCCGCAGGTCGCGCAGGCGGTGAGCCGCCGGCTGACCTGCTCCAGCGCCGCCAGCAGCGGATCGAGCGCGGTCTCCCGCTTCTTGATCAGATGCAACACCGCGCGCCGCGCCGAACGCGGACCCAGCCCGGGAAGCCGCGACAGGGCCTGGGTGAGCGCTTCGATCTCGACGGATGCCATGGCGTGGAGATAGCGAGCCGGGAACAGAAAGGAAACCGCCCGCGCCAGCTTTCGCGGGAGTGGCGGACTGGCTAAAGCCGCGCCCATGCGTGTGATCTTCATGGGAACGCCCGAGTTCGCGGTGCCCGCGCTCGAGGCGCTGGCGGCGGCGGGGCATGATGTCGTGGCGGCCTATAGCCAGCCGCCGCGTCCCGGCGGGCGGCGCGGCAAGGCGCTGACCCCCTCCCCCGTCCATGCCCGCGCGGAGGCGCTGGGGATTCCCGTCCGAACCCCGGTGTCGCTGAAGGGAGCGGACGAGCAGGCGGCATTCGCGGCGCTGGGGGCCGATGTGGCGGTTGTGGCCGCCTATGGCCTGATACTGCCCCGCCCGGTTCTGGAGGCGCCGCGGCTGGGATGCCTCAACATCCACGGATCGCTGCTGCCGCGCTGGCGGGGCGCCGCGCCGGTCCAGCGCGCGATCCTGGCGGGCGACGCGGAGACGGGCGTGGGGATCATGCAGATGGAGGCCGGGCTGGACACCGGCCCGGTGCGGCTGCAAGGGCGCACCCCGATCGACGGCAAGACGGCCGGCGAGCTGACCGCCGAGCTTGCCGCCATGGGCGCGCGGCTGATGGTGCAGGTGCTGGGCGACATCAGCGCCCATCCGGCGGTGCCGCAGCCGCAGGATGGCGTCACCTATGCCGCCAAGATCGACAAGGCCGAGACGCGCCTCGATTTCACGCAAACCGCAGAGGAGGTTGAGCGGCAGGTGCGCGCGTTCAATCCGCCGGGGGCCTATTTCGAATGCGCCGGGGAACGGGTGCGCGTGCTTGCGGCGGAGATCGCCGATGGCGGCGGCGAGCCCGGCACGGTGATCGATGACCGGATCACGGTTGCCTGCGGACGGGGCGCGATCCGCCCGCTGCGCGTCCAGCGCGCAGGCCGTGGCGCCATGACGGCGGAGGAGCTGTTGCGCGGCTTCCCGATCCCGCCCGGGACGCAGCTTTGACGCGCTTCGCGCTGACGCTGGAGTGGGACGGGCGGCCCTTCATGGGCTGGCAACGGCAGAACCATGGGCCAAGCGTGCAGCAGGCGCTGGAGGAGGCCGCACGATCGGTGACGGGCGAGGACGTCATCGCCCATGCCGCGGGGCGCACAGACGCCGGGGTCCACGCGCTGGCGATGCGCGCGCATGTCGAGATCGCGAAGCCGATCGCGCCCTTCCGGCTGATGGAGGCGCTCAACGCGCGGATGCGGCCGCATCCGGTGGCGGTGCTGGCGTGCGAGGCGGTGGCGGACGATTGGCACGCGCGCTTCTCGTGCGTCGGTCGGCATTACGAATATCGCATCGTCAACCGGCGCGCGCCGCTGACCTTCGAGGCCGGGCTGGCATGGCGGATCGCGGCGGAGCTGGACGCGGACGCGATGCACCGCGCGGCGCAGGTGCTGGTGGGGCTGCATGACTTCACCACCTTCCGCTCGATCCACTGCCAGTCGGCCAGCCCGGTGAAGACGCTCGACCGGCTCGACGTCTCGCGCGAGCTTGACCGGGTGGTGGTGCGCGCGTCGGCGCGATCGTTCCTGCATCACCAGGTACGATCGATGGTGGGATGCCTGGCGCTGGTGGGCCAGGGGCGCTGGACCGCACGCGACGTGCGCAATGCGCTGGAGGCCAAGGACCGCCAGACGCTGGGACTGAATGCGCCGCCGGACGGGCTGTATTTCGTCCGGGCGGATTATTGAATTCCCGCGGAGGGCGGGAGTTTGTCTCGCACAAAGCCACGAAGGCACGAAGAAAAAGTCTTGGTTCGCGCGGTTACCGTACTTGGGTTTGCGGCCGTCGGCGCTGCGCGATCCCTTCGAGCAGATAGCGCCGCTCCCGCGCGAACCTGCCTGCTTTGTGGCTTTGTGGCTTTGTGCGAGAAAGCGACGATGAGAAGCGTTATAATAAATATTGGGACGATCTGGCCAGTAAACCGCATAGTCTATCTAATACAAACGTGAGAGCGTGGTATAAGTATCAGATATCAAGACTTCCGGAGATATTGCAAAATAGCAAAATGTCACTTGAGGAGAAGGCGCGATACGCTCATAGTTTCAGGAATGAGTTTCGCACGCGAGCAAGGGATCTAATGGCCGATCGCCCGCTGGCTGCCAAGCTTGACCGAGAAGACCCAAATATGTCGTGGGACGAAGTCGTTGCCTATACAAGATCAAAGGGGGATGGCTTTTTTGGTGACGCTTTGCTACGTGAGATCATAGCTTCAGCGGGCAGGTCGCGGGCAACGGTTGATAAGGATATGGGTTTCCTTGACTGAAACTTTCACTTTTCGGAGAAGAGGTCTCCTTTATATACATTTTATGCGATTTAAAACGTCGCAGTTGAAGGAATTTATTTCTTTCCTCTCTCAACAGCTGGATGTCGATATTAGCAATATCAAGGGATTGGTCTTTGCGAAGGATGCGGATTTCACCTACTGTGGTGAAAATTATGTAGTAGTTTCTGGACACTTGGGCACTTGCCATGTGGTGGCGGAAGGCGATGATGCACGAATTTCGCTTTTACGTGGTTTGTATGGCGACGCTATTGACGAAAAAATCCACGAGATTCATTACTGAATTGTAGTCGATTACGGGATTAGAATTACGGTGACACGTGCAATACCCCCAATTAGTGCTAACCAATTACGCAATTACGGTGACACGTGCAATAATCCCTTTACTCCCTTCGCGCCGTCGCTGGCCTCGGGCCATGGCGAGGCTTCGTTGCATTGTCCTCCCGGGCATCCCGCATCATATCACCCAGCGGGGCAACCGATCCGCGCGAGCTGCACTATTATTTCAACGGCGTCCGCGTCGGCGACATCTCGAACAACGGCACAAGGTCAGCGGCGGAACTTCGCGGCCAGCTCGACATGCGTGGACCAGCGGAACTGGCCGACCGGCTGGATCCAGTCGAGCCGGTAGCCGCCCTTGCACAATATCTCCGCATCGCGCGCAAAGGTGCTGGGATTGCACGAGATATAGGCTACGGACGGCACCCGGCAGATCGCCAGCTCCTCCGCCTGCTCGCGCGCTCCGGCACGCGGGGGATCGAGGATCACCGCGTCGAAATGATCGAGATCGGCCACGGTTAGCGGGCGGCGGTAGAGATCGCGATGATCGGCATAGACGGGGCGCTGCGCCGCCCCCGCCGCCGCCTTGAGCGACAGGATCGCGTCGCGTGCCGCCTCGGCCGCATAGACCTTGGCGCGGGGGAAGGCGAAGGTAAAGGTGCCCAGCCCGGCGAACAGGTCCGCCACCGCGGCCGCATCGCCCGCCACCTCGCGCGCGGCGTCGACCAACGCAGCCTGCCCCTCCGCCGTCGCCTGGAGGAAGCTGCCCGCCGGCAGCGGCACCGGCACGCCCGCCAGCGTGATCGTCACCGGATCGGGTTCCCAGCGCGGCGTGGGGCCAAGCCCCTCGTCGAGCGAAAGCCGCGCTAGGCCATGGCGCCGCGCGAAGCCGCTCAGCGCTTCCGCAGCGGCCAGCCCCTCCGCCTCCAGCCCGTCGATCAGCACGTCGCGGCCCTGATCCGCCAGCGTTACATGCACGTTCGCGCGGCGCGATCCGGGCAGCAGCGCCGACAACAGCCCGCGCAACGGATTGAGCAGCCGGAACAGCTCGGGATGCAGCACGCTGCATTCCTGCACGTCCACCAGCCGGTGGCTGTTCGCCTCGGTAAAGCCCAGATGCACCTGGCGCCCGCGCCGTTCGGCGTGGAAAGTGGCGCGGCGGCGCGTTTCGGGCGGCGAGAGCAGCGGCGTGCGGATCTCCGTCTCCAGCCCGTGCTGGCGCAGCGCCCCGGCGATGCGATCGGTGATGAAGCCGGCCCAGGCATCGTCGTCCAGATGCTGGAGCTGGCATCCGCCGCAGGTGCCGAAATGGCGGCATGGCGGCGTGCGGCGGCGCGGACCGGGCGCGACGGTGCCGTCGTCGCGCAGCCGGTCCCCCGGCGCGGCGAAGGGCACGTGGCGGCCGTCCCCGGTCACCCCGTCCCCGCGCGCCGCCACGCGCACGATCTCGTCATCCGCACCGTTCACACACATTCTCCCAAAGCCGCGGCGGCATGATCCACCAGCGCGTCGGCAGCAAAGGCCGGTCCGGCGAGCGACGCGGCGCGCGCATGGAGCCATACCGCCGCCTCCGCCGCCGCCACGCCGCGCAGCCCGCGCGCCGCCTGGGCCGCGAGCAGCCCCGCCAGCACGTCGCCCGTACCCGCGGTGGAGAGCCATGGCGAGGCCCCCGCCAGCACGCGCACCGCCCCGTCCGTGCCCGCGATCACCGTGTCGGCGCCCTTGTGGAGCACGGTGGCGCCCGTCTCCAGCACCAGCCCCAGCGTGCGATCGATCTTGCTGCCCTCCCCCTCGAACATCCGCGCGAACTCGCCGGCATGGGGGGTGAGCCAGGTGGGCGCGCGGCGGTCACGCAGCCAGCGGCCCGCCTGACGGCCGAGCAGCGTCAGCGCATCGCCATCCAGCACCAGCGGGTGCGGACAGGCCAGCGCGGCCTTCAGCAGCGCCTCCGAACGGCGCTCGCGCCCCAGGCCAGGGCCGATCACCACCGATGCGATCCGGTCGCTCTCCAGCAGCTCGGCCAGGTCCTCGGCGGCCTCGATCCGGGTGCGGACCAGCGCATCGGGTCCGCCCCCGCGCGGATCGGCGCCCGCCAGCGTGACATAGCCCGCCCCGCCCGCCATCGCCGCGCGCGCCGCCAGCCGCGCCGCCCCGGGCATCGCGCATTCGACCGCGACCACCATGCCGCGGCTGTACTTGTGATCCCCCGCCCCCGGCGGCGCCAGCCGTGGCCGGGCGGCGGCGCGCCGGTGCGCCGCCACCGGAATGGCGATGTCCGCCAGCAGCACATGGCCGCAACGCTCAAGCCCCGCGTCCAGCACATGCGCCGGCTTCAGCGCCGCCAGCGCCAGCGTTGCGGACACGCGCGGGGCGCCGAAATCGGCCCCGCTGTCGGTCTCCAGGCCCGACGGCAGGTCGATCGAAAGGCTGAAGTCCGCCGCCGTCACCAGATCAGCCAGCAGCGCGCGCGGGCCGCGTTCCAGCGGGCGCGTCATGCCCGTGCCGAACAGCCCGTCGACCAGCATCGGGCGCGGCCGCGCCTCATAGAGAGAGACCACCGGCCCTTCCCAGCGCGACCACATCTCCGCCGCCGCCCCGGCCTTGGGCTCGCCCATCGCCGCGACGCTGACGTCGAGGCCGCCCTGGCGCAGGTGGCGCGCGCAGACATAGGCGTCGCCGCCGTTGTTCCCCGGCCCCGCAACCACCAGCACCGGCCGGCCGGTCGCGAAGCGCGCCGCCTCGCGCGCCACCGCCGCGCCGGCCCGCTCCATGACGTCAAGCTGGCGCTCGCGGCGGAACACCGCCTCTTCGGCGGCGCGCATCTCGGCGGCGGTCACTATCGGGACGCCGGGCGGAATCATGACGGCTTGGCCTTTGACGTTGCGGGCGATGGCGTGGGGCTGGCGGCGCCCCCGGGTTGGCGCACCGTGGCGGGCAGGCGATAGCGGCCGCCGCCGATCGCGACCTCGATCAGGTCGGGCGCCAGCGGGGTGACGACCGCCGCCTCTGCCCCGTCCGCCGCCGCGACGCCGCTGCCGTCGCGCATCACCATCAGCCGGCGGAAACCGCCGTCCGGATGGCGCAGCGTCAGGATCAGCCCGTCCTGCGTCTGGCGCCGGTCGATCGTGCAGACGAAGCCGAAGGTGTCCGCCCCCGGCGGCATGCAGTCTAGCGGGCTTTCGGCCTTGGCCATCGCCTGTTTGTGCGCGTCCGCCTTGGCGGCGGCAACCTTGTCCGGGACCAGCCGGTCGCACGCCGCAACGAGCATCAGGGGGGCGAGCAGCAGCACGCGCCCGCCCCAGGCCGGCCGGACGGCGGCTGACGCCCACCGTCTCGCGCGGTTCGACAGATTCAGTGCCGGCGGATCGATGATGTCTCCGCCGGCATCAGATGTCCGCATAGACATGGGTTTCGGCCGCGGCTCCGGGGTGGGTCACCGCACCCTTATAGGCCGGCCCCACGTTCTGCGCATAGCGCCACAGCGCGCCCGACTGATAGTCGTTGGTCCGCGCCTGCCACGTCGCGCGGCGTTCGGCGAGCACCGTTTCCGGAACCTCCAGGTCGATCGTCCCCGCCTCCGCATCGATGCGGATCAGGTCGCCGTCCTGCACCAGCGCGATCGGGCCGCCCTCGGCGGCTTCCGGGCCGACATGGCCGATGCAGAAGCCCCGCGTCGCGCCGGAGAAGCGCCCGTCGGTGATCAGCGCCACCTTCTCGCCCATGCCCAGGCCATAGAGCGCGGCGGTGGTGGACAGCATCTCGCGCATGCCCGGTCCGCCCTTCGGCCCTTCGTAGCGGATGACGACGACCTCGCCCTCCTGGATCTCGCGCGCCTCGACGGCGGCGAAGGCGTCCTCCTCGCAATCGAAGCAGCGCGCCGGCCCCTCGAACTGGAGCCGGTGCATGCCCGCCACCTTCACGATGGCGCCGTTGGGCGCCAGCGTGCCGCGCAGGCCGACCACGCCGCCGGTGGGCGTGATCGGCGACTTGACGTCATAGATGACCTTCTGGTCCGGGTTCCACGTCACCGCGTCGATATTCTCGCCCAGCGTCTTGCCGGTCACGGTCATGCAGTTGCCGTCAAGCAGATCGTTGGCGAGCAGCGTCTTCATCAGCATGTAGACGCCGCCGGCCTCATACATATCCTTGGCGACATATTTCCCGCCGGGTTTCAGGTCTGCGATGTAAGGCGTTGATTTGAATATCTCCGCCACGTCGAACAGATCGAAGGCGATGCCCGCCTCATGCGCCATCGCCGGCAGGTGGAGCGCACCGTTGGTGGAGCCCCCGGTCGCCGCGACGATGCGCGCCGCGTTGACGAACGCCTCGCGCGTGCAGATGTCGCGCGGGCGGATGTTCTTCTCCAGCAGCTCCATCACCTGATAGCCGGCGGCGACCGCGATCTGCTCGCGGCTGGTGTAGGGCGCGGGGACCATGTTGCTGTTGGGCAGCGAAAGGCCGATCGCCTCGCCGACGCAGGCCATGGTGTTGGCGGTATATTGCCCGCCGCACGCGCCATGGCCGGGGCACGCCACCTTCTCCAGCGCATGGACCTCGCTGATCGGGCAGGTGCCCGCGGCGAACTTGCCCACCACCTCGAACACGTCGACCACGGTGACGTCGCGATCATGATAGCGGCCGGGCAGGATCGATCCGCCATAGACGAAGATCGACGGGATATTGAGGCGCAGCATCGCCATCATCATCCCCGGCAGCGACTTGTCGCACCCCGCGAAACCGACGAGCGCGTCATAGCAATGGCCGCGCACGCTGAGCTCGACCGAGTCGGCGATCACCTCACGGCTGACCAGCGAGGACTTCATCCCCTGGTGCCCCATGGCGATGCCGTCGGTCACGGTGATGGTGTTGAAGCGGCGCGGCATGCCGCCGCCCTGCTCCACGCCCTTGCGCGCGGCGTCGGCCTGGGCATCGAGCGTGGTGTTGCACGGCGCGCTGTCGTTGCCCGCGCTGGCGAGCGCCACGAACGGGCGTGCGATCTCGGCCTCGGTAAGGCCCATCGCGTAATAGTAGCTGCGGTGCGGGGCGCGCTCCGGGCCGACAGAGACGTGGCGGCTGGGGAGCTTCGATTTGTCGAAACGATTGGTCATGGCGCGACCGCCTATGTCGCGGGAAGGCGGATTCGCGCAAGAGAATTGCGCCGGGACGCGGGCCGGGAGGCTTGGCGCGTAATCAAAGCGCCCCGCGCAGCACCCCGGCCAGATCCGCCAACACCCCCGTCCAGCGCGCCACGCCCGCAGGGTCGCGGATCAGGTCGTTGCGGATCTCGATCGCGATCGACGGGATGCCGTTGGCCTCCGCATGCCGGTTCAGCGTCGCGTTGAGCAGCTTGCCCGAATAGGGTTCGTTGTCGCCCGTCACCAGCCCCCGGGCGGCGAGCCAGGGCACCGCGATGCGCGCGGCGCGCTCGTCCTGATTGTAGAGCACGCCCACCTCCCACGGCCGGTCGCCGCCGCCCTGCTCCAGCCGCGGCGTGAAGCTGTGGATCGACAGGATCAGCGCGGGCCGCACCGCCGCGATCCGGGCGGCGATGAAATCGTGATAGGGCAGATGGAAACGCAGCAGGCGATCTTCAGTCCCGATCGGAAGATTGCCCGGTATCACATGGCCATCACTGGATTTCGGGACCAGGTTGGGATGATCCGGCTCGCGATGCAGATCGAGCACCAGCCGCGATACCGTGCCCAGGATCGCCGGCGCGCCCAGCCGCGCGGCCAGCCCGCGCGTAACGTCCGCCGCGCCGATGTCGATCGCGATGTGCAGGTCCAGCAGGCGCGGATCGATGCCCAGATCGATATCCGCGGGCACATGGCTCGACGCATGATCGCACAGCAGCAGCAGATCGTCCGCCGGGCCGTCGATCCATTCGGCCGGCGGCTCAGGGGCGCTCAAGGATACACCGCCGGGCGCCGTTCGCGGAAGGCGGAGACGCCCTCGGCGAACTCCGCGCCGCCATAGGCATCCTCGAACGCCTGGTCGTGCGCGGGGTTCGCCGGGTCCGCCAGCGTGGCCTTCAGCAGCCGCAGCGCGTTGGGCGCGTTGCCGGCCACCGCGCGCGCCATGGCGGTAGCGACATCGTCGGCCTTGCGCGCCTTCAGCTCGATCAGCCCGATGCGATAGGCCTCGTCCGGGCGCAGCTTGTCGCCGGTGAACAGCAGCAGCGATGCCATGCCCTTGCCCACCTGCGCCGCCAGCCGGGCCACATCCTCGCGCGGATAGCCCAGGCCCAGGCGGCCGGGCGTGATCGCGAATTCCGAATAATTGCCCGCGATCCGAACGTCCGCCGCCAGGATCAGCGCCACCGCGGCGCCGAAGCAGCCGCCGTCCACCGCCGCGATCACCGGCATCGGCAGCGCGGCGATCGCGTCTATCCCCGCGCGCATCGCCCGGCGGAACGCCCCGCGCATCGCCGGATCGGTCTGCAACTGCTCGAACTCGCGCACATCGGCGCCGGCGGAAAAGATGCGGGGCACGTCCGAACGCAGGATCACGGCGCGCGCGTCCGCCACCTGCGCGGCAGCATCGGCCAGCGCCAGCCAGGCGGCGGTTGGCATCGCGTTGCGTGCTTCGGGGCGGGCCAGGGCGATGATGGCGACGGGGCCGTCACGGGTGACGCTGATCATCCCCGCGCTCTGCCCTAATGCAGCGCGCGTGTCACGGGGATGGCGGCGGGGGAAGCGTTGCGGCGGGGATGGCGCCCGCCGTGGCCGTGGAGGCCGTGGCGGGGACCACCGGCGAACGTCCCGCATCGCGTCTGATCCGCCGCCTGCCCCGATACGGCGGCATTCGCAAACAAGCCGTTCAGATGCCTGGTTAACCGGTCAGCCGGGTCAGCGCCCGCCACCAGCCCGGCCCCGCCTTGCGCACGCGCCGGTCCGCCGCCTCGGCCGCGGCATCGTCGTCATAGAGGGCGAAGCAGGTGGCGCCCGAGCCCGACATGCGGACCAGCGCGGCGCCGCTGCCTTCCAGCGCCGCCAGCACCTCGCCGATCACCGGGGCGATGGCGATCGCGGGGGCCGCCAGATCGTTGCGCCCCGCCCGCGCGACATCGAGCAGCGGACCGGCGCCCAGCGGGCCGCGGTCCACTCCGTCCCAGCGGCGGAACACCTCGGCGGTGGAGACCGCCACGCCCGGGTTCACCAGCAGCGCGGGCATCCCCGGCGCCCCCGCCACCAGCTCCAGCACCTCGCCCCTGCCCCGGCCCAGCGCGGTGCGGCCTAGCAGGCAGGCGGGCACGTCCGACCCCAGCCGTTCGGCGATGGCGAACAGGCGCGGATCGTCCGGCGCCACGCCCTCCAGCTCCGCCAGCGCGCGCAGCGTCGCCGCCGCGTCGGCCGAACCGCCGCCAATGCCGGAAGCGACCGGCAGCCACTTGCCCAGCCCGATCGCCCATGGCCCGCCGCCGATGTCCGCCGCAAAGGCGGCGGCGGCGCGGGTGATCAGATTGTCGTCCTCCGCCCGCAACGCCTTGCAGAAGCGGCCGTCGATGGTGAAGGAGGGCGCATCGGCGCGGGCCACGCGGATCTCGTCGCCATGCTCTACGAAGGCGAACAGCGTCTCCAGCTCATGATAGCCGTCCGGCCGCCGCGCGCGGACGTGCAGCGCCAGGTTGAGCTTGGCTCTCGCCCGTTCGACAATCATGCCTAGTTGGCGGCCGCGGGGCCGTTCGCGATCTTCGCCTCGATGCGCGCGGTAGCCGCCCCGCTCTCGGCATGGAGCGCCGCCGCAGCCCAGGCGTAGCGCGCCTCGAACCGGCGGCCGAGCTGCCAATAGGCGTCGCCCAGATGCTCACTGATCTGGCTTCCGGCAGGATCGGTCTCCGCCGCCACTTCGAGCAGCGGGACGGCGCGGGCGGCATCGCCGCTCTTGTAATAGCCCCAGGCGAGCGCGGCGGTGATCTCCGCATCGTCGGGCTTCAGCGTGCGCGCGCGCTCCAGCAGCACCAGCGCGCCCGCCGGATCGACGCCGCGCGCAAGCTGGGCGGTGCCGAGGTAGGAGAGCGGCTCCGGCTCATCGGGCGCGAGCGAAATGGCGCGGTTGAGCGCGGCAACCGCCGGCTTCCATTTGCCGGCGCGCTCCAGCGCCTTGCCGCGCAGGAAATGCAGCCTCCAGCCGCCATCGCCCCCCGCCCGGCCGATCGCATCGGAATAGGCGTCCGCGGAATCGGCGAACCGGCCCGCATCGAACAACAGGTCGCCATAGGTGCGCAGGTCCGCCGCGGTGGTGTCGCCGCGGGTGGCCAGCGTGCGGGCGAGCGCGATCGCCTCCTGCCCCTTGCCGTCACGGCGCAGCACCGCGATCGATCCGGCGGCGGCCCCGCGCGCAAAAGGGCTGCCCGGCTTCACCTCCGCCAGCGCGGCGAGCGCGAGCCGGGCGGAGCCGCTGCGCGACAGCGCCTCGGCCAGGTGGAGCCGCGCGCGATCGTCGGCCGGATCGAGCAGCATCGCCGAACGAGTGAGCACGATCGACAGCGGCTCCATCTCCTCGCCGCCGATCTGCGCGGCCAGGCTGACGAACATCCGCGCGGCGCCGAAGCGGGCGCCGGGCTTCACCGTGGCGATCCGCCCGCGCAGCGCGTCCAGCCCCGGCTCGCTGGTGCCGAGCAGCGCGCGCGCATCGGCATCGCGCCCGCCCGCGGCGAGCAGCAGCGCGGCATCGATGCGCAGGTCGCCGCTGTCGTCGCCCGCCGTCAGCAGCGGGCGCAGCGCGGCCAGCCCCTCGTCCGCGCGGCCCGATGCGATCAGCAGCAGCGCGCGATGCTCGGCCGCGTAGCGGCGCTCCAGCGCGTTGCCGTGATCGGGATCGAGCAGGCGGAACGGGTCTTCCCCCCGCTCGAACGCCATCCAGGCGCCGATCACGGGCGCCATGAAGTCGAGCGGGCCGCCCTCCATCCGCTTGAGCGCGGCATGGGCGGCCAGCGCATCACGTGCGTCCAGCGCCACGGCCACGTCGATGATCGTTGTGTCCGCAGGCGCGATCCCGGCCTTGGTGAGCGCGGCCGAGGCACGGGCGGCCAGCCGGTAATCGCCCGCGGCCAGCCCCTGGCGATAGGCGCGATAGGCGATCACCTGATCGCCCGGGATATCGTCGAGCGCGGCGGCATAGCCGATGGCGGCGACATCCGCCGATCCATCGGCATCGGCCGCGCGGGCGCGGACATAGGCGGTCAGATCGTCCCCGCTCGCCTGGGCCTGAGACCCGGTCTGGGCCTGCGCAAGCGCAGCGGGCGCCACGGCGCACAGCAGCGCGGAAAGGGCGAGGACGCCGGCCTTACATGTTGGGATAATTGGGACCTCCGCCGCCTTCCGGAACCACCCAGGTGATGTTCTGGGACGGATCCTTGATGTCGCATGTCTTGCAGTGGACGCAGTTCTGGGCGTTGATCTGGAAGCGCGCCTCGTCGCCCTCGCCCACCACTTCGTACACGCCCGCCGGACAATATCGCTGCGCGGGCTCCGCGTACAACGGCAGATTGACCTTGATCGGCACATCGGGATCGGTGAGCCGCAGGTGGACCGGCTGATCCTCCTCATGGTTGGTGTTCGAGAGGAACACCGAGGAGAGCTTGTCGAAGCTGATCACGCCGTCGGGCTTGGGATAGTCGATCGGCTTCGCCTCGGCCGCGCGGTGCATATAGCTGTAGTCGGGCTTGTGCTTCATCGTGAACGGCCAGCGCAGCCCCAGCAGCTCCGACCACATCGACATGCCCGCCAGCGCCGTGCCCCAGGCCGCGCCGAACTTCTTCACGAGCGGCACCACGTTCCGCACGCCGCGCAGCTCCTTGTACATCCAGCTCGCCTCATAGGCTTCCGGATAGGCATGGAGCGCGTCCGCCTCGCGGCCCGCCTTCACCGCGCCGAACGCCGCTTCGGCCGCCAGCATGCCGCTCTTCATCGCCAGGTGCGTGCCCTTGATGCGCGGCACGTTGAGGAATCCCGCGCTATCGCCGATCAGCGCGCCGCCGGGGAACACCAGCTTGGGCACCGACTGGAAGCCCCCGTCGCTGATCGCCCGCGCGCCATAGGCCACACGCTTGCCGCCCTCCAGGATCTTGCGGATCTCCGGATGCGTCTTCCACCGCTGAAGCTCGTGGAAGGGCGAGAGCCACGGGTTGGCGTAATCGAGCCACACCACGAAGCCGAGCGCCACCTGGCCATCCGCCTGGTGATAGAGGAACCCGCCGCCGTTGGTGTCGTCGTCCAGCGGCCAGCCCTGGGTGTGGATCACGCGGCCCGGCACATGCTTGGCCGGATCGATGTCCCACAGCTCCTTCAGGCCGATGCCATAGACCTGCGGCTGCGATTCGGCGTCGAGCGCGAACTGCTTGACGAGCTGCTTGGTCAGGTGCCCGCGCGCGCCCTCTGCAAAGAAGGTGTATTTGGCGTGCAGCTCCAGGCCCGGCTGGTAATCGGGCTTGTGGCTGCCGTCGCGCGCGACGCCCATGTCGCCGGTGGCGACGCCCTTCACGCTGCCGTCGTCGTTGTAGAGGATCTCCGCGGCGGCGAAGCCGGGGAAGATCTCCACCCCCAGCTCCTGCGCCTTGTCCGCCAGCCAGCGGCACAAATTGCCCAGGCTGCCGGTATAAGTGCCCTTGTTGTGCAGATAGGGCGGCGTCAGGAACTCGGGCATCGCCGAATGGCCGGACGCGCTGAGCACCCAATGGTGGTTCTCCGTCACCGGGGTACGCGCCAGCGGGCAATCGTCGCGCCAATCGGGCATCAGCTCGTCCAGCGCGCGCGGATCGACCACCGCGCCGGACAGGATGTGCGCGCCAACCTCCGAACCCTTTTCGAGGATGCAGACCGACCGTTCGTCGCCCGATTCGGCCGCGAGCTGCTTCAGGCGAATCGCCGCGGACAGGCCCGCAGGGCCGGCCCCCACGATCACCACGTCATAGGGCATCGACTCCCGTTCGCTCATTAACGCCTCCGTGCTCCGTCTCGTACCGGGACGCCACGCGCCCAGTCGTCGTGCGTGCGCCTCGTCTTGTCTCTGCGTCGATGGCGGCAGATTGACCGCGGCGTCAAGGCAGGACCCTATGGAACGCATGGGGCGGGAACTGGCAAGCGACTGGCAGACAGGCATCGCAAGCGCGCTCGATTGGTGGCGCGAGGCGGGCGTGGACACGCTCGTCGAGGATGCGCCGCGCGACTGGCTGGCCCGCACCGCCCCGCCGAAGTCTCCCGCCGCCGCCGAAGCGGCCGCCGATGCCGTAGCGGCAGCCCCGGCCGAAGTCCTGCCGGACACGCTCGACGCCTTCGTCGCCTGGCGGCTCGGCCCCGATGCGCCGGAGGCCGGATGGATGGCGCCGGTGGTGCCGCCCGCGGGCACGCCCGGCGGCCTGATGATCCTCACCGACATGCCCGAGGAAGGCGATGCCGATGCGGGCGAGCTGATGTCCGGACGCTCCGGCCGGCTGCTCGATGCGATGCTGGCGGCGATCGGCGAATCGCGCGCGGGCGTCTATCGCGCCTCGCTGGCCACCGCGCGGCCCGTCACCGGCACGATCGCGGGCGCGGACGCGGCCCGGCTTGCCCGGCTGGCACGCCATCATGTGTCGCTGGTCGCGCCGCAACGGCTGCTGCTGATCGGCTCGGCGACGAAGCGTGTATTTGACACGACGAACGGTTCAGAGTTCGGAAATGCCGGATGTGACATTAACCAACCAGGCGGAAATATGGAGGTCGTCGCGATCGACGCGCTCCGTTTCCTGCTGGAGCAGCCGTCGGCGAAGGCGACTGCCTGGAACCGCATATTGCCGTTTTATCGGGGGACCAGCCTGTGAGCTTGCGTATCCTTCTTGCTGCCGCGCTCGTCGCGCTTCCCGTTTCCGCCCCGGCCTTTGCCGATGGGGGCGACGCGGGTGACCGCCCGGCGGGCACCGGGGCCTCCGCCGTTCCCGCCGCGATGCGCGACGGCGATGGCGTTCCCGATCAGCTAACCGCCGAGCAGCGCACCGCCTATCGCGCGATCTTCGCCGCGATCCGCGGCCAGCGCTGGGACGAGGCGCGCGCCAGGCTGGACGCGATGAAGGCCGGGCCGCTGCACGCCTTCGCCCGCGCCGAGCTGTACACCGCCAAGGGTTCGCCGCGCGTCGAGCTGGACCCGCTGGTGGTCCTGCTGCGCGAGGCGCCGGAGCTGCCGCAGGCGGCCCAGCTCCTCAAGATGGCGCAGGGCCGCGGCGCAGTGAGCATGCCGCAGCTTCCCGCGCTCCAGCGGCTGAGCTGGCTCGGGTCGTCGCCGACGCGCCAGCGCCTGCGCTCGGTGAAGAGCGATAGCGCCGCGACCGAGATCGCGCTGGCGATCCAGCCGCACGTCAAGTCCGACAACGGCCCCGCCGCCGAGGCGCTGGTGGACCGGTTCGGCCCGGATCTGACCAGCGACGCGCTGACCGAATGGCAACAGAAGGTCGCATGGATCTATTACGTCTCCGGCGATGACGCCAACGCGCGCCGCATGGCCGCCAAGGCGCAGGCCGGCAGCGGCGAATGGGCCGCGCAGGGCGATTGGGTGCAGGGCCTGGCCGCCTGGCGCCAGCAGGATTGCGAGACGGCGCGCGCCGCCTTCGCGTCGGTCGGCCGCCGCGGCGGCGACAGCGACATCCGCGCCGCCGGCCTCTATTGGGCGTCGCGCGCGGACATGGCGTGCGGCCGCCCCGAAAGCGTGCAGGCGAACCTGAAGGCCGCGTCGGTCTATTCGGAAACCTTCTACGGCCTGCTCGCGCGGCAGGCGCTGGGCATCGCCGATCGCGGCGAGGACGGCGAGACCTTCCTGGCCGAGGACTGGCAGGTGCTGGCCCGGCTGCCCAACGTCCGCGCCGCCGCCGCGCTGATCGAGATCGGCGAGACGCAGCTTGCCGACGAGCTGCTGCGCCATCAGGCCCGACTGTGCAACACCGCCCAGCACAAGGCGCTGGCACGGCTCGCGAGCCGGCTGAGCCTGCCCACGACCGCGCTGTGGCTGTCGCATAACGGGCCGGCGGGCGCGCAGCCGGTGATCGAGGCGCGCTATCCGGCGCCGAACTGGGCGCCCGCGGGCGGCTGGCGCGTCGATCGTGCGCTGGTGTTCGCGCATACGCTCCAGGAATCGCGCTTCAACGCCGAGATCAAGAGCGCGGCCGGCGCGATGGGGCTGATGCAGGTCAAGCTGGGCGCCGCCACCGACGTGGGCCGGCGCAAGGGCGTGACCTATGCCAGCTCCGACCTGATCAAGCCCGCGGTGAACATGGAGATCGGCCAGTCCTATCTGGAGCAGATGCGCGATTCGCCGCTGACCCAGGGGCTGCTGCCCAAGGTGATCGCATCGTACAACGCCGGCCCCTCGCCGGTTTCCAACTGGAACACCCAGATCCGCGATAACGGCGATCCGCTGCTCTATATCGAAAGCATCCCCTATTGGGAGACGCGCGGCTATGTGATGACCGTGCTGCGCAACTATTGGATGTACGAGCTGCAGGAGGGCCGCCAGTCGGTGAGCCGCGAGGCGCTGGTGCAGGGCCTGTGGCCGCGCTTCCCGGGGCTGCCCGGCGACACGGCGGTGCGCGTCGGCGGCGGTGGTGGCCCGGTCATCCCCGCGCCCGCCCCCGCCAATCGTGCCGATTGACGAAAGCATCGCCTTCCGGCCCGTCCGGATCGCGGTGCTCACCATCTCCGACAGCAGGACGCTCGCCGACGATCGTTCGGGCGACACGCTGGTCGCGCGGCTGGGCGAGGCCGGGCACGAGCTGGCCGCGCGCGCGCTGATCCATGACGACGCCGACGCGATCGTCCGCCAGCTCCAGGAATGGATCGACGATCCGGAGGTGGATTGCGTGATCACCACCGGCGGCACCGGCGTGACCGGGCGCGACGTGACGCCCGAGGCGTTCGCGCGTGTGTGGGAAAAGGAGATCCCCGGCTTCGGCGAGCTGTTCCGCTGGCTCAGCTATGCCAAGATCGGCACCTCCACCATCCAGTCGCGCGCCTGCGCGGGGGTGGCGCGGGGCACCTATCTGTTCGCGCTGCCGGGATCGACGGGCGCGGTGAAGGACGGGTGGGACGGCATATTGGCCAGCCAGCTCGACATCCGCCACCGGCCCTGCAACTTCGTGGAGCTGATGCCCCGCCTGCGCGAGCGATAGGCGGCCCTGCCCCGCGGCGCGGCCAAACAGGCACGCAATGCCGCGAACCTGTTTGGCCGTCCCGCCCGCTATTTGGTCTTCTTGTCCGGCTCGCGGGCCTCCAGCCATTCGTTGAACTGGCCGTCGATCGTGACGTACCAGTCGAGCGCGTCGGCGAAATAATCGAAGCTCACCGGGCCGCTGCCCGGCAGGTCCATCGATTGCATCAGCTCGCCCTTCTCGTTCACCGATACGAACATGAAGCGTTTCGAGCTGTTCCATTCGTTCGCCAGCTCCGCGGTGAACCAGGGCTGCGGCTCCCAGCGGCTGAAGAATTCCAGCGAGGTGCATTTGATCTGCTCCTCGCAGCCATAGAGGCGGATGATGAACTCCGATCCATTGGCATGGCTGACGATATAGGGGCTGCCCTTCTCGCTGGTCTTCACCTCCGCATCATATCCGGCATCCTCCAGCGCCATGGCGACGTTCATCGGATCGGTGAGGTCCACCATCTTGGCCTGCGCCAGCGCGGGTGCCGCCGGGAGCACCGCCAGCGCCGCGGCGAGAACGATCGAACGTGACTTCATGCCTTCCCCCCTCCCCCGAGTCCCGGGGCCGCAGGATAGCATGGCTGCGGCCCGGGCAAACGGATCAACCGGCGGCTTCCTGCTCCACGATGAACACGCCCATGTCGTTCCCCGCCGGATCGCGGAAATGGAAGCGGCGCCCGCCCGGGAAGGCGAAGACCGGCACCGTGATCGTGCCGCCCGCCGCCACGACGCGATCCAGCGCGCCTTCCAGATCCGCCTTCACCTCCACGATGGGCAGGACACAGGGGATCGGATGATCCTCGCTGCCGTTCAGCCCCAGGTCGACGTCGCCGGTGGTGGTCGCGGCATAGTCCGGGCCGAAATCGGTAAGGCTCCAGCCGAACGCTCCGGCATAGAAATCGCGCGCTGCGGCAACGTCCTTCACCGGCAGCTCGACATAGCTGATGCGCATCGCTTCGCTCCTTGATGTTCTTGCTATGTTCTACATGTCCGCCTAGACTGGGGCAATGGCGAAGAACCGGCCCGTGCGCGGCGCCACCCGCAACGATTCGAGCGCGCGCTTCAACCTGCCCGCGCGCGAGGAGGACGGCGACTGGCTGGACGCGCGCACGGTCATTGACGGCGCTCCCGCCCCGCTGCGCACCACCGTTGCGATCGAGAAGCCGCGGACGATCATCACCCGCAACGCATCGCCCGACGTGGGCTTCGATCGTTCGATCAACCCCTATCGCGGGTGCGAGCATGGCTGCATCTATTGCTTCGCGCGGCCGACGCACGCCTATCATGACCTGTCGCCCGGGCTGGATTTCGAGACGCGGCTGTTCGCCAAGCCCGATGCGCCCGCGCTGCTTCGCGCCGAGCTGGCGAAGCGGGGCTATGCCTGCCGCCCGATCGCCTTCGGCACCAACACCGATCCCTATCAGCCGATCGAGGGCACGTGGCGGATCACCCGCGCCTGCCTGGAGGTTCTGGCGGAGACCAGCCACCCCTTCACCATCACCACCAAATCGGACCGGGTTACGCGCGACCTGGACCTGATCGGGCCGATGGCCGCGCGGGGGCTGGCGGCGGCGATGGTGTCGGTCACCTCGCTCGACCCGAAGATCGCGATGACGCTGGAGCCGCGCGCGCCGCATCCGGAAAAGCGGCTGCGTGCGATCCGCGCGCTGGCCGGCGCGGGCGTGCCGGTGCTGGTCAGCATCGCCCCGGTGGTGCCGGCGGTGACCGATCATGAGATCGAGCATATCCTGGAACGCGCGGCCGAAGCCGGGGCGCGTGCCGCGGTGTTCCTGCCCGTGCGCCTGCCGTTTGAGGTGGCGCCGCTGTTCCGCGCCTGGCTGGAGGAACATTTCCCCGATCGCGCGGGCAAGGTGATGGCAACGATCCGCTCGATCCGCGGCGGGCGCGACAATGATCCCGATTTCTTCACGCGGATGAAGGGGCAAGGCCCCTGGGCCGATCTGATGCACACGCGCTTCCAGCTCGCGGCGAAGCGATACGGACTGGAGGGCGATCGCATCCGCCTGCGCACCGTTCTGTTCCGCCCGCCCGCCGGGCCGCAGGGGGAGCTGTTCTAAGGGAGCGGCCGCGCGGCGATGCGCCCTTCGACACGCCCTGGGCGAACGGAGAAGGCCTTCCTACTCCTTCGCCTCCTCGCCCGGCTTCACCAGCCGCAGGCCCTCGCCCTTGTCCGCCACTGCAACGCCCACCGCACCGAACAGACGCTTCCAGAAGGCGCGCGGATCTGGGCTGCCCTGTTCGACGAACCGGCGGACATCCCCCGCCAGCGCCGCATCGCCCGATGCGGCAGCGAACAGCCGGAGCCAATCGTCCGCCGCCACCGTTCCAGCCTCGCGCCGGTCGTCGATCAGGCGGCGGACGAAGCGAAAGCCGTCGGCCGCGGCGTCCGCGCGCCGCTCGGCCGCCTCCGCCGCCAGGTAGAGCATCGCGCCGCACGAATAATGTGCGCGGAACTCGCCACGCTCCTCGGCCTTTTCCAGCGGCTCGCCAGCGCCGGTCGTCGCCAGGCAGGCGTCCAGCTCATCCTGAAGCGCGGCATCGGCGTCGTAATCATCCGCCAGCGCCTGGGTGCCGCGGATCGCCAGGATCTGGGCGGCACCCTCGGTGATCCAGGTGTCGTTGCGCCGTGCATAGCTGACCGTCTGGCCCATCCAGAAATGCGCCGATTCATGCCCCAGGAACCAGCGCAGCCGGGCAAGCAACGCCGGGCTGGTCTTCAGCACCTCCTCGCCCGAGATCTGCATCACCACCATCGCTTCAAGCACGCTGCCCGCCAGCGACGATCCCGGATGATCCGCGCCCTGCCACGCGATCAGCGCCATCGGCCTGCCAAGCCGCATGCGGCCCAGCCGGTCGGCGTAGAGCCGCATCAGCCGCGGGGTGAATCCGTCGAGCTCGCCGCGCACCCAATCGGGCAGGCCGGGATCGACGACCCCCGCGAACGCCTCATTCTCGATCACCTTCGACGAACCGGAATAGACGTACAGCCCGTCGCCGCGCAGCGCCATCGCCACGCTGTTGCTGGCGGCGCGCCCGCTCACCAGCAGGCTGCGGCCCGGATCTTTGAGCGTGAAATACTCGTTCACCTCCTCGACGTCGGTGTTGCCGATATCGATTGGCAGCGCCGCCGCCGCCGCGCGACTGGCGATCGGGGACACACGGAAATGGCCGGTGAACAGCGCCAGCCCGCCGTCGGAAAAGGTCAGCACCGGGGTGTAATCGCCCATCAGCGGGCGGACATAGGGCCGCATGCGGATGCGCACGCGATCCAGCGCCGCGCCGCTATCCGAAGCCAGGATGTCGTGGTTGCCCACGCGATCCAGCCGCACGCCCGGCGTCTCCACCGTCCAGCTCTGCGGGCGCCAGGGCTTGCCCTCCAGATCGCCGTTCGATCGCATCAGCACCCACACGGGCGATCGGCGGACGAAGCGGTAATCGACCAGCCAGTCCCCCTCCGGCGCGCGGGTGAGCGTCACCTGGACAGCATATTTGGCCATCGCCTGCGGAACCGGCGCCAGCACCAGCACGGCCAGCGCCGCCAGCCATCGAACCAACTGCACCCCCGTCTCCCTCTCTTCCACCGTCGATCGAAGCCGCACGGCGATGAACCCGGGGTGAAGCCGGATCAGTCGCCCCTCAGCAACGCCAGATCCACCGCCGCGGCCATCGCACGATAGCCCTCCATCGAAGGATGGAGTCCATCGCCGCCGTCATAAGCCGGAAGCAGTTTCGTGGGGTTCGCCGGATCGCGCAAGGCCGCATCGAAATCGATCACCGCGTCGAAATTGCCCGGGGTACGTATCCAGGCGTTCACGGCCTTGCGATCCGCCTCGTTCAGCGCATCGGGATGATAATAACCCGAGCCGCCATAGGGCAGGATCGTGCCGCCGATCACCTTGATCCCGCGCGCCCGCGCCCGCGCCACGATCTGCTGCAGCGCGCCGGTCATCCGCTCCACCAGCGCGGCATGCTCCCCGGGCGTAGCGGGCGCGTCGCGGGTCAGCGTGCCCAGGTCGTTCACGCCCTCGATCACGATCAGATGGGTGACCCCGGGCGGGGTCAGCACGTCGCGATCGAAGCGGGCGAGCGCGTTCGGCCCCAGCCCGTCGAGCAGCAGGCGGTTGCCGCCCAGCCCGGCGTTGAGCACCGCCATGTTCGTCAGCGCCTTGTCGCCGCGCAGGCGGAGCTGGAGCGCGTCGGTCCAGCGCAGGTTGGTGTTGGGCTTCACCCCCGATCCGTCGGTGATCGAATCGCCCATCACCACCACGGCGCTGCCCTTCGGGCACACCACCTCGATGCCGGACAGCAGATACCAATGGTCCACCCCCGTCGCGCCGGGCAGGTCCGCCTCGGCGCTCCGGTCGCCATGGAGATACCAGGAGGTGGCGCGCGATCCCGGGTGGCCCGTCTGCTGTTCCGGCGCCTTGGGCAGATAGAGCGTCACCGCCACATCCTGCCCCGCCGCCACGCGCAGATCGACCGGATCGGACCAATAGTCCGCGCCGGCGGGGATTGTGACCGCGGTCATCCCGTTGAATTTCAGCGCGCGGATGCTGCCCGCGGCCACCCGTGCGCCCGCATTGTCCGCGGAGAAGGCGACGGTCGCCGCCCCGATCCGCAGCGGCGCTGTGCCGAAGGCGTTCGAGAGGCGCACGCGCAGCTTCGGCCCGCCGATCTGCATCCGCACGATCTGGCGCAGCGTGGCATCGGTCAGGTCCTCCGGCGCCATAGCGTTGCGCGGCTCCGGGATCTGCTGCGCGCTGGCCCAGCCCGCCACCCAGCGATCGCGATGTTGCGCCGCGGCCGGCTGAACGATGCCGAGCGTCAGCGCGGCGAAGGCAAGCAGCATCCGCAAGCCGGTCATGTCCCTCTCCCTCTATGGTAGCGATACCATAGGGAGGCGGACGGCCGAGGCAAGCATGCGCTACTTGCGCAGGGCGGGATATTTGCCGCAATCTGCACCGCGACGGAGGACGGATCGTGGATACCGGAACGCTGACGCTTCAGCTCAGCTATGCGCTGCTCCTGCTTGCGGCGATTACGTCGCGCAGGCTGCCGCGGCTGTTCCTCGGCCTGTCGGCGGCGGTGGCGCTGACGCACGCGCTGGTGTGGAGCGGCGATGCGGCGACGATCGCGTGGATGGCGCTGGTGCTGGCGGCCTGCGCCGTCGTTCTGGGCCGCGACCTGATCGCGACGATGGGCGCGCGCTTCTCCGCCGACGAGGAGGCGATGCTGGCGGGATTCCTCTCGGGCGTGCCGCGCCATCTTGCCCGCCACCTGATCGATCGCGGCGTGTGGGTGAACGGATCGATCGGCGACGAGATCACGCGCGAGGGCGAGCGGGTGGAGCGGCTGGTGTTCCTGGGATCGGGCGAGGCGCTGGTGATCAGCGACGGGCGCCAGGTCGCCACCTGCCGCCCCGGCGACCTGATCGGCGACGCAACAATCCTGACGCGCGAACCCGCGACCGCCACGGTGATGCTGGCCGGCCCGGCGCGCTTCTGGTGCGTGGGCGCGGACGATTTCCGCGCCTATCTGGCCGCCAATCCGGAACTGGCCGGGCTGATGGAACGCAGCTTCGCCCGCACCGTGCGCGCCAAGCTGCACGCCAGCAACCGCACGATCGCCGCGGCGGGGGGCGTGGCCTGAGCGGTCGCAGCCGGGCCGGTCAGCCCTTCTGCCGGCTCTTCATCAGCGGCTGCACCTTGGTTCCGAAATCCTCCACGCCCTGGACGAAATCGTCGAAGGTGAGCAGCACGCCGCCGGTGTTCGGCACCTCCGCCATCTCGTCCAGCATCGCCGCGATCTTCGCGTGGCTGCCCGCCAGCGTGCCCATGTTGATGTTCACCGCCCCTTCGGGCGCGGCGAGCTGGCGGACGTTGGTGGTGGCGTTGTGCTTGTCCGCCGCGCCCTGATCCATCAGCCAGCGGATCGCGTCCACGTCCACGCCCTCGTTATAAGATCGCCACTTGGCCTCGGCCTCCTCGTCGGTCTCGCCCATGATCAGCATGACGAGGACGAACACCTGCACCTGCCGCCCGGTCTTCTCCAGCGCACCCGCCAGCCGTTCGTTGTTGAAGGCGAAGGCCTTGGGCGTGTTGACCCCCTTGCCCAGGCAAAAGGCATAGTCCGCCCATTTGGCGGAGAAGGCGAGCCCTTCGTCCGAGCTGCCCGCACAGATGATCTTCATCTCGCCTTCGGGCTGGGGCCGGACCAGGCAGTCGTCCATCTGGTAATATTTGCCCTTGAAGTCGCTCCGCCCGGTTTC
Organism: Sphingomonas canadensis; assembly: GCF_026013525.1. GTDB lineage: Bacteria > Pseudomonadota > Alphaproteobacteria > Sphingomonadales > Sphingomonadaceae > Sphingomonas > Sphingomonas canadensis. Next base: position 47,692 of record NZ_JAPDRA010000005.1, on the reverse strand, counting down.
CCACAGCTCGCGCAGGATATGGGCATATTCGTCGAGCATCTGATACCGGTTGCGGAAATGCTCGTCGCCGGGCCACATGCCCATCTGGCTGTATTCGGGGCGCTGCCAGCCGGTGATCAGGTTCAGCCCGAAGCGGCCATGGCTGATGCTGTCGATCGTGTTGCACATCCGCGCGGCGAAGGCGGGCGGGATGACCAGCGTCGGGCAGGTGGCGTAGATCTTGATCCGCTCGGTAACCGCCGCCAGGCCGGACATCAGCGTGAAGCTCTCCAGCCCATATTCCCAGAACTCGGTCTTGCCGCCGAACCCCCTCAGCTTGATCATCGAGAGCAGGAAATCGAGCCCGTGCTTCTCCGCGCTGAGCGCGATCCGCTTGTTGAGATCGAAGCTGGGCAGATACCGCGGCGCATTCTCGCTGATCAGCCAGCCGTTGTTGTTGATGGGCACGAACACGCCGACCTGCATGGATCAGTCCTCCAGAATTTCGAGCAGCAGGCGATTGAAGGTCGCCGTATCGGTGAAGTTGCAGGCATGGCCGCCCCAGCCCATCAAGGCCATCGTCGCGGCCGGGATCGCCTCGGCGATCCGTTCGGAACAGGTCCAGGGCACCAGCATGTCGTCCTCCGCCGCGATCACGGCGGTGGGCACGCGCACGCGGCCTAGCTGATCGTCGGCATCGAACGCCATCAGCGCCGCGATGCGCTTCTCATAGGCCTCGGCGCCGGCGAAATGGGCGAGATGATCGGCCTCCTCCGCCGCCAGGAACTCGTGCATCCGCGAGATGAACACCGCCGGATAGAGAAACAGCGGCTGGGCGTGCAGATAGGCGCGCGGCCCGCTCTTGCGCAGCAGTTCCAGCCGCGTTTCGAAACAGCGGACGAAATGGGGGTCGGGCTTCGACCAGGCGTTGACCAGCACCAGCCGGGCCACCCTCTCCGGCGCGCGGAGCGCCAGCGAGAGGCCCGCGACGCCGCCCGCGGCATGGCCGATCACCGTCGCCACCGCCACGCCCAGCGCGTCGATCACCGTCAGGATATCGTCGCCCATCTGATCGACCGTAACGACATCGGGCAGCGCGCGATCGCTGCGCCCCGTGCCGCGGTGATCGTAGAGGACGACGTGGAACCGCTCCGCCAGCGCGGGAAGGTTCGGCTCCCAATATCGGCCCGATCCGCCCAGCCCGGGCGACAGGATCAGCGCGGGCGCATCGCGCGGCCCATGCTCCTCATACCAGATGCCGCCCGCGACGGGCATCAGCCGATATGCGCCACTGAGGCGACCTCGACCAGGCAATCGGGCTTCACCAGATCGGCCTTGATGCAATAGCGGGCCGGCTTGCTGCCCGGAAAATACTCGGCATAGACCGCGTTGAACGCGGCATAATCGGCGAAATCCTTCAGGAAGATATGGTTCATCGCCACGTCCGCCATCGTCGCCCCGGCGGCCTCCAGCGTGATCCGGATCGTCTCCATCACCGCGCGCGTCTGCGCCGCGGCGTCGCCGGGATGAAGCACCACGCCCCCCTCCCCCAGCGCCAGCACGCCGGAGACATAGACGGTGTTCCCCGCCTTCGCCCCTGCCGAATAGGGCGCGATCGGCGTGGGGAACTGGGGCGGGTTGATCGGTTCGAAGGGCATTTCCTTATCCTTCCATCGCAACCGTTCGCGCTGAGCCTGTCGAAGGGCGCCGGGCCATCAGCGGATCGCCCGCTGCAAGCCGCTCTTCGACACGCTCAGGGCGAACGGATGTCTTCATGCCTCCGGCAACTGCCCGAAAGCGCCGCAGAAATCGGCGGTGCTCGACACCCAGCCGAAGAATTTCTCGATATTGTACACGCTCGCCGCCTGCATCTCGGGCGGGCCGAGATGGTGGGTCGCGTCCTCCAGCATCACGCCGAAATATTCGAGATGGAATCCGTCGCGCAGCGTGCTTTCGACGCAGACGTTGGTGGCGATGCCGACGAACACGATCGTACGGATACCGCGCGATCGCAGCACGCTGTCTAGCTGCGAGTTGAAGAAGGCCGAATAGCGCGTCTTGTGCAGGCTGATGTCGCCCGGCTGGGGCGCCAGCGCGTCGACCAGCGCATAATCCCATCCGCCGCGCGCCAGCAGCTTGCCCTGAAGCTCCGGCTGCTTGCGCATCGTCTTGAGCGCGTTGGACTTGTGCCAGTTGGGCGATCCCGGCCCGCCGGCCTCCACATAGTCTGGGTCCCAGCCGTTCTGGAGATAGATCACCTGCACGCCCGCGCGCCGCGCCGTATCCAGCACCTGCGCAATCTTGCCGATCGTGCCCGCCGCGCCCGAAATGTCGAACCCCGCCTGATCGACATAGCCGCCGGGCGAGGCATAGGCGTTCTGCATGTCGATCACGACGACCGCGGTTTCGGAGGGGACGACGCGAACCGCCTCAGGCCGCGCGCCAAGGGTCACCCCCTCGACGCCCGCAGATCCGATGTTCACCGTTTCCATTTCGCGAAGTGTGACGCGCGGCACCGCACAAGGCAATCCCCAGCCGCCGCGCGCCGCGTTCAGAAGGCGCGGGCGGCCTCCGCGTCCTTCGCCGGATCGCGATCCTTGCCCTGTGTCGCGTAATAGAGCGCGCGCAGATTGGGCATCGGATCGGTGACCTTGTTGGGCGGGATGCCCTGGGAACTGGTCTGATAGGCCAGGATCAGCCAGCGCCCGTCCTTCTCCTGCCGTTCCAGGACGAAGCTGGCCGCCGCGCCGCGCTCATAGGTCTTCTGAGCCGCCCAAGCGTAGAAATAGCCGCGCTCCCACACCTGAACCCGCGCGAAGACCGCGTCCGCGCGGATCAGATCGACGTCATAGGAGAATTTGAGCGCCGTCGCCGCCAGCGAGGTATAGACGCGCGGCCCCAGCGCCGCCGAGCCCGTGTCGGCATATTCGACATAGGGCGTGGCGCTCATGAACCCCGGCGCGGTGAGCTGCCCCGGCCGCCCCTCATCGCGCCTGGCCAGCGCCTCGTACCAGCGCGCGATCACGGCGCGGATCTGCTCGCCGGCCGGCTGGGCGGCGGCGGGAAGCGGCGCGAGCAGGAACAGCAGCAACAGCCCCAGCAGGCCCGCCCGGATACGCCGCATGCCCATCGCCGCTCTCCTCAGGCAGCCTCCAGCCGATAGTCCTTGTACTTCTCGCGCAGCGCGGTCTTCAGCAGCTTGCCGGTCGCGGTATGCGGCAGCGAATCGACGAAGTGGATCTCGTCCGGCAGCCACCATTTGGCGACATGCTCGGCCAGATGCGCGCGGACCGTTTCCGCCGTCACCTCGCTGCCCGGCTTGCGCACCACCAGCAGGATCGGGCGCTCGTCCCATTTGGGATGATAGACGCCGATCGCCGCCGCCTCCGCCACGCCCGCGCAACCCACCGCGGCGTTCTCCAGATCGACCGAGCTGATCCATTCGCCGCCGGACTTGATCACGTCCTTGGCGCGATCGGTGATCTGCATCACCCCGTCCGGATGGATCACAGCCACGTCGCCGGTATCGAACCAGCTATCGGGGTCCACCGCGTCCGCATCCGCCTTGAAATAGCGCTTCACCACCCAAGGCCCGCGCACCTGGAGCCGGCCCGAGCTCTTGCCGTCGCGCGGCTGGACATGCCCTTCGTCGTCCACGACGCGCAGCTCGATGCCGAAGGGGGTGCTGCCCTGTTTCGAGATCAGGTCGAGCCGCTCCGAAAGGCTCATCTCCTCCCAATGCGGCGGCGGCGTGCCCGCGGTGCCGATCGGCGAGGTCTCGGTCATGCCCCACAGGTGCTTCACCTCCACGCCCATGCCCATGATCCGCTCGATCATCGCGCGCGGCGCGGCCGATCCGCCGATCGTCACCTGCTGGAGGTAGCGCGGCGTCTCGCCGGTCTCGTCGATATGCTGGAACATACCGAGCCACACGGTGGGCACGCCCGCCGAATGGGTCACCTTCTCGCGGTTCATCAACTCGCACAGCACCTTGGGATCATTGACCGCCGAATAGACGAACTTCGATCCCGCCAGCGCGCCCGCGAAGGGCAGGCCCCAGGCCGCGGCATGGAACATCGGCACCACCGGCAGGATCACCGATCGCGGCGACATGTTGAACACCCAGGGCGCAACCTCCGCCATGGCGTGGATCATCGTCGAACGATGTTCGTACAGCACGCCCTTGGGGTTTCCGGTGGTGCCGCTGGTGTAGCAGATCATGCACGGGTCGCGTTCCGGCCCCTCGTGCCACCGGTAGTTGCCGTCCTCCTGCGACAGCAGCGCCTCGAACCCGTCAGGCCCGTCGCTGTCGAAGACGACATAATGCTCGATCGTCTTCCATTCGGGCTTCAGCCGGTCGACGATCGCCTGGAACGCCTTGTCGTAGAAGAGGACGCGATCCTCGGCATGGTTGGCGATATAGACGAGCTGTTCGTCGAACAGGCGCGGGTTGATGGTGTGGATCACCCCGCCCATCCCGATCGCGCCATACCAGGAAACCAGATGGCGGCTGTGGTTCATGCCCAGCGTGCCGATGCGGTCGCCCGGCTTCATCCCCATCCGCTCCAGCGCCTGCGCCAGCTTCTTGGCGTCGCGCGCCACCCCGGCCCAGGTGGTGCGCGTCTCGCTGCCGTCGGCCCAGCGCGTCACCAGCTCCCGGCCCCAATGCTCGCGCTCGGCATGATCGAGCAGCCGCATCACCCGAAGCTCGAAATCCTGCATCCCTCCCAGCGTCATCTGCATCTCCACGCCATACCTGTTTTTCGGGAAGCGTAGCGGACAGGACGAAAGAGTCGAGAGGGGCCGGGACGGCGCCGCCTAAACAGGACAGGCGCTAGGCCGCCGCCGCCAGTTGCGGCTCCGCGCCGCCGAAGCGCGCCGATCCGATGCCGGGGAGCGCGCGGATGCGGCCTGCCAGTTCCTCGTCGAGCCGGTAATCGCGCCCGGCCACCACCTCCGCCGCGCCGTCCTCGATCGCCAGGTGGAGGCGCACGGTGCCGCGCCCGCCGCCGCGCTGGGGCGCGAGCAGCCCGGCAAGCGCGGGAAGCGCCGCCACATCCTCCACCGTCAGGTCCAGCACCAGCCGTGCCGATGCGACCAGGCTGTCGAACGGCTGGACGCGGCGGACGGTGACGCGCGCCGAATCCTCGCCCGCGCGGCGATCGAGCTCCACGGTCACTACCGCGCATCCGCCCGCGCGCGCGGTCTCCTCCATCTCCTTGCCGACATCCTCGTCGAAGCAGGAGACGGGCACCTGGCCGCTGGTGTCCGAAAGCGTGGCCATCAGATAGCGGTTGCCCCGCGCCGAGGTGCGCCAGCGCGCATCGTCGATCAGCGCGGCGATAGTAGCTCCCGCGCGGCCGCCCTCGGCGATCTGGATTTCGCCCAGCGACGCGATCTCGCGCGCGCCCTGCGAACGGACGAGATGCGCGTAGCGATCGAGCGGATGCGCCGAGAAATAATAGCCGAAGGCCTCGCGCTCGGCGTTGATCCGCTCGGCCAGCGACCATTTGGCGCTGGTGGGCAGCTTGATCGCGCCGCCGCCGGGCTCGGATTCGCCGAACAGGCCGCCCTGGCCGCTCGTCCGGCTCTCCTGCGTGCGCTGGGCTACCGCCAGGATCGTCTCCGCCGCAGCATAGACGCCCGGGCGATCGGGCGCGATCGAATCAAAGGCGCCCGCCCCCGCCAGCGTCTCCACCTGCCGCTTGTTGAGCAGCCGCGGATCGACGCGCCGGGCGAAATCGTCGAGGCTCTGGAAGCGGCCATGCTCGTCGCGCTCCTCGCCCAGCAGCTCCATCGCGCGCGTGCCCACGCCCTTCAGCGCCGCCAGCGCATAGCGCACCGCCAGCCCGTCCGCGTCCTCCTCCACCGTGAACTCGGCGCCGGAAAGGTTGATGTCAGGCGGCAGGCAGCGGATCGACAGCCGCTTCATATCGTCGGCGAACACCGCCAGCTTGTCGGTCTGATCGGCGTCGAAGCACATCGATGCCGCGAAGAATTCATGCGGATAATGCGCCTTCAGCCAGGCGGTCTGATAGGCGAGCAGCGCATAGGCGGCGGCGTGCGACTTGTTGAAGCCGTAACCGGCGAACTTGTCGATCAAGTCGAACAGCTCGTTGGCCTTGGCCGCCGGGATCTTGTGCGTGGCGGCGCAGCCTTCGACGAAGGTCGCGCGCTGGGCATCCATCTCCGCCTTGATCTTCTTGCCCATCGCACGGCGCAGCAGGTCCGCGCCGCCCAGGCTGTATCCGGCCAGGATCTGCGCGGCCTGCATCACCTGTTCCTGATAGACGAAGATGCCGTAGGTCTCCTTCAGGATGCCTTCCAGCAGGGGGTGCGGATACTGGATGTCCTCGCGCCCGTTCTTGCGCGCGCCGAAGCTGGGGATGTTGTCCATCGGCCCCGGGCGATAGAGCGAGACGAGCGCGATGATGTCGCCGAAGTTCGACGGGCGCACCGCGGAGAGCGTGCGCCGCATGCCTTCCGATTCGAGCTGGAACACGCCCACCGTGTCGCCGCGCTGGAGCAGGTCGTAGACGGCGGTATCGTCCCAGGCGAGCGTATCGAGATCGATGATCACGTTGCGCTCCGCCAGCAGGTCCACCGCCTTGCGCAGCACCGACAGCGTCTTGAGGCCCAGGAAGTCGAACTTCACCAGCCCGGCGCCCTCGACATATTTCATGTCGAACTGGGTCACCGGCATGTCCGACCGCGGATCGCGATAGAGCGGGACGAGCTGGGCCAGCGGCCGGTCCCCGATCACCACGCCCGCGGCATGGGTGGAGCTGTGGCGCGGCAGGCCCTCCAGCTTCATCGCCAGATCGATCAGGTTCCGCACGTCGCTCTGGTGCTGATATTCCGAATGGAACTCGCTGACGCCGTTCAGCGTGCGTTCCAGCGTCCAGGGGTCGGTCGGGTGGTTGGGGATCAGCTTGGCCAGCCGGTCGACCTGGCCGTAGCTCATCTGGAGCACGCGCCCGACATCCTTCAGCACCGCGCGCGCCTTCATCGTCCCGAAGGTGATGATCTGCGCCACATGGTCGCGGCCGTATTTTTCCTGGACGTAGCGAATCACCTCGCCCCGCCGGGTTTCGCAGAAGTCGATGTCGAAGTCCGGCATCGACACGCGCTCGGGATTCAGGAAGCGCTCGAACAGCAGCCCGAGCTTGAGCGGATCCAGATCGGTGATGGTCAGCGCCCAGGCGACCACCGAACCCGCGCCCGATCCGCGGCCCGGCCCCACCGGGATGCCCTGGGCCTTCGCCCATTTGATGAAGTCCGCGACGATCAGGAAATAGCCGGGGAAGCCCATGTCGACGATGACCTGGGTCTCGAACTCCAGGCGCCGGAAATAGGCTTCGCGCTCTTCCTCGCCGGTGACGCCGGCCTTTTCCAGCCGCGCCTCCAGCCCGCGCCTGGCGTCGTCGCGCAGCATCCGCGCCTCGCCCTCGCGGTCGCCGGCCAGGCTGGGCAGGATCGGCTTGCGCTTGGGCGCCTTCACCGCGCAGCGCTGGGCGACGACCAGCGTGTTCGCGATCGCTTCGGGCAGATCGGCGAACAGGGTCTTCATCTCGTTCGCCGGCTTCATCCAGGCGTCGGGCGAGCTGCGCGGCCGGTCTTCGCTGGCGATATAGGCCGAGGCGGCGATGCACAGCATCGCGTCGTGCGCGGGATGGAAGCTCTCCTCGGCGAAGCAGCTCGGGTTGGTGGCGACCAGCGGCAGCTCGCGCGCATAGGCCAGCTCCAGCAGGCGCGGCTCGGCTGCGCCCTCCACCTCGTTCAGCCGGCGCGCGATCTCGATATAAAGGCGGCCGGGGAACAACGCCTCCAGCCGCGTCGCATAGTCCGCGGCGGCGGCATCCTGCCCCTCGGCATAGAGCCGGGCCAGCGCGCCCTCGCCCGCGGCGGTGAGGCAGATCAGTCCATCCGTGCGCCCCTCCAGCGCCGCGAAGGGCACATGCGCGTCCAACTCGATCGGGCGATCGAGATGCGCGCGCGAAACCAGATCGCACAGATTGCCGTAGCCGGTGTCGTCCTGCGCATAGAGCGCCAGCCAGTCGATCGCCGGCGCGGCCGAATCGTCCTGCCCAGGCCGCGCGACCGCCAGCAGCGTACCGACCACCGGCTGGACGCCCGCCTTCGCCGCGGCATCGGAGAAGGACATCGCGGCATAGAGGCCGTTGCGGTCCGCCAGCCCGGCGGCGGGAAAGCCCAGCTCGCGCGCGCGCTTTGCGATCGCCTTGGGATCTATCGCGCCCTCCAGCATCGTGTAGGACGAGAAGATCCTGAGCGGAACGAACCCCGAATGCGCCATGCCCCACCCTAGGGCGCGGCCGCCGCCGATGCCAAGCCGCGCGACCGGGATATCAACAAGTTTCGCATCCGGCCCTTGGATTCCTCCTTAGGGCGCCCTGCGTAAGTGGCTGGCCGTATTGCCGATTCCCCTTAGGGCCGGACTCGTAAGTGCGCGACCGGAATGGCGACTCACCGCGCGTCGAGTCATTCATTAACCATAAGGAGCGTCCCGGACGGTCTGATGCGGTAAACGGTTCGTCGATAAAATCGAACGGTTCATCGCCAAGACAGATTTGGGCAGTAATATGGCAAATGTTGGGCAAGGGGATCGAAACCCCGAAGCGCCGACAAGGAACCAAGGGGCCGGGGGCGGCCGAAATCGCCCCGGACCCGAAACGTCGAAGCCGCCACAGGCGCTTCAGGGAGTGATTGAGATGACGCTGCTCTGCTCGGTTGCCGGTCATACCGCCGAAACCACGCACCACCACAATCAGGGGCTGGATTTCACGCGCTGCCATCGCTGCGGCTGCGACCTGATCCGCCCCGAGGCGGACGGCGAGTGGACCGAGGTTCCCAAGGGTTTCCGCGTCGTGTGGCGCGAGTTCGGCCGGACCGGCGACGCCGCTTCGGTGGCCGCCCGGATGGGCCGCATGGCTCCCCCGCCCCGCCGCGAGCCGCGCAACGCCCGCCCCCAGCCGAAGCGCGACCGCCGCGGCAAGCCCCTGACCGGCGCGATGAGCATGTTCGGCGCGCTGAGCAACCTGGGCAAGCTGGTGAGCGGCAACCACCCGGTGGAAGACACCGAGGGCCGCACGATGGAGACCAGCGGCCAATATGTGATCTGCCTGCCCGCCGCGGCCGGCTGAACCGGATGGGGCGGCGCGGTTTCCTCCCTCTCCCGCGTCGTCCCTGAGCCTGGTGGTGGGGGTGTTCCTTCCTCCCGCCCCCACCACCCCAGGGCTACCCTCCCGAACCGGCGCCGGCCCCCTCTCCGGCGCCGGTTTTCTTTTGCCCGCGCGCAGAAAAACATCGGGAACGGAGCATCTTCGCGGCCGGATGCGCGAGGGACCGCCTGTCGGGTCCGATCCCGACCGGGTCGGTGTCGCGCGCACGGCCCTGCCGGACCTAGCTGCCCGGATGCGGCTTGTAGCCACCCTGCTGCTGATCGCTGCCGCCGGCCCCGCGGCGATCGATCCCTGCACCGCCCGCGCGGCGGCGGGCGCCTGTTGCAAGGTCTGCACAAAGGGCAAGGCGTGCGGCAACACCTGCATCGCCCGCCACCTGAACTGCCATCAGCCGCCCGGCTGCGCCTGCAACGGCTGAAACAGGCCCTACAGCAACGCCTCGATCGCGCCCTCGATCGCTTCCGGCTTGGTCGTCGGCGCGAAGCGGTCCACCACCTTGCCGGAACGATCGACCAGGAACTTGGTGAAGTTCCACTTGATCCCTTCGCTGCCCAGCACGCCCGGCGCCTCGTGCTTCAGGTGACGGAACAGCGGCGCGGCATCGGCGCCGTTCACGTCCACCTTGGCAAAGACCGGGAAGGTCACGTCATAGGTTAGCGAGCAGAAGCTGGCGATCTCCGCCGCGTCGCCGGGCTCCTGCGCGCCGAACTGGTTGCAGGGGAAGGCCAGCACCGCGAAGCCGCGATCGCCATATTTGCGCCACAGCGCCTCCAGCCCGGCATATTGCGGGGTGAAGCCGCATTTGGACGCGGTGTTGACGATCAGCAGCACCTTGCCGGCATGTTCTGCCAGCGTCGTCTCTGCCCCCGCCGCGGTGCGCACGGGGATGTCGGTGATCGCGGTCATCGCTGCTCTCCTCTTGCGAGCATCATCTCCAGATTCTGCCGCACGCCGCGCCATTCATGGTCCAGGATCGAATAGACCACCGTATCGCGCACGCGCCCGTCGGGCATGATCCGCTGGCCGCGCAGCACGCCGTCCTTCTTCGCGCCGAGGCGCTCGATCGCGCGCTGCGACGGTTTGTTGAACCAGTCGGTGCGGATCTGGACGCAGACGCAGCCCAGCGTTTCAAAGGCATGCCCCAGCAGCATCAGCTTCGCCTCGGTATTCAGCCCGGTGCGCTGGACGCGCCTGGCATAGAAGGTGCCGCCGATCTCCAGCCGCCGGTTACCGGGATTGATGCGCAGATAGCGGGTTGATCCCGCCACCCGCCCATCGGCGTCCAGCACAGCGAAGGGCAGGCCCCTGCCCTGTTCCTTCTCGCGGAAGGCGGCTTCCATCCACAGGTCGATCGTCTGCGGCCCGGGCGCGAGCGAATAGAACAGCTCCCACAGCCGCCCGTCGCTCACCGCCTCGACCAGCGCATCGCGATCCTCTCGCGCCAGCGGCCGCAGCGTGACGTGGCGGCCGGCGAGCGTCGGGGTCTCGGCCCAGCGTGCCGCGTTCACAGGGCTATTCCAGCAAGCCGTCGTGCAGCCGCACGACACGATCCATCCGCGCCGCCAGCCGCTCGTTGTGCGTCGCGATCAGCGCCGCTGAACCCTGGTTGCGGACGAGCTGGAGGAACTCGGCCAGCACCACGTCCGCGGTCGCCTCGTCCAGGTTGCCGGTGGGCTCGTCGGCCAGCACCAGCGCGGGCCGGTTGGCCAGCGCGCGGGCCACCGCCACGCGCTGCTGCTCGCCGCCGGAAAGCTGGCTGGGCTTGTGCGTCATCCGCTGCGCCAGGCCGAGCGCGGTCAGCAGATCGCGGGCGCGCGCTTCCGCCTCCTCGCGCGTGGCGCCGCGCACGAGCTGGGGCAGCACCACATTCTCGGTCGCGTTGAAATCGGGCAGCAGGTGGTGGAACTGGTAGACGAAGCCCAGATGCTCGCGGCGGACGGCGGTGCGGCCCTTGTCGTCGAGCTGGGCGGCCTCGCGCCCGGCGATGCGGATAGATCCGCCGAACCCGCCCTCCAGCAGCCCCACCGCCTGGAGCAGCGTGGACTTGCCCGATCCTGACGGACCGAGCAGCGCCACGATCTCGCCCGGCGCGATCTTCAGGTCCACGCCGCGCAGCACCTCGATCACCGCCTCGCCCTGGACGAAGCTGCGCGTCAGCCCGCGCGTTTCCAGTACCGGCTCACTCATAGCGCAGCACCTGCACCGGATCGGTGCTCGCCGCCTTCCACGCCGGGTACAGCGTGGCCAGGAAGGCGAGCAGCAACGCGATCAGCGCGATCGCCAGCACCTCCCACGGATCGGTCTTGGCCGGCAGTTCGGTGAGGAAGCGGAACTGCGGGTCCCACACATTCTGGCCGGTCACCGCGCCGATCGCCCACACCACATTCTCGCGGAAATGGATGAACAGGAAGCCCAGCAGCACGCCTGCCAGCACGCCCAGCGCGCCGATCGTCGTGCCCACCGTCATGAAGATGCGCATCAGCCCGCCGCGCGTGGCGCCCATGGTCCGCAGCACCGCGATGTCGCGCGTCTTGGCGCGCACCAGCATGATCAGCGACGACAGGATGTTGAACGCCGCCACCAGGATGATGATCGACAGGATGGTGAACGACACGATCCGGTCCACCGCCAGCGCCTCGAACAACTGCGAGTTCATCATCCGCCAGTCGACGAGCTGGCCGCGGTTCTTCACCTTGTCCGCCAGCGGGGCCAATATCTGCTGCACGCGATCGGGGTTCTCGGTGTCGATCTCCACCATCCCCACCGCGTCGCCCATCAGCAGCAGCGTCTGCGCGTCCTCCATCGGCAGGATCACGAACGCCTTGTCGTAATCATAGATGCCGACCTCGAAGATCGCGGCCACCTCATATTGGACGATGCGGAACATCGTGCCGAACGGGGTGGCCGCGCCCTGCGGATTGATGATCGAGATCTTACTGCCCACCGTCGCGCCCAGCGAATCGGCCAGCCGCGTGCCGATCGCCACCCGTTCGCTTCCCGGGGTCAGCCGCGCGAGCGATCCGGCGACCTCCTTGCCCTTCAGCGTGGGGTTCTCGGCGATGTCCTCCACCCGCATGCCGCGGACCAGCGCGAACTCGACGCGGCCGTTGAAGCTGGCGAACAGCGGCTGCTCGATCAGCGGGGTGGCGCTGGTGACGCCGGGCGTCGCCTTCGCCTCCGCCGCCACGGCGCGCCAATCGTGGAGCTGGCCATTGTATCCCTGGATCACCGCATGGCCGTTCAGCCCCGTGATCTTGTCGAACAGCTCCGCGCGGAAGCCGTTCATCACGCTCATCACCACCACCAGCGCGGCCACGCCCAGCATCACCGCGAACAGGCTGATCCCCGCGACCATGGCGATGAACGCCTCGCCGCGGCCAGGAAGCAGGTATCGGCGGGCAATCATCCGCTCGTAGCGCGAAATCAGCATGACAGTCGGCGGAACCCCGGGAGGCGAGCGATACCGCCGTCTAGGGCAGTTGCGGGCCGCCTTGCAAATAGAGATGCGCGCATCGCTGTGTTGCCCGCCGGACACAGTACGCGACCAAATTGGCGCAGACCCCCGCAAGCCCGGTGACAAGCCAGCGGCCACTCCCTAGCAAACGCATGTCGAAACGCAGGCAATGGCCGTGGTTCGGGGAGGTACCCAGCTCCGCTCGCAGGTATAAGCGGGCGCGCGGGCGGGTCCTGACTAAGGGGGCTGACGAAGCATTCGTCACGCGGGCGCCCGGGCTGGAAACAGCCCGGGCGCTTCCTTTTTGGGCGCTGCCAACCCGCTCTTCAAGCTCCGGAGGGTGTGGGAGGGGGCCATGCGGGCCGGCCCCCTCCCCCCGGCCTCCCCCGGCCATGCGGGAGACCGGATTCGCCGATCAGAAGTTCTTGCTGACGGTCAGGCCCCAGGTCCGCGGATCGCCCGGCTGGCCGACGATCAGTCCGGTGTTGCTCGGTCCGACGGTAAGCTGCTCGAAATATTCGGTGTCGAACGCATTGCGGACCCAGGCGTAGACGTTGAATTCGCCCTGGGCGCGGAAACCCAGCCGGAAGTTGGTGAGCGCATAGCCGTCCACCCAGGTATAAGCCGAGGGCGACGGGTTCGACGAGAAGTTCGAGCGATAGCTGCCGTCGAAGGCCAGATAGGCCTGGCCTTCCTTGCCCAGGAAGGTGACCGGCGCGTTCGCCTCCGCGCCATAGGAGAAGGCCCATTTGGACACGCCCGGCAGCCGCTGGCCCGAGATGTCGCAGTTGGCGGGGCTGAGGCCGCCCGGCGTGCCCGGTGCGCTGGGCGTCTGGCCCGCCCCAACGGTGGTGCCGCCCGAAAGCTCCGGCGGGCACGGCGCGTCCACGAACTTGACGTATTTCGCGTCGGTATAGGCGCCATTGACATAGGCGTTGAAGCGATCGGACGGGCGGATCGAGAAATCGACCTCCACGCCCTTGCTCCGCACGCGATCGGCGTTGGCCAGATAGCCGCGCAGCACGCCGAACTGGCCGTTGGTGACGTTCGCCTGGAAATCGTCGATCGTGGTGTGGAAGCCCGCGATGTTCAGCGTCGCGCGGCGGTCCCAGAACTGGGTCTTCACCCCGAATTCGAAGTGCTTGACCGATTCGGGCTTGATCGTCCCCGCCGCCAGGATGGGGTTGTTGCTGGCGTCCACGGGCACGCCGTTCTGGTTGATGCCGCCGGTCTTGAAGGTCTTGGCATAGGTGCCATAGGCCAGGATGTCCGGCGCCAGCGCATAGCTGACGGTCAGGTCGTAGCTGAAGTTCCAGTCGCTGAACTCCGGCGTGATGAGCTGCGGCGCCAGGATGCCGCGCTGCGCCACCTTGCGCGGATCGGTCTGGCCATAGAGCACGGGATTGCCCTGGCCGTCGAACACCTGGCGCTCGTAATATCCGTCCTTCTTGTCATAGTTCAGCCGCACGCCGGGCTGGATGGTCAGCCGGTCGGTGACGCGCCAGCCGAGCTGGCCGAACACCGCGAAGCTCGTGTTCTTGAGGTACTGGGTGTTGTAGGCAACCAGCCCGTCCAGCACCGTCGGATCACTGGCCAGCGCGCCGGTGAGGTTCCACCTGCTGGATGCCGCGCCATGCTGTTCGGTGCCCTGGGTGTCGATGCGCTGGTAGAAGCCGAACGCGCCGATCACGAAATCCAGGCTCTTGCCCGAATAATTGTAGCGCAGTTCCTGCGTATACTGGTCGTGCTGTGAGGGGTTCTGCGACTTCGAGACGATCGGCAGGCCGGTGTAGTCGCGGTCGTTCTCCGGCTTCCAGTCCCAGAAACGCCAGGCGCTGATCGAGGCGAGCGTGCCCGGCCCGACGTCCCAGTTCACGCGCAGCGATACGCCGCCGATTTTGTTGCCCGCGTTCAGATTGGCATCGACGTCGGTCAGGCGATCGAACGGGTTGGTGCTGACCACCGAATAGCCCTGGGCCGATGCGAGCGCCGCATATTGCCGCGCCAGCGCGCGCTGGGTGGCGCCGGTGCGCACGAACACGGTGCCGCAGCATTCCGGGTTCTGGGTGTTGAAATCGCCCGCCAGCGTGATGCTGAGATCGTCGTTCGGCTTGAACAATAGCTGGCCGCGCAGGCCGATATTCTCCTGCTCGTTGATCCAGTTGCCGCTGGCGACGTTGAAGATCGTGCCGCGGCGGCTGGTGCCCGAAAAGGCGACGCGCGCCGCCAGCGTTTCCGAAATCGGGCCGGAAACCGCGGCCTTCGCCTGCTTGAACGCCAGGTTGCCGATGCTCAGCTCGGCCTTGCCCTGGAAATCGAAGGTCGGCTGGTTGGTCGTGATGTTGATCGCGCCGGCCGTGGTGTTCTTGCCATAGAGCGTGCCCTGGGGGCCGCGCAGCACCTCGATCCGGTCGACGTCGAGGAAATCGAACACCGCCGATGCGACGCGCGCATAATAGACGTCGTCGACATAGATGCCGACACCCTGTTCGAAGCCATCGTTGGTAAGGCCGAACGGCACGCCCAGGCCGCGGATGTTGACCGCGGTGTTGCGCGGGTTCGACGAATAGAGCTGCAGCGTGGGCGCAAGCTGGGTCAGCTTGGCGACGTTATAGCTGCCGGTCGTCTCGATCTGTTCGCCGCCGACGACGGAGATGCCCAGCGGCACTTCCTGCGCGGTCTCCTCGCGGCGGCGCGCGGTGACGACGATCTCGCCCGATCCATGCTGATCGGACTCCGCCCCGGCCTCATATTCGGCCGCATCCTCGGCTCCCGCAGGTGCCGAAACCGGCGCCGGAGCCTCAGGAATCGCCGCACCAGCGGGCACCGCAGCCGCGCCGCTCAGCAGCGCAAGTGTCAGAGAAGAAAGGCTCATTCTATGGTCTCCCTGTCTGGCCGGACATTAATACCTAGTGATTTGATGGGAGATTATCTAAATTCCTATCAATTTGAAGGAAATTAAAACTCGTGCCGTCCCAAGCCAGGCTCTTCTTGCCGCCCTGCCGGCCGCGGGGCATGCGCGCGCCGCGCCGCCGGGGCGCCCCTTGAAAGCGCCCGGCCCTTTCCCAAATAGCTGGAGCGCGGCGCCGAGACGGGCCGCGCAAGACCCCGGCGCCGCGGATTTCCGGGCACCGGACGACGTTAAGATTGCTCATTTGGAGGACTTAAGGATGCGTCAGTTCGACTTTACCCCGTTCCGCCGCTCGACCATCGGATTCGACCGGCTGTTCGACCTGCTCGAGGCGAGCGCGCGCCAGGGCACGGAGAACTATCCCCCGTTCAATCTCGAGAAGATCGCCGACGACCGCTATCGCATCACGCTTGCGGTGGCCGGGTTCAAGGCGGGCGAGATCGACATCACCGCGCAGCAGAACCTGCTCGTCGTTTCCGGCAAGAAGAGCGAGGAGAGCGAGCGTGACAGCGCCGCCTTCCTGCACTTGGGCATCGCCACCCGCAGCTTCGAGCGCCGCTTCGAGCTCGCCGATTTCGTGCGCGTTGAGAACGCCAACCTCGCCGACGGCCTGCTCACCATCGAGCTGGTCCGCGAGGTGCCCGAGGCGATGAAGCCCAAGAAGATCAGCGTGCGCACCGGCAACCTGCGCGCGATCGATCACGAATCGCCGGAGAGCGAGGCCGACGCGGCCTGATTCCCCCCGCGGCTCGCGGCGCATTCTCCCTTTGGGCGCCGCAGCAGGGGCGTCCGGGCAACTCGCCCGGGCGCCCTTTGCGTGTCGGGATATCCCCGGGGAGCGGGCCGGCGCTGTCTCGATTCAGCCTGGCTCAATGCGACTCTAAGACTTTTTTGGAACCTGCCGCGCTATCGGGCGATCTTTCCGGATGAATGGCACGGAACGGCAGGCGATGACGGACGGCCCGGATCGGCACGGCGAAAACGGCGGGCGCAGCGCGGAGGAGTACCGCGCCGAGGCCGAACGCTGCCGGCGGCTTGCCAGCACCGCGCTCGATCCCCGGACGCTGCACGCGCTGCGCGCTTTCGCCAGCGAATGCGAAGCCGCCGCCGAACGCGCCCGGCAACCGGGCGGATAGGGCTGCGAAGGCGGCCTTCCGCACTGGCGGCAGATCACCAAGCCGCTTCCCCGGCGCAGGCCGGGACCATCCCTGAGCGGCGATTCCGGCCCATTGTCTCAATCGGGCCGCCGGACCCTTTGCCGGTTCCCTAGACCAGCCGGCTCTGCCGCACGGCCGCGCCGATGAACTGGCGGAACAGCGGGTGCGGGTCGAACGGCTTGCTCTTCAGCTCCGGATGGAACTGCACGCCGACGAACCAGGGATGGTCCGGCCGCTCGACGACCTCGGGCAGCGTGCCGTCCGGCGACATGCCGGAGAACACCAGCCCGCTCTTTTCCAGCACGTCGCGATAGGCGGTGTTGACCTCATAGCGGTGGCGGTGGCGCTCGCTGATATCGGTCGCGCCATAGATCGACGCCGCCACGCTGTTGCCCGCCAGGCTGGCCGGATAGGCGCCCAGCCGCATCGTGCCGCCCAGATCACCGCCTGCCTCGCGCTTCTGCAGCCCCTCGGCGGTCATCCATTCGGTGATCATGCCGACCACCGGCTGCTCGGTCGGGCCGAATTCCGTGGTGGAGGCATCGGCGATGCCGGCCTCGCGCGCGCCTTCGATACAGGCCATCTGCATGCCCAGGCAGATGCCGAAGAAGGGCACGCCGCGCTCGCGGGCGAAGCGGACGCTGGCGATCTTGCCCTCGCTGCCGCGCTCGCCGAAGCCGCCGGGGACGAGGATGCCGTGCATCGGCTCCAGCCGCGCCGCGGTCTCCGCCTCGTCGCCTTCGAAGATCTCCGCGTCGAGCCAGCGGATATGGACCTTCACCTTGTTGGCGATGCCGCCATGGACCAGCGCCT
The DNA here is from genome assembly GCF_026013525.1 of Sphingomonas canadensis. Lineage (GTDB taxonomy): Bacteria > Pseudomonadota > Alphaproteobacteria > Sphingomonadales > Sphingomonadaceae > Sphingomonas > Sphingomonas canadensis. Next base: position 30,178 of record NZ_JAPDRA010000005.1, on the reverse strand, counting down.
CGTGCAGCGACTTGTAGGCGTCCGGCAGGCCCACATATTTGCCGACGACACCGATCGTCACCTCGCCCTCCGGATTCTCGATCCGGTCCACGATCTCGGTCCAGCGGTCCAGCCGCGGCGGCAGGCCGGGCTCGATGCCGAAGGCGCGCAGCACCTGCTCGTCCAGCCCCTCGGCATGATATTGCAGCGGCACCTTGTAGATGCTCGATGCGTCGCGCGCCTCGATCACCGCGGCCTTGGGCACGTTGCAGAACAGCGCGATCTTGGCGCGCTCGCCCTCCGGCAAGGGCTGTTCGCAGCGGCACACCAGCACGTCAGGCTGCACGCCCAGCGCGGCCAGCTCGCGCACGCTGTGCTGCGTCGGCTTGGTCTTCAGTTCGCCCGCCGCCGAGATGAAGGGCACCAGCGTTACATGGATGCTGATCGTCTGGCCCCGGCCCAGCTCGTTGCGGAGCTGGCGGATCGCCTCGATGAAGGGCAGCGATTCGATGTCGCCCACGGTGCCGCCGATCTCGCACAGCACGAAATCCAGCCCGTCGGTATCGTCCTGCGCGAACGCCTTGATCGCGTCGGTGACGTGCGGGACGACCTGGACGGTGGCGCCCAGAAAGTCGCCGCGCCGCTCCTTCTCGATGATCTGCTTGTAGATCCGGCCGGAGGTGACGTTGTCCGACTGGCGCGAAGCGACGCCGGTGAACCGCTCATAATGGCCTAGGTCGAGATCGGTCTCCGCACCGTCGTCGGTCACATAGACCTCGCCGTGCTGATAGGGCGACATCGTGCCCGGATCGACGTTGAGATACGGATCGAATTTCCGGATGCGGACCTTGTAGCCGCGCGCCTGGAGGAGAGCGGCGAGGCTCGCCGCCATCAGACCCTTGCCGAGCGAGGAGACCACGCCGCCGGTGATGAAAATATACCGCGCCATGGGAGGACAGCCCTAGGAGTAAACCGCGCGCACCGGCAAGCCCCCGACTCCGGAGCCGCGCGAAAAAACGGTGGATAGCCGGGGGTGGCCGGGCGTCAGTTGCCGGTCGGGATCGCCGAATTGCCCGTCACGATGCCGGGTATCGCGGAGCTGGCATTGTCCGCCGGGATCCCCGGAATCTGCGCGGGGGCCGTTACGTTGGCGGCGGGTGCCGCGGCCTCGGGCGCCTTCTGCAACGAAGCGTCGATCCGGCCCGACTGGCGATTCGCCGCCAGCACCGCCAGCAGGATGCACAGCGCGACGAACGCGGTGGCCAGGATCGAGGTGGCGCGCGTCAGGAAATCCGCCGCGCCGCGCGCCGACATCAGCCCCGACGGGCTGCCGCCGGTGGTGAGCCCGCCGCCCTCGGAACGCTGCATCAGGATCACGGTCACGAGCAGCGCCGCGACGATGAACTGGACCACGAGCAGGAAAGTGAAAAGCATCGACGCGCGCACCTGGATTGTTCGGAAGCGCGCGACATAGTGGAGCGCACCCCCTTGATCAACCGTTGCGGCACACCACCTACGTAACAATTCGTGATGGTGCTGAAACCCGCGAAGGTGCAAGCGCGTTGTCAGAACCGGCGCGGCCTTGCCCGACGGGCTTCAGTATCCGCTTTGTAAAAGAGTATCGTACCGTGAACGCGATTTCCCACCAGTCGCTCGCTAGCTGGAAGAACACCCTCATCGATTATGTCCGCTCCGGCGAGCCTGACCTTACCAACCGCCAGATGGCGCTCCTCCTCCTCGTCTACCTCGATCCGGGCCCGCACACGGTGCGCGGGCTGGCACGTGCGCTGAACGTGTCGAAGCCCGTCGTCACGCGCGCCTTGAATCGACTGGGCTCGCTCGGCTATCTGCGCCGCCAGCGCGACGAAACCGATAAGCGAAACATCTTCGTCGCGCGGACTGCGGAAGGGGCAGAATTTCTTGCAGAATTCGGGCATTTCCTCACCGGCGGGGACGTCGCGGAACCAGCCGCCCTCCGGGCCGGCGCGTAAACGCTTCGCGCTGACCGGCCGTTCGGTACCGGTAGATTCGCTGACGCAGGCCGTGCGCCGCGATCTCGCGGACGTGCGACTCGCGGGCAGCGTCTTCGCGCCGCATTACGCCGCACCGCTGCCGCGCAAGCTGGCACGCGGCACGGCGTTGCGCGCCGAATCGGCCGCCGGCTCGCCCACGGTGGCGCAGCTTGGCGCGGGCGACACGTTCGAGGTGCTCGAATTCGCCGGCACCCATGCCTGGGGCGTGGCCCCGGGCGCCGGCCGCGTGGGCTATATCGACGCCGACGCGCTCGCCGCGGACGACGCGGCATGACGGCGCGCGTCTTCATCGATGGCGCCGCCGGCACCACCGGGCTGGAAATCCGCGAGCGGCTGGCCGCGCGCACGGATATCGAGCTGCTGCTGCTGCCCGAAAACCTGCGCAAGAACAGCGTCAAGCGGCGCGAGGCGCTCAACGGCTCCGATTTCGTCATCCTCTGCCTGCCCGACGATGCGGCACGCGAGGCGGTGGCGCTGATCGAGAACCCGGAAGTGCGCGTGATCGACGCATCCACCGCCTTCCGCACCGGCGAAGGCTGGACCTATGGCCTGCCCGAGCTGGAGCCGAGCCAGCCCAAGGCGATCGCCGAGGCGCGTTTCGTCAGCAATCCGGGCTGCTGGCCCACCGGCTTCCTGGCGCTCGTCCGCCCGCTGGTGCGCATGGGGCTGGTGCCGCATGACTGGCCGCTCGTCTATTCGGGCGCGTCGGGCTATTCGGGCGGCGGCAAGGCGATGATCGCCGAGTTCGAGGACGAAAAGGCCAAGGGCCACGAAAAGTCCGCCTATCGCGCCTATGGCCTGGGCATGGCGCACAAGCATCTGCCGGAGATGCACAAGCACGCGCGCATCGCCACCCCGCCGCTGTTCCTGCCGGCGGTGGCGCGGACCTATCGCGGCATGCTGTCAGAGGTCGCGCTGCCGCTCCACGCGCTGCCGCGCAAACCCAGCCTGACCACGATCGAGACGACGCTGCGCGAGGCGTACAAGGATTCGCCCGTCGTCAGCGTGATGCCCGCCGAGGATATTTCGCAGGTGCGCATCGAGGAGAATGCCGGGACCGACCGGCTGTGGATCCGCGTGTTCGGCAATGCCGAGACCGGGCAGGCGCGGCTGATGGCGACCTATGACAATCTGGGCAAGGGCGCGGGCGGCGCCGCGGTGCAGAACCTGAACCTGATGGCGGGGCTGGACCCGACGGCGGGCCTGGTCCTCTGATTTCGCTGCGGCGCGGCAACGCGCGGCTTGATCTTTGCCCCCCTTTGGTGTCGACCTGAGCGGGGATATTTCCAGCAAGGAAGCGGCGCATATGAACCAGCCGGCGGGCAAGCTCCTGCTGTTCGGAGCCACGGGTGACCTTTCGCGGCGGATGCTGCTGCCCTCTCTGTTCGCGCTGCATGCGGACGGGCTGTTGCCCCCCGGGCTGACGATCACCGGCACCGCGCGTTCGGAAAAGGACGACGCCGGCTTCCGCGCCTTCGCGGCGGAGGCGCTGGACCAGTTCCTGCCCGCGGAACGGAAAGGCGACAGCGCTGTCGCAAGTTTCCTTGAGCGGCTCGGCTATCAGACGCTGGACGCCGAGCATGCGGAAAACTTCGATCCGCTGGCGCAGAAGCTGGGGGATATCAGCGGCGGGCTGGCCATCTTCCTGTCCACCGCGCCATGGCTGTTCGGGCCGACGATCAAGGGGCTGGCGGCCGCCGGGCTGGCCTGCGGCAACGTCCGCATCGGGCTGGAGAAGCCGCTGGGCTTCGATCTGCCTTCCAGCCGCGAGATCAACGACATCGTCGCCTCCGCCTTCCCCGAGGAGCGGACGTTCCGCATCGATCATTATCTGGGCAAGGAGACGGTGCAGAACATCATGGCGCTGCGCTTCGGCAACTCGCTGTTCGAGCCGGTGTGGAACGCCCAGGGGATCGACAACATCCAGATCACCGTTTCCGAAACGGTGGGGCTGGAGGGGCGCGCGGGCTATTACGACGATGTCGGCGCGCTGCGCGACATGCTCCAGAACCATATGCTCCAGTTGGTGGCGCTGATCGCGATGGAGCCCCCCGCCCGCTTCGACGGCACCGCGATCCGCGACGAGAAGGTGAAGGTGTTGCGCTCGCTGCGCCGCATCCGGCCGGAGGAGGTATCCCAGCTCACCGTCACCGGCCAATATGGCAAGGGCGCGGTGACCGGGAAGCTGGTGGAAGGCTATGCTGACGAGCTGGGCAAGCCTTCGGGAACCGAGACCTTCGTCGCGCTGAAGGCGCATGTCGACAACTGGCGGTGGCGGGGCGTGCCCTTCTACCTGCGCACCGGCAAGCGGCTGGCGGAGCGGCGGTCGGAGATCGTGATCCGGTTCAAACCGGTGCCGCATTCGATCTTCGCCGAGCGCGGGGGAATGCTCCAGCCCAATACGCTGGTGATCCGGCTGCAGCCCGAGGAATATGTGCGGCTGCTGGTGATGGCCAAGCAGCCGGGGCTGGACCGTGAAGGCATCCGCCTGCGCGAAGTGCCGCTGAACCTCAGCCTGGATACGGAGTTTGCTGCCACGCCGCGCCGCATCGCCTATGAACGGCTGCTGCTCGACCTGATCGAGGGCGATCCGACGCTGTTCGTGCGCCGCGACGAAGTGGAAGCGCAATGGGAATGGATCGATTCGATTCGCGCGGGCTGGGCGGCTAACGACGTGAAGCCGAAGCCCTATGCCTCCGGAAGCTGGGGGCCTTCGGCCGCCATCGCGCTGACCGAACGCGACGGCGTGACCTGGAACGAATGACGATAAGGATGCCCAAGTGACCGACGAAGTCGAATGGTGGGATTATGACGACGCCGAAGAGATGGCGGAGGCGGTCGCGGGCGACCTGGGCTTCATCATCGGCCAGGCGCTGGACGATCGCGGCAACGCGGTGATCGCGCTGGCGGGCGGCAAGACCCCCCTCCCCATCTATCGCGAGCTGGCCAAGCAGCCGATCGACTGGAAGAAGGTGACGATCGTGCCCGGCGACGAACGGCTGGTGCCGCTGGGCGATCCGCTGTCCAACGTCACCGCCATCGGCAAGATCTTCCTGCCGAAGGGCGCACGGGTGATCCCGCTCGTCAGCGACAAGGCGCCGGACTACAAGGCCGCCGGCCGCGCCGCCGACGCGCTGCTCCAGGATCTTCACTGGCCGCTCGACCTGTGCCTGCTGGGCGTGGGCGCGGACGGGCATGCGGCGTCGATCTTCCCCGGCCCCGATTACGACGAGGCGCTCAACGGCCCGAAGGAACGGCGCGCGCTGGGCGTGATGCCCGATCCGATGCCCGCGGAGGCCGCCGTGCCCCGCGTATCGCTGAGCCGCGCGGCGATCGTCGCGTCCAAGGCGCTGATGATCGCGGTGACCGGACAGGCCAAGCGCGACGTGATCGAAAAGGCGATCAAGCAGGGCGCCTCCTCCCCCTATCCCATCGGCCGCATCCTGGCGGATATGGAGCTGCCCGTGGACATCCACTGGGCGCCGTGAGCGGGCGGAATCCTCTGCACCAGCGTTTCCCCGGCGAAGGCCGGGGCCACGCGGGTTGGGCCGGGGCACTTCGACAGGCCAAGCGCGAACGGATTGAGGATCGCAGGCGATGACCATCCACCCCGAACTCGCCGCCGTCACCGATCGCGTGATCGATCGTTCGCGGGCCAGCCGCGCGGCCTATCTGGCGCTGATCGGCCGCGAGCGCGATTCGGGCGCGGACCGGCCCCGGCTGGGCTGCGCCAACCTGGCGCACGCCTATGCCGGAACCGACGAGCAGCGCGACCTGCTCAAGCCCGGCAACCGGATGAACATCGGCATCGTCACCGCGTACAACGACATGCTGTCGGCGCATGCGGTCTATTATCGCTATCCCGAGCAGATGAAGCTCTGGGCGATCGAGGCGGGTGCCACGGCCCAGGTGGCGGGCGGCGTTCCGGCGATGTGCGACGGCGTGACCCAGGGATATCAGGGTATGGAGCTGTCGCTGTTCAGCCGCGACACCATCGCGCTGGGCACGGCCATCGCGCTGTCGCACCGCACGTTCGAGGGCGCGGCGCTGCTCGGCATCTGCGACAAGATCGTGCCGGGGCTGCTGATGGGCGCGCTGCGCTTCGGCCATCTGCCGATGGTGCTGGTGCCCGGCGGGCCGATGCGGTCCGGCCTGTCGAACAAGGAGAAGGCGCACGTCCGCGAGCTTTATGCCGAGGGCAAGGCCGATCGCGAGACGCTGCTGGAGGCGGAGATCGCCGCCTATCATTCGAAGGGCACCTGCACCTTCTACGGCACCGCCAATTCGAACCAGATGATGATGGAGGCGATGGGCCTGCACATCCCCGGCGCCGCCTTCGCCAATCCGGGGACGAAGCTGCGCCAGGAGCTGACCCGCGCCGCCGTCCACCGGCTGGCCGAGATCGGCTGGGACGGCGGCGATTACCGCCCGCTGGGCCAGTGCGTGGACGAAAAGGCGGTGGTGAACGCCGCTGTCGCGCTGCTCGCCACGGGGGGATCGACCAACCATCTGATCCATCTGCCCGCGATCGCGCGCGCGGCGGGGGTGATCATCGACTGGGAGGATTTCGACCGGCTTTCGCGCGCGGTGCCGCTGCTGGCGCGCGTCTATCCGAACGGTTCGGCGGACGTGAACGCTTTCGAGGACGCGGGCGGCCCCGCCTTCGTGATCCGCGAGCTGCTGAAGGGCGGGCTGATGCACGCCGATATCCTGACGATCGCCGCCGGGGGCATGGCGCAATATGGCCGCAAGCCCGCGATCGAGGGCGATTCGCTGGCGTGGCCCGATCTGCCGGCCGAAAGCGGCGACACCGCGATCGTCCGCACGATCGAAGCCCCCTTCTCGCCCGAAGGCGGCTTCCGCATCCTGAAGGGCAATCTGGGCCGCGCCTGCATCAAGGTTTCCGCGGTCGAGCGCGATCGCTGGACGATCGAGGCCCCGGCCCGCGTCTTCCACGACCAGGCCGAGGTGCAGGCCGCGTTCAAGGCGGGCGAGCTGGACCGCGACGTGGTTGTCGTCGTCCGCTTCCAGGGGCCGCGCGCCAACGGCATGCCCGAGCTGCACAAGCTCACGCCGCCGCTGGGGGTGCTCCAGAACCGCGGCTTCCGCGTCGCGCTGGTCACCGACGGGCGGATGTCCGGCGCCAGCGGCAAGGTGCCCTGCGCGATCCACCTGAGCCCGGAGGCGCTGGGCGGCGGCCCGATCGCGAAGCTACGCGACGGCGACGTGGTCCGGCTGTGCGCGCAGACCGGCACGCTGGAGGCGCTGGTGGCCCCGGCGGAGTGGGATTCGCGCGAACATGCCCCCGCCCCGCCCCCGCAGGACGGCACCGGCCGCGAGCTGTTCGCGATGATGCGCGCGGGCGCGAGCGAGGCCGAAGCCGGCGGATCGGCGATGCTCGCCGCCGCCCGGCTTTAGAATTCCTTTTGTGTTCCGGTATGACAACGCTGTACATGACGTCCAAACGCGATAAAGCGGTGCGTGAGGGGATGGGCATGGAAGTCGTCGCGGTCGATATCGGCGGGACCTGGGCACGCTTCGCGATCGCAACCGTGGCGGACGGCCGCGTCACATCGATCAGCGCCGCGATGAAGCAGAAGGTGGCGGATCACGCCAGCCTGCAACTCGCCTGGCAGGCGTTCGGCGAATCGATCGGCCGCCCCCTGCCCTCCGCCGCCGCGATCGCGGTCGCATCGCCGGTGAACGGCGAACTGATCAAGCTCACCAACAACCCCTGGATCATCCGGCCCCAGCTCATTCCCGAACGGCTGGGCGCCGGTGCCTGGACCGTGGTCAACGATTTCGCCGCGATCGGCCATGCCGTGGCCCAGCTTGGGCCGGAGGCCTTCGTCCATGTCTGCGGCCCGGAGGGCAACCTGCCCGATCAGGGCGCGATCACCGTCTGCGGCCCCGGCACCGGGCTGGGCGTGGCGCAGGTGTTCCGCCACGACGGCGGCTATCATGTGATCGCGACCGAGGGCGGGCATATCGATTTCGCCCCGCTCGACGCGATCGAGGACCGGCTGGTGCAGCGGCTGCGCAAGGATTTCACCCGCGTCTCGGCCGAGCGCGTGGTCGCCGGGCCGGGCATCGTGGCGATCTATGAGACGCTGGCGGAGATCGAGGGCAAGCCCGTCCACCGGCTGGACGATCGCGCGATCTGGCAGATGGCGCTGGCGGGCGAGGACGGCCTGGCCGTGGCCGCGCTCGACCGGTTCTGCATGAGCCTGGGCGCAGTGGCGGGAGACCTGGCGCTGGCGCACGGGCCGAGCGGCGTGGTGATCGCGGGCGGGCTGGGCTTCCGCCTGCGCGATCACCTGGTCCATTCGGGCTTCGGCGAGCGCTTCATCGCCAAGGGGCGCTTCCGCAATCTGATGGCGTCGGTGCCGGTAAAGCTGGTGACCTATGCCGAACCCGGGCTATACGGCGCCGCCGCCGCATTCGCCCAGGAGCACGCCCGTTGAAACCCATCGAAGCGATCATGCGTACCAGCCCGGTGATCCCGGTGCTCGTGATCGAGGATGCCGCCACCGCCCGCCCGCTGGCCGAAGCGCTGGTGAAGGGCGGCCTCAGGGTGCTGGAAGTGACGCTGCGCACCCCCGCCGCGATCGAGGCGATCCGCGAGATGAAGCAGGTGCCCGGCGCGATCGTGGGCGCAGGCACGGTGGTGAGCACCGATCAGTTCGAGCTGGTGATGAAGGCCGATGCCGAGTTCATCGTCTCCCCGGGCCTCACGGACCGGCTGGGCAGCGCGATCACCGGCAGCGGCGTGCCCTTCCTGCCCGGCGTGGCGACCGCGGGCGATATCATGCGCGGGCTCGACCTGGGGCTGGAGCATTTCAAATTCTTCCCGGCCGAAACCTCGGGCGGGCTGAAGGCGCTGAAGGCGCTGGCCGCGCCCTTCTACCAATGCAAATTCTGCCCCACCGGCGGCATCTCCGCCGCAACGGCGCCCGAATGGCTGGCGTTCGATCCGATCCTGTGCGTCGGCGGAAGCTGGGTGACGCCCAAGGGCGCGAGCATGGCCGAGGTGGAAACGCTGGCACGCGAGGCTTCGGCGCTGGGCCGGTGATCCGTTGAAGCACGCGAAGGCGGCAGGAATCTCCCCGCCGCCAAAGCGGATCCGGGCGTTCGAGACGCTCCGGCGCCTCGCATGAAGCAAAAAACTGCGTGGCGTCGTCGCGCCTTCGCGCGAAACAAAATCACGCCGCGCCCCACCCCCGGGTAACTTCCGGTCGCAAACGGTCTTTACACCCGTCTCCGCCGCCCCTAAAGGCGCCCCCGCAATGAGCATCGCGCCGATCACGATTACCACCAAACCGACCCGTGCAAGCGGGGCGGCGATGGTGTGCGCGGACTGATCCGAGCGAGCACCTGAGCGAAGCCCCGCCGAAGCGCGGGGCAGCCAACCGGAACCGGCAAGCCCCCCGCGCCTCGGCACCCAACCGAGGAGATACCCACGTGCCCCTGCCCCAGCTTCCCGCCCGTCCCAATGTCGGCATCGTCGGCGCAACCGGCCTGGTCGGATCGATGATGCGCGCGCTGCTGGCCGAGCGGAACTTCCCGGTGGGCCAGCTCCGCCTGTTCGCCTCCGCCCGCTCGGCCGGCAGCGTGGTGGACGGCGTGACCGTGGAGGACGCCGCCACCGCCGATTATTCCGGCCTCGACGTGGTTTTCTTCTCCGCCGGCGGCAGCACGTCCAGGGCACTGGCGCCCAAGGTGGCGGCGGCAGGCGCGATCGTGATCGACAACAGCTCCGCCTGGCGCTCCGATCCCGAAGTGCCGCTGGTGGTGGCCGAGGTGAACCCGCACGCGATGGAAAACCTGCCCAAAGGCATCATCGCCAACCCCAATTGCACCACCATGGCGGCGATGCCGGTGCTCAAGCCGCTGCACGCGGCGGCGGGGCTCAAGCGGCTGGTGGTCAGCACCTACCAGGCCGTCTCGGGCGGCGGGATCGAGGGGATCGAGGTGCTGGCCGGGCAGCTTCGCGGCGGCATCGCGGCGTGCGAGGATTTCGCGCGCAGCAACGACACCTCGGCGCTGCCGCCGGTCCGCAAATGGGCGGTGCCGATCGCGTACAATGCGGTGCCGCTCAACTATGTGCTGGGCGAGGAGGGCTATACCGAGGAGGAGCTGAAGCTGCGCGACGAGAGCCGCAAGATCCTGGAGCTGCCCGGGCTGGCGGTGTCGGGCACCTGCGTGCGCATCCCCGTGTTCACCGGCCATTCGCTGTCGATCAACGCCGAATTCGAACGCCCGCTCTCGCCGGAGGCGGCGCTGGCGCTGCTGGGCAAGGCGCCCGGCGTGGTGGTGAGCGACGTCCCCAACCCGCTGGAGGCGACGGGCCAGGACCCCGTGTTCGTCGGCCGCGTGCGCCGCGATCCGGGCGTGGAGAACGGGCTGGCGCTGTTCGTCGTCGGCGACAACCTGCGCAAGGGCGCCGCGCTCAACGCCGTGCAGGTGGCGGAGGTGCTGCTGGGGCGGTGATCCGGCTTTGAGGCACACGGGGAGGGTTGCGCACGCCCTCCCCGCAGCGGGCTGCGGCGAGGCATTTTTTTGATTCACGCGAAGGCACGAAGGGCGCGGAGATGCTTCGCTTGCTTGCGCCGAAGGCGCCTATTCACGTGCCCGTGCGCAGCGGCGCTGGCAGTAGAGGGCGGCTATCGCGGCAAATCCCTCTCCGCGCCTGCACGTGAACCAAGAAACTTCCTCGCGCCTTCGCGCCTTCGCGTGACAAGAACCCCGATACCATGCCCCAAAGCGGGAGCGCCCTGCGTTAGCGTTATGATCGCGCTGGGCGGCGGCAGCATCTTCACCGATCCCGCAGCGGATTCGGCGGAGGCCCGGCGCACGCCGGGGCCGATATAGAATACACTGCCATTGGGTGGCCGGGTGCGGGTGCGGGTGCGGGTGCGGGCTGGTGCAGCCTGAACAGGGCGGACTCCAAAACCGCCGTTCGCCCGGAACCGGAAACGCTACATCTCCCCCCGCTCGCGGCGGAGCGCGCGCCATTTCTCCACATTGGCGTTGTGCTGTTCCAGCGTGTCGGCGAACACATGGCCGCCGCTGCCGTCCGCGACGAAATAGATCGCGCTGGTCGGCGCCGGATCGAGCACCGCGTCGATCGAGGCGCGGCCGGGGTTGGCAATCGGCCCCTTGGGCAGGCCGGTCATCGTATAGGTGTTGTAATCGTTCACCGCGTCCAGCTCCGAACGCAGGATGCGGCGGCCCAGCGGCTTGCCCTTGGTCACCGGGTAGATCACCGTCGGATCGGCCTGGAGCATCATCCCGCGCTTCAACCGGTTGGAATAGACGCCGGCCACCATCCGCCGCTCCTCGGGCTTGCCGGTCTCCTTCTCCACGATCGCGGCCAGGATCACCGCCTCTTCGGGCGTGTTCACCGCGATGCCCGGCTTGCGCCGCGCCCAGGCGGCCTGGAGGTAATCCGCCATCGCCTTCTGCATCCGCGCCAGCACGGCGGCGCGCGAATCGCCGCGCGTATAGGCATAGGTGTCGGGCATCACGCTGCCCTCCGCGGGCACGTCGATGCTGCCGGTCAGGCCCTCGGCCTTCATCAGCGCCTCATAGACCTGCACCGCGGAACGCCCCTCGGGCACGGTGAACTTGAGCTGCAGCGTCCTGCCGCCCAGCAGGTCCTGGAAGATGTCCGACTGGCTCTGGTGCGCGAGCAGGCGGAATTCGCCCGCCTTCACCTGTCCCCCACCGCCGAACAGCCGCGCGAGCAGCGCGAATTCGCGCGCCGAGCGGATCGCGCCCGCCTTCTCCAGCTCGTTGGCGGCGCGATACAGGCTCGCGCCTTCCGGGATGACGACGGTGACGTTGGCGTTCGCCGGCCCAGGCCGCGCCCATAGCTGGAGCGCGGTGAACCCCGCCGCCGCGACCAGCAGCAGCAGGATCAGCAGGAAACAGCCGATCGCCCGCCCCTTGCGCTTGCGCGGCGGCGGCGCGGGAACCGGCTCCAGGACCGGCAGAGGGCCGTCGTCAGACAGCCTTCATCACCAGGCTGGCGTTGGTGCCGCCGAAGCCGAACGAGTTGTTCAGCACCGCCTTCACCTTGCGCTCCTTGGCCTTGTGCGGGACCAGGTCCACGCCCTCACAGCTCTCGCTCGGGTTATCGAGGTTCAGCGTCGGCGGCACGATCTGGTCGCGCAGCGCCAGGATGCAGAAAATGCTCTCCACCGCGCCCGCGCCGCCCAGCAGGTGGCCGATGGCGGACTTGGTCGAGCTCATCGAGAGCCCGCCGATCGCATCGCCGAACAGCCGGCGGACCGCGCCCAGCTCCAGCTCGTCGCCCAGCGGGGTCGAGGTGCCATGGGCGTTGATATAGTCGATGTCCGCAAGGCTGAGGCCAGACTTGCGCATCGCCATCTGCATCGAACGGAACGCGCCCGATCCTTCCGGATGCGGCGCGGTGACGTGATAGGCGTCGCCCGACAGGCCGTATCCCACCACCTCGGCATAGATCGTGGCGCCGCGCTTCTTGGCGTGCTCATATTCCTCGAGCACCACCACGCCCGCGCCCTCGCCCATGACGAAGCCGTCGCGATCCTTGTCATAGGGGCGGCTGGCGCGCCACGGCTCGTCGCGGAAGGCGGTGGAAAGCGCGCGCGCCTGGCCGAATCCGGCGATGCCGATCGGGCAGATCGCGGCCTCCGCGCCGCCCGCCAGCATCACGTCCGCGTCGCCGTCCACGATCATCCGCGCGGCGTCGCCGATCGAATGCGCGCCGGTGGAGCAGGCGGTGACCACCGCATGATTCGGCCCCATCAGCCCGTATTTGATCGAAACCTGGCCCGAGATCAGGTTGATCAGGCGGCCGTGGACGAAATGGGGGGAGACGCGCTTCGGCCCCTTTTCGGCCAGCACGAGCGATTCGCTCTCGATGCCCGGCAGGCCGCCGATGCCCGAACCGATCGAACAGCCGGCGCGCAGCCGCTCCTCCTCGCTCATGTCGGTAAGGCCCGCGTCCTCGATCGCCTGGCCCGCGGCATCGATGCCATAGACGATGAAGGGGTCAACCTGGCGCTGGATCTTGTGATCGACGCGCTTGGAGGCGTCGAAGCCGTATTGGTGATCGGCCGGCTTCACCTCGCAGGCATAGTTGCTCTGGAAATCGGTCGCGTCGAACCGGGTGATGGTTCCGGCGCCCGATTTCGCGGCGATGATGTTCTTCCAGGCCGTTTCGACATCGGCACCCAGCGGGGTGACGAGGCCGAGGCCGGTCACGACTACGCGGCGCATCCTATCTCTCCGTCAATCTCAACGATGGTTGTTTCCGGCACTACGCAAACGGCCCGGAAACGAAACGGCTCCCCGCCCCTCGCGCAACGCACGGGACGGGAAGCCGCCAAAACTCGCTGCCGCCCCATAGGCGCGACCGCGGCACAGACGCAGATCAGGCGCCCTGGTGCTGATCAATATAGGCGATCGCATCGCCAACGGTCTGGATCTTCTCGGCGGCGTCGTCCGGGATCTCGACCCCGAATTCCTCCTCGAAAGCCATCACCAGCTCGACGATGTCGAGGCTGTCTGCGCCCAGATCGTCGATGAAGCTCGCCTCAGGCTTTACCTCGTCCGCTTCGACGCCGAGGTGGTCCACAACGATCGACTTGACGCGGTCGGCGGTGCTCATGGTCCCTGTTTTCCTTCTCTGACTGGGATGTCCGGTTTCGTTCACGCACCTAAAGCGGGTGCGCTGCGCTGACAAGAGGGGGCAAGCCGAGCGTTCAGCGCCTGCCCGGGGCGGGCGGGCCGGCCTCCTCCGGAATGGCAGTATCCGCTTCGGGCACTTCCGGCGCGGCGCCGGCTTCGGGGAGTTTGAGCACCGCGTCCTGCGGGACATCGGCCTCGGGTGCGGATTCGGGCGGCATCGCGGCGGCCGCAGGCGCATCGGGCGCCTCCGCGGCGGGGGCCGTGGGCGCCTCGGCAGCGGCCGGGGCATCCTCGCCCGCCGCAGCCTCTCCGGCATGCGCGAACTCGACGCTGGAATATTGCTGGACGCTCAGCAACTGGAAGAATTCGCTCAGGAATTCGCCGTTCACAGCGGTACGGCGGTCATCGCCCTCGGGCACCGCGGCATCGGCGAGCTGGCGATAGGCGGCGACGTCGAGCGGCTTGTCGCGCCGCTCCTCGGGCAGCGCCACCCAGATCGTCTCCAGCGTCGCGGCATCGAAGCCATGCTCGCCCGCGACGCGCTCGGCGACGTTCATGCTCAGCTTGGCGCGGGTGTAGAGCGCAGCGGGCTGCAACGCCTCCGGCGCCCATTTGTGCTGCGCGGCGCACGCTTCGGTCGCGGCCTTGATCGCGGCCATCAGCTTGGCGTCATAGGTGGGGCGCTTGCCCGATTCCCGCATATTGCGCTCGACGTCGATCTCGAGCTGGGCCTTCGCCAGCAGCGGAAGCTTCTCCGCCACACAGCCGAGCGTGGCCAGGTCCGCCGCCATCGCGGGCGCCGGGGCGGAGGCAAAGGCGAGCAGGATCAGCAACTTGCGCATGACGGCAACTCCGCGGCCGGAAACGGGGCGGCGACAGAAATGGGGCGGCCCGCCCGCTCGCGCAAGGGCGGTCAGGCACGGCTGCGACATTCGTACAGTTCCCTTCGCGCCGGATTGCGGGCAGACCCGCCTGCGTTTCGGGTAAGGAGTATCGAATGCGCAAGAATATCGGGAAGCTTGTATCGGCCGTGGCGCTCGGCGCCGCCCTCACTCTGCCCGCCAGCCAGGCCGTTCAGGCCGCCCCGCAGACCGCCCCGGCCGAGGGCGACATCAAGCGCAAGCTGATCGAACTGATCGTGGCGCAGCTCGGCGTCGACGAGAAGGAGGTCCACAATCAGGCCTCGCTGATGAACGATCTTGGCGCCGACAGCCTGGACATGGTCGAAATCACGATGGCCGTCGAGGAGGCATTCAACATCGCGATTCCCGACGATCAGGCCGAACGTCTCCTGACCGTCGGCGACTGGGTTTACTACGTCACCAGAAACGCCCGCTGAGGATATCCGGCCCCGCCGGCATGCGGCGGGGCGAGATCCGTTCAGAGCATCGCCATGCCGCCGTTGACGTGGATCGTCTGGCCGGTGACGTACCCGGCCTCCTTCGACGCCAGATAGACCACGGCGGCGGCGATATCCTCGCCGCTGCCCAGGTCGCCGGCCGGGATGCGGCCGAGCAGCGCCTGCTTCTGCGCGTCGGGCAGCACATCGGTCATCGCCGATCGGATGAAGCCGGGGGCGACGCAGTTCACCGTGATGTTGCGGCTTGCCAGCTCCTGCGCCAGCGCCTTGGTCATCGCGGTGATTCCGCCCTTGGACGCAGCATAATTGGCCTGGCCCGGATTGCCGGTGGCACCCACCACCGAGGTGATCGAGATGACGCGGCCGAAGCGCGCCTTCATCATCGGCTTGGCGGCGGCGCGCACCAGGCGGAACGCGGCCTCCAGGTTGACGCGGATCACCTGGTCCCACTCCTCGTCCTTCATCCGCATGACCAGGTTGTCGCGGGTGACGCCGGCGTTGTTGACCAGGATGTCGATCTTGCCCAGCGCCTCGAACGCGCGCGGGACGAGCGCGTCGACCTGCTCCGGATCGGAGAGGTCGCACACCAGCGCGACATGATCGCCGCCCAGATCGGCGCGGAACGCCTCCAGCTTCTCCGGATTGGACCCGGAGATCGCCAGCCGCGCCCCCTGCGCCGCCAGGCCCCGCGCGATCGCCGACCCAATACCCCCCGAAGCGCCGGTTACCAGGGCGGTCATGCCAGTGAGATCGAACATCTGCTTCGTTCCTTTGTTGATTTCTATCGGTTCACACGGAGCGCGGAGACGCGGTGGGTTTATCGTCGTTCTCGACGCGCCGCACGCCCGCCCGAGGCGTCTCGCCGCCGAATTTGATATCCGCCATGTGCCAGCCCTCCGCGTGAACCCTTCATCTCAGCCGCCCCCTAGGCGAACGGAAAAATCAAAGCCCCTTAGCCAGCGCCTCTATGTCGTCCATCGTGATCACGCTCACGGCAGCGGCGTCGGGGGCGGAGCGCTTGATCATCGGGCCGAGGACCTTGCCGCCCAGCTCCACGAAATCATGCACGCCCGCATCGAACATCGCCGCCACCGATTCGCGCCAGCGCACCCGGCCGGTGATCTGATCGACCAGCAGCAGCTTCGCGTCCGCGCTCTGCGTCACCGGCGCCGCGGTGACGTTGGCGTAAAGCGGCACCATCAGCCCGTCCACCGCCGTCCCGGCCAGGATCGCGCTCATTTCGTCGGCTGCGGGCTGCATCAGCGAGCAGTGGAACGGCGCCGACACCGGCAGCAGCACGCCGCGCTTGATCTGGAAATCCTTCACCAGCGCCGCCGCACGCTCGATCGCGCCGCGATGGCCGGAGATCACGACCTGCGACGGATCATTGTCGTTGGCGATCTCGCACACCTCGCCCTCGGCCGCCGCGGCGCACAGCGCCTCCGCCTTGGCGATGTCCGCGCCCAGCAGCGCCGCCATCGCGCCGACGCCCACCGGCACCGCCGCCTGCATCGCCAGCCCGCGCGCGCGCAGCAGCGTGGCGGTCTGCGCCAGGCTGAACGCGCCCGATGCGCATAGCGCGCTATATTCCCCCAGGCTGTGGCCCGCGACGAAATCGGCCTTGTCGGCCAGGCGGATGCCGCCCTCCTTCTCCAGCACGCGCAGCACGGCGATGGCGTTGGCCATGATCGCCGGCTGGGCGTTGGCGGTGAGCGTCAGCTCGTCCTCGGGGCCTTCCGCCATCAGCTTCGACAGCTTCTGGCCGAGCGCATCGTCGACCTCCTGGAACACCTCGCGCGCGGCGGGGCTGGTGGCGGCCAGCGCCGCGCCCATGCCCACCGACTGGCTGCCCTGTCCGGGAAACACGAATGCCCGCAACTTCATTCTCCCTGAAATCAAGGCGACAGCGCCTAGGATCGTGTCGGCATCGCGGTCAAGGCGCGCGAAGCTGAACGAAACCCGCGCGGCGGTGACAGGTTGCGACCATTTCGCGGCTTTCCGGGCACAGCATTGCGACAGCCGCGGCCGATACCGTCCTCAACGCCACCGCATGGCGTCACACTGAGGAGGCAAGTCATGAAGAAGTTCATTCTCGCGGCGGTCGCCGCTTCGCTGGTCGCCACCCCCGCGCTCGCCGCGCCCCAGCCGGGACCGAAGGCGCAGACCCAGACCCAGACGTTGGTCAAGCAGAAGCCCAACGGCACGGTGATAGTGAAGCAGAAGGTGGCGGCGCCGAAGAGGGCGGTGAAGCCCGCCCCGTCGCCGTACCGCAACTGGAAGAAAGGCGAGCGCTTCGATTCCCGCTATGCCCGCAACTATCGCCAGGTCGATTACCGTCAGTTCCACGGCCGGCTGAAGGCCCCGCCGAAGGGCTATCGCTATGTCCAGTCGGGCAACGACGCGGTGCTGGTCGGCGTCACCTCCGGCATCATCGCCGCGGTGTTCGCCAGCATCTTCAACTGATCCCCGCCGGGGGCGGAAAGAGGACGGGCGGCGGGAGAATATCCCGCCGCCCGGCGCGTTGCGGACCGGAAACGATTCTCCGCTTCGATTCATCGGCGGTTGAGATTATGGTTAACGCCGATGCACTGGAGGAATCCCGCCATGGTCCGGTCCGGCCTGATCGCGTTGCTTGCCCTGTTGATGTTCCCGCTGGCCGCCGCCGCCCAGACTCCCGACGACGGCAAGCTGGACCCCGACTTCGAAGGGCAGGTGGCCTATTTCGGCAACTACACCGGCAAGACGACCGTGCTCGCGTCGCGCGATCAGCGGTTCCAGCCGCAGAACTGCCCCTATCGCGATCATCGCTGCTATGAACAGACAGTGGGCGGCGGCGTGAAGGTGGTCCTCACCTTCGACGGCGTGCATGTGACCGGTTTCTACATCAGCGTCGACGGCTTCATCGGCCCCAACGGGCTGAGCAGCGGCACGCTGGTCGGCCGCCGTACCGAGGCCGGGTGCGAGCTGTTCGAGGCGGACGGAACGCTGTGGCGCGCCAGCGCGTGCGACAAGCGCGAGTTCCTGGGCCAGATCATCAGCGTGAACGGCACGCCGAAGCAATCGGACGTCAAGTTCGGCACCGTGGGCATGTACATCCGCGACACGGGCCGGATTTCCAAGCTGATCGAGGAGGCGGAGCGGCGCGAGGGGCGCATCGAATGGCTCCGCTCGCGGCTGGGCTGGGGCACGCCGGAGGAGCGGTTCCGCGCCGCGGTGGAGCTCGATTCCTACTCCCGCTACTTCCGCGGCATCGATCCGCAGCGGCTTTCGTCGCCCACCCAGGTTCCCGGCCGCAACAACAAGCGCAAGGACGGCAAGCCCTGGGACATCGAGGCGACCTATGAGCGCTGGAACGGCGGCACCGGGGCGGTGCGCGGCGTGATCCTGAACGGCGAGGTCCAGTGCGTGCAGTGGGAAGGCCGCGAGTGCGAGGGCATCCACCCGCCGATCGAATTCCGCCCGCCCACGCTGGACGACGACAAGGGCTGGCTGTCGCGCTCCACCGCGCCGATCGCCGGCCCGGCGCCCGCTCCCGCCAAATAGCGCCGCGCCCGGGCGGCCCTCAGCCTTGCCAAGCGGCACCTGAGCCGCTAAGGGCCCGCGCTTCGGCGTATGGGTCCGCCCAAACGCTGTTTCATTTTGGGACGACAGCCGGAGGGGCGTCCGCATGGTGCGGCGTCAGCGATCGGCCAACACGAAAGAGTACGCATGCCGCTTTACGAGCATGTGTTCCTTGCGCGCCAGGATCTGGCACAGGCGCAGGTGGACGCACTGGCGGAAACCGCCACCAAGATCATCGAGGACAACGCCGGCAAGGTCGTCAAGACCGAGACCTGGGGTCTTCGCAGCCTCGCCTACCGCATCGCGAAGAACCGCAAGGCGCATTACGTCATGCTCGAGATCGATGCGCCCGCGGGCGTGGTCGCCGAGCTGGAGCGCCAGACGCAGATCAACGAGGACGTCATCCGCTACATGACCGTCAAGGTCGACGCGCTTGAGGCCGGTCCGTCGGTGATGATGCGCAAGGGCGAGCGTGAGCGCGGCCGCCGCCGCGACCGCGACGACGCCGGTTCGAGCTTCGAGGGCTAAGGAGAAAGCAACATGGCACGACCCTTTTTCCGCCGCCGCAAGAGCTGCCCCTTCTCCGCGAAGGACGCGCCGAAGATCGATTACAAGGACGTTCGTCTGCTGCAGGGCTTCGTGTCCGAACGCGGCAAGATCGTCCCGTCGCGCATCACCTCGGTGAGCGCCAAGAAGCAGCGCGAGCTGGCCCAGGCCATCAAGCGCGCGCGCCATCTGGGCCTGCTGCCCTACATCGTTAAGTAAGGAGCGCAGAGCATGGAAGTCATTCTGCTCGAGCGGGTCGAGAAGCTCGGCCACATCGGCGACGTGGTGAAGGTGAAGGACGGGTTCGCCCGCAACTACCTGCTGCCGCGCAAGAAGGCGCTGCGCGCCAACGAGGCGAACCGCAAGGTGTTCGAGGCGAACCGCGAGCGCATCGTGGCCGAGAACGCCGCCAAGCGCGGCGAGGCCGAGAAGGAATCGAAGACCCTCGACGGCGTGTCGGTCACACTGATCCGCCAGGCTTCGAACACCGGCCAGCTCTATGGATCGGTCGCGGTGCGCGATCTGGTCGACGCGCTCGCCGCCGACGGCCACAAGGTCACCAAGAGCCAGGTCGTGCTCGACAAGCCGATCAAGGCGATCGGCCTGTTCGAAGTGCGCGTCGCGCTGCACCCTGAGGTGTCGGTGACCGTCAAGGTCAACGTCGCCCGTTCGCCGGAAGAGGCGGACATGCAGGCGCAGGGCGTCGACGTGATGGCCGCGATGTTCGAGAAGGACGAGGCGGGCTTCACCGAGGATTACGATCCCAACGCCGAGCCCGGCGAGATCGCCGTCGAGGCCCCCGCGGCCGAGGACGAAGCGCAGGGCTGATCCCCGCGCGCTTTCGCGAAACGAAAAAGGGCCGCCGGAGCGATCCGGCGGCCCTTTTTGCGCGCGCGCGCCGGGCGGGCAGCCCGAACAGTCCCCGCGATTCCCCGGCGCTGGCCGGGAGCCGGTTCCGCCCCATTCGAAGCGATGCCCGCCGCGACACCCCGTTCGACAGGCCCGGAACGAACGGATAGAAACGCCCCCGATCCGCGCACCCCGCCCATAGCCAACGAAGGCCCGCCCATGCTCCTCGCCACCCTGCTTCTGCTCGCTGCCCAGGATTCGCCGGAGCCGATTCCGGTGGGCAACTGGCTGGTCGGCCGGCTCGATGCGGAAAGCTGCCAGGCGGAAGCGCGCTTCGGCCATCTGCTGATCAACGTCACCGCCGATGCCGCGGGCGACGGCATGCTGATCATCCGCGACGACCGCTGGATATTGAAGGACGGCGCGACCAAGCCCGGCCAGATATCGTGGGACAATTGGGCGAGCTGGACCGACACCAGCTTCGCCGCGGTGACCACCGAAACCGCCAATTCCTATCTGGTGACGGAAATCGGCGCGGACTTCCTCCCCAGCCTGGGCAGGGCGAAGCAGATCGCGCTGCGCATCGCGGGCGTGGACCTGCTTGAGGATTTCGACGTGCCGGAGGGGCCTGCCCTGGCCGCCGCGGTCACGGAATGCGCCGCCGCGGGATAACGCCGGTCACGGGCAGGCGATACACGCCCCCAACACCGCCACCAGCGGGATCAGCGCGAAGACCAGCGGGGCTATCGTGCGCATCTCGGGCACTCCTCATCCGTTGCTCTGCACCGGTGATAACGATCGCCGCGCCCGCCGGTTGCAGCGCGCGTTAACCTTTTTGGCGATGCCGCATGCGGGGCTGGCAACTTGCCGTTCAGGCGCGGGGTGGCACGCAGGCCATCAAAGGAGACTTCATGCGCCCCCTGCCCGTCCTTGCCGCCGCGATCGCCGCCGCGCTGCTCACCGCCTGCACCGCGGCCACCCCGCCCGTGAAGCCGGTCCCGGCGCCCGATCAGGTGCCGCAGGATTGCCCGCTGACGGTAACCTTCGCCAGCTATGCGATGGGCATCGACCGCGAGACCCACGACGCGGTCGAACGGCTGCTGACCGGCGTGCCCTATGATCGCCACCCCTGGGGCCGCGAGGGCGAGGTGACGCTGTGCGTCCACCCGCGCACCGCCGCGGAGAAGGACGTGCTGCTCGGCAAGATCCAGTCGCTGTTCCCCTCCCGGCCGCGCGGCCCGCTGTCGGTATCCACCAGCGAAGGCCGGGCGTTCAGGGCGCCCGCCGGGGAATAGCGGGCGCTATTTCCGCCCGAACAGCTTCTCGATATCGCCATGGGCGAGCTTCACCCAGGTCGGCCGGCCGTGGTTGCACTGGCCCGAATGCGGGGTGACCTCCATCTCGCGGAGCAGCGCGTTCATCTCCGCGACGGAGAGGATGCGTCCCGCGCGGACCGATCCGTGACACGCCATGGTCGCGGCGACATGGTCCAGCTTCTCCTTCAGGCTCAACGCCTCGTCGAAGCTGGCGAGTTCGTCCGCCAGATCGGTGACCAGGCCGCGGACGTCGCCCTGCCCCAGCATCGCCGGGGTGGCGCGCACCAGCATCGCGCGCGGGCCGAACCGCTCCAGCTCCAGCCCCAGCTCGGCCAGCTCGGGCGCGCGCGCCTCCAGCCGGTCGCAGCCGGGCTCGTCCAGCTCCACCACCTCGGGCAGCAGCAGCGCCTGGCTCGCCACGCCGCCGCTGGCCATCGCGCGGCGCATGCGTTCGAGCACCAGGCGCTCATGCGCGGCATGCTGGTCCACCAGCACCAGCCCGTCCTCCGCCTCCGCGACGATATAGGTGCGCGCCACCTGCCCGCGCGCCACGCCCAGCGGATAGCTGATCGTCTCCGGAACCGGCGCGTGCGCGGGCTCGGCACGGGCCTGGGGCGGCGCGATGAAGCCGGGCCGGCGATCGTGGACATATCCGAGCCCCGCCCCTTCAGGGGAGGGATTGGGACGGGGCATATAAAGCTCAGCCGTGCCGGCGCCCGCATAGACGGGCTCAAGCCCCTCCCCTGAAGCGGAGGGGCCTGCAAGCGAGCCCGGCTGCCACATCCCCAGCGCGGCCTCCGCCGGCCGCTGGGCGCTGCGGTGCCCGGCCGCGTCCAGCGCGCGCCTGAGGCCGCTGACGATCAGCCCGCGCACCATGGCCGGATCGCGGAAGCGCACCTCGGTCTTGGCGGGATGGACGTTGACGTCCACCTGATCGGCCGGAACCTCCAGGAACAGCGCCACCACCGGATGCCGGTCGCGCGCCAGCATCTCGGCATAGGCGCCGCGCACCGCGCCGGCGAGCAGCCGGTCCTTCACCGGGCGGCCGTTGACGAACAGATACTGATGGTCCGCCACGCCGCGGTTGAACGTCGGCAACCCGGCGACGCCGCCCAGCCGGACGCCCTCGCGGTCCAGGTCCACGGCCACGCTGTTCTCGTGCAGCGCGCGATCGGTGAGCGCGGCCACACGCTCGGGCTGAGATTCGCCACCCTGCACCTGCATCGCGCGGCGGCCGTCATGCTCCAGGCTGAAGGCGATGTCGGGCCGGGCCATCGCCAGCCGCTTCACCACATCGAGGCAGGCGGCATATTCGGCGCGATCGGAACGCAGGAACTTGCGCCGCGCGGGCACGCGACCGAACAGAGCCTCCACGCGGACGCGCGTGCCCGGGGGCAGCGCGGCCGGCCCCTCCGCCACCCGCTCGCCATTGTCGACGGTCAGCGACCAGCCGTCGGCACCGCGCACGCGGCTCTCCAGCGTCAGCCGCGCGACGCTGGCGATCGAGGGCAGCGCCTCGCCGCGGAAGCCCAGCGTGGTGACCGCCTCGATCGCCCCCTGCTCCCAAAGACTCTCGGGCAGCTTCGAGGTGGCGTGGCGCTCCAGCGAGAGCGCCATTTCGGCGGGCGTCATGCCGCATCCGTCGTCGATCACCTCGATCATTCCGGTGCCGCCGGCGGCCAGCCGGATCGCGATGCGCGTGGCGCCCGCGTCGATGGCGTTTTCCACCAGTTCCTTCAGCGCGCTGGCAGGGCGCTCGACCACTTCGCCAGCCGCAATCCGGTTGACAAGATGCTCTGGCAGACGGCGTATTGACATGGCTGTCCGTCTAGCCCAAGCGGCGGCATCCCGCGACCCGCATTAGCTTGTATCCGAGACCGGAGAATCTCCGCTCCGGAGGGTTCCGGAAAAACTATGTGCGAACAGCCGCGGCAGCCAGGGCGAGCGCGGCAGGACGGATCTTTTTGATGGTTTTCTCCCGCTTTTTCAAATTCATGTCCCATGACATGGCGATCGATCTCGGCACCGCGAACACGGTGGTCTACCTGCGCGGGCGCGGCGTGGTGCTCAACGAGCCTTCGGTCGTGGCGGTCGAGACCATGAACGGCGTGCGCAAGGTGAAGGCGGTCGGCGACGACGCCAAGCTGATGATGGGCAAGACGCCCGGCACGATCGAGGCGATTCGCCCGCTGCGCGACGGCGTGATCGCCGACATCGACGTGGCCGAACAGATGATCAAGCACTTCATCCAGAAGGTGCATGGCCAGCGCCGCTTCATGCGCTGGCCCCAGATCGTGATCTGCGTGCCTTCGGGCTCCACCTCGGTCGAGCGCCGCGCGATCCGCGACGCCGCGTCGAACGCCGGCGCCAGCCAGGTCTTCCTGATCGAGGAGCCGATGGCCGCCGCGATCGGCGCCGACATGCCGGTGACCGAGCCGATCGGCAGCATGGTCGTCGATATCGGCGGCGGCACCACCGAGGTCGCCGTTCTGTCGCTGCGCGGCCTGGCCTATTCCACCTCGGTCCGCGTGGGCGGCGACAAGATGGACGAGGCGATCGTTTCCTATGTCCGCCGCAACCACAACCTGCTGATCGGCGAAGCCACCGCCGAGCGGATCAAGCAGGAAGTCGGCGTCGCCAAGCCGCCTGCGGACGGCATCGGCCAGACGATCCACATCAAGGGCCGCGACCTCGTCAACGGCGTGCCCAAGGAAATCCAGATCAACCAGGGCCAGATCGCCGAAGCGCTGAGCGAGCCCGTGGGAACGATCGTGGAGGGCGTGCGCATCGCGCTGGAGAACACCGCGCCGGAGCTGGCCGCCGACATCGTCGACCAGGGCATCGTGCTCACCGGCGGCGGCGCGCTGCTCCAGGGCATCGACGAAGTGCTTCGGGATGAGACGGGATTGCCCGTGACCGTGGCTGAGGACCCGCTGACATGCGTGGCGCTCGGCACCGGTCGTGCGCTAGAAGATCCGGTGTTCCGCGGCGTCCTGATCCAGGTCTGAGCGGGGATAGAGGGGTAAGATGGCGCCGCCGAGAAACCGGCGCCCGGGGTTTTCGCGGCGGGCGCAGTACGGGCTGTTCCTGGGGTATGTGGGTGCGATCGGCGGTGCGCTGGTCGGCGCCGTCCTGCTGCTGCTTTCGACGTTCAACCCGCCCGCCTATGCGATGGTGCGCGGGTTCTTCGCAGAGCTGACCACGCCTGTTTCCACCGCGCTCGCCTGGGTCGAGCGCGGCTTCGCGGGCATTCCGGGTGCCGTATCCGAACATTTCAACGTCCAGGGCGAGAACGAGCGGCTCCGCAAGGAGATCGAGACCAATCGCACGCTGGTCGATCGCGCGCGCACGCTGAACCAGGAAAACCGGCGCCTGCGCCAGCTCCTGGGGCTGAAGCGCGAGAGCGCCGACGCGGTGGTCGCGGCCCGGCTGGTGAGCAGCACGCCCACCAGCACGCGCCGCTATGCCGTGCTGAACGCCGGGTCGCTCCAGAACGTCGCGCGCGGCATGCCGGTGCGCGAGGCCGACGGGCTGATCGGCCGCGTGATCGAAACCAGCCTGAACACCTCGCGCGTGCTGCTGATCGTCGATTCCGAATCGAGCGTGCCGGTGCGCCGCACGCGCGACGGTCTGCCCGCGCTGGCCAAGGGGCGCGGCGACGGCAAGCTCGACGTCCATTCCGCCAGCCTCACCGGCGTGGGCTTCAAATCGGGCGACGTGTTCGTCACCTCCGGCACGGGCGGGCTGTTCCCGCCCAACATCCCGGTGGCGGTGATCGCCAAGGATGCGCGCGACACCGCGGAGGCCGTGCCGGCCGCCAATCCCGACGCGCTCGATTTCGCGCTGGTGCTGAAGCCGTTCCTTGACGAACCGCCCCCCGAGCACCCCGCCCCCGGCGGCGAGGCACCAAAGGCCGCGCCCAAGTGAGCCCTCCGGAGTTCGTGCCGCTCGGCGGATCCGAACGGTTGCCCCGTGCCCGCTGGCTTGCGCCGCTCTCGGTCGTGATCGGATCGCTGGTCACCATCCTGCCGGTGATCGCGACCTTCACCTTCCTGCCGCCGTTCGGGCTGCTGATGCTGCTCGGCTGGCGCATGCACCGCGCGGACGCGATGAAGGTGTGGGCGCCCGTCCCGCTCGGCCTGCTCGACGATCTGGTGAGCGGCCAGCCGCTGGGCAGCGCGATGCTGTTTTGGACGCTGTGCTTCCTGGCCATCGACGTGCTAGACACGCGGCTGGTGTGGCGCGATTTCTGGCAGGATTGGGCGATTGCGGCGGGGGCGATCGGATTCTGCCTGATCGCGGGCAGGCTGGTGGCGGCGCCGCTCAGCGCGCATGTCGATACGGCGCTGCTGATCCAGATCGTCGCCAGCGCCGCGCTGTTCCCGCTGGCCACGCGGCTGTGCGCCCGGCTGGACAGCGACGTGAAACGGAACTGAAGCCACGATGCGCATAACCGAGGCCGCACAAAGCTACAGCTTCTCCCGCCGGGCGATGATGCTGGGCGGCATCCAGGGCGCGGTGGGCCTCGTGCTCGCGGGGCGCATGGCCTATCTGTCTGTGTTCGAGAACGAGCGATACCGGCTGCTGGCCGAGAGCAACCGCATCAACCTGTCGCTCACGCCGCCGCGGCGCGGCTGGATCGTCGATCGCAACGGCAAGCCGCTGGCGATCAACCGCACCGCCTTTCGCGTCGACCTTATCCCTGATCGCATCGAGGACAAGGCGAAGCTGGTCGGCCAGCTCCGCGACGTGCTGGCGCTGACGCCTGAAGAGGTCGCGCGGCTGGAGACCGATCTGAAGCGGTCGCGCGGGTTCCAGCCGATCCCGGTGGTCGAGAACCTGGATTGGGAGCGCTACGCCGCCGTCAGCGTGCGCCTGCCCGACATGCCCGGCGTTTCGCCGACCCAGGGCTTCGCGCGCTATTATCCGCTGGGCGCGGGCGTGGGCCATCTGCTCGGCTATGTCGGCGTCGCATCCCAGGCGCAGTATCAGCGCGACAAGGATCCGCTGCTGATCGCCCCCGGCTTCAAGCTGGGCAAGGACGGCGTGGAGAAGACGCTGGAAGACCGGCTGCGCGGGGTACCCGGCGCCAAGCGCGTGGAGGTGACCGCGCGCGGCAAGGTGGTGCGCGAGCTGGAGACCCGCGCCGACCGCCCGGGCGAGACGGTGAAGCTCACCATCGACGCCGGGCTGCAGGAATATGTCGCGCGGCGGCTGGCCGACAATTCCGGCTCGGTGGTGGTGCTCGATTGCATCAACGGCGACGTGCTCGCCATGGTTTCGATGCCGGCCTATGATCCCAACAGCTTTTCCGACGGCATCAGCCAGAGCGAATGGAAGATGCTGAGCGAGGACGATCACGTCCCGCTGATGAACAAGGTGCTGCAGGGCCTCTATCCCCCCGGATCGACCGTGAAGCCCATGCACGCGCTGGCGCTGCTCCAGAACGGCATCTCGCCCAGCCAGACGGTGCATTGCGGCGGATCGCTGCGCGTGGGCAACCGCAACTTCCACTGCCACAAGCGCGGCGGCCACGGCGCCGTCGACATGACGCGCGCGGTGGCGCAGAGCTGCGACGTCTATTTCTATTCGATGGCGCGCGACCTGGGCTATGACACCTTCGCCAAGACGGTGCGCCAGATGGGCCTGGGCGCGCGATACGACCTGCCCTATGCCAGCCAGAGCTTCGGCACCGTGCCCGACAGCGCGTGGAAGCTGAAGAAATACAAGCAGAAATGGACCGTCGCCGATTCGGTGAACGCATCGATCGGCCAGGGCTATGTGCTGGTCAATCCGATGCAGCTCGCCGTGATGACCGCGCGCATGGCCCAGGGCCGCGCGATCGTGCCCCGGCTGCTGCTCGACGGCCCGCACAATCCGGCGCCCTCGCTCGGCATCGATCCGGAGCATATCCAGAAGGTGCGCGAGACGATGTGGGCCGTGGTGAACGGCGGCGGCACCGCCGGGCGCGCGCGGCTGGATATCCCGGGCGTGGAGATGGCGGGCAAGACCGGCACGGCCCAGGTGCGCGCGATCACCGCGGCGGAGCGCGCGCGCGGCGTGCTGAGCAACAACCAGCTTCCGTTCAAGCTGCGCGATCACACGCTGTTCGTGTGCTTCGCGCCCGCGGATAACCCGCGCTACGCCATGTCCATCGTGCTGGAGCACCACGGCCACGTGAACGCCATCACCGACGTGGCGCCCACCGCCAAGGACATCATGACCTATCTGTTCGATCGCGAGAAGGCGATCGCCGCGCTGGCGGCGCTGGAGCCCACCTGGGGCGGCGACTACAAGACGCGCGCCGCCAAGCAGGCCGCCGATTTCCGCGCCACCCAGGCCGCGCCCCCGCCCCCCGTTCCCGAGGATGCGGAGGCCGCCGCAAGCAACGTCGCCGCGTCCGAGGCCGCGAACGCAACCGCCACCGCGGGCGGCGACGTGGCCGAGACCGGCAGCCGCGGGGAGCCGAGCGAGTGAACAACACGCTGGGTCCCGGCCTTGTCCCCAGCCCCATCGCGCAGCTTCCCTGGCGGATCATCCTGCTGGTGGTGGCGATCGGCGTGTTCGGGCTGCTCGTGCTCTATTCGGCCGCCAGCGGCGATATCCGCAAATGGGCGATGCCCCAGGGCATCCGCTTCTTCGCGTTCCTGGCCATGGCCATCGTGCTCTCGCGCATTCCGGAGAGCTTCTGGGCGATGGGCGCGCTGCCCGGCTATGTCGCCATCCTGGTGATGCTGATCGGCGTGGAGCTGCTGGGCGCGGTGGCGGGCGGCAGCCAGCGATGGCTGGATTTGGGCATCATCCGCCTCCAACCGTCGGAACTGATGAAACCGGCGATCGTGCTGGCGTTGGCGCGTTTCTATGAGGTGCTGCCGGCGGGCGAGATACGGCGCTTCGCGGCGATATGGCCGGCGGCGGTGATGATCGGCGTGCCCGCGGCGCTGGTGATGCTCCAGCCGGATCTGGGCACCGCGCTGATGATCGTCGCGGGCGGGATCACCGTGATGTTCCTGGCCGGCGTACCGCTGCGCCTGTTCATCGGCGGCGCGCTGGCGATCGCGGTGGCGGTGCCGCTGATCGTGAACTTCGTGCTGCACGATTATCAGCGCAACCGCGTGCTCACCTTCCTCAATCCGGAGGCGGACCCGCTGGGCACCGGCTATCACATCAGCCAGTCGAAGATCGCGATCGGATCGGGCGGGATTTTCGGCAAGGGCTTCCTGAACGGCACGCAGAGCCACCTCGACTATCTGCCCGAAGGCCACACCGATTTCGCGCTGGCGACGATGATGGAGGAATGGGGGCTGATGGGCGGCCTGTTCGTCATCATCGCCTATCTGATGCTGATCCGCTGGGGCATCGGCGTGGGCGTGCGCGCGCAGAGCCGCTTCGCGCGCCTGGCCGCGGCGGGGCTTTCGACGACGATCTTCTTCTACGTCGCGATCAACATGGCGATGGTGATGGGCCTGGCGCCGGTGGTGGGCATCCCCCTGCCCCTGATCAGCTTCGGCGGCACGGCGCAGATGACGGTGCTGATCTGCATCGGCATCCTGATGTCGATCGACCGCCAGAACCGCCGCATCACCCGCTGGTAAGGCCCAGACGAGACGCTTTTTCGCGCCGCTGCATTTTGGGGTTTGCATTCCCCGGAATCGATGCTAACCGCGCCCCTCCAACGCGGCGGGCCATCCCCGGATAGCCCAACCTTCGCGATCGTGGACGCATAGCTCAGTTGGTAGAGCAGCTGACTCTTAATCAGCGGGTCCTAGGTTCGAGCCCTAGTGCGTCCACCATTCTTAGTTATTGATGTCATTATATAAACCCGTGAAAACGGTCGAGGATGCTCTACAACAGGCGGGTCAGTGTAACCACGGGGCACCCACCGACGCGAAATTCACCCGTTTGAGTTTAGCCGCTGCCGACACCCTTCGAAGAGCTTTTGGCAATCGCCAGGAACGCACCTAACTCAAGCGCCGGTTCGTCGTGCAAATCGTTTTGCGATTCGAAACCTGAGTTTGCGGCGGCTGGGTTTGAGGGCTAGCGTTACTATCGTGAACCCAAACCGGCGCGCCCTTCATGAATTCTTCCGGTTCTGCCAATCTCAAGGGATGGCAGCGCGCGTGAATCGCGGGTGGATAGAGGCCCGAGTATTATTCGAAGCGAAGGGCCGCACGCGCATCGGCGAGGCTGAAGTGCGTCTCAGCGTGGACGCGGCCGACCGATCGCAGGTCTCTTTAGACACGGTCACCTTCAGCCCACGTGCGGTGCCCGGGGACTACAGCGCGGACTTCGGCGAGTGGACCTACAGGGATGGAGCCCTCACAATCGACGGGACCCACCCAGTCCACGGGGCATATAGGACATTGGTGACCTATCTGCGAGAAGCTGAACGAGGTTAGCCGTCAGAACAGGCGGCCAAACCGCGTCAAAAACGCCCGGTCACACTCCTCGGCCAACGCCTCATAGCGATCCCATAAACTTGTATAGGTGCGCCGCCACATGCCGCGCGGCTTTCGAGCCAGCCCCATATCCCACCCGATCTCGCCGCCGAGCTTGCGCTGTAGGCGATACATCGCCTCGAACGGCCGGTCGCAGGCATCGATACGTTGTGAATGATAGCCCAGCCGCCAAGCGCTACGGCCAGCGAACCTATCACCCCAATTCGGCAGATAGAGCTTTCCCACGCGGTTCCCGCGATATGGGCAGATCATCCACCAGCGCCGCCCGCCGTAGGGTCAGGACCCATAAACGGGGTTCCCTTGGCGGCTGAGGTGTGATTCAAGCTCCGCGACAGCAGGAGCGTGGATTTGAGCGAGTTTTGGTTGAGTGAGGCACAGTTTGAGCGGCTTCGGCCGCTG
>NZ_JAPDRA010000004.1:40411-352810 GCF_026013525.1 Sphingomonas canadensis | reverse complement strand
GCGCACTTGCATGCCTCGCCAACGCGCATTCGATCCGATCAAATACAAGCTGCGAAACCAAATCGAGCGGACCATCGGCAAGCTCAAACAACTCCGGCGCATCGCAACCCGATACGACCGCATCCCGCAAAACTACCTCGCCAGCCTATGCTTGGCCGCCCTCAGCTTCTGGTGCTGAATGTCGATTCAACCTAGAGCGAGCGAGTGCAGCCATGTTCGGCATAATAACGACTAGCCTCCTCTTGATAATCGATGAGCGCGTCCACCGCCCCGGTGGCTTCGGTTTCCCCGTCGTGGAGCAGCGTCATCGGCGACCGTGCTTCGTAGTTGTTCAGATTTGGCGGTAGCTGACGATAGCCGATCAATTCGGCAAGCTCACGCGGAAACGTACGTGCGATCTCCGGCGGATAGGCGAGATACTGATTCTCATATTGCTTCAGCCACGAGAGCGAATAGGCGACGGCGATGCCGCGGCGCACCTCGTCGCTGTCGTTCGCGCCCTGGCCGTGCAGCGTGGAGCCCAGCCACACGATCGCGTCGCCCGGCCCCGCATCGGCGGTGACGATGCGATCGTCGCCCAGGAAGGTGCCGCGATCCTCCAGGTGACTGCCCCGCCACAGCCGCGTCGCGCCCGTTTCGCGGGTGAAGCGGGTGAAGGGCCAGATCACGTTGACCATATATTCCATCTGCCCCTTCGGCCCGGGCCACATGTCCTCGTCGCGGTGTGGCAACTGGGCCGGTGCGCCGGGGTGGACGGCGATCGCCTGGGTCAGGTTGAGCTGCACGCCGTCGCACCAGCGGCCCAGCATCTGCTCGGCGATGCCCAGGATCACCGGATGCTGCACGAGCGTGGCGGCATGGGGGGAGCGGAGCAGCGCCCGACCGAAGCGGATCGTGCGGTTGCCGAAGAACGCGCCCTGGCTGAACGGCGTCTGGGCGAAGGGCTCGGCCAGATCGGCGTCGAGCGCGGCGATCACCGCCGGATCGATCACCCCGCGCACCAGCGCGAAGCCGTCGCGGGCGATCGCCTCGCACCAGCCCGCCACCACGGGATCGGGGGCCGGTGCCTCGGGTTTGCCCAATGCGTACATGCTGTTCCTCCTTCCGGCGGCGCTCAGGCCGCCATGCGTGTGGCGAACTGCAGCCGGGCGTGCTCGTAACGGCCCGAACGCTGCAGAAGATGGGGGGTGTTGGCGTCGATCTCGATGATCAGCGCCGCGGAGGGGTGCTGCGCCTCCAGGTCGGGCAGGCCCAGCGGCCGGATGCGCCAGCCGGTGGCGAACAGGTTGCTCATCCGGCTGACGTGCGCCACCGCGGTATAGGCGCTGAGCCCGAACAGCAGCGCATATTCGGTCAGCGCCGTGGCCAGCAGCCGCCGCGCCTGCAGCCGCACCGGGCCGCGATGGCGCGGCGAGATGCAGAAGCGGGAAATCTCGCGGATGTCCGGCCCGCCGGGCACGTCGCCATGCACCAGATCGGGGAAGACCGATCCCAGCAGGTGCGGGCCATCGGTCCGCAGCAGGCGCAGCGAGGCGATATGGTCGTCGCCCTGGGCGAAGATCAGATATTCGGCGTCCGCCCCGTCGAACTGGTCGCGTTCGGACACCGCGTCATGCGGCACGTCCCAGCCCAGCAGGTCCACGAACACGCGCTTGCGATCGGCGAACATCGAGGCGATCAGGCCCGCCTGTTCGGGATGATCGAAACCCTGGACGGCGTGAAGCATCTCTTCCTCCCGTCGAATGCGACGGGCGCAAGATGCGATTCCGGGACGCGCGCCGCACCCCGCCAAAACGGGGGGGATTTTCGCGATTTCGGGCAAAGACGCTGCTGGATGCCGGCTCGGAAGGGGCGAAATGGTTGCGGTGCCGGTCGGCTCCCCCGCCCGGGTGTCCTATCGGCGGCCGGATGGGGGCGCGCGCCGGCACCGCTCCGGCGAAGACGTGCCTATTGCAGCGCCTCGCTGAGGCAGATGTGGCCTTCGTACAGCGCGCGCGTGACCAGTTGCGAGCGGCGGGTGACGCCCAGTGCCGCCTTGGCGTCGTCGATATAGCCGTTGACGGTGCTTTCCTTCAGGCCGAGCACCTGGGCGATCTCCCAATCGGTCTTGCCCTGGGCGACGAGCACCAGGCAGTCGTGCTGGCGCGGGGTGAGCCGCGCAGGCCCGGCGCGGCGGACGATGCCCACCTGGCGCGTCCATAGCTGGCGCGCGGCCTCATAGCCGAATCCGCCGATCAGATGCGCCATGCTGAGGTTGCGTTCGGGCAGCGCGACGTTGCCGGGCACCACGAAGCTGCACGATCCGGTCGCCTCGCCCGGGATGTTGGCGGGGACGGTGAAGCCGTTGGCCATGCCCGAACGGCGCCCGGCCTCCAGCACGCGGAGTTGCTTGGGGCTGAGCGGCAGCATCCGTGGAATCTCGTCCCAGCGAAAGCCCAGCGCGGTGCGCTGCGCCGCGCGAAGTACCGGATCGAACCGGTTGAACTGCTTTGAAAAGAAATACTCGATCCAGCCGGTCGGATAGTTGGAGATCGCCAGCGCGCTTTGGCTGTTCCAGTCCCAGCTATGAACATGCTGGAACAGCGAATAGTTGGCGAAACCCATTTCCCTGGTGATCGATTCCATCAACAGGCGAAGATCGTCGGCCGTGCTGATCGCACGCACCTTTCCGATGAAGCTGTTCACATCTTCGAGTTGGGACAATTTTCCGCCCCCTTTTGCGAACCCGGGCATAGACTAGGGCAGGTTGCGGGCCGCGATCAAGTGGCGATGTGCGCCGATTTGGTGCGGTTGCCGCTGGATCGCTTCGGCGGTGATGGCTTAGCGATGATTTGCGATAGTCGGCGATTTCAGACTTTCGCCGAAATGGATCAATAGCTATAACCGCGACAACCGAGCGAGAGTAATCCGTCGGGTCGCAAGCCAGGTTACTTCGGTAACCTGGCTTTTTTTACGCGGAATCCGCCATTTTGGCGAGACGGATCGTGCCGTGTGCAGTGCGATGGCCGGCGGCCAGCCGCATGATACCCGGCGTATCTGGAAAGTCAGGGCGTCCCGCCCCGGGAAAACGGCGGACCGTCCGGCGGCCACGGGCTGCGCGATGGCACGCCCATGGCCGCCGGAGCCGGCCGTCAGGCCCCTCCGCCCGCGAGCGCGGCGAGCAGCAGCAGCGCCACGATGTTGGTGATCTTGATCATCGGGTTCACCGCGGGACCCGCGGTGTCCTTGTAGGGATCGCCAACCGTGTCGCCGGTAACCGCGGCCTTATGGGCGTCGGAGCCCTTGCCGCCGTGGTTGCCGTCTTCGATGTACTTCTTCGCATTGTCCCATGCGCCGCCGCCCGAGGTCATCGAGATGGCGACGAACAGGCCCGACACGATCACGCCCAGCAGCAGCGCGCCCACCGCGGCGAAGCCCTGGGCGCGGCCATAGGCATCGGCGTCGGCGAAATCGATCAGGTCCGCCGGGGCGCCGAACGCGGCCACCCAGGAGATCACGAAGAACACCACCACCGGCGCCAGCACCGGCAGCAGCGAGGGGATGATCATCTCCTTGATCGCCGCCTTGGTCACGATGTCCACGGTGCGGGCATAGTCGGGCTTGCTGGTGCCCTCCATGATGCCCTTGTTCTTGGCGAACTGGTCGCGGACGTCCTCGACCACCGATCCCGCCGCGCGGCCCACCGCGGTCATGCCCATCGCACCGAACAGGTACGGCAGCAGCGCGCCGAGCAGCAGCCCGACGATGACATAGGGGTTGGACAGCGAGAAATCGACCGGCACGTCCGGGAAGAACTCCTTGAGGTCGGTCGTATAGGCGCCGAACAGCACCAGCGCCGCCAGCGCGGCCGAACCGATCGCATAGCCCTTGGTCACCGCCTTGGTGGTGTTGCCCACCGCGTCGAGCGCGTCGGTCTTGACGCGGACCTCGTCCTCCAGCCCCGCCATCTCGGCGATGCCGCCGGCGTTGTCGGTCACCGGGCCATAGGCGTCGAGCGCGACCACCATGCCCGCGAGCGCGAGCAGCGACGTGGCGGCGAAGGCCACACCGATGATGCCCGCGATCTGATAGGTCGCGATCACCGCGGCCACGATCACCAGCGTCGGCAGCGCGGTCGATTCCAGGCTGATCGCCAGGCCCTGGATCACGTTGGTGCCGTGGCCGGTCACCGATGCCTTGGCGATCGACTTGACCGGGCGATAGTTGGTGCCGGTGTAATATTCGGTGATCCACACCAGCAGCGCGGTGACGGCCAGGCCGATCATCATGCACCAGAACAGGTCCATGCCGGTGAAGCTGGGCGCTGCGCCGGCCAGATCGCCCAGCGGGCCTGCACCGTTGATCACGGCGTTCAGGTCGCCCAGCGTGTACTGGGTGGCGAAATAGATCAGCGGGATCGAGAGTACCGCGGTGGTCCAGAAGCCCTTGTAGAGCGCGCCCATGATCGACTGGCTGGCGCCCAGGCGGACGGCATAGGTGCCGGCGATCGAGGTGATGATGCACACGCCGCCGATGATCAGCGGCAGCGACATCAGCGCGAGCAGCGGCCCCGCTTCCAGCCCCGGCATCAGCAGCGCGACCGACACCATGGTGAGGCCGAGCGTGACGACATAGGTTTCGAACAGGTCGGCAGCCATGCCGGCGCAGTCGCCGACATTGTCGCCCACATTGTCGGCGATCACGGCCGGGTTGCGGGGGTCATCCTCCGGAATGCCCGCCTCGACCTTGCCGACCAGGTCGGCGCCGACGTCGGCGGCCTTGGTGAAGATGCCGCCGCCCAGGCGCGCGAAGATCGAGATCAGCGACGCGCCGAACGCCAGCGCGGTCAGCGCCTCGATCACCTTGCGCGAATTGGGGGCAAGCCCGCCCGGGCCGGTCAGCGCCCAGAACAGCACCGCGATCGACAGCAGGCCCAGGCCCGCCACCAGCATGCCGGTGATCGCGCCCGAACGGAACGCGAGCGTCAGCCCGCCCTGCAGCGATCCGCGCGCGGCCTCCGCGGTGCGGACGTTGGCGCGAACCGAGATGTGCATGCCCACGAAGCCCGCGGCGCCCGACAGCACGGCGCCGATCAGGAAGCCGACGGTCGAGAGCGTGCCGAGCGAGAAATAGAGAACGACGGCGACGATCACGCCGACGATTGCGATGGTACGATATTGGCGTCCGAGATACGCCTTTGCGCCTTCCTGAATCGCGGCGGCGATGCTCTGCATCTTCTCGTTGCCCGCCGGCGCCTTCAACACCTGCATACTGGTCAGAATGCCATAGAGAACGGCGATAACGCCGCACACGATGGCGATTTGCACAATCGTCATAGGTGAGCCTTCCCCTGTCTACCCGGGCCGCCCCCGGTTCTTGACGCCGGATCACGGATTTCGGTGCGTGACCTATAGAGAGCGCGTCACAGAGAGCGCAAGCGCCGTGAGGGGCGGACGGCTCAGCCGCCGTGCGTGTAGCCCAGGCTGGCGGGAAGCGGGCGGGGTGCCCCATGCAGGCTGAGCGTCAGGCCCCGGCCCGCCGCGAAGCCGCCGATGCGCGTGGCGGGAACGGCGGGCTCCACGCCCGGGGGCAGCGCGAACAGCAGCTCGTAATCGTCGCCCGCGGTAGCGGCCTGCTCCGCCGTGCCGGAATAGCCGGGGGGCAGCGGCACCGCGTCGAGCGCGATCGTGGCCGCCAGCCCGCTCGCCTCCGCCATCCGCGCGGCATCGAGCAGCAGGCCGTCGGAAACATCCATCATCGCATGGACTTGGCGGGCGAGCGCGACGCCCTCGGCCAGCCGGGGAAGGGGCCGGAGATAGCGTTCCAGAAAGGCCGGGGCGCCCGCCAGCCCGGCACCCGCGCCGCCGATCGCGCCGGTCACCCACAGCACGTCGCCGGCCCGCGCGCCGCCGCGTTCGGGCACGCGCGGCCCGGCGCGGCCGATCGCGGTGAGCGTCATCACGCGCGGCGCCCCGGCGGGCAGCGACACGGTATCGCCGCCCAGCAGCGGCATGCCATAGCGCTCCAGCGCCTCGCCCAGGCCGGTCAGAAAGGCGCGATCCCAGCCGCCGTCGCCGGTCAGCGCGTGGTTGAGCAGGCACCCGGCGGGCGCCGCGCCCTTGGCGGCGAGATCGGACAGGTTCACCGCGGCCAGCTTCCACCCCACCGATTCGGGGGGATCGGCGGGGCGATAATGGACGCCCTCGACGATGGTATCGCTGGTCAGCACCAGCCCGTCGAGCTGCGCCGCATCGTCGGCCAGCCCGCGCGCGCCGGGATGGAGCGGCATGCCGCGGAGCAGGGCGAGGAGCGCGGCCTCGTTCACCGCCGCCGCCGCTGCCGCGCCGCGATCATCCCCGCACCGATTTCGCCACCGCGTCGAGCACGCCGTTTACGAAGCCCTTCTCGCGCCGGCCGTAGAAGGCGTCGGTAACGTCCAGATATTCGCTGATCACCGCGCCCACCGGCACGTCCGCGCGCGCCAGCAGCTCATAGGTGCCCGCGCGCAGAATCTGGCGCATCGGCCGGTCGATCCGGTCCAGGCTCCATTCGGCGGTCAGCCGGGCGGCGACCAGCTCGTCGATCTCGGCGCGGCGGGCATCGACGCCGCGGACGATATCGTCGAAGAAATCGGCGTCGGCTTGGCTGTATTCCACGCCCTCGATCGTCGCGCCCAGCCGGTGCTGGTGGAATTCGTGGAGCAGCACGGGGATGGCGGTGTTCTCCATCTCGCGCTGGTAGAGCGCCTGCACGGCGGCGAGCCGCGCGGCGGCGCGGGCTTTGGAGCGGGACTTGGCGGTCGGGCTGGGCATCAGGATTCCAATATCAGATCAACGTTCGAGCCGGATCGCCACCGATCTGGCATGCGCGGGCAGCCCCTCCGCCTCCGCCAGCCGGACCGCGGCCGGGCCGACCGTGGCGAGCCCAGCGGCATCGAGCGCGAGGAAGCTGGTGCGCTTCATGAAATCGAGCACCGACAGGCCGGACGCGAAGCGCGCGCGGCGGCCGGTGGGCAGCACATGGTTCGGCCCCGCGACATAATCGCCCACCGCCTCCGGCGTATGGCGGCCCAGGAACACCGAACCGGCATGGCGCACCTGGCGGAACAGCGCCTCCGCATCGTCGCAGGCCAGCTCCAGATGCTCGGGCGCGAGGCGATCGACCAGCGGCAGCGCGTCGGCCAGCTTGCGCACGCGGATGATCGCGCCGTTGGCGTCCCAGCTCGCGCGCGCGGTCTCCGCGGTGGAGAGTGTCGCGATCTGGCGATCCACCGCGCCGGCGACGGCATCGGCGAAACCGGCGTCGTCGGTGAACAGGATCGACTGGCTGGTGGGATCATGCTCGGCCTGGCTCAGCAGGTCGGCGGCGATCCATTCGGGATCGTTCCTGCCGTCCGCCACCACCACGATCTCGCTCGGCCCCGCCACCATGTCGATGCCGACGACGCCGTAAAGCTGGCGCTTCGCCTCGGCCACCCAGGCGTTGCCGGGGCCGGTGATCACGTCCACCGGCGGGATGCTGGCGGTGCCATAGGCGAGCGCGGCGATCGCCTGCGCCCCGCCGACGCGCCAGATCTCGTCCACTCCGGCGATATGGGCGGCGGCCA
Source organism: Sphingomonas canadensis (assembly GCF_026013525.1). Lineage (GTDB taxonomy): Bacteria > Pseudomonadota > Alphaproteobacteria > Sphingomonadales > Sphingomonadaceae > Sphingomonas > Sphingomonas canadensis. The sequence continues at coordinate 345,225 of NZ_JAPDRA010000004.1, read as the reverse complement.
GCACCAGCGGGTTGGTCTCGCCATCCGGGGTGGGCGTCACCATCACCAGCCGGCCCACGCCCGCCGCCTTGGCGGGGATGGCGTTCATCAACACCGAACTGGGATAGGCCGCGCGCCCGCCGGGGACATAGACGCCAGCCGCATCCACCGCGCGCCAGCGGCTGCCCAGCCGGATGCCGGCCGCGTCGATCGTCTCGCTGTCCTGCGGCTTCTGCTTCACATGGAAGGCGGCGATGCGTTCGGCCGCCAGCTCCAGCGCGGTGCGCAGGTCCGGGTCCAGCGCCTCCCAGGCGGCGGCGCAATCGGCGCGGTCGATCCGCCAGCCGGTGGCGTCCAGATCGTGGCGGTCGAAGCGGCGGGTGTAGTCGCGCACCGCGCTGTCGCCCTCCACGCGGACGCGGGCGACGATCGCCGCCACGTCGCGCGCGACATCCTCGTCCGCCTCGCGCCGGGCGTTGACGAGCCGGGTGAAGGCATAGCCGAACTCGCGCGTGGTGGCGTCCAGCCGGATCATGCCGCGTCCGCCCCGATCACCGCGCGGCGGAAGGCGTCTACCAGCGGCACCACCTCCGGCCGCGTCTTGAACGCGGCGCGATTGGCGATCAGCCGGCTGGTGACCTGCGCGATCACCTCCACCTCGACCAGCCCGTTCTCCTTCAGCGTGCGGCCGGACGAGACCAGGTCCACGATGCGCGGGGCCAGGCCCAGCACCGGGGCCAGCTCCATCGCGCCGTTCAGCTTGACGCATTCGGCCTGCACGCCGCGCGCCTCGAAATGGCGGCGGGTGGCGTTGGGATATTTGGTGGCGATGCGCACATGGCTCCAGCCGCGCGGATCGTCCTTCGCGGCCAGGTCCGCGGGCTCGGCCACCGACAGGCGGCAATGGCCGATGCCCAGGTCCACGGGCGCATAGAGCTCCGAATAATCGAACTCCGCCAGCACGTCCGATCCCACGATGCCGAGCTGCGCTGCGCCATGCGCGACGAAGGTCGCGACGTCGAACGCGCGCACCCGGATCAGGTCGATTCCCGGCCGGTTGGTGCGGAACCGCAGCGCGCGGCTCGATTCGTCGGAAAAGGCCGGCTCCGGCTCGATTCCCACGCGCGCCAGCAGCGGCAGGCATTCTTCGAGAATGCGCCCCTTGGGAACGGCGAGGATCAACGGCTCGGTCATCGGAGTGCGGCCCTTTACTTGCGGGGGCGGGCATGCGCAACACGCGCGCCATACGGAGGTGGACCATGGCGAACGAAGCAGCGATCCGCGAGGCGTTCCGCACCCAGGCGCATTTCTGCACGGTGATGGACGCGCCGGTGACCGCCGGGGTCTGTTCCGCGCTGGCCGATGCGCTCAACCGCGAGAGCCGCACGGGCGCCGCCGTGCTCGACTGGCCGGGCCATCCGATCGCCGACGCGCTGCCGCTGCGGCTGGTGGGCGGGCTGAACGCGCTGGCGCAGCGCGGGCATGCGGCGCTCGTGCGGGTGTTCTCGGGCAGGGAGCGTGATCCGGCGGCGGTGGGCGCGATCCTGGCCGATGCGCTGGCGAAGCATGACACGGCGATCCTGCCCTGGCTGGACGGCCCGCCGCAGACCAACGAGGCGGGCCGCGCGGGCGCGCTGATGACCGGGCTGCTGCATGTCGCCGCGCGCTTCGGCCAGCCGTTCGAGCTGCTGGAGATCGGATCGAGCGCGGGGATCAACCTGCTGATCGATCGCTTCGCCTTCGATCTGGGCGGCGTGCGCGCCGGGCCGCAGGATTCGCTGGTGCGGATCGCCCCCGAATGGCGCGGCAACCCGCCGCCCGATGCGGAGGTGCGCTTCGTGTCGGTGCGCGGGGTGGACGTCCAGCCGATCGACGTTGCCGATCGCGAGGCGGGGCGGCGGCTCGCCTCCTATGTCTGGGCTGAGGCGCATGAGCGGGTGGACCGGCTGGCGCGCGCGATCGCGATGATCCTGGAAAAGCCGGTGGCGCTGGAGGCGGGCGACGCGGCCGATTGGGTCGAGGCGCGGCTGGCCGAGCCGCAGGCGGAGGGCGTGACGCGCGTGCTCGTCCATTCGGTGGTGTGGCAGTATCTGGGCGACGCGCGGCGCGGGCGCATCGCCGCGGCGATGGCGAGAGCGGGCGCGGCGGCGAGCTTCGAGCACCCGCTCGCCTGGGTGCGGATGGAGCCGAACCGCGATCTGGCCCGGCATGAGGTGCTGGTGACGATGTGGCCCGGCGGCGGCGAGACGCGCATGGTGGCGCTCGCCCATGCGCACGGCGCCTGGATCGAGGGGCTGTAGGGGGCTGCCCGCCCGCGTCAGGCGATCTTGGGCGGTAGCGGGAACAGCGTGACGAAGCGTTCCGCCAGCGCGCGATCGCCCGCGATCCGCAGCACGCCTGCGGCCTCCGCATCGGCGAACGGACGGCCGCCATAGACCAGCGAGGCAAGCGTCACCGGATCGGTGTCGAACACCAGCGCGGCGTCCGCCGGTTCCTCGCGGCGGACCGTGATGCCGCGGTGCAGGTGCGCGCGGAACGCCTCCGGCCCGAAGCGGAAGCCGATCACTGCGTCCAGATCGCCCGCGCGTTCCACCGAGATCATCGTGCGGAACGACAGCATGATCGACGCGGCGGACAGCGGCAGCGTGGGATCGTGATCGGGCGAGCGCGTGGCCCAGCGGCCCAGCTCCTGGATGATCGTCTCCGCCTCATAGCCCCAGGGCGTCAGCTCATAGATCTGCGCCGATGCGGGCGGGGGCAGCTTGCGCCGCGTGAGGATTCGGCTCGCCTCCAGCCCTTCCAGCCGCTGTGTAAGCACATTGGCGCTGATCCCGGGCAGCCCGGCGCGCAGTTCATTGAACCGTCTTCCGCCGAACATAAGCTCGCGCACGATCAGCAGCGACCAGCGCTCGCCCACCAGCTCCAGGCCCAGCGCGGTGCCGCAGGCGTCGTCATACCAGCGTGTTCTGGTGCGGGCGGTAGTTTGGGTCACTTTTTATAACTATCCAGTTGTCTTTTGTAACTTAGTGCCGCATCAAGACCCCGGCAAGCGATTCGGGAGAGATCAGGCGATGCCGCAGATGGTGTTCATCAACCTGCCCGTGGCCGATGTGGCGCGCGCTACGCAATTCTACAAAGCCATCGGCTGTACCCAGGACACGCGGTTCAGCGGCCCGCACGCCTCGTCGATGCAGCTTTCGGACACGATCGTGTTCATGCTGCTGGCGCCGGACTTCTTCCAGGGCTTCACGCCCAGGAAGATCGCCGACGCGCGCGAGGTGACCGAGGTGCTGGTCGCGCTCAACCGCGAAAGCCGCGCGGCGGTGGACGCCATCGTCGCGGCGGCGGCCGCCGCCGGCGGCAGGGCCGATCCGCGTGCGCCGCAGGACATGGGCTTCATGTACAGCCGCGCGTTCGAGGACCCCGACGGCCATATCTTCGAGCCGTTCTTCATGGACGAGGCCGCGGCCGCCGCGGCGATGGCGCAGCCGGCCGGGGGCTGAAGGGAGGTTCCGATGGAAAAGATCACCCCCGTACTCTGGTATGACATGGCGGCAGAGGAAGCCGCCGTCTTCTACACCACGCTGTTGCCCGACAGCCGCGTCGATCGCGTGATCCGCGCGCCGTCCGACAATCCCAGCGGTGCCGAGGGATCGCCGCTGGTCGTCGATTTCACGCTCGCGGGGCGCAAATATGCCGCGCTGAACGGCGGGCCGCTGTTCAAGCCCAACGAGTCGGTGTCGTTCCAGATCCTGACCGACGACCAGGCCGAGACCGATCGGCTGTGGGACGCGATCACCGGCAACGGCGGCGTGGAGAGCATGTGCGGCTGGTGCAAGGATCGCTGGGGCTTTTCCTGGCAGATCACGCCGCGCCGCCTGATCGATCTGATCACCGATGCCGATCCGGACCGTGCCCGCCGCGCCAGCCAGGCGATGCTGAAGATGCGCCGCATCGACATCGCGACGATCGAGGCGGCAGCGGACGGAGCGCCCTCCGTCGCGTGAAACAACGTGTGTAACTTTCGTGGAACATCGCGTGGAACGATCGTGGAACGCGCGTGGAACGGGCAGGCGGAAGCAGGGAGAGCGTTGAGATGACCTATGTGGACGGTTTCGTCGCGCCGGTGCGCGTGGAGAACAAGCAAGCCTATATCGAGATGGCGGCCAAGGCCGCGCCGATCTTTCGCGAACATGGCGCGCTGCGCATTGTCGAATGCTGGGGCCATGACGTGCCGCGCGGCAAGACCACCGATTTCTTCATGGCGGTGAAGGCGGAGGAGGGCGAGAATGTCGTCTTTTCCTGGATCACCTGGCCATCGAAGGAGGTGCGCGACGCCGGCTGGGCGAAGGTGATGGCGGACGAGCGCATGAAGCCGCCGGCCGAAATGCCCTTCGACGGCAAGCGCATGTTCTGGGGCGGCTTCGAGACGATGGTGGACGAAGGCGAGGGCTGATCCTCCTCGGGCGCACCCGGCCCGGAGGAATCCAAAGGAGAGCGACCATGGGCAATCCGCACGGAACCCCGATCTGGTACGAACTGCTGACGAGCGATCCCGATGCCGCCGCGGCCTTTTACGGCGATGTCGTCGGCTGGACCTGCGCCGGTTTCGGCGGAACGGCGGGCGGCGATGCCGATGGCTATCGCGTGTTCACGGCGCCCGATGGCGAGGGTGTCGGCGGGCTGATGCGGCTTCCGCCGCCGATGGCGGGACAGGGGCCGGTCTGGCTCTTCTATATCGGCGTGGACGATGTGGACGCGGCCGCGGCGAAAGTCGCGGCGGGCGGCGGGGCGGTACACATGCCGCCCACCACGCTGGAGGGCGTCGGCCGCCTGGCGATGGTGACCGATCCGGGCGGCGCGGCCTTCTATCTGATGCGCGGCGCCAGTCCGGAGGCCAGCACTGCGTTCAAGCGGATGGCGCCCGGCCATGGCGAGTGGAACGAGCTCTACGCCCCCGACGATCAGGCCGCGCTCGCCTTCTACGCCGAACAGTTCGGCTGGACGAAGGAAGGCGCGATGCCGATGGGCGAGATGGGCGAATACAGTTTCCTGGGCCATGACGGCGGCATGATCGGCGCGGTGATGAAGGCCCCGCCGGGCGAGCGCCCGCGCTGGAACCATTTCTTCCGCACCGGCCAGATCGACGCGGCGAAGGCGCGCGTAGAGGCGGGCGGCGGCACGGTGACCTGGGGTCCGCAAGAGGTGCCCGGCGGCGACTGGGTGATCTACGCCACCGATCCGCAGGGCGCCGCCTTCGGCCTGGTCGGCAACAAGGGGACGGAGTGACCGCATGAGCGAAATGCTTGAGCTTTCGGTGGAACGGCTGATGGACGCACCGGTCGAGGCGGTGTGGAAGGCCTATACCGACCATCTGGGCGAATGGTTCTGCCCGCCGCCGTGGCGCGCCGAGCCGACCGCGATGGACCTGCGCCCGGGCGGGCGGAGCGCGGTGACCATGTACGGCCCCAATGGAGAGGTGATGCCGCAGGAGGGCGTCTATCTGGAGGTGGTGCCGCTGCGCCGCATCGTCTTCACCGACGCCTTCACCGCCGGGTGGCAACCCGCCGGCCCCTTCATGCTCGGCTTCTTCGAGTTCGAGCCGCAGGGGGCGAAGACCTTCTACCGCGGCGGTGCGCGCCACTGGACCCAGGAGGCGCACGCACAGCACGAGGCGATGGGCTTCACCGAGGGCTGGGGCAAGGTGGCCGAGCAATGGGAGGCGGTCGCGAAGCGGATTGCCGCCGCCGGGGCCTGAGGGGGCCGTGCGCAGGATCATCGGCGCCGCCTTCGTCTCGATCGACGGGGTGATGCAGGCGCCTGGCGGACCGGACGAGGACCGCACGGGCGGCTTCGCCCATGGCGGCTGGGTGTTCGCGGCAGGCGACGAGGCGGTCGACGAAACCGTCGCCACGCTGTTCCAGCGGCCGTTCGACCTGCTGCTGGGGCGGCGGACCTGGGAGATATTCGCGGCCTATTGGCCCTATCAGTCCGACGATTACTGGATCACCCCGGCCTTCCGGAACTGCCGCAAATATGCGCTCTCCCACGGCGCCCTGCCCGGCGAATGGGAGGGGAGCGAACGGCTTCCCGATCTGGACGCGCTGGCGGCGGTGAAGGCGGGGGAGGGGCCGGACCTGGTGATCCAGGGCAGCGCGACGCTCTATCCGCAGTTGCTCGCACGCGGGATGATCGACCGGCTGATCCTGACGACCGCGCCCCTGCTGCTCGGCACCGGCAAGCGGCTGTTCGGTGCAGGGACGCCCGCGGGCGCGTGGAAGCTGGCGGAGCATCGCCTGGGCAGCGGCGGCTGCTCGGTCACCACGCTGGAACCCGACGGGCCGGTGAAGCCCGGCAGCTTCGTCCAGTCCGATCCCTCCCCCGCCGAGATCGCCCGCCGCGAACGCTGGGCGCGGGAGGGGTAGGCAATTCGCCCTTCGCCCTGAACCCGTCGAAGGGCCGCTGGCCGCAAGCCGTTTGCCTGTGGATGGCGCCCTTCGACGGGCTCAGGGTGAACGGATTTCCCTGTCGGCCACCGGTGTGAAGCTTACGCGAAGGCCGGGGCGGCCTTCAGTTGCTGATAGGCGGCGATCACCTTTTGGAGCTCGTCTTCCTTGCTGCGGTCGCCGCCGTTGCGATCGGGGTGGTATTTGCGGACCAGTTCCGAATAGCGTTTGCGCAGCGCCGTGCGATCCGCGTCCACCTCCAGGCCTAGCTGGCGCAGCGCGTCGCGGTCCCTGCCCGACAGCGGGCGGCCGTCCTTGCGCTCCTGCGGCATCGCGTGGCGGAAGCGTGCGCCGATCGCGTCGAGCGGATCGGCGAAATCGGCCCAGCGCGGCGGCCGGTCCGCGCCGCCGTTGGCGCTGAAGGCGCGCGTCTCGCGCTCCCATCCGGCGAAGGGGCGTTGCGCGTCATGGATCTCGTCGGGGCTCATGCCCTTGAAATAGTTGTAGCCCGCGTTGAACGCGCGGACGTGATCCAGGCACAGCCAGCGATACTGGCCCGGCCCGTCGATCGACGGGCGCCCGCCATCGGCCGCCGGCGCGCGGAATTCGCCCGGCCGGTCGCATCCCGGCTCGGCGCACAGCCGCCCCTGTGCCTCCACGCGGCCGTGGAAACGGGCATTGGGCCGGTCTTTCCTCGGATGGCGGTCCGCCACGGTTACTCCGCTTTCTCCCTCGAACAATCGCCCTATATAGGCGCGATGCACGAACCCGCTACCGGCCCGCTGGCCAGCCTGATCGCCGCCCGTCTCGCCGCCGCGCTCGCCCCGTCGCAGCTTCAGGTCGTCAACGACAGCGCGCAGCATCGGGGCCATCTGGGCGACGACGGGACAGGCGAATCGCACTTCACCGTGATCGTGGAGAGCGCGGCGTTCGCGGGGCTGAACCGCGTCGCGCGCCAGCGGCTGGTGAACAAGGCGCTGGCCGATCTGCTCGCCACGCGCATACACGCGCTGGCGATCCGCGCGACCGCCCCGGGCGAGGCATGAGCAGGCGCGCGGAAAGGCCCGCCGCGCGCATCCTGCTGATCGATGCGGCGGATCGGGTGCTGCTGTTCCGCTTCGTGCCCGATGACCGGCCGCCCTTCTGGGTGACGCCCGGCGGCGCGGCCGATCCGGGCGAGAGCTTCGCCGAGGCCGCCCGGCGCGAGCTGCGCGAGGAGACGGGGCTCGACCTGGATTGCGGGCCGGAGGTCCATCGCCGCGTCGTGGAGTTCGTGACGCTGGAGAATGTGCCGGTGACGGCAGACGAGCGCTATTTCCTTATCCGTTCGGACAATTGCGCGATCGATCCCAGCGGGCATACCGAGCTGGAGCGCCGCGTGATGCAGGAATGGCGCTGGTTCACGCGCGAGGAGATCGCGGAGTGGCACGAACCGATCTTTCCCGTGGAACTGCACCTGCTGCTGGAGGAAGTCGCATGAACGACGAACTGGTGATCCAGACGATCGCGCCGGCCACCCACGATCTGGGCGGGTTCAAGGTCCACCGCACGCTGCCGTCGAAGCCGCGGACGATGGTGGGGCCGTTCGTGTTCTTCGACCAGATGGGGCCGGCGCATCTGGAGACGGGCACCGGCATCGACGTCCGCCCGCATCCGCACATCAACCTGGCGACGGTGACCTATCTGTTCGCGGGCGCGATCGATCATCGCGATTCGCTGGGCACCTTCGCCACGATCGAGCCGGGGGCGGTGAACCTGATGACGGCGGGCCATGGCATCGTCCATTCGGAACGCTCGCCCGCTTCCGAGCGCGCCAGGGGGCCGGAGCTTTCGGGCATCCAGACCTGGCTGGCGCTGCCCGAACGCTTCGAGGAGATGGACCCGGCGTTCGAGCATGTGCCCGCCGCCGCGCTGCCCGTGGTCGATTGCGCGGGGGCCAAGGCGCGCGTGATCATGGGCAGCCTGTGGGGCGCCGCGGCGCCGACCACCACCTATGCCGGGACGATCTATGCCGACATCCTGCTCGCGGCGGGCGGTGCCGTGCCGGTGGACGCGGAGGCTGACGAGCGCGCGATCTACCTCGCCTATGGCGACGCGGCGATCGACGGGATGAAGCTGGAGCCCTCCACCCTCTATGTGCTGCGGCCCGGCATCGCCGCGACGCTGCGTTCGGAGGCGGGCGGGCGCGTGATGCTGTGCGGCGGGGAGGCCTTTGCGACGCCGCGCCATGTGTGGTGGAACTTCGTCTCGTCCAGCCGCGACCGTATCAACGAGGCCAAGGAACGCTGGAAGGCGGACGAATTCCCCAAGGTGCCCGGGGACGAGCAGGAGTTCATCCCCATCCCCGAGGTGCCGAAGACGGTCAGCTACCCGTAAGCGCGATCCTCCCCCAGCGGGGGAGGTGGCCCGCGCAGCGTTCCGGAATGGGAGGAATCACGCCGCTTCGTTCCGGCGTCCTCCCCCCTTTACCGCGTTCCGCGGCGTTCCTCCCTCTGGCGGGGAGGGATAGGCGCGCTCGCCCTCCGCTCTCCCCGGCGACGCATTCCGATTGCGCTTGCGACTCGCCTCTAATTTATATAAATACGATATCATCATTTCGGGAGGCAAAGATGACCGACTTTTCCGCGCCGGCGCTGCGTCAGAGCAGTGAGACCCCCGCGCGCACCATGAGCGGCTATGTCGCGCTGCTGCTGGCGATCGCCGCGCTCGCGGTGGTGGCGACGTTTGTTCCGCAGGTTGGGGATAACACGCCGTTGGCGGTAGCCATGGTGATCGGCGGCACGCTGGTGTTCACCTTCCTGATCATCGGCTTTTACCTGCTCCAGCCCAATCAGGCGGCGGTGATCCTGATGTTCGGCGATTATCGCGGCACCGATCGCACCACCGGCCTGCGCTGGACCTGGCCGTGGATGATCAAGAAAAAGGTCTCCGTCCGCGCCAACAACATCATCTCCGAGAAGATCAAGGTGAACGATCTGCGCGGCAACCCGATCGAGATGGCGGCCCAGGTGGTGTGGCGCGTGACCGATACGGCCCAGGCGCTGTTCGACGTCGACGATTACAAGGCGTTCGTGGTCGTGCAGATCGAGGCGGCGGTGCGCACCATCGGCTCGCGCTACCCCTATGACGATTTCGAGCATCAGGAGGTTACGCTGCGCGGCAACCACGATCAGGTGGGCGTCGAGCTTCGCCAGGAGCTGATCGCGCGGCTGACGGTGGCGGGCATCACCGTGGACGAATGCGGCTTCACCCACCTGGCTTATGCGCAGGAGATCGCGGGCGCGATGCTGCGGCGCCAACAGGCGCAGGCGGTGGTCGCCGCGCGCAAGACGCTGGTCGAGGGCGCCGTCGGCATGGTCGAGCTCGCGCTGGAGCAGCTCAGCGCCAAGGACGTGGTCCATCTGGACGACGAGCGCCGCGCCGCGATGGTATCGAACCTGATGGTCGTGCTGTGCGGCGAGCGTGACACGCAGCCCGTCGTGAACACCGGTTCGCTCTATCAGTAAGGGGCGATCCGGTGGCCGATGCTCCGCAGAAGAAGGCGTTCCCGTTGCGCATCGATCCCGCGCTCTATGCGGCGATCGAGCGCAGCGCCGCCACCGACCTGCGCAGCGTCAACGCCCAGGTGGAATGCCTGCTGCGTGAAGCGCTGTCGCGGCGCGGGGTGAAGCTGGCCGATCCGGTGCGCCCCAAAAGGGGCAGGCCGCCCCGGCAACAGGAGGATAGCTGATGCAGGAAAAACCCTGGTTCGTGCGCCGCGGCTCCGGCTGGTGCATGTCGGTCCGCCCCTCGGCGCCCGCCGGCTGGCTGATCACCACCGCCTATTCGCTGGCGATGACGCTGATGGCGTTCTTCATCGAGCGGTTCGAGGGGCATCTCGCCGTATGGTTCGTCCTCGTGGGTGCGGCGACCGTGCTGTTCGTCACCGCCGCGTGCCGCCTTTCGGTTCCGGCGCCGCCGGGATCGCGCGGATGCGGCGGCGGCGGTATCTATTGAGACAGGGAGCACAGGATCATGTTCATCGCCTTCTACGCCGATCGCCGGCACCTGCCGTGGCTGGGCGGCGGCTTCGCGCTCATCGCGCTGATCGGCCTGGGGTTGCTCGCGTCATGAGCGGGCGGCAGGCGCAGGGCCGCGGCCGCGTGCGCCCCGGCTATTGGTTCCGGCCCAAGCTCTACGGGCTGGGCGCTACACCGGCGACCTGGCAGGGCTGGGTGCTGACTGCCGCGCTGGCGGCAATCGCCATCGCCGTGGCCCGGCTGGCCGAGGCACGCGGGGCGGCACTGCTGGTGCTGCTCGTGCCGTTGATCGCCGGGTTCATCTGGCTGGTCCATGCCAAGACCGACGGCGCGTGGCGCTGGCGCTGGGGTCCGGGAGGCGGCCGGTGATCGGCGCGATCCTAGCCATGGCGCTGGCCGCCGCCGCGCCGGGTCCGGCGACCGCGGAGGTTACCGCGCCCGGTCCGCAAGGGCCGCTCGCCGGCACCGCGATCGACGCGGGGCCGGGCGCACCGGTGGTGCTGATCGTCCCCGGATCGGGGCCTACCGACCGTGACGGCAACAACCCGCTGGGCGTAACCGCCGCGCCATACCGGCTGCTGGCCGAGGCGCTGGCGGCGCGCGGCATCTCCAGCGTGCGGATCGACAAGCGCGGCATGTTCGGCAGCAAGGCGGCGGTGGCCGATGCCAACGCCGTCACCGTGTCCGACTATTCCGCCGATGTGCATGCCTGGGTCGCCGCGATCCGCGCGCGCAGCGGCGTGCCCTGCGTGTGGCTGATCGGCCATAGCGAGGGCGGGCTGGTGGTGCTGCAGTCCGCGCAGAGCGCCGAGGGGATCTGCGGCGTCGTCACGCTTGCGGCGGCCGGGCGCCCGCTCGGTGACGTGATGCGCGACCAGTTTCGCGCCAACCCGGCGAACGCGCCGATCCTGGAGCCCGCGCTCGCCGCGATCGAATCGCTGGAATATGGCAACCGCGTCGATCCGGCCGATCTGCCGCCCGCGCTGCTGAGCGTCTTCGCGCCGCAGGTGCAGGGCTTCCTGATCGACCTGTTCGCGTGGGACCCGCGCCAGCTCTCCGCATCCAGCCCGGTGCCGCTGCTGATCGTCCAGGGGGATCGCGACATCCAGATCGGGGTCAGCGATGCCGAGGGGCTGAAGGCCGCGGCCCCGGAGGCGCGGCTCGCGGTGCTGCCCGGGGTCACCCATGTCCTGAAGCTGGCAACGGCGCCGGGCTTCGCGGGCAGCCTGGCGACCTATTCCGATCCCTCGCTGCCGGTCGCGCCAGGCGTGGTGGACGCGGTGGCGGATTTCGTCACCGGCAAGGCGGCTCCTTAGCCCCGCCCGCCCAGCGCCTCGTCCAGCAGCCGGGCGAGGCGCAGTCCGGCGTGGACCACCAGCGTGCGGACCGGCGGGATCAGCCGCCGGATCTCGGCCTCGCCGACGCGGACGGTCTGCGGGTCCGGGCCGCACGGATCGCCGCCCTTGGCGCCGGCATAGGCCAGGTCGCGTGCGGCGGCCCAGCTCTCGCGGCTCCAGTCGGCGAGCGTCCCCGCCTGGATCGCGCGGCGCCTGGCGGCCGGATAGCGGCGCACCAGCCCTGGCGGCGTGGAGATCGCGCGCTCGGCCAGCAGGCCGTCCCAGACGAAGTGGAGGTTGGTGCGCGGGCCATCGCCGCCGCCGTAGAAGGCGGGGAGGGTGAAGCCGCCGCGATCGTGATCGTCGCCCGCGTGGAGCGGCTGGTGCAGGTCGGCGGTCAGATGGATCAAGAACAACAGCGCCTCCACCCGTGCGCGCAGCGGCGCATGCCGGTCCTTCAGCGTCGCCATGTCGCGTGCGATCCGCGCCGACACGCAATTGCCGTCCGCGCAAGGCGCGGCGAGGTCGAACGGGCGGCAGATGTCGACGTCCTGGAAATGCCAGGCGTCGGGATGGAGATAGCGCGGCTCGCGCTTCTTCACGCAATCGGCCCAGCGGCTCGCCTCCGCCATGGTGCGCGCGGGGCATTGCGGCGTCCCCATCAGCGCGCTGCGGGCCAGCAGCCGATCGACCGCGCGGCGCGTGGCAGGGGCGATGTTGCGCTGGGCGATGGCGGCCACGGTCTCGTGCCCGTAGTCCCACCAGGCATGGGCGGGCGCCGCGGCGCAGAGCCCCGCGATCATCGCAACCATCGCCACCAGCCGCTTCATCGCTATCCTCCGGGCGTCACGCGCCTTGCATTAATCGCCGATAGCGAGGATGCCGATAGCATTCACGTGCAGGCGGGTGGCGTATGACGATTGGCGGTGCTGTGGCGAAATCGATCGGCCGGGCGGCCTTTGCGCTGGCGGCGCTGCTGCTGGCGTTGCCGATGGGCGCGGCGCAGGCGCAGTTCACCATCCCCGGGTTCGAGCTGATCCATGACTCGCCAGCCGAGACCGATCTGCCCAACCCGGACCTGCGCGACGCGACCACCGTCTGGGTCGAGATGTTCCGCGCGGCGAAGCGCAGCATCGACATCGAGCAATTCTACGTCTCCGGCGCGCCCGGCGAGCCGCTCGACAGCGTGATCGCGGCGCTTGAGGACGCGGGCAAGCGCGGCGTGAAGATCCGCTTCCTGATGGAGGAGAAGGGCCAGTCCGCCGCCGACGCCGCCACGATCGAGCGGCTGAAGGCGATCCCGAACCTGGAGTTCCGGATGCTCAACTGGGCCAAGGTGAAGGGCTCCGGGATCATCCACGCCAAATTCTTCATCGTCGACGGCAAGGCCGCGTTCGTGGGCAGCCACAATTTCGACTGGCGCGCGCTGAAGCATATCGACGAGACCGGGCTGCGCATCACCCAGCGCAAGATGGTGGGCCAGATCGCCGCGATCTTCGCGCATGACTGGGGCGCGGCCGCGTTGCAGGCGGAGGGCAAGCCGGTGCCGGCGCTGCGCAGCGCAGTTTATGCCCCCACGGGCGGCAGAGCCTTCCTGGTCGCCAGCCCCAACGCCTTCGATCCCGCGGGCGTGCGCGATTCGCAGGCGGCGCTGGTCAAGCTGATCGGCGAGGCGAAGCGCGAGGTGACCGTCCAGGTGATGGAATATTCCGTCCGCGCGTTCGGCGGCGGCGATTACAAGGTGATCGAGGATGCGTTGCGCGCCGCCGCCGCCCGCGGGGCCAAGGTGCGGCTGCTGATCGCCGATTGGGCGATGCGGCCGGACAATTTGCCGCTGCTGGAGGCGTTCGACGCGCTGCCGAATGTCGAGGTCCGCGTGATGGCGATCCCGCCGGCCTCCACCGGCTTCATCCCCTATGCCCGCGTCAGCCATACCAAGGTGATGACGATCGACGGCAAGCTCGCCTGGGTCGGCACCAGCAACTGGCAGGGCGGCTATCTCGACGATTCGCGCAACCTGGAGGTGGTGCTGCGCAGCCGCAAGATGGCGCAACGGGTGCGCGCGATCACCGATCAGGCGTGGAACTCGCCCTACAGCAAGCCCTTTGCCGAGGCGAAGCTGATCCCGCGGCCCAAGACGCGGCCGGATTGATCGCGCGGCGCGGCTTCGCGGGGCTGGTGCGGCGGCTGCTGGCGCGGCCTGCTCCTGCCATGGCCGATGTTGCGGAGCCCGGCGTGCTGCTGGTGCCGGACGGCGGCGTCATCCATCGCGTGTCCGTGGCGGAGATCGATTGGGCGGCGGCGGCAGGCAATTATGTGGAGATCGGCTGGGGCACGCGAACGCTGCTCCACCGCGCAACGCTGGCAGGGCTGGAGGCGCGGCTGGGCCGGGGCTTCGCGCGCATCCATCGCGGGCGGCTGGTGCGGCGCGCGGCGGTGGCGAAGGTGGAGACCGGCCGCAGCGGCGATTTCACCGTGACGCTAACCGGCGGCCAGTCGCTTCGCGGCAGCAGGCGGTTTCGCGCGAGGCTGGGCGGATAGGCCGATCAGCGGCCGCAGCCAGCGGATGCGCCGGCCCAGCAGGTAGAAGGCGGTTCCCGCGGCCAGCGTGCCCGCCAGCAGCATCGCGAACAGCGCCAGCGCGGAAGGCTGCAGCGGCATCGCATACCATACGATCAGCACGATCACCGGATGATGGATGATGTAGAAGGGGAACACCGCCTCGGCCAGCGTCGCGCGCCACGGGTGATCGTGGTTCAGCAGCGCCTGGGCGAACTGGAACATCACCAGGATCATCGCCCAGGCCATGGTGATGCGCGCGGCACGGTCCAGCGCCATGGTGGCGTGGCCGATCGGCGTGCTGCCGGGATAGAAGACCTCGATGAGGGCATCGACCGCGCCGGCCGCCAGCGCGGTCGCCAGTGCGGGCTTCCACAGCCGGCCGCTCACCGGCCACAGCCGCTCCGTGCCGCCCATCATGAAGCCGAACAGGAAGCAGGGCATGTACAGCGCATGGCCGGTCCAGTCGGTCACCAGCCCCTGGCGCTCCGCGATCAGGAACATCAGCGACAGCTTGGCCCACACCAGCGCCGCCACCGGCACCCACAACAGCCGCGGGCCGCGCGTGAACCACGCCGCAAGCTGATCGAACGCCGCGAACAGCCGGTCGCCGCGCCACGCGATCGCCGCCCCCAGCAGCATCGTGTAGAAGGCGAGATAGGCCAGGAACCACAGATGCTCCCAGCTCGGGAACTCATGGCTCCAGAACTGGCCCCAGCGCAGATAGTCGTGCAACCAGAAATAGAGATAGCCGTTCGGATAGCCGTGCTCGCGCACCAGCACCCACATCTCGGGCGGCACGATCACCGCCATGCCGAACGCCAGCGGGATCAGCAGCCGCTTGGCGCGTGATCGCAGGAAGGCGTCGTTGCGGCCGGACTTGGCGAACAGGTGGCGCGAGGCATAGCCGGACACCGCGAACAGCAGCGGCAGCCGCCATGGAGTGACCAGCGCCATCGGCACGATCAGCTCCGGAAAGGCATAGGGGACGTGGATCACCCAGGCCCAGGGCGCGAACACCATGCCGATGTGATAGAGGATCAGGAGCCCGAACGCGCCGATGCGCAGCCAGTCTAGCCCATAGTGGCGCTGGCCGGATGCAATGCTGGCGCTGGTCCCTGCCTCCTCGCTCAAGCCGACGACCCTGTGTCCGCGCGTGCGCCTTTCGCCGCGCGGCTGGGCGGGCTATAGGGCAGGTCGCGTAAGCAAAGCGTTAGCGAGCCCCCGAATCATGTCCGTACGCCCCTGGCGCGATATCGCGCGCCGTCAAAGCCGCCAGATCATGGTCGGCAGTGTTCCCGTCGGCGGCGATGCCCCGGTGACGGTGCAGACGATGACCAACACCGCGACGTCCGACGCGCGCGCGACGATCGACCAGATCCGCCGCTGCGAGGATGCGGGCGTGGACATCATCCGCGTCTCCTGCCCCGATGTGGAGAGCACCGCGGCGCTCAAGCAGATCGTCCGCGCCGCGCGCGTGCCGATCGTCGCCGACATCCATTTTCACTACAAGCGCGCGCTGGAAGCGGCGGACGCGGGCGCGGCGTGCCTGCGCATCAACCCCGGCAACATCGGCTCTGCCGAGCGCGTGAACGAGGTGGTCAACGCCGCCAAGGCGAACGGCTGTGCGATCCGCATCGGCGTCAACGCGGGCAGCCTCGAAAAGGACCTGCTGGAAAAATACGGCGAGCCTTGTCCGGAGGCGCTGGTCGAAAGCGCGCTCGATCATATCAAGCTGCTCCAGGACCGCGATTTCCACGAATTCAAGGTGGCGGTGAAGGCGTCGGACGTGTTCCTGGCCGTCGCCGCGTATCAGCAGCTTGCCGAAGCGGTGGATTGCCCGCTGCACCTGGGCATCACCGAGGCGGGCGGCTTCGTCGGCGGTACGGTGAAATCGGCGATCGGCATCGGATCCCTGCTGTGGTTCGGCATCGGCGACACGATCCGCGTCAGCCTGTCGGCGGAACCCGAGGAAGAGGTGCGCGTCGGCTTCGAGATCCTGAAGGCGCTGGGCATCCGCAACCGCGGCGTGCGCGTGGTCTCCTGCCCGAGCTGCGCGCGCCAGGGCTTCGACGTGATCCGCACCGTTCAGGCGCTGGAGGAGCGGCTCCAGCATATCCGCACGCCGATGAGCCTCTCGGTGCTCGGCTGCGTCGTCAACGGCCCCGGCGAGGCGCGCGAGACCGACATCGGCATCACCGGCGGCGGCGCGGGCAAGCACATGGTCTATCTGTCGGGCGTGACCGATCATCATGTGAACGACGCCGACATGATCGAGCATATCGTGGGGCTGGTGGAAGCCAAGGCGGCCGAGATCGAGGCCGCGAACGCCGCCGCGGTTCAGGCCGCGGAATGATCGCCGCCCCCGCCGCGCGCCGCTGATCATGGCGGCGCCGGCCCCAGTCGCGGTCCTTGGCGACACGCTGACCTTCACGGTGGCGCTGTTCGCGGCGCGATACCTGCTGCTGTGGCGGCTGGGGCATATGCCGCGCGCGCGATGGGCGGCGCGATGGGTGCGGCGCATCGCGGTGGTGGTGATCCTGTTGCCGGTGCTGCGGCTGTTCTCGCTCACCGGCATGCGGCCGGAGGCGGCGGGGCAGCTCTGGGGCCTGGGGCTGATGCTGCTGGGCGCGGGCGGGCTGGCGCTGGTGGCCGACGCCTGGATCGAGCAGCAGTTGCTGGCACGGCCCCGGCGCTGAGCGGCGCACTGGCGCAAGCGCCGCCGGGGCGCTACCGCCCCGCGATCATGTCCGCGCGCGCCACCCCCGCCATCGCCTTTGCCGCAGGCACCCTCGGCATCGCGCTATTCTCCGCGATGGATGCGCTGATGAAGGGCATGACCATCGCGATGGGCGTGTACAACGCGATGCTGTGGCGTTTCGGCGCGATCTTCGTGATGAGCGCGATCGTCCATTTCGCGCGGCGCCCGAAACGGCCCGGCCGTGCCGCGATGCGCATCCACCTGATCCGCGGGCTGGTGACGGTGGTGATGTCGATGCTGTTCTTCTGGGGCCTGGCCTATGTGCCGATGGCCCAGGCGATCACGCTGACCTATATCGCGCCGCTGCTCGCGCTGTATCTGGCGGCGGTGCTGCTGAAGGAGCGGATCGGCGGCGCGGTGATCGGCGCGTCGCTGCTGGCGTGCGCGGGGGTGGGCGTGATCCTGCTGGGCCAGACGCGCGCGGAGATGGGCGATATGGCGTTGCTGGGCACCGTCGCCATCATCGGATCGGCGATCTGCTATTCGTGGAACATCATCCTGATGCGCCAGCAGGCGCTGGTGGCGGACCCGGCGGAGATCGCCTTCTTCCAGAGCATGATCGTCGGCGGCACGCTGGCGCTGGCGGCGCCGTGGCTGGGGGCGATGCTGCCCGCGGACCAGATCGCGCCGACGCTGCTCGCCGCGGTGCTGGCCACCGTGTCGCTGTTCCTGCTCTCCTGGGCCTATGCGCGGGCGGAGGCGCATTATCTGGCGCCCACCGAATATACCTCGTTCGTCTGGGCCGCGCTGCTCGGCTGGCTGGTGTTCGGCGAGCATGTTTCCTTCTACACGCTGGCGGGCGCGGGGCTGATCGTGGCGGCATGCCTGATCGCCGCGCGCCGCAAGCCCGAAACCATGACCCACGAAGCCGAGGCCGCCCTTCCATGACCGCCGCAACGATCGCCGTCCGCCCCGCCGCGCCCGAGGATGTGGCGCTGATCCTGCGCTTCGTGCGCGAACTGGCCGAATATGAGCGCGAACCCGACGCCGTTGCCGCAACCGTGCCGATGCTGCACGAGGCGCTGTTCGGCGCAAAGCCGCACGCGGAGGCGGTGATCGCCGAGGCGGATGGCGTCCCCCAGGGCTTCGCCCTGTTCTTCCACAATTTCTCGACCTGGACGGGCCGGCCGGGCCTGTATCTTGAGGATCTCTATGTAACCGATGCGGCACGCGGAAAGGGGCTGGGCAAGGCGCTGCTCAGGCATCTGGCCGGGGTCGCGCTCGATCGCGGATGCGCGCGCTTCGAATGGTCGGTGCTCGACTGGAATACGCCCGCGGTCGAATTCTATCGCGCGATGGGGGCGCAGGGCATGGACGAATGGACCGTCCAGCGCGTGACCGGCGAAGCGCTGGAGCGATTGGCGGGCCGCGCCTGATGGCCTGGGCGCTGCTGATCCTGGGCGGGTTGTTCGAGGTGGGGTTCACCACCTGCCTGCGCTTCGTCGACGGGTTTCGCAGCATCCCCTGGACGCTGGGCTTCCTGGTCTCGGTGGGCATCTCGATGACACTGCTGGAGCTGTCGGCGCGGACGATCCCGATGGGCACCGCCTATGCCGTTTGGGGCGGCATCGGCGCGGCGGGTACGGTGATCGTCGGCATCGCCTTCTTCGGCGATTCGGCCAGCCCGGCGCGGCTGGCGCTGCTGCTGGGGCTGATCGGCTGCATCGTGGGCCTGCGGCTGGTGGGGGAGGGCTGATGGCGATCGACACCGGGCTGGTCGAATGGGTGCGCGAGGCGCTGGAGCCCATGGGCAGCGTGACGATGCGGCCGATGATGGGCGCCGCCACGCTCTATTGCGACGGCGCGATCTTCGCGGTGGCCGACGATGGTGAGGTCTGGTTCAAGTCGGACGCGGAAGCCGACGCGATTTGGGACGCGGCCGGATGCGAACGCTTCACCATCACCGAGAAGGACGGGACGGTGGGCACGATGAACTATCGCCGCGCGCCCGCCGATGTGTACGACGATGCCGATGCGATGCGCGAATGGGGCGCCATCGCCATCGCCGCCGGCCTGCGCGCCGCCGCGAAGAAGAAGCCGCGCAAGAAGAAGGCGAAGTAGCCAGGGCATCGCGCCCGAAAATCAGAATCGGGTTGTTCGGCCGTTCGCGCTGAGCATGTCGAAGGGCGGCCATCCAAGGGCGTATCGCACGCGGTGAGATGCCCTTCGACGAGCTCAGGGCGAACGGGTCAGACGGGACGTGCGCGCCCCTAGCCGCCCAGCACGTTGATCGTGAACGCGATCACGCCCAGGTTGAACACGAACGCCGCCATGCAGTGAAAGGTCACGGCGCGGCGCATCGGCGTCTGGGTGACCGTCACGTCCGATGTCTGGAAGGTCATGCCCAGGCAGAAGGCGAAATAGACGAAGTCCGAATAATCGGGTTCCGGCGTTTCGGGAAAGGTCAGCCCGCCCGCGTCGCGCCCGTCGGCCTCGCGATAGAAGAGATGGGCATAGTGCAGCGTGTAGATCACATTGCTGAACACCCAGCTCAGCGCCAGCGTGCCGACGATCAGCGCCAGCTCCTGCGGGTGCCGTTCGCCCTGCTGCATCAGGATCGACGCGATCGCCGCCAGGATCACCAGCGATACCGCCCCCGTGATCAGCAGCAGCGTGGCGCGATTGGCGTCGTTGCGGCAGGCGGAGATCCGCATCCGCTCCGATTCGTGGCGCAGCAGCGGCAGGCAGGCGATCAGGAACAGCGCGGCCGCGCCGTCGAACGCCAGCATCAGCCCCATGCGCAGGCCGAATTGCGGATACAGCCAATAGCCGAGCCCGGCGAAGGCTGCGGCGAACAACAGGAAGCGCGGCGGCGCGATCAGGTTGCCGATGCTCCAGCGGTGCGTGCGCTTGCCCATCGCAACCTCCCGATGCGGAACAGCCCGGAGTCCGTCCGCCCTTGACGGAATCTGCCCCGGCCCGCTCCCCCATCTGGCCACCCAACGCCAGTATATTCTATGGGTGCCCGGGTGGGGGAGCGGGCTGGGGCCGCCCAAACAGGAGAGATTCTAGCGCCAGCCCTGCCGCAGCACCAGTGCGGGGCGGAAGGCGCCGGTGACGGCGGCCGCCAGCAGCGCCATCAGCGCCAGCGCGCTGCCGCCGATCATGTTGGGATTGAGCGGATCAGCCGCCAGCAGCACGGCGCTGAGCAACCCGCCCGCCGCGGCCACCGCGCCCGCGGCGCGGCCGGGAAGCGCGCCGCGCCATAGCAGCGCCGCGCCCAGCATCATCTCCGCCAGCGCGATCAGCGCGAACTTGGCGCGCACCATCGTGCCCAGCAGTGCGAAGGAGATCGCCCCGGGTTCCAGCGTTTCGAACAGCAGCAGGTTCTCGACCACGTCGGCGGCCGCCGCCGCGACGATCGCCGCCGATGCGGCCAGCGCCAGCGGCGGCGCCGCCCCGCGTACCGCCCGCGCCGTCAGCAGCACGAACAGCCCATAGGCGGGGATGAAGGCCAGCATGTCGAGCCACAGCCCGGATCGCTGCGCCCCGCGGCAGGCGGCGGCGGCGGTCAGCCGCGCCGCCTCTCCCGCATCGCGCGCGAACTCCAGCGACAGGACCGGTTCGGCCCCGCCGCTGGTGCCGCAGCTCGCCATTCCCGGAATCATCGCGAACCCGCGTGAGACGAGCAGCGCCGCCACGCCCACCGCCGCGGCGCGGCGCCAGGCGTGGAGGGCGTTCAGGCGGCTTCCTTCGCGCGCTTGGCCGCCTCGATCGCCTCGAGCACGATGCGGCGTGCCTCCTCCGCATCGCCCCATTCGCCGATGCGGACCCACTTCTCGGTCTCCAGGTCCTTGTAATGCTTGAAGAAGTGCTCGATCTGCTGGAGCACGATCGTCGGCAGATCCTGGCGCTCGCCCACGTCGGTGTAATAGGGGAAGGTGGTGTCCACCGGCACGCAGATCAGCTTTTCGTCGCCGCCATGCTCATCTTCCAGCTTCAGCACCGCGATCGGGCGCGCGCGCACGACGCAGCCCGGGATGAACGGCGAGCGCGCGATCACCAGCGCGTCGAGCGGATCGCCATCGGGCGACAGCGTGTGCGGCACGAAGCCATAGTTCGCCGGATAGCGCATCGGCGTGTGCAGGATCCGGTCGACGAACAGCGCGCCGGATTCCTTGTCGAATTCATACTTCACCGGCTCGCCGCCGGTCGGAACTTCGATGATGACGTTCAGGCTGTGCGGCGGGTTATCCCCCACCGGCACCATATCGATGCGCATGAATTCACTTCCTTAGTCTGGCGGAGTGCGCCTCAGCGTGGCGCTAGCAACCTGTCCAAGCCGGCCTCTCCCTCGCCGATCTTTTCGAGCCGCGGATAGCGCAGCCCTCCGCGATAGTCGATGGCCAGCTCGCGAATCCGGTCGCCGCTTTTGACGATCAGCTTCACCGGCTCTTTGGCGCGGATCGCGTCCTTCAGCCGGTCGGCGGTAAAGGCCATGCCGTTGACCGCGATCAGCTCGTCGCCCAGGTCCAGCCCGGCCTCGAACGCCGGACTGTCCCAGGTGACCGACGCGATGGCGCCGCCGCGGCCCAGCACCAGGCCGATCGAATAGCTGAGGTCGGTCTGGTTGCGGCGCTTGTCGTTGCTCTTGAACCAGGGCGTGGGCTCGTCGGTGTAGACCAGGCGATAGCCGTTGCCGGTCAGCCCGGCGAGCGGCGCGCGATCGCTCAGCCCCTCGGTCCGCTGTTTCAGGAAGGTCATCCAGTCATAGGGCACGATCGCGTTGAGGGTGCGGGCGACGTCCTCCATCTCGAAGGTGACGACGCCCCAGTCGCGATCGTTGATGCCCAGGAAGGCGCGGGCGAAATCGTCCATCGATTTCGTGCCGCCGCTTTTGGCTCGCAGGATCGAATCGGCCTCCAGCCAGATCAGCAGCCCCTCGTTGTAATAATCCTCGGACCGCTGCCAGCTCACCCAGGGCTTGGGCCGCCGCGCCGAAAGCACCGGGTCGAATCCGGTATCCGCCAGCGGGCGCCAGGTGCGCGCCGGCCGGTTGTCCAGCCCGGCGGCGATGGCGGCCAGCGCGTCCAGCGTCTCCTGCGTGCTGAACAGGCCCGAACGCGATCCGAGGACATAGCCCCAGAACTGGTCCAGCCCCTCATAGGCCCACAACAGCTCGCCGCGCATCGGCGTGCGGAAATCGGGGGTCCAGATGCCCGCGGGGCGGCGGAACTTGCCCGCCCAGCTATGGGTATATTCGTGGGGTAGCAGGTTGCGTTCGCCCGGCCCCGCGTCCCAATCGGTGAAATAGCCGGGATCGACCTGGTTCTCGGAGCTGCGGTGATGCTCCAGCCCGATTCCGCCCAGCTCGCTGGAGATGGCGAGCAGGAACTCATATTTGTCGAAATGCTGCGCGCCGAACAGCGCCTGGGCCTGGCGCACCAGCTCGCGGTGCTTCTCGATCTGTTCGGGCTTGGCCTCCAGCTCCTTGGGATCGTCGGCGAAGACGTTGAGGTCCACATCGGGCGAAAGCGCCCATTCGCGATACCAGCGGCCGGCGAACACGGGCGAATCGACCAGCGTGTCGTAATCGGTCTTCTGATAGCTGTAGGTCGCGCCGCTGGCTTTGGCGGGCAGGGCCGAAACCGCGGTCCACCCCTCCGGATAGCGAACCGTCGCCTGCACCGGGATGCGCCGCGTGAAATAGCCGGCCGGATAGAGGCTCATCGATTGCCACTGAAGGTTGAGCATCATCGGCGCCATCACGATGCGGCCCTGGTTGGATGCGGTGGCGGAGACGAACTGGAACTCAAGCTCCAGTTTCTTCGCGCCCGCAGGCACGTCGATGTGGAAGGCGAAGACCTCCACCGAATCGCGCCGCCAGGCCAGCTCCTTGCCGCCCGCGCGGATCTTCAGGCCGGTCAGCTTCTCGATCTGGCCGCGCGGGGCGTGGTTGCCGGGCAACCATTCGGGGAACAGCAGCACCATATGCCCGGCCTTCGCCACCGGGATCGCCTGCTTCACGCGGAAGATGCCGCGCTGGACGTCGGTGGCGTCGATATCCAGCGTCATCGTGCCGGGATAATCGGTGTTGCGCGCCTCCGGGATGCGGCTGTCGTACTCGCTGGGGTGGGGCAGCGAATTTTGGGTCTGGGCCAGCGCGGGGAGCGAGGGGGCGAGCAGCAGCGCTGCGAAAAGGGTTGCGCGGATCATCGGATGGGTAAGCCTGTACGCAAAGGATGGGATGCCCCAGTTAAGCGGCTGCGGCGGTGAAGGTAAACCCGTGGCGGGGCGAAACCTGCGGCGATCCTTTACGGCTCGCTAACCATTCCGGGCCTATCCCGGCGCGCATGTATCACGATCCCGCCCTGGCCCTTCAGGCAAAGGCCGATCCGCGCCCGGCCTCTGCGGTCAGCGGCATGGTGGGCTTCGCGGGGCTGGCGGGGATGGTGCTGTGGATCGCCGTGGCCCGCCGCTATGGCCTGGACGGCCCCTATTCGGCGCTGGTCAATGTGGCGGCGGTGGCGCTGCCGATGGTGCTGTGGTCGCTGTTCATCGATCGCGTCCACCGCAACCCTTCCACCGGGATAGACTGGGCGCTGCGGCGTCCGTGGCGCGAGAGCCTGGAGATCAGCCTTACCAAGCTGGCCGGGCTGTGGCTAACCTGGGGCGGCATCGCCGCCGTCTACGGCATCGGCCGTTTCTGGTGGACGGGCCAGCACGCCAACTTCCCGTTCGCCATGTGGTGTTTCGAAATGGCGGCGCCGTGGCTGTTCGCGGCCTCCATCCCCTATGTGCTGTGGCTCGACCGGCGGCTCGTCCAGCCGCGCGACGGCGCGTGGATGCTGGGCGCCTGGCTGATGGGATCGAAGGAACCGGTCGACCGCGAGGCGATCTGGAACCATCTGCGGAGCTGGGCGGTGAAGGGCTTCTTCCTGGCCTTCATGCTCGCCATTGTGCCGCCGGGCTTCGGCGAGTTCGTCCGCTGGGACCTGAGCGATACCTTCCGCGATCCGGTGGCGCTGACCAACTGGCTGATCACCTTCATGTTCGTGATCGACGTGGCCTTCGCGACGGCGGGCTACATCCTCACCCTCCGCCCGCTCGATTCGCATATCCGCAGCGCCAACCCCTATGCTGCGGGATGGACGGCGGCGCTGATCTGCTATCCGCCCTTCGTGCTGATGGGCGATGGCGGGCCGCTCGATTATCATCCGGGCACCGCCGAATGGACCTATTGGTTCGCGGGGCACGATTGGGTGCTCGCCGGGTTCGGCGTGGTGCTGGTGGCGCTGACGGGCATCTATGCCTGGGCGACGGTGGCGTTCGGGCTGCGCTTCTCGAACCTCACGCATCGCGGCGTGATGACGCATGGCCCCTATGCCTGGAGCCGCCACCCCGCCTATCTCAGCAAGAACCTGTTCTGGTGGGTATCGACTTTGCCCTTCCTGGCCACCACCGGAAGCTGGACCGACGCCGCGCGCAACAGCGCGATCCTGGCGATCGTCAGCGGCGTCTATTACTGGCGGGCCAAGACCGAGGAGCGGCATCTGGGCGCCGATCCGGCCTATCAGCAATATGACCGCTGGATGCGCGATCACGGCCCGGTGCCGCGCGCCTTCGCCCGGGCCAGGCAGGCGCTAACGGGTCAGAACCGCGCCTCGTCATAGATCGCGCAGGGATTGCCGCCCCACTCGCCGCGGTACTTGTCGAGCAGCACCGCTGCCGGGACCTTGCCGCTGCGCACGATCTCGCGCAGCGGGTCCAGGAAGCCGCTTTCATTGTCGCCTGCCGCGTTGAGCCGGCCGCGTGCGGTAAGGCCCGCGCCCGCGATGTCCAGCACCTCGCCCGCGATGTCCTTCAGCCTGCCGCCGCCGGGCAGCGGCGCATCCAGCGCCAGCTTCGGCACCGCGCTGCGCAGCGTCTCGCGGTCTTCCATCGACCAGTCCCTGACCAGGTCCCACGCCGCATCCAGCGCGCCCTGATCGTACAGCAGGCCGACCCACAGCGCGGGCAGCGCGCAGATCCGGTCCCACGGGCCGCCATCGGCGCCGCGCATCTCCAGGAAGGTCTTCAGCCGCACCTCGGGGAAGGCGGTGGAGAGATGATCGGCCCAGTCGTCGATCGTCGGCAGCTCGCCGGGCAGGGCCGGCAGTTCGCCCTTCAGGAAGTCGCGGAAGCTGAGCCCGGCCGCGTCGATGTAGCGGCCGTCGCGGTAGACGAAGTACATCGGCACATCGAGCGCATAGTCGGCATAGCGTTCGTATCCGAAGCCCTGTTCGAACACGAAGGGCAGCATGCCCGTGCGCGCCGGATCGGTATCCGACCAGATGTTGCTGCGGAAGCTGAGGAAGCCGTTGGGCTTGCGCTCGGTGAAGGGCGAATTGGCGAACAGCGCGGTGGCCAGCGGCTGGAGCGCCAGGCCGACGCGGAACTTCTTGGCCATGTCCGCTTCGGACGCATAATCCAGGTTCACCTGGATCGTGCAGGTGCGCAGCATCATGTCCAGCCCCAGGCTGCCGACGCGCGGCATGTGGCGCAGCATGATGGCGTAGCGGCCCTTGGGCATGACGGGCAGCTCTTCGCGCGTCTTGTCCGGCCACATGCCCAGGCCCAGGAAGCCCAGGCCCAGCTTTTCGCCCACCGCCTTCACCTGGTTCAGGTGGCGCCCGGTCTCGGCGCAGGTCTGGTGCAGGTTCTCCAGCGGGGCGCCCGAAAGCTCGAGCTGGCCCGCGGGCTCCAGGCTGACATTGCCGTCCGGCCCCGCCAGCGCAATGACGTTGCCGTTCTCCTCGACCGGCTTCCAGCCATATTCGGTAAGCGCCATCAGCAGGTCGCGGATGCCGCCCGGCTCGTCATAGGACGGCGCACGGCGGTCCCCGGTCCGGAACACGAATTTCTCATGCTCGGTGCCGATTCGCCAGCGTTCCGCCGGCTTCTCGCCGCGGGCGAAATAGTCAATCAATTGAGAGCGATGCTCGATGACGGGTGCGTCGCTGTCGGTGGCCGTCTTCGTGCTCATGCGCGGCTCCATACCGATCGGTAAAGAAAAGTGCCAGTGGGATCATTGGGGGTGCGCAGGTGCGGAAATGCGGCCGCCGGCGGCCCGCTCACCAGTCGCCCGCGGCGCCCATCCACAGCGCCACGGCGGCGGCGGCGGCCGTCTCCGCGCGCAGGATGCGGGGGCCCAGGCCGATCCCCACCGCCTGCGGCAGCGCGCGGATCGCCTCGCGCTCATCGGCATCGAATCCGCCCTCCGGACCGATCAGGATCGCAGCCGGCCCGGCATGCGCGGCGAAGGCGCGGGCCGCGGGCACGCCGCCGGTTTCGTCGGCGAAGAACAGCGCGCGCTCGGCCGGCCAGTCCTTCAGCAGCGCCGCCAGCTTCACCGGCCCGGCCAGTTCGGGCAGCGCGGTGCGGCCGCATTGCTCGGCCGCCTCGATCATGTGTGCGCGCAGCCTTTCCAGGTTCAGCCGGTCCACAACCGTCCGCCGCGTCAGCACCGGCACCAGCCGCGCGACGCCCAGCTCGCACGCCTTTTCCGCCACCCAGTCGATCCGGCCCTTCTTGATCGGCGCGGCGCACAGCCACAGGTCGGGCACCTCCTCGCGCGGGCGCAGCCGTTCGGCGATCTCCACGGTCAGGTCGCGCTTGCGCACCTCGCGCGCGATCGCCAGCCATTCGCCGCTGCGATCGTCGAACAGGCGGACGGGATCGTCCGCCTTCATCCGCATCACAGAGACCAGATAATGCGCCTGCGCGCCTTCGATGCGCAGCATCGCGCCCTGTTCCAGCGCGGCCTCGACGAACAGGCGCGGCGTCG
Organism: Sphingomonas canadensis; assembly: GCF_026013525.1. GTDB lineage: Bacteria > Pseudomonadota > Alphaproteobacteria > Sphingomonadales > Sphingomonadaceae > Sphingomonas > Sphingomonas canadensis. The sequence goes on along the minus strand of NZ_JAPDRA010000004.1, from coordinate 318,358 downwards.
AATCGGGCGGCCAGGCGGGCGTGGCGGGCATGGCGCCAGCCCTAGCCGCACGCTATCGTGGGCGCGAGGGGAATTGCCATGGCGGAAACGGTATTGGTCACGGGCGGCAGCGGCTACATCGCCGGCTGGTGCATCGTCGAGCTGCTGCGGCGCGGCTATACGGTCCGCACCACGCTGCGCAGCCTGTCTAAGGAGGCGGCGGTGCGCGCGGCGATCGCGGGCGAGGTGGACCCCGGCGGGCGGCTGAGCTTCTTCGCCGCCGAACTGACCAGCGCGGACGGCTGGGACGCGGCCGTGGCGGGGTGCGATTATGTGCTCCATGTCGCATCGCCGCTGGGCACGGGCGTGGTGAAGGACCCGGACGTGCTGATCGTCCCCGCGCGCGAAGGCACCATCCATGTGCTGCGCGCCGCGATCCGCGCGGGCGTGAAGCGCACGGTGCTCACCTCGTCGGTCGCCGCGGCGGGCGGCATCGGCACCGAGGAGGTGCGCGACGAGACGCACTGGACCGATCTTACGCGGCGCGGCGTCCACGCCTATCGCGAGGCGAAGACGATCGCCGAACGCGCCGCCTGGGAGCTGGTGGCGGCCGAGGGCGACGGCATGGAGCTGGCCACCGTGCTGCCCAGCATGGTGATCGGCCCGGTGCTGACGGCGGAGAATCTGGGATCGGTCCAGGTCGTGTCGCGCCTGCTGTCGGGCAAGCTGCCGGGAACGGCGCGGATCGGCTTCACGCTTACCGACGTGCGCGACGTGGCGGACCTGCACATCCGCGCGATGACGATGCCCCAGGCGGCGGGCGAGCGCTTCATCGCCGCAACCGGCTTTCGCTGGATGGCGGAGATCGCGCGTATCCTGCGCGAACGGCTCGGCCCGCGCGCCGCCAAGGTGCCCCGGCGCGGCATCCCGGACTGGGTGGTGCGGCTGATGTCGCTGTTCGATCCGGCGCTGCGCTATGTCACGCCCAGCCTGGGCCACAGCAACACCTACAGCTCCGCCAAGGCGCAGGAACTGCTCGGCTGGAAGCCCCGGCCCGTGGAGGACAGCATCGCCGATTGCGCCGAAAGCCTGATCGCAAAGGGCGCGGGATAGCGCGGGAAGCGTTCAGCCCGGCTGAAACAGGCGCCGGCGGATCAGAAGCGGTGCCAGTGCTGCGTCTTGCACAGCAGGCCCATCAGCGTGCAGCCCGAAACCTCGATCGTGCTGTCGTTCACCTGGCGGACGGTGGCGGTGCCATGGACGTTCGCGGCGGGCAGGAAGACCTTGCCCTGCCAGCTCCCGTCGCGCGCGCGCTTCAGCCCGGTCAGCAGTTGCGCGCCCAGCAGATCGCGGCCGCTGCCCTTGCGCGCCTTTTCGCGCTGCTTGTCCGCGGCCCAGGTCACGGTGCCGCACAGCGCGGGGCCGCATGCCTGAACCTTCAGGTGGATGCTGTTCTTCGTGTTGCGCCAATTGCCCTCCAGCCCCTGGGCGGGCGGCGGGGCCGCGGCGCCCAGCAGGGCGGCGCAAGCGATCGAGGCGAGTACGCGAATCACCATGGTCTCCAAGCAATCGTTTCGCAGTAGATCGGTGCGCCAGGCGCCCTTTCAAGGGCGATTTCATGGCGCAACTTGGCTGATCGCAAGCTGAACCTTGCCGCCGTGCGGCGCAAGGCGGTAGGGGCACGGCCTATGACGACGCCGGCCGATATCGTTCCCGATTCAGAACATCGCGGCCTGATCGGGCTGGTGCCCGCGCCGCTGCGCCCCTTCGCGCTGCTCGCCCGGTTCGATCGGCCGATCGGCTGGTGGCTGCTGTTCTGGCCGGGTGCCTGGGCGATCGCGCTTTCGGGCCGGGCGGTGGAACGATGGGACATGATCCTGTGGTTCCTGCTGGGCAGCATCGCGATGCGCGGCGCGGGCTGCGTCTACAATGACATCGTCGATCGCGACCTGGACCGGATGGTGGCCCGCACGCGCAGCCGCCCGCTCGCCAGCGGCGCGGTGAGCCTCAAGGCCGCCTGGGCCTGGCTGCTGGCGCTGTGCCTTGTCGGGCTGGTGGTGCTGGTCCAGCTCCGGCCGGTCGCGGCCGGGGTGGCGGTGGCCAGCCTGGCGCTGGTGGCGGCCTATCCCTTCATGAAGCGGATCACCTGGTGGCCGCAGGCATGGCTGGGGCTGGTCTTCTCCTGGGCCGCGCTGGTCGGCTGGGCGCAGGCGGAGGACGCGCCGATCGCGCCGGGGCTGCTGCTCTATGCCGGATCGATCCTGTGGGTGATCGGATACGACACCATCTATGCGCTGCAGGATGTGGACGATGACGCGCTGATCGGCGTGCGATCGTCCGCGCGGCGCCTGGGCAGCCGGGTGCGCGGCGGCGTGGCGCTATTCTATGCGCTGGCGGCCGCGCTGTGGGGCGCGGCGATCTGGCAGGTGCGGCCCGATCCGCTGGCGCTGGCGGCGCTGCTGCCCGCGGCGGCGCATCTGGGATGGCAGGTAGCGACGCTCGATCCGAAGGACGGGGCCGGCGCGCTCGCCCGGTTCCGTTCGAACCGGTTCGCGGGGCTGCTGGTGTTCGCCGCCTGCTTCGTTGTCGGCACCACTGCGTGATGCTACGGCTTTGACCTTCGCCGGGCGCATCCCTAAGTGCCCGGGATGCTGACTGTCGAACAGGCCCGGGAGCGCGTCGAGGATATCGTCGCGCGGGCCAAGCGGGCGGGCGCCGATGCCGCCGATGCCGTGATCGCCGCCGATCGCTCCACCGCCGTATCGGTGCGGATGGGCGCGCTGGAGGATGTCGAGCGTTCGGAGAGCGAGGAGCTGGGGCTGCGCGTGTTTGTGGGCCGCCGCTCGGCCAGCGTATCCTCGTCCGATATCGCGCCGGAAACGGTTGCCGGGCTGGTCGATCGCGTGCTGGCGATGGCGCGCGAGGCACCCGAGGACCCCTGGGCCGGGCTGGCGCCCGAGGTGCGGCTGCTGCACGGCGCACCGCCCCAGCTCGACCTGGACGATGGCGCGCAGGAAGGCCCCGCCGCGCTCAAGGAACGCGCGCTCGCCGCGGAAGACGCCGCGCGCGCCGTTGCGGGCGTGACCAACAGCGAGGGCGGCAGCGCGTCCGCCGGGCGCACGATCACCGCGCTGGCCACCAGCCACGGCTTCGCGGGCGCCTATGCGCTCACCAGCCACATGACCAGCGCCAGCGTGCTCGCGGGCACCGGCGATGCCAAGCAGCGCGACGGCGCCTGGCATTCCGCGCGCCACGCGGCGCTGCTGGAGGCGCCGGAGGCGATCGGCCGGCTGGCGGGTGATCGCACGGTGGCGCGGCTGAACCCCGGCCGCGTCGAAAGCGGGGCCATGCCCGTGGTGTTCGATCGCCGCGTCTCCGGCGGGCTGCTCGGCCACCTGGCGGGGGCGATCGCCGGCGCCTCGATCGCGCGGGGCACCAGCTTCCTCCAGGACGCGCTCGGCACGCGGGTGTTCGCGCCGGGCGTCACGATCCGCGACGATCCGCACCGGCCGCGCGGCCTGCGCTCGCGCCCGTTCGACGGGGAAGGGCTGGCGGTGATGCCGTTCGATCTGGTGGTGGACGGCATGCTCGAAAGCTGGCTGCTCGACAGCGCGGCCGCGCGCCAGCTTGGGCTGGAGCCGACCGGCCATGCGGTGCGCAGCATCGGCGGCGGGCCGATGACCAGCCCCAGCAACCTCTATATGGAGCCGGGCCGCGAACCGCGCGAGACGCTGATCGGCGCGATCGCGCGCGGCGTCTACGTCACCGAGCTGATCGGCCACGGCATCAACGGGGTGACGGGCGACTACAGCCGCGGCGCGGCGGGCTTCCTGATCGAGAACGGCGAGCTGACCCGCCCGGTCTCCGAAATCACCATCGCGGGCAACCTGAAGGATATGTTTCTGGCGATCACCCCGGCGAGCGACCTGGAATTCCGCTATGGCGCCAACGCGCCCACGCTGCGCATCGACGGGATGATGATCGCCGGTGACTGACCTGGCCGACTCGATCGCGGCGATCGCCGCCGAAGCGGGCCGCTATGCGATGGACCGCTGGCAGGACGATTTCGCGCGATGGGAAAAGGCGCCGGGCAACCCGGTGTGCGAGATCGACATGGCGCTGGACGCGATGCTGCGCGAGCGGCTGATGGCGCTGGTGCCCGATGCGGGCTGGCTGTCGGAGGAGAGCGTCGACGATCGCGCGCGGCTGGCGCACGATCGCGTCTGGGTGGTCGATCCGATCGACGGCACGCGCGATTATCTGCGCGGGCGGCCGGGCTGGGCGGTGTCGATCGCGCTGGTGGAATATGGCCAGCCGGTGGTGGGCGTGCTCGATGCGCCCGCGCGCGGCGAATTGTGGAGCGCGGTGGCGGGCGGCGGCGCGTGCCGCAACGGCGAGACGCTGCGCACGGGCACCCGCGCGCTGCTGCCCGGCGCGCGCGTTCCGGCGGACAGCCTGCCGCGCGTCGACGCGGACCTGACCCCGGTGTTCAAGCCCAATTCGATCGCGCTGCGCATCGGCATGGTCGCGGCGGGGGAGGCCGATCTGGTCGCCACGCTGCGCTGGGGCGCGGAATGGGACATCGCCGCCGCCGTGCTGCTCGCGCGTGAGGCGGGGGCGGCCGTTACCGACGCCTTCGGCGAACGGCTGGAGTTCAACACCCCTTCCGGCGAGGCGTTCGGCGTGCTCGCCACCGCGCCCGGCATCCACGCCCAGGCGGTCGAGCGGCTGAGCGAGCGGGCGAAGGCGGGGGTGGTGCGTTAGGGTCTGAGGCAGCTCTGCTGAAGTGGTTGCGGTTCCGGCCCGCTCAGTCCGCGAAATCCTCGTCGCGATACTTGATCTGCAGGTATCGCCCGCGCGTTTCCAGCGCGTCGATGTCGCCCTGGGCAAGCTGCTCGCTCATCTCGGCGATCTCGCCGTCGATCAGGCGCAGGCTGTCGGCAAGCTGCTGGTCGGGCGTCATGCCGTTGCGTTCCACGGCGCGCAGCGGCTCGGGCACGCGGCCATAGCCCTTGATCAGCTCGGGCAGTTGCTCGCCCACCAGCTTGCGCACCTCCTGCGCGGCGGGCGACTGTTCGTCGAGCGTGGCGAGCTGCGGCGCCAGCATCTCCAGCTTCACGCCGATCGAATCGACCAGCGATCGCGCCGGGGCGGGCAGTGCGGGCCGCTGGGTCTCCAGCCAGCGTTCGGTGGTGACCGGCAGCGCCTTCAGCGGCACCTGCGCCAGCTTCTCGGCGCTGGGCGGTGGGCCGGCCGCGGGCAGCATCGCGAACAGGATGGTCGCGGCGATCAGCAGGCCGATCACGCCGAGCACCCCGGTCATGCCGATGCCGCCGGGCAGCACCAGCCCCGCCACGAACGCCGAGGCCAGGATCACGGCCACGGCGATCAGGATGCGGCGGATGCGCGCACCGGCCTCGTTGGCGGTACGGCGCGCGCGGCGCGCGACCGACGCATGACGCTCGCGAGCCCGGTTGAGCAGCTCGCTGGCGCGCGCGATCTGGTTGTCCACTTCGGTGGGCATCGGCCCTTACAGCGCCTCCAGCCGATAGGTGTCGCCGGGGCCGGACACCTGGTTCTGCGAGGCACCCTCGGCGCGGGCGATATAGCCCTTGGACTTCTCCACCTCGTTCGACAGCGTGTTGACCGTTGCCTTCATGCTGTCGAGCGCCTTCAGCTTGAACGTGTCGATCGCGTCCATCGTGTCATAGATGTTCTGGAACGCACGCTGCAGCGTCTCCACCGGGATGGTGGAGCTGGCGGCCTGCTCATGGATCGCGGCGGTGTTGCTCTTCAGGAGCTGGCCGGTCGAATCGATCAGGCCCGCGGTGGTGGTGTTCAGCGCGGTGATCTGGTCCAGCACCAGCTTCTGGTTGGTCAGCGCCTGTGCCACGGTCACGGCCGTGCGCAGCGCGGAGACCGTGGTGGTGGAGGCGCGGTCGACGCCCTTGATCAGCTCGACATTGTTCTTCTTGACCAGATCGAGCGCGAGATAGCCCTGCACCGTCACCGCCATCTGCGTCAGCAGGTCCTGCGTGCGCTGGCGGACATAGAAGAGCGCGGTCTCGCGCACGGCCTTGGCCTTGGCGGGATCGGTGTGATCCAGCTCGTTGGCCTTTTCCTCCAGCTTCGCGTCCATCGCCTTCGACAGATAGATCATCTGTTCCAGCCGCCCCATGGCGTTCCACAGGTTGGCGCGCTCGGTGCCGATGGCGGCATTGTCCTGCAACAGCTCGTCCTTGCCGTTGGCCAGGCTTTTTAGGATGCCGTTGATGTGGCTCTGCGAGCTTTGGTACTTGCGGAAATATTGCTTGATGCCGCCGCCGAAGATGCGGCTGAGGAAGCCGTCCTTGCCGCCCACCAGCTTGCCGTTGCGGCTGGGGTCCAGGTCTTCCACCGTCTTGCGCAGCGCCAGCAGGTCGGCGCCGACGCCGGTGTCCGCGTCCATCGCGCGCACGGGGCGATCGAGGAAGCGGTTGGACTGGCCGGCCGCGTCGCGGATCTCCTTCTGCCCCATCGCCGCGATCGCATCGACGCGCTTGCCGAATTCGGGCGAGTTCACGTCCTGCGCCACCAGGTCCTCGATGAAGCCGTCGACGCGCGCTTCCAGCTCGGTCTTCTTCGCATCGTCCACGGGAACCAGCCCCGCGGCCTTCTCCGGCTGCACCACCGCCACAGGCTCGGGAGGGGTGAGCACCAGTTCCTGTTCCGGGGCCTCTAACTTGGTCGCCATTCCTGCCTCCAATGCCACCCATGCTGATCTAGAGCAGTTGGCGGCATCATCAAGTGTATCGTTCATATAATACACCACTGGCCGGAGGCCAAGGGCGGCGGGCCGCGGCGCCGCGCGCGGGGCCTATCCGCCCGTCTTGTTGCGGCGGACGATCTGCTCGCCTTCCTCCAGCGGGCGGGGACGGCACTTGGCCGGATCGGGCTGTTCGGCATCGACGCAATAGCGCGTGCCGGGGCCGATGCCCTCGGCCGACGCGCTTTCGCCCGCTTTCGCCACCGCGCCCAGCAATTCGCGATCGGTGTAGAACAGCGCGTGGCAGCTCCCGCTGCTCGAACGGCGGCACTGCAGCGTCACCGTTCCGCCCTCCAGCCTGGCGTCCAGCACCGCCTCCACGGTCTTCTCGCCGGCGGGCTGGCATGCGGGGAGCATCAGCAGCAGGGCGAGCGCGGGGAACGGCTTCATCGGCGGGGTCCTTTGTGTGTTATTGGTATAACACGCAATTCGCGGCTGCATAGCCGCATCCCGCGAGCCGGCCCGGCACGGCCCGCTCAGGCGATGCGGCCCTCCTCGGGCGCCAGCAGGATGGTGCTTTCCACGCGGTTCCGGCCCGCCGCCTTGGCGCGGTAGAGCATGTTGTCGGCCGCGAGCACCAGCCCTTCGGGCATGCGGATCGATCCGCCGGGCCGCGCCACCGCGGTTGCCACGCCGATGCAGGCGGTCACCACGCCGGCCGGGTTCGATGCGTGCGGAAGCTTCAGGGCGGCGATGTCGCTGCGCACGGCCTCTCCGGCCGCATGGGCGTCGGCCGGGCCGGTATCGGGCAGGATCACCGCCATCTCCTCCCCGCCATAGCGTGCGGGGAGCGCCGGGGGCGCGCCGAAGCGGGCGCGCAGTACCCTGCCGATCGCGCGCAGGCAATCGTCGCCCACCTGATGGCCGTAACGGTCGTTGAACTGCTTGAACCAGTCGAGATCGATCATCAGCAGCGATATCGGCCCTGCGTCGGCCAGTTCGTCGATCCAGCAGCGCGACAGCGCCTCGTCGAACACGCGGCGGTTGGCCAGCCCCGTCAGCCCGTCGATCGCGGCCAGCCGCGCGAGCTCTTCCTCCAGATGCTTGCGCTCGGTGACGTCGCGCATCACGACCAGCACGTCGCCACGCTCCTCGCCCGGTTCGGGGGGCAGGTGGCGGGCGCTGGCTTCCATCCAGCGGATGCTGCCGTCGCGATGCCACATGCGCAGCGTCACCCGGGCGCTTTCGGTGCCGGCGGCGATCTGGGCGGCGTCCATGGCCAGCACGGCATCCTTGTCGACCATATGGGCCAGTGGACCCTGCATCCAGTCCTCGATCGGCCAGCCCAGCACCGCGACCGCGGAGGGCGAGACATAGCGTGGCATCAGATCCGGCCCCGCGCGGACGAAGATGTCGTTGCTGGTCTCGGCGAAAAGGCGCGCGGTATCGTCGGGTACCGGCGCGGGCTTGTTCCGGCGGAACAGCCGGAGCGGGAACTGGAGCATGCTGCCTCGAAGCGGTCGCCGGGCACGCGGCCCGTGGATAGGGCAGCAGATAGACCATCGCCGTGAAGGCGCGGTTAAGACCCGTGCCGGGGTTTCACCGCGCCGCCTTCAGCGCGCTCCCCCACCAGGCGATCTCGTCGAACAGATGGCCGATCCAGCGCAGGTCCTTGTCGTCGCCGGCGAAGCGGCCCTCCTGCACCTTGCCCCACACCCCCATGATGTGGACCGATGCCTCCAGCGGCGCCGTCTGCAGCTCGCGTGCGATGCAGGTCAGCAGCTCGATCGATCGCGCGCCGCCGTTGCCGCCATAGCCGACGAAGGCCATCGGCTTGCGGTTCCATTCGGCATAGACATAGTCGAGCGCGTTCTTCAGCACCGCGGGCGGCCCGTGGTTATATTCGGGCGTGACCAGGATATAGCCGTCCGCCGCGGCGATCTTGTCCGCCCAGGCGATCTGCAGCGGATCGGCATATCCCCCCGCCGCGGGCGGCTTGGCGAAGGCGTAGAAGGGCAGGTTCCAGTCCTTCAGGTCCACCAGCTCGCACGCCAGCCCGGGACGGGCCGCGGCCTGCTCCATCACCCAGTTGGCGACCGGCTCGGCCATGCGGCCCTCGCGGACAGAACCCATGATGACAAGGATGTTCAGCGGCTGGGACATAGCATCACCCTAACGCACTTTCGCACTCGCACAATCTCCGCTATGGGCCGCGCCAACTCGCACTCCCGGGAAAACGCAATGAACCTCCGCAACGTGGCGATCATCGCCCACGTCGATCACGGCAAGACCACGCTCGTCGACCAGCTTTTCCGCCAGTCCGGCACCTTCCGCGACAACCAGCGCGTGGAAGAACGCGCGATGGACTCCAATGATCTGGAGAAGGAGCGCGGCATCACCATCCTGGCCAAATGCACCAGCGTGGAATGGCAGGGCACGCGCATCAACATCGTCGATACCCCCGGCCACGCCGATTTCGGCGGCGAGGTGGAGCGCATCCTCTCCATGGTGGACGGCGTGATCCTGCTGGTGGACGCGGCCGAGGGCGCGATGCCACAGACCAAGTTCGTCACCGGCAAGGCGCTGGCGCTGGGCCTTCGCCCGATCGTGGTGGTCAACAAGATCGACCGTTCGGACGCCCGCGCGCAGGAGGTGCTGGACGAGGTGTTCGACCTGTTCGTCAGCCTGGACGCCAATGACGATCAGCTCGATTTCCCCGTGCTCTTCGCCTCGGGCCGCAACGGCTATGCCGGCGACAACGCCGATGTGCGCGAAGGCACGCTGGAGCCGCTGTTCGAACGGATCATCGGCCATGTGCCGCCGCCCGCGCTGGATCAGGACGCGCCGTTCAGCTTCCTCGTCACGCTGCTGGATCGCGACAACTTCCTGGGCCGCATCCTCACCGGCCGGGTCCAGTCGGGCACGGTGAAGGTCAACCAGCCGATCCACGCGCTCGACAACGCGGGCAATGTGATCGAGGTGGGCCGCGCGTCGAAGCTGATGAGCTTCCGCGGGCTGGAGCGCGTGCCGGTGGACGAGGCGCGGGCGGGCGACATCATCAGCATGGCCGGCCTGGCCGTGGCCACCGTGGCGAACACCATCGCCGATACCTCGGTCAGCGAGCCAATCCAGGCCCAGCCGATCGATCCGCCCACGCTGTCGATGCGCTTCGCGGTGAACGACAGCCCGATGGCGGGGCGCGAGGGCACCAAGGTGACCAGCCGCATGATCCGCGACCGCCTGTTCCGCGAGGCCGAATCGAACGTCGCGATCCGCGTGACCGAAGCGGCCGACAAGGACAGCTTCGAGGTGGCGGGCCGCGGCGAGCTCCAGCTCGGCGTGCTGATCGAGACGATGCGCCGCGAAGGCTTCGAGCTCGGCATCAGCCGCCCGCGCGTGCTGTTCCGCGAAGGCGAGGGCGGCGGGCGCGAGGAGCCCTATGAAACCGTCGTCGTCGATGTGGACGACGAATATTCGGGCACGGTCGTGGAGAAGATGTCGATCCGCAAGGCGGAGCTGACCGACATGCGCCCGTCCGGCGGCGGCAAGACGCGCATCACCTTCTCCGCCCCCTCGCGCGGGCTGATCGGCTATCACGGCGAATTCCTGTCGGATACGCGCGGCACCGGCATCATGAACCGGCTGTTCGAGAAATACGGCCCCTACAAGGGCACGATCGAGGGCCGCCCCAACGGCGTGCTGATCTCCAACGGCACCGGCGAGGCGGTGGGCTATGCGCTCAACGCGCTGGAGGAGCGCGGCATCCTGTTCGTGTCGCCGGGCGATCCGATCTACGAAGGCATGATCATCGGCGAGAACGCCAAGCCCGACGATCTCGAAGTCAATCCGATGAAGTCCAAGCAGCTCACCAATTTCCGGGCGAGCGGCAAGGACGACGCGATCCGCCTGACCCCGCCGAAGAAGATGACGCTGGAACAGGCCATCGCCTATATCGACGACGACGAGATGGTGGAGGTGACGCCCAAGTCGATCCGCCTGCGCAAGCGCCACCTGGACCCGCACGAACGCAAGCGCGCCAGCCGCCAGAAGGACGCGGCTTGATCCCGATCGGGCGCTTCCGGCCTCCATGCGGCCATGTTTCCGTGCGGTGATGCTCCCGGATCATTCTTAGGAAGCACCATGTTCGTCGCCGCGCTGATGCTGTTCGCCGGGGTTCAGGAGGCGCCGCCCGCCGCCAGCGTCGGCAGGCCGGATACGGCGGCGGACGGGACGCAGCGGTGGTCTATCCTGATCCCCGATCCCTGTGAGGAGGCGCGGCGGCGCGGCGAGCAGATCGTGGTGTGCGGCACGGTGGAATCCTCGCAGCGCCTGCCGCTTCCCGGCGAGCGCGGGCCGCCCGACCGGCCGATGCCGGGCAACCCCAATGCCTCGGGCAGCGGCGCGCTGGCTATGACGAGCGCGCCCTGCGCCACGCGATCGGAAGGATGCACGACCGGCATCAACATCTTCGGCGGCGGCACCTTCTTGGCGCGCGCGCTGGGCAAGCTGGTCGACGGCGACAGTTGCTGCGAGGAGCCGGGGGAGGCGACCGATCCGCTGCTGCTGGCCCGGGATGCGGTGGGCGGGGTGAAGCGGCTGTTCAAGAAAAAGCCCGACAAGTCCAAGCGGATCCCGATCCTGCTCGACGATCCGGCGCCCGAACCCGCCAAGACCCCGGCGCCCTGAGGGGCGGCCTGAGACACGCGGAAGGGGAAGGCGCGGCACGCGGCTCCCCGGCGCGCCCGTGGCACCGGGGAGCCGCGCCGCTTCACCACAGCGCCGCGCGCGCGCGCACCGCTTCGAAGTCATGGCGCACCAGCAGCTCGCCGTTGCGCCACACCGGCGTCATCAGGTCCTCGCCCGGCGCACAGGCGTCCAGCCGCCGCGCCTCCAGCCGGCCGTCCGCGCCGCGCACCACCGCCTGGCGCCCGGCCTTGCTGCCCTTGCCCGGATCGGTGGCGGGGGATTTGCTGACGTCGTGCCAGATGCCCGCATCGTCCTGCATCGCATCGGCCTTCATCGCGAAGCGCAGCGTATCGCGCGTGGTGGACTGGAGCAGCCCGCCGCCCATGCCGAACGCGATGTTGTCGATCGCGAAGCCCTTCCCGATCAGCCGGTCGATCAGCCGCGCGATGCTGTCCAGGTTCATCCCGTCGCCCTGGATCACGCGGACGTGGGGATCGAGCACGCGAAAGCCCTTGGCGTTCACGCTGCCGCCGAAGCGCGCCCACAGCGCCTCCACGGTGCGGGCGGGCGTCTCCACCGGATCGCCGCTGTCGGGCCGCACCACCAGCACGCCCTGGCGCGTCAGCACCTTTTCGCGCAGCGCCTCGCCCCAGATGCCGCTCACCGCATGGTCCAGGTCATAGCTGTCGGAGACGACCGCCACGATCTTCCCCGGCCCGTCGAACCGGTCGAGCATATTGGCATAGGCGGCGGTTTCGCGCGCGCGGCCCCAGCTCGTCATCGTGCTGTGCTCGGCCGCGGGGATCGAGAAGCCCGCCATCTCCGCCCCGTACCAGCGGCGCGCGGCGGCCAGCGCTTCCATCGTGTCGGTGCCCTGGAAGCAGACGAGGTGCGCCATCCCGCCCAGCCCGGCGCTCTCGCCGCTGGAAACGCCGCGCGCGCCGAAATCGTGGAGCTTGAAGGGAAGCTGCCCCTCCGGATCGTCGCTGGTGCGTTCCAGCCCCGCGCGGATGATCGCGCGGCACCGGGCGCTCAGCGTCGCCACGGTGGTGGGATACCAGACCGCGCGGAGCAGCGCCGTTTCCACGAAGGTGGTGAGCCACGGCATCGCCGGATCGGTGTTCACCACCTCCACCAGCGGCACGCCGGCGGGCGCCACGGTCCCTTCGGGCAGCGCGCGGATTTCGAGTGGCAGCATGCCGCCGTGGCGCGTCACGATCGCGTCCCATCCGGCGCGGTTGAACGGTTCGCCATGCGCGGCGCACACCGCCTCCGCCTCGTCCACATCGGCGGCGGTCACGGGCGTGCCCAGCATGCCGATCAGATAGGGCTGCAGCCCGAAGAAGATCAGCCGGTCGCTGAACGGATTGGGCCGCGCCTCCACATAGGCGCTGATCGCGCGCGCCTCGGGCGGATATTGCAGGAAATGGCTCTGCTTGTAGCTGTCGGTCGCCAGGATGAAGTTGGTCATGATCGTGAGCTCCTCACGGTTGGACGGTGCCGCCGGGCTCCCCGGCGGCGGCCTCACAGGTCGGCCATCGCCTCGATGATCGACCAGTGATCCTCGAACAGCATCGGCGGGGTAAGATCGCCGATGCGATACCAGCGGGCGTGGGCGGCATCGTCGCCGCCCTTCACCCGGAACAGGCTCCGCCGCTCGGGCAGGCGGAACAGGAAGGCGTGGGTGATGATCCGCCCGCGCAGCGAACGGCCGGGCGCGTCGAACACGCGGGTGCGCGAATCCTCGATGAAGCTGGCCAGCATCGCGGGCGGGATCTGCCCCTTGGCGTCGGCGATGCCGGTCTCCTCGCGCAGCTCGCGCACGGCGGCGTCGCGGATGCGCTCATCGGGGTTCACGAAGCCGCCCGGCAGCGCCAGCAGCCCCTTGCCGGGCAGCCGCCCGCGCTCGACGAGCAGGATATGGCCGGACTGGACGACCACCGCATCGGCGGTGACGAACGGCCCCCGGCCCCATTTGCGCGGATATTCCTCCAGGAACTCGGCCTCGGCGAGCAGCGCCGCGAATTCCGGCCCCATCTTGAACGCTTCGAGCCAGGCGGCGACGGGCGCGGACAGGATGGAGGACGGCACCTCCGGTATCCGCTGGAAATAGCGCCGGCGCACATCGGCCGAGCTGAACGTGCCATAGGCGCTGCCGAGCTGGATATTCTCCCATTCCGGAAACAGCTTGAGGTAATAGCTGGTGGCGTCCTTGCCATATCCGGCCAGCGCGATGCGGAAGTCGCGGATGCCGTTGGCGGCAAGGCCATCGGGGTTGCCCGCGGCCAGCACGATCGCGTTCACGCGGCGCTGCACACCGGTTACCCAGGCGGTGTCCGAATAGAGGTGGTCGTCCAGCGGCGCGACGATCAGCCGCCCCTCGGCCATTTCGGCGGGGAAGCATGCGCGGAACAGCGCCTCGCGCTCGGCATAGGTGAAGGGGTTGCGCGGATCGCGCGCCACATTGGCCGATCCGATCAGCACGATCAGCCGGCCGGCGCGGCCCAGCGCCTCGCGGATGACATGCTCATGGCCGATGTGCAGGGGCTGGAAGCGTCCGACGAAGACGCCGAAATCATGGCTTTGCATTCGAGGCTCCCTCGATCGCGATGTACCGCCGCGGACTCCCCGCGGCTGGCCGCGCGATACGCCCGCCGCGGGCGCCATGCAAGGGGCCGGATCAGCTCCCCATCGCGATCAGCACGGCCCATTCCGTGTCGCGCACGGGGGTCACGCTCAGCCGGCTCTGGCGCAGCATTTCCAGCGCGGCCAGCCGCGGCTCGGCCTTGATTTCCGCCAGCGTCACCGGCCGGGCCAGCGGCGCGACCGGCTTCACGGCCACGCTGGCCCATTTGCCGTCGTCCCCGTCCGGCTGCCAGGCGCGGGTGATCTCCATGATTCCCACGGCGGCCTTCTCCGTGTTGGAATGATAGAAGAGCGCGCGGTCGCCCGGCTGCATCTCCTTCAGGAAGTTGCGCGCGGTATAGTTGCGCACGCCGTTCCATTCGGTGGCGCCGTCGCGCTCCAGGTCGCTCCAGCTATAGGCATCCGGTTCGGATCGCAGGATCCAGTAGCGCATCGCGTTCGTTCTCCGTCTGGCCAGACGCTCTAGCGGGCGTTTCGGCGCATGCGCAACGGCGGGTGTCGCTTTCGCCCGCGCTCCGCCGTGCGGCTTGGTGCCGTCATGGCCTTCGGGGCTGGCGTTCGCCGCGCTTTTTTGCCAAACGCGCGGCCCATGAGCGACACGCCCCCGGACCGCCTTTCGGTCAACCCCAAGAGCCCGTTCTTCGATGAGCCGCTGCTGATGCGCGGCGTCGGCATCCGCTTCAAGGGCGTGCAGCGCCGCGACGTCGAGGAATATTGCGTCTCCGAAAGCTGGATAAAGGTCCAGCTCGGCAACAAGATGGATCGCAAGGGCAATCCGCTGACGATCAAGCTTAACGGCCCGGTCGAGGCATGGTTCGAAGCCCCCGCGAAGGACGCCGAGGGCGAGCCGGGTGAAGCCGCGGCCGAGGGCGGCGCCGAATAACCCGGCGCCCGCCGCACGGGTTCAGCCCGCCAGCGCCTCCCGCGCGGCATCCTCGAACGCCTTGAGCGCCAGCTTCCAGGGGAAGGGGCCGTGGCTGATCCGCGCCACGCCTGCCGATGCCACATCGGCGGCGGAAGGCCCGCCGGGGAACGCCATATAGTTCACCGGCAGTGGCACCGCCTTACAGATCCGCGCCAGCAGCCGCAGGTCGGCCAGCCCGGGGACGAAGAAACCGCTGGCGCCCGCCGCGGCATAGGCCAGCCCGCGCTCGATCGCATGGTTCGCCTTGGCCTCGTCATGGCTTTCGGGCTTGGCGATCAGGAAGATGTCGGTACGCGCGTTCAGGAAGAAGGCCGGGCCGGCTGCCGCGCGGATCGCCGCGATTCGCTTCGCCTGGTCGCTGGTGCTGTGCAGCTCGCGCCGGGTTGCGTGCGATGCGATCACCTGATCCTCCAGGTTGCATCCGATCGCGCCGGTCGCCGCCAGCCGCGCGACATTCTCCGCGGCGATGGCGGGATCGGGGGAATAGGCGCCCTCGAAATCGATGGTGACGGGCAGGTCCACCGCCTCCACCACCCGCGCGGCATTGGCCAGCGCCAGCGACAACGGCAGCGCCTCGGCGTCCTGATAGCCGTGCGCGCCGGCCACCGATGCGCTGCCGGTCGCAACCGCCCTGGCGCCCGCGCGTGCCACCGCCTGGGCCGATCCCGCGTCCCACACGTTGAACAGCACCACCGGCTCTCCGGGGACGTGCAGTGCAGCAAAGCTTTCGAAAGCGGCGGACATTGTTGCTGCTCCTTTTCGGGAGCTTGGAGTTGCCGCTTTGTTCCGCGCGGGTCAAGCAAAGCCGCGCTCGGCTCGTCGTGTTCGGATGCTCCCCCGCGGCCGCCGCCGCGGCGCGATCAGTGAACGAACCGCGCCACCACGTCGCGATACGAACGGCTCACCTTCACCTGTGCGCCCGAATCGAGCACCAGGAAGCATTCGCCGTTGGTGTGCGGCTTCACCTGGCGCACCAGGTCCAGGTTGACGATGGTCGAGCGGTGGACGCGCTGGAACCGGCGGGGGTCCAGCCGCTTCTCCAGGTCCTTCATCGTCTCGCGCAGGATCAACGTGTTGTCGCCGGTATAGATGCACATGTAATCGCCGGCCGCGTCGATCCGTTCGATCGTGTCGACGTCCACGCGGAAGATCTGGCCGCGATCCTTGATGTTGATCAGCTTTTCGAAGCGGTTGGCGGCCATCTCGCCGCCGGCCTCGTTCGAGGATGCCAGCTCCTCGACCGCTTCGGGCGCGACCTCGGTCAGCACCTCCTTCAGCTTCTCCACCTCTTCCACGCCGCGCTTTTCGGCGATGCGGCGGCGCACGCGGTCCAGCGTGTCGGCCAGCCGCGCTTCCTCGACGGGCTTGAGCAGGTAATCCACCGCCTGCGCCTCGAACGCGCGGATCGCGTGATCGCTATAGGCGGTGACGAAGACGAACAGCGGCGGCTCCACCTCCATCAGCCCCTGGACGACCGAAAAGCCGTCGAACCCCGGCATCTGGATGTCGAGGAACACCAGGTCGGGCTTGTGGGTCTTGATGCTGCGGATGGCCTCGCGGCCGTTGGAGCATTTGTCGACGATCTCGACGTCCTCATGGCTCTCCAGGCGGAGCTCCAGCCCCTGGATCGCCAGCGGTTCGTCGTCGACTAGGATGGTACGAATGGTCATGCGGCCTCTCGGTTCGGTTCCTCGATCTGGAACGGTATCTCGATCTCAACGCCGAACCCGGTCCCCGGGTTCGATTTTGTCTCGAAACGATGGTCAGGCCCGTAAGCCTGCGCCAGCCGCTCCCTGATATTGGCGAGCCCCACGCCGGTTGAAAGGGATGGACGCGATTTTGCGTCGGTCAAACCCGGCCCGGTGTCGGATACGGCGATCAGAACCCGTTCTCCGATGAGCCGAGCGGAAACGGTGATATCGGCCCCCTCCTCCTGCGGGGTGACGGCATATTTGATGGCGTTTTCGACCAATGGCTGCAGCAGCAGCGACGGCAGCCGCGCCTTGGCGACGCGCGGGTCGATCTCGAAATGGGTGCGCAGCCGTTCGTCGAAGCGCATCTTCTCGATTTCCAGATACAGCTTCAGCGTCTCCGCCTCCTGCGCCAGCGTGACGTGCGCGGTCGGCTCGTTGGCCAGCGTGTAGCGCAGGAACGACGACAGCCGCGAAAGCATCACATTCGCCCGCTCCGTCTGCTTCAGCAGCACCAAAGTCGATATGGAATTCAACGTATTGAACAAAAAATGCGGGTTGAGCTGATAGCGCAGCATCGCGAGCTGGGCGGAGGAGGCCTGGTTTTCCAGCGCCTTCATCTGATCGATCTGCTCCTCGACGATCAGGTAGAAGTTGATGCCGAAATAGAGCGCGGACCAGCCCGCCAGCACCGTGCAGCTAAGGAACAGCGCCGCCAGCACGAGCTGGATGTTGATCCCCGGCCCGGTGGTGTTGATGAACGAGAAGGTGAAGGCATCCAGGATCGCATAGATGATCGTGAACAGCGCCAGCGTGGCGACAGTCAGCAGCGCGCCGCTGATCCGCGGCAGCCGCCGGTAATAGCCGTAGAGCGTCGACAACAGCAGCGTGAGGCAATAGCCGACGATCGTTTCGATCAGCACGGCCAGGATGCCTTCCAGCGGAAAGCGGTTCGATACGCCCGAAACCGTCCTCAGCAGGAAATAGCCGCTCCATCCCACCGCCTGGAGCATCCAGAAGGCGCGGCTCTTGTCTTCGAAGAAAGGGCGGGAGATCGCCGCCGAGCGCACGAGCAGCGACCCGGACGCAAGCGATTGAGGAGCAGGCGCGTTTGCCACGCCGATGCTCCTAACATCCCGGCACGCCCGCCGCAAAGCCCGGCGGTAACGGATACTGTCCCATGCCGCCCCATGCGGCGCGGCCCGCGCCGGCGGCCGCCAGAATCGTGGAGCGCCGCCGGGCGCATCCATGATAGGCTGACGCCAGACGGCACCGGCGGCGCACGGCCGGGCCAGGCATGGAGGCGAGGATGGACGAAGGGCACGAACGCGCGGCCTTCACCGCGATGACCGAGGGCACGGCAGGCGACTGGGCGATCATCGGCGCCGATTTCCGTGGCTTCGCGGGCGGGCTGGCCGATCGCGTGCTGACCCACCTCAAGCTGCTCGACGGCGATTTCGGCGGCTTCCCGGTCGACCGGCTCCAGCATTCGCTGCAGACCGCCACCCGCGCGCACCGCGACGGGCGCGGCGAGGACTATGTGGTGATGGCGCTGCTCCACGACATCGGCGACACGCTGGGCACCTATAACCATCCGGATATCGCCGCGGCGATCCTGAAGCCCTTCGTGGGCGAGGATCTCCACTGGATCGCGCAGCACCACGGCATCTTCCAGGGCTATTATTTCTTCCATTTCCTGGGGATGGACCGCGATCTGCGCGAGAATTTCCGCGGCCATCCGAATTTCGAGGGATGCGAGGAATTCTGCCGCCTCTACGATCAGGCGGCGTTCGATCCGGCCTATGACACGGCGCCGCTGGCATTCTTTGAGCCGATGGTGCGCCGCCTGTTCGCCGCGCCGCGCAACTCGATCTACCTGAAGGCGATGGACCCGGCCTGACACCGCCTGCGCGCACCAGTCGCACCGCCGGGCAGTTCGTTCCCCCAAAACAAAACCGCCGCCCCATCGCTGGGGCGGCGGCTCTGCATTGCCAGTACCGGAAGGCGGATCAGAAGGCGTAGCTTACGCCCACCTTGATGCGCCACACCGACGAGCTGACGTTGATGCCATTGTCGGTGTCGTAGTCCGGGTTGAAGGCCGTGATGATGTAGCGGCCCTGCGCGTCCACGCCCGTGCTGGTCGCGACGTCCTGAAGGCCGGAGAAGTTCCGGCGATGCTGCACGTTCCAGTCGGAGTCGAGCAGGTTCAGGAAGTTGTCGATGGTGCCGTAGAGGCGCAGCGTGTCCTGCAGGCCGAACAGGCGGCCCGGACCCGGGATTTCCTGCGAGAACGACAGATCCATGTCGAAGTACCAGTCGTTCGAGCAGGTGTTCCGCGGAACCGTCGAGCCCATGTACTTGGAGGCGCACGACAGGCCCTGGCTGAATGCCACCAGCTTGTCGACTTCCGTCATGTTCGACGACGGCGAGAGGTTCGGATCGTTCCGGCCCGTCGGCAGATAGGCCAGCGCGTTTTCCGCACCCGAGGCGCTGTCGTTGAAGACGCCCGTGCCGGTGAAGGTCAGGCTGTACGGACGGCCCGAACGCGCGACGAAGGTCATGCTCAGGCGGGTGTCCAGGTCCTCGAAGAACTGCTCGCGGAAGCTGGTCTGCAGCGTGATGTTGTACTTGCTGCTGTAGAAGCCGCGCGAGACGCCCGGGTTCTGGCGGTCGGAGGCCGCGGTCAGGTCGTAGTTCGAACCCGCGGTCGAGTTGTACATGTTCCGGCGGTCATGGCCGTTGGAATAGGCGAAGCCGAGCGTGAAGAACGTCGAGCCGCCTTCCGTGAACACGCCGCCGTCGAAGTTCTTCGACAGGATGAACGACGCGGTCTGGCTGGTGAACGGGCGCGCGTTGGTCAGCATCAGCTCGTCGTCGCGGCTGGTGCCGAAGCAGGCCGCGGCGTTCGCCGAGGTCAGGCCCGAATAGATCGGACCCGGGTTGAGGCCGATCAGCGTCACGCCGCAGCCCGCGCGAAGCGGATCGAGCGAGGCATAGATCGGGCGACCGTCGATCGCGTAGCCGCTCAGGCCCTTGCGGATATCCGGGGTCTGCGACAGATCGACCAGCGTGAGCGGGTTGATGTAGCGGCTCAGGATGTAATCCAGGTTCAGGTGCCAGCCGCTGAAGAACCCGGCCTCGGCGAAGTTCAGCTCGGTGTCGACGCCCACGTTGAGGCGCGACACGGTCGGCAGCTTGATGTCCGGGCTGATCGACTGGGTGTCGCCCAGGCCGGCCGCCGCGCTGGCAATGCCCGATGCGCGGATGCAGCTCGGAACGC
The DNA here is from genome assembly GCF_026013525.1 of Sphingomonas canadensis. GTDB lineage: Bacteria > Pseudomonadota > Alphaproteobacteria > Sphingomonadales > Sphingomonadaceae > Sphingomonas > Sphingomonas canadensis. The sequence continues at coordinate 298,406 of NZ_JAPDRA010000004.1, read as the reverse complement.
CGGTGAACGAACCGCCGGTCAGAACGCTGATCTGGCCCACCGGGCAGCCCGCGTCCTGGCTGGTCCCCTGCGAGAAGCCGCGGCCGTCGTTCTGGAAGGCGTTGCCGAACCACACCAGCGGATCGCCGCCGGAGAAGACGCCGACGCCAGCCCGCACCTTGGTGCGCGAGAAGAAGGCGAAGTCCGGAGCTTCATAGGTGATCGCCGTGCGCGGCATGAACGTCGGCGACAGGTTGCTGAAGCCGGTGGTGTTCGGGAAGCCGTAGCGCTGCAGGAACACCGGGTTCAGCTTGGGCGAGCCGCCGTCATACCATTCCACGCGCGCGCCGGTGACCAGCGAGATGCGGTCCGTGGCCTGCCAGTCGTCCTGGAAGTAGATCGCATAGATGCTGCGGGTGAACGCCGCGGCGGCATCGGTGACGTTGCCGGTCGACGAGAAGTTGCCGAACGCACCCTCGGTGGCGCCACTGATGACGTTGGCCGGGGTGGTGCTGGTCTGGTTGTTGCCGGTGCCCGGCGACAGCAGGCCCAGCCGCAGGTCGTTGACGTTGCGGAAGACCAGCGTGCCCGTGGCGTTCTGGACGAACAGGTTGAACAGGTCGGCCCGGTTCAGTTCCGCGCCCAGCTTCAGCTTGTGGTTGCCCTGATCGAGCTGCGCCACGAAGCGGTACTGGTCGATCTTGGTCTTCAGGTCGTTCGCCGAGCGCGAGGTGCCCGGGCCGGCCAGGACCGCGCCGTCGGGACCCGTGGCGTTGTCGATGCCCACAATGATGCGCGGGATCGGGTTAGCCGACTGGGCCTCGCCGCCGCCGACCGGATCCTGAAGATCCTGCACGTCCGAGTGCGAGTAGCGGATCTCGGTCGAGAAGCTGTCGTTCCACTGCGAGTAGAGACGGCCCGAATAATAGTTCGATTCCGTGCCGCTCAGGTAGAAGGTGTTGAGGCCGGTGACCTGCGGCGAGCTGGCGCCGGTGAAGAAGTCGTCGGCGCGGGTCGTGCTCTCCTCAAGGCGCTGATAGGTCGCCTCGAAGCGGTGCTGGTCGGAAATCTGCCAGTCGACACGGCCGAAATAGCGGTCGTTCTTGTAGGGGCGGCTGGTCACCAGCGGGCCGGTCTCGATGCCGTAGACGCTGCTGAGCACCTGCGAAATCTCGTTGAACGCAGCGACGGGCACGCCCGCCAGTTCGTTGGCATAGCCGGCGCCCGCGGGGCCGTCGTCCTGCGACTGGCCGGCTTCCTGATGCTCATAGGCGCCGAAGAAGAACAGCTTGTCCTTCCAGATCGGGCCGCCGAGATAGGCGCCCCAGCGCTTTTCCGGCTCGATCGGGGCGACCGGGCGGCCAGCGACGGTGTCGCCGCGCAGGCCCGAATCCGAATATTCGAAATAGCCGCCGCCGGTGAACTTGTTGGTACCCGACTTGGTCACGACGTTGATCGCGCAGCCGGTGAACTGGCCGTATTCGACGTCGAACGGCGCGAACTGGACCTGCGTCTCGCGGATCGCGTCATAGGGCAGCGGGGTGGAACTGCGCGACGAGAAGCCGGTGTCGTTCAGGCCGTAGATGTCGCCCTGGCTGATGCCGTCGACGGTGAAGGCGTTGCCGCGATCGTTGCCACCCAGGCACGAGATGCGGTCCACGCCCGAGCCGCCGTCGTCACGGTCGAGGCTGACGCGCGGGTCGATGCGGATGATGTCGCGGATGTCGCGGTTATAGCTCGGCGCCGCCTGGAGCAGTTCGCCCGAGAAGCTCTGGCCCGGGCCGACGGCAAGCTGCGCGACCACGACGCGCGAGCCGGTGACGACGATCTCGCCGCTGCCGCTCGCAAGCGAGAAGGTCAGGCTGGTGTTGCCCTGCAGGCTGGTGACGATGCCTTCGAGCGACTGGCCTTCGAAGCCCGAAGCGTTGGCGGTCACGGTGTAGGGGCCGCCGGTGACCAGGTTGGTCGCGGCGAAGGTGCCGGTGGAACCGGTGGTCAGTGTGCGGGTCGCGCCGGTGCGCGTGTCCGTGACGGTGACTTCCGCTCCAGCGATCGGTGCGCCGGATTCATCGGTGACGGTGCCCTCGATACCGGTGGTGATCTGCTGCGCGCTCGCAGCGGCAGGAATCATGAGCGCGGCCACCGCCGCGCCGGCATAAAGCATGTGGCGCATCGACTTTTCCCCTTGGAATACGTCTTACTGAATGTTCTCGTTGTGCACGTTGGTACGCGGGCGAATCCCCGTCCAAACCGCCCCATGACGTTCATCTATTTCGTATGGATGACAGTCAATCCGAGTCTTTTGTGCAGTGCGATTCGGTAATGCTGCGTTGCAAAAACGCATCACCTGCCGGCCGCGGCCACGATCGCCTGCCAGCCCGCTTCGTCGATCACGCGCACGCCCAGATCGGCGGCCTTCTTCAGCTTCGATCCCGCGCCCGGCCCGGCGACCACCAGATCGGTCTTGGCCGAAACCGAGCCGGACACGCGCGCGCCCAGCGCCTCCGCCTGCGCCTTGGCCTCGTCGCGGCTCATCGTCTCCAGCGTGCCGGTGAACACCACGGTCTTGCCCGTCACCTCCGATTCGCGCGCGTCGAACACGAAGGGCGGGGGGCTCACCTCGGCGAGCAGATCGTCCCACACGGCGCGGTTGTGCGGCTCATGGAAGAAATCGGCGAGCGCGTTGCCCACCGCGGCGCCCACATTGTCCACGCCGATATGCTCGGCGATCGCCTTGTCCACGCGCGCGCGGAACCTGGCGGCGTCCTCGCCCAGCGCGGGGGACATGCCCTCGCGCAGCGCGATGATCTCGTCCGCCAGCGCCTTGACCGCGGGCAGCTCGACATAGCGTTTCAGCAGGTCGCGCGCGGTCACCACCCCCACGTGGCGGATGCCCAGCCCGAACAGCAGCCGCACCGGATCGGGCGCGCGCTTGGCCTCGATCGCTTCCAGCAGGTTCTCGACCGAACGGTCCTTCCAGCCCTCGCGGCCCAACAGCTCGCCGCGGTGCGCGGCCAGGCGGAAGATGTCGGCGGGCTCGGCGATCCAGCCCAGATCCAGGAACTCGGCGATCGTCTTCTCGCCCAGCCCCTCGATGTCCAGCGCGCCGCGGCTGACGAAGTGGCGCAGCCGCTCCTGCCGCTGGGCGGGGCAGATCAGCCCGCCGGTGCAGCGGATGTCGACCTCGCCCTCCTCGGCGCGCGCCTCCGATCCGCATTCGGGGCAGTGATCGGGGAAGGCCCAGGGCTCGCGCGGCGTGTCGCGCGTCAGATTCTCCACGATCTGCGGGATCACGTCGCCCGCACGCTGCAGCACCACGCGATCGCCGGGGCGCACGCCCAGCCGGGCAATCTCGTCGGCATTGTGGAGCGTGGCATTGGTGACCACCACGCCGCCCACCGTCACCGGCTCCAGCCGCGCCACGGGGGTCAGCTTGCCGGTGCGGCCGACCTGGATGTCGATCCGCTCCAGCGTCGTCTGCGCGCGCTCGGCGGGGAATTTGTGCGCGATCGCCCAGCGCGGTGCCCGCCCGACGAAGCCCAGCCGCGCCTGCCAGTCGAGCCGGTCGACCTTGTAGACCACGCCGTCGATGTCGAAGGGTAGATCCGCGCGCTTCGCCTCGATCTCGCGATACAGCCTGAGAGCGCCGTCGGTATCGAACCGGTTGATCGCGTAAGCCAGCTCGAAGCCCCAGGAGGCGATAGCAACCATCACTTCGAGCTGGGTCTCGCCGGGTAGCGACGTTGCCTCTCCCCAACCCCAGGCGAAGAAGCTCAACGGCCGCGCGCGCGTCACCGCCGCGTCCTTCTGGCGCAGCGATCCGGCGGCGGCGTTGCGCGGGTTGGCGAACTGGCGCGCTTCCTTGCCGCTCTCCTGCGCTTCGGCCAGCAGCCGCGCGTTGAGCGCGGCGAAATCCTGCTTGGCCATATAGACCTCGCCGCGCACCTCGAACACATCGGGCACGCCGGGCGGCAGTTCCTGCGGGATATCGGCGATGGTCCGCACATTGGCGGTCACGTCCTCGCCCACCTGCCCGTCGCCGCGGGTCAGCGCGCGCACCAGCCGTCCCTGTTCGTAGCGCAGCGAACAGGACAGGCCGTCGATCTTGGGCTCGGCGGTCAGCGCCACGCGATCCTCGGCGCCCAGCGACAGGAAGCGGCGGACGCGCAGAATGAACTCGACCACCTCCTCGTCGGTGAAGGCGTTGTCCAGGCTGAACATCGGCCGCGCATGCGCCACCTTGCCCAGCGGCGATGCGGCGGTGGCGGCCCCCACCAGCCTGGACGGCGAATCGGCGCGGACCAGATCGGGGAATGCCGCCTCGATCGCGGCGTTGCGCCCCATCAGCGCGTCGAAATCGGCGTCGCTGATCTCGGGCGCGTCCTCGGCGTGATAGAGCCGGTTGTGATGCGCGATCTCGGCGGCCAGCCGCTCCAGCTCGGCGGCGGCCTCATCGGGGGTCTGGGGCAGGGGCTGGGCCATGGGCGTCGTCTTCAGTTGGGTTGGGGGAGCGGGCCGGCACCGGGGCGGCGAAGCTGAGGACAGGCCCTAAAGGCGGGCGCCACGCCGATCAATAGCGGGGGCGCTCAGCGGATGCAGGCTGCCATCCGCGCCAGCCGGACGTCGTCATATCCGGCCGCGCGCGCCGCCTGCTCGATCCGTTCGGGCGTCAGTGCCACCTGCACCACATTGCCCTGGCGGGGCAGTCGCGCGTCCGGCAGCACGATCATTTCCACCCCCAGGTTGCCGGGGCCGGAGGGCAGGGCGGGATCATAGCCGATGCCGCTGTATGCGCGGATGTCGGCAGGGCCGAGCGGCTCGTATCCGGGGCGGCAGCGGTCCTCGGTCCCCAGGTCCGGCCGCGAGACGAAGGGGGCGGGCAGCCCGGTCTCCACCGTGGTGCAGCGCAGCGCGAGCGGGATGGGGCCCACCGGCTGCACCGCGCGGATCGCGCCCTCGCGCAGCAACTGGTGCAGCGCCACCGATCCTTCGCCGAACGCCGGGCCGGTGTCGCCTGCGATCGCAAAGGCGCTGCGCCCGCGATAGCGCACCCACACGACGCTGCCGAGCAGCCCCGATTGCGCGCCGGGCACCACGCTGGCCGGGATGGCGGAGGAATCGATATAGGCGGCGCGGCCGTCCACCAGATTGCGCAGCGCGGTGGTGGATAGATAGGTGCCGGTCATCGCGCCCGAAACGTCGCGCACGCGGCGCCCGGCGCGCGGCTTGCCCACCCCGTCGCCCACCACATAGCGGTACGACGAACCCTCGCATCGTTCGCGCGGCACGCCGGGGGCATAGGCGTCCACCTCGAAGGCATAGACGCAGAACCGGTCGGTGCCCGGCGCGAAGCCGCGCGCCTCGGCCAGCAGGAAGCGGTTGCGGCAATCCCATTTGTTCGCGGCGGTATGGCACGCGATCTTGCGCCCGTCCGGCCCGATGCGGTTCATGCCGTTGAAGACATAGGTCTGGCCATGGTCGCCGGGCGTATAGGATGCCGCGGCCCCGTCCGGATTGACCTGGAGCGCGCTGCGCAGCCCGATCGCGCCGCCGGCGAAGGCATAGCGGCCCGCCTGGGGCTCGGGACAGGGCTGGCGCTGCGCCGGGGCGGACTGGAGGGCAGGGGCGGCCGATCCGCACAGCAGCAGCGCGGCGGCGGCGATCGGCACGGGTCGCATCTTCACTCCTCTGGCCAGGGCGCGCCAGCATCGGCGCTCGCGGGCGCGGGGTAAAGGGGGCGCGATTGACACTGGCCGCCCGCCCCCCATCTTTGGCGGCGGCGCGAACCAGGCGGAGCGAATCGCGATGAACATTGTACGGCCCGGCAATCCCGGGCCTTGGGTATCGCGGCGCTGACCATGGGGGAAACCGGGGAAGGCGGCCGTCCGCGCGGACGGCTGCGGCGGATCGCGGGCGTCGCGGCATGGGCGCTGCTGTGGCTGCTGGCGGCGGCGGCGATCGCGGTCACGGTGGTGCCGCACTATCTCGACCGCATCTATTATCGCGGCCCGGCGGACGCGCATTTCGACGGCGAGCATTTCTTCAATCCGGACGGCGACGACATGATGCCGCCGGGCAGCCGCAATTCGATCCTGTTGCGCCAGATCGCGGGCGATCCCACGCGCCCCTGGTGGCCCGATCGCGTGGCGCTGACCCCGGCGCGGCCCCCGGCGCGCGTGACGGGCGGGGAGATGCTGGCCACCTGGATCGGCCATGCGACGATGCTGGTGCAGGCCGACGGCATCAACATCCTGACCGACCCGATCTGGAGCGATACCGCCGGGCCGTTCGGCGTCGGTCCGCGGCGCGTGGCGGAGCCGGGGGTGCGCTTCGACGACCTGCCCCGCATCGATCTCGTGCTCGTCAGCCACAATCATTACGACCACCTCGATCTCGATACGCTGCGGCGGCTGTGGCAGCGCGATCGCCCGCTGATCGTCACCAGCCTGGGCAACGACGCGATCCTGCGATCGGCGGGGATCGAGGCGCAGGCGCGCGACTGGGGCGGCGAGGTGGCGGTGCGGCCCGGCATATCGGTCGCGGTGACGCGCAACCACCATTGGGGCAGCCGCTGGTTCCGCGATCGCAACCGCGCGCTGTGGTCCAGCTTCGTGGTGCGCCTGCCGCACGGCAACTTCTTCTTCGCGGGCGATACCGGCTTCGGCGACGGGCGCTGGCCGGCCGAGGCGGCGGCGCTGGGGCCAATCCGGCTCGCGGGCATCCCGATCGGCGCCTTCCGCTTCGAGGAGGGGCAGATGGGTACCGGCAGCCATATCGGCCCGCGCGAGGCGATCCGGGTGTGGCAGGGCCTGGGCCGCCCGCGCGCGATCCCGATCCACTGGGGCACCTTCCGCCTGTCACAAGAGGGCTATTGGACGCCGCCCCGGCTGCTTCAGGCGATGCTGGGCTGCGCGGGATCGGCGGGCCGGGGCTTCGCGCCGGCCCGGATCGGCCGCCCGGTGCGCGTCGCGCCGCTCGCCGCGCCCGCGGGGCCGGGGCCGGATCTCGCCGCGATCGACGCCTGCTGGAAGGCGGGCCGCTTCGACGCCTATCGCTGAGGGGCGTGCGGCGGGCTATCCTGCCGCACGACTCGATCCGGGGAGGGGACGATATGCGCAGGACGACGATGTTCGCACTGGCCGCCGCAGGGGCAGCGCTGCTCGCGGCACCCGGCGCGATGGCGCAGAAGCGCGAGAACGGCGCGCGCGAGATGATGCTGTCGCTCGGCGGCGGCATGAAGGGCAAGAAGCTGGAAAATGCGATCAAGGCCGCGGACGCCTTCCCGGTGGGATCGAAGCAGAACCCGGTGCGCGAGAACAGCCCGGCGGGCGAGCATGCCTATCTGCGCCGGCTGCGCTGCGCGGACGGCAGCGCGCCCGCCTATGAACGGCGCGGCAATATCGGCCCCGGGCCGTATGACTTCATCGTCGATCTCTATGCGGTGACCTGCCCCGGGCAGCCCGCGGTGGATGTCCATATCGACATGTATCACGATGGCCCGGACGACCGGCCCGTGCCCGGCTTCACCATCGTCCCGGCGGAAGACTGAACGTTCCAATTCGATCCCGCGCGCGTGTTCGACTCGCTTGAGCGCGGGCGCTCCGGCGTCTATTTTCGCCAGCGGGGAAGGGTATTGCCGGGCAATGAGCGCGTGATGGCCGCATCGCACGAATATGAAACGACGCTGGACCGGGCCGGTCTGGCGATGGCTGCCGGCAGCCTGCTGGGCGGCGGGGTGGTCACCGCGCTGCTCGCGATGGGCGGGACCAGCGGGGTGATGGAGCTGGTGTGGGGCACGCTGATCGGCGCGGTGTTCGTCTCGATCGGAATCGCCGCGGTGGTCGGCCCGCTGTGGCTGGTGATGCACGTCGCCGGGCTGCGCCGCGCGCGCCATGCCGCGATGGTGGGCGCGCTGGTGGCGATGGTGGTGGTGATCGGTGCCCGCACCTGGGGCTTCGGCATGGGGGACATGCCGCCGATCGACGGACGCACCCTGGCGATGGCCTGGCTCAGCGCGCTGGCGACCAGCCTGTTGTGGGCGCTGGCGGCGGCGCTGATCGGGCTGGCGATGTGGCGCATCGCCTATCGCCGGGTGCGTTGAGCGCCCGGGCGGCGATCCCGCGAAACTGAAAGCGGCACCGGCGCTTCGGCGCGCGCCGCCATGCGGCCGGCGCGATGACCGGCGCCCCCGCGGCGGAGGGCGCCGGCGGGCTGGTTCAGCCGCCCGTCGCCTCGCACGCGCCGATGCGCTTGCCGGTGCGGGTTGCCTTGACCTTCATCATGCCGCCCTCGGTGTTCGGCACGTTGGTATTCATCTCCATGGTGTAGCTGACCGCCTCGGGCGAAATGATGCCCTTGGCCTCGCCCTCGCCCTGCATCTCTTCGCCCGGCTTGCCGCAGCGGACCTTGGCGGAGAAGCTGCCCGGCGCGGTGGTGACGTTGCCGGCCATGCAGGCGCCGTCCTCGTCCAGCTTCACGAACTTGATGATGTCCAGCTTGGCCTGCTCAGGCGTGATGCACTCGGTCTCGGTCTTCTCCGTGTTCATCTGGTCCTGCAGCGCGGCGGCCACGTCGTCGGGCACGTTGGTCACCTCGACCAGTTCGGTCTTCTCGGTCCATTCCCAGTTGCCCGGGTTGGGCTCGATCTTGACCGGCGCGGCCGGGGCCGCGGCGGTGGCGTTGGCCGTGGCGTTGCCGTCGGTGCCCGCACCCTTGTTGCAGCCGGCGATCAGCACGGCGCCGGCCAGCGCCGGAACGATCAGATACTTCATCGATATTTCCCCACCTAGATTAAACCGCGGCCCTCCCCGCGGCGGTCAACCGGGTCCCGCGACCCGGAATTCCTGAAAACTGTCGCTGGTGCCGGCCCCTGCCGGCGCCCACGGGATTATTTCTCGCCCGGCTTGCAGTCGCCGACGCGCTTGCCGGAGACGCGGGCGCGGGTATGCATCTTGCCCATCGGGCCGCTCACATCCATCGCCTGCTCGACCGCGAAGGTCTCGGCTTCGAACGATCCGTTCGTCACCATTTTCATCTCGCCGCCTTCGCCGGGGCAGGACATCACTGCCTCGATCTTGCCGTTCGACATCTCATATTTGTCGAACTTGCACTTGCTCTCGTCCTTGCCGCCGAAGTTGGGGCGCTTGACGTCCTCTTCGGTCATGCAGCTCGAAATGGTGGTCGGCTTCATCGCCCGTTCCTTGATCTGGGCGGCGAGCTGCTTGGGCATGCTGTCGGTACCGGGCATCTCGAATTCGAGCACCTCGATCTTGGTTTCCCACTTGCCCGGCTTCATCTGCGGAGCGGCCCCGGCCTCCTTGGACTTGGCCGCCACCTCCTCGGGCGAGGCGTTGGTCAGCGACACGCTCGGCCCCTGGTTGCAGGCGGCAAGCGCCAGGACGGCGATGAGCGGGGCGAAGGTCGTCAGACGCGGCATTGGGTCCTCTCCGATACTTTGCGCGGAGCGGCGACTCTCCCCATATTCGCGGCGATGGCAATCCAGATTCGCACCAGCCTGGCGGAGCCCGAGACGGGCCAGTCGTTCGTTCCCCACCGCCCCCAGCGGCCGGAGAAGGTGGAGGGCGGGCGTCCGTTCCGGCTCGTCTCCGACTATCAGCCGTCCGGCGACCAGCGCCAGGCGATCCCGGAACTGGTGGCGGCCGCGCGCGCGGGCGATCGCGATCAGGTGCTGCTGGGCGTCACCGGTTCGGGCAAGACCTTCACCATGGCCAGCGTGATCCAGGAGCTTCAGCGCCCCGCGCTGATCCTGGCCCCCAACAAGATCCTGGCCGCCCAGCTCTATGGCGAGTTCAAGAGCTTCTTCCCGGACAATGCGGTCGAATATTTCGTCAGCTACTACGACTATTACCAGCCCGAGGCCTATGTCCCCCGATCCGACACCTATATCGAGAAGGAAAGCTCGGTGAACGAGGCGATCGACCGGATGCGCCATTCGGCCACCCGCGCGCTGCTGGAGCGCGACGACGTGCTGATCGTCGCCAGCGTGTCCTGCCTGTACGGCATCGGATCGGTCGAGACCTATTCGGCGATGATCTTCGACCTGAAGAAGGGCCAGGTGGCGGACCAGCGCGAGATCATCCGCAAGCTGGTCGCGCTGCAATATAAGCGCAACGACGCCGCCTTCGCCCGCGGCGCCTTCCGCGTGCGCGGCGACAGCCTGGAGATATTCCCGTCGCACTATGAGGACACCGCCTGGCGGATCAGCTTCTTCGGCGACGATATCGAGGAGATCACCGAATTCGATCCGCTCACCGGCGCGAAGGTGGCCAGCCTGGATCACATCCGCGTCTATGCCAACAGCCACTATGTCACGCCCGGCCCCACGCTGAAGCAGGCGATGGAGGCGATCCGCCACGAACTGGCCGAGCGGCTGAAGGAGCTGCATGCGGAGGGCAAGCTGCTGGAGGCGCAGCGGCTGGAGCAGCGCACCAATTTCGATCTGGAGATGATCGCCGCCACCGGCTCGTGCGCGGGGATCGAGAACTACAGCCGCTTCCTCACCGGCCGCCTGCCCGGCGAGCCGCCGCCGACGCTGTTCGAATATCTGCCGGAGAACGCGCTGCTGTTCGTCGACGAAAGCCACGTCACCGTGCCCCAGGTGGGCGGCATGGCGCGCGGCGACCACCGGCGGAAGATCACGCTGGCCGAATATGGCTTCCGCCTGCCGAGCTGCATCGACAACCGCCCGCTGCGCTTCAACGAATGGGACGCGATGCGCCCGCAGACGGTGTGCGTTTCCGCCACGCCCGGCGGATGGGAGCTGGAGCAGACCGGCGGCGTCTTCGTCGAACAGGTGATCCGCCCCACCGGCCTGATCGACCCGCCGGTGGAGATCCGCCCCGTGGAGGAGCAGGTGCAGGACCTGATCCAGGAGTGCAAGGCCACCGCGGCCAAGGGATACCGCACCCTCGTCACCACGCTCACCAAGCGCATGGCGGAGGACCTGACCGAATATATGCACGAGGCGGGGATCAAGGTCCGCTACATGCATTCGGACGTCGAGACGCTGGAGCGTATCGAGCTGATCCGCGATCTGCGCCTGGGCGTTTATGACGTGCTGGTGGGCATCAACCTGCTGCGCGAGGGGCTCGACATTCCCGAATGCGGCCTGGTCGCGATCCTGGATGCGGACAAGGAGGGCTTCCTGCGCTCCGAAACCTCGCTGATCCAGACGATCGGCCGCGCCGCGCGCAACGTGGACGGCCGCGTGATCCTCTACGCCGATCGCATGACCGGCAGCATGGAACGCGCGCTGGCCGAAACCGGGCGGCGGCGCGAGAAACAGCTCGCCTACAACGCCGAACACGGCATCACGCCGGAAACGGTGAAGAAGAACATCGGCGACATCATCGCCCATGTCGCCAGCAAGGATCAGGTCACCGTCGAGATCGACGAAGGCCCCGCGCACATGGTGGGCCACAATCTGCGCGCCTATATCGAGGATCTGGAAAAACAGATGCGCGAGGCCGCCGCGAACCTGGAGTTCGAGGAGGCCGGGCGCCTGCGCGACCAGATCCGTGCGCTGGAGAACGAGGAGCTGGGCCTGCCCCCGGGCGAGCACAAGGCCCCGGTGATGGGCCGCAGCAACGAAGGCAAGCCGGGCACCCGCAAGACCCGCTATGGCAAGACCCAGCGCAAGTTCGGCGGGCGGCACTAATAGCGCTATTTTTTAGTTGAAATAGCACTATTAGTGCGCTACGGAGCCGCCGGAGGTGGCTCATGGAGATTCGGGTAAGTCTCGAAGTTTACAAGGCTTTGACTGCAGCGTTGAGCTATGAAGGGCAAACATACGATGATGTCCTGCGGGCGCTCCTGAGTCTTGACTCGCCGCTTGAGTCCGAGAGCAATAGTTCGTTCCTGGAAGGCGTCGAGACACTATCGGAAGGCCTCGCTCGCGGCCTCGACCCTAAGGCCTTCCATTCTCGGGGTCTTCGTCTACCAGAAGGGACTAAGCTCCGGGCAAGGTACAAGGGGGTACCTTATATCGCCGAGATCAAAGGCGGGCACTGGATCGATATGGCGGGCCAATCCCAGCCGAGCCCTTCTGCGGCAGCTTCGTCGATCACGGGAAACAACGTCAATGGGCTAAAATTTTGGGAGGCGCAGCTACCCGGTGAGGTGCTGTGGCGCAGGCTTGAATCGCTGGTACGTCGATGATCCGTAGCTTCGCCGACAGAGAAACCGAGCGCATCTGTCGCGGCCTTCGAAGCCGCAAACTACCGCAGGACATTCAGGATCGTGCGCGCGTTCGGCTTGTGATGCTCGACGCTGCCGAAACTCTGGACGACCTCCTCAATCCGCCCAGCAACCGCCTGCACTCCCTCTCCGGCGATCGTGCGGGCCAGCACTCCATTTCCATTAACATGCAATGGCGTATATGCTTCGTCTGGCGCGATGGAGGCGCGGACGGTGTCGAGATCACGGACTATCACTAACCCCGATTGGCTGCATAATCCGCATGCTGGCGAGGTGCTGGCGAGCGAATTCATGGAGCCGCTGGAGCTTGACGCCGCGCAGCTCGCGGCTGCGATCGACGCGCCGGTTGCGCATCTTCAGGCGGTGCTTTCGGGTGAGCGGCCGATGGACGCCGAACTCGATCTGCGGCTCGGGCGCTACTTCCGCATGTCCGAGGGCTTTTTCCTGCGCCTGCAGGATCAGTATGAGTTGCTCGAAGCCAAGCGGGTGCTCAATGGCGAACTGGACCGGATCACTCCGCGGGCGGCCTGACGGTTTGTGCATGCGATCGTGGACGGCGAGTTCACTATCATCAAGGCCGCGCGGTTCATTCAATCCGCCTGCCGGTGCGCAGGCCCATCCATGCGCTGGCCACCGCGCTCTATACGTTCGACGCCTGGACGTGCGGGTGCGCCATGTGGCGGACACCGGCCCGTCTGGCGGGGCTGAAGATACTGCTCAACAAGCACCATTGTGAGGAGCCGTTCGTCACCTCTCCGCCGCCCATCCCCCTGCTGCCGCCCGCTTGACGCCCCCCGGCCGCTTCGCCGAGGGTCGGGGGATGCTCAGCGTCTTCGATCCCCGCCAGCTATCGCATCTGCCCGCGCGGGAGATGCATAACGGCGGGTGGAGCGATCATGCCGAAACCGCCGATCGCGCGCGGATCGTGGCGGCGCGGCTGGGCGGGCTGGCGGCGGCGCGCGATTTCGGCATGGCGCCGATCGCGCGGGTGCATGGCGCGGACTATCTCGATTTCCTGCGCGGCGCGCATGCCCGCTGGCGCGAAGCGGGGCGGGACGGCGATGCGATCGGCTATGCCTGGCCGGTGGTGGGGCGCCGCCCGCTGGTGCTCTCGCGCATCGATGCGCTGCTCGGGCGGTTCAGCTTCGATGCGGTGACGCCGATCGGCCCGGGCACCTGGAACGGCGCCTATTGGAGCGCGCAGACGGCGCTGACCGCGCTCGCCCCGCTGCTGGCGGGGGATGCGCGTGCCGCCTTCGCGCTGTGCCGCCCGCCGGGGCATCATGCGGGCGCCGATTATTGCGGCGGCTATTGCTATCTCAACAACGCCGCCATCGCCGCGCGCGCGGCGCAGGACGCGGGCGTGGCGCGCGTCGCGATCCTGGACGTGGACTATCACCACGGCAACGGCACCCAGGACCTCTTCCTGGAGGACGGCACGGTCTTCTTCGCGTCGATCCATGCCGATCCGGCGGCGGACTATCCCTATTACTGGGGCCATGCCGACGAGCGTGGGCAGGGCGCGGGGGAGGGCGCGACGCTGAACCTGCCGCTGCCGCGCGGCACGGGGATCGACGGCTATCTCCCCGCGCTGGATCGCACGCTGGATGCGATCGCGGGCTTCGCGCCGGGGCTGTTGCTGGTGTCGTTCGGCGCGGACACTTTCGCGCAGGACCCGATCTCCCACTTCGCGATCCGCACGGGCGATTATCCCCGGCTGGGCGCGCGCATCGCCGCGCTGGGGCTGCCCGCGCTGGTGGTGATGGAGGGCGGCTATGCCGTCGATGCGCTGGGGGAGAATGTCGCGGCCTTCCTGTCGGGATTCTGAGGGGCGGCAGAGCGCGCTTGCCTTCCGTGCCTCAGGCGATATCCTGTCAACGTTGACATGGCGGGCGGCAGACCCGCGCGGATCAGGAGGCGAGGATGGGCAATCTGCGCATGGGCGGCGCCGTGCTGGCGATCGGGCTGGCGGCATGCGGAAGCGGCCCGGCTGCGGGCGGCAGCGGCGGGGGTGGCGGCCCGGTGATCGTCACGCCGACGCCGACTCCAACGCCCACGCCCACGCCGACCCCCAGCTTCACCCCCATCGCCGCGCGCGAGCCCAGCACGGGCGTCCGCCTGCACCTGGGCAAGTGCGTCAACATGGGCAACCATCTGGAGGCGCCGAACGAGGGCGATTGGGGCCGCGCGATCGTGGACGGCGATTTCGCGATCATCAAGGCCGCGGGCTTCGATTCGATCCGCCTGCCGGTGCGCTGGTCCACCCATGCGCTGGCCGCCGCGCCCTATACGATCGACGCCGCCTGGATGGCGCGCGTGCGCCACGTGGTCGATACCGCGCGGGCGGCGGGGCTGAAGATCCTGCTCAACATGCATCATTATGAGGAACTGTTCGTCACCCCCGCCGCCCATGCCGCGCGCTTCGCCGCGATGTGGCAGCAGATCGCCGCCGAATTCGCGTCGCAGCCCGATGCGAGCGTCTGGTTCGAGCTGATCAACGAGCCCAACGGCGCGCTGAACGACAGCAACCTTCTGCCGGTGCTCAATCCCGCGCTGGCCAATGTCCGCGCAACCAATCCCACGCGGCCGGTGGTGGTGGGCGGGCAGAACTGGTCGGGCGTCGGATCGCTGGCCACGCTGGTGCTGCCGTCCGATCCCTATGTCGTGCCGACGATCCACACCTATGATCCGTTCAACTTCACGCATCAGGGCGCGACCTGGATCACGCCCACCCCGCCGCTGGGCCGCGTGTTCGGCGGATCGGACTATGCGGAGCTTCAGAACAACCTCAACGCCGTCACCGCCTATATGAACGCCAGCGGCCGGGTGCCCTTCGTCGGCGAATACGGCGCGAACGACGTGGCGGGCGTGCCGCTGTCCGAACGGATCAAATATTATGGCACGATCTCGTCGGCCTATGCATCGATCGGGGTCCAGAGCTGCGCCTGGGCCTATACCAATACGATGCGTCTGCGCGACGGATCGGCATGGCTTCCGGGAATCGTCGAGGCCATCCAGACAACAACCACGCAATAGAATGGAAACATTTCAGCAAGAATCGACCCGATTTTCGGCCGGAATTCCGGAAAATTACCGCAGAATACCGTAATAACGCGCGCGTTCCGAACGCGATATCTTGCGAATCGAAAGCAAGGGGATCGCGGGTGCAATCGATCGAATGTCTGCGGAACGGGCACAGGCTGATTGCCGGGCAGGCCGCGTATCTGGCGGGGCTGGCGCGTGCCGGCTTCCCCGATCCCGCGTCGATCGTGATGCTCCGCTGGGATCTGGTGAACGCGGTGGCGGACCACAGCCTGCGCGTCGACCGCGCGCTGTGCCGCACGCTCACCGCGTGCAGCGATCTGCTCGCCGCGCGTGCCGCCTGGGCGCACCGGCAATATCATTCGACGATCCAGGACGGGCTGATGCGCTTCGTGTCGGCCTGGCCGGTCACCCGCCTCGCGACGGAGTGGGACCGGTTCGGCGATGCGGCGGAGACCGCGCTGGCGCCCTTGTTCGAGCATCTCGCCTGGGAGGAGCGCGAGCTGTTCGCCCATGCGGAGCGCGCGCTGTCGCGCCGGGCGGCCTGATCGCCGTTCGGCGGTTGAGCGGCGCGGAGCCATCCCGCATAAGGCGCCGATGCGCCGCATATTCGCCCCCGTCGTTCCGCTCGCGCTGCTGGCCGCGCTGAGCGCCTGCACCGCCGACAAGCCCGCCCCGCCGCCGCGCCCGCTGCCGGCTCCCCCGCCCGTGCCGTTGCCGCCGCCCCCGCCGCCGCCCCCTCCGGCGCCTGCCCCGGCCGATTGGCGTGACGTGGCGGTGGCGCCCGGTACCTGGGCCTGGCGCCAGGACGCGCGCGGATCGATCGCGCTGTTCGGCCGCCCCGGCGCACCTGCGGACCTCACCGTGCGTTGCGATCGCCAGCGCGGCCGCGTCTATGTCGCCCGGCTGGGCGACGGGGCGCAGCAATTGACGGTGCGCACCTCGTCCACGATGCGCGCGCTGCCCGTCACGCCGACCGGCGGCGACGTTCCCTATGTCGCGTTCGAGCTGGCGCCGCGCGATCCGTTGCTCGATGCGATGGGGCATACGCGCGGGCGCTTCGCCGTGCTGGCGGAGCGGCTGGCGCCGCTTGCCGTGCCTGCCTGGGCGGAGCTGCTGCGCGTGATCGAGGACTGCCGCTGAGCGGCATACCGGCGTTTTCGCCGTCCTGATTCCGGGGTGATTCCGGGCGCGCCGGGCCGGCAACGCGCGGAAGCGAGAAGATTCGCACCTATTGCGCTGCAAAACAAGACTTGTTCTGCGACTCATCGCGATTCATGGTGTGCCCGTGCCGGAGACGGTACACAGGCTCAACTAGCGAAAGGAGGTGATCCGATGTCTCATGGTTCAGCAATGGGGTCGGTTCAGTTCGTTCGGGAGACGCGCCGCTGATCTGATGGCGCGGACGGAAGCCCTCCGTCCGTAGCGAGCGGGAGGAATTCCCCTCCAGGCAACGTTCGCAGCCACAGTGAAAGCGGTCCGCATGGTCTCCCGGGCTGGAGCTCTCCGGCCGCTGACCATGTCGGAGGTCGCCGGGTACCCGGGGAGGGGCCCGGCGGCCTCTTTCATTTTCACCGCACGGGCATTTTTGCGGCGCGGGCATTTTTGCAGGATGGGCTTTGCCGCGGGTTGCGCGTATCGCCCCCGCCAGCCCTTCGACAGCCGGAGACGGCGATGCGCGCCGCGTTGCTCTTCAGCCTGATGATGCCCCTGCTGGGCGGATGCGGCGGCGCGGCCTGTGGCGGGGCGCTGATCGAAACCGCGCCCGATCCCGGCGGCACCACCGCCGCCTTTCGCAGCATCCGCGATTGCGGCGCCACTACCGGCTATTCCACCCAGGTCGCCGTCGGCCGCGAGTTCGACGGCCATGAGCGCGCGGCGCCGGTATTCATCGCCGATTCCGATCACGGCGTCGCGGACGAGGAAGGCGGCGCGGTGCGCGTCGCGCTGCGCTGGGACGGCGCGCGGCGGCTGACCGTCTTCTATGCCCGCCACGCCCGCGTATTCCGCGCCGAGCCGGAGGCGGAGGGCGTGACGATCCGCTATGTCGAGCGCGACTTCGGCGCGCCGCCCCGCCGCCGCGCGTCCGCCCGCTGAAGCGCCGCCGCTCCG
Source organism: Sphingomonas canadensis (assembly GCF_026013525.1). Taxonomy (GTDB): domain Bacteria; phylum Pseudomonadota; class Alphaproteobacteria; order Sphingomonadales; family Sphingomonadaceae; genus Sphingomonas; species Sphingomonas canadensis. Next base: position 281,057 of record NZ_JAPDRA010000004.1, on the reverse strand, counting down.
GTACAATACCGATCCCGCGCCGCGCGCCCGCGCCGTAAGGCTTGCGGCGAAGGGAGTTCGCCAATGCGCCGCTGGGCCGTCTTGTCTGCCGCACTGCTGCTCGCTCCCAATATGGCCGGGGCGCAGTCCGCCGGGGGCTGGGGCGAGGTGGTGCTGGAAAATTCCACCACCATCGGGGCAGAGCTGTACGTCAACGAGGTCTATCAGTGCACCGCCCCGCCGCGCAGCTCCTGCACCGCGGAGGTGGGGTCCGGGCCGCACTATGCCACGATCCTGTTCGACAACGGCGACTATATCCTGACGCCGTTCTTCGAGGTGCCCGAAGGCATGGCGATGACGCTGCCCGTGCGCGACCTGATGGGATAGCGGGCCGGTGCCGCCTGAATGAAGGGCGGCCCTAGCGCGGTTCGAACACCGACCAGCCGGTGCGATGCACCAGCCGTTCCAGCGCCAGCGTGCCGAGCTGCGAGTTTCCGCGTTCGTTGAGCCCCGGCGACCAGACCGCGATCGACGCGATCCCCGGCGCCACCGCCAATATGCCCCCGCCCACGCCCGATTTGCCCGGCAGGCCGACGCGGAAGGCGAATTCGCCCGATCCGTCATAATGGCCGCAGGTGAGCATCAGCGCGTTGATGCGCCGTGCGCGCCGGGCCGATACCACGCTGCCCCCGGTATCCGGGTTGCGCCCGCCCGCCATCAGATATCGCCCCGCGAGGGCGAGCTGGCGGCAGCTCATCGCCAGCGCGCAATGATGGAAATAGACGCCCAGCACGCGCTCCGCCGGGTGGTGGAGGTTGCCGAAGGCGCGCATATAGTTGGCCAGCGCGATGTTGCGGAATCCGGTCTCCTGCTCGGCGCGCGCCACCGCCTCGTCGATGAAGATGCCGTCATCGCCCGCTAGGTTGCGCACGAAGCGCAGCATCTCGCCGATCGCCTCGCGCGGTTCGTGGCGGCCGAGCAGTATGTCTGAGACCACGATGGCGCCTGCGTTGAGGAACGGGTTGCGCGGGATGCCGTGCTCGGTCTCGAGCTGGACGATCGAGTTGAACGCGCTGCCCGAAGGCTCGCGGCCGACGCGCTTCCATAGCTGGTCGCCCACCGCGCCCAGCGCCAGCGTCAGCGCGAACACCTTCGACACCGACTGGATCGAAAAGGGCATGTCCGCGTCGCCCGCGGCGTGGACGGTGCCGTCCGCCTCGACGATCGCGATCCCGAACCGCGCCGGGTCCACCGCCGCGAGCGGGGGGATGTAGCTGGCCGGCGTGCCGCGATCGGGCGCGGCCGCCATCTCGGCGGCGATATCGGCGACGATGGCGGCCAGATCGGGCATGCGCCCTTCCTAACGCGCAGCGCGGCGAAAGGCACGCCGGGCTGCCGTCGCCCCGTTCAGGCGCGTGCGGTGACCAGCCAGGCCTTGCCGCCCATCATCACGCCCTCGCCGGGCCGGTGGAACCGCGCGTACAGCGCCGCCACCTCGCCGACCACGCGCGCGGCGATCTCCGGACCCGCTGCCTTCAGCGTATCGGCGACCGAGCTGGCGCCGGTGATGAAGGCCGCCGCCTCGGCCGGGGTGGCGCCCGGCCCGCCGATCGGCTGGAGCCCCTCCCAGCCCGCGATATCCGGTTCGGAAAAGCCTGCCGCGGCGAGGATCTCGAGCAGATAGCCGGTGTCGCCGAACGCGAAGGGGCCGGGGGTGCCCGGAACGCGCGGCGGCAGCGCGATGTGCCGCGCGACGACGCCCATCGTCTCCATCATCCAGGGATTGTCGGGCGCCGGCGCCCAGACCGAGATGTCGATCCGCCCGCCGGGCCGCAGCATCGCGTGCAGATTGGCGAAGGCCGATTTCGGATCGGCGAAGAACATCGTGCCGAAGCGCGAATAGAGCCGGTCGAACGGCGCCCCTTCGGGAATTCCCGCGGCGGCGTCCGCGCAGGTGAAGGCGGCGGCTGTGGCGCCCGCGGCCTGCGCGCGGCGGCGGGCCTCGTCCACCAGCGCCTGCGAGATGTCGAGGCCCAGCACGCTGCCGCCGGGCGCCACGGCGCGGGCGATCCGGATCGTGGTGCCGCCGCCGCCGCAGCCGATGTCGATCACATGCTCGCCGGGTGCGAATCCCGCGCGGGCGAACAGCGCGTCGCCCACCGGGGCGATCTGGCCTTCGAACGGATCGAGGTTGGCGAGCCAGCGCTCGCCGATCTCGCCCGCCCAGTCCTCGGCGTGCAGCGTATTGGGCGATTCGCTCATGTTCCACCCTCCTTGCAGTTTGCCGGTCGATAGCGGCCGGGACGGCCGCGGGAAAGCTGCCAAGGCGCCCGCGCATCTGCTAACGGAAGCGGCGGCAGACAGGGCGGAGACGGATCATCGCGACGCGCGGAAGACCGGGGCCGATGTGGCGGCACCTCGTGGCCTATGCGCTGCTGCTGGCGCTGGGCACGGCGTTGCTGCAGTGGCTCGATTATCGCTGGATGGTGCGATCGCATTCGACCGGGTTCTATCTCTTCCTCGTGGCCGCCGGCTTCCTCGCGCTGGGCATGGTGATCGGCATGCGCGTGCTTGCGCCGCGCACGCGCCCGCCGTTCGACGGCAATCCCGCCGCGGTCGAATCATTGGGCATCAGCACGCGCGAACTGGCGGTGCTGCGCGAGCTGGCGGCCGGCCGGTCGAACCGCGAGATCGCGGACGCGCTGCGCATCTCGCCCAACACGGTGAAGACGCATGTCGCGCGGCTCTACGAGAAGCTGGGGGCCAGCCGCCGCACCGATGCGGTGGCGCGGGCGCGCGAGCTGGGCATAGTCGTTTAGGGTGATCGCGCCGCCGTTCGTCCCAATCACCCGTTCGGGCGATTGCCGGGCAGCGTTGCGGCGGTGCTGTTGAGCGCGCAATCTCGCACGGACATCGGGGGCATGTGATGCTGAAGAAGATACTGACCTATGGCGCTATCGCGGGCCTGATCGCGGGCGCGCCGATGCTTGCGCTCACCGCCTGGGCGGACCGGATCCAGCCGGAGCTGGGCATGGTGATCGGTTATCTCACCATGCTGATCGCGTTCAGCACGGTGTTCGTCGCGATCAAGCGGTGGCGTGACGTGGAGGGGGGCGGAGTGGTGCGCTTTTGGCCCGCTCTGGGGATGGGGCTCGGCATCGTCGCATTGGGGAGCCTGATCTATGCGATCGCCTGGGAGATCGCGCTCGCCACCGCCGGTTCCGACTTCATGGCCGAATATGCCGCGGGCGTGATCGCCGAGCGCAAGGCGCAGGGAGCGAGCGCCGCGGAGATTGCCGCGCTCACCGCGCAAATGGAGTCGTTTCGCGCGCAATATGCCAACCCGCTGTTCCGCTTCGCGATCACGCTGACCGAGATATTGCCGGTCGGGTTGCCGGTCGCGCTCGTCTCGGCGGGGTTGTTGCGCAACCCGCGGTTCCTGCCCGCGCGCTAATCCTGCGCCAGCGCCTTGAGGCGGTAGAGCGCGTCGAGCGCCTCGCGCGGGCTGAGCGAATCCACGTCGATCCGCCCCAGCTCCTCGCGCAGCGCGTCGACGGCTTCCGCCTCCGCGGCCGCCGCGAACAGGGGCAGGTCGTCGAGGCCCGCGGCCAGCCCGCCGGTCCTGGCGCGGCCCTGCTCCAGCCTGTCGAGCACCGCCTGGGCGCGCTTGATCGTGACCGGGGGCAGCCCCGCCAGCCGGGCGACGGCGATGCCATAGCTGCGGTCGGCCGGCCCGCCGGCCAGCTCGTGCAGCAGCACCAGATCGCCCTTCCATTCGCGCGCGCGGACATGGTGCAGCGTGAGCGCTTCGCAGCGTTCGGCCAGCCGCGTCAGCTCGTGGTAATGCGTGGCGAACAGGCAGCGGCAGCGATTGTCCTCATGGATCGCCTCCACCACCGCCCAGGCGATGGCGAGCCCGTCATAGGTGCTGGTGCCGCGTCCCACCTCGTCCAGGATCACGAAGCTGCGCGGGGTCGCCTGGGCCAGGATCGCCGCGGTCTCGACCATCTCGACCATGAAGGTGGAGCGCCCGCGCGCCAGATTGTCCGACGCGCCGACGCGGCTGAACAGCCGGTCCACCAGGCCCAGCCGCGCGGCGGTGGCCGGGACGAAGCTGCCCGCCTGCGCCAGCACCGCGATCAGCGCGTTCTGGCGCAGGAAGGTGGACTTGCCGCCCATGTTGGGGCCGGTGACCAGCCACAGCCGGTTGCCCTCGTCCAGCGTGCAATCATTGGCGACGAAGCGCCCGCCCGATGCCGCGACCGCCGCCTCCACCACCGGATGGCGCCCGCCCTCGATCTCGAAACAGGCGTGGTCCGCCAGGCCGGGGCGAGCCCAGCCGCCCTCCGCCGCGCGTTCGGCCAGGCCGGCGGCGACATCGATCCGGGCGAGCGCGTCGGCGGTGACAGCGATGCTCTCCCGCCGGTCCAGCGCGGCGGCGGTCAGGTCTTCCAGGTGCGCCGCCTCCGCCGCCAGCGCGTGCGCGCCGGCCTGCGTCACCTTCAGCGCAGCCTCATGCAGATCGGGCGCGTTGAAGCGGACGACGCCCGCCAGCGTCTGGCGATGGGTGAAGCCGCTGTCGGGCGCCATCAGCGGATCGGCCGAGCGCGCAGGCACCTCGATATGATAGCCGAGCACGCCGTTGTGGCGGATCTTGAGCGCCTGGATGCCGGTGCGGCCGCGATAGTCCGCCTCCAGCGCGGCGATCATGCGCCGCCCGCCCGCGCCGGTATCGCGCAAATCGTCGAGCGCCGCGTCATAGCCTTCGGCGATATAGCCGCCCTTGCCGGCATCCACCGGCGGCTCGGGCACCAGCGCGCGCTGCAGCAGATCGATCAGCGCGCCATGGCCTTGCAGCAGCGGGGCAAGCTCGGCCAGCAGCGCCGGCTTGTCCGGGATGCCGCGCAGCCGCTCGCCCAGCCGCCAAGCGCCGTCCAGCCCGTCGCGGAGCTGGCCTAGGTCGCGCGGGCTGCCGCGCCCGGCCGCCAGCCGTCCCAGCGCGCGGCCGATATCGGGCAGCGCGCGCAGATTGCTGCGCAGCATGTCGCGCAGGCCAGGATCGTCGTGGAAATGCTGCACCAGATCCAGCCGCGTCTCGATCGCGCGCCGGTCCATCAGCGGGGCGGCGATGTCGCCCGCCAGCATGCGCGCACCCGCGCCCGTGACGGTGCGGTCCACCGCGTCGAGCAGGCTGCCCCTGCGCGTTCCCGCGCTGCTGACGGTCAGCTCCAGGCTCTCGCGCGTCGCGGCGTCGATCGCCATCGCCGCTTCGGTGCGGCTGATGCGCGGCGGACGCAGGAAGGGCAGGCTGCCACGCGCGGTATGCTCCAGATAGGCCACCAGCCCGCCCGCCGCCGCCAGCCCCGCGCGGCCGAAGCTGCCGAAACCATCGAGCGTGGCGACGCCATAGAGCCGCTTCAGCCGCGCCTCGCCGGCCGTGCTGTCGAAATCGGCGCGCGACCGCGTCACCGTGGCGGCCTCGGCGAAGGCGGACGCTTCGGAGGCGATCACCTCCGCCGGGTTCAGCCGGGCCAGTTCCGCCGCCAGCCGTTCGGGGCTGGTCTCGATCAGCTCGAAACGGCCGGTGGAGATGTCCGCGCAGGCGATGGCCACCTGTCCCCCCGCCTCGCCCACGGCGGCGCACCAGTTGGCCGAACGGCTGTCGAGCAGCGCCTCCTCGGTCAGCGTGCCCGCGGTCACGACGCGGATGATCGCGCGCGCCACCAGCGCCTTGGATCCGCCGCGCTTCTTGGCCTCCTCCGGCGTTTCGATCTGGTCGGCGATGGCGACGCGGTGCCCGGCCTTGATCAGCCGCGCCAGATAGCCCTCCGCAGAATGCGCCGGCACGCCGCACATCGGGATGCGCTCACCGTCATGCTCGCCGCGCGCGGTGAGCGCGATGTCCAGCGTGGCGCTGGCGATCTTCGCATCCTCGAAGAACAGCTCGAAGAAGTCGCCCATGCGATAGAACAGCAGGCAATCCCCGGCCTCGGCCTTCAGCGCCAGATACTGGGCCATCATCGGGGTGGGCGCGGCGGCGGACATCGCGGCTTTGCGTAACGCAACCCTGTGCCGGATCAACACCCGCGCCGGGTTTTCTTGGGGACAAGTCCCTCCTAAAGGGAGGGCGACCGGAAAGGAAACCCCACCGCATGTCCGAAGACGCCAACGTCCAGTTCTCCGATCGCGAGGCCCTGCGCTTCCACTCCGAAGGCCGCCCCGGCAAGATCGAGATCATCGCGTCGAAGCCGATGGCCACGCAGCGCGACCTGGCGCTGGCCTACTCGCCCGGAGTCGCGGTGCCGGTGCGGGCGATCGCGGAAAACCCGGCCGCCGCCTATGACTATACCGCCAAGGGCAATCTGGTCGCGGTGATCTCCAACGGCACGGCGATCCTGGGGCTGGGCAATCTGGGCGCGCTGGCGTCCAAGCCGGTGATGGAAGGCAAGGCGGTGCTGTTCAAGCGCTTCGCCGATGTCGATGCGATCGACCTTGAGCTCAACACCGAGCATGTCGAGCGTTTCATCGACGCCGTGTCGCTGCTGGAACCCAGCTTCGGCGGCATCAACCTGGAGGACATCAAGTCCCCCGAATGCTTCGTGATCGAACAGACGCTGCGCGAGCGGATGAAGATCCCGGTCTTCCATGACGATCAGCATGGCACCGCGATCATCGCCGCGGCGGGGCTGATCAACGCGCTGTACATCACCGGCCGCGACATCCGGAAGACGCGGGTGGTGGTGAACGGCGCCGGCGCCGCCGCGATCGCCTGCACCGATCTGATCAAGGCGATGGGGCTGCCGCAGGACAATCTGCTGATGTGCGATCGCAAGGGCGTGATCTATCGCGGGCGTGAGGACATGAACCAGTGGCAGTCGGCGCATGCCGTGGCGACGGATCGCCGGACGCTGGCGGAGGCGCTGGAGGGCGCGGACGTGTTCCTGGGCCTTTCCGCCGCCAACGCGCTGCCGCCCGAACTGCTGCAGAAGATGGCGGCGCGGCCGATCGTGTTCGCGATGGCCAATCCCGATCCGGAAATCACCCCGCCCGAGGCCAAGCGCGCGCGGCCCGACGTGATCATCGCCACCGGCCGTTCGGATTATCCGAACCAGGTGAACAACGTGTTGGGCTTTCCCTTCATCTTCCGCGGCGCGCTGGACGTGCGGGCGACGACGATCAACGACGCGATGAAGATCGCCGCCGCCACCGCGCTGGCGGATCTGGCACGCCAGCAGGTGCCGGAGGAAGTGGCGCTCGCCTATGGCAAGCAGCACAGCTTCGGCCCCGATTATATCATCCCCGCGCCGTTCGACCCGCGGCTGATGGAGGTGGTGCCCGTCGCCGTCGCCCAGGCAGCGATGGATTCGGGGGTGGCGACCAAGCCGATCGAGGACATGGACGCCTATCGCACATCGCTGCGCGCGCGTCTGAACCCGACCACCTCGGTCCTCAGCCTCGTCTATGACGGTGCGCGTGCGAACCCGAAGCGCGTGATCTTCGCCGAGGCGGAGGACGAGGTGGTGCTGCGCGCGGCCATCGCCTTCCGCGAGGGCGGCTATGGCACGCCGCTGCTGATCGGCCGCGACACCGTGGCCGACAAGCTGCGCGAACTGGGCGCCGATCCCGCCGATTTCGAGCTGCACAACAGCGTCAACTCGCCGCTGCGCGACGAGATGGTGGAGTTCCTCTACAAGCGGCTCCAGCGCCGCGGCTATCTGCGCCGCGACGTCGAGCGGCTGGTGAACCGCGATCGCAACATCTTCGGCGCGCTGCTCCTCCAGCTCGGCAAGGGCGACGCGATGATCACCGGCGTCACCCGCACCTATGCCGAAACCATGCGCCAGATCCGCCGTGTGATCGATCCGGCGGAAGGCCGCACGCCGTTCGGCATCCATGTGCTGGTCGGCCAGTCGCACACCGTGTTCATCGCCGACACCACCGTGAACGAGCGCCCGACCGCCGAGGAGCTGGCGGCGATCGCGGAGGGCACCGCCGCGGTTGCCCGCCGCATGGGCCATGAACCGCGCGTGGCCTTCCTCAGCTATTCGACCTTCGGCAACCCGCCGGGGCGCTGGCTGGAGAATATCCGCGCGGCGGTCCAGCTTCTCGACGAGCGCCAGCCGAACTTCGAATATGAAGGCGACATGGCGCCGGACGTCGCGTTGAACCCGCGCCAGATGGAGAAATACCCCTTCTCGCGCCTTTCCGGCCCGGCAAACGTGCTGATCATGCCGGGGCTGCAATCGGCCAACATCTCGGCCAAGCTGCTGCGCGAGCTGGGCGGCGACGCCACGATCGGCCCGATGCTGATCGGCATGGAAAAGCCGATCCAGATCGCGCCGATGACGGCGACCGCCAGCGAGCTGGTGACGCTGGCGGTGCTCGCGTCGGCGGGGATCGCGCGTTAGTGTTCGTCCTGTTCAGGCGGCACCGGCCCGCTCACCACCCGGCCACCCATGGAATAGACTGGTGTTGGGTGGCCGGTTGGTGAGCGGGCTGGAGCCGATTCTGCCAAAGGCGGGCAGACTCAAGGTGTTCGGCCCGGGGACGCCGACCCTGGAGGAGACCGCAGCGCTTGCCGCTACGCTGCACGCGGGACAGACCGACAAGGCTGGCGAACCCTATATCGGCCATCTGGCGCGGGTGTCGCGGCACCTGCTCCGGCTGTTTCCGGGCGCGAGCGAGGCCGAACGCCACGCCGCCTGGCTGCACGACAGCATCGAGGATACCGGCACCACCGCCGAAACGCTCACCGCGTTCGGCTATCCGCCCGAGGTGATCGCGATCGTCGAGGCGCTCACCAAGCCCGGCGGCGGCGTGACCTATCCCGAGTGGATCGAGGCGCTGGCGGCCAGCGGATTCGCATCGGCGATGCGGGTGAAGCTCGCCGATCTCAGCGACAATTCCGATCCGGAACGGCTCGCGCGCCTTTCGTGCGATCGGCGCGATGCGCTCGAACGCAAATATCTCCCGGCGATCGCGCGGTTGCGTCACGCGCTCGACGCGGCAGGGGGTTGAACCCTTCCGCCTCGCCGCCGCGCCTCACCCGTCGATGCTGCTCGCCAGCGATGCGTTGACGATGCCGCCGTCGACCGTCAGCGTCTCGCCCACCACATAATCGCCCGCGCGGCTAGCCAGGTAGATGGCGGCGCCCGCCATGTCCTCTGTCACGCCGATGCGGCCGGCCGGGATGCGCTTGGCCACGCCGTCGCCATGGTCGCGCGCGGCGCGGTTCATGTCGCTGGGGAAGGCGCCCGGGGCGAGCGACGACACGACGATATTGTCCTGGATCAGCTCGGCCGCCACGCGGCGGGTGAGGTGGATCAGCGCCGCCTTCGATGCCTGATAGCTGTAGGTCTGCCAGGGGTTCACGCGCTGCCCGTCGATCGAGGTGATGTTGATCACCTTGGCCGGGCGGCCCGCGCTCGCGGCCGTCTTCAGCATCGCGTGCAGCGCCTGCGTCAGGAAGAAGGGCGATTTGACGTTCAGGTCCATCACCTTGTCCCAGCCGCTCTCCGGGAACTCGTCGAACGGCACGCCCCAGGCGGCGCCGGCGTTGTTCACCAATATGTCCAGCTTCGCCTCACGCTTCGCCAGCTCGGCGGCGAGCGTGCGGCATCCCTCCACGGTGGAGATGTCGTGCGGGATGGAGATGCAGTTGGGGCCAAGATCGGCCGCGGTGGCATCGCAGGCGTCGGCCTTGCGCGCGGTGATATAGACCTTCGCGCCCTGGGCGACGAAGCCCGCCGCGATCATCCGCCCGATGCCGCGCGATCCCCCGGTGACCAGCGCGACGCGGCCGTCGAGGCGGAAGAGGTTGGTGGTGTCCATCTGTATTTCCTTCTGCTCCCCGCCTCCGGGGCGGGAGGTGTGGCGGTGTTCAGCCGCCGCGCTTCAGCGTTTCGCGGGCGATGATAAGCTGCTGGATCTGGCTGGTGCCCTCATAGATGCGGAACAGCCGCACGTCGCGGTACAGCCGTTCGATGCCGTAATCGGCGATGTACCCCGCCCCGCCGAAGATCTGCACCGCGCGATCGGCCACGCGGCCCACCATCTCGCTGGCAAAATATTTGGCCGCGGCGGATTCCATCACCACATTGGCGCCCGCGTCCTTCGCCGCGGCGGTCTCCATCACCAGCGCCCGGGCGGCCAGAGCCTCGGTCTTGCTGTCGGCGATCATCGCCTGGATAAGCTGGTGCTCGGCGATCGGCTTGCCGAACTGCTTGCGCGCGCTGGCATAGGCCACGCAATCGGCGATCAGCCGCTCCGCCACGCCCACGCACACCGCCGAGATATGCAGCCGCCCGCGATCGAGCACCTGCATCGCGATCTTGAATCCCTGGCCTTCCTCGCCCAGCCGCAGCGAGGCGGGCACGGGAACGTCGTCGAAGATCACATCGGCGACCTTCGCGCCTTTCTGCCCCATCTTCTTTTCCGGCTCGCCGATGCTGATCCCGGGCAGATCGCGCGGCACCAGGAAGGCGGATACGCCGCGCCCGCCGGGATCTTCCCCGGTCCGCGCCATCACGGTGAACACATGGGCCTTGTCGGCATTGGTGATGAAGCGCTTGGTGCCGGTCAGGCGATAGACCTCGGCCCCATCCGCATCCCTGGCGCGCACCGCGCGGGTCTTCACCGCGCCGCTGTCCGATCCGACATCGGGCTCGGTCAGCGCGAAGCTGGCGATCACTTCGCCGCTGGCGATGCGCGGCAGCCATTCGGCCTTCTGCTCGGGCGTGCCGGCCAGCACCAGCCCCTGGCTGCCGATGCCCAGGTTGGTGCCGAAGGTGGAGCGAAAGGCGGGCGTGGTGCGCCCCATCTCCAGCGCGACGCGGCACTCCTCGACCATGGTGAGGCCCAGCCCGCCATATTCTTCCGCGATCGACAGGCCGAACAGGCCCAGCTCGCGCATCTCGTCCACGATATGCGGGGGAATCGCGTCCGCGGCCTCCACCTCCGCCTCCAGCGGGCGCAGCCGTTCGCTCACGAAGCGGCGGATCGTGTCGATCAGCGTCTCGAATACCTCGGGGTCGAGGGCCATGCGCCGTCCTCTCCTTTCCAATTATGCCCTCGCTATAGCCGAGATAACGGGCCGGGCAAGCATACCCGATTTTCCAAGAAGCAGTGATTGACCGCCGCAGGACACCACCTATGGTGGCGCCCGTACAAAGGAGAGAAGATGCCTTCGGATACCCCAGGCGCGGGCGCGGCGTTGCCGCCCGTGCGCCGGATCGGCCAGTCGACGATGCTGGCCTATGGCTTCGGCGCGGCCGCCTATGGCGTGAAGGATTTCGGTTTCTCCACCTTCCTGCTGCTGTTCTACAATCAGGTGCTGGGCCTGCCTTCGGCGCAGGTCGGCTTCGCGATCATGTGCGCGCTGATCCTGGACGCATTCGTCGATCCGGCGGTGGGATTCCTGTCCGATCGCACGCGCAGCGGCTGGGGACGGCGGCATCCGTGGATGTACGCCTCCGCGCTGCCGATCGCCGTCGGCTGGGTATTGTTGTGGAACCCGCCGGCGCTGTCGCAAGGCGCGCTGCTGGTCTGGCTGTTCGCCATGGCGGTGGTCGTGCGCAGCGCGGTCTCCTGTTACGAGGTGCCGTCGCAGGCGCTGAGCCCCGAGCTTTCGGCCGATTATGACGAGCGCACGCGGATCATGGCCTATCGCTATCTGCTCGGCTGGGCGGGCGGGCTGACGATGCTGGTCGCATCCTATGGCTGGCTGCTGGCGCCTGCGCCGGGGCAGGAGAGCGGTCTGCTCAACCGCGATTCCTATCTCGGCTTCTCGATCGCCGGCGCGCTGGCGATGGTCACCGCGATCCTGGTCTCCGCGCGCGGCACGCACCATGAGATCAGCCGCCTGCCCCGTCCGGACATCCAGCGGCAGACGCTGGGCGAACATTTCGCCGAGCTGCTGGAAACGGTGCGCAACCGCGCCTTCCTGACCCTGATGGGTGCGGGCCTGTGCTATTATTCGGCGCAGGGGATCAGCTTCGCCCTTTCCAACTATCTCTACGTCCATGTCTGGCGGATGCAGGGGCAGGAGTTCCAGTGGCTGGCGGCCAGCCTGTTCGTGGGCGTGGCGCTGGCCTTTTTCGTGGCGCCGCGCGTGGCGAAGCGGGTGGGCAAGCCGGCGGCGGCGATGGCCTTCATGGGCGGCGCATCGGTGCTGATCGCGACGCCCTATCTGCTGCGCCTCGCCGGGTTGTTCCCGGGGCCGGACAGCGCGGTGATGCTGCCGCTGTTGTTCGGCATCTTCACGATCAACGCGGCGTGCAGTGTATCCTCCACCATCCTGGGGGCGTCGATGATGGCGGACGTGGTGGAGCATTCGGAGGCCGACACCGGCCGCCGTTCGGAAGGCGTGTTCTTCGCGGGGGGGTTCTTCGTCCAGAAATGCACCAGCGGGCTGGGCATCTTCGCCGCGGGGCTGATCCTGGCGCTGGTCGGCTTCCCGGAAGCGGCAGCGCCGGGCAGCGTCCCCGCGCCGACGATCGACCGGCTGACCATCGCCTTCGCGCTGCTCTACATCGGTCTCGGGTTCGGGGCGGCGATGCTGTACCGCCGCTTCCCCTTCGGCAAGGACGAGCATGAGGCGCGGATCGAGCGGATGGCGGGGGGGTAGCGCCTGAGGGTGTATTCAGTTATAACATCCGTATGAACAAGCCCGCTAAACTCGGCCGTGTCCACGCCCTGAAGGTGGTGCGCGTCGGCAATTCGGCCGGTGTGATCCTGCCGAAGGAGGTGCTGGCGAAGCTGCGTGTGGCGCTGGGCGATGAACTGAGCATCAGCGAGGTGCCCGGTGGTATCGCGCTGACCCGCCACGATCCGGGATTTGAGGAGCAGATGAAGACGGCGCGCGAAGTGATGGCGCGCCGCCGCAATGCCCTGCGCGAACTCGCGAAATAGACCATGGCCCAGCATGACTGGATCTGGGTCGGCCTTGCGGTCGCCGAGGCCGCGCATGGCGAGCAGCTTGCCGAACACGGCGGCGGTGAAGGCGTGCGCGACCGGAGCCTGCTGGAGAGTGCGATGGCACGCCCGCAGAATCTTGCCGCCTATGGCGATCCGGACGCGGCGGAACTTGCGGCCAGCTATGCCTTTGGCATCGCGCGCAACCATCCGTTCGTGGACGGGAACAAGCGCACCGCGGCGGTGGTGAGCGAAACCTTTCTGGCGCTGAACGGATACGGCCTGACCGCGAGCGACGTAGAGCTCGTGATCACCTTCGTCGCGCTTGCGGCGGGCGAGATCGGCGAAGCCGCGCTGGCGGATTGGTTCCGTTCGCATCTCGCCGGACCCTGAAACGGAAATGCCCGCCGGCGCGATGGCCGGCGGGCATCCTTTCCTCCCCAGGAAAATGCTTGGCCCCCGTTTGCGGGCCGGCGGCCCCGGTTCGGCCGGGGTCCGCCTGGATGACCGCCGTCAGGCCACGCGGCCGAGGCGGTGATAGAGGTTCGAGAATTTCACCGATTCCGGGCTGTCCTTGATCTGCTGGAGGTGCGCGCCGACCGCTTCGCGGATCAGGCGGAAATCCTCCGTCGAGAAGACGGCACGGCTGCGTTGCGGCTCGGGGCGGGTATGTTCTTCGATATGCATGACAAACTCTCCTGCTACGCGGCTTCTTTGCTGAACTGGGCGGCTTCGGTGCTCTCGGCGAGCGCGGTGGTCGAGCTTTCGCCGCCGGCCACGGCCTGGGCGATCGCATCGAAATAGCCGGTGCCTACCTCGCGCTGGTGGCGCGTGGCGGTATAGCCGTTCGCCTCCGCCGCGAACTCGGCCTGCTGCAGCTCCGAATAGGCCGCCATGCCGCGATCCTTGTAGCCCCGGGCCAGCTCGAACATGCCGTAGTTGAGCTGGTGGAAGCCGGCGAGCGTGACGAACTGGAACTTGTATCCCATCGCCCCGATCTCGCGCTGGAACTTGGCGATGTCGTCCTTGTCCAGGTTCGCTTCCCAGTTGAAGCTGGGCGAGCAGTTGTACGCCAGCATCTTGTCCGGATGCTCCTTCTTGATCGCCTCGGCGAAGCGGCGGGCGTCGTCCATGTTGGGATGGCTGGTTTCCCACCACAGCAGGTCGGCATGCGCCGCGAAGGCCAGGCCGCGCTTGATGCAATGATCCACGCCGGTGCCATCCTTCAGGCGGAAGAAGCCCTCCGGCGTGCGCTCGCCGGTCAGGAATTCGCGGTCCCGCTCGTCCACGTCGCTGGTGATCAGCTTGGCGCTCTCGGCATCGGTGCGGGCGCAGATCACGGTCGGCACGCCGCAGACGTCCGCCGCCAGGCGGGCCGCGTCCAGGTTGCGGATATGCGCCTGCGTCGGGATCAGCACCTTGCCGCCCAGATGGCCGCACTTCTTCTCGCTCGCGAGCTGGTCCTCATAGTGAACGCCAGCCGCGCCGGCCGCGATATAGGCCTTCATGATCTCGAAGCAGTTGAGCGGACCGCCGAAGCCGGCCTCCGCATCGGCGACGATCGGCGCGAACCAGTCGCGCTGCGATCCGCCTTCCATATGCTCGATCTGATCGGCGCGCTGCAGCGTGGCGTTGATGCGCCGCGCCAGTTCCGGCCCCGCGTTGGCGGGGTAGAGCGACTGGTCCGGATACATCTGGCCCGCGGTGTTGGCATCGGCCGCGACCTGCCAGCCGGACAGATAGATCGCCTTCAGGCCCGCGCGCACCATCTGCATCGCCTGGTTGCCGCTGAGCGCGCCGAGGGCGTTGATATAGTCCTCGGTCTTCAGCAGCTCCCACAGCTTCAGCGCGCCCTTGTGCGCCAGCGTATGTTCGATCGCTATCGAGCCGCGCAGCCGCGCCACGTCTTCCGGCGAATAGGGGCGCTGGATGCCGTCGAAGCGGCCGGCGGGGGCGGGGACGAGGTCTTCGAAACGGATGGACATGTGCGTTCCTTCACAAGATTTCCCGCCGGATAGCCACAAATCCCCGACCGAGGACCCGATTCGCGTCGGAATTCGCGTTGCGATGTGAAGGCTCGCCGTAAATAGATTGTCGAATGGTAATGATATTTACAAACCCGCGCGGTTGTGGCATCACGGTGTTGCGGAGACCCCGCGCCCGCTAACCGCGCCTCCCCGGACGCGGGCCCCGGAGCGGCAAGCGCGTGGGTCTCCGCGCCCCTGTGCAGGCGTGCGCGAGTATGAATGGCTGATCCCAAGCTTTTCGCCGGCCATGCCGTGCGCCGTCTCCGCCGCGGGGCCGCGCTCACCCAGGCGGCCATGGCCGACATGCTCGGGATCTCGCCGAGCTATCTCAACCTGGTCGAACGCAATCAGCGGCCGTTGAGCGCCACGCTGATCCTGCGGCTTGCCGAAAGTTTCGATTTCGATCCGCGCGCGCTCAGCGCGGCCGAGCCCGGCGGCGGGGCCGACGGGCTGCGCCGCCGCCTGGCCGATCCGATGTTCGCCGATCTGGAAGTCGATCGTGCCCAGGTGGAGGAATGGCTGGCGGGCGCGCCCGGCGGGGCGGAGGCCTTTGCGCGCGCCTATGACCGGATCGGGCAGGCGGGCGGCGCGGCTCCGGCCGGGGAGGCGGCGGGCGAGCCGCAGCTCCGCGTGCGCCGCGAGATCGAGCGCTGGCGCAACCATTTCGCCGATCTGGACGCCGCGGCGGAGGCGCTGGCCGACGAGCTGCGCGCAGGATCGGCGGACCCCGGCGGGGCGATGGCGGAGCGGCTGCGCGTCAAGCACCAGCTTCTCGTCCGCATCCTGCCGGTGGAGGTGATGCCCGACCGGCTCAAGCGGCTCGACCTGCACGCGCGCCAACTCCAGCTTTCGGAGATGCTCGACGCGCCTTCGCGCAGCTTCGCGCTGGCGCAGCAGCTTGCGGAGGAGGCGCGGGGCGAGATCGACGCGCTGGTGCGCGGCGCCGGACTCGATCGCGTGGCGGAGCGGATGTTCCGCCGGCATCTGACCGGCTATTTCGCCGCCGCGCTGATGATGCCCTATGCCCGGTTCCTGCGCGCGTGCGAGGCGACGGGATATGATGCGGAACTGCTGGGCCATCGCTTCGGCGCCAGTTTCGAACAGGTCGCGCACCGGCTGACGACGCTGCAGCGCGTGGGCGCGCGCGGGCTGCCCTTCTTCATGATCCGCGTCGATCGCGCGGGGCAGGTCTCCAAACGCTATGGCGGCGCCAGCGGATCGCCTCTGGTGGAGGGCGCCGGGGTCTGCCCGCTGTGGGACCTGTTCGAAGCGTTCGCCCGGCCCGAGGCGCCGGTGGCGCAGCTCGTCGAGCTGGAGGACGGCGGACGCTGGTTCACCGTCGCGCGTGCGGTGCGGCCGCCGGGCGCGCGTGCCGGACAGGCGCGGTTCGCGGTGGGGCTAGGACTGGCGGCGGGCGAGGCGCGGACGCTGGCGGCGGCGCGGGGCATCGATCTTTCGGGGAGCGCGGCATTGATCGGGCTGGGCTGCCGCGCCTGCACCCGCCCCGATTGCGTCCAGCGATCGGCGCCGCCCGCCGGCCGCGCGCCGCTGGTTCCCGAGCGTGAGACCGGGCTTACTCCCTTCGGCTTCGCGGGGGATTGAACGCGGCTATTCCGCGGTTTCCTTATCGGGCAGCGACGGCGGCAGCGGTTCCTGTTCGGCCCCCACCGCACCCGCGGCGGTCAGGCGATCGATCTGATCGCGGGTCAGCGCCAGATCGATGCAGCCCATCAGTTCGTCGAGCTGGGTGACGCTGGTCGCGCTGGCGATCGGCGCGGTCACGCCCGGCTGCGCTGCGAGCCAGGCGAGCGCGATCTGCGACAGCGTGGCGCCGGTTTCGGCGGCCACCCGGTCCATCTCGGGCAGGATCGCGGTCTTGGTCTTCAGCCATCCCGCCGCCTTGAAGCCGCGCGGGCTTTTCGCCGCATCCTCGGCGGTGCGGTACTTGCCGGTCAGGAAGCCGGTGGCGAGTCCGAAATAGGGGACGGCGCCGATGTTGTGCGTCACGCACAGATCCTGCAGCTCGCCCTCGAAATGGCTGCGGCTGACCAGATTATACTCGGGCTGGAGCACGCGATAATGCGGCAGCCCTTCGCGCGTGGCGAGGTCCAGCGCGGATTTCAGCCGGGCCGCCTTGAAGTTGGACGCGCCCAGGTTGCGCACCTTGCCGGCCTCGATCAGCCGCTGGAACGCGCCCAGCACCTCGGCCTGGGGCACCGACGGATCGTCGCAATGCGCGAAATAGAGGTCGATCCGTTCGACGCCCAGCCGGCGCAGCGAAGCATCGCAGGCGGCGGCGATGCGCGCGGGGGCCAGCCCTGCGCCGCCCTCACCCGCCAGCATCCCAACCTTGGTGGCGATGGCGACCTTTCCGCGCTGGCCCGAAGCGGCGAGCCAGTCGCCGATCACGGTTTCCGATTCGCCGCCCGCATGGCCGGGGACCCATGCCGAATAGACGTCGGCGGTATCGACCAGCATGCCGCCGCATTCGGCGAAGCGATCGAGGATGCGGAAGCTTTCGGCCTTGTCCGCGGTCCACCCGAACACATTGCCGCCCAGCACCAGCGGCGGGGTGACCAGATCGCTGCTGCCCAGCGCGCGGTTGGCGTTCATCGGGCGTCCTCCGTGTCGTTGGCGCCGATCGCGTTGATGTCGGTCGCGGCGGCGGCTGCGTCGAGCTGCCGGGCCTCGCCCGCGGTCACGCCGCCGGGGCCGGGATCGCTGTCCGATCCGCAGCCCGCCAGCGCGATGGCGGCCAGCCCGAGCAGGATCGCCGCGCGGATCACTCGTCGATTTCGTTGCCGTCGGGCACGCTGGTGTCCAGCCCCGCGGTGTTGCCGGAATAGCTGCCCATCGCGTCGTTGAACGCGGCGTCGGTGGCGGCCTTCACGTCGCCGTCCGCCTCGCTCATCGTGTTGCTGTCGCCGGCCAGCGTCTCGGCGGCCTCGTTCGCTTCGTTGCGGGCGCCGCCGCAGGCCGAAAGCGCCAGCGCCGCAAGCGCGGCGGCGGGGATCAGGATCGCCTTTCGCATGGATCGATTGCTCCGATTTTCCAGGGCGTTCTGGCTATCCGGCGAAGCGGACGGGCGCAACCGCGTTGACAGGATATAAAGATATCTTTATGTCTCTATATGTCATGAGTACGGCCCTCGACATCTTTCGCGCGCTGGCGGACCCGACCCGGCTCCGCATTCTCGCGCTGCTGCGCAAGATGGAGCTTTCGGTGGGCGAGCTGGCGCAGGTTCTGGCGCAGAGCCAGCCGCGCGTCAGCCGGCATGTGAAGATCCTGTGCGACGCGGGCCTGGCCGAGCGGCGCAAGGAGGGGAGCTGGGTGTTCGTCGCGCTGGGGGAGGGCGATCGGACCGGCCCGGTGCTGGCCGCGCTGGATGCGTGGAACGAGCCCGATCACTGGGCCGTGGCGGACGAGGCGCGGCTGGCGGCGGTGCGCGCCGATCGCGCGGCCGCCGCTGCCGAATGGTTCGAGGCGCATGCCGGCGAGTGGGACGCGATGCGATCGCTCCACATCGCCGAGGAGCGGGTCGAGGCGGCGATGGCCCGCGCGCTGGGCGATACGCCGATCGGCCGCCTGATAGACATCGGCACGGGCACGGGCCGCATGCTGGAGCTGTTCGCGCCCCAGGCGGATCACGCGCTGGGCATCGATCGTTCGCCGGAGATGCTGCGGCTGGCGCGCGCCAAGCTGTCGGAGCGCGGGCTCGCCAATGCGGAGCTGCGCCAGGCCGATCTCTACGCGCTGCCGCTGGCCGATGCCGGGGCGGACGCCGCGATCCTGCATCACGTGCTCCATTTCGCGCAGCAGCCGGGCGCCGCGATCGCCGAGGCCGCGCGGGTGCTGAGCCCCGGCGGGCGGTTGCTGATCGTCGATTTCGCGCCGCATGAGCGCGAGGATCTGCGCACGCGCAACGCGCATGCCCGCCTGGGCTTTTCCGACGAGCAGATCCTGGGCTGGTTCGAGGCGCAGGGCCTGTCGCCCGTGCTCGTGGAGACGCTCGAGGGCGGCGAACTGACCGTCAAGCTGTGGCTTGGACGCAAGACCGGAGGCGAAGGAAAGCGAGTGAAGGCGGCATGAGTATCACGGTAAGCCAGCTTGAGGAGGCGCGGCGCGCGCTCGATGCCCCGTTGTTTGCGGACGTCGGCGGCGATGCGGCGGTGTCGTTCGAGTTCTTCCCGCCCAAGAACGAGGCGGCCGAGGCGAGCATGTGGGAGGCGGTGAAGACGCTGGAGCCGCTCGGCCCGCGCTTCGCATCGGTAACCTATGGCGCCGGCGGCACCACGCGCGATCGCACGCATGGCACCGTGGCGCGCATCGCGGCGGAAACCGGCATCCCAGCCGCCGCGCACCTGACCTGTGTCGAGGCGGCGCGCGACGATGTGCTCGCGGTTGCCGACGGCTTCTGGCAGGCGGGCGTGCGCCGCATCGTTGCGCTGCGCGGCGATCCCCCGGTGCTGGGGCAGCAGTTCCAGCCGCATCCGCAGGGCTTCCGCGGCGCGGCCGAGCTGGTCGAGGCGCTGGCGAAGCTGCACCCGTTCGACATCTCGGTCGCGGCCTATCCGGAGCAGCATCCCGAATCGCCGGACCTGGCCGCCGATCTCGATAATCTGAAGCGCAAGCTGGACGCGGGCGCCACGCGCGCGCTGTGCCAGTTCTTCTTCTCGCCGGAGGTCTTCTTCCGCTTCCGCGATGCGGCGGCGGCGGCGGGGATCACGGCGGAGATCGTGCCGGGCATCCTGCCCGTCTCCAACTTCGCCCAGACGCGCAAGTTCGCCACCGCCTGCGGCACCGGCATCCCGCCGTGGATGGCGCGGCTGTTCGACGGGCTGGACGATCACCCCGCCGCGCGCCAGCTCATCGCCGCGACGATCGCGGCGGAGCTGTGCCGCAAGCTCTATGCCGGCGGCGTCCGCGCCTTCCATTTCTACACGCTCAACCGCGCCGAGCTGAGCTACGCCATCTGCCACCTGCTGGGGCTGCGCCCCAAGGCGGCGGCGCAGGCGGCGGCGGCGTGAGGAACCTGCGATGACCCCACGCGAAACCCTGCTCGCCGAAGCGGCGAAGCGCATCCTGATCACCGACGGCGCCTTCGGGACCGAGATTCAGAAGCGCGGGCTGACCGAGGCGGATTATGCCGCCGGCCTCTCGCTCGGCCGCGACCAGAAGGGCAACAACGACATCCTGGCGCTCACCAACCGCGATGTGATCGCCGACATCACCCGCGCCTATTTCAAGGCCGGATCGGATATCGTTTCCACCAACACCTTCTCCGCCAATCGCATCAGCCAGGCCGATTATGGCGCGGAGGATCTGGTGCGCGAGATCAACGTCGCCGCTGCTTCGGTGGCGCGGGAGGCCGCGGACGAATTCCAGCGGCAGGACGGCCGCCCACGCTTCGTGGCCGGCGCGATCGGTCCGACCAACAAGACGCTGTCGCTCAGCCCCGACGTCAACGATCCCGGCTATCGCGAGATCGATTTCGACTATCTGAAGCAGGTCTATCGCGAGCAGATCGACGCGCTGGTGGAAGGCGGCGTGGATTTCATCCTGATCGAAACGGTGTTCGACACGCTGAACGCCAAGGCGGGCATCATGGCCGCGATCGAGGCGGGCGAGGCGCTGGGCCGCGATCTGCCGATCATGCTGTCGATGACGCTCACCGATCTTTCGGGCCGCAACCTTTCCGGACACACCGTCGAGGCCTTCTGGTATGCGGTGCGGCATGCGCGGCCGGTGACGATCGGGCTCAACTGCTCGTTCGGCGCGGAGCAGCTCCGCCCGCATGTCGCGGAGCTGAGCAAGATCGCCGACACGCTGATCATGGTCTATCCCAACGCCGGCCTGCCCAACGAGCTGGGCCAGTATGACGAGCTTCCCGATCAGACCGCGGCGCTGGTGCGCGAATGGGCCGATGCGGGGCAGGTGAACATCCTGGGCGGCTGCTGCGGATCGACGCCCGAGCATATCGCGGCGATCGCCCGCACGGTGCAGGGGCTGCCGCCGCGCGCGATGCCGGTGCCGGAGGTGCGCACGCGCCTGGCCGGGCTGGAGCCGATGACGATGGCGGCATGACTTCTATAGCCCTCTCCCCCTTCGGGAGGAGAGGGCTGGGAGAGGGGCGGTGCGGCCAACTCTCCATGACTCCCCCCTCTCCCCGGCCCTCTCCCCCTGAAGGGGGAGAGGGAGAAAGAAAGCCGATGACCCAAGCCACTGCCCAGTTCGTCAACGTCGGTGAGCGCACCAACGTTACCGGATCCGCCGCGTTCAAGAAGCTGATCATGGCGGGCGACTATCCCAAGGCGGTGGAGGTCGCGCGCCAGCAGGTGGAGAACGGCGCCCAGATCGTCGACGTCAACATGGACGAAGGCCTGCTCGACGCCGTCGAGGCGATGACGACCTTCCTGAAGCTGATCGCCGCCGAGCCCGATATCGCGCGCGTGCCGGTGATGATCGACAGCTCCAAATGGCAGGTGATCGAGGCGGGGCTGAAGTGCGTTTCCGGCAAGCCGATCGTCAATTCGATCAGCATGAAGGAGGGCGAGGACGCCTTCATCGCGCATGCCCGCAAGTGCATGGCCTATGGCGCGGCCGTGGTCGTCATGGCGTTCGACGAGAAGGGCCAGGCCGACACGCTCACCCGCAAGGTCGAGATCTGCGAACGCGCCTACAAGGTGCTGACCGGCATCGGCTTCCCGCCCGAGGATATCATCTTCGATCCCAACATCTTCGCCGTGGCGACGGGAATCGAGGAGCACAACAACTATGGCGTGGACTTCATCGAGGCGTGCAGGGAGATCAAGGCGCGCTGTCCGCATGTCCACATTTCCGGCGGCCTGTCCAACCTGAGCTTCAGCTTCCGCGGCAACGAGCCGGTGCGCCGCGCGATGCACAGCGTGTTCCTGTATCACGCGATCCGTGCCGGGCTGGACATGGCGATCGTCAACGCCGGCCAGATCGACATCTATGACACGATCGATCCCGAGCTGCGCACCGCGTGCGAGGATGTGGTGCTCAATCGCGATCCCGATGCGGGCGAGCGGCTGGTGGCGCTGGCCGAGCGCTATCGCGGCACCGATGCCGTGGCAGAGAAGCAGGCCGCCGAATGGCGCGGCTGGCCGGTCGCCAGGCGGCTGGAACATGCGCTGGTCAAGGGCATCGACGCGCATGTGGTGGAGGATACCGAGGAGTGCCGCCTGACCTTCGCCCGCCCGATCGAGGTGATCGAAGGGCCGCTGATGGACGGGATGAACGTGGTCGGCGACCTGTTCGGATCGGGCAAGATGTTCCTGCCCCAGGTGGTGAAGTCCGCCCGCGTGATGAAGAAGGCGGTCGCCCACCTCCTCCCCTTTATCGAGGCCGAAAAGGAGGAGGGTGCCAAGGGCAAGGGCCGGATCGTGATGGCGACCGTGAAGGGCGACGTCCACGATATCGGCAAGAACATCGTCGGCGTGGTGCTTCAGTGCAACGGCTTCGAGGTGATCGATCTGGGCGTGATGGTCCCGTGGACCAAGATCCTGGAGGCCGCGAACGAGAATGACGCGGACATGATCGGCCTTTCGGGCCTGATCACTCCCTCGCTCGACGAGATGGTCACGGTGGCGGAAGAGATGCAGCGTGCCGAAATGACGCTGCCGCTGCTGATCGGCGGCGCCACCACCAGCCGCGTGCATACCGCGCTCCGGATCGATCCGGCCTATAAGGGGCCGGTGGTCCATGTGCTCGACGCCAGCCGCGCGGTGGGCGTCGCCACCACGCTGGTCAGCGATACCGGGCGCGACGGCTTCGTCGCCAAGGTGTCCGGCGAATATGCCCAGGTGCGCGCCGCGCGCGAGGGCAAGGGGCAGAGCGAGCTGCTGCCGATCGAGGATGCGCGCGCCAATGCCTTCGCCTACGATCCCTCGCTGAAGCCGCCCAAGCCGATCCTGCCGGGCGTGCATGAGTTTCCCGACTGGGATCTGGCTAACCTGCGCCAGTATATCGATTGGACGCCCTTCTTCCGCGCCTGGGAGCTGGCGGGCAATTATCCCGCGATCCTCGACGACGCGGTCGTCGGCGAAAGCGCGCGTTCGCTGTTCGCCGACGCGGAGAAGATGCTGGACCGCATCATCGCCGAGAAGTGGCTCACCGCGCGTGGCGTCGCGGGCCTGTGGCCTTGCCGGCGCGAGGGCGACGACGTGATCGTCCACGTGGAGGACGAGGAGCATGTCCGCATCCCCTTCCTGCGCCAGCAGGTCGCCAAGCGCGAGGGGCGGGCGAATATGTGCCTGGCCGATTTCATCAGCCCGGACGGCGAC
Organism: Sphingomonas canadensis; assembly: GCF_026013525.1. Taxonomy (GTDB): domain Bacteria; phylum Pseudomonadota; class Alphaproteobacteria; order Sphingomonadales; family Sphingomonadaceae; genus Sphingomonas; species Sphingomonas canadensis. The sequence continues at coordinate 257,833 of NZ_JAPDRA010000004.1, read as the reverse complement.
TGGATCGGCGGCTTCGCGGTGTCGATCCACGGCATCGAGCCGCATCTGGCGCGCTTCAAGGCGGCGCTGGACGATTATTCGGACATCCTGCTGAAGGCGCTGGCGGACCGGCTGGCGGAGGCGTTCGCGGAGCGGCTGCACCAATATGTCCGCAAGTCGCTGTGGGGCTATGCCGAGGGCGAACAGCTCGACAATGCGGCGCTGATCAAGGAGCAGTATCGCGGCATCCGCCCGGCGCCCGGTTATCCGGCCTGCCCCGAGCACAGCCTGAAGCCGATCCTGTTCAAGATGCTGGACGCGCATCATCGCACCGGCATCAGCCTGACCGAAAGCTATGCGATGCTGCCCACCGCGGCGGTCTCCGGCTTTTACTTCGGGCATCCGGACGCGGAATATTTCGGCGTTGCGCGTATCGGGCGCGATCAGCTCGCCGAATATGCCGTGCGCCGCGGCGTCAGCCTGGAGGTGGCGGAGCGGCTGCTGCGCCCCAACCTCGATTGAGCGGGCGCGGCACGGGCGCGGAGCCGCCCCCGTGCCGCGCCCCGGATCATGCCGGGGTGTAGCTGCCCTGGGTCCAGCCCGGCGTTCCCGGATCGCTGCACCATTCGGTGGTGGTGCCCATCGCCGTGCAATAGACGCGGATATGCGCGCCGGCCGAGTCCTGCCACACGGTTGCGGAGACCATTCCGCCCGGCTTCAGGAAGGATCCGGTCGTCCATCCAGCCGATCCCGTATCGGCGCAGCGCTCGCTGACATTGTTGCCGTCGCTGGAATAGACGCGGATGTGCAAATTTCCGCTCGTGTCGATCCAACTGATCGTGTCGGTTGCCGCCACATAACCTGAGCTGGGCTGATTCATGACCTCTCCTGTTGTATTGCCTGCGAATCGAAGACTCGCCTTCAGCGATACAATATTTATTTGTTTCGGCTTAGAATTAAAGCGGTCGAGGCGAAGTATTTGACGCAGCGTGGGACTTTCTTACGGCTCCGGCGTCGTCTTCCCGTGCGCTTTCGATCTGTGATAAGCCCCTGCGCGGGGGGAGAATATCGGGGATGCTTGATCGGGAGGCGATCCTGCAAAGGATCGATACGGCCTATGCCGCGCGGACCCGCGGCGACATGGCCGCGCTGGATGCGATGTGGGCCGATGACGCCACCTATCAACTGATCGGGGCCAGCATGCTGCCGCGCGTGCCCGCGGGCGTATCGGACATGCATGAGGCGGTGGGGCGGCTGATCGATATCTTCCAGTTCCACGAGGCCGAGCGCGTGACCGCGATCGTGGAAGGGCTGCGCGCCGCGCTGCACTGGCGCATCACCTTCTCCACCGGCGCGGCCAGCATCGCGAACACCGAACTTTGCGACTTCTGGGAGTTCACGCCGGAGGGCAAGGTCCGCTCGCTGGTGCAGTTCACCGACACCGCGTTGCTGCGCATCCTGCTCGCCTGACGGGAGCCGCCGCGCGCCGCCCTTGCCGTTGCGGATCACTGCGGTAATGTTTCAGAAACAAGGGGGAGGGGGATCGCAATGGGCTCGGAAGCACAGGGCGCGGCTGGTGCGGCGGAGCCGACGGCCAAGGAGATGCGGCTGGTGATCAGCGCATCGTCGCTCGGCACGATCTTCGAATGGTATGATTTCTTCATCTGGGGCACGCTGACCACCACCGGCATCCTGGGCCGCACCTTCTTCCCGTCCGATAACGAGATGCTGGCGACGCTGCTGGCCTGGGCCACCTTTGCCGTCGGTTTCGGCTTCCGGCCGCTGGGCGCGATCCTGTTCGGCTATCTGGGCGACCGGCTGGGCCGGAAATACACCTTCCTGGTCACCATCACGCTGATGGGCGTGGCAACCGCGGGGATCGGGCTGATCCCCGGATATGCCGTGATCGGCGCGGCGGCGCCGGTGCTGATCATCCTGCTGCGCATCGCCCAGGGGCTGGCGCTGGGCGGCGAATATGGCGGCGCGGCGATCTATGTCGCCGAACATTCCAGCGACGGGCGTGCCGGCTATCACACCGGCTATATCCAGGCGAGCGTGGTGGGCGGCTTCATCCTCAGCCTGGCCGTGGTGCTGCTGTTCAAGATGGCGCTTGGCGGCGTCTGGGATTCCTGGGGCTGGCGCGCGCCGTTCCTGTTCTCGATCCTGCTGCTGCTCGTGTCGCTCTGGATGCGGCTGAAGCTGTCCGAGAGTCCGGTGTTCAAGGCGATGAAGGAAGCGGGCGAGACCGCGAGCAATCCGTTCGTCGAGAGCTTCACCTATCCGGGCAATCTGGGGCGGCTGTTCGTGGCGCTGTTCGGAATCGCCGCGGGGCTGACGGTGATCTGGTACACTTCGATGTTCTCGGTCCTGTCGTTCCTCACCGGGCCGCAGCGCGTGGACGAGACGACAGCGCAGCTCATCACCGGCGCGGCGGCCTTCGCCGGGCTGTTCTTCTTCGTCTGGTTCGGCAGCCTTTCGGACAGGATCGGGCGCAAGAAGCCGATCGTCTGGGGTTATGCGCTGACGCTGGCGGCGCTGTTCCCGGCCTTCTGGGTGATCGGCAGCGCGGCGAACCCCGGGCTGGCCGCGGCCGCGGAACGGGCGCCGGTTGTCGTTTCCGGCCCGCATTGCAGCTATGATCCGTTCGCATCGGTGCAGCCGGAAGCGTGCGGCAAGCTGCTCGACTATTTCTCGAAAAAGGGCGTGGCCTATACCAAGGCCCAGGCCTCCGCGCTCGACGTCACGATCGGCGGCGCGCGGGTGGAGGATGTGAGCCCGGCGGGGCTCGATGCGGCGTTGAAGGCGGCGGGATATGATCTTGCGAAACAGGTGCCGCCGGCGCGCAACATCGTGATCATCTTTGGCGCCATCCTGGTGCTGATGGCGCTTTCGGGCGCGACCTATGGCCCGGTGGCGGCGCTGCTGACGGAGATGTTCCCCTCGCGCATCCGCTACAGCTCGATGTCGATCCCCTATCACATCGGCACGGGCTATTTCGGCGGTTTCCTGCCGTTCATCAGCCAGTACATCATAGCGCGCACCGGCGATCCCTATGCCGGGCTGTGGTATACGTTCGCGGTGGTGGCGATGGCGCTGGTGGTGACGCTGTTCGGCCTGAAGAGCAGGCCGGCGGAGGGCTGAGCGCTGCCCCGCGCGTTGAAAGCGATTGGCGTTTATTTCGGGTCATATCCGCAGGTTCTGAAATAGTTGGCGCACTCTAGCGACCGGAAGATGTCGGAGAGTCCGCCGATGAGCGCCAATGATCCACTGACGGTTGGTTCGCCGGCCTTGATCGCCTCGCGGGCGCCGGCGCGCCTGTCCCTGGACAGATTGTCCACATCGCCCGTCGCGCTGCAGACCTCGCACGAGCATGTGGCCCGAACCAGTCGCCGTTGACCGGCCCGTCGAGCCTTATCTGCGCGTTCATGCCGGTCAGGCGCAGGCCCGGCGACCAGTGTGGCCGTCTTGCGATGCCAGTGCGGATAGCGCTCCGCAGCCGCTTTCCTCGGCGCCAGTGGCAGTGTGTGCTGTCATCCCGGCCGACGCCACGAAGCACATCAGTATGATCGGGGAGATCCGTTCCCGGCTTAACACGGCCGGAAGCCGATCGGAGCGATTTGTCTCACGCATCGCGATTTGGCCAGCCCAAGAGGCCGATGTTCCGGGTGGGCCAGATGTGCGGCGCCCAACAAAAAGGCTGGCCGGTCGTTAGACCGGCCAGCCCAATTTTGCCTATTGCCAGCCGAAGCTAGCCGGCGATCAGAAGTGAACCGAGGCGTTCACGAAGAACGTACGGCCCAGATAGTCGTAGCCACTGTACAGCGGGGCATTGCCCACGCGGTTGTAAGCGCCAGACGAGATCGACGGAGGCGTCTTGTTGGTCAGGTTCCGGACACCCATCGTGAGCTGATAGTTGCTGAGGGCAACCTGAACCGAAGCCTGGTGATAGAACACGTCCGGGGTCTCGAAATAATAGGGCGTGGTCGCAGGGTTCAGACCGTACAGGTCATAGCTCTGCTGGCCCTTGATATAGTCGAGGCCGTAACGCAGGGTCACGATGTCCCAGCGATAGGTCGCGTCCAGGGTGCCGGTCCAATCCGGGGAGTTCAGCGAACCGTTGTACTCATCGAGCGGATCGGTCGGGAACAGGCGGTTGGCCTGCGAGTAGTACTTCGTGGCCGCGACATTCAGCAGGAGCTGGCCCGGACCAACCTGGCGCTGATAGCGCAGATTGAAGTCAATACCCCGAACGCGATCTTCCGACAGGTTCACATAGTTGTCGTTGATCGTCAGAGCCTTGGTCACCGAGTTACGAGTGATCAGGTTGCAATAGCCGCCGCCTGCACGGAACTGCGGATCATCGTAGCAAAGCGAAGCGATGCCCGACGCACCAGCGCGCGCGACACCGTTCTTGACGACGATCGAGAAGTAATCCGCCGCGAACGACAGATTGCCCCATGCATCCATGCCGCCATCGAGACGCAGCACACCGCCAACCGACCAGTTGGTCGACGTTTCCGCCTTCAGGCCCGTGGCGCTGCCGCCGCCGGCGAAGGTGGTGACGCTGCTGGTCTGCAGGAAGTCGGGTGCAAGACCTTCCGACGCGCAGTTGATGTAGCGCGTATCGGTCGCTGCGAAGCCCGCGCCGTAGTTGTAGCACGGATCGACGGTCTGCGACAGGAAGCCCGAGGTCGCGCCCAGATACTGCTCGAACAGCGCCGGGGCACGATAGGACGTGCCGTAGCTGCCGCGGAAGCTGAGCCACTTGACCGGAGCGTAAACCGCGCCGAGCTTGTAGGTCTCATCGCCGCCGTACGAACGGTAATGGGTGTAGCGGCCCGAAGCGTTGATCGACAGATCGTAAACGAACGGCACCTCGCGGAGCAGCGGCGCATCGATTTCGCCGAACAGTTCCCACACCTCGTCGGTGCCGACGGTCGGCTGCGACGATGTGAAGCCGTACAGGTTGCCGCGAACGCTCTCCGGCGAAGGCTGATCGCTGATCGACGAGCGGCGGAATTCACCGCCGAGCGCGACCTGCAGATCACCACCCGGCAGCGTGAACAGCGGGCCGGTGAACGTCAGGTTGGCCACGGACTCGCTGTACTTGGTCACGCCGGTCACCGGATCGGTGACATAATTGAACCAAGCCGCCGGGAAGTTGCCACCGACGACGGACGCCGTCAGCGCCGGGGCCGCGATGCAGCCGCCGGTGGTGTCGCGGCAGGCAAAGCCGCCACCCGAGGCAACGACGTCCATCGACTGGCCGAGGCGATCGGTCAGAATCAGGTCGGTCGTGTAATCCGCGTCCGACCAGGTCTTCGACACGTAGAAGTCGTAGCTCCAGCCCGCAGGCAGATCGCCACGGATACCGCCGCCCAGCTTCGCGAAATCAACCTGCTGGCGGTTGTTGTAGTTGCCATAGGCGGTGAAGGCACGGACGCCGATCACCGACGACGGGTTCGCGGTCGAGGTGCCCGCGGCGCCGAAGGTGCTGAACTGCAGTTCCGCCGGGATCAGCGGGCTGCCCTTCAGATAGTCGAGCGTGAACTGGCGGAAACCGTTCTGCTCCGACTTACGGCGATTGAACAGCGCTTCGACGTAGATCTCGGCATCGCCCAGCGCGTTCATCTTGTAGCTGCCCTGCAGATACCCGGTCAGGATCTCGGCAGGCGAGTACAGCGACTGGTTCAGCATCCGCTGGTCGAACGTATCACGGACATTGAGGCCGATCGAGCCGCCGCCGACGCATTCATAACCCGGGATGCCGCCGCCTGCGCCCGCCTTCGGACGGAAGCGGTTGCAAGTGCCAGCGTAGCCAGCCGGGACGCCCGGTGCGAGCGCGACGGCCGCGCCCGAGACGCCGTTGGTGCCGATGGTGTTGACCGTAACGCCGCTCTCGCCGGTGCTGCCGGTGGGATAGCACTTGGATTTGCCGGTCAGGGGGTCGATCGCATCGCCCGAGCCCGGAACGCGGCTGCCATTGGAGGTCATCCGGTACTGGGTCTGGCACTGCATCCAGTCGCGCTGGCCCCAGGTGAGCTCGTCGCGCTTGTAATATTCGAGCGACCCGGCGACGCTGAAGCGATCACCGTTGAAGCCGAACACCGCGGCATAGCGCATCTCGTTGCCGCCGCCTTCTTCGGTAACGTTATGCTGGGCTTCGAGGGTGATGCCTTCGAACTTCGTTTCGGTCACGATGTTGACGACGCCCGCAACCGCGTCCGAACCATAGATCGACGACGCGCCGGCCTTCAGCACCTCGATGCGGTTGATGATCGCGGTCGGCAGCACGTTCAGGTCGGCCGAGCCGACCGAGCCGCGCGAACCGGCCGGGGCAACGCGACGGCCGTTGAGCATGATCAGCGTGCGAGTCGCGCCCAGGCCGCGCAGCGACAGGGTGTTCGCGCCCGGGCCGCCGTTGGTCACGTAACCGCCGTAAGCGTTATTGATCTGCGACGCACCGTTGGTGACGGCAGTGCTCTGCAGCGCATTGGTGGTCGAATTGAAGCCAGCGAGGGTGGCTTCCGCCTTGGTGATGACGGTGACGGGTTCCGGAAGGTTGAAGGTGTCGCGCTTGATGCGCGAACCCACAACGACGATCGGCTCGTCCGCGGCTTCCTCCGAGGAGGCTCCCTCATCCTGCGATGCAGCCGCCGAGTCGTCCTGAGCGAATGCAACCGAAGGGATCAGCAGGAGCGAACCGGCAATGGCGGTCGCGCCCAACAATCGCGTTAATTTCATCGTTGATAGCCCCTACAGGCGGAATGCCTGAAGCGGACATGGAAAGAGCAGTTGGGTGCGGCATGCAAGCAACATTGCGCCGCAGCGCGGGATTTGTCCCAGCGGTGTTGCAATTGCGCTACAGTGCCGTCCCGAATCGGGAGGAATGGCGGGATTTCAAGCTTTCAGCCCGGCCCCGCGGCCTCCGGCGCTGCGGGTTTCCGGCCCCTCCGCACCCTCGATTCGGGTGCGCCTGCTAACGTTCCACGCACATCGCGATGCCCATGCCGCCGCCGATGCACAACGTCGCGAGCCCCTTGTGTGCGTCGCGGCGCTGAAGCTCGTAGAGCAGCGTGGTGAGCACGCGCGCGCCGCTGGCGCCGATGGGATGGCCGATGGCGATCGCGCCGCCGTTGACGTTCACCTTGTCCGCGTCCCAGCCCATGTCCTTGCCCACGGCCAGCGCCTGTGCCGCGAACGCCTCATTGGCTTCCACCAGGTCGAGGTCGGCGACGGTCCAGCCCGCCTTTTCCAGCGCCTTGCGGCTGGCGGGGACCGGGCCGATGCCCATGATCGACGGATCGACACCCGCACTGGCCCAGCTCACGATGCGCGCCAGCACGGGGGCGCCGCGCTTCTCGGCTTCGGCGCGGGTCATCACCACCAGCGCGGCGGCGCCGTCGTTCAGGCCGCTGGCGTTGGCGGCGGTGACGCTGCCGTCCTTCTTGAACGCCGGGCGCAGGCCCGACACGCCGTCGATCGTGGCGCCGGCGCGGATATATTCGTCCTGATCGACCACCACATCGCCCTTGCGGCCCTTCACGGTCACCGGCGCGATCTCGTCCTTGAAGCGCCCCTCGGCGCGCGCGGCCTCGGCCAGGTTCTGCGAGCGCACCGCGAAGGCGTCCTGCTCGCCGCGGGTCACCTGATATTGCTCGGCCAGATTCTCGGCGGTGATGCCCATGTGATAGCCGTTGAACACGTCGGTCAGGCCGTCCTTGATCATCGTGTCGACCAGCGCGACATCGCCCATCTTGGTGCCGGGGCGCATGTTCTGGGCATGCGCGCTGAGCGACATGCTCTCCTGCCCGCCCGCGACGACGATGGTCGCGTCGCCGTTCGCCACCGCCTGGGCGGCGAGCGCGACGGCGCGCAGGCCCGATCCGCACACCTGGTTGACGCCCCAGGCGGGCACCTCCTTGGGCACCCCCGCGGCCATCGAGGCCTGGCGGGCGGGGTTCTGGCCCTGGGCGGCGGTGAGCACCTGACCCAGGATCACCTCGGACACTTCCTCGCCCTTCACGCCGGCCTGGGCGAGCGCCGCCTCGATCGCGGTGCGGCCCAGCTCGTGCGCGGGAACGCCCGCGAAGGCGCCGAGGAAGGAGCCGACGGGCGTGCGCTTCGCGGCGGTGATGACGATGTCGGTCGGGCTGGCCATAAGGGCGCTCCTGCGGGGTGATGTTGCGGTGCGCTATCTGGTGCGCGCGGCCTGCAATGTCCAGTCGCGCAGCGGTTCCCACAGTTCGGCGCGGGCGCGGCTGCCCACGATCATGCCGACATGGCCGGAACGGATCGTGCGCAGATCCGGCAGGCCGATGGCGGTGGCGGCGGGCACGATCCGGTCGTTGGCGGAAACGAACTCGACCGCGGGACAGCCGAGCGTGCCCGGCAATATCCGCCGCCCGCCGATCCACCAGCGCGCGCGGCCGGGGCGATCGGCGATCAGCAGCCGTTCGAACATCTGCTGCCCCGCAGCGTAGGTGAGTGGTGCGCCGCCGTTGGCCCAGTCCTCCAGCGCGACGAAGGCGCGGGCGGCGGGGCCGTCGGGCTCCAGCCCGGCGAAATGCTCGTACTTGGTGATCGTGCGGGCGGGATCGAGCTGCCAGAAGCCCGACTGGAGCACCTCCATCGGCACCAGGCCCAGCGCCTCGCACGCGGGCCGGGCCGCATTCCACAGCCCGGCGATCCCGGCGCGCGCCGCCGCGCCATAGCGGGTGAAGCGCCAGGGCGCGGCGATCATCGCCAGGCCGCGCACCGCGCGCAGGCTGGCCGCCGCCATCGCGATCGTGCCGCCCAGGCAATAGCCCGCCAGCACGGGGGGCTCGCCGAGCGAATCGAGCAGCGGAATCAACAGCTCCGCGATATGCGCGTCGATATCCTGCGCGCGCTCGCCCGGCCCCGGACTGCCCCAGTCGACGAGCAGCGGGCGCACGCCCTGGCCCGCCAGCCAGCGCAGCAGCGAGGTTTCTTCCGACAGGTCCAGGATGAAGGGCGGGTTGATCAGCGAGGGGACGAACACCAGCGGCGGGCCGGAGCCGCCATAATCGCGCAGCATTGCCCGGCCGGCGCTGGCCACCGGGGCGGGCAGGGCGCGGGATTCCGGGCGCCGGGCGGCCTGATATGCGGCCAGCCCGGCGAGGGCGCGAGCCCTGCGTTCGGGCGATGCTGCGGTTTCGCTGCGCAGCAGCTCAAGAAAGAGCGGAAGTGGACGCGGACCGTGTTGCGGTGCGGAATGGAAAGGTGATAGACATGTTTCCGTCACACGCGAGGGCTCCATGAAAAAAGCGACTCCCGGCGAAGGTCCGGTCATCATCAAGAAGTACGCGAACCGGCGCCTCTACAACACCGAGACGTCGTCCTATATCACGCTCGACCACCTCGCGGCGATGACGCGCGAGGGGCGTGATTTCAAGGTCATAGACGCCAAGACCGAGGACGACATCACGCACAACGTGCTCACCCAGATCATCATGGAAGAGGAAGCACGCGGTTCGCAGATGCTGCCGGTCAACTTCCTGCGCCAGTTGATCGCGCTGTACGGCGATTCGATGCAGGCGATGGTGCCGGGCTATCTGGAGGCCTCCATGGAGAGCTTCCGCCGCAACCAGGAGCAGTTCAAGAGCGCGGTCGAGGGCGCGTTCGCCAACTCGCCCTTCGCGGAGATCGCCAAGCGCAACATGGCGATGTTCGAGGCCGCGACCAGCGCGTTCAAGCCCGGTACGGCCCCGGCCCCGGCCCCGGCCTCGGCCGCCGCTTCGGGCGAGGGCAAGGACGACGATGTCGCCGCGCTGAAAGCGGAGCTTTCGCGGCTGCAGGACAAGATCGAAAAGCTGGGCAAGTGACGGACCGGGGGCGCCGCGCCCCCGGTCAGTAGAACTCGCTGAGCGTGACCACGACGCTGCGGCCGTCGCACAGGCCGAGCGATACCTTGGTGCCGTCCGGCGCCTTGCCCCAATCGTCCTTCGGCGTGCCGACCCAGGAGGCGCGGACGCGCTCGCCGTTGACAATGCACACCGCATCGCCCGCGCGCAGCCCGGCGGCCTCGCCCGGCGAGTTGCGCATGACATGGACGATCTTGAAGCCATCGTCGCTGGTGTCGCCCTGGATGCCGATCTTGCCGGGCTGCCGGACCTCCTCCGGCTTGCTGCGCGGGCCGAGCACCATCACCCCGCCGCCGGGATCGAGGAACAGGTTGTAGCGCGGGCGCAGCGTGCCGGTGGCCAGCACCCCGTTGGCGCCCAGATTGGCGATCACGGACTGGGAATCGTTCGCCAGCACCTCCAGCCGCCCCAGGTCGATCGGGCCGAGCAGCGCGGGCACGCGCGTGAAAGGGCGGATCATATCCTCGCCGTCGCCCACGCGCACATCGGTGACGCGGGCGCCGTCGAGCGGGAGCTGGCGCCATATCGCGCTCGATATGGTGAGCCCCTCGCCGCCGCTGGAGGCGACCACGATGCCGCCGATGCGCGTGGCCGCCAGATCGACCGTGACCAGCGGGATGCCCGTGTTCGAATCGATCGCCAGCGGCAGCTCAATTCCTTCGGGTGGCGGGGTGCCCGAAGGCTGGACGCGCATGCGCTTGCCGTCGAAGTCGAACTCCAGCGCCAGATTGCGCAGCATGTCGGTGCCGATCACCAGCGCCACGGGATAGCCCACGGCCTTTATCGCGCCCGACAGATCGGTCATCGGAATGTCGGCGGAAAAGATGCGCGCCGCGCCGAAGGTGAGGGTGCGCAGCGTGGCGCCCTCGATCGATTCCTCGCCTTCCTTTTCCGCGGCATAGAGCGTGCGGACCGGGAGCCGCTGGTCGCGGACGAAGCCCGCGTCGATAATCGTCGTCGGCGTCGCGGAGTCGATCAGCGCCAGCGCCGCGCGCCCGTTGATCCTCACCTCCACCAGCAGCGCCCAGCTATCCGGATGCGCCAGCGGGAACCAGCGGTCGATCAGCGCCGGATCGAAGTCCGCCGGCGCGTCCTGGGCGGTTGCCGGCCCGGGCGTGCGCGCACCGGCCCCGGCGGGCACGAGCGCCAGCAGGGCGGCGGCGGACAGGGCGGCGAGCGCCGGGCGAACGAGGATCACGGCTTGCGGAACTTCAGCGTCATCCGGTCACTCTCGCCGATCGCGAGATACTTGTCACGATCGACCTCCTTCAGCCGCAGCACGGGCGGGAGCGTCCACACGCCGTCCTTCCAGTCGGCGGTGTCGAGCGGGTTGGCGTTGACCTCGGACGCGGCGACGAAGACGAAGCCCGCCTCCGCCGCCAGCCGCTTCACGGTCGATACCTTGATATAGCCGCTCTTCAACTCGCGCTCTTCGCTGGCGTCTTCGGGCAGGCGGTGATCGACCACGCCCAGGATGCCGCCGGGCTTCAGCATCGCGAACATCTGGCGGAACGCCTCGGCCGAATAATCCTTGCCGTCGCGCTGATAGCCCATCCGCCAGTTGTGGACGTTGCGGAAGGTGAGCACCACGTCGGCGCTGCCCGCCGGCACGCGCGGATCGCTGTCCGCGAAAACCGGGAAGGCGGCGAGCTTCACATGGCCATAGGCGGCGGGATCGGCAGCCTGCTTCGCCTGCAGCCCCTTGAGCTGATCGGGCCAGATGCCGGTGCCATAGAGCGTGCCCTTGCCGCGGGTATAGGGCGCCAGGATCTCGGTATACCAGCCGCCGCCGGGCCAGATCTCCACGATCGTGTGACCGGGCTTCACGCCGAAGAAGGCGAGTGTCTCCGCCGGGTGGCGATAGCGGTCGCGCGCCATGTTGGCGGCGCTGCGGGTGGGAGCCTTCAGCGCGGCTTCCAGATCGGGATCGGCGGGGGCCGGGGCGGCGGCGATCGCGACGAAGGCGCCCAATGCGGCCGCGGCGATCATCAGGGGGTGGCGCATGCTCTCTCCATACCTATCTGTTCCGCCGAAACTGATCGGCGGGCGGGGACGATGCAATCCTATTCGTGGAGCGTGGCCGGATTGTTGCTGGCCGTGGCGGCGGCAAGCGGAATTGCCGAGCACCGGCGGCGCAAGCGCACCGACCTGAACGCCGTCGGCTGGATGCCGTGGATGCTGATCCAGTTCGCCGCGCTGTTCTCCGCGCTGATCGCGGTCAGCCTGGCACTGCACGGGGCGGGGTAGGGGCTGGGCTGTTCAGGCGGCGCCGGCCCGCCGGCCGGAGGATCAGAGGCAGGCTTCGAGCAGCGCCTGATCGAAGCCGAACTGCTTGGCCTTGTCGAGCGTGTAGGGGCGCAGGCCCATCGAACGGTATTCGCCGATGATCTTGCCGTCGGCGCTCTCGTCCAGATACTCGAACTTGAACAGCTCCTGGGTGACGATCACCGGGCCTTCCATGCCGATCACCTCGGTGACGTTGGTCACACGGCGGCTGCCGTCGCGCAGGCGCTTCACCTGGATGATGAGATCGACCGAGTCCGCGATCTGGCGGCTGATCGCCTCCTTCGGCACCTTGATGTCGGACATCATCACCATGTTCTCCATACGCGCCAGCGCCTCGCGGGGGCTGTTCGAGTGGAGCGTACACATCGACCCGTCGTGGCCGGTGTTCATGGCGGCGAGCATGTCGAAACACTCGCTGCCGCGGATCTCGCCCAGGATGATGCGGTCCGGGCGCATACGCAGCGCGTTCTTGACGAGATCGCGGATGGTGACCTCGCCCTGGCCCTCCAGGTTCGGCGGGCGCGTTTCGAGCGGCAGCCAGTGCGGCTGCTGAAGCCGGAGCTCGGCGGCGTCCTCGATCGTCAGCACGCGCTCGCCCGGGTCGATCATCTTCGACAGCGCGTTCAGCATCGTCGTCTTGCCCGAGCCGGTGCCGCCGGAGATGACGACGTTGAAGCGGCTGGCGCCCGCGATCTTCAGCGCGGTGGCCATCTTCTGCGACATCGACCCGCCCTGGGCCATCATGTCCAGCGTGATCGGCTTGGCGGAGAACTTACGGATCGAGATGGCGGTGCCGCGCAGCGACAGCGGCGGCACGATCACGTTGACGCGGCTGCCGTCCTTCAGGCGGGCGTCGGCCAGCGGCGTGGTCTGGTCGACGCGGCGGCCGACCGAGTTGCAGATGCGCTGGGCGATCTGGAACAGATGCTCCTCGTCGCGGAACTGGATGTTGGCCAGCTCCAGCTTGCCCTTGCGCTCGACATAGGTCTGGTCGGGGCCGTTGACCATGATGTCGCTGACCGCCGGATCGGCCAGCAGCTCTTCGAGCGGCCCCAGGCCGAGCAGCTCGTCGACCAGCACCTTTTCGAGCGCGAACTGCTCGCGGCGGTTGAGCGTCAGCTTCAGCTCGGCGAGCACCTCGCCGATGATCGGGCGGAATTCCTCGGCCAGCTCGTCCTTGCTGAGCGTGGCGGCGGCCTCCGGATCGACGCGCTCCAGAAGGCGCGGGAGGACCTGTTCCTTGATGCGGTGGACCGAGGCCTCGAAGCCTTCCATCCGCGAACTGCTGGCGTCGCCCGATGCTGCCTGGCGCTCGTTGAGCCGGGCCATCGCCTCGCCGGTCGCCGGGCCGGTGCCGTCACCATCGGACATCGGCATCGGCGCGGGCGGCGCGGCGGCGCTGCCGGGCAGGGGAACGCTGTTGATCGGCGGGAACTGTTCGCCGCCCGGAGGCGGGGGCAGATCGAGCGGGCGGGCGGTGGGGCCGCCCTGCATCGGCCGCGCGACACCGAACGCGGGCCGGCTGCCAGAGCCTCCCCCCAGTCCACTGCGTCGACCGAAAGCACTCATCGAAAGCTCTTAACCCCCCGGGATCCCTGCGCAGGTCCGGACCCTAGGGGGCAAGGTTTGACAATTGCCTAACCACGTCCCCCGCAGCGGCACGGGTTCAAACGAAGGGGCCGCGCGCCCGCGCCCGGGCGGCGCTGGGGGCGATGCCGGCGATGGTACGGAAATCGCGCGCCATATGCGCCTGATCGGCATAGCCCTGGGCCGCGGCGGTATCGGCCAGCGGCGAATCGTCCGCCTGCATCCCCGCCAGCGCACCGCGCAGCCGCAGCAGCCGCAGATAGGCGCGCGGCGGCATGCCATAATGGCCGGCGAAGTGGCGCTGGAGGCGGCGGAGCGGGATGCCCGCCGCCTGCGCCGCCTGGCCGACGCCCGCCCCCGCCATCAGCGCGCGGCCCAGCGGCGGCACGGCGATGTCCGCGAAGGCGCGGACCAGCGCCGCGATCACCGCATCGTCATCGGGCGGCAGGATCACGGCGGCCGGCGCGTCCTCGCCCAGCGCGATCCAATCGTTGACGAAGCCGGCGGGGCAAGGCCCGCCCAGCGCCTGCCACGCCCAGGGCCACAGCTTCACCCCGGTGAAGCGCGCGCCCGCGCCCAGCCGCAGGCCCACCGGGCGGGTGCAGAGACCGGCGGCGAACAGCGGCGGCTGATCGCGCATCCAGAAGGATCGGCCGGCGTGGCGGCGGATCAGCTCCAGATTGCCGTCGGGCACCACTTCGCTCACCGTCCATTCGGGCGCGTCGGCGGGCACGCTGGCGGTCCAGACGGCGGCGACAAGGCCGTCCAGTTCCCGGGGCAGCGGCAGTTCGGCATAGTCCATCGCGCCAGCCTGCCATGTCGCATGGGTTCAAGCCAGCGCGGGCGATGCGGCGGTATCGCGCGGACAGACCGGAGGAGAAGACCCCATGCGCAGCCTGATCGCCCTTGCCGCCGCCCCGATGATCGCGGGCGCCGCGCCCGCACAGGAGGCCGTGCCGATGCCGGCGTGGATGGCCGGGACCTGGTGTACGGAGGGCGCCGCCGCCATCACCTGCGAACGCTGGAGCGCGCCCGCGGGCGGGATGATGCTGGGCAGCTCGCAGACCGTGAAGGGCGGGCGGACGGTGAGCTTCGAATATCTGCGCGTGACGCTGGAGGGCGCGGTGCCGGTCTATACCGCGCAGCCGGGCGGCGGCGCGGCGGTGGCCTTTCGCGCGGCAGCGGGCGGGGACCGGGCGATCACCTTCGCCAACCCCGGCCATGATTATCCCCAGCGCATCCGCTATTGGCGCGAAGGCGATTCGCTGAACGCCGAGATCGCGCTGGCGGACGGGAGCAAGCCGATGCGCTGGCGCTATCTGCGCGCGGCGGACTGATCCCAGGGCGCCGCCTTCGCGGAGTTCAGAGTATCGCGCCCGCGGCCAGAATCGGGTTCATCGGGCCAGGTCGAACGCACCCGGCCCCAGCCGGCGAAGCCGATCGCCGGACAAGCAAAAGGGCGGGTGCCGAGGCCCCGCCCTTTGCATTGTCCGCAATCCAGCGTCGCCGGCCGCGCGCGCGGGCGCGGCGGCGCGCTCAGGCCGCCTTTTCGGCGAGGACCGTCAGGCCCTTGTCGTTGACCTCCGCGAAGCCGCCCTCGATGCGGATGA
Organism: Sphingomonas canadensis; assembly: GCF_026013525.1. Taxonomy (GTDB): domain Bacteria; phylum Pseudomonadota; class Alphaproteobacteria; order Sphingomonadales; family Sphingomonadaceae; genus Sphingomonas; species Sphingomonas canadensis. Next base: position 242,487 of record NZ_JAPDRA010000004.1, on the reverse strand, counting down.
TCTCCGGCGTGGAGGCTCCGGCCTTGTAGATCTCAAGGTTGCCGTCGCGGATCGTGGACATGACCGGGGCATGGCCTTCCAGCACGCCGAAATCGCCCTCGGTGCCGGGAACGACCACCATGTGGACGTCCTCCGAACGGACCAGCTTCTCAGGCGTCACGAGTTCGAAGTGCAGGGGCATGTCATTCATCCCTAAGGAAAAGTTGCGCGCTGACCAGTGGAATCCGGCCGCCGGAGGAAACCAGCGCGAGATAGAGGAACTGGCCGGTGCCCAGGTCTGCGCGCCAGGTTTCCACCTTGTCGCTGCCTTCCTCGCCCGAGCTCTTGGGATCGAGCTTATAGGGCAGGCCGGAATAGGCCATGTTCTTGTGCAGCGTGGCCCATACCGCGGCCAGGCGATCGGCGGTGGTGTTGCGCACGGTGACCACGCAGCGATTGCCGTTGGCACCGCCGAACAGCACGTCGCCGTCGGCCAGATTGGCCTTCACCGCCTGGAAATCGCCCAGGCCCTCGTCCGGGATCGTCTCGATCTGGTCGGAAAAGCCGCGATCGGAAACCTGGGGATCATCGAGCGTGAGCTGGCCCGCCAGGAACAGCGGGCACAGCCCATAGGCGAGGTCCGCCGCCGTCTCGTCCACCGGGCGCACGTTGGACTGCGCCGCCGCCGTCGCGGGCAGCAGCGCAAGGCCAAGCGCCGCGGCGGCGATCCGGCACAGCACGGTCGTCAAGCCTCCTCGGCCAGCTTCTGCGCCTTGGCCACGGCCTCGTCGATGCCGCCGACCATGTAGAAGGCGGCTTCCGGCAGATGGTCGTACTCGCCCTCGACCACCGCCTTGAACGACTTGATGGTGTCCTCGATCTGCACGAATTTGCCGGGGATGCCGGTGAACACTTCGGCGACGTGGAACGGCTGGCTGAGGAAGCGCTGGATCTTGCGCGCGCGGGCGACGGTCAGCTTATCCTCTTCCGAAAGCTCGTCCATGCCCAGGATCGCGATGATGTCCTGCAGCGACTTGTACTTCTGCAGGATCGCCTGGACGGCGCGGGCGGTCTCATAATGCTCCTGGCCCACGACGCGCGGCTCCAGCACGCGGCTGGTCGAGTCGAGCGGGTCCACGGCCGGGTAGATGCCCAGCTCCGAGATCGCGCGCGACAGCACGGTGGTGGCGTCCAGGTGGGCGAACGAGGTGGCCGGCGCCGGATCGGTAAGGTCGTCGGCCGGCACGTAGATCGCCTGCACCGAGGTGATCGAGCCCTTGTTGGTCGAGGTGATGCGCTCCTGCAGCGCGCCCATGTCGGTCGACAGCGTCGGCTGATAGCCCACGGCCGAGGGGATGCGGCCCAGAAGCGCCGACACCTCGGCGCCCGCCTGGGTGAAGCGGAAGATGTTGTCGACGAAGAACAGCACGTCCTGGCCTTCGACGTCGCGGAAATATTCGGCGATCGTCAGGCCCGACAGCGCGACGCGGGCACGCGCCCCCGGCGGCTCGTTCATCTGGCCATAGACCAGCGCCACCTTCGAACCCTCCGACGTGGCGTTGCCGTCCGCGTCGGTGGCGATGACGCCCGCTTCGAGGAATTCGTGGTAGAGGTCGTTGCCCTCACGGGTGCGCTCGCCCACGCCCGCGAACACGGAGGTGCCGCCATGGCCCTTCGCGATGTTGTTGATCAGCTCCTGGATCAGCACGGTCTTGCCCACGCCGGCGCCGCCGAACAGGCCGATCTTGCCGCCCTTCGCATAAGGCGCGAGCAGATCGATGACCTTGATGCCCGTCACCAGGATGCTGGCGTCGGTCGACTGGTCGATGAACAGCGGGGCCTCGGCGTGGATCGGGGCGGTCTCGGTGTTGCCCACCGGGCCACGCTCGTCGATCGGCTCGCCGATCACGTTCAGGATGCGGCCCAGCGTCTTCGGGCCGACGGGCACGCGGATCTGCGATCCGGTGTCGGTCACGATCTGGCCGCGGGTCAGGCCTTCGGTCGAGTCCATCGCGATCGTGCGGACGGTGTTCTCGCCCAGGTGCTGCGCGACTTCGAGCACCAGCTTGTTGCCGTTGTTCTCGGTCTCCAGCGCCGAAAGGATCGCCGGCAGGTGGCTCTCGAAGGCCACGTCGACGACGGCGCCGATGACCTGGCTGACGCGGCCGACGTTGTTCGTCGTCACCGGCGCGGCCGCGGTCGTCCCGGCATCGGCCTTCGGCTTGGCGGGCGCGCGCGGCTTGCGGGCGGCGGCGGGCTTGGCTGCGGTCTTCGTGGCTGCGGTTGCCATGTCAGTTTCCTTGGGGCTTGCTGTTGGCGGGGGCTTCCGCCCCGTTCCTGGTGAAAGTGATTGCGACGCGATCCTTGTCCGCGTCGATGGCGTAGGGCGTGCCGGTCAGGTCGCCGCGCGCGGCGACGCCCTGTTCCAGTGCGGGCATCAGCGCGTCGGCTTCGATCTTCGACTGGAACAGATAGTCGCGCACGATCGCGGCGAAGCGCTTGCGCGCGTCCTTCGCGGTCTTCTGGTCGCCGATCGAGAGGCTGAACAGGATGGTGTCGATCTTGCCGGCGGCGGCGCCGCGGGCGGCGAAGCTGGCGGTGTTGGGCGTCTTCGACATGCTGCCCGCCACCATCACCGGCCCGCCCTTGGACGCGAAGCCCGTGCCTTCTGCGGCATAGGGCGTGGGGCGGAAGCCGAACTGGTTGGCACCGCCGATCGCGGCATCGGGGGCGCCGAACACGCGATCCCAGCCGTTGACGTCCTTCAACTCCTCGGCGCGCGCCGCGTCGTTCTGCTGCACGGTCTGCTGCGGCGCGGGGGCGTTGCACCCCGCGGCGAGCGTTCCGAGCAGAAGGGCGGCGGCGATACGCATCAGAGCGCCTCGGCCCCCGAGATGATCTCGACCAGCTCGGTGGTGATCGCGGCCTGGCGGCTGCGGTTGTATTCGATGGTGAGGCGGTTGATCAGGTCGCCCGCGTTGCGCGTGGCGTTGTCCATCGCCGTCATCTTCGAACCCTGTTCCGACGCCGCATTCTCGCGCATGGCGCGGAAAAGCTGGATCGCAACGTTGCGCGGCAGCAGATCGGCCAGGATCTCCGCCTCGTCGGGCTCATATTCGGTGGCCGCGGCGGCGCCGGTCTCCGCGGCGGGCGCGGGGATGGCGACGGGGATGATCTGCTGCGCGGTGGGTTCCTGCGTCAGCACCGTCTTGAAGGTCGAATAGAACAGCGTCGCCACGTCGAACTCGCCGGCTTCGTAGCGGGCGATCAGATCGCCGGCATAGCCGCGCGCATCGGCGAAGGTCAGCTTGCCCAGATCGCCCGGCTCGATGCTGTGGACCAGCTTGTCGCGGAACTGGCGGTTGAGCACGGCGCGGCCCTTGCGGCCGATCGTGTAGATCTTCACCGTCTTGCCCGCGGCGAGCAGCTCCTGCGCGTGGCGCCGGGCCAGGCGAGCGATGTTGGTGTTGAACGCGCCGGCCAGGCCCTTGTCGCTGGTCGCGACGACCAGCATGTGGACCTGATCCTTGCCGGTGCCGGCGAGCAGCTTCGGCGAGGATTCGCTGACGGTCACCTTGGACGCCAGGCTGGCCACCACCGCCTCCAGGCGCTGGGCATAGGGGCGGCCGGCCTCGGCTGCCTCCTGCGCGCGGCGCAGCTTCGCGGCGGCGACCATCTTCATCGCCTTGGTGATCTTCTGGGTCGACTTGACCGAGCCGATCCGGATTTTCAGGGCCTTGAGACTTGCCATTCCGTTTCCACTAACCCCGTTCGGGCTGAGCCTGTCGAAGCCCCGTTCTGTCCTTGCCTTCCGCCGGGGAAGAAGGACCGCCCTTCGACAAGCTCAGGGCGAACGGGGTTCGGGTTGCTGCCTCGCGTTACGCGAACGTCTTGCCGAAGGCGTCGAGCGCGTCCTTCAGCTTGGCGCGGGTGGCGTCCGAGAGATCCTTGGTCTCGCGGATGTCCTTCAGCACATCGGCGTGGGCCGTGCGGAAATGCGCGAGCATCGCGGCCTCGTAGCGCACCACGTCGGTGACCGCGATGCCGTCGATGAAGCCCTGGGTGCCGGCGAAGATCGACACCACCTGCTCCTCGAACGGCAGCGGGCTGAACTGCGGCTGCTTGAGCAGCTCGGTCAGGCGCGCGCCGCGGTTGAGCAGCTTCTGGGTCGAAGCGTCGAGGTCCGAGCCGAACTGGGCGAAGGCGGCCATCTCGCGATACTGCGCCAGCTCCAGCTTGATCGATCCCGCGACCTTCTTCATCGCCTTGGTCTGCGCGGCGGAGCCGACGCGGCTGACCGAAAGGCCGACGTTGATGGCCGGGCGGATGCCCGCGAAGAACAGATCGGTCTCAAGGAAGATCTGGCCGTCGGTGATCGAGATCACGTTGGTCGGGATATAGGCCGACACGTCGCCCGCCTGGGTCTCGATGATCGGCAGCGCGGTGAGCGAGCCGTTGCCGTTGGCGTCGTTCATCTTCGCCGCGCGCTCCAGCAGGCGCGAGTGGAGATAGAAGACGTCGCCCGGATAGGCTTCGCGGCCCGGCGGGCGGCGCAGCAGCAGCGACATCTGGCGATAGGCCACCGCCTGCTTCGACAGATCGTCATAGACGATCACGGCGTGCATGCCGTTGTCGCGGAAATATTCGCCCATCGCGCAGCCGGTGTAGGGCGCGAGGAACTGGAGCGGCGCCGGCTCCGAAGCGGTGGCGGCGACGACGATCGAATATTCCATCGCGCCATTTTCTTCGAGCGCGCGGACGATCTGCGCCACGGTCGAGCGCTTCTGGCCGACGGCGACGTAGATGCAGAACAGCTTCTTGCTGTCGTCGCTGCCGGCGTTGGTCGCCTTCTGGTTGATGAAGGTGTCGATCGCGACGGCGGTCTTGCCGGTCTGGCGGTCGCCGATGATCAGCTCGCGCTGGCCGCGGCCGACGGGCACCAGCGCGTCGAGCGCCTTGAGGCCGGTCTGCATCGGCTCGTTCACCGACTTGCGCGGGATGATGCCCGGCGCCTTCACCTCGACGCGGCGGCGCTCGGCGGCCTCGATCGGGCCCTTGCCGTCGATCGGGTTGCCCAGCGCGTCGACCACGCGGCCCAGCAGGCCCTTGCCCACCGGCACGTCCACGATCGTCTCGGTGCGCTTCACCGTGTCGCCCTCGCGGATTTCGGCGTCCGAGCCGAAGATCACGACGCCGACGTTGTCGGCTTCGAGGTTGAGGGCCATGCCCTTCACGCCGTTGGCGAACTCGACCATCTCGCCGGCCTGGACGTTGTCGAGACCGTGGATGCGGGCGATGCCGTCACCCACCGACAGCACCTGGCCGGTTTCCGAGACCTGGGCCTCGGTGCCGAAGCTGGCGATCTGGTCCTTGATGACCTTCGAGATTTCAGCGGCGCGGATGTCCATTTTCAGCCTTTCATCGCCTGGGCGAGGGAGTTGAGACGGGTCTTGATCGAGCTGTCGATCATCTGGCTGCCGATCTTCACGACCAGGCCGCCAAGCAGCGAGGGATCGACCGAAAGGTCGACGGTGACGTCACGGCCGACGCGCGAGCGCAACTGCGCCTTGAGCGTATCGACCTGATCCTTGGAAAGCGGATGCGCGCTCGTCACCTGGGCGCTCACCTCGCCGCGATGGGCGGCGGCGAGCATGCGGAAGGCGCGGATCACGGCGGGAAGCTGGCCCAGCCGGCGGTTCTGTGCCAGCACGCCCAGGAAGTTCGCCGTGGTGCCGTCCAGCTTCAGCACGGCGGCGGTGGCGGCGATCGCCCGGGCGGCGTCGGCGCGGCTGACCAGCGGGCTGGCGGTGAGCGACCGGAAATCGGCCGATTCATCGAGCGCCTTGGCCACGGTGGCCAGGCTGGCCTCTACCTTGGGCAGTTCCTTCGCATCGCGGGCCAGCTCGAACAGCGCGGTCGCATAGCGTCCGCTCAAGCTGGCCTGGATACCGCCAATATTGCCGCTGGAAATCTCCACGCGTTCGGTTTCCTCATAGGGAGCAGGAATTGGCCCCATGCGAGCTGGGGACGGCATCCATATATGAGGCGCCCCCGATGGGTTGGCGCGCGCCTAGCATCGGGGGACGGGGGATGCAACCCGAGTCGGCACCGCGGCCACGCGCGGCGGCATCGCGCGGCCCGGGCCGCAAGGCGCGGCGAACCGCGGCCGGGCGGCACGCCGGGCTTGCCTGTCCGCGCGTCCGCTGCAACTGTCGTGACGCATCGCAAACGACGAGGGGGATGGATCGTGGCAAGGCGTTCTTGGATCGCGCTGACGGCGGGGCTCATGCTGGCGGCGCTCCCCGCGCCCGCGCAGGCGGAGGAGGCCTTCATGGTCGGGCGCTTCCCCGCGGCCTATCGCGACGCGGCGATGCTGCTGTCGCTGTCGATCGACCGGCTGCACGGGCGCGACGGCGGGGCGCTGGGCTTCGCGATCGAGCGCGCGCTTTCCCAGCCCGATGCGCGCGGCGAGGTGCATTTCGACCTGATCGGCGGATCGCGGCGCGGCCCCGGCAATGCCGAGGGCGTGCTTTCCGGCGCGGTCTCCAGCGGCGTCGAGGACAATTACTGGAAGCGCAAGGACAAGGACTGCGCCGAGCGCGACGCCAACAAGAAGTGCATCAAGGAGGTGGAGAAGGAGGTCGATTGCACGCGGCGCGTGATCAACCTCAACGCCGATCTGCGCATCACCCGCACCACCGACGGGCGCATCGTCTATTCCACCTCCAAGCCGCTGCGCGAGGAGCAGAGCTGGTGCCACGGCGCGGGCGAGCGGCCGGCGTCCACCGTGGAGGAGAGCATCACGCGGATGATCAACGCCATTGCGGCGCAGGTGCGCGTGGAGATCGTGCCGCGCTGGGAACGCTATTCGATCCGCTATCGCGAAACGCCCAAGGGGTTGCCCAAGGACCTGGCCAAGCGCTTCCGCGCGAGCATGAAGACGTCCGAGCGCAACCGCCCCGGGGCGTGCCAGGAATGGGCGGCGATCGACGCGGCGGCGCCGGGCCACCCCTCGATCCTGTTCGATCTGGGCCTGTGCGCCGAGGCGGCCGGGGAATATGAGCAGGCGCTGGCCTATTACCGCCGCGCCGATCCGCTGATCGGCGGCCGCGGTAACGAGGCGAGCCGGGGCATCGACCGTGTCCAGCGGATCCAGGCGGCGCTCTACGATGATTCCGAGCGCGACGGGCGGCGGTGACCGGGGGAGCGCAGCCATGCCGATGATCGCGATGACCATGGCCGATGGCGCCACGATCGGCGTCTATCATGTTCCCGCGCAGGGCGTGCGGCGGGGCGGGCTGGTGGTGATCCAGGAGATCTTCGGCGTGAACCCGCATATCCGCGCGGTGGCGGACGGCTATGCGGCGGACGGATATGAGGTGCTGGCCCCGGCGGTGTTCGATCGCGAGCGGCCGGGGTTCGAGACCGGCTATGACGCCGCGGGCATCGCCGAGGGGCGGACGCTGGCGCGCGAGCTGCATCCTTTCGCGCTGACGCTGGCCGATACGCAGACCTGCATCGATGCGCTGAAGGCGCAGGGGCCGGTGTTCCTGACCGGCTATTGCTATGGCGGATCGGTGGCGTGGTTCGCGGCGGCGCAGCTTGAGGGGCTGGCGGCGGCATCGGGCTATTACGGATCGATGGTGCCCGGCGCGGCGGAGCTGGAGCCGCGATGCCCCACCATCCTGCATTTCGGACGGCACGACCATGGCATCCCGATCGAGGGCGTCGAGAAGCTGATCGCATCCGGGCCGCGCAACACCGAAGTGTTCGTCTATGAGGCCGGGCACGGTTTCAACTGCGACGCGCGGGCCGATTACGACGCCGAAAGCGCCCGCATCGCGCGTGAGCGCACGCTGGCGCTGTTCCGCGCCAACGGGGGCTGATCGGGGGGCGCAACCGTTCGCCCTGAGCTCGTCGAAGGGCGGCCATCCACGGGCCATGCGCTTGGGGGACGCGCCTTTCGACCAGCTCGTGGTGAACGGGCCAGGTCAAACGCACCCCGCCGAAGCGTGGATTTCACGTCGATCGAAGCGGGCCGGCTCCCCTGCCTTCGCAGGGGAGCCCGGCATCCGGCCGGAGTCGCCGTTCTAGCGGCGGCCGCCCTGGTTGCGCTGGCCGCCGCCGTTCGCGGGCTTGGCGTGCCACTTGCGCTTGGGGCGGGCATAGTTGCGCGGGGCGTCGCCGCGAGGCTCGCCGCGGGGCTGGTCGGCGCGCGGGGCATCGCTGCGGCGCGGCTGATCGGAGCGCGGGGCGCCATCGGCGCCGCGGAGCGGATTGGCGCGGGGGCCGCGATCCTGGCTGCGGTCCGGCCCGCGATCCTGGCGGCTCGGGCGATCCTGGCGCTGCGACTGCATCGCGCGGCCGCGGCGGCCGTTGGCCTCGTCGCGGCTCATCGGCGCCGGCGCGGGCTTGTTCGAGAGCGTGGCGGCGGCGGCGACGAAGCCCTCCGGCAGCGGACGCACGGCGAGGCGCTGGCGCGTCAGCTTCTCGATATCGCGCAGATAGGGCCGCTCGTCGTCGGCGCAGAAGCTGATCGCGATGCCGTCATTGCCGGCGCGCGCGGTGCGGCCGATGCGGTGGACATATTGCTCGGGCACATTGGGCAGCTCGAAGTTGAAGACGTGGCTGACGCCGGACACGTCGATGCCGCGCGCGGCGATATCGGTGGCGACCAGGATCGGCACCTTGCCCGCGCGGAACTCGCCCAGCGCGCGCTCGCGCTGCGGCTGGCTCTTGTTGCCGTGGATCGCGTTGGCGGCGACGCCGTTGGCGGCGAGCAGGCGGACGACGCGGTCGGCGCCATGCTTGGTGCGGGTGAACACCAGCGCGCGATCGATCGGCTCGCTGCGCAGCATCAGGGTGAGCAGCGCCTGCTTCTCCTTCTGCTGGATATAGGTCACCTGCTGCTCGACGCGCTCGGCGGTGGTGGCGACGGGGGTCACCTTCACCTCCACCGGATCGGCCTTCAGGAACTGGCCGGCCAGCTCGCGGATCGCCTTGGGCATGGTGGCGGAGAAGAACAGCGACTGGCGCTTGGCCGGCAGCTCCTTCACGATCCGGCGCAGCGCGTGGATGAAGCCGAGGTCCATCATCTGGTCGGCCTCGTCGAGCACGAAGATCTCGATGCCCATCAGGATCGCGTAGCATTGGTCGATCAGATCGACGAGGCGGCCCGGCGTGGCGACGAGCACGTCGACGCCGCGGGCCAGATCGGTCTTGTTCTTGTGGACCGAGGTGCCGCCGAACACGGTGGCGATGCGCAGCCCCGTGCCCTGCGAATAGTCGCGCGCGCTCTGGGCGATCTGGGCCGCCAGCTCGCGGGTGGGGGCGAGGACGAGCATGCGGCAGCCGCGCGGCTGGGCGCGCTTGCCGCTGGCCACCAGCCGGTCGATCGAGGGGAGCATGAAGGCGGCGGTCTTGCCGGTGCCCGTCTGGGCGATGCCGAGCAGGTCGCGGCCCTGGAGCAGCGCGGGGATCGCCTGCGCCTGGATCGGGGTAGCCTGCGCATAGCCCTTGACGGCAAGCGCGGCGAGAACGGCCTGGGACAGGCCGAGTTCGGAGAATTGCATTGGAAACCTTTGCGATATGCGGCCGGCGCGCGCCGCACAGGGGGCACGCGCAAGCGGGGGTCAAAAGCTGACGACCCGCGTGAAAAGGGAAGCCGTGGGTTCTTTGCCGAGGCGGAGCCGGAAATATCCGTTCACGCTGCATGACGCCTCGATGGCGGCGCATATGGCAGAAGGGCTGTCTAAAGTCAATGCCGCGAGGAGGGGCGGCGGGGGCCGGGAACCCCTTCAGCCGCCGTTGCAATAGACCTCGTCGATCGTGCCGCGGGCGGCGTCGAACACCAGCGACACCACCGCGCAGCCGGGCGCCAGCGACAGCGGCAGATCGTCGAAGCCGATCCATTTGCGTTCGGCGCGGCCGCCGGTGACGAGCACGCCGGTCACCTTGGTCCGCGCCTTGTCCGCCCAGGCATAATAGCGGGTGTAGCCGGCCACCGGCTGCGCGCCCGCGGGCATGCGCAGCGCGCCTTCGATCCGGTCCATCAGCGCGGCGAGCGCGGGATCGGCGTCCGACTGGTCGGGCGCGGTCTCGGGCTGGGGCTGGGCGCTTTCGGAGAAGGCCAGCGCCTCGGGATGGTTGGCCTTGCCCGGCAGCGGCCCGCCCGCGTCCTGCGCGGCGAGCAGCAGCGGGGCGGCGAGGAACATGGCGAGGCCGGGAACGAGGCGCATGGAATCTCCTTTGCCGCCCAGCATAGGGCCGCGCCGCCCGCCCGCCAGCGCGAAAGCCGCCGGCGCTGTCCCGGAATCGGCAGGGCGTGGCAGGGCCGGAGCCGGGCGTGCGGGCGGCGCTTCGAATCCGTTAACCTCCTGCGCGCTAGCGGATGCCCTGGCCGCTTTGTTCGCGGCGCCGGAGAGGGGCGTGCTGGTCGCAAGGATCGAGGTTCTGGGCGAGGTCGACGCGCGCGGCGCGATCCGCTTCCATGTCGACAGCGATAGTGTCGTGCGCGGCATGAACGGGGTTCCGGTCAGCGTCCGCGTCGAGAATTTCTCGCGCACGGGCATCTTGTTCCATGGCGACGTGGACCTGCCCGAAGGCACGCTGATCTCGATCGGGCTCAGCGGCGCGGGCGCGCGCGAGGCGAAGGTGGTGTGGCGCGATGGCGACGCGCACGGCTGCGAATTCCTGATGCCGATCGCGCGGCGCGACATGGCGCGCGCATTCCGCGGGCAGGGCGAGGTGCTGGCCGAGCTGCGCGCGGCGCTGGCGCGCGGGACGGCGGTGGAGCCCCCGCCCGAGCCGCCCCTGCCGCCGCGGCCGGGGCGCCGCATCCGCTGGTGGTCGCGCAGGCGGCGGTAGCAGGCGCGGGTCAGTCGGCCGCGGCGCGATACTCCCGCTCGCGATAGTCGAACCAGTCGAAATCGGCGTGGAGGCCGGCGCCGGACGTGTCCTGGCAGGCCATGCCGACGAAGGCGCCGGTGAAGTTCGCCGCGCCGGGAAGCGTCGCCTCGTCGGACAGGATCGAGGCGTCGAATTGCTCGGGCAGCCAATGCCACTCGCGCCCCGGCACGCGCCAGGCGAAGCGGAGGCGATCGTAATCCACCTCCACGCGCAGCTCCACCGGGCCTTCGGGGACGGGGACGGGCGGGGTCCAGGCGTCGCCCGCGGGCGAATCGGGCAGCGCGGACATCACGCGCAGGTGGCGGCCCTCCGCCTTGTCGTGGCTGATGTGGAGATAATGATATTTGCTGCCGTTGTACCAGGCGATCAGCCCCGCCGACTGCTGATAGTGGCGCGGCGCGAAATCCATGCTGCACGCCGCCGAATAGCAAAAGGCCTGCTGGCGCCGCGCGACCAGCGCCTGGGCGAACAGGCTTCCCAGGCTCTCCCGCCCGAAAAGGCGCAGGTGGCCGGGGCGGGCGGACAGGCTGAAGATCGTCTCCGGATGCGGGGTGCGCAGCCATTGGAACTCGGCCGGCAGATCGGGCGCGTCGAACTCCGCGCGCGGCGCCGGATCGGGCGGCGTGCCTTCGAACAGGCCGGGGGAGGGGATTTCGAGCTGGGGGAGGCCGCTGCCGTCGAGCGTGTAGAGCCAGCCGTCGTCGCCCCAGCGCATCGGCTGGATCGCGGTCTCGCGCCCCAGCACGCACCGGCCGCGGTTGGGCAGCGGGCGGCCGCACAGATAGACCATCCAGGTCTCGCCCTCCGGCGTCTCCACCAGGTCCGCATGGCCCGCGCGCATCAACGGCGCGTCGGGCCGGTCGCGCGCGGTGAGGATCTGGCCATGGGGATGCAGTTCATAGGGGCCGAACAGGCTGCGCGAGCGCGCCATGGTGACCGCGTGGTTCCACTGCGTGCCCCCCTCGGCCGTGATCAGATAATAATAGCCGCCGCGGCGATAGAGGTGCGGCGCCTCCGTGAAGCCCAGCGGCGTTCCTTCGAAGATCATGCGGCGCTCGCCGGTCAGCCTGCGCTCCTCCGGGCTGTAGCGCTGGATCACGATCCCGGCGAAGCGCTTGCGCCCAGGGCGGTGGTCCCACAGCATGTTGAGCAGCCATTTGCCCCCGTCCGCGTCATGGAACAGCGAGGGGTCGAAGCCGCTGCTGTTGAGATGGACGGGATCGGACCAGTCGCCGTCGATCGTGTCGCAGGTGACCAGATAATTGTGGAAATCGCGCAGCGACGCGCCCGATGCCCCGCCCACGGTGGTGCGGCCATAGCGCTTCACATCGGTGTAGATCAGGTGAAACCGCTCGCCGTCGTGGCTGAGGCAGGGCGCCCAGACGCCGCAGCTATCGGGATCGCCGCGCATGTCGAGTTGGCTCGCGCGGTTGAGCGGGCGGGCGATCAGCCGCCAGTTCGCCAGATCGCGGCTGTGGTGGATCTGGACGCCGGGGAACCATTCGAAGGTGGAGGTGGCGATATAATAATCCTCGCCCACCCGGCAGATCGAGGGATCGGGATTGAAGCCGCGCAGGATCGGGTTGCGGATCATGCGGCGGCTCCCCGGGCGGCGCGGGCGCGCAGCTCGATGGCGATGCCCAGCACCAGCAGCAGCACGCCGAATCCGAAGCCGGCATAGCCCGCCACGCCCGCCGCGCCGATGCCCGGGCCGAACCACAGATAGCCCGCCGCCGCGCCGCCGAGCAGGATCGGGATGACGCCGCTCTCGCGCCCCTGCTCGCCCCCGGGCTTCACCACCAGTGCCCACAGGATCGCCGCGGCGGCAAGATCGAACACCGCCAGCGCGATGAAGAAGGGCGTGTAGCCGATCTGGCTGACCAGCGCGCCGATCAGCAGCGTGAAGATCATCACCCCCAGGTTGGCCATCGTCCCCGCCATGCCCGCCACGGTGCCCAGTTCGTCGCGCCGGAACAAGTCGCTGCCCATGGTGATGCAGGTCACCGACAGCGTCTGGTGCGCGAAGCCGCCGATGCTGAGCAGGATCACCGCCGCCACCGGGCTGGTGACCGATCCGACGAAGGCCATGCTGGTCATCAGCAGCGCGCCGAAGGTGAAGGTCCAGCGCCGCGCGTCGATCAGGCCGATGCCGCGCCGCTGGAGCCACAGCACCATCGCCGGGCCGAACAGGCAGCCCAGGTCCGCCGCGACGAAGGGGACGACCACCGCCACCGCCAGCGACTTGAGGTCCATCCCCCGCACCTCGTGCAGATAGAGGGGCAGCCAGAAGGTGAGCGTCGCCCAGGTGGGATCGGCCAGGAATCGCGGGATGGCGATGCCCCAGAAATTGCGGCGGCCGAGCAGCGACAGCACCGCGGGCTTGCGGCCGGAGGACTGGACATGCGCCTCCTGCCCGGAGCGGATCGTCTCCAGCTCCTCGGGCGCGATGGCGGGGTGCTCCTCGGGCGCGCGGTACCAGCGCAGCCACAGCAGCACCCACAGCAGCGCCAGCGCCCCCGCGACATAGAAGGCCGCGCGCCAGCTCCACCACACCACCGATATCGCAACCAGCGGCCCTGCCAGCGCGATCCCCGCAGACGCGCCGAGATTATAGATGCCGCCCGCCAGCCCGCGCTCCTTGGCGGGGAACCATTCGGACACGACCTTCAGCCCCGCGGTGTGCGACGTGCCCTCCGCAAAGCCCAGCGCGCCGCGCAGCACCGCCAGCCCCTGCCAGCTCGTCACCAGCCCGTGCGCCATGGTGAGCAGCCCCCAGCCTGTGGCGAAGACCGCCATGCCGGTGCGCAGCCCGATGCGATCGAGGATATAGCCGACCACCGGCTGGAGCATGATGAAGCCCTGGAAGATGCCGGTGACCCAGGAATATTGCTCCTTGGTCATCGCCACGTCCGCCTGGAACGGCTCGGTGGCGACGGCGACGCCCAGCGTCTGGCGGACCAGATAGTTGATGATCGTGCCCAGCATCACGATCGCGATGATCCACCAGCGCAGCGCGCGGGTGCGTTGCCAGATGCTCACTCGATCCCCTCCAGCGCGGCGGGCATCCGTGCGTGCGGCGGCCCAGGTTCTGTTAGCGGTAACGGTTACGCGATCCGCGGCGCAGGGCAAGTCCCGGCATGATTTTGTACGAGTAGTTGTGCGGGCCGGCATCGTGCAAAGCCCCGGCGCTTTGGGCGCAAGCGGCGGGATGCCTGCGCCCGGGCAGCGGCCTATACCGGGGCCATGAGCAACGACCTTCCCCTGAGCGAGGATGCGGCCTGGTCCGCCTTCCTGGCGCATGACCGGCATTCGGACGGGCGCTTCATCGTCGCGGTGACCACCACCGGCATCTATTGCAAGCCGAGCTGCCCGGCGCGGCGGCCGAAGCGCGAGAATGTGGCATTCTATCCCGATGCCGATGCCGCGCGCGCCGCGGGCTTCCGCGCCTGCCTGCGCTGCAAGCCCGACGAGACGGGGCGCGACCGGCTGGCGGTGGCCCGCGCGGTGGCGCTTATCGAGGGGGCGGAAGACGGCATCGGGCTCGACGAACTGGCGGCGCAGGTGGGCTATGCGCCGCATCATTTCCACCGGCTGTTCAAGCGCGCCACCGGCGTGACGCCCGCCGCCTATGCCCGCGGGCTGCGCGCCCGCCGCGCCGCCGAGGCGCTGAAGGCGGAGGCGACCGTGACCGGCGCCATCTATGAGGCCGGATATTCCGCGCCGAGCCGCTTCTACGAGACCGCCAACGCGCGGCTGGGGATGACGCCCAGCGCCTGGCGCCGCGGCGGGGCGGGGGTGACGATCCGCTGGACGATCGCCGATACCAGCCTTGGCCCGCTGCTGATCGCGGCGACGGGCAAGGGGCTGTGCCGTGTCGCCTTCGACGAGGACGCGATCCAGCTCGCCCGGCGCTTTCCGGCGGCCGAGATCGAACAGGGGGGCGCCGCGCTGGCCGAGCTGGCGGCGCGGGTGGTGGCGGAGGTGGAGGCGCCGGGGCGCCACGCGGACCTGCCGCTGGACGTCCAGGGCACGGCTTTCCAGGAGGCGGTGTGGCAGGCGCTGCGCGCGATCCCGCCCGGCGAGACGCGCAGCTATGCCCAGCTTGCCGCCGAGGCCGGCAACCCGCGCGCGGTGCGCGCCGCCGGAACCGCGTGCGGCGCCAACCATGTCGCGATCGTCATCCCCTGCCACCGCGCCCAGCGCGCCGACGGCAGCATGGGCGGATACGCCTATGGCATCGACCGCAAGCTGGTGCTGCGGCGGCGCGAGGGCGTGGAGGAGGAACAGGCATGAGCTATCGTATCGAGGGGCTGGCGCCCGCGCGCTTCGCGGCGCTGTTCGGGCTGGACGAGGCGGCGCTGGCGGAGCGGGGCGTGCGCCGCGTCACCGCCACGCACAAGCCGGGCTTTCCCTGCCGCATCACGCTGGAGGACGCGGAGCCGGGGGAGGCGCTGCTGCTGCTCAACCATACCGACCATGACGTGGCGACGCCCTATCGCAACAGCTACGCCATCTATGTGCGCGAGGGCGCGGCGCGGGCAGCGGTGGTGGAGGACGAACCGGCGCCGGTGTTCGCAGGGCGGCCGATCGCGCTGCGGGGATATGATGCAGCGGGCAATCTTGCCGGGGCGCTGCTGGCGATGGCGGGCGAGGCGGACGCACGCATCCGCGAACTCTTCGCACGGCCGGAGGTCGCCTATATCCACGCACACAACGCCGCCCATGGCTGTTTCGCGGCGCGGGTGGAGCGGGGCTAGGCGCGCGCCGCTCAGCGGATGCCGGAGCGGCGGCGGATCTCGGCGATCAGCTCCAGCGCGAACTGGCGGCTGGAGCCGTCGTGCGGGGCGTTGGCCAGCGGCTGGAGCATGGCGATCGCGCCGCGATAATCGCCGATCCGCAGCATCTGCCCGATCGCGCGATAGCGCATCGTGGTGTTGCTGGGCTCAAGGTCGATGGCGCGGCGCAGATAGCCGATCGCCTCCACATTGGCGCCGCGCGCCTCGGTGAGGTTCTCGTTCATTCCCGCCAGCGCATCGACGTGGGAGGCGTCGCGCGCCAGCACGCCCATCAGCAGCTTGCGGCTCTCGGCCAGCCGGGAGGTGGCGGTGGGGGTGCCGTGCGCGGCCTGGGCGGAAAGCACCAGCACCCGGCCCTTCAGCGCGAGTATGTCGAGATCGCCGGGGCTCTTTGCGATCAGCGGATCGACCAGCTCGGTCGCGCGGATCGAACGTCCGGCGAGGAACGCCAGCTTGGCGGTGTACAGCGCCAGCGCCGGATCGTCGGGCCATTTGCCCAGCTTGTTGTTGGCGGAGGCATAGGCGAGCAGGAACTGGCTGGCGTCCTCGCCCGCCCAGGCGCCGTCCAGCTCCGCATCGTCCACGCGGCGCTCCAGCAGCGCGACCTCGCCCGGGCGCAGCTCGCGAACCGCGATCTCCGCGTCGGGCACGTGCGGCACGGCGATGTCGCGCGGCGGCGGCAGATCGGCCGCGGCATAGGCGGCGATGTCCGCGTCGAACCCGGCATAGCCGCCGGCGAACAGCAGCTCGGGCTTGCCGAGCGGCCTGCCGGAGCGGACCAGGTCCAGATAGCGCTTCACCTCCGCCGCGCGCTTGCCGCCGAACAGCGAATGATGCGCGATCAGCCATCCCTGGGCGTAGAGCTTGTCGCGGTCCTTGGTCATTTCCAGCGCGTTCTCGACGCTGGCGATCCGGGCGAAGGGCGTCAGCGCAGCGGGATCGAGCCACAGCGCGACCCGCGGGATCTCCCCGATGCGGACCCGCGTGCCGCCGGTAATCCGGGCGCTCTCGAACACCGAGGCGAAGCCTTCATTGTACCAGGACGGATAGATGCCCGGCAGGTAGCGGCGCAGGAAATAGTGGCAATATTCGTGGAAGAGCGCCTCGCGCATGTCATAGGCGGCGCGCCTGCGCTTGTCGGCGCGCGCCACGATCGCCGCCTGATCGATCGCGTTGTTGAAGAACAGCGCCTCGGTCAGATCGTCGGCGGTGGTCAGCTTGCGCAGCGTGGCGATGTCGTCGACCATCAGGATGTCGAGCTTGCGCCCGCGCGCGGCCTCGGACGCGCCGGTCATCGTCATCAGCGCGGCGTTGAGCGCCTCCAGCTCGCGCGCGAGCTGGCGCACCTCATCGGCCGGCAATTCGGCCTGGAGCGTGAAGTGGCGCGTCTCGGCGCGGTGCCAGGCCTGGGCGCGTGCCTCGCCGGCTGCGGCGATCAGCATCAGGATGGCGGCGAGCAAGCGGATCATCGGTCCCCCCTTCGGACCGCGGCAGATTAGCCAAGCCGCGCGCGCGCGCAACAGCCGCGGCGCGCCGCAGCCGTGCAAGTGACGGAAATGGCACAGGGAAGGCAGCGCGCAGGCCCTGGCGCGCGGGCCGGCCGGTTCGCCGCAGGATCGTTACGCCTCCTCAAATGTATGAGTTGACACCAACTCAGACCAGAAATACTGGGAAATGTGACCGCTAACATTGCGAACGGCGATGTGCGGTGAGCCCAAAAGAGGCGCTTTGAGGAGGGGACACCATGATCACGCGACTCTCGAATCCGTCGAATGCGCGCCGTGCAGCGATGCTCGGCGCAGTGTTGCTTGCGGGAACCGCCTGGCCCGCGCTGGCGCGTGCCGCCGCAGATCCGGCGCCGGATGCACAGCCGGAGGCGGCCGCGCCCGCGCCGCAGCAGGACGCCCAGTCCGCCGAAGGGAACGGCGAGGAGATCGTCGTCACCGGCTATCGCCGCAGCCTTCAGAACTCGACCAACTCGAAGAAGGACGCCACCGGCTTCACCGACGAGATCTTCGCCGAGGACATCGGCAAGTTCCCCGACACCAACCTGGCCGAATCGTTCAACCGCGTGCCCGGCGTGACGATCAGCCGCGAGATCACGGGCGAGGGCCTGAACGTCACGATCCGCGGCCTGGGGACCAACTTCACCCGCGTCCTGCTCAACAACGCGCCGGTCGCGATCGCCTCCACCGGCCGTACCGACGCGCAGAGCACCAACCGCGAGGTGGACCTGGACCTGTTCCCGACCGAGCTGTTCAGCCGCCTGACCGTGCAGAAGAGCCCGACCGCCGGCATGCTGGAGGGCGGCGCGGCCGGCACCGTGAACATGCGCAGCGCGCGCCCGTTCGACAATCCGGGGACGCACGTCACCTATTCGGGCCAGGTCACCAAGAACAGCAACGCCGATGACTGGGGCTATCGCGGCTCCGTCCTGGCCAGCACGACCAGCGGCGATTTCGGCGTGCTGGTGGGCGTGGCGGGGGTGCGCAACCGCGTGCGCGTCACCGGATACGAGACGATCGGCTGGACCAACCCCAACCTGTCGGCGACGCAGAGCAGCTCTTCCACCCGCAACGGCACCGGCGGCGGCAACTGGACGATCCCCGGCACCGTGCCCGCCAACGCCAACATCCCCGGCGTGGCCACCGGCACCACGATCGACGAGGCGTTCCTGCTGGCGCGCAACCCGGGCGCCAACATCACCCAGATCGACAACGGCATCATCCCGCGCCTGGGCCGTCCTTCGGACGAGTTTGGCACCAAGGACCGGATCAACGCGATCGCCAGCCTGGAATATAACGGCGACGGCTTCCACGCCTATGTCGACGGCATGTACGGGTGGAAGAAGAACAACCTGCAGCGCATCGACATGAACTGGGTTGGCCGCAACGGCGCGATGATCCCGGTCAACACCACCTATGACCGCAGCGACTGCACCCAGGGATGCGTCGTCACCGGCGGCACCTATTACAACGCCCAGTGGTTCCTCGAATACCGCCCGTTCATCGAAGAGGTGAGCTTCTGGGGCATCAATCCCGGGCTGGAGGTGGAGTTCAGCGATACGCTGAAGGCGTCGATCAGCGGCAACTATACGCGCAGCAAGTTCCATCGCGAATCGCCCACCGTGCTGGTGATCACCCCGGCAAGCTCGGGCGTGACGGTAACCTATGACAATTCGGCGGGCGATTTCCCGAACGTCACCACCAACATCGACCTCAACAATCCGGCCAGCTTCGGCTGGAACGGCGGCCGCGTGAACATCCAGGACGAGCGCCGCCTGACCGAGACCAAGGGCATCCGCGGTGACCTGACCTGGGGCGACAGCGGCTTCAACCTGCATGTCGGCGCCGCCTATGACGACGTCTCGCGCGAGATCCGCGGCTTCGACAATTCGCAGGCGTGGCAGAATGCGGTGTGCGGCAACCGTCCCAGCGTGTTCGTGCCCAGCCCGAACACCCAGCCGGCGTGCCAGGGCCTGAATTCGCCCGGCGCGGCGCCCGCCGGCTATCCCAGCTATCCCGCCTATGGCACCGGATATTCGGCGGGTTCGGCCGGGCCGGTGACCTATGCCGGGTCGCTGATCCCGCAATCGGCGCTGGCGTCCTATCTGATGCCGGGGCCGAGCGGATTCGTGACCGTGGACTGGGAGAAGTTCAAGGCGGCGTCCAACTATGACGCCTTCCACGACGCCGCGCCCGAAGCGGGCGGCACCAACACGGGCGCCAGCGGCGGCTATGTCCGTGAAAAGGTGTGGGGCGCCTTCGCCGAGCTGAACGGCGATACCCAGCTTGGCGACGGACAGCTCAAGTACAATATCGGCCTGCGCTACGTGCGCACCGACCAGACGATCGGCGGCCGCGTGTCGATCTCCGATCCGCGCAACTCGCAGGACCCGGACGGCGCCGGCCCGCTGCCCGCCGCCTGCCCGGGGGCGGGCAATGTCCGCGATGGCTCCTGCTATCCGAACGTGGTCAATTTCGTCTACACGAACACCGATTACGGCAACTGGCTGCCGTCGGCGAGCGCGGCCTATAACATCACCGGCAACGCCGTGGTGCGTGCCGCGGT
This sequence comes from Sphingomonas canadensis, assembly GCF_026013525.1. Taxonomy (GTDB): domain Bacteria; phylum Pseudomonadota; class Alphaproteobacteria; order Sphingomonadales; family Sphingomonadaceae; genus Sphingomonas; species Sphingomonas canadensis. Next base: position 222,733 of record NZ_JAPDRA010000004.1, on the reverse strand, counting down.
GTCGCGGACGATGACCCGCCCGAACCCCAGCTCGATGCTGCCGGGCCTGAACTTCAGCTCGCCCTCGGCGGACGTAGGCTCGGTGGGCAACCCGGCGCTCGATCCGTTCATCTCGGACAATATCGATCTGGGCTTCGAATATTATACCGGGGCGGAGGGCTATGTCGGCTTCGCCGCGTTCCGCAAGGCGGTGACCGGCTTCACCGTGAACGGCACGGTGACCGTGCCCTTCTCGGCGCTGGCAACCTATGGCGTCACCTATGACACGCTGTCGCCGACCCAGCAGGCCGCGATCAACTCGCGCGGCGGCCCGGGCAGCGCCACCGTGGTGCTGCAGCAGCAGGTGAACGCCACGGGCACGCTCAAGGTCAACGGCCTGGAGTTCAACTGGGTCCAGCCGCTCGATTTCCTGCTGGGCCGCTATCTGGGCATCAACGGCTTCGGCTTCACCGCCAACCTGACGCTGATCGAGCAGAAGGCGTCGGGCGCGGCCCCGGCGGTGGCGACGGGCGTGTCGCCGGTCACCTACAACCTGACCGCCTATTACGAAAACCACGGCATCTCGGCGCGGCTTTCGACCACCTTCGCCCAGGGCAACCCGGCGTCGGGCAGCAACCAGAACGGCATCCCGCTCGCCTCGATCTACAACGACGACTATCAGCAGTGGGATTTCGGCAGCAGCTTCGACCTGGCCGAGATCCTGGGCACCAAGGGGCTGCCCGAGCTGACCGTCGACGTGATCAACATCACCAAGGCGAATCAGCGCAGCTACTTCCAGTTCGAGAATGCCGCGTTCACCAGCTACAACCCCGGACGGCAGATCATGATCGGCCTGCGCGGACGGTTCTAACCGCGGTCAAAAGGGGGGAGGCGGCGGCCGGCATCCACCGGCCGCCGCGCACCCCGCGGCATCGCCGCATGGACCGGAATGAAATGTCTCCCAGCCGGCCGCCTTCGGGCGGCCGGTCCCGTTTCGGGGAGGGGGCAGGCGGGCGCCTAGCTAAGCGCGCCCATCAGGTCGTGGCGGCGCAGCGGCTTTTCCAGGATCGCGCCGAAACCGGCATCCGTCGCGGCCTTGCGGAGCTCCGGCGAGAGGTGGCCGGTGATCAGCACCGACTTGCCGGCCCAGCCGCCATCCTGAAGCGCGCGCAGCACATCCAGCCCATCGCAATCCGGCAGCAGATAATCGGCGATCAGACCCCAGGCGTTGTTGGCGGTGGGATCCGCGAGCAGCGGCCCGGCCGCGGCATAGGAGCGCACTTCATACCCGCTGCCGTGCAGCAGCAGATGCAGCGAACGGCGTACCCCATCGTCATCCTCTACCAGAAGGATGCGGGGGCGCGCCTGGCGCGCAGCAAGGGGAGTGGTGGCGTCCATCAAATCCTCTACCGCATTGAAGATGCCCAATGCGGCGGCGGCAGTCGCTACGTGAGTCTCCGGATGACGGGCGTTACGAAGCGTGCCGCGGGACCGGGGAGCGGCTGGCGGCTCTGCGGTCAGGCGTCGCCGCGCAGCCCCGCGGCAAAGGCGATCCGCAGCGCTTCGGAAAGGCTGCGGACGCCCAGCTTGCTCATCACATTGGCGCGATGCACCTCCACGGTGCGCGGGCTGATCCCCAGATCATAGGCGATCGTCTTGTTGGGATGGCCGCGCACCAGGCCGCGCAGCACGTCCTGCTCGCGCTGGGTGAGCGCGGCGATGCGCACCTGCGCCTCATGCTCCGAAGTCGCGGCCTCGTCCTCGCGCTCCAGCCGGCGGAAGGCCGTGTCGAGCGCCTTGAGCAGCACGTCCTTCTCGAACGGCTTCTCGATGAAGTCGACGGCGCCGCCCTTCATCGCGGTGACGGCGGTGTTGATGTCGCCATGGCCGGTCAGCACGATCACCGGCAGCGCCACGCCGCGCGTGTTCAGCTCGGCCTGGACCTCCAGCCCGTCCATCTCCGGCATGCGCACGTCGAGCAGGATGCAGCCCGGCTCGGCGTCCTTCGCCACCTTCAGGAATTCGATCCCGGACGCATAGGCCTTCACCTCATACCCGGAGGTCCGGAGCATGAAGCCAGCCGAGCGGCGGACCGACTCCTCATCGTCTACGAGGTGAATTGTCCGCTTTTCCGTCACCCGGTTCCTCCGTACTCGCGCCCATTACCGTGAAGTGGAAGACGGTGCCGCCGCCCGTGCGCGGCTCGGCCCAGATGCGCCCGCCATGCGCCTCCACGATCGTTCGGCAGATCGACAATCCCAGCCCCATGCCGCGTTCCTTCGTACTCGTGAAGGCCTCGAACAGTTTCGGCAAGACCTGCGGATCGATTCCCGGCCCGGTATCCACGACCGACACGCGGATCATGCCGCGCGGATCGACGGAGGTGCGCACCGTGACGTCGCGCACCTCGCCGCCGGTCATCGCGTCGATCGCGTTGCGGATCAGGTTGAGCAGCACCTGCTGGATCTGGACCCGATCGACCAGAACATGGGTGACTTCCGGCGACAGATCGAAGAATGCGCGGACGCCGCGTTCCTTGGCGCCCACCAGCGCCAGGCGGCTGGCCTCGTCGATCAGACGGTTGAGATCCTCGATATGCTTCTCGACATCGCCGCGCGATACGAAGTCGCGCAGGCGGCGCACGATATTGCCGGCGCGCAGCGCCTCCTTTGCCGATTCCTCCACGGCCTCGCGCAGCATTTCCCCCATCTCGCCCTCGACACCGGCGGCGGCAAGGAGATCGCGGCCGGCCTCCATATAGTTGGCGATCGCCGTCAGCGGCTGGTTGAGCTCGTGCGCCAGCGTGGATGCCATGGTGCCCATCGCCGACAGGCGCGAGACGTGGATCAGCTCCGATTGCAGTTCCTTCAGCCGCAGCTCGGAGCGCTGCTGCTCGGTCAGGTCGCGGATGAAGCCGGTGAAGATGCGGTGCCCCTCGCTGGAGGCTTCGCCGACCGACAGCTCCATCGGGAAATCGGTGCCGTCGCGCCGCTCGCCCACCACGATCCGGCCGATGCCGATGATCCGCCGCTCTCCGGTGGAGATATAGCGCCCGACATAATCGTCGTGCCGGATGCGATCGGGCGAGGGCATCAGGATCGACACGTTCTTGCCGACCACCTCCGCCTCGGACCAGCCGAACAGCCGTTCCGCCGCTGCGCTGAACGACAGGATCGTGCCGCGTTCGTCGATCACGATCATCGCGTCGGGCACGGTAGCCAGGATCGAGCGCAGGTGCAGCTCGTTGCGTTCCAGCGCGCTCTCCGCGGCCTTGCGGTTGGTGATGTCGTACAGGACGACGCCATAGCCGCGCAGCGAACCGTCATCGGCCAGCAGCGCGCTGATCGTCACATCGGCCAGGAATTCCGATCCGTCGCGGCGGACGCGCCAGGTTTCCTCGCGCGAGTGGCCGTTCGCCACCACGCGGGCCAGATCGGCCTCGGGCTTGCGCGCGTCGCGATCGACCGCGGGATAGAGTTGCTCGCCCGATTGGCCGACGATCTCGTCAGCGGTCCAGCCCGTCAGCAGCTCCGCGCCGACATTCCAGCTCGAAACCACGCCGTCGGGATCGAGCATGAAAAGTGCCCGGTCCCTGGCCGTCTGGATGAAGAGTGCGAGAGTGTCCGCGTCGTGCTCTTTCTGTCCTACCATTGCCCAACCGATTACGACCACCCCTGGCCCGTATGGCGGGGATGGCTAGCACGGCGGACTGGCGGGCGCGAGAGCAATCGCCGCCGCGCCGGATGCAGGGGATGCATCCGGCGCGCGCAGGCGGATCAGTGCGCCAGGAACAGCGGAACCGGGCTTTCGGTGAGCATGCGGCGGGTAACCCCGCCGAACAGCGCCTCGACCAGTCGGCTGCGGCCATAGCCGCCCATCACCAGATAATCGGGGCGCATGTCCGCAACCTGCGCGAGCAGCGCCTCGGCGGTGCTCGATCCGCCGGAGGAGACGCGGCGCAGCACCGGCTCGATGCCGTGGCGCGACAGATATTGCGCGGCCTCGGTCGCGGGCTTGTCGATCGATCCGTCGTCGATTTCCAGGATCGTCACCTCCGATGCCAGCGTCAGCAGCGGCACCGCGGCCTGCAGCGCCTCTCCGGCGGCATGCGATCCGTTCCACGCCACCAGCGCGCGGCCCCCGGCGAACGCCACTCCGCGCATCTCCGCGGGCACGGCGAGCAGCGGCGCCTCTCCCTTCGCCAGCAGTTCGCCGGCGATGGCGCGCATGTTGGGCCAGGGCAGGTCGTCGAACTGGCGATTGATCACGATCACATCGGCCAGCGCGGATGCCTCGCGCAGCGCCTCGGAAACGTCGCCGGTCACGTCGCTCCAGGTCCAGGGCACGTCCTCGCGCTCCAGCCGGGCGGTGATCTTGTCGCGGTTTTTCGATTCATTCTCGCGCTCCTCGGCGAGCAGCAGCGCGCTGCCGCCGACGGGGACGTAATCGTCGACCGCCATCGGGATGATCGAAACGTCAAGGCAGTTGAGATGGCCTTCCACCGCGCGGGTCAGGTCGAGCGCGGCCTGCAGCCGGGCCTCCTGGCCCTGATCGTCATGCACGAGCACCAGGATATTCTTCATGTCCGCCTCCATCAAAGAATGACGCGAGGCTATGGACTTGATGCGGCCGGGGGTATCGGGGATTTCCCCGAGGGCTGCTTTGCCCTAGCCTGGCCGGGATGGCAGCACAGGCATGGCAACCGCTGGTCGCAGGAGTAGAGCTGGGCGGCACCAAATGCGTGGCGCTGCTGGCGTCCGGACCCGATTCGCTCCGCGCGCGCGAAACGATACCCACCACCGATCCGGCGGCGACGCTGGCCGCGATCGAAGCGGTGCTGGACGGCTGGGCGTTCGACGCGATCGGCATCGCCAGCTTCGGCCCGCTGGAGCTGGACGCCGCGCATCCGGACTTCGGATCGATCACCGCCACCACCAAGCCGGGATGGACGGGCACCAGCCTGCTGCGCCGCCTGGCCGCGCGATACGGCAAGCCGATCGCGATCCAGACCGACGTCAACGGCGCGGCGCTGGCCGAGGGGCGCTGGGGCGCCGCGGGCGGGCTCGACGCGCATGCCTATATCACCGTGGGAACGGGCGTGGGCGTGGGCATCGTGAGCGGCGGCCGGCCGGTGCAGGGCTATGCCCATGGCGAGGCCGGGCACATGCGCGTGCCGCGTGCGGCCGGGGATGCCTATCCTGGCTGGTGCCGCTTTCACGGCGATTGCGTGGAGGGGCTGATATCCGGCCCGGCGCTGGCGGAGCGTTTCTGCTGCCCCGGCAGCGCGTTGCCCGACGAAGGGCCGCAATGGGACCTGTTCGTCCACGATCTGGGCGGGCTGCTCCACAATCTGGTGGTCACGCTGGCGCCCCGGCGCATCGCGATCGGCGGCGGCGTGGTGACGGATCGGCCCTATCTGTTCCCCCGGCTGCGCGCGCGGCTGGCGGAGAGCCTGGGCGGGTACGGATCGTTCGCGGGCTATGCCGGCGAGCTGGAGACGCGGCTGGGGCCGCCGGGGCTGGGCGCGATGGCCGGCCCGCTGGGCGCGATCGCGGTGGGGCTGGACGCGCTGACGGGATAGGCCGGTGCCGCGCCAGTGCGTTCAGATCACCGCCATGTCCACCTTGTAATGATGCCATGCCAGGATCGCCGCGGCGCCGCGATGCGGGCGCCAGGGATCGGCGAGGGTGCGGATCGCCTTCTCGCTGGGGCGCTCCTCCATGCCGAAGATGCGCCCGATCTCGATCTGCACCGCCAGGTCGCCCGCGGGCCAGACGTCGGGGCGCCCCTCCGCGAACAGCAGGTAGATCTCCGCCGACCAGCGGCCGATGCCCTTCACCCGGACAAGCTGGGCGATGGCCTCCTCATCGTCTTCCGGCAGGCCGAGCAGGTCCAGACGGCCGCTCGTAACCTCGTCCGCCAGGCTGCGGGCATAGCCGGCCTTCTGGCGCGAGAGGCCGGCGGCGCGCAGTTCCTCGTCGCTCGCGCGGGCCAGCGTCAGCGGATCGGTGAGGTCGCCCAGCCCGGCGGCGAGCTTGTTCCAGATCGATTGCGCGGCGGCGACGCTGACCTGCTGGCCCACGATCGTGCGCAGCAGCGTCTCATAGCCCGGCTCGCGGATTCGCGGCTCGGGATAGCCCGCGCGGGCCACCGCCTCGCCGAAGCGCGGCTCGGCGGCGGCCAGCGCGTCGATCGATGTCTTCAACTGTTCGGCGCTCAGGCCCATCGGTTGCATCCTTGAACTGAACGGCGTTCAACGGCATGGACGCCGCCGAAGGAGACTGAAGTGCCGAAACTTATCGTGGTGACGAGGTCCGGGGAAGAACGCGAAGTCATCGGCGAGGCCGGGCTTTCCGTGATGGAGGTGATCCGCGAGGCCGGCTTTGACGAGCTGCTCGCGCTGTGCGGCGGCTGCTGTAGCTGCGCCACCTGCCATGTGCATGTCGATCCGGAATTTGCGGCCAAACTGCCGGCGATGACCGAGGACGAGAACGACCTGCTCGAAAGCTCGTCGGAACGCGACGAGACCTCGCGCCTTTCCTGCCAGATCCGTTTCGACGATTCGCTCGACGGGCTGAAGGTCCGCATCGCCGCCGAGGATTGATCCGGGCGAACCGCCGGGACGCCACGCGCCCCGGCGGCGGCCTTCTCAGGGCTTGGGACGCACGCGCAGCGATGCCATCGGCGCGGTGTCCGTATTGTCGTCGATCTTCCAACTGATCGTCTTGACCTTGCCGTCGCCGATGGCGCCGTCCTCGTTGTTCTGGCTGATGATCTCCGCATCGGTGACGAAGGTGAACACGCCGTCCATCGGCTTGGCATCGGTTCCCATCATCATCGACATGCTTTGCGCCATCGGGCCGGAGGTTGGCATGCCCATACCGGTCGGGTCCTGATTGCTGAACCCCGGCACCTTGAAGCGCACCATGTCCTTGCCGCGCAGCTCGATCGAGATCCAGGGGAAGGTGATCTTGTTGTCGGGGCTGTAAGGATAGGCGAAGCCGTGATCGAGCGTGCCCGAAATCTCGAAGTCGATGAAGAACACGCCATCGCCGCGATATTCGACCTTGCGGTATCCGGTTTCCTTCGAAAGTTCCGATGCGATGCGCATGAAGCGGCGGTCGCGCTCGGCCTTTTCCTCGGGACTGAGGGTCAGCGGGAAGGGCGGCTCGGCTGCGGTCTTGCCCTTGCCCTTCGTCTTGCCGGCTTCCGCCGACGCCTTCACGCCTTCCAGCATCGCCTTGCCCATCAGGCCTTCGACGTCCACCGCGTTCACCTCGCCCGTATAGCTGAAGGTAAAGCTGCGGTCGACGTGAATGGTCAGCGCCGAGGTGAACTTGCCCGGCGTGAATACGCAGGAGACGAGCAGCAGAGGCATGGCCAGCGCGGCCACCATCTTCGGCCAGATATTCGTCACGGATACCCCCTTTTCGTAGATCGCCAGGCAGGCGATCCGCAATATGGCCGCGGAATCGGTCCGCAGCCCAGGGCGTAACTTAGGCGATGGGCAGGGCCGCGCAAGCGCGGCCGCAACCGGTCAGAGGCTTTTCACGCGCAGCACCGCGGTCGGCGCGTCCTCGGTCGCGGGGGTCAGCGTCCAGCGGATGGTGGTGACGCCGCCCGCCTTGGTGCCGCCTTCCTCGTTGTTCTGGCTGACCACTTCGGCATCGGTGGTGAGCGTGAAGACGCCGTCGGTCTTGCTTTCCTCGGGCGAGCTCATGCCGCCGGTGGCCGAGCTGTCCTGCTTGGCGAAGCCCGGGGTCTTCACGCGCACCATATCCTTGCCACGCAGTTCGATCGCCACCCAGGGCAGAACCATGCCGGCGTCCTGGTTATAGGGATAGACGAAGCTGTGGGTCAGCGTGCCCGAGGTCGAGAAATCGACGTAGAACACGTTGTTCCCGCGATATTCGACCTTGTTGTAGCCCGGCTCCTTCGAAAGCTTGGCCGCCAGTTCGCGGTTATCGGCGTCCTGCTTGGCGACATCCTCGGCGCTGGGGCCCTTGGGCGCGGTATCGGCGCCTTCCTCGCCCTCCTTCTTGTCGCCCATCGCGGCCAGGCCGGCGAACATCTGGCCGGTCATACCGGCCAGGTCCACCGCCAGCACCTCGCCCTTGTAGGTGAAGGTGAAGCTGCGGTCGGCGCGGACGTTCATCGTCGATTCGAACTTGCCCGGCATGAACAGGCAGCCGGCGAGCATCAGCGGCGCGATCAGCGCCAGCGCCGCGGCGCGGAACCACTTACCCATCATGCACTCCCCCTTCAGGACATCGGCCGCGCGGTGACCGCATAGAGCGCGACCGCGGCGGCATTGGAAACGTTCAGGCTTTCCACCTTAGGGCCGATGGGAAGCTTCGCAAGTTCGTCGCAATGCGCCTCCGTATTGTGGCGCATGCCCTCTCCCTCGGCGCCCAGCACCAGCGCGATTCGCGCATCGCCCATCACCTCGGCCAGCGTGCCCTTGGCATGGCCGGTCAGCCCGATCCGCCAGAAGCCGGCTTCCGCGATCTCGTCCAGCGCGCGGGAGAGGTTCACCACGCGGACCCAGGGAACCACCTCCAGCGCGCCCGATGCCGCACGCGCCAGGCTGCCCGATTCCGGCGGGGCGTGGCGGTCCTGCGTGACGATGCCCAGCGCGTCGAACGCGGCGGCGGAGCGCAGGATCGCGCCCACATTGTGCGGATCGGTGACCTGATCGAGCAGCAGTAGCGGGCGGCGGTCCCCCGCGCCCTGTTCCAGCAGGTCGCCCAGCCAGATTTCCTCGAGCGGATCGACCTCCGCCACCAGCCCCTGGTGCGGCGCGTCGTTGGGCACCAGCCGGCCAAGGTCCGCTACGTCGGCATAGGTGATCGGGATCACCGGCGGCAGATCGAGCGCCGACAACGCTTCGCGCGTGCCCCAAACGCGGCGCACGGTGCGGTTGGGGTTCGCCAGCGCGGCGAGCACGGCATGGCGGCCGTAGAAGCGCGGGCGGCCCGGGGCGGCCTGCGACGGGCGGTGTCCGTGGCGGGCCATCAGCGGAGGAGGATTGCGGCGGTTTTCACGCGCAGGACGCTATGCCCGCCCGCGCGCACGCGCAAGGCGTTGACAGCGCGGGCGCGCTTCGGCATTGGCACGCGCTCGCTGGACGGCGGCTCCCTGGATAGGTGGCCGAGTGGTTAAAGGCAGCAGACTGTAAATCTGCCGGGCATCGCCCTACGGTGGTTCGAATCCATCCCTATCCACCAGCCGCCGTCCCGCGATCTTCGCATGAAGCGCGAACGCTCCGTTCCGGGCATCGTCCCCGGGATCAGTCCGCCGCGCCCTCCGCGCGGAAGGTGAGCACCAGCGCGTCGCGATAGCCCATCGCCGTGCCCGCGGCGCGGATGGGCGAAACCTCGTGCCGCACCGCGCGATCGTCGATCAGACAGGCCGCTCCCGGCGTTTCCAGCAGGCGTTGCACCAGCGGCTCGCCGCCGGGCGCCGCGATGGTGGTCACGCCGCCCTCCACGCCTTCGCGCGCCACGAGCAGAATCAGCACCCAGTCCACGCCGTCGCGATGCATGCCCTCGGGCGTCGGGCGTCCCTCGCCATCGGGCGCCGCCTCGATACGGAACTGGTGCGCCTCGACGTGCCATGCGCCGCCCTCCGGCGGGCGCGCCGCGGCGAACAGCGCGCCGCAACGGCGCATCAGCCCCTCGAACAGCGGGTGGGCCGCGATGGCGGGCTCGATCGGCTCGTAATGCCGGTCGATGCCGCCGTTGAGCGGGTTGTAGCCGGTCGTCTGATAATGGGGCTGGGGCGGCTTGGCGCGGATCGCGCCGTCCTCCAGCGCGAAGGTGGAGAACCGGCGCCGGCGATAGGTGCCGCCGTCGGCCATATATTCGTCGCGCGGCATCCGGTCCCAGCTTTGGGCGAACGCCGCCCAGCCTGCCGGATCATATGCGTCCGCCAGATCGGCGAGCCCGGCGAAGGCGAAGCCGTCCGTGCGCAGCGCCTCTCCGATCGGGCAGGGCGGCGGGGCGGGCTCAGCGGGCGGCAGCGCATAGCGGTTCGCGCTCACCACGGCGCGGCCGCCGTCGGGCGCGATCCGGGTGACGGTGACATGGCGCTCGGCCATGCCGTCGATCCGCTCGATCGCCAGATCGTGCGCGGCCAGCGCCGCCGGGCCATGCACCGCGGCGATGATTTCCTCGCCCTCCACCGCTACGCGCAGCGTCACGGGCGCGTCATGGCCGTTGCGGATCTGCAGGTCCTTGTACGGCCACACCACCGTGGCATCGAGGCCGAGCGGGGCGAAGCGATCCTCCTCCGCATAGAGATCCTGCGAATGGGGGAAGCGTTCCACCACCTCCAGCCCGGCGCGCAGCCCGGCCTCATAGACGATGCCGCTGACCTGGCAGAGCCCGCCGCCGATATCGCCGCCCAGCGCATCGCCGCGGATGCCGCGCCCCATCTGAAACCCTGCAGCCTCCGAAGGCCGGCCGACCAGCCGCCAGAAGGACAGCGTCTCCCCCGGTGCGATCCGCACGCCGTCGAGCAGTTCGGCGCCGCGGCTGATGTTGTGATATTTGCCTTCCCAGAAGGCCGTGCGCTTGATCGGCTGGGTGACCGTGGCCACCGGATGCCCGGCCGCGCCTGATGGCGCCCCATCCGGCCGTGCCGCGAAGCGCCGCCGCGGGCCGAACTCGCGCAACTGCCGCCGCGCCAGCGCGACCGACATGCGCACCGGCTCCGGCAGCGCTGAGCGCAGGAAGCGCCTGAACGTGCCGATCATGGCGTCCACCCCGGGCAATGGATGCCCTGGTGGCAACAGAATAACGCTGGCCGCAATCGCTGGCGCCCCCTTCCCCGGCGCGGACCATGCCGCAGTTTCGCGAGCGCTTCAATCTTGCGGTGGCGGCTGGGTGGTGGGCCGCTCTGATTATTAAATCTCTGTAATATTGGATAGATATCACTCGAATAGAAGCAAATTGGAAACAATTTTATCTTCTTGATATTGTTCTTTTGTAAGAAAACCTCATCCAAAATGGGTTGGGATCGTTCTTGAAGATGTCACATTAGTCGTTACCCTTGAGCTGTAGTACTCGGGGGGAGTTCGATCATGATAAGAGGGTCGCACGCCTGGTTGGGCGTGTCTGGTAGCGTAGTCTCTGCATTCCTTGCGGCATCTGCCGCGCATGCTCAGGTTACCCCAGGAGCGTTGCCGAGCCGGGAGCAGGTGGAGATACCGCGTTCGCAAGAGGCGGTGCCGGCATCCAGCGCGCGCGTCCGTGACGACAGTGCCCGGTCTGCACCATGCCCGTTCTCCGATTCGCCGCTCGAGGTCGAGCTGAACCGGCTGCGCTTTGCCTTGCCCGATGGCGCGGCTCTGCCCGATGCGCTGGCCCAGGCGCTGGAGGGCATCGCTCCCACGGCTGGCCGGCACAAGCTGGCTTATCTGTGCGAACTGCGCGATTCGGCGGCCGTCACGCTTCGCGGCCGCGGCTATGTCGCCGGCGTCACCATTCCGCCGCAGGAGATCAACGGCGGCGAGGTGATCCTGACAGTGATCCCCGCGCGGTTGACCGATGTTCAGATTGATGGTGCCCCCGGCCCCTATCGCCGTGCGGTGGAGGGGCGGATCGCGCTGCTGAAGGCTCTGCCTGCGCTCAATACGCGCGAAGTGGAGCGGATCCTGCTTGGTGCGAACGATATACCGGGCCTCCAGGTCTCGATGAACCTGCGCGCGGCGGGCACGGGCCCGGGCGAGGTCATCGGCGTGCTGACGGTGCGCTACACGCCCTTCACGGTGATGGCGAACCTGCAGAACACCGGATCGCGCACGCTGGGCCGCGAGAGCGGCACGGTGCGCGTCGAATATTTCGGCCTCACCGGCCATTCGGATCGCACCTTCGTGGGCGGATCGACCACTGCGGACCTGCGCGAGCAACAGGTGGTGCAGGTCGGCCAGTATTTCGGCACCGATGGCGGCACCACGTTCGGCGCGCGGTTCAGCCATGCCTGGTCGCGGCCGGATCTGGGCGCGCTCGACCTGCGGTCGCGTTCGCTGGTGGGCGGTGTCGACATTTCGACCCCGCTGGTGCGCACCGTGCGCGGCGCGGCCGATCTGGGCGGCGGCTTCGAGCTGATCGAGCAGACGATCAAGCTGCAGACCGGCGGCGGTGGCGTTCCCGTGACGCAGGACAAGCTGCGCGTGGGCTATCTGCGCCTTTCCGGCAGCCTGCGCGAGCCGCAGTTCGCCGGTCCCGACCGCTGGGCGATCGGCGGATCGCTGGAGGTGCGCAAGGGCTTCGCGATTCTGGACGCGACCGACACGGGCACGATCACCCCGGCGGGATATGCCCCCAGCCGTTTCGACGGCGTGGCGACCGCCACGGTGGTGCGCGGCGGGGTGAGCGGCGTCGTGAGCCTTTCCCCCGCGTTCAGCCTGTCTGCGATGGCGCAGGGCCAATGGGCCAGCGATCCGCTGTTGAGCTTCGAGGAATTCTCCGTCGGCAATCTGACGCTGGGCCGCGGCTATGATCCCGGTGTGACGGCCGGCGACAAGGCGGCGGGCGCGCGGATCGAGCCGCGGCTGCAGTTGCCGGCAAAGGCCGGCGCAGCCCATGTCTACGGCTTTTTCGACATCGTGCGGATCTGGAACGACGATCCCTTCACGACCGAGGATGGGCGCAACCTGCGCTCGGTCGGCGCGGGCGTGCGTGCATGGCTACCGGGCCGGCTCGCGATCGATGTCAGTTATGCCCGCCCGCTCGACCCGGAACTCGATCTGCCCGGTGCGCGCCGGGCGCCGTCGCGCTTCCTGCTTTCGATCACCCTCCAGTTCTCGCCCAAGGGCTGAGCCCCGCCAAGGAACCAGGCCATGACCAAGCTTTCCACGCTCCGCGCCGCGCTGATCGCCGGCACCGCAATCGCCAGCGGCATGATCCTCGCCATGCCCGCCGCCGCGCAGAACCTGCCCGACACGGGCAACGTCACCTCGGTCACTTCCGGTATCAGCGGCGGCGCCCCGGGATCGACCACGCCGACGTTCAGCACGACGCCGACGCCCAGCGGATCGACGCTGCAGGTGGACCTGCGCGACAACCGCACGATCCTGAACTGGGGCGGCAACGGGTTCAACATCGCCGAAGGCAACGGCGTGAACTTCCGCGATTCACGCGCGACGAGCGGCGTGACGGGCCGCACCGACAATATCGCGGTGCTGAACCGGGACCTGAGCGGGCGTGCCTCGGGTATTTATGGGTCGATGACTTCGGATCCGAATGTTGCCGTTTATTTGATTAATTCAAACGGTCTCATTTTTGGTTCAAATTCGGTAGTTAATACAGGTGCATTATTCGCAAGTACATTAGATATTACTGATAGTGATTTCATTGATGAGGATAGTTATCGCTCCTTCTCTGGTGCGGGAGCATTCGGCACTATCTCCTTCAGCGCGGGAGCACGCCTAACCACGGCCGCCAACACTGGCGCGACTGGTGAACGTATGGGCGATATGATTTTCACCTCGTCGCTTATAACTGGAAGTGGTTCGTTTGATGCGTTGAACGGCGATCTGGGCTTTATTGCCGCAAGCGCGGTGACGATTCAGAGTGTGCCTGGAAGTCCCCTTTCCTTCACCATCTCGCGGGGGTCTGACGAGAGAATCCCGTTGTCCCAGATCGACCTGTCGGGCAGCCTGTCCGGCAGAAACGTGTCGATCGCGACCTCGCAGCGGAGCGGGGGAAATCTTGGTCAGGATCTTTGGGTTTCCGGTTCCATAACGGCCACTGGGGCTGCGGCCAGCGACAGAGGCGTTGTGTTGACAGCGGGAGTTAGTGCGCCTGGGGTTGTCGGTTGTGCGGCGGGATGCACCAATCGCGGCACCATATACCAACGCGCGACAATCAATAGCGCTAAGGGCATTTATCTTTATGCTCGCCGCGACAATTTCGCTGGAATCGAGATGAGAGGATCTCTCGAGGCTAGCGGTCAGATAGAATTGATTGCAGGTAGGGCCAATAATGGCTCAGGAAATATTACCGGTAAGAGTATTTTTATTCCAAATGTGTTCAGCTCTTCTGGAATGGTGCGATCGACCGGAGGGGATATTAGCGCATATGTTGGAGATGGGGGTTCAATACATTTCTCAGGCGGCGTAGAATCATTTGGCAATATTTATCTTACGGCGGACAACATTGATGTTGGTAGCGCTGGGATGAGGGCAGGCGGAAGCGTTAATCTAACAATATATGGAAATGCTATATTTACAGGTGATGTAAATGTCGGCGGAGATTTTGTTTTCGCAGATATGGATAATGTCTATGCGCGGCTTGGGTTCAGGGACGTATACGCAGGTGGGGCGATACGCATTGGTTCGCATGGGATTGTCTCTACTCAGTTAGTTGATGCTGGAGGAAGTGCGTACCTACGGGGTGATCTTGGTCTTAATATTCGTAGCATTAGTGCGGGTCTTGATCTCACATTAATATCCAACGGCAGCGGAATTCCAAATTCTGGAGTAGAGAGTGGAATTGCACAGATTGGCGACGCCAGAGCTGGTGATGATGGGGATATCATAATCCGTGTCGTAACTCTCAGGGACTATGCCGGAAATTCGTACTTGGGCACCTTGGAGGCTGGTAGGGATGTTAACATTAACATTTCCGAGACGGGAAGATCGTCCCAGCTTGGCAACATCGTTGCCGGCCGCAACGTTGATATTGCAGGATACGCATTTTCAAATATAAATTGGGTAGAGGGCCTTAGTGGATATGTAAATATTAGATCTATTCAATCAACAAAGGTAATGAATGTTGTTGCTGGAACAGATATTGATATCAAAGGGACTTCGGTCGCACTGATCGGCGGATCGGCGGCGGGAAATATATTACTAACTTCGACTCAGTCATCCGTCGTGGTCGGTGACGGTGTGACCGGTCTGGGAGGGGTCAGCGCCGGCCGAGACATCGTCCTTAACTCCGCAGCAACAATATCCATGCGCGGGCACACATCCGCCGGAGGCAGCATTTCGTTGACAGGAACCGGTGTCAACACCTCCGCCCTGACCGGCGGAACTGCTTCCTTGAAGGCAAAAGGCGCGATTGACATCACCTCTACCGGAAGTGTCGCCGGTGGCGGGCAATTCACCATGCAGAGCAATAGCGATGGAGTGGGATCAGAGGCGATAACTATTACAGCAGGCACAACCGTAAACTACACCGTAGATACTATATTGCTCGGGGGTACTGCGCGGCAATCTGATATTCGCGTCCGTTCCCCGATGAATTTCGGGATTGCGTTCGGCACATTGTCCGCCCGCTCGTTGCTGGGAGCGAGCGGCAATGATCCCTTCGTCAACGGCATTACACGGAATGCCGCGCTCGCTTTCCGCGGCGAGATTAACTTGACCGATTCCTTCGTTGCCCAGGGCACGTCCGTAACCATCAACGGTGTCTCGGTTAATGAAGGCGGAATCACCGTACGTTCCTCCGCCGCCACAACCCTGGCTCGTGGCCTTGTTGCCTCAGGGGACATCCTCGTCGAAACCGGTTCCGGCGATCTCGTCATCGCGGCCGATGGCTCGGTCACGGGCGCTAACGTCGTTCTTTCAACCCCGGCCGCCTTCATCAACAACGCTGGCGCGAATGCCGTCACCGCCTCCGGCCGTTGGGTGATCTACTCGGCCAATCCCACCGGCAACACCTTCGGCGGGCTGGACAGCGGGAACACCGCCTATTGGAACTCCACGCTCGCTACGCGCGCGCCGGGTACGATCAGCGGCAATCGCTATGTCTTTGCCTATCAGCCGACGGCGACGATCAACGCGATCGATTTCAACAAGATCTACGGCACCGATCTCAACGCCCCTGGGGCCGCGATTCCGTTCGGAGCCACCGGGCTGCACCCGGGCGTGACCGGCGCCTTCCTGGGCGACACGGTGAGCACGGCCTTTACGGGAAGCCCCGCGATCACCTCCGCCGGCTTTGCGCCGCGGGCCAGTGTCGCGGGCGGCCCCTACAGCCAGACACTCACCGGCCTGGGCACGCTCACCAGCCCCTCCGGCTATGCGATTCAGCTCGGCAGCTCTGCGGGGATGGTCACCGTGACGCCCAAGGCGCTCACCGCGACCGTGGCGGCCGACGACAAGACCTATGACGGTACTGTCAACGCCACCGGATCGGTGGTGCTTACCGGCGTCGTCGACGGCGACAGCGTCGGCACGAGCAGCGGCAGCTTCGCCTTCGCGGACAAGAACGCGGGCACGGACAAGACCGTCACCGTCTCCGGCATCACGCTGACGGGTGCGGATTCGGGGAACTATACGCTCAGCGTTCCCGCCACCGTTCTGGCCGACATCTTCAAGAAGGCGCTGAACCTCAGCTACACCGTTAACAGCAAGACTTACGACGGCACGACGGGCGCGACCGGTACGGTGACGTTCAACGGCGGCGTCATCCAGGGCGATCAGGTGCAGGTTACCGGTGCCAGCTTCGCCTTTGCTGACAAGAATGCGGGCGCCGGCAAGGCAGTGAACGTCACCGGTATCACGCTCACCGGGGCGGATGCGGGTAACTATACCTTCTCGATCCCCGGCAGCCTGGTCGCGGATATCCTGAAGAAGGCGATCACGGGCACCGCCACCGCCAACAACAAGACCTATGACGGCGCGACCGGCGGCACCGGCAGCGTGGTGCTGAACGGCGTCGTTCAGGGCGACGCGGTCGGCACCAACGGCACGGTCTTCACCTTCGCGGACAAGAACGCGGGGACCGGCAAGACCGTGAGCGTCAGCGGCACGACGCTGACCGGGGCGGACGCGGGCAACTATACGCTCACGGTTCCGGCCAGTGTGCTTGCGGATATCCTGAAGAAGGCGATCACGGGCACCGCCACCGCCAACAACAAGACCTATGACGGCGCGACCGGCGGCACCGGCAGCGTGGTTCTGAACGGCGTCGTCCAGGGCGACGCGGTCGGCACCAGCGGCACGGTCTTCACCTTCGCGGACAAGAACGCGGGCACCGGCAAGACGGTGAGCGTCAGCGGCACGACGCTGACCGGGGCGGACGCGGGCAACTATACGCTCACCGTTCCGGCCAGCGTGCTTGCGGATATCCTGAAGAAGGCGATCACGGGCACCGCCACCACCAACAACAAGACCTATGACGGCACGACCGGCGCCACCGGCAACGTGGTGCTGAACGGGGTGGTCCAGGGCGACCAGGTGGGCACCGCGGGCACGGTCTTCGCGTTCGCGGACAAGAATGCGGGTGCGGGCAAGACCGTCAACGTCTCCGGTACGACGCTGACCGGAGCGGACGCAGGCAACTATACCCTGTCGATCCCGGCCACGGTGCTGGCGGATATCCTGAAGAAGGCGATCACGGGCACCGCCACCGCCAACAACAAGACCTATGACGGCACGACCGGCGGCACCGGCAACGTGGTGCTGAACGGCGTCGTTCAGGGCGACAGCGTGACCGGATCGGCGACCTTCACCTTCAGCGACAAGAATGCGGGCACCGGCAAGGCCGTCTCCATATCGGAAGCGACACTCTCAGGCGCGGACGCGGGCAACTATACGTTGACGCTCCCCGCCAGCGCGCTTGCCGATATCCTGAAGAAGGCGCTTACCGCCACGGTGACGGCCGACGACAAGACCTATGACGGCACCAACGGCGGCACCGGCAGCGTGGCGCTGAACGGCGTGGTGCAGGGCGACGCGGTCGGCACAAGCGGCACCGTCTTCACCTTCGCCGACAAGAATGCCGGCAACGACAAGACGGTGAGCGTCAGCGGCACGACGCTGACCGGGGCGGACGCGGGCAACTATACGCTCACCGTTCCGGCCAGCGTGCTGGCGGATATCCTGAAGAAGGCGCTCAGCGCCAGCTTCACCGCGGAGAACAAGACCTATGACGGCAACACCTCCGCCACCGGTACGGCGACGATCACCGGCGGTGTGGTGCAGGGTGATCAGGTCACGTTGACCGGCGCGACCTTCGCTTTCGCGGACAAGAATGCGGGCACCGGCAAGACGGTGAACCTGGCCGGCGTTACGCTGACCGGCGCGGATGCGGGCAACTACGCGGTTGCGCCGCCGACCACGCTGGTGGCCGACATCTTCAAGAAGGCGCTGAGCGGTACCGTGACCGCCAACAGCAAGATCTACGACGGGACCACCAGCGGCACCGGCACGGTTACGCTGAGCGGGGTCGTGCAGGGCGACAGCGTGGCGGGATCGGCGGTCTTTACCTTCAGTGACAAGAACGCCGGCACGGGCAAGACGGTCACGGTATCGGGTGCGGCGCTGACGGGTGCGGACGCGGGCAACTACACGATCGCGCTGCCCTCCTCGGCGCTTGCGGATATCCTGAAGAAGGCGCTGACCGCGACGGTGACCATCAACGCTCGCGCCTATGACGGGACGACCAGCGCCAGCGGCAGCGTGGCGCTGAACGGTGTGGTGCAGGGCGACCAGGTCGGCACCTCGGGCAGCATCTTCGCCTTCGCCGACAAGAATGCCGGCACTGGCAAGGCGGTTGCGGTATCCGGCACGGTGCTGACGGGGGCGGACGCGGGCAATTATACGCTCAGCGTTCCGGCCAGCGCGCTGGGCAATATCCTGAAGCGGTCGCTGACGGTTTCGACCGGCGAGATCACCAAGGACCAGGGCCAGCCCGATCCGGCGCTTACCTTCACCATCACCAACGGATCGCTGGTTTCGGGTGATGCGTTGTCCGGGGCGCTGGCCCGCGCGCCGGGCGAACTGCCGGGCAATTACGCGATCCTGCTGGGCACGCTGACCGCCGGTTCGAACTATGAGATCTCGATCGGCCAGGGCAGCGTGTTCGTGATCCTCGCGCGGCTTTCGGACAATGCCGGGGAGATCAACTCGCTGAAGGTGGTGACGCTGCCGGCGCAGATCCAGGATATCGGCACCCCCAGCGCCGGCGTGACGATCGACGAGGATGCGCCGTGCGGGGCCGACGAGAACTGCACGGCGGGTAGCTGACCGGAACGGCCGGACGCGCGAGGTTCGCGCGTCCGGCTGCCCGGCTCAGAGCACGGCGGCGACCAGTTGGGCGAAGGCGCGGGCGCGGTGGCTCATCGCGTGCTTCGCCTCGGGGTCCATCTCGCCGAAGCTGA
Organism: Sphingomonas canadensis; assembly: GCF_026013525.1. Taxonomy (GTDB): domain Bacteria; phylum Pseudomonadota; class Alphaproteobacteria; order Sphingomonadales; family Sphingomonadaceae; genus Sphingomonas; species Sphingomonas canadensis. The sequence goes on along the minus strand of NZ_JAPDRA010000004.1, from coordinate 203,638 downwards.
TGTCGTGGCCCAGCGGCACGAATAGGGGATCATAGCCGAAGCCGCGGTCGCCGCGCGGCGGCCAGACTAGCGTGCCGTCCACACGGCCTTCGAACCACTCGACATGGCCATCGGGCCAGGCGAGCGCCAGCGCGCAGACGAAATGGGCGTCGCGCGATGCGTCCGGCCCCTTGGCGGCGATGGCGTCCTCAACCCGGCGCATCGCCACGGCGAAGTCCTTGCCCGGCCCGGCCCAGCGCGCCGAATAGATGCCGGGATCGCCGTTCAGCGCATCGACGCACAGCCCCGAATCGTCGGCCAGCGCGGGCAGGCCGGAAAGGTCCGCGGCCTGCAGCGCCTTCAGCTCGGCGTTGGCGACGAAGGTGGTTCCGGTTTCCTCCGGCTCCGGCAGGTCGAGCGCGGCGGCCGAGACAGGCTGGATGCCGTAAGGCCCCAGCAACGCCTCGATCTCGCGCACCTTGCCGGGATTGTGGCTGGCGATCACCAGCCGGCCGGGAGCCAGTTTGCGGATCGCCTGGCGGCCGGGAGCCTCCTCGTCGCCGCTGCCGCTCATTTGACCGCGACCGCCTGCGCCTCGAAGATGCTGGCGCAGCCGATGCGGGCGAGGCGCAGCAGCCGCAGCAGCCCTTCCTCGTCATAGCAGGCGCCCTCCGCCGTGGCCTGCGCCTCGGCGATCTGGCCGTTGGAGAGCAGCACGAAATTGGCGTCGGCGTCGGCAGCGCTGTCCTCGTCATAATCGAGGTCGAGCACCGGCGTGCCCTGATAGATGCCGCAACTGATCGCCGCGACCTGGTGGCGGATCGGGTCCTGCGCGATCAGGCCCTGTTCCATCAGCTTGTTGACGGCGATGCGCAGCGCCACCCAGGCGCCGGAGATGGAGGCGGTGCGGGTGCCGCCATCGGCCTGGATCACGTCGCAATCGAGCGTGATCTGGCGTTCGCCGAGCAGCTTCAGGTCGGTCACCGCGCGCAGCGAACGGCCGATCAGCCGCTGGATTTCCTGCGTGCGGCCGGATTGCTTGCCCTTGGCCGCCTCGCGGCTGCCGCGGGTGTGGGTGGCGCGGGGCAGCATGCCATATTCGGCGGTGACCCAGCCCTCGCCCTTGCCGCGCAGGAACGGGGGCACGCGCTCTTCGACGCTGGCGGTGACGAGCACGCGGGTGTCGCCGAAGCCGATCAGCACGGAGCCTTCGGCATGTTTGGTGAAGTGGGGCTCGATCGTGATCGTGCGCATTTCGTCGGTGGCGCGGCCGGATGGGCGCATTCGGTCAGACTCCTGCAAGGTTGGACCGGGCAGTTAGACCGAGTGAGGCCGCGGCGCCAGCCGCGCGAGACATATGAAGGAGATTCGCGGTGGCGGTGATGCGGTGGATGGCCGGGCTGGGCGCGCTGGCGCTGGCGGGATGCACCCAGCCGGGGGCCGGCCCCAATCCGGGCATGCCGGTGCCGATCGAGGGCGATTCGATCCGCTATGAAACCGGCCCCTGTTTCGGTGCCTGCCCGGTCTATTCGGTGACGGTGCGGCCGGACGGCAGCGGCGTTTTCAACGGCATCCGCTTCACCGCGGTGACGGGCGAGCGCGCCTTCAAGCTGACGCCGGAGCAATATCGCGCGTTCGAGGCGAAGCTGGCGCCCTATCGCCCAGAAAGCGGCGAGCGCCGCTATACGCACGGCGAGCCCGGCTGCGAGATGGCGGCGACCGACATGCCCAGCGCCAGCGTTACCTGGACGCGGATGATCGGCGACAGCCAGCAGCTCTATTATTATTTCGGCTGCGATGTGGCGCGGAACAGCGCGATCGCCCAGGCCGTGGGCGAGGCGCCCGAGCTGCTGCCGATCGAATCGCTGATCGGCAAGCGGCCCTGAGGCCGGCGCTGTTCAGCCGCGCGGCCGCCCGATAGGAACGGGATCGAATCGGTGCATGTAACGGGAGGGTGCGTATGAAGTGGAAGACTGGGCTGGCCGTGGCGGCGGCGATGGCGGCGATCCTGCCGGGCATGGCCGCGGCGCAGACCGCGAGCTTCCGCGATCCGGCGGGCGACGACAAGGGGCCGGGCACCTACACCTATCCCACCGACATGGCGTACAAGCCGGGCAGCTTTGACCTGACGGGCCTGGACGTCTCGCTGATCGGCGAGAAGGTGGAGTTCGCCGCCACGATGCGCTCCACGCTGGAGGATCCGTGGCGGATGGGCGTTGGCTTTTCGGTGCAGATGCTGATGGTCTTCGTCCGCACCGGCACCGGCCGGCACGTGGACGCCCCGCCGGGGCTGAACGTGAAGTTCGCCGCGCCGGGATGGGACAAGGTGATCATCCTTTCCCCGCAGACGCCCGCGCGCGTCCGGGCGGAGGTCGCCGCCAAGGCCGGCCTGCTCGCCTCCGACATCATCGTGCCGGAACGGACCAAGGGCGCGGGCAACCGGATTTCGGCCGCCGTCCCGCGCGCCGCGCTGGGCGGCGGATCGCCGCGCGACTGGTCGTACCAGGTGGTGGTGCTCGGCAATGAGGGCTTTCCTTCGGGCCGCGATCTGCTCACGCGCCGGGTGAACGAATACAACGGGCAGCACCGTTTCGGCGGCGGCACCGATTCGGATTGCGATCCCAATGTGATGGACATCCTGGCCGGGCTGGCGGTCGGCGGGTCGTCGGAGGTCGCGGCGCAGCGCGCGGCGCTGTCCTACGAATGCGAGGTCGACGGCAGCACGCTGAAGATGGCGACGCTGCCGATGCTCCGGCCCTGAGGTTCGTTGGGGGAGCGCGCGGAAGACTGCGCTCCCCGCCCTCTTCGCCCGATGGTTGGTGTTGAGGCGGCGCGCACATCGCCTAAATAGGGGATCGTGACGACCCCGCCGATCCATGAGCTGACAGACCGCGCGCGCGATGTGTTCCGCATCGTCGTCGAATCCTATCTGGATAGCGGCGTGCCGGTGGGATCCCGCACGATCTCGAAGATATCGGGGCTGAACCTGTCGCCCGCGTCGATCCGCAACGTGATGCAGGACCTGGAGGAGCTGGGCCTGCTCGCCGCGCCGCATACCAGCGCCGGACGGATGCCGACCGAAAGCGGGCTCAGGCTGTTCGTCGACGGGATGATGCAGGCCAGCCAGCCCAGCGCCGAGGAGCGCGCCGCGATCGAGGCGCGCGCGGGCGAGAACGGGCCGGTGGAGGAGGCGCTGGCCGCCACCACGGCCGCGCTGTCCGGCCTGTCCGCCTGCGCGGGCCTGGTGCTGGTGCCCAAGCAGGAGCCGGTGCTGCGCCAGTTCGGCTTCGTCCCGCTTTCGTCCGATCGCGCGCTGGCGGTGCTGGTGGGGGCGGACGGATCGGTGGAGAACCGCGTCGTCGGGCTGCCCCCGGGGATGGACCCGGGGGCGTTGCAGCGCGCGGCCAACTATCTCAGCGCCACGCTGGGCGGGCTGACGCTGAGCGAGGCGCGCGCGCGGGTGGAGCGTGACCTTGCCGCCCAGCGCGAGGCGCTGGACGCCGCGGCGCGCGTGCTGGTGGAGCGCGGACTGGCGGTGTGGAGCCAGGATACCGGCCATCGCCCGGTGCTGATCGTGCGCGGCCAGGCGCGGCTGATCGACGCGGCCGCGACGGAGGACCTGGATCGCGTCCGCCAGCTCCTGGACGAGCTGGAGGGCAAGGAGGAGATCGCGCGCCTGCTCGATTCGGCGCGCGAGGGGGAGGCGACGCGGATCTTCATCGGATCGGAGAACAAGCTGTTCGCGCTTTCCGGTTCCTCGGTGATCGCCAAGCCGGTGCGCGCGCTGGACGGGCGCGTGGTGGGCGTGGTGGGCGTGATCGGCCCGACGAGGTTGAACTATGCGCGCGTAGTTCCCATGGTGGATTTCACGGCCGCTACCTTGGCGCGGCTGCTCGCATGAGTATGAAAACGGACATGGCGAAAGATAAGGCGAAGATGGACACCGCAGAAGTCAAGGAAGGGGAAGCCGCCGTGCAGGACGGAACCGCCGGAGCCCCCGATACCGCCCCGGAGCCCGCGGGCGAGGATCGCGCCGCCGCGCTGGAGACAGAGCTGGCCGAGGTTAAGTCGGCGCTGCTCTATTCGCAGGCCGAGATCCAGAACGTGCGCCGCCGGGCCGAGAAGGAAATGGCTGACGCGCGCACCTATGCCGCGACCGCCTTTGCCCGCGACATCCTGTCGGTGGCCGACAATCTGGGTCGCGCGCTGGCGGTGATCCCGGCGGAGCTGCGCGAGAATGAGGCGGTGAAGGGCGTGGTGACCGGCATCGAAGCGACCGTGCGCGAGCTGGACAGCGTGTTCGCGCGCCACGGCATCTCGAAGATCGGCGCGATCGGCGAGGTGCTGGACCCCAACCGCCACCAGGCGATGCTGGAAATTCCCAGCGCCGATGCCGAGCCGGGCACGGTCGTCCAGGAAATCCAGTCGGGCTATATGATCCGCGACCGGCTGCTCCGCCCCGCGCTGGTGGCGGTGGCGAAGAAGCCGGATTGAGGCGGCTCGCCCGGCCCTTTCCCGCTTTCGCGGGAGAGGGTCGGCGCGCATCGCCGCGAATCCGGATCGTCCCCGTGGCGCTGCAACAGGGCGCGGCCACAGAATGGTGGCATCTTGGGGGCGGCTCCCCTATCTGCGCCACATGCCCGCGCGCTTTGATACGCTCCCGAACCGCCGTGCCATCATCGACCGCCGGACCATCGCGGACCGGCTGGCGGAGCTGGAAGGCGATCCGATCGCGCTTCGCCGCCAGGCGACGGTGCTGCTCAAGGAGGCGCTGGAGGCCGGGCGCGCGGAGATCCGGGAACGGCTGATCGCCTTTCCGGCGCGCGGGTTGGAGACGGCGGCGGCGGGCGCGTTCCTTACCGATCAGCTCCTGCGGCTGCTGTGGGATTTCACCGTCAGCCGGCTGCACCGCAACTCCAATCCCTCCACCGCCGAACGGATGGTGCTGATCGCGGTGGGCGGATACGGCCGCGGCGAGATGGCCGCGCATTCGGACATCGACATCGGCTTCCTGACGCCGTGGAAGGTCACCGGCTGGTGCGAGCAGGTGATCGAGACGATCCTCTATTCGCTGTGGGACATGGGGCTGAAGGTCGGCCATTCGTCGCGATCGCTCGACGAGATGGTGCGCGAGGCGAAGAAGGACGTGACGGTGCGCACCGCGCTGCTGGAGGCGCGCTACGTATGGGGCGATACCGCGCTCTATGACGAGGCCGCGCGCCGCTTCGCCGCCGAGGTGCAGGCCGATACCGCCCGCGCCTTCATCTCCGAAAAGCTCGCCGAGCGCGACGGCCGCCACAAGCGCATGGGCGACAGCCGCTATGTCGTCGAGCCGAACGTCAAGGAGGGCAAGGGCGGGCTGCGCGATCTGCACACGCTCTTCTGGATCGGCAAATACGCCTATAACGTCCGCGAGCCCGCGGAACTGGTGGAGGCGGGGCTGCTGACGGCGGAGGAATATCGCCAGTTCCACCGCGCAGAGAATTTCCTGTGGGCGGTGCGATGCCACCTCCATGTGCTGGCGGGCCGCGCCGAGGACCGGCTGACCTTCGATTTCCAGCGCGAGATCGCGGAGCGCATGCGCTACGCCGACCGGCCGGGGAAGTCGAAGGTCGAGCGCTTCATGCACTTCTACTTCCTCCAGGCGAAGATCGTTGGCGACCTGACCGGCGTGTTCCTGGCGCATCTGGACGAGAAGTTCGCCGCGCGGGGCAGCCGGTTCGGGCGGCTGCCGGGCTTCTTCCGCCGCCCGCGCAAGCTGCACGGCTTTACGATGGAGCGCGGCCGCATCACCATCCCCGCGGACGATTTCTTCCGCGAGGACCCGGTGCGGCTGATCGAGCTGTTCCAGCTATCGGACCTGCACGGGCTGGATATCCACCCCACCGCGATGCGCGCCGCCGCGCGCGACGCCAAGCTGGCCGACGAGGTGCGCAACGATCCGCGCGCAAACGCGCTGTTCCTGGACGTGCTGACCAGCCCGCGCGACCCGGAAACGGTGTTGCGCTGGATGAACGAGGCGGGGGTGTTCGGCCGCTTCGTTCCCGATTTCGGCCGCGTCGTCGCGCAGATGCAGTTCGACATGTACCATCATTATACGGTGGACGAGCATTCGATCCGCGCGATCGGCCTGCTGAGCCAGATCGAGAAGGGCGAGCTGAAGGACGATCATCCGCTCGCCACCGGGATCTGCCAGCAGGTGGTGAGCCGGCGCGCGCTTTATGTCGCGGTGCTGCTGCACGATATCGCCAAGGGCCGGGGCGGCGATCATTCGGTGCTGGGAGCGGAGGTGGCCGAGCGGCTGTGCCCGCGGCTGGGGCTGAGCGCGGCGGAGACCGAGCAGGTCGCCTGGCTGGTGCGCTGGCATCTGCTGATGTCGGCCACGGCGTTCAAGCGCGATCTTTCGGATTTCAAGACGATCCTGGATTTCGCCGAGGCCGTGCAGAGCCCGGAGCGGCTGCGCATGCTGCTGGTGCTGACGATCGTCGATATCCGCGCGGTGGGGCCGGGGGTGTGGAATAGCTGGAAGCGCCAGCTTCTCGCCAACCTGTTCGAAGGCGCCGAGGAGGTGCTGCGGCTGGGCCACAAGCAGAAGGGGCGCAGCGAACGCATCGCCGCCAAGCAGGAGGCGCTGGGGCAGCGGCTGGGCTGGGATGCGGCGCGCTTCGATGCGTTCCGCCAGCGCCTGCCCGAAAGCTATTGGATCGCCGAGCCCGACGACGTGCTCGATCGCAACGCGCGGACGGTGGCCGCGGCCGGCGACGCCAAGCTGTCGGTCGAGGCGCAGGTCTATCCCGATCGCGGCGCGACGCTGGTCACCGTCTATGCCTCGGACCATCCGGGGCTGTTCTATCGCATCGCGGGCGCGATCCATGTCGCGGGCGGCAACATCATCGACGCGCGCATCCACACGACGCGCGACGGCATGGCGCTCGACAATTTCCTGATCCAGGACCCGCTGGGCCGCCCCTTCGACGACGAGATGCGGCTCAAGCGGATCAAGGAAGGCATCGCCGACGCGCTGGCCAACCGCGCCAAGCTGTCCGAACGGCTCAAGACGCGGCCGCTGCCGCGCCCGCGCGCCGACGCCTTCACGATCGAGCCGGTGGTGCTGATCGACAACCGGGCGTCGAACCGCTTCACCGTGGTGGAGGTGAACGCGCGCGACCGGCCGGCGTTGCTCTATGGCCTGGCGCACGCGCTGTTCCAGTCGAAGGTGACGATTCATTCGGCGCATGTCGCCACCTATGGCGAGCGCGCGGTCGACACCTTCTACCTGACCGACCTGATCGGCGACAAGATCGAGTCGCAGGCGCGGCTGAAGGCGATCGAAAAGCGGCTGCTGGAAGCGGCGGAGGCCGATGCCTCGCTGGCGCAGGCGGCCTGAACCGCGCCAGATTCCGTGCAGACGCGGACGCAAGCTGTGATAGTTTCGCGCCCGGCTTGAGAGGGAGGATCGGATGCCGGTGCTTGGATTGGGCGGCTTCTTCTGGCGCGCGAAGGATCCGGAGGGGCTGAAGGCCTGGTATCGCGAGCATCTGAACGTCGGCGGGGGCTGCGGCACCGACGAGCGCGGGCAATCGAACGAATGGTTCTGGCACCCGGAGCCCGGCCCGATCGTGTTCGAGCCGTTCAAGGAAACCACCGACTATTTCGCGGCGGACAAGCAGTTCATGCTCAACCTGCGCGTGCGCGACCTGGACAGCCTGCTGGAGCAGCTCAACGCCGCGGGGATCGCGGTGATCACCAAGGACGAATGGGATTCGCCCGAAACCGGCCGCTTCGCGCGGATCCACGATCCGGAAGGCAACGCGATCGAATTGTGGGAGCCCGCCGAATCATGAAGGCGGCATGGGTCGCGATCGGCGCCGTGTTCCTGGCGTTGATCCCGGTGTTCGTCGCGGCAAACGCGAAGCGGCGCGCGGACGGCGCGAAGGGCGGCGGCGGCGGGGCAATCCATTCCGGCGACAGCGGCAACGCCGATTCGTGCGACGCTGGGGGCGGGTACGGCGGCGGCGCGGGCTGCGACTGACCCTGGCCTGGGGCCAGCAATGGACTGACGCTCCCGGCCGGATCGCGGTCACGCGGCCCGGCCGCGGCGCCTTATTTGGGCGCCAGCACCATCAGCATCTGGCGGCCTTCCATGCGCGGGTAGCTTTCGACCTTCGCATCCTCGGCGCAATCCTCCTGCACGCGGCGGAGCAGGTTCATGCCGAGCTGGCCATGGCTCAGCTCGCGACCGCGGAAGCGCAGGGTGACCTTCACCTTGTCGCCTTCGCCGATGAACTTGTGGATCGCCTTCATCTTCACGTCGTAATCGTGATCGTCGATGTTCGGACGCATTTTGATCTCCTTGATCTCCTGCGTCTTCTGCGTCTTGCGCGCGGCGTTGGCCTTTTTCTGGGCCTCGTACTTGAACTTGCCGACATCGAGGAACTTGGCGACGGGCGGGTCCGCGTTGGGGGACACCTCGACCAGATCGAGCCCGGCCTCCTGGGCCTGCTCCATCGCCTCGCGCGTGTACATCACGCCGAGATTCTCGCCATTTTCGTCGATCACCCGAACCTTGGGCGACTGGATGAACTCATTATACCGCGGGCCATTCATCGGCACGGGCGGCGCCATCGGGCGCCGGGACATGGGAGGACGTATAAGACCTGCTCCTGTAGTTGCGGACGTTCTGACTGCACAGATAACGCAGGACGGCGCGCTGCGGTAGCCCGCGGCGCGCCTCCTGCCGAAATTCCCGCGCGGTGTGGCGCGGGCGTAACGGAATATCGGGCCTTATCGTCCCCAGCGCAAGCAGGACGCGGCGAATCTTCGGCGAGAGGCCGTGCGCGGCAACACTTCAGCCATATTTGGCGTGGAACGCCTCGTCGCTCATGAACACATAGGTCAGCGCCTCGATGAATGCGACGAATGCCGGGATGAACGTCCAGCAGAGCAACAGATAGACGATCCCCCAGCCGATCCGGCCGAGGTAGAATTTGTGGATGCCCAGCCCGCCGACGAGCAGGGCGAGCACGATCGCCAGCACCCGGCTCTTCTCGCCGCCCGCGCCCGCCTGGTGCGCGCCGCATCGGGGGGCAGCTCCGCGCCGAGCTGTGGAGCTGCGCCGCGCAACCTACGCAATATTTGCTGCCGGGCGGCGCATAGCCCCGTCCCCCGGCGAAGCTGCCCTGGTTCATCCCCGGCCTCCATACGCGACGTGCGGGGCAGCGTGCCCCGGCCCGCCGGTCAGGTCAAATCCGGCGCCAGCGCCTCGCGCGAGAGGCGGGTCACGGCCTCGTCCAGCGGCAGCACCTCCTGCCCCTGGCTGCCCAGCACCCGCAGTGCGACGGTGCCTTCCTCCGCCTCGCGCTTGCCCACCACCAGCAGGTTGGGGACCTTCGCCACCGAATGCTCGCGCACCTTGTAGTTGATCTTCTCGTTGCGCAGGTCGGTGTCGGCGCGGATGCCCGCGGCCTTCAGCTTCGCGGCGACCTCGCCGGCATAGCCGTCCGCGTCGGACACGATCGTCGCCACCACCGCCTGGGTGGGCGCCAGCCACGCGGGCAGGCGGCCGGCGAAATGCTCGATCAGGATGCCGATGAAGCGTTCGTAGCTGCCGAAGATCGCGCGGTGGAGCATCACCGGGCGGTGGCGCTCACCGTCCTCGCCGATATAGGTGGCGTCCAGCCGCTCGGGCAGCACGCGGTCCGACTGGATCGTGCCCACCTGCCAGGTGCGGCCGATCGCGTCGGTCAGGTGCCATTCCAGCTTGGGCGCATAGAAGGCGCCTTCGCCCGGCAGCTCCTCCCAGCCATATTCGGGGGTGTTCAGCCCGGCGGCGGCCACCGCGTCGCGCAGCTCCGCCTCGGCCTTGTCCCACATATCGTCGCTGCCGAAGCGCTTGTCGGGGCGCAGCGCCAGCTTGATCGCATAGGTGAAGCCGAAATCGCGGTAGATGCGGTCGGCCAGCTTGCAGAAGGCCTGCACCTCTTCGACGATCTGGTCCTCGCGGCAGAAGATGTGCGCGTCGTCCTGGGTGAACTGGCGCACGCGCATCAGGCCGTGGAGCGCGCCGTGCGGCTCGTTGCGGTGGCAGCAGCCGTTCTCGTAGATGCGCAGCGGCAGATCGCGGTAGCTCTTGATGCCCTGCTTGAAGATCAGCACATGCGCCGGGCAGTTCATCGGCTTCAGCGCCATCCACTCGGCGTTGTCGGAAACCAGCGGTCCCTCATCCTCGGTATTGGGGATCTCGTCGGGGATGACGAACATGTTCTCGCGATACTTGCCCCAATGGCCGCTCTGCTCCCACTGGCGGGCGTCCATCACCTGGGGCGTCTTGACCTCGCGATAGCCGGCGTCGTCGATCGCGCGGCGCATATAGGCCTCCAGCGCGCGCCAGATCAGATAGCCCTTGGGGTGCCAGAAGACGCTGCCGTGCGCCTCCGCCTGCAGGTGGAACAGGTCCATGTCCTGGCCCAGCCGCCGGTGATCGCGCTTGGCGGCTTCCTCCAGCCGCGTCAGATGCTCGTCGAGCTGCTTCTTGTTGAGCCAGCCGGTGCCGTAGATGCGGCTGAGCTGCGGATTGTTCTGGTCGCCGCGCCAATAGGCGCCGGAGACGCGCGTGAGCTTGAACGCATCCGGGCTCACCTTGCCGGTGGAGGCCAGGTGGGGGCCGCGGCACATATCGAGCCAGGCGTCGTCGCCGGTGCCGGCGCGATAGACGGTCAGTTCCTCGCCGCCGGGCAGTTCGGCGGCCCATTCGGCCTTGAAGGTCTCGCCCTGGGCGTTCCAGCGCGCGATCAGGTCCTCGCGGCTCCACACCTCGCGCACCAGCGGCAGATCGGCGCGGATGATGCGGCGCATCTCCTCCTCGATCACCGGCAGGTCCTCTTCGGTGAAGGGGCGGTCCCGCGGCGCGAAGTCGTAGTAGAAACCGTCGTCGGTCGCGGGGCCGAAGGTGATCTGCGTTCCCGGGAACAGCCGCTGCACAGCTTCGGCCAGGATGTGCGCATAATCGTGGCGGACGAGCTCCAGCGCGTCCTTCTCGTCCTTCGCCGTCACCAGCGCCAGGCTGGCGTCGCCGTCGAACGGGCGGGCGATGTCGCGCAGCTCGCCATCGACGCGCGCGGCCAGCGCGGCCTTCGCCAGCCCCGGGCCGATCGCCGCGGCGATGTCCGCCGGGGTAGTCCCCGGAGCTACCTCGCGGACGGAACCGTCGGGCAGCGTTATGCGGAACATCTCGGACACGGGGGGATCTTTCTTTGCTGGAAGGAGCGCGGCTTATGCCGTCGCGGGCGCGATATAGGCAAGAATGCCGCCGAGGGCCATGGGGGCTGTACACCCGTCCAGGTGACGCGGCGGCCGATGCGCGTTAGCTCTGCCGCCATGGGGCCAAGAACGCCCCGATCTGCGGAGAGAGACCATGGTGCGGACCGTCCTGACCAGCCTGACCCTTGCCGCCGCGGCATGTTTCGCGTTGCCCGCCAGCGCCGCCAGCTTCGATTGCGCCAAGGCCAGCGCACCCGACGAAAAGGTGATCTGCAAGACGCTGTCGCTGAACGACAAGGACGTGAAGATGGCCGTGCTGTTCGGCCTGGTGAAGTCGGTGCTGCCGATGGGCGGCCGCGGCGAGGAGCAGGACATGCAGATGGCCTGGCTGAAGGAGCGCCGCGCATGCGGCGCCAACGCGGCGTGCATCGGCAAGGCCTATGACCGGCGCATCGCCCATCTCCAGTCGGTGATCGACGAGCGCGTGATCTCCAACGGGCCGTTCTGAGCCCGCCCCGGGGCGGTCAGTTGCGGTAGTGCTGCGCCGCGCCGGGCGTCCAGGTCCGCTCGCGGAACCATTTGGTGAGGACGTACTTCACCCCGGCTTCCACCGGCAGCCCGGCGTGGTGCGAACGGGGGTTGGGGTGCCCCGCGCGATCCAGATTGTCCCAGGCCAGCAGCACCCCCGCGCGCGGCCGGAACGCCAGCGGTATCGCGGGGAAATGGGTGAAGCCCCCGGCCTCCGGCTCGTTGAGGAACAGCATCGCGGTCCAGCTCCGCTGGCCGCCCTCCGCCGCCACCGCCTCCGAATAGGGCTGGCCGGCGGCGAAATAGTCGTTGTGCTCGCGGAACTGCTGGCCGGGGTGATAGCGCTGGCCCTGCACCGTCTCGCTGCACGCCGGATCGAGGCCGAGCAGCGCCGCCAGCCGCGCGTCCACCGCCGCCACCAGCGGATGCGCCGCGGGCAGGCGGCAGGTGTGGCTGGTGCGCATCCCGCCGTCGCCGCCGGCGCGGAACACGCCGGATGGGCGCGCGTCGGCGTCGATCAGAGCGATCAGCGCGGCCCGCTCCTCCGGGGGCAGCACATCGCGGATCGCGAAGACGTCGAACCCCTCGGCGGGCACCCGGGCCGCGCGCGAATCGCTCTCCAGCCGGGCGCGCACGCGGGCGCCCGTGGCGGCCAGCGCGGCGGGGTCCGATCCCGGCAGGTCCGGCAGCCGCATGGGATCAGAGGAAGGCCACGATCAGGTATCGCAGGCTGAGCGCCGCCAGCAGCAGCGCGTTCCACAGCCGCCCGCGCACCAGGATCGCCGCCGCGAACAGCGCGACGAAGAAGCCGATCTGCCACCCCACGCCGGGAACCGAATAAAGCCGCGCAAGCTGGGGCACCCACGCCCAATAGGCGAGCTGGAGCAGCAGCAGCACGAACAGCGGCACCATCACCGGCAGCTTGATGCGATCGAAATGCGCGTCGAGATCGTCGATCCCGTCAAGGTCGCCGGGGAAGACGAGGTGTGCGGCCAGATAATAGGCGCCGGCGAAGAACAGCGATCCGATCAGCGTGGCCGAACTGACCGTCAGCACCTCGCGCGCGGCCCAGGCCGATCCCCAGAAGGAAATCAGGTCCAGCAGCACGAACAGCCCCAGCAGCGGGGTCAGCCAGCCGATGCGCAGCGCCGATCCCGGCCGGATGCGCCGTTCCACCACCCGCGCCAGCCCGCCCAGCACCTCGACCAGGCTGAAGCCCAGCAGCAGCCCGAACAGGGTGAAGACGAATTCGAACGCGCTCATCCCGGCCTCATACGCTTCCGCCTCAGGCGACGCCGAAGGGTACCACCATGTTCTCCGTCACATGCCCCACCTGGGCGCGGCCCAGATAGGGCACGCCCATCTCGCGGCACCAGCGCGACACGATCGCCTCCGGCTCTTCGGCGAAGGGCGGCTCGTTGGGCTGGATATCGGTGACATGGCCCAGGCGGATGCCGGCGATGCCCTTCAACTGGGTGGCATGGGCGAGCTGGAACATCATCCGGTCGATCCGGTAGAGCGGTTCCGACACCTCCTCGATGATCAGCACGTGATCGGCCAGGTCGGGCAGCCAGGGCGTGCCGATCAGCGCGGTGAGGATCGCCAGGTTGAACGCGGCTGCGGGGCGGCCGTCCAGCCCGGGCTCCAGCGCGCTGCGATCCTTGCGGACCAGCCAGTTGAGCGCGCGCGCCACCTCAGGCCCAGGATCGTTGGTGCCCAGGTTGACCGGCATCGATCCATGCACCGGATGGCCGATCCGCCGGGCATAGAGCGCGCCGAGCAGGAACCCCATGTCGGAAAAGCCCATATAGGTCTTGCGCGACGCCGCCGGGCCGAGGCGCGGGATCGCGCTGGCCAGGATGCGGTTCGATCCATATCCGCCGCGCGCGAACCAGATCGCGTCGATCGCGGGATCGTTCGCCACCTCCAGGAAGGCCGCGGCGCGCGCGTCGTCCGGGCCGGCGAAATGGCCCGAGGTGAGGTAGCATTGCGGGTGGAAGACGATCTCCACCTCCGGATACCAGAGCGCGACATAGGCGGAAACGCGCGCTGCCACGGTTTCGCTGATCGCCTTGGCAGGTGCCACCACTCCGATGCGCATGCTGTCTCCCCGGTCCCAGGCGGGGATCAGGAGGCGCTTGCCCCACCCGCCGATTCCGCCGATAGCGCGCCGCGATGGATCACCGCAAACCTTACTTCTTCGTCGGCATCGGCGGATCGGGAATGATGCCGCTGGCGATGATCCTGGCGGGGCAGGGCGCCGTGGTGGCGGGATCGGACCGCAGCCTGGACCAGGCCACGCTGCCCGCCAAGTTCGATTGGCTGCGCAGGCGCGGCATCGCGTTGTTCCCGCAGGACGGCAGCGGCGTGGCATCGCCGGAGCAGATCGTCGTCGCCTCGGCTGCGGTGGAGGCGAGCGTGCCCGACATGGTCCGCGCGGCCGAGCTGGGCAATCCGCGGATGAGCCGTGCCGAGCTGCTCGCCGGGCTGTTCAACGCGGCGCCGCTCTCGGTTGGCGTCGCGGGCACCAGCGGAAAGTCCACCGTCACCGGCATGACCGGCTGGATTCTCCACGCCGCCGGGATGGACCCCACGGTGATGAACGGCGCGGTGATGAAGAATTTCGCCACGCCCGATGCGCCCTTCGCCAGCGCGCTGGTGGGCGGCGGTCACGCCTTCGTCAGCGAGGTGGACGAGAGCGACGGATCGATCGAACTCTATTCGCCGTCGGTGGCAGTGCTGAACAACGTCAGCCTCGACCATAAGTCGATGGAGGAGCTGCGCGTGCTGTTCGGCGATTTCGTCGCCAAGGCACGGATCGCGGTGATCAACGCGGCCGACGCCGAAGCGGCAGCGCTGATCGGGCGCGCGCGCGAGGCGATCACTTTCGCGGTGGAGCAGCCGGCCGATTTCGTCGCCGAAAACCTGGCGCCCGAGCCTTTCGCCATCGCGTTCGACCTGGTTCATGCCGGCGTGCGCGATCGCATCCGGCTGGCCGTGCCCGGCCGGCACAATGTCGCCAACGCGCTCGCCGCCATCGCGGCGGCCATCGCCGCGGGCGTGCCGCGCGCCACCGTGATCGCCGCGATCCAGGGCTTCTCCGGCCTCAAGCGCCGGTTCGAGCTGGTGGGGGAGGGCGGCGGCGTCGCGGTGATCGACGATTTCGGGCACAATCCGGAGAAGATCGCCGCGACGGTGGATACGCTGCACGAATTCCCCGGCCGCCTGCTGCTGATGTTCCAGCCGCACGGCTTCGGCCCGTTGAAGGTGATGCGGCGCGAACTGGTGGCGATGTTCGTGCAGCGGCTGGCGGACGGCGATCTGCTGGTGATGCCCGATCCGGTCTATCACGGCGGGACGGTGAACCGCGAGGTGAGCAGCGCCGACATCATCGCCGATATCGCCGCGGCGGGCGGCAATGCACTCCACATCGCCGATCGCGCGGAGGCGGCGGCGCACCTGGTTTCGGTGGCGCGGCCGGGCGACCGCATCGTGCTGATGGGCGCGCGCGACGACACGCTGAGCCACCTGGCGGCGGACATGGCGGCGAAGCTGAGGGGCTGAAGCGGCCGGGGCTTGTACCGGCGCCGCCGGGAAGCGGCCTAGGACTGCCCCGCGGCGTCCTCGTCCAGCCGCCATTCGGAAAATCCGCGCACCATCTGCTTGCCGCATCCCGCGCAGACCGAATGATGACGGCTGCCTACCTGCCACAGGCGCTTGCGATCACGGCGATGGAATCCCAGAAGACAGGCCAGTCTCCACAAGAGGTTCATGCCGATTCTCCCTTACGACCTGCCCTATCTATACAAATTATCTTGCAAGGCAACGCTGCTAATATTCGAGAGAATCTGGAGAATATTCCGGGATAAACCTGATCTGTTCGGACAACGTCCCTTAGAATTATGCTGCAGTGCGACATGAACTAAGCGAATTCGCTGCCATGTTCTCGAGCCCGGTTCGCCGACCGCCGGCGCATGAAAAGGTAACGCGACGAAATGTAACGCACGCTTGACATCGCGCGCCCGAATACGTAAAGCTCACTTTACTGAATAGCAAAGGAGCTTGATATGAGGTCTGCCACTCCCGCCGCGCGGCGTTACCTGCGCCGCTTCTTTCCCGTGATGCTCGCCTATTGCGGCGCGCTGTTCTTCTCCACCTGGGCGATCCGGGCATGGGAGCCGCAGGGCGCGACGCTGGTGGCGCTCGCCGTCCTGCCCGCGCTGCCGATCCTGGGGGTGCTGCTGGTGATCGGCCTCTATATCCATGAGGAGGCCGACGAGTATCTGCGCCGGCGCGCCGTATCGGGCATGATGGTGGGGCTGGGGACGATGCTGTCCTTCTTCACCGTCTGGGGTTTCCTGGAGGATGCCGGCGTGGTCGGGCATATCCCGGCCTATTGGACCTTCGTGGTCTGGTGCGTCGGCTGGGGCGTGGCGGAGATCGCGCAATCGCTGCGCGACCGGCGCGAGCTGGCCGGGGGCGGGCGGTGAAGAACCGGCTGCGCGTGCTGCGCGCCGAGCGCGCCTGGAGCCAGCAGGACCTGGCCGAACGGCTGGGCGTATCCCGCCAGAGCGTCAACGCCATCGAGACCGGCCGCTATGATCCGTCGCTGCCGCTGGCATTCAGGATCGCCGACGTTTTCGGGCTGAAGATCGAGGATGTCTTCGCCAACCCTTCCAGGGAGGACGCACAATGATCCGCATCCTGCTCGTCGCGCTCGCCTTCGCGGCGGTTGCGGGCCAGCTCGGCGGCGTCACCGGCGGCGGGACGACCGTGCGCATCGATGCCGCAGCCGCCCAGGCGCTGGCCCGCGGCGCGCCGGTGGTGCTGGTGCCGGTGCCGGTGCCGGTGCGGTCTCAGCCCGCCGCCCGGCTGTTCGACCGGTGACCGCCGGCGCGGCGGAAGACCGTCGAAATCACCCGCGAATTCAGGCCGTTCCCGGCGGGCCGAGAAGGAATGGCATTCCCCTGCGCAAGCAGGTTGCATCGGCGGATATGTCCCGCTAAGGGGAGCGCCTTCCGGGCCAGCCCGGGAATGGTGGCGGGGCCGTAGCTCAGATGGGAGAGCGCTGCAATCGCACTGCAGAGGTCAGGGGTTCGATTCCCCTCGGCTCCACCAGTCACCCGAAAAAGCGTTGAATATCACCCCCTTGGGGGGCTCCGAATCCATCCCGCATGGTTCATCGGCGCCCCGGCTTTGGCGGGTTCATTGCGCTGGAATTTGCTGCTCAGGCGAAGTCGATCCGGAATGCGCTGGCGTGGCGCGCCGGGGTGGCCGGGGGCAGGTCTATCACCAGCGCCTGTCCGGTGTGGCGAAACGCCAGCCCGGCGCGGCTGCCCAGCAGGCGCACGCGGCGCACCCTGCGCTTCTCGTGCGGATTGCCCAGCGCCAGCGCGCCGATCGCGACCTTTCCTTCGGGTACGCCCAGCGTCAGGGCATAGAGCGTGTCCCCCCTAGTCGTGAAGCGGATGTCGCGGGCGGTATATTCCGCCTTCTCCTGGAACATTCCCGCCGCCGCCTCGGTCGGCCCCTCGCCGAAGATCTTCCACGGTCGGGTGCCGTGGATCGCCTCGCCGTTGATCTTCATCCAGGCGGCCAGCTCGCTCAGCAGCAACTGCGATTGCGGGGGCAGGTCTCCCTCGGGATATTGGACGATGTTGAGCAGCATGTTGCCGTTCTTGCTGACGATGTCGGCAAGCATGGTGACCACCTGATCGGCCGTCTTGTACCCGTAGTTGTCGTTGTAGAACCAGTCCGCGTTGGATGTGCAGGTCTGCCAGGGAAGCGGGTTGATGCCCTTGAGCACGCCCCGCTCGACATCCTGCACCGCCCATTCGCGGTGGAATTCACCAGCGCCCCAATCCTTGTTGGTGAACACCGCATCGACGGCGCCGTCGCGCATGCTGGCGTTGTACAGATGCGCCACCAGCGCGCGGCCTACCTGCCCGAACGGGAGCCCCCCGTCCGAATAGAGCAGGTCGGGCTGGTAGGAATCGACCAGATCGCGGATGCGGGCATGCCACCGCGCGTGGAACGCGGGGTTGGTGGAATACCAGCTTGCCGGCGTGTTGACGTAGGGCTCATCGAAATTGCCGTGGTACAGGTCATGGAACTTCGGGTCCGCGCCGTCGTAGCGAAGGCCCAGCTTCGGCCAGAACTGGTCGTAGAGATGGCTCGGATGCCACCAGGTGTAGCTGGCCCCCAGATGCTCCGACACGCCGAAGCGCAGGCCGCGCCGCTTCGCCGCCGCCTTCCACAGCCCGACGATGTCGCGTCTAGGCCCCATCTTCGCCGCGTTCCAGCGATGATGCTTCGAATCCCACAGGTCGAAATTGTCGTGGTGGACACCCATTGAGACGAAATACTTCGCCCCGGCCCGGGCAAAGCTGTCCATCAGCGCCTCGGGGTCGAACTTCTCGGCCTTCCACAGCGGGATGATGTCCTTGTAGCCGAACTCGGAAGGGTGGCCGTAGGTACGGACATGGTGATCATAGTGCGGATGCCCGGGGACATACATGAACCGGGCGTACCAATCGCCCTGTCGCGGAACCGCCTGCGGCCCCCAGTGCGACCAGATGCCCAGCTTCGCGTCGCGGAACCATTCGGGCGTTCGATAGGATTTTAGCGATTCGACCGAGGAATCGAACGGCCCCTTCGCGATCGGCAGGTCCTGCAGGAACGAAGCATCGTCCCGCTTTCGCGCGCTGGCCGGGGCCGCCGCAATTCCCAGGCCTGCGGCGAGCGGCCCCAGAAGCATGTCACGCCTGTCCAGCATTCGTTTACTCCCCCAATATCTGTTATCAGCCGCCCGGCCGCCCTGCGATCACAGGGGCTGGCCCAGCACAGCTTCCACCGTGTCGCGGTACGTCCGGCTCATCGGCAGCCGCTTGCCGCAGTGGAGTATGACGTCGAACTCGCCATGCGACCGGCGCTCCAGGAGCGCGATCGACTTCACGTTCACGATGCTCGTGCGATGAATCCGGACAAAGCGGAACGGGTCGAGCCTGCTCGCCACCGCGGTCAGGCCGGCCCGGTAGAGGAATTCCTCGCCCTTGGCGTGGATGGAGACATATACGCCGGCGGCCTCCACCCAGTCGATGTCGTCGGTCATCAACAGCCGGGTCGTGTCGCGGGACTTGATCGCGATCCATTCCCAGATCCCGCCCGGCGTCGATCGTTTCTCTATCAGCTTGAGCAGCTCGGGGCCGATCGTGCTGCCGCCCTCCTCCCCGCGCGAGCGCAGGTCCGCCAGCCGCTCCTTCACCCGGCACATCATCTGTTCGTATCGGCGATCGCTGAACGGCTTCAGCAGATAATCCACCGCGTCCCTTTCGAACGCATGGATCGCGAACCGGTCATAGGCGGTGACGAACACCGTCAGCGGCATCTTGCCGCCCATCGCATCGGCCACGCCCAGGCCGTCGAGCCCCGGCATCTGCACGTCGAGGAACACGATGTCCGGCGCGGCTTCGCGAATCTTCGTGAGCGCGTCCACGCCGTTTTCGGCGAGCACCACCTTGCCGATGGACCGGTCTCTGGCGAGCAGGTCGGCGATCCGGCGGCGCGCGGGCGCCTCGTCGTCGGCCACCAGCGCGCAGATCGGTTCAGTGCGCGTTGCCATCTGCCCCTCCCTCCCTTTCGTGCAGGGGGATCCGGATCGTCACCTCGGTCCCGCCGCGTTTCCGGCGGGCGATCGAGAAGAAATCCCCGCCCGCCATGCCATACATCATGCTCAGCCGCTCGCGCGTTACGCGGAGGCCGACCCCGGCGCAGGTTTCCATCCGCCATCGCCGGGGCAGGCCGACGCCGTCGTCCGCTATGGTGATCCGCAACGCGCCTTCCTCCAACCGTGCGCACACGGCCACGGCGCCGCCGGACATGCGCCTTTCCAGCCCATGCCGGACGGCGTTCTCGACGAGCGGCTGCAGCAGCATCGAAGGCACCAGCGCGGAATGGGTGGCGGGATCTGCCTCTATGCCGATCCGGATGCGCTCTCCGAACCGCAGCTTCTGGATCGCGACATAATGGTCCAGCAGGGCCAGTTCCTGCGCCAGCGTTATCTCTGTGTGGTCCTGGCAATCGAGCGATCTGCGCAGCAAAGCCCCCAGGTCCTCGATCATCTCGCGCGCGAGTTCCGGATGCGCGGCCAGCTCGGACGATATGGCGTTGAGCGTATTGAACAAAAAATGTGGCTCAAGCTGCAGCCGCAGGGCGTTGAGGCGGAGTTCGGCGACGCGCTTTTCAGCGCGTTCCAGCTCGAACTGGCTGTTGATGAAGCGGCGGTGGAACTTGAACGCCTGGAGCACGGCGATGATGCCGCAGTAGGTGACCCATCCGCCGATGTAGAAATAGACGACGAACTCGACGTTGATCAGCGGATTCCACCAGATGTACGGGATCGGGTACAGGATCAGCCCGGCAAGATAGGTGTGGGCGATGCTGAACGGCACGCTCAGCAGCAGGTGCGAAGCCACCAGCCGCGATATCCTGGGGTCCGCCGCGGTCACGATCTGGTCCATCTTCAGGATCGCCGGCGTCAACAGCGCCCAGGCCCAGGATTCGACCAGCTTCGCCAGGAACTCGTTGCCGCGGATGCCGTCCACCATGTCGGGCACCGCTTGGAACAGCCCGATGACCGTCCATGCCGCGAGGATCGTCAGCGCGGCTCGCAGCCTGCGCCCGCCGCTCCACGACATCGGCCGGGCGCCGAAATCGCTCCCCGCCGCACGCAAATCCGCTGACACCGGTGTCGCCGGGCCGGGGAAATTGTTCATGGCCGCAGCGTCCGGGCCGGGACCGGAAAGCGGCTCCGAACGCCGTCTCTCGCGTGAAAATCAGACAATTGGCGGACCTCCGATTTCGAGAAATGTTACGAAACGGATCATGCGTTTGCAGAACGGTACTATAGGTTCCGAACCGGTAGTAGCCGGAAACAATACTCCGTAAAACCAAGCTCTTAAGCGCCCATCTCCGACAGCATTTAGTGGACTCGTCAACAACTTTGTGGCCTCTTCCAAGGCCAGACAACGTTGCCATAAATTTATCGGCCGCACGACGCAATCGCGGGCGTGCGGCTACATACAGGAGGGGGTAGCCAAATGGCGGGAATCCGAATCAGAGCTATGCGTGAAGGCGGGCGAAGGGGCGTGCGCGCGGGCGCATCGTTCCTGGCAATCGCGGCGATGGGGCTGTCCGCGGCGGCATGGGCGCAGGACGCGCCGCAGCAGGGCGTCGAGGCGGCGCCGGACGGCGAGGGCGAAACGATCGTCGTCACCGGCCGCCGTGCCGCGCTTGAGGCCGCCGACGCGCGCAAGCAGAAGAGCGAGAGCATCATCAACTCCGTCGTGGCGGACGAGGCGGGCAAGCTCCCCGACAACTCCATCACCGAGGTGCTCCAGCGCGTTTCGGGCGTCAGCATCGTGCGCTTCGCCGCGCTCAACGATCCGGACCATTATTCGGTCGAGGGGTCGGGCATCCAGGTCCGCGGCCTGAGCGGGGTCGCGTCGCGCCTGAACGGCCGCGAGATCTTCAGCGCCAACGGCGGCCGGGGCCTGATCTGGGGCGACGTTACGCCCGAACTGATGCAGGCGGTGGACGTCTACAAGTCGGCGACGGCCGATCTGATCGAGGGCGGCACCGGCGGGCAGGTGGACCTGCGCACCAAGCTGCCGTTCGATTTCTCGTCGGGCCTGCATTTCGCCGCCAGCGGCGAAGTGAGCTACGGCGACCTCGCCAAGGGCAAGGACTATGCCTTCTCCGGGCTGGTGGCCGGGCGCTGGGATACCGGTATCGGCGATATCGGCGTGCTGGTGGACCTGGCGCATAGCCGATTGACGTCGTTGTCAAATTTCTTCCGGGCGGAGCCCTATTTTGCCAGGCGGCTGCCGGGCGAAACATCGGACGTGTTCATCCCGGGCGGCTTCGATTTCGGTGACGAGGAGTTCAAGCGCGATCGCACGGGCATTTATGCCGCGCTGCAATGGGCGCCGAGCCAGGACCTGGAACTGACGGGCATCTTCTTCCAGTCGCGCTACAAGAACACCAACCAGTCGCATTTCTCGATGGTGGCGCAGCAGGATCTGGCGGTTTCGCGCGCGGGCAGCCAGTTCGACGCGAACGGGGGCCTGCTCTCCACCAGCGCGATGTTCATGCGCGATCCGAACACCTTCGTTGCTACCGGCGGCGGCATCAGCAGCGGCGGCGGAACCGAGGGGACGCGATCCAAATCGCTGACACGCGATCTTTCGGGCGAATTCGCCTGGCAGCCGGGGCAGGGGCCGTTCAGGCTCTCCGGCTCGTACCAGCATGTGCTGTCCACCTCGAAGCTGGATCGCCTCGCGATCTTCCGCGACGTGGCCTATCCTTCCTCGTTCGGGCTGGATCTGTCGGGTGATTTCCCGGTGGTCAGCCTAGCGCCGGGGGCCGCGGGCCAGTTCACCGATCCGGCGAACTATTTCTGGGCGGCGGCCATGCCGCACAACGAAGACAATCGCGGCACGATGAATTCCGCGGATCTCGACGCGGAATATACGTTCGACGACAGCTTCTTCCGATCGGTCAAGATCGGCGGGCGCTGGTCGGATCGCAAGGAACGCGACTACA
Source organism: Sphingomonas canadensis (assembly GCF_026013525.1). Lineage (GTDB taxonomy): Bacteria > Pseudomonadota > Alphaproteobacteria > Sphingomonadales > Sphingomonadaceae > Sphingomonas > Sphingomonas canadensis. Next base: position 181,270 of record NZ_JAPDRA010000004.1, on the reverse strand, counting down.
ACAACGGCTATACCTGGACCGCGCTGGGCCGCGGCTGGACCGGCGTTCCGACGCCTTATTCGCCGCAGTTGACCTTTGCCAACGCGGCGGCAGGCGATGTCGATGCCTATGCGTTCGACAATTTCTTCCACGGCCAGATCGCCGTTCCCGCGCAGATGCTGTGGCCGACGATCGATCTGGTCCGCAACGTCGACGTCGATGATCTGCACCGCGCGCCGCCCACCAATTTCTGCGGGCCGGCGGACTGGGGCAACGCCACCTATTTCAACTGCTCCTCGGCGGGCGCCCTGCCGTCCAGCACCTATGGCAACCCGCGGTCGCGGACGAACGAGTTCATCAACGCGGATCTGGGCACGTGGCGGACACAGACCTGGGCCGCCTATGCCCAGGTTCGCTTCGGCCGCGATTATGAGCCGGGCGCGATGGGATTCTCCGGCAATGTCGGCGCGCGCGTGGTGCGCGTGAAGAACGAATCGCAGGGCTTCATCGTCCAGAACGCCTTCACCTATATCCGCAACGGTACGCAGGTGGATCTGGCGGGCCGGGTTGATCCGCGCGGCGGCACGGCGACGTTCACGCGCTTCCTGCCTGCGGTCAATCTCCAGCTTCAGCCGGCGGAGGACGTGAAGCTGCGCTTTGCCTACAACGTCACGATGGACCTGCCGACCTTCAACGCGACGCGGGGCGGCGGATCGACCGGCGTGGCCACCACGGCCAACCCCGTCGCGGGTCAGCCGGGCATCTTCACCAACTTCACGGCCACCACCGGCAATCCGTTCCTGAAGCCGGCGATGTCCACCAACCTGGATCTTTCGCTGGAATGGTATGCCAAGCCGGGCACGCTGTTCCACCTCAATGCCTTCTACAAGCACATCAAGGACTTGCCGATCTATGCGCTGACCCAGCGCGATATCACCGTCTATTATTCCAACGGCACGACCGAGACGGCCAGCGCCTCGGCCTCGGACGTCGCGTCCGCGACGTCGCCGGCCAAGGTCAAGGGCATCGAGATCGGCGGGCGCGCGTTCCTCGACATGCTGCCCGGCGTGCTTGGCGGTTTCGGCGTGGAGGCCAACTACACCTATATCGACAGCAAGAACCCCGGGGACCTCTATCGCGACATCTTCGGCACGATCCGCAACGATGCCCCGCTCCAGGGCCTTTCCACCAACAACTACAACGTCGCGCTGCTTTATGAGCGTGGCAAGCTCTCGGCGCGCGTGGCCTATTCTTGGCGGTCGAAATATCTCCAGTCGACCAACTCGAACGGGACGACGCCGACCTACACCTATGTGTCGGCGCCGGGCGCGGCCGGGCAAAGCATCCAGATCGCGTTGCCGGTCTATGGCGATGCCTATGGCCAGGTGGATGCGGGCGTGACCTTCAAGGCGACCGACTTCCTGTCGTTCTCGCTTCAGGGCACCAACCTGCTCAACGCCACCCAGCGCACGCTGATGGGCGGATACAAGAATGGCGCCATCTACACCCGAAGCTGGTTCCAGAGCGACAGGCGGGTAAGCTTCGGGGCGAACCTGGCCTTTTGATGCGGGACCGGGCGGCCGCGGGCATTTTCCCGCGCCGCCCGGCTTCGTGGAGACGAGATGCCGAAGCGTGTTCTGATCGTTGGAGGGGGTACCGCGGGCTGGCTGACGGCCGGATATCTGGCCCGCATGCTCGGCGCGGACCGGCCGGGCGGGGCGGCGATTACCCTGGTCGAATCGCGCGACATCGGCATTCTGGGCGTGGGAGAGGGCACCTTCCCCACGATCCGCCGGACGCTGGCGCGGATCGGGATCGGCGAGGCCGATCTGGTCCGGCGTTGCGGCGCGACGTTCAAGCAGGGTGCCAGGTTCGTCCACTGGCGCCACGCTCCCGGACAGGGCGCGCGCGACCATTATCTCCATGCCTTCCAGCAGGCGGAGACGAACGGGCCGGAACTGCTGCCCTATTGGCTGATGGGCATGGCGGGCGACATGCCCTGGGACGAGGCAAGCACGCCCCAGAAGCGCGCCGTGGACACGCATCGCGCGCCAAAGCTGCCCTCGCATCCCGATTATGTCGGCCCGCTCAACTATGCCTTTCACTTCGATGCGGCGGCGCTCGCGGATCTGTTGCGCGATCAGGGCATCGCGAACGGCGTCACCCATATCGTCGATACCGTGCGCGAGGTGCGGCTGGGCGAGGATGGCGCGATTTCGGCGGTGGTGCTGGCCGGGGGCGGCGCGATCGACGCCGACCTGTATATCGACTGCACCGGTTTTCGCGCCGAGCTTATCGGCCGGGCGCTGGGGCGGCCCTGGAAGCCGGTCGGCGATACGCTGTTCTGCGATTCCGCAATCGCGATCCCGGTGTCCTATCCCCGCCCGGACGATCCGATCGCATCATGCACCATTTCCACCGCCCAGAGCGCCGGATGGATCTGGGACATCGGCCTCGATGCGCGCCGGGGCACGGGCTATGTCTATTCGTCCGGCCATATCGGCGCTGAGGAGGCCGAGCGTGCGCTGCGTGCCTACGCCGGTCCGGGCGCGGCCGGGGCGGAGGCGCGGCGCTTCCGGTTCACCGCCGGCTATCGCGAGGTGAGCTGGCACAAGAACTGCGTCGCCGTGGGGCTTTCGAGCGGCTTCTTCGAACCGCTGGAGGCGACCGGGATCGTCTTTTCGGAGGTGGCGGCGGGGCTGATCGCCAACCTGTTCCCCTGGGCGGGCGATTTCGAGACCTCCGCACGGCAGTTCAACCGCAATATGCGCCGCCGCTACGAGCGGACGCTGGATTTCCTGAAGATGCACTATTGCCTCACCAGCCGCACCGACAGCGCCTTCTGGAGGGACAATGTCGCGCCCGCTTCGGTGCCGGACAGCCTTAAGGAACTGCTCGACCGCTGGCGCTTCCGCCCGCCCAACGAGCTGGACGTCGATGCCAATGTCGACATCTTTCCCGAGGCGAGCTGGCAATATGTGCTCTACGGCATGGGCTGGCACACCGATCTTTCGGCCAAGCGGGCGGTGTTCCGCTATCAGGACGAGGCGCGGCAGGCTTTCGCCCGGGTGCGGGCGCAGGCGGCCCATGCGGAAAGCAACCTGCCGTCCAACCGCGAACTCGTCCGCTTCGCCCAGCGCGCCCGGTTCGGCATGGGAGCCAACGCGGCATGATCGCGCGTGCGCCCGGCGAGCCCGTATCCCGTATCGTGATCCTGGGCGGCGGCTCCGCCGGCTGGATGGCAGCGGCGGCGCTATCCCGCCTCGTGAGCGCGGGGGCCAGCGTTACGCTGGTCGAATCTGACGCGATCGGCACCGTCGGCGTGGGCGAGGCGACGATACCGCCGCTCCTGGATTTCAACGCCGCGCTCGGCATCGACGAGCATGAATTCGTCGCCGCGACCCAGGGCAGCTTCAAGCTGGGGATCGAGTTCGTAGACTGGGGCAGGCTGGGCGATCGCTACATCCACCCGTTCGGCAAATACGGGCCATCGACCCACGGCATCAACTTCCACCAGCTCTGGCTGCGCCAGCACCTGCTGGGGACCGCCGAAACCGATCCGGGCCGGATCGACGACTATGCCATCGCGATCGCCGCGGCGGTGCGGGGGCGGTTTTCCAGGCCCTCCGGCAATCCGAAGGCGGTTCTGTCGAGCCTGGGTTATGCCTATCATTTCGATGCGGGGCTCTATGCCCGTTTCCTGCGCGGCTATGCCGAAAGACACGGCGTCGTGCGGATCGAGGGCAAGGTCGGCCGGGTCGAGCAGGCGCCCGAAGATGGCTTTCTCACCGCCCTGGTGCTTGAGGACGGGCGCCGCGTCGAGGGGGATTTCTTCGTCGATTGCAGCGGGTTTCGCGCGGTCCTGCTGGGCGAGGCGCTGGGCGTCCCTTATCGAAGCTGGAAACATTGGCTGCCGTGCGACAGCGCCGTCGCGGTGCCGACGGAGGGCGCGGGGCCGCCGCTGCCCTACACCCGATCGACGGCCGGAGCCGCCGGGTGGCGCTGGCGCATCCCGCTGCAGCATCGCGTGGGCAACGGCCATGTCTATTCGAGCGATCACATCAGCGACGCGGCGGCGCAGCAGGCGCTGATCGAAGGGCTCGATGCGCGGCCCATCGCCGATCCCCGCGTGCTGCGCTTCACCGCCGGGCGGCGGGAGAAGCTGTGGGAAAAGAACTGCGTCGCGATCGGCCTTGCCGGCGGCTTCATCGAACCGCTGGAATCGACCAGCATCCACCTGATCCAGTCGGGCATCTTCCGGCTGCTGGGCCTGTTCCCCGACCGGGGCTTCAGCCCGGCCGAGACCGGCGAATATAATGATTGGCTGATCGAGGAATATGAGCACATCCGCGATTTCATCATCCTGCACTATCATGCCACCACGCGCGACGATTCCGATTTCTGGAACCACTGCCGCAGCATGAAGCTTCCGGACAGCCTGGCCGCGCGGCTGGAGCTGTGGCGCGGCAAGGGGCGCCTCCTCCCCAGGCACAACCTGCTGTTCAAGGAAGAGAGCTGGCTGGCGGTGCTGCTCGGGCAGAATATCGTGCCGGCCGCATCCGATCCGCTGGCGGCCATGCTGCCGGTGGACGAGACGGCGCGCTTCCTGGCGCACATGCGCGACATGGTGGCGCGAACTGCGGAGGCGATGCCCAGGCACGAGGACTATATCGCGCAGCATTGCCCCGCCGCACCGGCCGTGTTCCAATGAAGAAGGAGCCGGCGCCCGGCAGCCGGCGCGCGACGCTGAAGGATGTCGCCGAACGCGCCGGCGTCTCGATGATGACGGTCTCCCGGATTCTCAACGGCACATCCCAGGGCCGCCCCGAAACCCGGGCCGCGGTGGAACGCGCCGCGCGCGAACTCGATTACCATCCCAATATCGCGGCGAAGGCGCTGGTGCTGACGCAGAAGATCCACCGGATCGCCCTTCTGTTCGACAGGCCCAACGCGGCGGCGATGGGCGAGATCATGGCGGCGATATATGCCGAAGCCGGGCCGCCGGACGTCAGGCTGATCGCAATGCGCATCTGCCGCGATGATGATCCGCGGGCGGCCTTGCGCATGCTGAGAAGGCGGCATGTGGACGGCGTGATCCTGCCGCCGCCGCTGTGCGAGGATGCGCGCCTCCGGATCGTGCTGGGCGATGGCGGTATCCGCATTGCCGGCATCGGCTGCGGTGACGGCGACACCGGCTTCTCCAGCATCGGTATCGACGATACGCGCGCCGCTTTTGAGCTGACCAGCTATCTGCTGCGGCTCGGGCATCGCCGTATCGGCTTCCTGTCCGGCCACGCGCGCCATCGTTCGGCGGCGCGGCGGCGCTTCGGCTTCGAAAGCGCGCTCAACGGCTTCGGCATCCAGCCCGATCCCGCGCTGCAATGGGAAGGCGACGGCAGCTTCGCGACCGCGATGCGGATCGCCGGACAGGCGCTGTCCGCCGATCCGCCGCCTACGGCGATCCTGGCGTCGGACGACGATCTTGCCGCGGCGGCGCTCCAGTCTGCGCGCGAGCGGGGGATCGCGGTTCCCCGCTCGCTGTCGGTCTGCGGCTTCGATGACGGCGAGGTGGCCCGGACGCTGTTCCCCGAGCTGACCCGGATCGACCAATGGATGGGCGAAATGGCCGGATGGGGCCTTCGCCAGCTTGCCGGGGAACTGGCGGCCGTCGCACGGGGCGAGGTTCCGGCGGTGCGCCGCGCGACGCTCGATTACCGCATTCTCTTCGGCGGCACCGATGCCCCGCCGGTTTCCGCGGGCCAGCCGTTCCGGATGGTTTCATGACAAGGGGTGAACGATGACGCATTCCCGGGTCCGTGCCTTGGTGCGGCGCGTGCTGGCGGCGGCGATGGCGGCGGTGCTGGTTGCGATCGGGGCGATGTCGCCGGCGGCAGGCGCCGAACCCGCGCGCGGCATTTCCGTGGATCTGCGCAAGGCGGGCGGGCCGCTCGATCGCGCGTTCAACTTCTCGGTCGGCGCGGACTATCCCGGCACGCTGATCCGTCCGGAAAGCCTGGCGCAGCTCCGCATGGCGGTGGACGAGCTGGGCTTTCGCTACATCCGCTTCCACGCGATCTTCCATGACGTGCTGGGCACGGTGAAGCGGGTGGACGGCAAGACCGTCTATGATTGGACGCGGATCGACCAGCTCTACGACGCGCTGCTCGCGGCCGGGATCAAGCCCTTCGTGGAGCTGGGCTTCACGCCCGATGCGATGAAGACCTCGAACCAGACCATCTTCTACTGGAAGGGCAACACCTCTCACCCCGATCCCGCGCAGTGGGTCGCACTCGTCGACGCCTTCGTCCGTCATCTGCGCGCCCGTTACGGGGTGGATGAGGTGCGAAGCTGGTATTTCGAGGTGTGGAACGAACCCAATCTCGACGGTTTCTGGGAGCGCGCCGATCAGGGTGCCTATCTTGCGCTCTATGAAGCCAGCGCACGCACGATCAAGGCGATCGATCCCATGCTGCGCGTCGGCGGCCCGGCGACCGCGGGCGCCGCCTGGGTGCCCGAGCTGCTTGCCTATGCCGCCCGGCGCGGCATTCCGGTCGATTTCATCGCCACGCACACCTATGGCGTCGACGGCGGCTTTCTCGACGAGAAGGGACAGGACGACAACAGGCTCTCGACCGATCCGGACGCGGTGACGCGCGACGTGCGGCGGGTGCGTCAGCAGATCGACGCAGCGGGCAAGCCGGGGCTGCCCCTGTTCTTCACCGAATGGAGCGCGAGCTACAATCCGCGCGATCCGGTACACGACAGCTATGTCAGCGCCGCCTATATCCTCAGCAGGCTGCGTGCCGCGCGCGAATATACGCAGGGCATGAGCTATTGGACCTATAGCGATCTCTTCGAAGAGGCCGGTCCGCCGCCGACGCCGTTCCATGGCGGATTCGGGCTGATCAACCGCGAAGGGATCCGCAAGCCGGCGTTCTTCGCATATAAATATCTCAACCAGCTCCGCGGCCGCGAGGTGCCGACCGGCGACGGACAGGCGATCGCGGCGACGGAGGAAGGGCGCACCTCCGTCCTCGTGTGGAACTGGCGGCAGCCGGAACAGCATGTCAGCAACCGGCCGTTCTTCACGCGGGCGCTGCCGGCCGCGGACGACGGCGCCATCGCGCTTCGCTTCGCCGGGCTTGCCCCCGGGCGCTACCGGGTCACCGTCCGGCGGACAGGCTATAAGGCCAATGACGCGCACACCCGCTATCTGGAGATGGGCTCGCCCGCGGCGCTTTCGCCCGAACAACTGGACGAGTTGCAGCGGCTGACCCGCGACCTGCCCGAGCAGGATATCGCCATCCGGGTGGGGCGGGATGGCGCCTATGTGCTGCGGGTGCCGGTGCGCAGCAACGATGTAATGCTGGTGCTGGTCGAGCCCTGGCGGCGGCGCGGGGGCCGGTAGCGCCGCGTCAGCGCGCGCCCAGCGCGGTGACGAAGGCCGCGGCCCGGGTGGCGCAGTCGGCCGGGGAGCGGCCGGGCGCGTAGAGCGCGGTGCCCACGCCGAAACCCGAAGCCCCGGCCGCGCGCCACGGCGCCATCCCTTCCGGCGTGATCCCGCCAACGGCCAGCACGCGCATCCCGGGGGGCAGCACGGCACGGATCGCCTTCAACACCCCGGGGCTGGCGCCTTCGGCCGGGAACAGCTTGAGCGCGGTCGCGCCGGCGGCGATCGCGGCGAACGCCTCGCTGGGCGTGAAGAAGCCGGGAATGGAGGCGAGGCCCAGGCTTGCACTGGCGGCGATCACCGCCGGATCGGTGTTGGGCGAAACGATCATCCGTCCCCCCGCCGCCGCGACCGCACCTACCTGGGCCGTGTCGAGCACCGTGCCCGCGCCGACGAGGGCGTGGCCCTCCAGCGCACGGGCAAGGCGGGCGATGCTCTCCAGCGGATCGGGCGAGTTGAGCGGCACCTCTACCAGCGTGATCCCCGCCGCCGCGATCGCATCTCCCACCGCGACCGCCTCATCGGGGGCGATCCCGCGCAGGATCGCCACCAGCGGGCAGCGCGCGAAGGCGGCATCGAATGCGGCAACATGGGTCATGCTATCTCCGTGGCGAGCGCGGCGGCCCCCGATATGAACGCGGTCCGGCTGTCGAGCAGTATCGCGCGGGCGCCCTGGGCCTCGATCGCTGCGGCGTATAGCCCGCCCAGCGGCGAGTCCGTGAGGATATGGACGGCGTCCGCCCGGCTTTCCGCCAGCCGCGCGGCGACCTCTGCGCCGATCAACAGGCCGGAGGCATGGGAGGCGGCGTCCGCATCGTCGCGAAGGCCGAGCAGCCCCGACGCGCGGATGCCGAACAGCGATGCGGCCAGATCGCGCCGCCGCCCCTCCGCCTCGCCTTCCAGGAACGCCGCGCCCGCCACGGCGGGTGCGCCGAGCTGGGCCGCCAGCAAGCCGTGCGAGCGGATCAGCGCGAACAGCTCGCCGGTCATGGCGGTGGTGAAACCGGCGATGCGGCCCGCCTCCATCCGTGCCCATTTGGAGTGGGTTCCGGGCTGGCAGAGCAGCGCATCGGGAGGCGCCATCCCGGCGATGGCGGCGCCAAGCAGTTGCAACTCCTCGCCCCGCATCACGTCGCGCGCGGTGGCGACACCGGGGACGATCACCGTGCGCGCGTCGATCCAGGTAAGCGCGGCGGCCAGCGCGGGGATGCCGGCCGGGGCCGGGGCATAGGGCGCGGTGCGCCAGCCGATGCTGGATCCCACCATCCCCGCGAGCAGCATCGGCAGGTCGCCCAGCCGCGCACGCAGCCCGGCCGCCTCCGCGGCGAAATCGGTGACCGCGGCGGCGCCGCGATCATCGCTCGCGCTGTCCGTCACCCGGCCCGCCTCTATCCGGAAGCAGCGGCGGTTGGTGGTGCCCCAGTCGACGGCTAGGAAGGGTCCGGCGAAGCGCATCATCCTCCTGCGATCCCCGGCGGAAGCTGCCGGGACGGACGTGGTATAGAGGGTTGTCGCGCCCCGCCGAAACCCGGGAAGGGGCGCTGGTCTGCGGCTGGCCGGCGGGTCCGCTGCCTCACCGCCGGCCAGCCGCTCCCGCGGCCGCAGGTTCCCCCTGTTACGGCCGGCGGATCACGATCTCCTCGCCCTGATAGTCAAAGCGCAGCGCGGCGTTCTCCGTGAAATCGGGCGCCTGCGCCGTGTCGGGCGTGTGGAACCGGACGGAGATGGATCGCCGCGCCGCCATGCCGGGGAAGCTGCCCTGGCGTGCGCCGATGGTCAGCGTGCCCGCCTTCTCGTCCCAGCGCACCGGCACGCGGGCGAACGCGCCGCTTTTGTATCCGGGGCTGAGGCCGTCGTCCTCGTAGAGCGCGAATCCTCCGTCCGCGCCGGTGAAGACATGGAGGACGATCGCGCCGCCAGGCTGCTCGCCGGTCCACTGGACCTCCGGCCCGCTGGGCACGATCGATCCGGCACGCACGAACAGCGGCATGCGTTCGCGCGGGGCCTCCGCGGTGACGGTGGTACCGCCCTTGAACCAGGCGCCGGTCGCGAAATCATACCAGCCGGTGCCGGCGGGCAGATAGACTTGGCGGCTGCGCGCCTTGTAGGCGGTCACCGGCGCGACCAGGAAGGCGGGGCCGAGCAGATATTGGTCGTCGATGTTCCAGGTCTTGCGATCGGCGGCGAAGTCCATAGCCAGGCCGCGCATCATCGTGCCGTCGCGGTGCCAGGTGTCGGCGGCGATCGCATAGATATAGGGCAACAGGCGATAGCGCAGGCGATTATAGCCCACCATCGCATCGTACATCGCCTTGTCGTCGCCCGCGATCTCATAAACCTCGCGGCGCGGGAACTCGCCGTGGCTGCGGAACAGCGGGGTGAAAGCGCCGAACTGATACCAGCGCAGGTTCAGCTCGCGCCATTCGTCGAGATGGGCGGGGTCCTGCTGCGAATACCGGTCTTCCACCGCGAAGCCGCCGATGTCGTGCGTCCAGTTGGGAATGCCCGACATCGACAGGTTCACCCCGGCCGATATCTGGTCGCGCAGATCGTCCCAGCGCGCGGCGACGTCGCCGGACCACAGCGCCGAACTGGTCCGCTGGATGCCCGCATAGCCCGACCGGGTGAGGATGAACGGCCGCTGCTCCGGCTGCGCTTTGCGCAGGTTGCCGGCGAACCCGTCCGCATGGACGAGCGGATAGCTGTTGAAGATCGCGGCGCCCGGCCCGCCCTCGGCGGACTTCATCTGATAGGCACGTTCCTCGATCGAGAGGTTCGAATGCCAGTCCGGCTCGACCGAATCGAGCCACCAGGCGTCGAAATCCTTGGATACCAGCGTGTCCTTCACCTGATCGAAGAACAGCGCGCGCGCGCCGGGCGCATAGGGATCGTAGAAGCTATTGTAATAGCCCGGCCCCACCCAATCCTTCTGCTTCGCCTCAAGCGGGCGGCGGTAGAGCCAGCCCTTGGCGTCCAGTTCCTTGGCGTGATCGGTGGTGGGATAGAATTTCGCCCAGACCGAGATCATGATCCGCGCGTTCTGCGCATGCACGGCGTCCACCATCCCCTTCGGATCGGGGAAGCGCGCGGGATCGAAGCAATGGCAGCCCCAGCTATCCTCGGGCCAGTAGAACCAGTCCTGGACGATATTGTCGAACGGGATGCGCCGCTTGCGATACTCGCTGACGACCGAGAGGAGCTGTTCCTGCGTCTCGTAGCGCTGGCGGCTCTGCCAGAAGCCATAGGCCCAGAGCGGCAGCATCTCCGCCTTGCCGGTAAGGCCGCGATAGCCGGCGATCACGCCGTCCATGTCCGCCCCGGCGACGAAATAATAGTCGATCGCGCGCGCCGCTTCGGACGACATCCACAGCGAATGCCGGTCCGCAGCGGGCATCGGATCATTGTGGTAGAGCGCGATATAGCCCGCGTTGGGCTCCCATTCGACGCGGATGTCCACGGGCTTGCCGGCCTTCATGGGCAGATCGAAGTTGTGGAACCAGGGGTTCCAGTTCTGGCGCCAGCGGCTAAGCACCTCCTTGCCGTCGGCGAAGACCTTCACATAGCTGGAGGAATAGAGGCGGAAGCGGTGGACGCCGCTCTTGTCCGGCGTAACGGAGCCTGTCCACACCACATGCTGCTTGCCCACCACGACGCCCGCGGTGTTCTGGCCAGTGTTGGGATCGGGCCGGGTCTGCGCCTTGGCCTCCGCGGGCCACTTCGCCTGATCGCGGATGAACTGATAGTTGATCGTGGGTTCCTGCTGGGTGACCACCAGCTTGTCGCCCAGATAATATTCGGCCTTCCACCCGGGCTTGCCGCCGCTCGCCACCTTCAGCTTCTCGCCCGCCAGCGCATAGGGGACCGGATTGCCGAAGCGGGTGATGCCGTTGTTGTCCCACAACAGCCCATAGTTGCGCGTGGAGACAAGGAAGGGGACGGCGATGTCCATGTTGTGCTGGGCCAGCTCAACGTCTTCGCCATTATAGTTCATCTGGCGGTTCTGGTGCTGGCCCAGGCCGAAAAAACCCTCGTCGGTGCCGGGATTGAACTTCTGCTGGATCGCGAGGAAGCCCTGACCCTCGATCGCACGCGGGCGGAAGCCGGGCGCGCCCTCGGTGCCCAGCACTTCGCGCCCCGCCGCATCGAAGAAGCGGACGCCCCCGTCGGCCAGCCGGATCTCGGCGCGCGCGCGGGGCAGCGTGAGCGTCACAACGCCCTTGGCCTCGCTGATCGCCGGATCGCCGTGGGGCTGGGCGGTGACCATCAGGCTGGGCGGCAGATCGATCGTGTCGCCCGGGACGGCGGTGACGCGGAAGGCCGCGTCGCCATAGGCCAGGACGCGCACGCGCTTGGCCGGCCCCGCCGCGGGCGTGACCGTGACGCCATGGCCAATGCGCTCATAGCTCTGCGCGGCGGCCGGACATGCCGTGGTGGCGGTAATCGCAAGCGCGATCAGCAGGTGTCTCACCCAGTCTCTCCCTTTTCGTTGCGCTTCAGCGATAGCTTCCCATCGTCACGCGCAGCAGCACGGGCTGTGCGGTGAAGTTGAAGCCGTAATCGGTCTGATCCCCGTTCCAGCGGCGCACGGGCACCCAGCGCCCGTCCTTGAAGCTGCCCTCCTCGGCGGCGAGGATCTGGCCGCTCTCGCCCGCGGCCGGACGGGCCAGCGACAGGCGGACGCGGACGTGCGTTCCGCTGATCAGAAAGGTGTCCGGGCCGATCTGGGCGGCGACCATGCCGCCCGCGGGCGTGCCGGCCAGCGGGTGCGGATCGGTCTTGAGCCAAGTCCAGTCCGGCTCGCCCATCTGCCACTGGCCATAGGCCGCGCTGATCTGCCAGCGGCCCATCACCGTCGATTGATCGGGCGCCCCCTTGGCGGTGCCCCAGGTGGGGTTCTCGAACGCGACCCGCGCCCAATCGCGCGCGATCGGCCGCAGCATGGCATAGGGGGCGGCGAAGGCGCGCATCGTGTCGGCGTCCAGCGCCTTGGCGCCCAGCGGATAGTTGAAATAGCCGGTGTCATCCATGCCGAACGGCGCGAAGCCGATCGCAGCTCGGCCAAGGGCGGGCCACAGGAAACGGGCATATTCGGCGGCGTTGCCGATCTCGGGCACCATCAGCGCGTTGTCGGCCCGCGCGTAATGATCGAGGAAGGCGATCACGGCGCGCGGATCGCGGTTGTAGATGTCGGGCGCCAGTAGATCGATATTCGGCGCCGCCGCCTTCCACACCGCGATAACGTTCCAGTTCGGCCCGCCGGAAGGCCCCACCTCGCCGGTTTCGTCGCTGAACGCATTGCCCAGCGCGGCGTTGACGTACATCGGCAGCGGCTTTTCCGCCTTGCCCGCGGCGGCCACCGCATCGACGTATCGCGCCAGGTGCCAGGTCTGGAAGAACTGCTCTGCGCGCGGGCCGAACAGTTCGGTCCAGGTGCCGGGACGTTTGCCCAGGGCGTGGACCAGCTCCGCGGGAACGGGGCCGCGGAACAGCCGGTCCGCCTCCGGCGAATGATCGCGCATCAGTTCATAGCTTCCCGCCTCATTCTCCGGCTGGACCATGATCACGCGATGATCCCGATCGATCGCCGCGATATGGCGCATCAGTGCCGTGAACGCCTTCTTGTCCGCCTCCAGCGTGTTGCGGCCATGGGGGCTGAGCGCATAATGGGCCGAGCCGTCCGGCCTGCGCATGCGGGGGAAGCGGCGTCCGTCGCGCTTCACCCATTCGGGCGCATATTTGGCGGCGGTGTTCTTCCAGGTGGCGAACCACAGGATCACAAGGCGCATGTCCCGCTCGCGCGCCTGTGCGATCAGCGCGTCGACGAAGCTGAAGTCGAACCGGCCCTCCTCGGGCTCGATCTGTTCCCAGGCGACGGGCATCTCCAGGGTGTTGGCATGGAGCGCGGCGAGCACCGGCCAGACGCCGGGGAGCTGCGAGGGATAGTTGCTGGAGTTGTTGGCCTGGGCGCCGAGCATCAGAAAGGGCGCGCCATCGACGAACAGGGCGTGCCGGCCCTGTTTTGAAACCAGGCGGGGAAGCTCCGGCGCAGGCTGGGCGACGGCGGAGAGGGCCAGGGCAGGTATCACGGCGGCCGCGAGCGCGGCGGCGCGGCCCAGCCGACGGAAAAGGCGATGCATCACGGCTGGCTGGTTCCCTCTCCCGTTTTTGATTCGCCAGCGCCCCGCCGGTCCGCTCGGCGAGGACTTTATGACATCGTTGTCACTCCTTGGCTAGCGCCTAATGCACGGGCGGCGGCAGGTGGCGTATCGTGCCAGCCGGGGGTGCGGCCGCCGGTATCACGGTCAGTCGCGGCGTTCTTCGATCATGGCGCGATACGGCCGGACCCAGGCGCCCCGATCTGCCCCGGGGCTTCAAGGCTATCGATCCCGGCTTCGCGGCCGCTTTCAGGCGGGTGCGGGCGCGGCTGGTGCCGGCTCCTCGCCGGGGATGTGGAGCAGCGCGCCCTGGCCGGAAAGCAGTTGCTGGAGCGCCGCGATATCGACTTCCCGGGGAGTGGTGCCTTCGCGGACCGCGATCGCCGCGGCGGCGCCGGCTGCCTCGCCCATCGTCATACAGGTCGCCTGATCGCGCACCGCGCCCAGCGCGGCGAAGGTCGTCGATACGCAGCGCCCCGCGACCAGCAGCCCCTCCAGCCCGCGCGGCAGCAGGATGCGGTAGGGGATGTCGTAAGGCCGTTGCAGCGCCGCATCGACGCCATCGCCCCACAGCCCGGTGACGGCGTGCAGGCCGGGGCCGCGCGGACCGCCCTTGGCGATCACGTCGTGGAAGCGCCGCCCCTCCATCACGTCATGCTCGGTCAGCACATAATCGCCCAGGATGCGCCGCCCCTCGCGAGTACCGCCGGTGGGCGTTTCCATGACGATATAGGCTTGCTCGAACCCCGGGATGCGTTCGCGCAGGAAATTCAGATAGACCCGGTTGAGCTTGCGCCGGTAGATCAGCGATCTGCTTACGGCCTCTTCGTCGGTATGGTCGTACCATACCTCATAGACCCCCGACATCATCTGGCCGTCGCGCATCTTGCCATGGCGGAAGATGCCGATGTTGCCGAAACGGGGCGGGGGATAGACCGGCTCGGCCGCGCCATAGAGCAGCGGCACCTTGCCCGCCTTGATATAATCCACCCATTCGCGGTCGATCCCGGCGGGAAGCGGCACATATTTGCCGTCGATCCGCGGTGCGCTGGACTTGCCCGGGATCGGGCCGCCGCCGCCTGAGGACAAGTGCAGGCGCGGGATGCCGCCTGCGGCGCGGATGCGGTCCACCTCGTCCCAGTCGGTCTGATTGGCCACGGGCTCGCGCGATCGGGTCTCGCCGTCGAGCGTCTTATAGGTGTTGGGCGCACGGCCGGCGCCCATCAGTTCCGAACGCTCGCGCTCCAGCTCGGCGCGCTCCTCCTCGGTCATCAGCGGCTGGGCGCGGAGCCAGGCGATCAGCCGGTCCACGTCGATCCCACCGATCTGCATGTCCATCGATCCGCCGTGGTGGCGCCCGTCCTCGTCGCGGCCGTGGTGGAAGGGGGCGCCCGCGCGCGCGGCGATGTCGCCATCGGCCGAGGCGTCGATCACGACATCGGCCAGAACGACCTGGCCGCCCGACTTGTTGGCGATGGCGACGCCCTTGACCCGCCCGTCCTCGACCAGCGTGTCGAACACCACGGTGTTGAACAGAAGCTGGACCCCGGCTTCCTCCATCATCTCGTCGAGCAGGCTGGTCATCATCACCGAATCGGTGGGATGGCGCGCGATCGGCGGGCCTTCGGGTGCCGCGTCGATCGCCTGGGCACGATGCAGGATTTCCAGCGGAATGCCCTTGGCCACCTCGGTCCCGACGCCGCGCTCGATGATATAGCCGTTGATGCCGATGCCGCCGATCCCGCCGCCGGTCATCATCCCGCCCAGATAGGCGGCGCGCTCGATCAGCATCACATCGGCGCCGTTGCGGGCCGCGCTGAGCGCCGCGGCGCAGCCGGCGGGGCCGCCACCGACCACCACGACATCCTTCTTCCGCGCCAGCTTCAGCGCGGCTTCGAACCCGTCCGGTGACCCCTTTACCGCCATCGGTCCCTCTCCATCGGCATAGCGTGATTGCGCCGGAGGTTAGCGCGGCTTCTGTATAAGTGATAGAGTGTAATATACTTCGAGGGGCTTTGCGGCGGCAATGGCGCGTGGATGACAGCCGGGGCGGCGGCGCTATAACCTGCACCCGGCTGGAGACCGGGGGAGAGAGCGGGTGGCATTCGCGCATGGAATGGAAGGGCAGGCGCCGGCGCGGCGGCGGACCTTCGGCCAGCTTTATTTCTGGGTGCTCGCCGCGATCGCCGCGGGCGTCCTGACCGGTATCTTCCTGCCCGATCTGGGCAAGTCGCTCGAACCGCTGGGCACCGGCTTCATCAAGCTGGTGAAGATGATCATCGGGCCGGTGATCTTCCTGACGATCGTCACCGGAATCGCCGGGATGCGCGAGCTGAGCGCGGTGGGGCGCGTGGCGGGCAAGGCCTTCGCCTATTTCCTGTTCTTCTCCACGCTGGCGCTGGTGGTGGGGCTGGTGATCGGCAACCTGGTTCAGCCGGGCGCGGGGATGCACGTGAACCCCGCCACGCTCGATGCCAGCAAGATCCACGGCTATGAAGAAAAGGCGCACGCGCAGACCATCTCCGGCTTCGTGCTCGACATCATCCCGGTGACGCTGGTTTCGGCGCTGACCGGCGGATCGATCCTGCAGGTGCTGTTCGTCGCGATCCTGTTCGGCATCACGCTGGCGATGGTTGGGGAGCCCGCGCGGCCGGTGACCGACCTGCTGGAGCGGCTGGGGCTGGTGGTGTTCCGGCTGGTGGGCGTGCTGATGCTGGCGGCGCCGGTGGGCGCGTTCGGCGCGATGGCGTTCGTGGTGGGGAGCCAGGGGGCGAAATCGCTGATCAGCCTGGGCGCGCTGGTGGCGACATTCTACCTCACCTCGCTCGTCTTCGTGCTGGTGGTGCTGGGCACGGTGGCGCGGCTGGCGGGATTCTCGATCCTGCGGCTTATCCGCTATCTGAAGGCGGAGCTGCTGCTGGTGCTGGGCACCTCCTCGTCCGAAAGCGCGCTGCCTGCGCTGATGGACAAGATGGAGCGCGCCGGGTGCGCGCGGCCGGTGGTGGGGCTGGTGGTGCCGACCGGCTATTCGTTCAACCTGGATGGCACGAACATCTACATGACGCTCGCCGCGCTGTTCATCGCGCAGGCGACGGGGACGCCCCTGAGCCTGGAGCAGCAGGTGTCGCTGCTGCTGGTGGCGATGCTGACGTCGAAGGGGGCGGCCGGCGTGACCGGCGCGGGCTTCGTGACGCTGGCGGCGACGCTGTCGGTCGTGCCCTCGCTGCCGGTGGCGGGAATGGCGCTGATCCTGGGCGTCGACCGGTTCATGAGCGAATGCCGCAGCCTGACCAACTTCATCGGCAACGCGGTGGCGACGGTGGTGGTGGCGCGATGGGAAGGCGCGCTGGACCGCGACGCCCTGGATCGCGCGCTGCGCGCGGCGCCCGATCCGGGGCCGGCGCGCATGGGATTGGAGGCGGATCCTGACTAGCCTGGCCAAGCTTTCGATCCGTTCCGCGGCCGGGGCCGTGCGGCGCGTTTTTCCGATCCGCCTGCGTCCGGACACGACTGGACGGATCAGACAAACGCGGAACACATTTGCGCGTAATGCCGGACATATGAACCGTGAGTCCGTATCCGCAGATCCCGCCGCCACGCTGTTGGTGGTCGACGACGATCGCGACATCCGCCACCTGCTCGCCAACAGCCTTGGCGCGCGGGGTTACCGCGTCGAAACCGCCGCCAGCGCGCGCGACATGGACCAGATACTGGCGCGAACGCCCGTGGACCTGGTGATCCTGGACGTGATGATGCCGGGCGAGGACGGGCTTTCGGCCTGCCGCCGGATCGCGCGTCCGGGCGGGCCGGAGATCATCTTCCTGAGCGCGCTGGGCGAGGAGCATGACCGCGTGCTGGGGCTGGAGGTTGGCGGCAGCCACTATCTGCCCAAGCCGTGCAGCCCGCGCGAGATACTGGCGACGGTGCGCGCCGCGCTGCGCCGCCGCGACGTCGCCGCGCCCGCCGAGGCGAGCGAGTTCACCTTCGACGGCTGGCGCATCGACCTGGGCAGCCATGAGCTGTTCGATCCCGAAGGCGTGCTGGTGGGGCTGACCGACGGCGAGTTCGCGGTGCTGCGCGTGTTCATCGAACGGCCGCGCCGCGTGCTGACCCGCGAAGCGCTGCTCGCCGCCGCGCGCGGACCCAATTCCGACGCCTATGACCGGGCGATCGACGTGCAGGTCAGCCGCCTGCGCCGCAAGCTGCGGTCTGGCGGCGACGAGATCATCCGCACCGTCCGCAACGAAGGCTATCTGTTCGTGCCGCGGGTCGTGCGCGCGTGAAGCAGGCGGGGGCGCAGGGACCGGCGACTCCGCTGTTCCTGCGCATCTTCCTGCTGATGCTGGCCTGTGTGGCCGTGGTGCAGACGCTCAACCTGGCGCTGCTGGTCGCGGTCCAGCCGCCGCCGCCGCGGCTCTACCTGGTCGGCGATATCGCCCGCGCGCTGGAGGAAGGGCGAGACGCGACCGGCGAGCTGCGCTTCACCGGGCGCGAGAAGACCGATCCGAGCATCTGGGCGCCGCGCGCAGACCGTATCCGTCCGGCGCTGGCGATGGTGCTGGGCGTGCCCGAGGATCGCGTCGAGTTCGGCTTCGCCAGCCCGCCGTTCCCGCAGCGCGCGCCGGCCTATGACAGGCGTGCGCTGCCGCCGCCCGCCATTCCGCGCGACCTGATCTCGGCGCGCAACTATCTGGTGCTCGACGACTTCGTCGCCTCGCTGCGGCGTGATGACGGCACCTGGGTCACGGTGCGGCCGGCGCGGCATGCGTTCGAGCTGTGGCGCTGGTTCGGGCTGCTGTGGCTGTTGTTCACCGCGATCGCGGTGGTGCCGTTCGCCTGGTGGCTCGCGCGGCGGCTGGCCAAGCCGATCGGGGCATTCGCCGCGGCGGCGGAGCGGCTGGGCCGCGACCCCCGCGCCGCGCCGCTGGAAGTCTCCGGTCCGCCCGAGATCGCCGACGCGGCGGTGGCGTTCAACCAGATGCAGGCGCGGCTCAACCGCTATGTCGACGATCGCGCGATGGTGGTGGGGGCGATCGCGCATGACCTGCGCACCCCGCTGATGCGGCTGGAGCTGCGGCTGGAGGGCGCGCCGGCAAAGCTCCGCAAGGCGTGCGAGGCCGACATCCATGACATGGAATCGATGATCGCCGCCGCGCTCGCCTATGTGCGCGACACCAGCCAGGCGGTGGGCCGCCGCCCGCTGGACCTGCGCACGCTGATCGAAAGCGTCACCGACGATTATGCCGATCGCGGCGCCGAGGTCAGCTTCGCGCCGGGCGGGCCGCTGGTGATCGACGGCAATTCCGCCGGGCTGAAGGCGATGCTGAGCAACCTGGTGGGCAACGCGCTAAAATATGCCGGCAGCGCCGAGGTGAAGCTGAGCAGCGGCGCCGGGCAGGCCGTGATCGAGGTGTGCGATCACGGGCCGGGCATTCCGCCCGACGAGCTGGACCGGATGTTCGAACCCTTCTTCCGCGGCGAGCGATCGCGCAGCCGCGATACCGGCGGCTTTGGGCTGGGGCTTGCCAGCGCCCGGGCAGTGGCGCGGGGGCATGGCGGCGACGTGACGCTGGAGAACCGGCCGCAGGGCGGGCTGCGCGCGGTGGTGACGCTGCCCGCCTGATCCATGGGCGTGGCCGGCTGACGCTTGGCGTCCGCGCCCGCAGGTGATAGCGCTAACAGATCGGGCACGGCCGCCGAAGGGCCGGAAGGAGAGGATGGCGATGGATTGGAACCGGATGAGCCGGCGCGGCGTGCTGACGGGTGCCGGCGCGGGAATCGTGGCGGGATCGACGCTTTCGCAGACAGCGCTGTCGGAGCCGCGCGCGCGGCCGGACGGGCGCAAGCTGGGCTATGCCGTCGTCGGACTGGGCAGCTATGCCACGCGCCAGATCATGCCGCGGATCGCCCAGTGCGAGCATGCGAAGCTGGTGGCGCTGGTGAGCGGAACCCCGGCCAAGCTGGAACAATATGGCGCCGAATACGGCATCCCGAAGACGCATCGCTACAGCTATGCCGATTACGACCGGATCAGGGACAATCCGGACATCGACCTGGTCTATGTCGTGTTGCCGGTGTTCCTGCACGCCGAATATACGATCCGCGCCTTCCAGGCGGGCAAGCATGTGCTGTGCGAAAAGCCGATGGCGATGAATTCGGCCGAATGCGAGGCGATGATCGCCGCCGGGCGCAAGGCGAAGCGCAAGCTGATGATCGGCTATCGCTGCCATTTCGAGCAGTACAACCTGCACGTCCGCAAGTTGATCGCGGAGGGCGCGATCGGCAAGCTGACGGCGATCAGCGCCGAAAGCGGCTTCTATGCCCAGCCCGGCCAGTGGCGGCTGGAGAAGGACAAGGCGGGCGGCGGATCGCTGTTCGACATCGGCATCTACAGCATCCAGGCCGCGCGCTACCTGGCGGGCGAGGAGCCCGAATGGGTGAGCGCGGTGGAATCGACCGACCGCAGCGACCCGCGCTTCGCCACGGTGGAGGATCGCGTCGCCTTCTCGTTCCGCTTCCCGTCGGGCGTGGTAGCCAATTGCCTGTCGAGCTACAGTTCCGGCCACAATCATTATCGCGCCACCGGGCGGGACGGCTATCTCGATATGGAACCGGCCACCGCCTATGAGGGCAACCGGCTGTTCAAGGGCCGCGCCTATGCCGGATCGGAGGCGGTGGTGCTGCCGCCGCCCGCCAAGCTGCAATGGGTGGGGCAGATGGACCACCTGGCCGAATGCGCGATGCGCGGCGCCGAGCCGATCGTGGGGGGCGAGGAGGGGCTGCGCGACATCCGGCTGATCGAGGCGATCCTGCAATCCGCGCGCGAGGGGCGGGCGATCCGCACGGCCGGGGCGTGAGGCTGGACCGCAGGCGCGCGCTGGCCGCCGCCGCGCTGCTCGCCGCGTCGGTGCGCGTGCCTGTGCTGGCCGCCGCCCCGGGGCAGGAGCGGCACGCGGCGCGCATCCGTGGCCTGATCGCGCGGATGACGCTGGCCGAGAAGCTGGGGCAGATGACGCAGATCCCCGGCGGGCGGCAGAAGGCGCTGAACTCGCGGCTGGACGCGGCGATGCTGGATCGCGTGCGGCGCGGCGAGGTGGGATCGTTCCTCCATGTCGCGGGCGCGGCGGCGCTGAAGGATCTGCAGCGGGTGGCGGTGGAGGAGTCGCGGCTCGGCATCCCGTTGCTCTTCGCGATGGACGTGATCCACGGATACCGCACGATCCTGCCGGTGCCGCTGGCGCTGGCGGCGAGCTGGGACCCGGCGGTGGCGGAGGCGGCGGCGCGGCTGGCGGCGGAGGAGGCCTGGGCGGCCGGGCTGCACTGGACCTTCGCGCCGATGGTGGACATCGCCCGCGACGCGCGCTGGGGCCGCGTGGTGGAGGGCGCGGGCGAGGACCCCTATCTGGGTTCGCGCATGGCCGAGGCGCAGGTGCGCGGTTTCCAGGGGCCGGACCTTGGCTCCGGCCGCCGCATGCTGGCCTGCGCCAAGCATTTCGCCGGCTATGGCGCGGCGGCGGGCGGGCGCGACTATGACAGCGCGGACCTGTCGGACCGCACGCTGAACGAGGTCTATCTGCCGCCCTTCCACGCGGCGATGCAGGCGGGCGCAGGCAGCTTCATGACCGCGTTCAACGACATCGCCGGGGTGCCCATGACCGCGCATGCCGGGCTGCTGCGCGGCCAGTTGCGCCGGGACTGGGGCTATCGGGGGCTGGTCGTCAGCGACTGGAACGCGATCAACGAGCTGATCGCCCATGGCGTGGCCGAAACGCCCGCCCTGGCCGCTGCGCTGGCGCTGCGCGCGGGGGTGGACATGGACATGGCGAGCAACGCCTATGCCACGCATCTGGCCGCGGCGGTGGCGGCCGAGCCCGATCTGCTGCCGCTGGTGGACGAGGCGGCGGGGCGCGTTCTGGCGGCCAAGGCGGCGCTGGGGCTGTTCGACGATCCCTATGGCTTCGGCGATCCGGCGCGCGAGGGCGGGCCGACGCCCGCCAGCCGCGCCATCGCGCGCGACCTGGCCCGCCGCTCGATCGTCCTGCTGCGCAACGACGGCGGGTTGCTGCCGATCGCGAAGGGGCGGCGGATCGCGCTGATCGGCGCGCTGGCGGACGATGCCTCGTCCACGCTGGGATCGTGGCGCGCGCGCGGGCAGGCCGGCGACGCGGTGACGCTGCGCCAGGCGCTGGAGGCATCGGGCGCGAGCGTGGAATATCAGCGCGGCGTGGGGACGCGGCCGGAGGGGCTGGAGGGCATCGCCCCGGCGGTGGCCGCGGCGAACCGCGCCGATCTCGTCCTGCTCGTGATCGGCGAGGATTACGACCTGACCGGCGAGGCGCGCAGCCAGGCGGATATCGGCCTGCCCGATCCCCAGACCGCGCTGGCGGACGCAATCCGCGAGACCGGCAAGCCGGTGGCGGTGGTGCTGATGAACGGACGGCCGCTGGCGCTGGAAGCCGCGCTGGCGGGCTTCCCGGCGGTGCTGGAGACCTGGTTCCTGGGGGTGGAAAGCGGCCCCGCGATCGTCGATGTGCTGACCGGCGCGGTATCGCCGGGGGGCAGGCTGCCTGTATCGATGCCGCGCCATGGCGGCCAGGCGCCGCTGACCTATGCCCATGCCGCCACCGGCCGCCCGGCCAACCCGGATCTGGCGGTGGACAGCGCGCGCTACCGCGACGTGGCGATCGGGCCGCTGTTCCCGTTCGGCCATGGGCTGGGCTACACCCGCTTCGACTATGCCGGGCTGGCGATCGAGCAGGCGGGCGGCGCGATCCGGATCGCGGCATCGGTGACCAACGCGGGCGCGGCGGCGGGGGACGAGGTGGTCCAGCTCTATCTGCGCGATCCGGTGGCGAGCGTGGCCCGGCCGGTGAAGGAACTGCGCGGCTTCGCCCGCGTGACGCTGAAGCCCGGCGAGACGCGGCGCGTGACCTTCACCATCTCGCCCGATCAGATGGCGATCTGGCACGCGGGGAAATGGCTGGTCGAGCCGGGGACCATCGAGGTGATGCTGGGCGCCTCGTCCGACGATATCCGGCTGCGCGGCAGCTTTGCGATCGCGAAGCGCGGCGAGGGCCGTTTTCCCGCCGCGGCAATCGCGGCCAAGGTACAGATCGCATGACAGGGAGGGGAGAGACGATGGCGGACGGATTCTCGCGCCGCGCGGTGATCGCGGCGATGGCGGCGGCGCCCTTCGCACCCGGGCTGGCGCGCGCGGCCGGCGGCGCGGCGGCGGTGGGATCGATCACGCGGCTGAATCCCGGCTTCGACGCGGTGGCGGACGTGGCGTCGCCGGTCCTGGTGCTGGGCAGCGGCTATCGCTGGGCCGAAGGGCCGGTGTGGGTGAAAAAGGGCCGCTATCTGCTGTTCAACGATGTGCCCGCCAACACCTGTTACCAATGGCGCAAGGGCAAGGGCGTGACGAAGTTCCTGGAGCCCTCCGGCCTGGCCGGGCCGGTTCCGCCGGAAATCCGCGAGGCGGGCGCCAACGGCATGGCGATCGACGCGCAGGGCATGGTGGTGATGGCCGACAGCGGCACCCGCGCGATCGCCCGCATGGACCCGAAGTCGAAGAAGAAGACCATCCTGGCCGATCGTTTCGAGGGCGCGCGGTTCAATAGCTGCAACGATGTGGCGATCCACCGCAACGGCACCATCTATTTCACTGATCCGCCCTATGGCCTGCGCGACGGCGACGAATCGACGCTGAAGGAGACCGGCTTCAACGGCGTCTACCGGATCGATCGCGAAGGCCGGGTGAACCTGATCGATCGCGACCTGAAGCGCCCCAACGGCGTGGCGGTATCGCCCGATCAGCAGACGCTCTATGTCGCCATGTCGGACGAGGCGCGGCCGCAGATCCTGGCCTATCCGCTCGATATCGAGGGCGGGGTTTCCGGCTATCCCAGGGTCTTCGCCGATTTCTCGGAAGAGCTGGCGAAGAAGATGCCGGGCCTGCCCGACGGGCTGAAGGTCGATACCGCGGGCCGCGTCTACGCCACCGGGCCGGGCGGCGTGCATGTGCTGTCGCCCGAGGGAAAGCGGCTGGGGCTGATCGCCACCGGCAAGGCGATCGCGAACTGCGCGTTCGGCGAGGACGGGCGGACGCTGTTCCTGACCTCCAGCGACATGCTGGCGGCGGTGCGGCTGAAGGCTTCGGGCTGGTAACGGCGCGCCGCACGGGTTGCGCGCCCCGCCGCCGCGCCTAGAGTATGCCCGCTTTTGGTGGAATCGGCACCAGCCCGCTCCCCCACCCGGCCACCCAACGCCAGTCTATTCCATGGGTGGCCGGGTGGGGGAGCGGGCTGGTGCCGCCTGAACAGGACAGACTCCAGACCATCGTCATGGCCGAAGAACCCGAGGCGATTCCCGCCGCCACGCTGATCGTGATGCGCCCCGCGCCCGCGGGGCCGCCCGAGCTGCTGATGGTCGAGCGCGCGGCGGCGATGCGCTTCGCCGGCGGGATGCTGGTGTTTCCCGGCGGGCGGGTGGACCCCGGCGATCATGCGCTCGCGACGCTCCATTCGCATGCGCCCGAGGAGGGCGCCGCGCGCATCGCCGCGATCCGCGAGACGCTGGAGGAGGCGGGCATCGCGGTGGGCCTCGATCCCGGCGGCGCGGAGCTGCTGGCGTTGCGCGAGGCGTTGCACGCGGGCGAGCCGATGGGCGAGCTGCTCGCGGTGGCGGGCGGCGCGATCGATCCCGATGCGCTGGTGCCCTTCGCGCGCTGGCTGCCCCATGGCCTGCGCCACCGGGTGTTCGACACGCGCTTCTACCTGGCCCGCGCGCCGGAAGGGGCGGAGGCGGTGGTGGACGGCAACGAGAATGTCCGCGCCTTCTGGGCCAGCGCGCGCGACGTGCTGGCGATGGCCGATGCCGGTGAGGCTGGCGTGATCTTCCCCACCCGCCGCAACCTGGAGCGGCTGGCGCGCTTCGCAAGCTTCGAGGAGGCGGTAGCGGACGCGATCGCCCATCCGGTGCGCGCCGTGACGCCATGGATCGAGCAGCGCGGGGATGGGCGCTATCTCTGCATCCCGGACGACCTGGGCTATCCCGTCACCGCGGAGGCGCTGGACACGGCGGTACGGGGATGAGGATGGCGCGGCGCGCGGTGCTGTGGGCCGTGGCGGCGCTAGCGCTGTTGCTGCTCGCCTTCGCGGCCTATGCCCTGCTGCGCAACCGGCCCGAGGACCTGCCGTGGACCGCGCTGGACCTGAACCGGCCGGTGGGACTGTTCACCGCGCGAAAGATCGCCGGGCTGGGCGATGATCCCGCGCGCTGCCGGGCACTGCTGGAAAGGGCGGGCGTGCGTTTCGATGCGATGGCGCCGGTGGAGGGCGCGCAGCCCCTATGCGGCTATGCCGATGGCGTGCGCTTCGCGGGAGGCGGCACGCGATCGATCGACTATCTGCCCGGCGCGGTGACGGTCGCCTGCCCCGTGGCGGCCGCGCTGGCGCTGTGGGAATGGCATGTCGTCCAGCCGGCGGCGCAGCGGCATTTCGGCGTGCGGGTGAGCGCGATCGAGCATTTCGGCAGCTATTCGTGCCGCCGCATCGCGGGCGGGGGCGGTGAGGGCTGGAGCCAGCATGCCACCGCCGACGCGATCGATATCCGCGCCTTCCGCCTGGCCGACGCGCGGCGGATCGCGGTGAAACAGGAGTGGAAGGGCGGGGACGGCGCGCGCGAGGCGTTTCTGCGCGAGGTGCGCGACGGCGCGTGCGGGGTGTTCGGCACGGTGCTCTCGCCCGACTATAATGCGGCGCACGCCGATCATTTTCATTTCGATACGGCCGCCGCGGGGAGGTTCGGCTGGCGGGCGTGCCGTTAAGGCGGCGCGCGGGCCGCTACCCTCCCCGCCGGTACGGGGAGGGTCTTTGAGCAGGTCCGCTCAGTGCGAGAGCGAGGCGCCGTCCACCTTCTCCACCCACTGGGGGTAGAAGGCCGGCTGGCGGTTCGACCAGCCCGATGCGGTGGCCGCGGCTTCGCTGATCGACTGGAGCAGCTTGCGGCGCAGATCCGGGTGCAGGTTGGGCAGCGCCGCGGCCGAGCAGAAGGCCGAAGGGAGCCATGGCCGCACCTCGGCGCCGATCAGCCGCTCGTACAGGAAGCGATAGGCCGAGAAGCTGGTGAGCCGGCCCTGGCCCAGATCGAAGGCGGTGACCGAGATCAGCGGCGCCATGAACGGCTCCACTGCGTCAAGGCCGCTGTCGTCCGGCACGAGCGCGCGGATTTCGGGGAGGCGTTCGTAGATACGGGCCTGGGCGCGGATGCTGGCGGCCTCGACCACGTCGCGCGACCAGCGCGAAAGCGCGTCGTCGCGCTCCAGTCCGATGTCGAGCGAGCGGCGGACATAGCGCTGCGTCGCGGCGGCAAATCCAGCGAATTCCTTCATCTCGGCCAGCGTCATCGCACCTTCGGCCGGTTTCATTCTCGCGCCCATTGTATCAACTCCCCACCGGTAAACTTCACTCCTCCTGATCCGATCATGCGCGCGAATGGTTAACGCACACCTTAACCGGATCGTCGTGCCCCGTTCACAAATGAGCACGATAGGCTTTTGCGTTGCAACATGGATGCGACGAACCGATTCCGGCTGCACGAAAAGCCGCGGACTGATGCGCTTGGGCAACAACCCTGTCAGTTACGGCATCTTCCGGTACGGGTTCGTCACGAGGCGGATGTTGCGCTGCAAGATGGCTCCGCGAGGACCCGGCGCGCACCGCCCGTGACGATTCGCGGCAGTGCGGCACGGCGAATCGAACGGTTCCGGCCCTTCATCCCCCGCGAGCAACGGTTCATCCCATATCGCCGGAGCGAGGCTAGGAATTGTTAACCGGGGACGGCAAGGAACAGCCTCACCAACGCAATCGCATCGGGGGGCTCCCGTGACGTTCCGTTCTCTTGCAGCGCGTTTTGCGCTGATGGCCGCGCTTTGCCTTGCGACCGTGCTTCCGGCACAGGCGCGCTCCGGCGTTCTCCAGTGCGTGCCCTATGCCCGGGCGGTTTCGGGCGTCGAGATCTACGGCAACGCCCACACCTGGTGGAACCAGGCCGCCGGCAAATATGCCCGCGGTGCCGAGCCCCGCGTCGGCGCGGTGATGTCGTTCCGCGCGATCGCCAGCATGCCGCTGGGCCATGTCGCGATGGTTTCCAAGATCGTCAGCGATCGTGAGGTGCTGCTGCGCCACGCCAACTGGTCGCGCCCCGGCGGGATCGAGATCGACGTGCGCGCGGTGGACGTGTCGCCTGCGGGCGACTGGAGTCAGGTGCGCGTATGGTACGGCCCGATCGGCGGGCTGGGCCGCACCGCCTATCCGCTCAACGGCTTCATCTATCCGGACGGCGACAATGGCGCGGATAGCTGGCAGGGCCAGATCGCCGGCGGCAAGCGCCAGGTCGTCGCCTCGCTCGAGCTCGACCTCAGCGACCTGGTTCCCGAGAAGCTCGACCTCTGATTTTTCGCGCGCCTCCGGCCCTGCCTAGGCGGGCCGGAACGTGAGCGCCACGCCGTTCATGCAATAGCGCTTGCCGGTGGGCTGCGGTCCATCGTCGAACACATGGCCCAGGTGGCCGCCGCAGCGGCGGCACAGCACCTCGGTCCGCCGCATCCCCAGGCTGCCGTCGGTCCGCGTGACCACCGCGTTGGCCAGCGGCTGCCAGAAGCTGGGCCAGCCGGTGCCGCTGTCGAACTTCGTCCGCGAGGAATAGAGCGGCAGCGCGCAGCCAGCGCACAGGAAGGTGCCGGCGCGATGCTCCTTGTTGAGCGGGCTGGTGTAGGGCCGTTCGGTCCCCGCCTGACGCAGCACGCGATAGGCCTCGGGCGAAAGGCGGCTGCGCCATTCCGCATCGGTCAGCTTGAAGGCGAAGGTCTGCGCGGCCTGGCTCTCGCCCGCCGAGCAGCCGATGGTGACCGTCAGCGCGCCCATCGCGCCCAGATTCAGGATGCCGCGTCGATCGTAGCGCATGCCGCCATTATGCTCCCATGGTGCGGGCCGGAAAAGGCCTGCGCCATGGGTTCGCACGGGCGATGCCGCCGGTTACGGCGCGATCAGTAGCGGCTCAGTTCCGCCGGCATCTTGCGATAGCCGTGGACGAAGCAGGCGGCGACGCGATCGGGCTCGCGCAGCACGTTCACGCGCAGGCGGCGCTTGGCCATCTCCTCCATCAGCACGCTGATCTGCAGCTCGGCCAGCCGCGCGCCCACGCAACGGTGGATGCCGTGGCCGAAGGCCAGGTGGCGCCGCGCATTCTCACGCTCGATGATGATCTTGTCCGCGTCGGGGAACACGCTCTCGTCGCGATTGGCGGAGAGATACCAGAGCGCCAGCTTGTCGCCCGCCTTGATCTCCTGGCCCTCCAGGATCGTGTCCTCGGTCGCGGTGCGGCGCATGTGCGCCAGCGGCGTCTGCCAGCGGATGATCTCCTGCACGGCATTGGGGATCAGCCCGGGATCAGCCTCCAGCTTGGCGCGCTGGTCCGGGAACTGCTCCAGCCCCCAGGCAAAGGCGCTCATCGAGTTGCGGGTGGTGTCGTTCCCGCCAACGATCAGCAGGATCAGGTTCCCCAGGAACTCCATGTCGTCCATCTCGGACATGGCGTCCGAATGGATCATCATGGAGATCAGGTCGGGCGTCGGATCCTTGCCGACCTTCGACTTCCACAGGTTGGTGAAATAGGCGGCGCACTGGAACAGGATCTGGCGCCGTTCCTCCTTGCGCTCGGGATTGTGCGCGATCTCGATATCGCCCGCCCAGTCGGACCAATAGGTCAGCAGGCGGCGGTCCTCCCAGGGGAAGTCGAACAGGATCGCCAGCATCTGGGTGGTCAGCTCGATCGATACGCGGTCGACCCAGTCGAACTCCTCGCCCACCGGCAGCGAATCGAGGATTTCGGTGGTGCGGCGGCGGATGTCGCCGGTCATGCGCACCATCTCGCTGGGGGTGAAGGCGGGGGCGATGGTGCGCCGCTGGCCGGTGTGCTTGGGCCGGTCCATCGCGATGAACATCGGCATCTTGATGTCGCCTTCCTGCAGGTCGGCGATCACGATCCCGCCCATTTCGGACGAGAAGATCTCCGGCAGCGATTCGGCATGGACGATCGGCTTGTAGGTGGAGACCGACCAATAGGGGCCGAACGCGCTGTTCTCGCAGCGATAGACCGGGGCGTTGGCGCGCAGCCAGCGGAACGGCTCCTGCCACGTGTCGTCGCGGTACAGTTCGGGACGGGTCACGTCATAGGGATCGGCGGCGCTGTTCGCGGCCGGCTGGGGGGCAAGCGTTGCCATCGGCGGTCTCTCCTTTTGCGCGCAGGAGAACCGCAACTGACATGAATGTCAATAGCGCGCGGTCATCGCCCCCGCAGCCGTATCCGCGGGCTGCCGGACTTGAGCACGCCGCGGCGGAACACGCGCGCGCCGATGGTCACGGTGATGCCCACCCACAGCGCCTGCCAGATCAGCGCGGCGACATGCGGCCATATCTCCGGCGAATTGGCCGCCCGCGCCGCCATCGCGGAGGGCGAGCTGAACGGGAACACCTGCGCCGCGATCGCCACCCAACTGTTCGGCGCGATCGCGCCATAGGAGGCGAAGCCCAGCATCACGACCTGGATGATCGTGATCGGCAGCGACAGCATCTGGATCTCGCGCTGGGTGGAAGCGAGCGCGCCCACGCCCAGGAACACCGCGCTCAACAGCATATAGGCCATGGTGAAATAGGCGACGAACAGCAGCGGGAACAGCGGATATCCCACCGCCGCCCCCAGCTCCGAAAAGGCGGAGACATAGTTGGCCGGCAGCAGTTTCGGCAGGTTGCCCAGCAGCGTGCCCCAGAAGGCGACGAACAGCACCGCCGTTCCGAACGCGCCCAGCAGCTTGCCGAAGAACACGCTTTCCAGCGGCACCGCGGCGGCCAGCACCTCGATCACCTTGTTCGATCGCTCCTCCGCCATCGCCCCAACCGCCTGGCCGGACAGCATCAGCGTCAGGAAGAAGATGCCCAGCACCGCGACATAGGCAAGCTGGCTGCGCCCGCTGACCGAGGATTGGCCGCGCGAAACCTCGGCGATTTCGGCCTGGCTCAATTGCTGGGTGCCGCCCGAACGCTCGACGCGCAGCACCTGTTCGGCCAGCTCGGCCAGATAGTTCGCCTCGCGATAGTCGCGCGGGCCGCGCAGGATGCGGGGCCGCTCGAGCGGGCCGTGGAGCACCGCGGTCAGATCATATTCGGTCGAATCGAACATCGCGCGCGCCTGGGCCGCGACATCGTTGGCGGGCGCCTCGATCACCAGTTCGGGCAGCGCGTTGTCGCCGCGGGAGGGAAACAGCTTGCGCAACTGGCTGTCGATCGCGGTGATCTCCGCCGCGCGCGATGAGGATGCGATCACCACCATCCGCTCGCGGGCGTCGGTGCTTTCCGCCGCGCCGCGCGCGCCCATCCCGCCGACCAGCGCGAAGACGATCATGAAGACCGGGGCCAGCAGGAACAGCAGGAAGGTGGGCGTGAACACCGTGGCCGCGAAATCGCGGCGGGCGATCGTGAATGCCTGGCGCATCCCGCGCAGGAAGACCTTCATTCCACCGTCTCCGCGGCACCCGCCTCTGCCACGATCCGCACAAAGGCGTCGTGCAGCCCCGGCCGCTCGATCGAAAGGCCCGATATGCCGTGCCCCGCGTCGATCAGCCGCACCAGCAGCGCCTCTATCCCTTCCTCGGGCACGGTGAAGCTCCAGCTTCCGTCGATCTGCTCCGCATCGGGCGGCAGCAGTGCGGCCAGTTCCGGGCCGCCGCGATGGGGGGTGTAATGCGCCTTGAACGGCAGTTTCGCGCGCGCGTCCGCCACGGTGCCCTCAAACCGCACCTTGCCGCCCGCGATGATCGACAGCCGGTCGCACAGCCGCTCGGCATGCGCCATGACATGGGTGGAGAAGAGGATCGTGGCGCCGCGATCGCGCTCCGCCAGGATCAGCTTTTCCAGCCGCTCCTGGTTGACCGGATCGAGCCCGGAGAAGGGCTCGTCGAGAACCAGCAGATCGGGATGATGCACCGCCGATCCCAGGAGCTGGACAAGCTGGGCCATGCCCTTGGAAAGCTTGCGGATCTTGTCGTCGGCGGCGTGGCCCAGCCCGGCCGCCTCCATCAGCGTGCGGGCGCGGCGGCGCCCCTCGCTCCAGCGCAGTCCGCGCAGCGCCCCCATGAAGGCGATCGCATCCTTCGCGCGCATGCCGGGATAGAGGCCGCGCTCCTCGGGCAGGTAACCGACCTGGTCGCTCGCCTCGCGCGGGCGCGGGTGGCCCAGCAGCATCCGCTCGCCCGCATCGGGCTCGATGATGCCCAGCAGCATGCGCAGCGTAGTGGTCTTGCCCGCCCCATTGGGACCGAGCACGCCATAGATGAGGCCCCGCGGGACGGCGATGTCGACTCCGTCCACCACGCGGCGGCCGCCGAAGTCCTTCACCAGTCCGGTGGCGCTGACCGCCAGCTCTTCGCTCAAACAGGGTCCCTCCCGTTGCGTCCCCGTGGTAGCGGGCGCTTATGGCGCAAGACAAGCCATTGGAGGCCCAAATAAAGGCCAAAGCCGCCGAATTGGGTTTCGCCGCTTGCGGAATCGCGCGTGCCGATGCCGCGCCGCTGGCCGGGGAACGGCTGCGCGCCTGGCTGGACGCGGGCATGCACGGCAGCATGCTGTGGATGGAGGAGCGCGCCGCGCAGCGCGCCAGCCCCGCCGGATTGTGGCCGGAGGTGCGATCGGTGATCGCGCTGGGGATGAGCTATGCCCCCGCCGCCGATCCGCTGGCGCTGGCCGGGGAGGGCGGGCGCGGGCGCATCTCGGCCTATGCCCAGGGCGCGGATTATCATGACGTGGTCAAAAAGGCGCTGAAGGCGCTGGGCCGCTGGCTGGCCGATGCGGCGCCCGCGCCGCTCAAGGTGTTCGTAGATACCGCGCCGGTGATGGAAAAGCCGCTGGCGGAGGCGGCGGGCCTCGGCTGGCAGGGTAAGCACACCAACCTGGTCAGCCGCACGCACGGAAGCTGGCTGTTCCTGGGCGCGGTCTACACCACGCTCGATCTGGCGCCGGACGCGGCGGGGGCGGATAGCTGCGGAAGCTGCACGGCATGCCAGGCGGCGTGCCCGACCGATGCCTTTCCCGCGCCTTTCCGCCTAGATGCGCGGCGGTGCATCTCGTACCTGACGATCGAGCATAAGGGACCGGTCCCGGCGGAGTTCCGCGGGGCGATCGGCAACCGCATCTATGGCTGCGACGATTGCCTGGCGGTGTGCCCGTGGAACAAGTTCGCGGCGGCGGCACAGGCCAACCGGGCCTTCGCGCCGCGCGCCGAGCTGGCCGCGCCGGAGCTGGCGGACCTGCTCGCGCTCGACGATGCCGCGTTCCGGCAGGTGTTCTCCGGATCGCCGATCAAGCGGATCGGGCGCGACCGGATGGTGCGCAACTGCCTGATCGCCGCAGGCAACAGCGGGGCCGCGGCGCTGGCCGGGCCGGTGGCGGCGCTGCTCGGCGATCCGGCGCCGGAGGTGCGGGGCGCGGCCGTATGGGCGCTCGCCCGGCTCGATCCCGCGCGCTGGGCGGCGGAGCGCGCGGCGCGGCTGGCGGGGGAGGGCGATGCTTGCGTGCGCGGGGAATGGCAGGCAGGATCGCCGGACTGATCCTGGGAGGCGCGCGATGAGACGGTTACCGGTCCCGCTGACGCTGTTCCTTGCCCTTGCCATGCCCGCGGCGGCGCAGGAGGCGCCCGCGCCCGCGGCGCCGACGCCTATCAAGGCGGGCGAATGGCTGAAGGGATATGAAGGCTATTTCCTTCCGTTCACGGGGATGCACCGGCCAAAGAAGCGCGTCGTCGCGTTCAGCCTTGCCGTGGACGCGCAGGGCGTGCCTGCCGGATGCACCATCCTCGATTCCAGCGGCGTGGAGGAGATGGACGCGCTGGTCTGCCGCTTGATGCGCCAGCTCGCGCGGTTCGAACCCGCCCGCGACGCGCAGGGCAACGCCGTGCCTTCCACCTGGGAAAGCAAGTTCAGGGCTTCCAACTATTGATCCGCGCGCGGCCCGCGACGGGCCGGGCGCGAACGGGATGGCTCAGGATCCCGTTCGCGTAAGCGCGGCGACGCAGCCGGCTTCGTCGGCGGGATTGCCGTCGCGGCGGCGGGCGTCGACATGGGTGACCACCGCTTCGCGCCCGCCAGCGGCGGCGTAGAGATAGGTGTCCAGCACGCAGCTCGTCCCCAGGAACTGGAGCTTGCGGCCCTTGCCCTCGGTCGTGTCGATGCGCGGCTTGCCGAAGCGGGCGATCAGCGCGCGCGCGTCCTGGCCGCGGACGTTTGCGGGCAGCGCGGCGGCTGCGCCCGGCTGCGCCGCCGTGCCGCTCACCGCGCCGGGAACGGGGACATAGGGCGCGGGCTTGGCCGCCACGCTGGACGGGCGTGCCACCTGCGCCTCGCCGCATCCGGCCAGCAGCAGCGCCAGCGCCCCGATTGCCGCGAACCGAGTCATTTCCGTCTCCCCAGGTGAAAGGCATGCGCCGCCATCGCCGCGCCGAGCACGGGGGCAAGCAGGTTGAGCACCGGCACCAGGAACATGCCGGTGCCGATCGCGCCAAGCGCAAAGCGGCGAAAGCGCGTCCGCTTGCGCCAGCCCGCCAGATCACGCTGCGGCATGTGGCGCGCGGCCACCATGTCCCCCAGATCGCGGCCCAGCAGCCAGGCGTTCACGGCGAAGAAGGCCAGCGCCGTGCCCACCCCGGTGATCAGCAGCGCGATATAGAGCGGCGACAGCAGCAGGTTGACCAGCAGCAGCCGCCCGGCCGATCCTAGCCCCATCAGCAGCGAACGGCCGAACGGCACGTCGATCGCGGCGGCATGGGCGCCGGGATAGTGGCGGGCCTCCACCGCCATCACCACCTCGTCGGCGAAGATGCCGATCACCGCCACGGCGATCGCGCGGAACAGCAGCCAGCAGGCGAAGGCCAGCACCACGATCGTGCCGACATCGGCCAGCCCGCGCGCCATCTGCGCCCCGCCCAGCCACGCCGCGAAGCCCTCCGCCAGCCGGTGCATCCCCAGCCACACGCCCACCGCGGCGGCAGCGAAGATCACCAGCGTCACCAGCAGCGACTTCACGAACACCGCCGCCACCCGCCGATCGAGCAACTGGCCCAGCGAAAGGAAGAATGTATGCAACATTGCGCTCTCCTTTGCCTGTCCCTAGGCAGCCTAGGCAACCAAAATGGAGCAGCCGGTGACCGCACCCACCTATGACGTCATCGCGATCGGCAACGCGATCGTCGATATTCTATCCCAGGCCGAAGACAGCTTCATCGTCGAACAGGGCATGACCAAGGGCTCAATGGCGCTGATGTTCTCGCCCGAGGAGGCGGATGCGCTCTATGCCAAGATGGGGCCGGGGCGCGAGGTTTCGGGCGGATCAGCGGCCAACACGGTTGCGGGCATCGCCGCGCTGGGCGGCCGCTGCGGCTTCATCGGCCAGGTGGCCGACGATCAGCTCGGCGAGGTGTTCGCGCACGATATCCGCGCGGCCGGCGTCGATTTCGACACCGCCCCGCGCGCCGGCGCGCCGACCACCGCGCGCTGTCTGATCTTCGTCACGCCCGATGGCCAGCGCACGATGAACACCTTCCTGGGCGCGTCGCAGTTCCTGCCCGCCAGCGCGCTGGACGAGGATCTGATCGCCAGCGGCGCGATCCTCTATCTGGAGGGCTATCTGTGGGATCCGGAGGAGCCGCGCGCGGCGATGCGCAAGGCGATCGAGATCGCGCGCGCCAACGGCCGCAAGGTGGCCTTCACGCTCTCCGACGTCTTCTGCATCTCGCGCCATGGCGGCGATTTCCGCGCGCTGATCGCCGATGGGCTGATCGACATCCTGTTCGCCAACGAAAACGAACTGCTCGCGCTGTGCGAGCATGAGGATTTCGAAAGCGCGGTGGCGCACATCCACGGCAAGGTGCCCGTGCTGGTGGTGACGCGCAGCGAGAAGGGCGCGATCGCGCTGGTCGGCGACGAGCGCGTCACGGTGTCCGCGGAGCCGATCGAGGCGGTGATCGACACCACCGGCGCGGGCGACCTGTTCGCCGCGGGCTTCCTGCACGGCCAGGCGCAGGGGCTGGGGATCGAGAAGTCGCTGAAGCTCGGCGCACTGTGCGCGGCCGAGATCATCCAGCACTACGGCGCCCGCCCGGAAGCGGACCTGAAGGAACTGGCCGC
Source organism: Sphingomonas canadensis (assembly GCF_026013525.1). GTDB lineage: Bacteria > Pseudomonadota > Alphaproteobacteria > Sphingomonadales > Sphingomonadaceae > Sphingomonas > Sphingomonas canadensis. The sequence continues at coordinate 146,454 of NZ_JAPDRA010000004.1, read as the reverse complement.
CGCCCGGCTGGGCTGAGACCTCCCCTCCCCGGCGCCGAAGCCGGGCCGGAAAAGGAAAAGGGCCGGAGGAGCGATCCTCCGGCCCTTTGCTTTGGGTGCCCGCGGGCGGGAAGGGATCAGTCCTCCACCGGCCCGGGGAACTCGTGCATCTCCGGTCCCGGGTCCTGCGGCTCGCCATGCTGCAGGTTCGAGTTCCAGATGCCGTAGGCGAAGTAGAGCACGACGCCGCCCAGCATGTACCACAGGAAGAACTTGAGGACGTCCCAGGGCACGGTGGTGATCAGGTACACGCACGAAAGGATGCCCAGCACCGGCAGCACCGGATAGAAGGGCACCTTGAACCCGCGCGGAAGCTCCGGCGCGGCGCGGCGCAGGTAGATCACCGAGAGGCAGACGATCGCGAAGGCCGCCAGCGTGCCGACCGAGGTCATGTCGCCCAGCACGTTGATGTCGAAGAAGCCCGCCGCCACCGCGGTGATGACGCCCACCAGCACGGTGTTGAGCGCGGGCGTCTTGAACTTCGGATGGACGTGGCTGAACACCTTGGGCAGCAGGCCGTCGCGCGCCATGGTGTAGAAGATGCGGGTCTGCGCATACATCAGCACCAGGACGACCGAGGTGAGGCCGATGATCGCGCCGACCTTGATCGTCTTGGCCAGCCAGCTCCAGCTTTCGCCGAAGCTGTCCACCACCACCGCGACCGGATCGGGCACGTTGAGCGACGAATAGGGCACCAGCAGCGTCATAACCGCGGCGACCAGCATGTAGATCACGGTGCAGACCACCAGCGATCCGATGATGCCGAACGGCATGTCCTTGGCGGGGTTGCGCGCCTCCTGGCCCGCGGTGGAGACCGCTTCGAAGCCGATATAGGCGAAGAACACGATCGACGCCGCGCGCATGATGCCGTCGACGCCGAACTTGCCGTCGCCCTGGTTCTCCGGAATGAACGGCACCCAGTTCTTGGCAGCCAGTTCGGAGAAGTTGGAGAGCACGATCAGGCCGCCGACGACGATGAACGCGGTCAGCACGCTCACCTTGATCGCGACGATCACGTTGTTGACCTTCGCCGATTCGGAGACGCCGAGCACCAGCAGCGCCGCGAGCGCGAGACAGATCAGGAAGGCGGGCAGATTGAAGATCGTCGTCACCGTCTGGCCGTCGACCAGCACGGGCGCGCCGTCCTTCATCAGCGTGTATCCGGCCGGGCCGGTGAGCTGTGCGGGTATGTGAAGGCCGAAGTCCGCCAGCAGGCTGACGACATAGCCGCCCCAGCCCACCGCGACGACCGAGGCCGCCAGCCCATATTCGAGCAGCAGCAGCGCGCCCATCACCCAGGCGACGAACTCGCCCAGCGTGGTGTAGCCATAGGTATAGGCCGATCCGGAAACCGGCAGCGTCGACGAAAGCTCCGCATAGCAGAGGCCGGCGAACGCGCAGACGATGCCCGCGACGACGAACGACAGCAGCACCGCCGGGCCGGCGTGCAGCGCCGCCGCGCTGCCGGTGCGGACGAAGATGCCCGCGCCGATGATGCAGCCGACGCCGAGCAGCAGCAGGTTCCACTTGCCCAGCGTGCGCTTCAGCTCGCTGGACTCGGTCTCGCGCTGCACCTGCGCGATCGTCTTGCGGGCGAACATGCGCCCGATGATGCTTTTATTGGGTGCCGAAGCCATCAATGATCCCCCAATGGCCGGATGAAGAGTGGCGCGGAGCCTAGTCGCAAATGGGGGCGGCGCAATCCCCTATCGCGCCAGCATCGGCCCCAGCGGCCTTCCCGCGAAAAGGTGGATGTGCAGGTGCGGAACCTCCTGGTGGCCGTTCAGTCCCACATTGGCGAGCAGCCGGTATCCGGGCTCGACGAAACCCAGGTCGCGCGCCACCTTGCCCACCGCGCGCACGAAGCCAGCGATCTCCGCCTCCGAAGCCCGCGCGCTGAAATCGTCCCACGAGACATAGGGGCCCTTGGGGATCACCAGGATATGGTGCGGCGCCTGCGGATTGATGTCGTGGAAGGCGAGGGCGTGATCGTCCTCATGCACCTTCTTCGACGGAATCTCGCCGCGCAGGATCTTCGCGAAGATGTTCTGGTCGTCATAGGGCTGGGTGGCGTCGATGGGCATGCGATCCTCCCGCCTGCGGGAGGGGTTTGGGGAGGGGTGTCCTCCACGGTTCCCGCCGGGGCGTTCGCGCCATGCCCTCCCCAGACCCCTCCCGCAAGCGGAAGGGGAGATTCAGGCGGGGCGCGATGCCTTCTCCGCGATCCCGGACACGCCCTCGCGCCGGGCAAGTTCGGCGCGGACGTCGGCGAGGGAGAGGCCGGCGTCGGCGAGCAGGACCAGCAGGTGGAACACCAGGTCGGCGGCCTCCTTGGTCAGCTCCTCGCGGTCGTCGGCGATGGCGGCGATCACGGTTTCCACCGCCTCCTCGCCCAGCTTCTGCGCGATCTTGGCGCGGCCGCGCGCGCTGAGCTTGGCGACATAGGAGGTGGAGGGGTCCGCGCCGCGGCGCTCGCGGATCACGGCTTCCAGGGCGTCGAGCGGGTCCATGACGGTGCGCTGCGGGAGCGGCGCGCGCCTGTCAATCCTTGGGCCTGTCAATCCTTCGGAATGCGGCGGAAGCGCGCGCGCAGCGCCCGGCGGGCCAGCCACACGCCCGCCACCGCGACCGCGAACAGCAGGAAATCGGAGAGCTCCGGCATCGAACGGGTGGCGATCGCGCCCGAATGCGGCGCCACCGCCAGCGCGGGCGCGGCAATGGCGGCGAGGGCCAGCAGGGCAAGGGCGGGGGCGATGGTCCGGCGCATGGCGAGGGTCTAGCGCGCGCGGATTGGGGAAGCGTTAAGGCGGATCAGCGCCGCACGGGTATCCCCGCCGCCGCCAGGGCGGCATGCGCGTCGGCGATGCTCGCCTCGCCGAAGTGGAAGATCGACGCGGCCAGCACGGCGGAGGCATGGCCCTCCACGATCCCCTCGACCAGGTGCTGGAGATTGCCCACGCCGCCGCTGGCGATCACGGGCACGGCCACCTGGTCGGCGATGGTGCGGGTCAGCTCCAGATCGAAGCCGCCGCGCGTTCCGTCGCGGTCCATCGAGGTGACGAGCAGCTCGCCCGCGCCCAGCGCCGCGAGCCGCAGCGCATGCTCCACCGCGTCGATTCCGGTGGGGCGGCGGCCGCCGTGGGTGAACACCTCCCAGTGATCGCCCGACCGGCGCGCGTCGATCGAAGCGACGACGCACTGGCTGCCCATCCGCTCGGCGATCTCGCTCACCACCTCGGGCCGGGAGACGGCGGCGGAGTTCACCGCCACCTTGTCCGCCCCGGCGAGCAGCAGCGCGCGCGCATCCTCCACGCTGCGCACGCCGCCGCCGACGGTGAGCGGCATGAAGCACACCTCGGCGGTGCGGCGCACCACGTCCAGGATGGTGCCGCGCGCCTCATGGCTGGCGGTGATGTCCAGGAAGCAGAGCTCGTCGGCGCCGGCGGCGTCATAGGCGCGCGCCTGCTCGACGGGATCGCCCGCGTCGCGCAGCTCGACGAAGTTGACGCCCTTGACGACGCGGCCCTCGGCCACGTCGAGGCAGGGGATCACGCGCGCCCGGACGGTCACGCCTTCGCCACCTTCAGCGCCTCGGCCAGGTCGAGGCGGCCGTCATAGAGCGCGCGGCCGGTGATCACGCCTTCGACGCCGTCCTTCACATGGCCGGCCAGCGCCTCGATATCGCCCAGGTTGCTCACGCCGCCGCTGGCGATCACGGGGATGCGCACCGCCTTGGCCAGCGCCACGGTGGCCTTGACGTTGCAGCCCTTGAGCAGCCCGTCGCGGCCGACATCGGTGAAGAGCAGGGCGGCCACGCCCGCGTCCTCGAAGCGGCGGGCGAGATCGGCGACCGCCACATCGGTGACATTGGCCCAGCCGCGCGTCGCGACCATGCCGTCGCGCGCGTCCACCGCCACCACGATGCGGCCGGGGTGCAGCCGGGCGGCTTCCTTCACCAGATCGGGGTTCTCCAGCGCGGCGGTGCCGATCACGGCGCGGTCGACGCCCAGCGCCAGCCAGCCCTCGACCGACTTGAGCGTGCGGATGCCGCCGCCGAGCTGAACCTTGCCGCGGAACCGGGCCAGGATATCGGCCACCGCACGCCCGTTCACCGATTCGCCCGCAAAGGCGCCGTCCAGGTCCACCACATGCAGATATTCGCTGCCGGCCGCGGCAAAGGCGGCCGCCTGCGCACCCGGATCGTCGCCATAGACGGTGGCGCGCGCCATATCGCCCTCGGCCAGGCGCACGACCTGCCCGGCCTTCAGGTCGATCGCGGGAAAGATCTTCAGGCGCGAAACCTGGCCTACGGACGCCATGACAGGAACCTTTCGAGCAGCGCGATGCCATAGCGCTGGCTTTTTTCCGGATGGAACTGGACGCCCGCGATATTGTCGCGCGCGATCGCGGCGGTCACCGGGCCGCCGTGGCCGGTGATCGCCACCACGCCCTCGCCCTCATAGGCGAAGCCGTGGAGGAAATAGGCCTCGCCCGGCACGATCAGCGGGTGGGGCAGGGTGGGGGTGACGTCGTTCCAGCCCATGTGCGGCACGCGGATGCCGGGCCGCGGCGCGATCGCGCGCACCGCGCCCGAAAACCAGCCGAGCCCGGCATGGGTGCCCAGCTCCTCGCCATGTTCCGCCAGCAACTGCATGCCCACGCACACGCCCAGGAAGGGCGCGCCGCCGCGCAGCACGCGCTGCTCGATCGCCTCCACCATGCCCGGGATCGCGCGCAGCCCGCCCGCGCAGGCGCCGAACGCGCCGACCCCGGGCAGCACGACGCGCTCCGCGGCCAGCACGGCATCGGGATCGGCGGTGACGGCCACGTCGCGCGCGCCCGCCGCCTTCAGCGCATTGTGGACCGAATGGAGATTGCCCGCGCCGTAATCGATCAGCGCGACGCTCATGGCGCCAGCGTCTCCAGCCCCGGCGCCACCAGCGTCACGGCCACTTCGGTCAGCAGATATTCGGCCACGCCGCCGGTGACGAACGGATCGGTTGCGGACCAGGCGCGCACCGCGTCGATCGTGCCGCGCGCCAGGATCATGCCGCCCACCGGGGGCACCTGGCGCCCGGCGGCGAGCACGCGGCCCTCGGCGATCGCGTCCTTAAGCCATTCGACATGCGGCTCGCGCAGCGCGGCGACGGCTTCGGGGGCGGCCAGGTAACGCACGGTCGCGACGATCATCACAGCACTCCCTTGGTGCTCGGCACCATGCCCGCCTTGCGCGGATCGATCTCCACCGCCTCGCGCAGCGCGCGGGCCAGGCCCTTGAAGCAGCTTTCGGCGACATGGTGGTTGTTGGTGCCGTACAGCGTCTCGACGTGCAGCGTGATGCCCGCCGCCTGGGCGAAGCTCTGGAACCAATGCTCGAACATCTCGGTGTCCATCTCGCCCAGCCGCTTCTGGGTGAAGGCGGTGTTGAACACGCAATAGGGCCGGCCGGAGATGTCGATCGCGACGCGCGTCAGCGTCTCGTCCATCGGCGAAAGCGCGTCGGCATAGCGGCGGATGCCCTTCTTGTCGCCCAGCGCGCGCAGGATCGCCTCGCCGATCGCAAGGCCGGTGTCCTCCACCGTATGATGCTGGTCGATGTGCAGATCGCCGATCGTGCGGATGTCCATGTCGATCAGCGAGTGGCGGCTGAGCTGTTCGAGCATATGGTCGAAAAAGCCGATGCCGGTGGAGACGCTGTAGGCGCCGGTGCCGTCCAGGTTGACGGTAACGTCTATCGCGGTCTCGCTCGTCTTGCGGCTGATCGTGGCGGTGCGCATGGATGGCGCACATAGCGCCTGTGCGGGCGGGCGCAATCGCGAGCGCGCAATGTTATGCGCCCCGATCGCCCGCGCTGCGCAATCTTGTTGACCCGCAAGCGCCATCCGCTACCCAAGGGGCCATGAACGGCACCGTGCCAGACAGCATGATTCCCTATGACGAGATCGTCCAGGAGGCGCTCCGTGCCGTGGTCGGCCGCGTGCTGGGATCGGTCGCGCAGACGGGCGGGCTGCCCGGCTCGCATCATTTCTACATCACGTTCAAGACGCATGGCGCCGGGGTCGATATTCCCCAGCGGCTGATCGAGCGTTTCCCGGACGAGATGACGATCGTGCTCCAGCACCGTTTCTGGGACCTGAAGGTGGACGGCGAGAAGTTCTCGGTCGGCCTCAGCTTCAACCAGGTGCCCGCCACGCTGACGATCCCCTTCTCGGCGATCACGGGCTTCCACGATCCGGCGGTGAATTTCGAGCTGCGCTTCCAGGCGCAGGAAGGCCCCGACGGCCCCGGCCCGCATGACGAGGCGGAAAACGACGCCCCTCCCGCCGCCGCTCCGGTGGAGGACGGGTCCAACGTCGTCTCGGTGGATTTCAAGCGCAAGAAGTAGACGCGGGCCGCGCGGCGATGCCGTTGGCTGAAGTAATGATCCTGGCGCATTTCGTTGCGCTAGTGGCGCAATAGTGACCGCTTCGAATCTATTTGCGGAAACCTGCGGGTCGAACTAAGCCGACGGTAGTTCGGGGGGACTGTTCTTGTTTCTGCAAATATTTATTGGGTGCGCGGCGATAGCCGGGCTGTGCGCGGGGCCGCTTGCCGGGGAGCTGCGTGCCGCGGTCCAGGAGGCGCAACCGCCTACGGCTGGCGAGCCAGTGCGGCAGGCGCCTGCGGACGCGACGTGCGAGGGCTGCGTCACCATCCCCGCGCTCACTCTGGTGAGATTGGAGATACTGGCGCCGCTGGGCAGCAAGGTCAGCAAATCCGGCGATACCTTTCCGATCCGCCTGGCTGAGCCGATCCTTGTCGGCGGCAGAGAGATTATCCCTGCCGGTGTGACCGGCATGGGCGAGGTTGTCCATGCCAAGAAGAACGGCGGCGGCGGCGGCGCAGGCGAACTGGTGCTTGCCGCGCGCTACCTCGACATCGGTGCGCGCCGGCTCCGCCTCCGCAGTCTTCGGCTGACCGAGGTCGGAGAGTCTCGGATCAATACGGTCAACGCGATGAACCTTGCGAGTGCCGCAAGCCCGTTGCCGGTCGCGCTGATTGGCTTCCTTATCAAGGGCGGTGAAGTCACGGTTCCCGCAGGCCGCGTGGCCGAGGCCAAAACCGCCGAGGCATTCGTACTGCCGCTTCCTACTCCCGTCGCAGTGGCGCCTCCGGTCCCGGCCGCGGGCAACGCGCCTGAAAACACATCCTCAGTGGAAGGAAATGCCAATGAAGTTCCGTAAGCCGGCGATTGCCGTCATCACGCTCGCCACCCTCGCGGCGCCGCAGTTCGCTGCCGCCCAGGCCAAGGAGAAGGCCAAGAGCGAGCCGATCGCGATTCCCGCGCCGCCGCCGGGCAAGGGGCAGATCGTCTTCTTCCGCCCCGGGGGCATGGGCTTTGCCGTCGGCTGTTCGGTGAACGAAAAGGGCCAGAAGGTCAGCTCGCTCGGCGCGGGCAAGTATTTCATCATGGTGGCCGAACCCGGCCGGCACGAATTCAGCGTGAAGAGCGAGGCCAAGGACGTGCTCGCGCTTGAGGTCGAGGCCGACGAAACCCAATATGCTTCGTGCAAGATCAAGATGGGTATCATGGTCGGCCGTCCCGACATCCGCCCGGCGACCGAGGTCGAGTTCCGCGGCACCAAGAACCTCAAGATGGTCGATGTCGACGACATGGGGCCGGGCGAAGGCGCGCTCCGTCCGGAGCAGGTGGCGGCCGCGCTTGCTGGCCCCGCCCCGGTCGCTGAGGCTCCCGCGCCGGAAAACCCGCAGCCCTGACGCAATCGCGGCGGGTGGCCCTCGCCCCCCGCCGCGATCGCCAAGAGTATCGTAAGCTTACCCGGGTGGCACGCGCGTGCCCCCCTCCCGCTGGCATCGCCGGGATGCAGCCGCTACAGGGCGCGGCGACTCCCGCTGTCACGGGGCCAAGGAGGTAAGCTTGAGCAACACCCGCACCGAAACCGATTCGATCGGCGCCATCGAAGTTCCCGCCGATTGCTATTGGGGCGCGCAGACGCAGCGTTCGATCCAGAACTTCCCGTTCGGCGCGATGGAGCGCATGCCGCTGGGCATCGTCCACGCCCAGGCGATCGTGAAGCAGGCCGCCGCGCGGGTGAACGTGAAGCACGGGCTGGACCCCAAGATCGCCGAGGTGATCGACCGGGTCGCGCAGGAGATCGTCGACGGCAAGCTGGACGATCAGTTCCCGCTGGTGATCTGGCAGACCGGCAGCGGCACCCAGACCAACATGAACGTCAACGAGGTGATCGCGGGCCGCGCCAACGAGATATTGACGGGCCAGCGCGGCGGCAAATCGCCGATCCATCCCAACGATCACGTCAACATGGCGCAATCGTCGAACGACAGCTTCCCCACCGCGCTGCATATCGCCGCCGCGCGCGCCGTGACGATGAAGCTCTATCCGGCGCTCGATACGCTGCACGCCTCGCTCCAGGCGAAGGTCACGGCGTGGGATCACATCGTCAAGATCGGCCGCACCCACCTGCAGGACGCGACGCCCCTGACGCTGGGCCAGGAATTCTCCGGCTATGCCGCGATGCTCGAATCGGCGAAGGCGCGCTTCGCATCGGTGCTGGATCTCGACATCTTCAAGCTGGCGCTGGGCGGCACGGCGGTGGGCACCGGGCTCAATTCGCCCCCGGGCTATGCCGAGGATGTGGCGGCGGAGATCGCGAAGATCACCGGCCTGCCCTTCGTCACCGCGCCGAACAAGTTCGAGGCGCTGGCCACCAAGGACCAGCTCGTGAACCTCTCCGGCGTGTGCAACACGCTGGCGGTGTCGCTGACCAAGATCGCCAACGACATCCGCCTGCTGGGCTCCGGCCCGCGTTCGGGCCTGGGCGAGCTGGACCTGCCGGCGAACGAGCCGGGCAGCTCGATCATGCCGGGCAAGGTGAACCCGACGCAGAGCGAATCGCTGACGATGGTTGCAGCCCAGGTGATCGGCAACCACACCGCCGTCACCGTCGGCGGCATGCAGGGCCATTTCGAGCTCAACGTGTTCAAGCCGCTGATCGGATCGAACGTGCTGCGCTCGATCGAGCTGATGTCGGTGGGCATGGTGAGCTTCGCCGAGCGCGCGGTGGACGGCGCCCAGGCGAACGAGGCGCGGATCAAGGAACTGGTCGATCGATCGCTGATGCTCGTCACCGCGCTGGCGCCCGCGATCGGCTATGACAACGCCGCCAAGATCGCCAAGAACGCGCATGAGAAGGGGCTGACGCTGAAGGAGAGCGGCCTGGCGCTCGGGCTGGTCGATGAGGCGACGTTCGACCAGTATGTCCGCCCGGAAACGATGATCGGCCGCTGATCCGCGGAACCGCCGACGCCGTTCGTGCGATTCTTGCCTGAGCTTTCAGGGAGTTTCGCATGATCGGCAAGGCAATCGCGGGATGGATCGGCAGCCGGATCGACCGGCGCGACGGCAAGGGCGGGCCGCTGGGCGCGATCGCGGGCGTGGCGGCCTATTCGCTGGGCCGGCGTTTCCTGCCCGTGGCGTTGCTGGCCGGCGGTGCGATCGCGGGCGCGCGATTCCTGCGCGGCAGGCGCAAGGGCTGAGCGCGCAGGGCCGCACCCGCGCGATTTCGGGGCGATTCAGGGCCGGGGCGGATGAGCTCTCCGCTTGACGCGGGGCGCCCTCCCACGCCACTAGCGCCCATGCCCCATCGTACCGAGACAGACCCGCACGGATTCAAGCGCCGCGGGGTGTTGTTCGTCCTTTCCTCGCCCTCCGGCGCCGGCAAGTCGACGATCGCGCGCAAGCTGCTCGCCGCCGATTCGCAGCTCGAGATGTCGGTTTCCTACACCACCCGCCCGCCGCGCCCGGGCGAGGAGGACGGCAGGGACTATCACTTCGTCGATCTCGAACAGTTCCGCGCGATGGTCTCGAACAACGAGTTCCTCGAATGGGCGCATGTGTTCAACCACCGCTACGGCACGCCCAAGGCGCATGTGGACGCGATCCTTTCGTCCGGCCGCGACGTGTTGTTCGACATCGACTGGCAAGGCGCGCAGCAGCTCTTCCAGCTCGCGGGCGGCGATGTGGTGCGCGTGTTCATCCTGCCGCCGTCGCTGAAGATCCTGCGCGAGCGGCTGGTGAACCGGCGCACCGATTCGCCCGATGTCATCGACGCCCGCATGGCCCGCGCCGAGGCCGAGGTGAGCCATTGGGACGGCTATGACTATGTCCTCGTCAACGAGGACGTCGAGCAATGCTATGAAAGCGTGCATACCATCCTGCGCGCGGAACGGCTCAGGCGTTCGCGCCAGACGGGGTTGATCGGGTTCATCCGGGGGCTGAACAAGAGATAGGGAGGCGCAGATGCGGCGGCTTGTGTTGGGCAGCTTCGCGGCGGGGCTGGCGATGTGGGTCGTCGGCTTCATCTTCTGGGGGCCGCTGCTGGGCTGGATTCCCTTCACCGCCGCATCGGAGGCCAATCAGGCGACGCTGCAACAGGCGCTGCGCACCACGCTCGGCCCCACGGGCACCGGCGTCTATGCCGTGCCGTCGCCCGATACCCAGATCGGCACGGTGCTCCACGCCCAGGGGCCGGTGGCGATCGTGCAGTTCACCAACGCGGGCTTTCCGGCGTTCGACACCCAGGCGCTGCTCTGGGGCCTGGTGCTGGCGATCGTCTGCGGCTTCGTGATGGGGCTGGGGCTGCGCATCGCGGGCGCACATCTGGGATTTGGCGACCGGGTGAAGCTGGTGCTGCTCGTCGCCGTGGCGGTGGCCGGATACAGCGACATCGGCCAGCCGGTGTTCAACCATGCGCCCTGGCGCTACTGGACCTTCGCCTTCGTTGCCGATGTCGCGGCCTGGGGCGTGGCGGGGGTGATCTTCGCCCGCTGGTTCCTGCCCCAGCCCGACGTGGGGCCGGCGCAGGGATATTAGGACAGCAGCGACAGGAAGCGGACGCCCGCCTCGAAATCGGCCTGATGCGCCTCGCGCGTGCGCAGCGCATGGGGATCGTCGCCCCAATGTTCGACCTGCCAGTCCTCGTCCACCTGCGCCGCGCGCCACAGCGTTTCGCCGTTCGCCTGACCCTCTGCCAGTGCCAGCGCGCCGACCAGCGATCCGCTGACCGTCACGACATGGCTGAGCCCGGCGAGGCGGAAGGGATCGAGCGCCGCCACCGCATCGTGGAGCCGCGCCAGCGTCGCCTCCGGCTGGGGCCTGTGGATGACCCCGGCCGCGACCTCGAAATGCACGTCGTAGCGGCGGCGTGCCCAGTCGAGCAGCGGGTCCCAATGCGCCGCCTGCCGCGCGACCAGTGGCGCGGGATCGCTCGCGCGGTAGCAGAGCAGGTCGCTCTCGCCATATTTGGCCAGCCCCGCCGCGAAAGCTTCGCGCGCCGGGGCGATACGGTCGATCGCGGCGTTGGCCAGGCCGGTCAGCGGCATCGCGCGCGGGTCCACCGCCTCGCCCACCGCGCGCCATTCCTCCGCCACCGCTTCGGCAAGCTGCGGCGTGGGCAGCGCCAACGGCGCGCGGCCGGGCGTGCGCACCGGCTTACCGTCCAGCAGCAGCGCGTATCCGCCGTCCTCGCCGGGGACGGTCTCCACCTTCTTCCAGAAACGTCTCATTGGTCGGCCGGCTGCTCCGGCGGCGTGCGCCAGCGCCGCGCCATCGCGCGGGGCACCACCGCCATCATCCATAGCGAGGATAGCAGGATCGCGCCGCCCAGCACGGTCAGCTCCCATCGCTGCGCGCGCCCGGCGATCACCAGCCCGAACACCGCCCCGGCCACGGCCAGGATGTTGACCGCGTTCATCGCCAGATAGCGGTTGCGCGCCACCGTATCGGTATCGCGCGCTTCGGGTTCGGGCGGGGTCGTCATAGGTCCTCCAGCATCGCGGCGAGCTGATCGGCGTGCGCCGCCACGCGATGCGCGCCCGCGTCCGCCAGTTCGCCGGGGCTGTGATAGCCCCAGGCGACGCCGATCGCATGCGCGCCGGCCGCGCGCGCCATCGCCATGTCGAAGCTGGTGTCGCCGATCATCGCGCAGCGGTCCGCGGCCGATCCGGCTTCGGCGATCGCCGCCTCCAGCATCGACGGGTGCGGCTTGGAGGGGTGGCGATCGGCGGTTTGCAGCGTCACGAAGCGGTGGCGGATGCCGTGGTGTTCCAGCACGGCGGCCAGCCCGCGGTCGGACTTGCCGGTCGCAACGCCCAGCAGCCAGCCGGCGCCCTCCAGCGCGTCGATCGCCGCTGCCACGCCGTCGAACAGCGGCTCCGGATCGAGCGCGTTGTTCGATCGCATCGCGAAGAAGGCGCGCTTATATTCCTCCGCCATCGCGGCATGCAGCGCGGCGTCCGCATCGGGCAGCAGCCGGGCGATCGCGGGAACCAGGCTGAGCCCCACGATGCCGCGGATCGCGGCGCGATCGGGCGGTTCCATCCGGTGCGCGGCGAAGCAGGATTCCATCGCGCGGCAGATGTTCGCCTGGCTGTCGACCAGCGTTCCGTCGCAATCGAAGACGGCGAGCCGCGTCATCGCGGCGCGTGCGGCGTCACGGCGCCGCCGCGTCGACGCGGGCGACGCAGTCCTTGATCGCCGGGACCAGCGCGGCGGTGTCCTTCAGCGCCATCTCAAGGAGCGTGGCGCCGTTCAGCGTCGCGCGGATGCGATCGGCGCGGGCAAGCGGGCCGAGCAGGACGCTGCCCTTCTCGGTCTCGTGCCGCGCGTCCATGTCGTCGCTGAAGGGCTCGTAATAGGTCGCGCGCCAGTCGCCCAGCAGCGTCCGGCCGGCCAGCAGCTCGATCCTGATATACTCCACCTCGTCGTCCTCCACGTCGAAGGCGGGGGAGGCGGTCAGGCCCAGGTCGGTCTCCTCCCCGTCGGAACGCAGCGTTAAGATGGCCGTCGTGCCGTCGTCCAGATCGGTGATCGCGCGGCAGTTGTCGGGGTTCTCGAACACCGACCATGAGCCGACATTCTCCATCGGCTGCGCGAGCGCGGGGAATGGGAACAGCAGGGCTGCGGCAAGGGCGGCGGCTAGTCGGCGGGGCATCGGACCTCCTGGAATTTGCCGCGCCACCATGGCGGCGAAGCGCCGCGCGATCAACTCGCCGCGGTGCCCGCGTTGCGCATCCAGTGCGCCAGCGCCCGGCGGCCCTGCGCCTCGAGCGCATCCGTGGCGGCTTCGCGCGCGGCGGCGGGCTTGTTCTGCCCCAGCTTGCGGGTGCCGCGCCACGCCTGCACCTCCAGCCGGAAACCGGCGATGGCGCCCAGCAACTGATCGAGCCGCAAGGCGTCCATCTTGGCGCTGGTCCATTCGGGCTTTGGGGCCAGCCGCGCCTCGTTGGCGTGGCTCAGCGCGTCGACCTGGGCGCGAAGCTGCTCGCGGTCCATCCGCCGGATCGTGCCCTCAAGCTCGACCGCGACATAGTTCCAGGTCGGCACCTCGTCCGTGCCCAGCCCATACCAGTCCGGGCTGACATAGCCGTCGGGGCCGAAGGCGGTGAACAGCGCGGTTGCGCCGTCCAGGTGGCGGGCCAGCGCGTTGCCGCGCGACAGGTGCAGCCCCAGCGTCGAATCGTCGAGCCACACCACAGGCACATGCGCGACGCGCGGCCCGTCCGGCGTGGCCGCGAACAGCGCGCCGAAGCCGAGCGCGGCGACATAATCGCGCATCTCCGCGCGATCCTCCCAGCGGAACAGGCCGTTGGGGTGCATCAGCGCTTCGTGCCGCGGCTGCGCCGCTCGCCGCGCCGTTCCTTGCGCACCGTCTTGGCATGGGCGCGGGCCTTGGCCTTCTTCTGCTCGCGCGTGGCGGGCGGGGGGCCGTCATCCAGCGGCATGGCGTTGCCCGCGGCCTCCTCGAACCCCAGCGTCTCCATCGATTCGGCGAAATGGGCGGGGACGGCTGCGGTGACGTCGATCTTGCCGCCATCGGGGTGATCGATGCGGATGCGGCGGGCGTGGAGATGCATCTTGCGGCTGATCCGCCCGGTCAGGAACGCATCCTGCCCGCCATATTTGCCGTCGCCCACGATCGGGTGGCCGATCGCAGCCATATGCACGCGAAGCTGGTGGGTGCGCCCGGTGAAGGGCTGAAGCTCGACCCAGGCGGCGCGGGTGCCCGCCTGTTCGATCACGCGATAGCGGGTGCGCGCGGGCTGGCCCTCCGCCTCGTCCACATGCATCTTCTCGCCGCCCGTGCCCGGCTGCTTGGCGAGCGGGAGATCGATGATGCCGTCCTCGATATCGGGCACGCCGACCACCAGCGCCCAATAGACCTTCCGGGCGCTGCGGCCGGAGAAATGCTTGGAGAAGAACGCCGCCGCGCGCGCCGTCCGCGCCAGCAGCAGCGCGCCGGAGGTGTCCTTGTCCAGCCGGTGGACCAGCTTGGGCCGCCCCTCCGCCTCGAACTGGAGCGCGTCGAGCAGGCCGTCGACATGGTCGTGCGTCTTGGTGCCGCCCTGGGTGGCGAGGCCGGGGGGCTTGTTGATCACGATCGCGGCGGGATCGCGGTGGACCACCATCTCGCGCGCGAAGGCGGTCTGTTCCTCGCTGAGCGGCGGGCGCTGCGGCTTCGCGCGGGCTGGCGCTGCGGCGGGGGCGGGCTCGGCAGGGGGCACGCGGATCACCTGCCCCTCGGTCACGCGGTCGCCCGGCTGCGCGCGCGCGCCGTCGACGCGGAGCTGGCCGGTGCGCGCCCAGCGCGACACGATGTTGAAGCTGACATCGGCCAGATGCCGCTTGAACCAGCGATCGAGCCGGATGCCGTCGTCGTCGGCGGCGACGGTGAACTGGCGGACGGCGCCGGGATCCTTGGACGCGCTCATGCCACGGCCCGCATCACGGCCAGCCCCGCCGCCAGCGCGGCCACCGCGCCCGCGACCGAGGCAAGGATATAGCCCGCCGCGCCCAGCCATTCGCCGCGCTCCAGCATCAGCATCACCTCCAGCGAGAAGGCGGAGAAGGTGGTGAACCCGCCCAGCACGCCCACGCCCAGCAGCAGCCGCCATTGCTCGCCGCCGCCCGGGATGCGCGATACGCCGCCGGCCAGCAGGCCCATCAGGAAGCCGCCGGCCAGGTTCACCGCCAGCGTGCCCCAGGGATAGCCCGGCCCCAGCAGCGCGAGCATCGCGCGCCCGGTAAGGTGCCGCGCGCCGGCGCCGATCGCGCCGCCGAGCATGACGAGAAGAAGATGTGGCATGAGCGCGCGGTTAGCGCGGAACGGGGCGGCGCACAAATCCCGTGCCCTCGGGCCGGAGCCCGGCCCGGGATCAGACGCCGTTGTTGGCCACCAGATCGATGTCGGTGCCGCCGTCCTGGCGCGGGGTCATGAACAGCACATAGGCGCCGCCGTCGCGATCGCGCGTGCCGCCCAGGACGTGTTCGTTGCCGTCCGCCTGATGCTCGGCGGTGTACCCGGCGCGCACCGCCTTGGTGTAATACCAGTCGAGCATCGTCTGCATCGGCGCGGGCGAGGAGAAGCTGACCGCGCGCAGCGCACACTTGCCGTTGTTGCTGCCCGCCGCCTCGGTCACGCGGGCCTGGGGATAGAGCGGGATGTCCGCGGGCAGGCGCTGCGCCCAGGTGGCGGAATATTCGATCGAAGCCGCGCAGCCGCCCATGCCGCCCGCCTTCTGCCGCTCGGCGAGCCCGCCCAGCGTCGCGGCGTCGCGCGCGGAGCTGCACTGCTGGCATCCGCCCGCGGACTGCACGGGATCGGGCGCGCGCATCAGATCGCCGTCGTTGCCGCCGCCGCCGGCCGCAACGCCATCGGCAGGCACGCCCGCCGAATAGGGCTGGCCGGGCGGGCGCACGGCATCGCCATTGGCCTGCTGGCCCAGCGCGGGATCGACCATGATCTGGTCCTGGAGCGCACTCGCCACCGCGGGATCGACGCCATTGCCTTCGCCTGCCGAATCGATCGGATCGCGCGCGCAACCGGCGAGCGCGAGCGGCAGAAACACGAACAGGATAAAGCCAAGCTGGCGGATCATTCGGCACACTCCGAGAGCGTCCGGTATCCGCCGGGAAGGTTAAGATCGGGTTGGCGGCTATGGTTATCAGGCAAAGATCGCGGTAACCATGAACGGCTGAGCGGGTGTTTTATCTTGCCAACACACCAATGAGAGGACATGGTGCTGACATGCTGAACATCATCTCGATCCTGATCGGAATCATCGCGCTGCCGATCGCGCTGGTGGGGATCATCCCGATCCCCTTCGTCCCGCTGCTCAACTGGATCGCTCTGCCGATCGCCATCGTCGGCGCGGCGGTGGGCGCCATGTCCGACAGCAACGCGGGCCGCAACCTGAACCTGGTGATCATCCTGGTCAGCGGGCTGCGCCTGTTCCTGACCGGCGGCATCATCTGATCGCGGCGGAGCCCGGCCGGGCCGGGCTCCCTCCGCCGGATTCGTTTTCAGCTTCGCTGAATCGGCGCCGGGCGGGGGAGCGGGCCGGCGCCGCAACCGTTTCAGCTTGCTGAAACAAGCTCCGACGGCTCAGCTGCAGCGCACCTGGCCGCGATCGATCGCCACGCCCAGCGAAGCGCCGATCGAGGCGCCCAGCAGCGTGCCGAGCGTGGCGTTGCGGCCGTTGGACAGCGCGTTGCCGAACAGCGCGCCCGCCGCGCCGCCCACGATCAGGCCGGTCGTGCCGTCCGAACGGCGGCAATAATAGCGCCCGTCGCGCCCGCGATAGACGCGGTCGCTGCGGCTCAGCCGGCGATCGCGGTAATAGCGGCCGTCGCGATAGAAATCGTCGGCCCAATAGGTTCCGCCATAGGCCGGGCGGTTCCAGTCGTAATAGCTCCAGCTCCGCCAGTTATGGCGATCCCGGTTCCAGTCGCGCACGTCGCGGCGATATTCGCGGCGCACCTCGCGCATGTCCTTTGCGCAATCGCGCTGTTCGCGGCGGTATTCGCGCCGGTTGTCGGCATCGCGCAGGTCGCGCGCGCAATCGCGCTGCACCTCGCGCATGTTGCGGCCATATTCCTGGCGCGGCGTCTGGGCCATCGCCGGGAGCGCGGGCAGCACCACGGCGGCGGCCGCCGCGGCCATCAGGATACGCATGGTTACCTCCTCGTTCGTTTCGAACGGGGGGTGCAACGATCGCGGGTGCCGCCTGGTTTCGTCCGCCCGCGCCGGTTCAGACGCGCCGTTCGCCGGGATAGGCGAACAGCAGGTCGCTGCCCGGCGCAGCGTCGATTCGCGTGCTGCCGGTGATCGCCAGGCACTGGCCCGCCCGCCAGGCGACACCGTCCGCCACGCCTTCGCCGGTCACGGGCACCAGCCAGCCCGTCATACCTTCGGGCAGCGCCACGTCCCGGCTGCCGCCCGGCCAGCGCTCCAGCACGAACTTCGGCCCTTCGACCAGGATGGTGCGGCCCGGCGCCACCTCGCCGGGCATCGGCGGCGCCACGAAGGGTACGGGATCGGACACCGCCACGCCATCCTCCAGGTGCAGCTCGCGCGGGCGGCCATAGTCGTAGAGGCGGTAGGTGGTCTCGCTGTTCTGCTGCACCTCGATCAGCGTGATCCCCGCGCCGATCGCGTGGATCGTGCCCGACGCCGAATAGAGGAAGTCGCCGGCCTTCACCGGCTTCCAGTCGAGCAGCGCCTCGATCGATCCGTCGATCGCCGCCGCCTTCAGCGTGGCACGGTCCACCGGCTGCCTGGTGCCCAGCGCGATCGTCGAATCGGGCTCGGCATCCAGGATTACCCAGCATTCGTCCTTGCCGCGCGGCAGCCCGCGGGCGTGGGCCTGGGCATCATCGGGATGGACCTGGACCGACAGCTTCTCGCTGGTGAACAGATATTTGATCAGCAGATCGGGCGCCGTGTTGCCCGGTTCCTGGAACCAGACCTCGCCGACCGGCTCGCCGTCCGGCGCGGGATCGGCGAAGCCCGGCCACAGGCGATGACGCCCCCAGGGCTTCTCGACGCGGTGGGTAGTGAGCAGCGTGGCGGTCATCTGGCTCGCTTCCGATTCGGCTGTGTCATTCTAACGCATCCGGACCGTCCCGCGATCCGCCGCAATCGCGCCGCGAAAAGGATTGTTTGCCGCCCCAACGCTGGGCTAAGCAACCGTCCCATGCGTATACCCGCCCCCCGCACGATCGCGCTCGTGCTGATCGCCGCCGTCGCAATTCCCACGCTCAGCGGCTGCGCCCGCCGCGGCGCGCGATCCGACATCCCCTATGTCGCGCGCGACGTGGGCACGCTCTACACGGCGGCCAAGGAGCGGCTCGACCGCAAGCAATACAAGGTGGCGGCCGCGCTGTTCGACGAGGTGGAGCGCCAGCACCCCTATTCGGTGTGGGCCCGCCGCGCGCAGCTCATGGGCGCGTTCAGCTATTATCTCGACGGCAATTATTCGCAGGCGATCCAGTCTGCGCAGCGCTTCCTGGCGGTCCATCCGGGCAACCGCGACGCGCCCTATGCCTATTATCTGGTCGGCATCTCCTATTACGAGCAGATCAGCGACGTCACCCGCGACCAGAAGATCACCCAGCAGGCGCTGGACGCGCTGGGCGAGCTCACGCGCCGCTACCCGAACTCGCGCTACGCCGCCGACGCGCGGCTGAAGATCGATCTGGTGCGCGATCACCTGGCGGGCAAGGAGATGGAAGTCGGCCGCTTCTATGAGCGCCGCGGCCAGTGGCTCTCCGCCTCGATGCGCTTCCGCACCGTCGTCGACCAATATCAGACGACCACCCACGCGCCCGAGGCGCTGATGCGGCTGACCGAGACCTATCTGGCGCTCGGCCTGCCCGATGAAGCGAACAAGGCCGCCGCAGTGCTGGGCGCCAACTATCCCGGCACCGACTGGTATGAGCGCGCCTACAAGCTGATGCAGCAGAATGCGGACAAGCTGCAGCCCAAGCCTGCGGCGGCAAACTGAACGGCGCGCGCAAGACGGCTGTTCCGTTTCCGGTTCGTTCCTGTATTAGAGTGCGGGCATGCTGACCGCGCTATCCATCCGCGACGTCGTGCTGATCGAGGCGCTGGACCTTGAGTTCGGCCATGGCCTGGGCGTGCTCACCGGCGAGACGGGGGCGGGCAAATCGATCCTGCTCGACGCGCTGGGGCTGGCGCTGGGCGCGCGCAGCGATTCGGGGCTGGTGCGGCAGGGCGCGGCCCAGGCGGTGGTGACCGCCAGCTTCGAACCCGGCGCACACGGCGGCATCGCCGCGCTGATGGCCGAGAACGGGCTGGATTTCGACGCGGCCGAGCCGGTGATCGTCCGGCGGCTGGTGAAGAAGGACGGGGGCAGCCGCGCCTTCGTCAACGATCAGCCGGTGTCCGCCGGCCTGTTGCGCGAACTGGGCGCCTTCCTGGTCGAGATTCACGGGCAGCATGACGATCGAGGCCTGCTGAACCCGCGCGGCCATCGTGCGCTGCTGGATGCCTTCGCGCGTGCCGAT
This sequence comes from Sphingomonas canadensis, assembly GCF_026013525.1. Classification (GTDB taxonomy): domain Bacteria; phylum Pseudomonadota; class Alphaproteobacteria; order Sphingomonadales; family Sphingomonadaceae; genus Sphingomonas; species Sphingomonas canadensis. Next base: position 127,028 of record NZ_JAPDRA010000004.1, on the reverse strand, counting down.
ACCGGCGCGGTCGCCGCCGCGCATCGCGGCTGGCGCGAGGCGGTGGACGCGCTTGCCGCCGCCCGCGCCGCACAGGCGGAGGCCGAGCGCGACCGCGAATGGCTGGAACATGCCGTGGCCGAGCTGCGCGCGCTGGCGCCGGAACCGGGCGAGGAGGAGCGGCTGGCCGAACGCCGCGCGGCGATGCAGCGCGGCGAGAAGGTGGCCGGCGAGCTGCAGGCGGTGGCGGAGCTGCTCGACGGATCGGACGGCGGGCTCGCCCGGCTGCGGCAGGCGGCGCGCATCCTGGACCGGATCGCGGAGGCGCATCCCGCGCTGGCCGATGCGCTGGCGGCGGTGGACCGCGCGATCGACGAGGCCGGGCAGGCGCAGGACGGCGTGGACCGCGCCGCCGAAGCGCTCGCCTTCGATCCCGCCGCGCTGGAGGCGGACGAGGCGCGGCTGTTCGAGCTGCGCGGGCTGGCGCGCAAGCACCGCGTCCAGCCCGACGATCTGGCCGCGCTCACCGAAGAACTCGCGGAACGGCTGGAGCGCGTGGAGGGCGGCGAGGCGTCGATCGCGCGGCTGGAGCAGGCGGTGGCGGCCGCGCGGCGCGACTATGCCGCGGCGGCCGAGGCGCTGTCCGCGCTGCGCGGCGAGGCGGCGGCGCGGCTGGACCAGGCGGTGGCGGCCGAGCTGGCCCCGCTCAAGCTGGATGCCGCGCGCTTCCGCACCGTCGTCCAGGAACTGGGCGAGGAGGGTTGGGGCGCCGCCGGCCGCGACCGCGTGGAGTTCGAGATTTCGACCAATCCCGGCGCGCCCTTCGCCCCGCTGATGAAGATCGCGTCGGGCGGCGAGCTTTCGCGCTTTATCCTGGCGATGAAGGTGGCGCTGGCGGAGGAAGGCGGCGCGCGCACGATGATCTTTGACGAGATCGATCGCGGCGTGGGCGGCGCGGTGGCCAGCGCGATCGGCGACCGGCTGGCCCGGCTGGCGGCGCGCACCCAGGTGCTGGTGGTGACCCACAGCCCCCAGGTGGCGGCGCGCGGCGCCCGGCACCTGCTGATCGCCAAGAGCCACGACGGCATCGTGACGCGCACCGGGGTCCACGCGCTCGATCCGGGCGAACGGCGCGAGGAGATCGCGCGCATGCTTTCCGGCGCGGAGATCACCGACGAGGCGCGCGCCCAGGCGGAACGGCTGCTGGAACCGGCCTGAACGCGCCGAACCTGAACGAAGCTTCCGCGGTTGCGACAGAATGCGACACAAAAGCGTTATCCCCGTCACAAGTTCGCGACATGAAGTCCCGATAAAGGCCTTCGACCGCAGGGACGGTCCTGTTTTGTAAGAGGAGTGTCGAAATGAAGAAGTTCATCATCCTGGCCGCGACCGCAGCCGTTGCCGCCACCAGCATTCCGGCCACCGCGATCGCGGCGCCCGCGCATGGCCCGGCCTATGGCGCCGACTATTTCCAGGGCGGCCCGTGGCAGAACATCAACGCCCGCCAGTCGCGGATCGAGGCGAAGATCGCCCAGGGCATCCGCTCCGGCGCGCTCACCCGCCGCGAGGCGACCAGCCTGCGCGCCGAGTTCCGCGCGATCGCCAAGCTCGAGGCCCGCTACCGTGCGTCGCGCCCTGGCCTGACGATGGCTGAGCGCCGCGACCTGGACCGCCGCTTCGACGCGCTGGAGCGCAAGATCCGCGTGCAGAAGACCGATCGCGACCATCGCGGCCACCGCCGCTAAGCGATTCGGGGTGGGGAATGAAGGACGGGTTCCGCCTTTGGGCGGAGCCCGTTCCCTTTTGCGCGGCCTTCAGCGGATTGGCTTGCCCGAATCCTTCCATTTATCGAGGATCTGCGAATCGGGATCGTCCGCGGGCGCGGCATAGCCGCCGACGGGGCGGCCGCTGTCGGCATAGGCGGGCTGGATCTGCGCACGCGGCGTTTCCGGGGCCTTGGCCGGTTTGGCGGGGGCGGCCGCGGGCGGCGCCGCGGCGGGAGCGGACAGCGCGGCGGCCTCGGCCTTTTCCGGCGCCAGCGGGGCATGCGGCCCCGGCGCGGGTTCGCGGCCGCGATAGGGCTGGGTGAAGGCGGCGGCGGTTCCCCATCCGCCCTTCCAGCGATGGAAAAAATGTGCGCCGAAGGTGCCGGTCATCACCATGGCCCGGTTCCATTTCGGCGTGACCGCATAGGTGTGATAGAAGGTCGCCAGCCCCACCGGGCCGAACACGCCGCCGTCCAGCGCGGCCTGCGCCACCCGTTCGGCGCGCTGCCAATATTCGCGCATCGGCCGCCGCGCCATCGCCCCGTCGCAGGCGAAGCTGAACTGGCATCCGGGCTTTTCCGATCCCTGGAACACCACGCCGCAAACGGTGGCGGGGAAGGCGGGATGGCGCACGCGGTTCAGGATCACCTGCGCCACCGCGCGCTGGCCGTCGAGCGGCTCGGTCCCCGCCTCATAATAGATGGCGGTGGTGAGGCATTGGAGCGCGCGGGCGCGATCGGCGCCGCTGCCCGCGAAGCGGAAGGGCTGGGCCGGGACGATCGACGCATCCGCGCCCAGGTCCGCCGGGGCGGCGCCTTCGGGCAGGTCGACCAGCCCGGTCATCCCCGCGGCGAACGCATCGGCATCGTCCAGCGCCAGATATTGCGCGGCGCCGGGGAAGTGATCGTCGGTCTCATAGCTGGGCTGGGCGGGCGCGGGTGCGGCCGGGGCGGGCGTGGCGGTGCGCGGCCCCAGCGCCTGGGCGGAGAAGCCCGCGCCGATCAGCGAGGCGATCGCCGCCGCCGCCAGCCCATGCGCCTGCATCCGTGTGAACCGCCGCCAGAACAAGCGCCCGCGTCCTTTCGCCCGGGCGCCCCGGATGGGCCTCCCGCAGCGTTCCAGATAGGCGATTCGCGCGCGCTTTTCGCCCCCGCAATTTCCGTTGTGCCGGGGCGAAACACTTGATGGTTAAGGTAATTTTAGGGAATCGGCCCGCGGGTCAATGGCTGCCCGGCCGCGGCATCAGCAGGAAGATCGTCGCCAGGTTCACCGCCATGCCCGCCAGCAGCAGCGGGTCCACCGGCCGCCCCGGCACCATGTACTGCGCCAGCGCGACCGAGAACACGCCGAGCGAATAGGCGCTGGCGGCGAGCAGCGCGGTGGGCGCCTGTGCGCGCGGCAGCAGCGCGGCGACCACCAGCACCACGCCCAGCACCAGATCGGGCACCTTGAAGATCGACGCGGTCATCGATCCGTCTAGCACCCTCCAGGCGGTGAATCCGCCGGTGAGGATCGCGAGCAGGCGCAGGACGAACAGCATTGGCGCAAGGCCCCCCTTGGATTTCCGCACCGGGGAATAGGGCAAGACGGCGCCGGGGTGAATCCCCCATGCGTGTGGGCGCGGAATGGGGCCGCCTGCGCGCTGGCCGGCTATTCGCGCCCGTAATAGGCGGCGCGGAAATCATTGGCGAAATCGCGCAGCCGCCCCTCGCCGATCGCCGTGCGCAGGTCCGCCATCAATTGCTGGTAGAACCAGATGTTATGCTCGGTCATCAGCATCGCGCCCAGGATCTCGCCCGCGCGGACGAGGTGGTGGAGATAGGCGCGGCTCCACTGGCCGCACACCGGGCAGCCGCAGGCGGGATCGAGCGGCCCCTGGTCCTCGGCGAATTTCGCGTTGCGGATGTTGATCGGGCCGTTGCGGGTGAAGGCCTGGCCGGTGCGGCCGCTGCGCGTGGGCAGCACGCAATCGAACATATCGATGCCGCGCTCCACCGCGCCGACGATGTCGTCTGGCTTGCCCACGCCCATCAGGTAGCGCGGGCGCGCGGGATCGAGCTGGCCGGGCGCGTAATCGAGCACGCCGAACATCGCCTCCTGCCCCTCGCCCACGGCAAGGCCGCCGATGGCGTAGCCGTCGAACCCGATATCGAGCAGCGCATCGGCCGACGCCTTGCGCAGCCCTTCGTCCAGCGCGCCCTGCTGGATGCCGAAGATCGCGTTGGCCTCCGCATGTTCGCCGCCCGCGTCGAAGCCGTCGCGGCTGCGGCGTGCCCAGCGCATCGAACGCTCCATCGCCGCCGCCTGCACCTCGCGCGTGGAGGTGGTGGGCACCAGCTCGTCGAACGCCATGACGATGTTGGAGCCGAGCAGCCGCTGGATCTCCATCGAACGTTCGGGGCTGAGCATGTGGCGGCTGCCATCGAGGTGCGATTTGAAGACGATGCCTTCCTCGCTGCGCTTGGTCAGCTCGGAAAGGCTCATCACCTGATATCCGCCGCTGTCGGTCAGGATCGGGCGGTCCCACCCCATGAAGCCGTGCAGCCCGCCCAGCCGGTGGACGCGCTCGGCGCCCGGGCGCAGCATCAGGTGATAGGTGTTGCCCAGGATGATGTCCGCGCCCGCCGCGCGCACGTCCTGCGGCTTCATCGCCTTCACGGTGGCGGCGGTGCCCACGGGCATGAAGGCGGGCGTGCGGATATCGCCGCGGCGCATGGCGATGGTGCCCAGGCGCGCCTTGCCGTCGGTGGCATGGATGGTGAACTGGAAGCGCACAGACATGGCGGCGGCAATGCCGCGTACCGGCGGGGAAGGCAAATCCGGGGGAAGCGGCCCCGATTGCCGCGGCGCGCGCCGATCGGCTAATCCGCAGCCATGCCCAGCCTGCTCTCCCCGTTGCCCGATGCCCGGATGGGCGAGGCGTTCACCGAGGTCCTGACGCGGCCCGGCGTGCGCGTGGAGCGGATCGTTTCGCTGGGCCAGGCGACCCCGCCGGACGCGCCGATGGTGCAGGGCTGGGACGAATGGGTGCTGCTGCTCGCCGGATCGGCGGGGCTGAGGATCGGGGAAGGGGCGGAGATCGCGCTGGCGCCGGGCGATCATCTGCTGATCCCCGCGGGCACGCCGCATTGGGTGACGCACACCGCGCCCGACGCGCCGACCGTGTGGCTGGCGCTCCACCTCGATTGAGGGGAGAGATTGCCGCCGGGTCCGCCGCTTGCGATACACGCCCATGGCAAACGGCAATCCCGAGGCGAACATCGCCCTTCTGATCGACGCGGACAATGCGTCGCCCGACACGCTGGATACCGCGCTCACCGTGCTGGCGGAGCTGGGCACGGTGAATATCCGCCGCGTCTACGGCAACTGGGCCAAGACCGCGCTGAAGGGCTGGGCGACGATGACGCACAGCCGCGCGCTGGACCCGCAGCAGCAGTTCGACGTGACCAAGGGCAAGAGCGCCACCGACATGAAGATGACCATCGACGCGATGGACCTGCTGATGCGCGGGCACATCCAGGGCTTTGGCATCATGTCGAGCGACAGCGATTTCATGCCGCTGGCGATGCGCATCCGCCAGGAAGGCCTGCCCGTCTACGGCTTCGGCACCGCCAAGACGCCCGAGAGCTTCCGCCAGGCCTGCACGCGCTTCATCGACGTGAGCGCGGTGAAGGAGGCGGCGGAGGCCGCGGAGGCGGCCGGGCCGGGCGAGACGGACAAGGCCGCCAAGGCGCCCCCGGTCGATGCCGCGCTGGTGGAGATACTGGGCCAGGCGGTGCGCGCGTCGAAGCGCGACGAGCGCGGCTTCGCCAGCCTCTCCGAAGTCGGCCAGCGGGCCAGCGCGCGATCCTCGTTCGATGCGCGCAACTATGGCTTCGCGCGGCTGGGCGATCTGATCGCCTCGCTGTCGAACTTCACCACCGAGAAGCGCGACGGCGCGATCTACGTCAAGCGCGTGCGATAGGGTGTCATGTTCTCCGCTCGCCTCTTGCCGAGCGTCACGACGAGTCCAATCGCGTCGGCGGCATGCTTCTCTCCAAGGGGGGCTTAGGAATTGGTCAAATCTCTCAATGTCGCTACGTAATAGGGATTTCCTCGGGTCATCCAGCCACCGCGAATCCCATTAGTCCGCGCGAGATCGAGGTGGTCCATAGGACGCTTACCCTTCTCCCTCCGGAGAGAGGATAAGACGATTTCGTCATCGCTTAGGTGGCGACACGCGAGGCGTTGCAGGATGGTACGAACTTCCAACTCCGATAGATTACCGGGCGCATCGCGCGCGAAAATTTGCCTCGCGCTGTCATAGCCGACGATCCTCCAAGCCCACTTCGCCAACTCTCTCCTCCATGCTTTCCACCAAACATAGCACATGAGGCGGCTGGCGGGACGGTGAGCCGGGCTTAGTTTACGCTGCGACACTACTAGGAAATGCTGCGGAAACCGTTCTGATGCGCGATCACCGGTGCGCCTTCACGAACGCCAGTATTTCATCCGGCGCGCGGAACATCACGTCGGGGCGGTGCTTGGCGAGGACGGCTTCGCTGGCATAGCCCCAGAGTACCGATCCGCAGCGCATTCCCACCTCGCGCGCGGCGTCCACGTCGCGGGTCTCGTCGCCTACTGCCAGCGTCTCCGCCGGAGAGACCGAGAGCTTGCGCAGCACGCGGCGGAACTTGGGCGCCTTGCCGAACAGCGAGGAGCCGCAGGCATAGAAATCGATCCGCGCCGCATTCTCCGGCCCCAGGATCGCGCGCGCGTTGCTCTCCGAATTGGAGGTGACGAGCGCGATCTTCACGCCGGTGCCCATCAACCGCTGGAGCAGGTCCGGCGTGCCGGGGAACAGCTCGATCTGGTGCGCGTGGCGGCCGACCAGCTTGCGCACGTGGCGCGCGATCAGCGGCAGCTTCCACCGCGAGATGCCGAGATGCTCGATCACCTCGCGCGAGCTCTTGTGGCGCAGCGATTCGACCTCGCCGGGCTGGACGGTGCGGAAGCGGAAACGCTGGGCGAGCTGGTCCACCACCGACAGGAACCAGTCGCCGCTGTCGGACAGCGTGCCGTCGAAATCGAAGATCACCAGGCGGATCGGGGGCGCGCTAGTCATGGGCGTGCCCGTGTTCATGGCCGTGATCATGTTCGTGCGGATGTCCATGGGCATGTCCGTCCGCATACATGCGGCATTCGGGGCCGTCTCCCAGCTCGATCTGTACGGTGCAATGGTCGATCCCGAATTCGTCCGATAGCCGGTGCTGGAGCGCGACCAGGAAATCGTCGCCCGGATGACCCGCGGGGATCACCAGATGCGCGGTCAGCGCGGCCTCGGTGGTGCTCATCGGCCAGATGTGGAGATCATGGACATGGGTGACGCCCGGCAGCGCGTGCAGCGTGCGTTCCACCGCCTCCGGATCGATGCGCGGCGGAACCGCGGCCAGCGCCAGCACCAGCGATTCGCGCAGCAGGCCCCACGTGCTCCACAGGATCACCGCCACGATCAGCAGGCTGACCACGGGATCGATCACGCCGCTGCCGGTGAAGAGGATCAGCGCGCCCGCGATCACCACGCCGGCCGATACCGCGGCGTCCGCGGCCATGTGGAGGAAGGCGCCGCGGATGTTGACGTCGCCCTTGCGGCCGCTGGCGAAGAGCAGCGCCGTGCCCAGGTTGACCGCGATGCCCAGCGCGGCCACCACCATCACCATCCGGCCTTCCACCTGCGGCGGGCTGCCCAGCCGCTGCACCGCCTCCAGCGTGATCGCGCCCACCGCCACCAGCAGCAGCAGCGCGTTGGCCAGCGCGGCGAGGATCGACGACCCCTTCAGCCCATAGGTGAAGCGCTTCGATGCCGGGCGCTTGGCCAGCTCGGCCCCGCCCCAGGCGATCAGCAGCCCCAGCACGTCCGACAGGTTGTGCCCGGCATCGGCCAGCAGCGCGACCGAATCGAACCACAGCCCCGCCGCGCCCTCCACCGCGACGAATCCCAGGTTCAGCGCGGTGCCCAGCGCGAAGGCGCGGCCGAAATCGGCTGGTGCGTGGTGATCGTGATTGGCGCCCATCGGGCTGACCTTTAGCTGCGGTGCGGCATGGAATGCTAGCGCGTCGGCTGCAATTCGCGCCGCGGGCGATCGCCGCCGCCGCGCCGCTCCTTGCCGCCTTCCGGCCGTGCGCCGATTCCGGGGCCGCGCAGCGTCACCAGTTCCGCGCGGACGATGGCGCCGTCCTTGTCCGTGTCGAACCGGGTGAAATAGGCCGCGAACCGGTCCGCAAGCTCGGCGAAGGTGATGCGGTTGTCGCCGTCGGTGTCGATCTCGAACGGGCCGGGCAGGGCGTTGCGATCGCCCAGGTAGCGCAGCGCCCAATCCGAAAAGCCGATATAGCCGATGCTGCCGCGCCCGCCGGCATCGAAGGCGTCGAAGCTGGCGCGCAGCCCGGCGTCGAACTCGGCGCGGGTGACGCGGGTATCGCCATCGGCATCGAACGCGGCGATCATCATCGCCACCGGCTCGACGATGATCGTCGCCAACGGCTGTTGCGGACCCTGTTGCCGGCCTTCCTTGGCGGGCGGGGCGGCCTCCTGCGCCAGTGCGGGCGCCGCGGCGGCCAGGGCAGCGGGCAGGCCGATGAGGAGGTGGAGACGCTTCAACCCTGTACCTCGCAATAATGGCGCACGAATCGCGCCGTGGCGGCGCGTGCCGCCCGGCCATCCCTAGAAGCGCGACTTTGCGGCGAGGGCGTGGCGGCCCGCCCGCCCGGCGCTGGGGCGGGCGTAGGCGCGTGGAAAGTCGTTTCCTTATTATTCCTTCGACAATTCAATATTATTTCGAAGGTTATGAAATACATTCCAGCGAAAATTACGAAAGCGCGCAATAAAATGTAGTGGCGTGTAGAAATATCCTTGCGCGATATGATAGGTTTAGCGGCATGGAACTGTCGCTGGCAGATCCGGCGGGGGCCGACGTATTGACCGCGGCGATGCTGTGGCTGCAGCAGACGCTGATGGGTACGATCGCGCTCACCGTGGCTACGCTGGCTGTCGCCTTCACCGGATTCCTGATGCTGAGCGGCAGGATCGCGTTCCGTCGCGGCCTGACCGTGGTGACCGGCTGTTTCGTGCTGTTCGGCGCGCCTGGAATCGCTGCGGGCATCCTGGGCGCGGCGCGGCAGGGGGTGACCGGGGCGGCGCAGGTGCCGGCGGCGGCCGGCGAACCGGCCGGATCGGCGATCGTGATCCCGCCCGATCCGCCCGGCCAGCCCAAGGGCTATGACCCTTATGCCGGCGCCTCCGTGCCGAGCGGCTGAGCGGCGCGCCGGGGTTTCCTTCCTTTCCGGGCCGTTTGCTGCCATCAGACGCGCATGGGGGGATATCTGAATAGCTGGCGGGCCTTGCCGCCGCCGCAGCTTGCGGCGTTGCTGGTCCTTGCGCTCGCGGTGGCGGCGGCGAACATCGACCAGCCCTATCCGGAGATCGCGCCGCTCCAGCATCTGCCGACCATGGCGCTGATCCTGGCCGCGCCCGCTCTGCTGACGCGCTGGCCATTGTCCAATGCGGCGGTGGGCGGGCTGTTGCTGTTCTGGCTGATGCACACGCTGGGCGGCCGCTACACCTATTCGAACGTGCCCTATGACGCCTGGGCGGATGCGCTGACCGGGCACACGATCAGCGGCGCGCTGGGCCTGGGCCGCAACGGATATGACCGGCTGGTTCACCTCGCCTTCGGCCTGTTGTGGGTACGCCCGTTCGCGGAGGTGGTCCGGCGGTCCGCGGCGATTCCGTGGCGGGCGGGTGTGTGGGCCGGGCTGCTGTTCGTCGGCACGGCGGGCGCGCTGTACGAGGTTTCTGAATGGCTGCTGACGCTCAGCCTCGCGCCGGAAATGGCGGACAGCTACAACGGCCAGCAGGGCGATCCATGGGACCCGCAGAAGGACATGGCGGCCGCGATGGCCGGCGCCGCCATCGCCGCCTCATGGCTTGGCCGCAGGCCTCCGCCCGGCGGATGACCTATGGCAGCAGCAGCGAGGCATCCCCGTAAGAGTAGAAACGATAGCCCTCCGCGATGGCGTGGGCGTAGGCCGCTTTCATCCGGTCCAGTCCCATCAGTGCCGATACCAGCATGAACAGCGTCGATCGGGGGAGGTGGAAGTTGGTGATCAGGCCATCGATGCCGCGAAAGCGGTAGCCGGGGGTGATGAAGATCGCGGTGTCGCCCGCGAACGCGCGGATCCGGCCGTCTTTCCCGGCGGCGCTTTCGAGCAGGCGCAGGCTGGTGGTGCCCACCGCGATCACGCGGCCGCCCGCTGCGCGCACGGCGTTCAGCCGGTCTGCGGTGGCGGTGTCGATGCGGCCCCATTCGGCGTGCATGCGATGCGCGTCTGTATCCTCCGCCTTCACCGGCAGGAAGGTGCCGGCGCCGACATGCAGCGTCAGCGTCTCGTGCGCCACGCCGGCATCGGCCAGCGCGGCGATCAGCGCGGGGGTGAAGTGGAGCGCGGCGGTGGGGGCGGCGACGGCGCCGGGCTCGGCGGCGAACATCGTCTGGTAATCCTCGGCGTCGCGGGCGTCGATCGCGCGCTTCGAGGCGATATAGGGCGGCAGCGGCACCCGGCCGCAGCGTTCGAGCAGCAGCTCGACCGGCTCGTCGCCCGCGAAGTCGAGCGCGAAGCTGCCGTCCTCGGCGCGATCGGCGGCGACGGCGGAGACGCCCGCGCCGAAGTCTATCGCATCGCCCTCGCGCAGCCGCTTGGCGTTGCGGATGAAGGCGCGCCAGCGGCGTGGCCCTTCGCGCTTGTGGAGCGTGGCGCCGATCCGCGCATCGCCGCGCATGCCCTGGAGCTGTGCCGGGATCACGCGCGTGTCGTTGAACACCAGGCAATCGCCGCGCCGGAGCTGGGCGGGCAGATCGCGGACGTGCAGATCGCGCGTCGCGGCGCCGTCCAGCACGAGCATGCGCGCCGAATCGCGCGGGCTGGCGGGCCTCAGCGCGATCCGTTCGGGCGGCAGCTCGAAATCGAAGAGGGCGACGTCCACCGGCGCGCCTGTGCCCGCACCCGCCCTTAGGAGCCGGACGGCCCCGGCGGCAGCGTGATCTCCTTCTCGCCCGGCGGCAGCACCGTCTTGGGCGCTTCGGGCGCATAAGGCGGGGGATTGTCCGCCGCGATATAGGCGTGGATGATCCGGGTGGGGTTCGCGGGCGGCTCGCCGCGGGCGATCTTGTCGACCCACTGCATGCCGGAGATCACGCGGCCGAACACGGTATAGTTCTGGTCGAACGCCAGCTTCGGCCCCAGCATGATGAAGAACTGGCTGTTCGCGCTGTTGGGATCGCGGGTGCGCGCGGCGGAGACGGTGCCGCGCACATGCGGCAGCGTGCTGAACTCCGAAGGCAGGTCCGGCAGGTCCGATCCGCCGGTGCCGTCGCCCTTGGGATCGCCGCCCTGGGCCATCGATTCGGGCTCGTCGATCACGCGGTGGAACTTGATCCCGTCATAGAAATGGCTGCGCGTCAGCGTCTTGATGCGCTCGACATGCTTGGGCGCGACATCGGGCCGCAGCCGGACGAGAACGCGGCCGCCCGACGAAAGATCGAGCACCCACACATTCTCCGGATCGTCGTTCGGCACGGTCGACGCGGGATCGCTGGTGCGATCGGCGGCGACGGCATCGGCGCGGAAGGGTTCGGGCTTCGGCTGTTCCTTCTGCGCCGAAGCGGGCGCGGCGGAAAACAGGGCGGCCAGGGCGGCCAGGGCTGCTACGAAACGCATCGAACTCCTCGGGATAGCGGAAGCGGTGCCGGGGCCATGGTCTGCCCCGCTGTGGCCGGAACACTAGAACAATCGCGGCGGCGCGCAAAGGGCGTCCGGCCGGGGTTCAATCGCCCTTTCGTCCGATTTCGGCCACGCGCGCGGCGACGTCGATTTCCACCGCGGGGGGCACGAACTTGCGGATCGCCCCGCCGAACAGCGCGATCTCCTTCACCAGCCGGCTCGCGATCGGCTGGAGCGAGACATCGGCCATCAGGAACACCGTCTCGATCCGGTGGTTGAGCTGCTGGTTCATGCCCGCCATCTGATATTCATATTCGAAATCGGCGACGGCGCGCAGCCCGCGCACGATCATGCTGGCGCCCTCGCGCTCGGCGAAATCCATCAGCAGCGAGTTGAAGGTCACCACCTTGATGTCGCCGGGGATGCCTGCGGTTTCGCGCTCCACCATCGCCACGCGCTCCTCGACGGTGAACATCGGGTTCTTGGACGGATTGGTGGTGACGCCGATCACCAGCCGGTCCACCAGCTTCGCGCCGCGGCGGATGATGTCCATATGGCCCAGCGTGATCGGATCGAAAGTGCCGGGATAGACGCCGATACGGGTGGTCATTGCGCGGTTCCTCGTGGTCGCGGGACGGTTGCGGTGCTTCCCCGGGGAGGAGGTGCGGCGCGCGTCAACGATCGCGTTCCATGACGTAGCGGGCGATGTCGCGCAGCAGATCGGCCTCGCTGCCGAAGGCGTGGAGATGCTCCACCGCCTGGCGGACCAGCAGCCGCGCCTGTTCGCGCGCGCGATCGAGGCCGAGCAGCGAGAGGAAGGTCTCCTTGCCGCGCCCCGCGTCCTTGCGCAGCTTCTTGCCGGCGGCTTCCTCGTCGCCCTCCGCGTCGAGGATGTCGTCGGCGATCTGGAAGGCCAGGCCCAGGTCGCGCGCATAGCCGCGCAGCCCCGTGCGCCCCTCCGGCGGGATGCGGCCCAGGATCGCGCCGCTTTCCACCGCGCAGGCGATCAGCGCGCCGGTCTTCATCGCCTGGAGCCGGGTGACCGTGGGAAGATCGAAACTGGCCTTCTCCGCCTCCAGATCCATCATCTGGCCGCCCGCCATGCCGGCCGGGCCGGCGGCATGCGCCAGCGCGCCCGAAAGCTCGATCCGCACAAAGGGATCGGGGTGCGTCGCTTCCGCCGCCAGCACCTCGAAAGCGAGCGCGTGGAGGCAATCGCCCGCCAGGATCGCGGCGGCCTCTCCGAACGCGCGGTGGACGGTGGGCTTGCCGCGGCGGATGTCGTCGTCGTCCATCGCGGGCAGATCGTCATGGATCAGCGAATAGACGTGGATGCACTCCACCGCCGTTCCCACGCGCGCGGCGCAGGCGCGATCGACGCCGAAGATCTGGGCGGTGGCCATCACCAGCAGCGGGCGCAGCCGCTTGCCGCCGCCGATCGCGGCGTGGCGCATCGCACGGTACAGGTCGGCGCGGGGATCCTGCGGAACGGGCAGCAGCAGATCGAACTGGCGGTCGATCTCGACCGCCACCTGCCGCAGCGCGGCCTGGAGAGCGAGGCTGGCTTCCCCCATCGCCGCCGGTCAGCCCGCGGCGAAGGGCGTGGTGCCCGCCGCACGCCCATCGGCGTCGACGCGGATCGCCTCGATTCGCGATTGGGCGGCGTCCAGCCGCCGCTGGCACTGGCGGCGCAGAAGGTCGCCGCGTTCATAGAGGTCGATCGCCTCCTGCAACGCGGCGTCGCCGCGCTCCAGCCGCGCGACGATATTCTCAAGCTCCTTTAGCGCTTCCTCGAACGAAAGCTGCGCGACGTCGCTGTCCTCGGCCATGGCGCCGCTATGCGGCAGCGATCCGGGGGTTGCAACCGCCTATCCGGGGCGGCGGCGGAGCCGGTCAGGAAGGCTGGACTTCCTTGAGCAGATCCTTGCGGCTCAGCTTGCCGATCATCGTCTTGGGCAGGTTGTCGCGCACCACCACCTCGGCCACGCGCTCATGCTTGCCAAGCCGCGCGTTGAGCCAGGTGCAAAGCTCCGGCCCCTCGATCGTCTCGCCCGCGTTGAGCGTGACATAGGCGTGGGGAAGCTCGCCATGATAGGCATCGGGCAGGCCGAGGACGAGCGCCTCCTTCACCGCGGGATGCCGGTAGAGCACGTCCTCGATCTGGCTGGGGAACACCTTGAACCCGCCGACCGCGATCATGTCCTTCAGCCGGTCGACGATGCAGATATAGCCGTCGTCGTCGATCGTTGCGACGTCGCCGGTGCGCAGCCAGCGCGTGCCCTCCGCGTCGGTGACGAACACGGCGGCGTCGGCTTCCGGCCGGTTCCAATAGCCCTGCATCACCTGCGGCCCGGCGATCACCAGCTCGCCCGGCTCGCCATCGGGCGCGGGCAGGGAGGGATCGCCCTTGTCCACCAGCTTCACGCGGGTGCCGACGATCGGCTGGCCGATCGTGCCGGGCTTGTTCAGCCCCTCATAGGGATTGGCGGAGACGACGCCGGAGCTTTCGGACAGGCCGTACCCTTCGATCACGCGGGCGCCGGTGACCTTTTCGAACACGGTCTTGATCTGCTCGGGCAGCGGCGCGCCGCCGGAGATGCAGAAGCGCAGGCTGGAGAAATCCTCCGTCTTCATCCCCGGCGCGTCGAGCAGCGCCTGAAACATCGTCGGCACGCCGGGCAGCGAGCGCGGGCGGGTGCGGCGCAGCTCTGCGATCGCCTGCTTGGCGTTGAAGCGCGGCAGCATCACGATCTCGCCCCCGGTCACCACGGTGCGGTTCAGCACGCAGGTATTGGCGAAAACGTGGAAGAAGGGCAGCACGCCCAGGATGCGGTCGGTCCGGCGGCCCATCTCCGGGTCCAACAGCGCCACCTGGCGTGCGTTGGCCGACAGATTCTGGTGGGTGAGCATCGCGCCCTTGGGCGTGCCGGTGGTGCCGCCGGTATATTGGATCAGCGCGATATCGCGTTCGGCGTCGATCGCGGGCGCGGCGAAGACGCCGTTGTTGGCGATCAGCGCGGAAAAGGCAGAGATGCGCGGATCATCGGGCTTGGCCGCCACCTCCTTGCCGCGGAACAGGCGGTAGAACAGCGACTTGGCCGGCGGCAGCGCGCCCGCCACCGATCCCACCACCAGCCGGTCCAGATGTGCCTTCTCCAGCACCTGGAGCGCGGTGGGCAGCAGCGACGAGGCGGAGATGGTGAACAACAGCCGCGTGCCCGAATCGGCGACCTGCGCCGAAAGCTCGTCCACCGTGTAGAGCGGCGAGAAGTTCACCACCGTCGCGCCCAGCATCAGGACGCCGTAATAGGCGGCGACATAGTGCGGCACGTTGGGCAGGAACAGGCCGATGCGGTCGCCCTTGCCATATCCCAGCCCCGCCAGGCCGGCCGCCACGCGGTTCGCGCCGTCCAGCGTCTCGGCATAGCTATAGTGCCGACCCATGAAGTCGATAAGCGGCGCCTGGGGGTGCGCGGCGGCGCTGGCGCGGAACAGATCGGCCATGGTTTCCGGCGCGAAGACCTGATCCCAGGGGCCGGGATGGCGATAGGCGTTGCGCCAGGCTTGTTCGGGCTCTGTCATTGACATTGGTGTAAGCAACGGGGGTCGCGGAGGCAATGGGCTCGCCGCAGCATAGCCGCTCCGGCGCGTGCTGGAAATCAGGCGGCTTCGCGGGCCGGCGCGTTGCGGACGCGATCGCGGCCGGCCGATTTCGCCTCGAACAGCGCCGAATCGGCGCCGCGATACAGCGCCTTCCAGTCCACCTCGGTCCCGATCGGGCCGCAGCAGGTGCCCACGCTGGTGGTGATCTGAAGATCGAAGGGCATGCGCGTGGCGCGCAGGCGGGCGAGCACGATCTCCGGCTCGACCGCTTCGTCGCGGGCGCTGAGGATCGCGAACTCCTCGCCGCCCATCCGCGCGACCAGCGCGCCGGGCGGGGCCACCTGGCGCAGCACGCGGGCGAACACGCGCAGCACCTCGTCGCCGCCGTCATGGCCCAGCGTTTCGTTGACGCTCTTGAAATGGTCCAGGTCGGCGATCTGCAGCATCTGATCGCCGGGGCGCCCGATCGCCTTTTCCAGGAAGGCGCGGCGGTTGAGCAGGCCGGTGAGCGGATCGGTCTCGGCCAGGCGCAGCGCGGCCTCCTCGCCGCGCATGGCCGCGTCGCGTTCCTTCGACAGCAGCTTGATGCGATAGGCGATCGCCAGGCTGGAAAGCACCGCCTCCGCGCACATCGACAGCACCGTCGAATTGTCGAGCCAGAAGTTCCACGGCAGCAGGTGGATATTGCCCAGCATGCGCAGGATCGCGGTGAGGATCGGCGCGCCCCAGGCGATCGCGAACAGCCACAGATAGTTGCTGCGCAGCCGCCACGCCCGCCACAGCGTGGGCACCACCACACAGGTGAGCCCGACGAAGATCGAGGTGAAGATCAGGTCCGCCGCATGGATCGCGACCGGCGCGGCGAGATAGACCAGGATGCCGGCTGCCGCGATCAGCACCGCCACGCCCTCGGCCACGCGGCCCAGCCGGCCGGTGTACACCCGCTCTTCGAAGAAGGTGCGCGCGAACATCAGCGCCGCGCCGCCCATCAGCCCCAGCCACAGATAGTTGAGCCGCATCCGATCGTTGTTCGCGATATCCGGCCAAACCCAGGCCAGCGCGCCGGACGACGAGAAGGCATAGGCGAGGAGCCCCGCCGTCATCGCGCAGTACCAGAGCTGGAACCGGTGACGCAGCGCGCCCCATAGCGCGAGGTTATAGATGATCAGCGCCAGCGCCAGCCCGCCGAACGCGGCGTACATCGCGGCCATCTTCAGGTTCGCCTCGACGCTTTCCGCCGCGGTGGAGATGCGTGCGCCGAGCAGGATGCCGCGCAGGTTCGCCGAACCCTCCACATGCCATAGCAGCCGCATCACGCGCGCCTGCGCCGGGGGCAGGCGGATTTCCGCCACCGCGCCGAGCTGGATATAGGGGGTCAGGCCGCGCGGATCGGCCGGCACGCGCACGATCCGGCCGTCTTCATAGAGGATGTCGAGCGCGATGGATTTCTGCCAGACGCTGGCGAAGCGGATGCTGAGCGGCCGTTCGGGGGTGGAACGCTCGCCGATCTCCTCCGAGAGCGCCCAATAGTCGCCCGGCCCCAGCGCATGCTGGGTGCTGGCGCAATCGAAGCGGCCCGGTTCGCGGATCAGCCGCGCGGCGGACATCGCGCCATCGTCGCGCAGCACGCAGACGCTTACGGGATGGCCGGCGACGCCCGCCTGGGCGAGCGCGGGCGCGCCCGGCATCATCAGGGCAAGCCATGCGGCGACGAGTGCGACAAACCGCGGAAACCACCCGGGAAACATTGCAGAGGGTTAAACCGGACATCACCAACAAGCCGTAAAGAAAGCCGTGCGCGGCGGGTTGCGGCCGGTGGGGCGCGGCGGGCCTTTGCCTGCGCGCGCAGTACCCTATAGGGAGCGCGAAACTGGCGGAGTGTTCGGGTTTGTCGGGTTCGCGTGAAGCGGTGAAGGGCGGCGGCGATTCGCGGCTGGAGGTGGTGGACGCGGTGCGCGGCTTCGCGCTCGCCGGGCTGTTCCTCGTCCATATGATCGAATCGTTCGAGCTCTACTGGTTCGATCCGAAGCCCGGCCCGATCTCCGACGCCATCTATTTCCTGCTGATGGGCAAGAGCTTCTCGCTGCTCGCGCTGTGCTTCGGCTTCAGCTTCTACATCCTGATGGATCGCGCCGCGCGCCGCGGGGTGGATTTCACCGGGCGCTTCGCCTGGCGGCTGACCGTGCTGTTCGGCATCGGCACGCTGCATAGCTGGGTCTATCGCGGCGACATCATCCAGTTGCTGTCGGCGATGGGTTTCCTGCTGCTGATCGCGCATCGCGTGAAGGACAATCGCGTGCTGGCCGCGGTGGCGGCGCTGTCGCTGGCGGGGCCGGTGCTGATGGTGCAGTTCCTGGCGGCCTTTTTCGGCGCGGGATGGGCCAATCTGCCGCCCAACCATTGGATCGATCCGGCGATGCCGGTCTATGTCCATGGCAGCTTTTCCGAATATGTCCGTGCCAACCTGTGGGCAGGCCAGGTGCCCAAATGGTGGTTCATGATCGAATCCGGGCGGTTGCTGAACATCCTGGGGCTGTACATCGCCGGCATGTTGCTGGGCCGGATCGGCTTCTTCGCGCGGCCGGAGGCGTTTGCGCGGGCGCGCTGGATCGCGCTTGCGGTGGCGGTGCCGCTGGGGGCCTTGCTCTATTACGTCCGCGAGCCGGCGGCGCAGTGGGTGCTGGCGGCGGGCCATGGCGAGGCGGCGGCGCGCGAGCTGCGCTATCTGCTGGGAAGCTGGTTCGATCTGTGCGGCACCACGATCTGGGCGCTGGTGGTGATCGCGCTGTGGCAGGGGCCGGCGCGCTTCCTGACGCGCCCGTTCGCGGCGATGGGGCGGCTGACGCTGACCTTCTATGTCGCGCAGAGCCTGGTGTTCGTGCCCGTATTCTATGGCTTCGGCCTGGGGCTGTGGGACGATTGGAGCCAGGCGACGCGGCTGGCGGTGGGGCTGGGCGCGGTGGCGGCGCAGATGATCGCGGCGCACGAATGGCTGCGGCGATTCCATTACGGCCCGCTCGAATGGGCGTGGCGCGCGCTGACCTATCGTTCGTGGGACGTGCCCTTCCGCAAGGCGCCCGCGGCCGCCTGAACGCCTGTCCGGTGGCGGGACGGCGGCAGTGCGAACGCGCGGTTCCGGCGCGGCGCACGGGGGAGTATGCTTAACGCATGATCCGGCCGATCCTTTTCGCCCTGGCCGCGCTGACGGCGGCGCCCGCTTCACCGGCAATGGCGGCGGGCGGGCAGGGCGAGACGCGATCGCTGGCCGTGCCTGTCGCGGATCTCGATCTTTCCACCGCCGCGGGAAGACGCGAGCTGGAGCGGCGCGTGGAGCGGGCCGTGTCGCGCATCTGCGGGCCGGACCGCCGCTGCCGCGACGAGGCCTGGGCCAGCGCCTGGGACCAGGCGAACGCGGCGATCGCGCGCGACGAATGGATGCGCCGGCTGGCCGCCGAGCGTGAGGCGCAGCTTCGCGCCTGCGGCCGATGGGCCGGCCCCTATGGCTGCCCGCCGCCGGGGCAGGCCCCGGTATGGCAGAGCCCGGTGTGGCAGGGCCCGGCCTATCCGCCGCCGCCCGCGGTTACCGTGATCGTAATCGGGCCGGGATATTATCCCCCCGCGCCGATGCCGCCGCCGGGATATTATCCGCCGCTGCCTATCCCCCAGCCGGGATACGGGCCGGGCTGGTAGGGCCGCGCGGGGCGGTTTCGAGGGTTGCCGCCGCCATCGGTATCCACCCCGGCCTGGGCGAGGTGCGCCGGAAGGGGAGGGTGCGCCTGGCTTCGTTCTGGCATCCGCCCGCTGCGTCACGCTACGCATGCCACCTCCCCCTGGCGGGGGAGGATAGGGGGGCTGCCCGAGCGGCTCCGTCTCCCCCCGGCGGGGGAGGCGGGCCGGATCATTTGGCCTTGGCGGGGACGGCCTTCTTGCCGCCCTTGCCGGGCTTCTTGGGCGCGGCGGGGGTGATCTGGAAGGACAGCGCGCCGTCCTTCAGCTTCACGTTCACCTCGCCGCCGTGGACGAGCTTGCCGAACAACAGCTCCTCGGCCAGCGGCTGTTTCACCTTCTCCTGGATCAGGCGGCCCATCGGCCGCGCGCCATAGAGCTTGTCGTAGCCGCGCTCGGTGAGCCACGCCTTGGAAGGCTCGTCGAGCTGGATATGGACGCCGCGATCCGAAAGCTGGAGCTCGAGCTGGAGGATGAACTTGTCCACCACGCGGCTGACGATCTCCGGCGGCAGATAGTCGAACGGCACGATCGCATCCAGGCGGTTGCGGAACTCCGGCGTGAACAGCTTCTTCACCGCGTCTTCCTGGACGTCGTCGCGGCTGATCTGGCCGAAGCCGATCGATTCGCGCGCCATGTCGGACGCGCCCGCGTTGGTCGTCATGATCAGGATGACGTTGCGGAAATCGACGGTCTTGCCGTGGTGATCGGTCAGCTTGCCGTTGTCCATCACCTGCAACAGGATGTTGTACAGGTCCGGATGCGCCTTCTCGATCTCGTCGAGCAGCAGCACGCAATGCGGCTGCTGGTCCACCGCGTCGGTGAGCAGGCCGCCCTGATCATAGCCGACATAGCCCGGGGGCGCGCCGATCAGCCGACTGACCGAATGGCGCTCCATATATTCGGACATGTCGAAACGCTGGAGCGGGATGCCGAGCAGCTCGGCGAGCTGCTTCGCCACCTCGGTCTTGCCCACGCCGGTGGGGCCGCTGAACAGATAGTTGCCGATCGGCTTGTCCGGATCGCGCAGGCCCGCGCGGCTGAGCTTGATCGCCGCGGACAGCACCTCGATCGCCTTGTTCTGGCCGAACACGACGCGCTTCAGGTCGGTCTCCAGATTGGCGAGTACGCGGGTATCGTCGGTGGAGACGCTCTTCGGCGGGATGCGCGCCATGGTGGCGATCACCTGCTCGATCTCCTTGGGCGTGATCACCTTCTTGCGGCGGCTGGGCGGCACCAGCATCTGCATCGCGCCCACCTCGTCGATCACGTCGATCGCCTTGTCGGGCAGCTTGCGGTCGTTGATGTAGCGCGCCGAAAGCTCGACGGCGGACTTGATCGCGTCCGGCGTGTATTTCACCGAATGATGCCCCTCGAACGCGGGGCGCAGGCCGGTGATGATCTTGATCGTGTCCTCGATGCTGGGTTCGTTGACGTCGATCTTCTGGAAGCGCCGGAGCAGCGCCCGGTCCTTCTCGAAATGGTTGCGGAACTCCTTGTAGGTGGTCGATCCGATGCACCGGATCGTGCCGCCGGAGAGCGCGGGCTTGAGCAGGTTCGATGCGTCCATCGCGCCGCCGCTGGTGGCGCCGGCGCCGATCACCGTATGGATCTCGTCGATGAACAGGATCGCGTGGGGCAGCTTTTCCAGCTCGTTCACCACCTGCTTCAGCCGTTCCTCGAAATCGCCGCGATAGCGGGTGCCGGCCAGCAGCGCCCCCATGTCGAGCGAATAGATGACGGCGGGCTTCAGCACCTCGGGCACGTCGCCCTCGACGATCTTGCGCGCCAGGCCTTCGGCGATGGCGGTCTTGCCCACGCCCGGATCGCCGACATAGAGCGGGTTGTTCTTGCTGCGGCGGCACAGGATCTGGACGGTGCGGTCCACCTCCGGCCCGCGGCCGATCAGCGGATCGACCTTGCCGTTCTTCGCCTTCTCGTTGAGGTCGACGGTGAACTGCTTGAGCGCGCTTTCGCCCTTGCCGCTCTTGGCCTCGGCCTTGGCGGGCTTCTCCTCCTCGGCGCCCTTGGGCGTCTGGGTCTCGTTCGATGCGGCGTTCTTGCCGACGCCGTGGCTGATGAAGCTCACTGCGTCGAGCCGGCTCATGTCCTGCTGCTGCAGGAAATAGACGGCGTAGCTCTCCCGCTCGCTGAACAGCGCGACCAGCACGTTGGCGCCGGTCACCTCGTCGCGGCCGGAGGACTGGACGTGCAGGATCGCGCGCTGCACCACGCGCTGGAACCCGCTGGTGGGCGAGGGATCGGTGGCCTGCTCGACCTTCAGCGCCTCCAGCTCGGTGTCGAGATAGTTGGCGACGGTGTTCTTCAGGTCGCCCAGGTCCACCCCGCACGCACTCATCACCTTGCTGGCATGCTCGTCATCGACGAGCGCGAGCAGCAGATGCTCCAGCGTCGCATATTCGTGGCGCCGCGAGCTGGCGGCTTCCAGCGCCTTGTGGAGGGTCGATTCGAGCGCGGAGGCGAAACTAGGCATTGGGTGCAACTCCAGTCGGGCCGATGGGATACGAGGCCCGGTTTCTCCCTATGTCGGGACGACGGGACCTCGCATCAAGCGCTGCGGCCCGGCACCGGAGTGTAGCGGCGTATCGCCCCTTGCCCGGTGCCCTCACGCTCATCGTTTGAATAGGGAGTCAGCGCTTGCGCGATGGTTAACGGCGCGTTCCATCCGCGCCTTTGTGCGGACGATCTCCGCCTCCAGCGCGGCGACGCGCTCGTTCAGCTCCTCGACCGACAGGGGATCAAGGTCCTGCCGGGCCAGCTCGGCCAGCAGGTCCTGCTTGCGGCGGGGCAGATTCTCTTCGAGGTCCACGGTTCGCAGCGTTGACCGGCGCGAGAGCGAAGTCAATAACGGCCAGGGTTCATACGGACCCAGGGTTGTTACGGGGTCTGCGGGGGGCAGGACCATGGCGTTTCCCGAAGTGATGCGTGCGATCGATCCGGCCGGCCCCGGCGGGCCGGAGGTGCTTGTGCCGGTCGAGCGGCCCGTGCCCAGGCCGGGCGAGGGCGAGGTGCTGATCCGCGTCGCGGCGGCCGGCGTGAACCGGCCGGACGTGATGCAGCGCAAGGGCCTTTATCCGCCGCCGCCCGGCGCATCGAGCATCCCGGGGCTGGAGGTGGCGGGCACCGTGGTTGCGGCCGGGCCGGGCGTGCCGCCGGAGCTGATCGGCCAGCCGATGTGCGCGCTGATCGCGGGCGGGGGCTATGCCGAATATGCCGTCGCGCCCGCGGGCCAGTGCCTGCCGGTGCCGCACGCGATGACGATGGTGGAGGCCGCCGCCGTCCCCGAGACGCTGTTCACCGTGTGGACCAACCTGTTCGAGCGCGGATATGCCGCGGAGGGCGATACGGTGCTGGTCCATGGCGGCACCAGCGGCATCGGCACGATGGCGATCGCGCTGTGCAACCTGTTCGGCGTCACGATCATCGTCACCGCCGGATCGCCGGAGAAATGCGCCGCGGCGCTCTCGCTCGGGGCCGATCACGCGATCGACTATCGCGCGGAGGATTTCGTGGCGCGGGTGAAGGAGATCACCGGCGGGCGCGGCGTTGCGGTGGTGCTCGACATGGTCGGGGGCGATTATGTGCCGCGCAATCTGAAGTGCCTGGGCGAGGAGGGGCGCCACGTCTCGATCGCGATCCAGCGCGGGCCGGAGGCGACGATCCCGATCTTCGAGGTGATGCGCAAGCGGCTGATCATCACCGGATCGACGCTGCGCGCGCGATCGGCCGAGTTCAAGTCGCTGGTCGCGGACGAGCTGGCACAGACCGTGTGGCCTTTCGCCGCGGAGGGGCGGCTGAAGCCCGTGATCGACGCCGTATTTCCGCTGGAGGCCGCCGCAGACGCGCACCGGCGGATGGAAGCAGGCGAGCATGTGGGGAAGATCGTGCTCGCGATGGGGGAGTGATGCCGATGCGATGGCTGCCGTTCACCGCGGTCACCTGCCTGGTGGTGGGCGTGCTGTGGTTCGCGCTGTTCTTCACCGAACGTTCCTGGACCTTCGCGGAGCGGCCGGTGGTCGCCCCGCTCGACAAGGTGGCGGCCGATCCCGAGGGCGTTTTCCGCAAGTCGCTCGACGATTACGGGCTGCATCTGGTGCGCCCGCAGACGATGTTCGACATCCTGGTGAACGGCCGCAAGCTGCCGCCGGACGAGGACGACAGCTATAATCCCGGCAAGCCCGGCCAGCTCTTCGCCGGGCGATCGATCCGCGAATATGGCGTGCTGGGCATGCCGTTCGGCTGGTCCACCGAATATGGCGACGTGGTCTATTACCGCACCGATCGCGAGACGGTCTATTCGGCGCTCAACGCCTATGGCCACGATCAGGCCAGGCGCGCGAACGGCGGCGACGTGTTCCAGGGCACGACCTTCCCCTTCTGGATGTACCTGTGGGGCTGGCTGTGGGTCGCGGGCGTGGGCCTGGCGATCTGGCTGTGGCTGCGCGTGCAGGCGAAGATCCGCGAGGAGACCGGCATCCTCTGATCATCCGGCGCATAAGCCGCGCTTATGCGTTTCGCCTTGCTTTCGATTGGACCCCGCCGCGCTTGCGGGCATGAGCGCGGGCATCGGACTGGGAGGAAGCGATGCCGGAACTGATCCTTCACGAATATGCCCGCTCGGGGAACTGCTACAAGATCCGGCTGACCGCGGCGCATGTCGGCGCCGTGCTGGAGCGGCGCGAATATGACATCATGAAGGGCGAGACGCGCACCCCCGCCTTCCTGGACGGCGTCAGCGCCAACGGCCGTATCCCGGTGTTGCAGGCCGGCGGCCGCTTCCTGCCGGAAAGCAACGCCGCCTGCTTCTACCTAGCCAGCGGCACGCCGCTGATCCCCGATGACGATTTCGATCGCGCGGACATGCTGCGATGGATGTTCTGGGAACAATATAACCACGAACCCAACATCGCGACGCTGCGCTTCTGGCACGTCTGGATCGGCGAGGCGGGGTTCAGCGACCTCCAGCGCGCCAACGAACCCGCCAAGCGCGCCGCGGGGCTGGCCGCGCTGCAACTGATGGAGGAGCATCTGGCCGCGCACGACTGGTTCGCGGCCGGCGCCTTCACCCTGGCCGACATCGCGCTCTATGCCTACACCCATGTCTGCGAGGACGCGGGCTTCCGCCTGGCGGACTATCCCAACGTCCAGGCATGGCTGGCGCGGGTGGCGGCGCGGCCCGGTCATGTCACGATCGAGGTCTGAACGGTAACCGAACTGTCGCCGCGGCGGAATCGGCGTGTAACAATCCGTGGTCATAGCGGCGCCCCAGGGCAAGGGTAATCTCTGGGGGTTCGCGACATGGCGACGGTAACCAGGCTTCCGTTCGGGCTGGATCCGGCGGACTTTTCGTCTTCGTCTCCGTCGATCCCCGAACGCGCGGTGAGCGAGCGGCGGCGCTATCGCACGGTGTGGATCTCCGACGTCCACCTGGGCACGCGCGGCTGCAACGCTGCGATGCTGATCGACTTCCTGGATCATGTCGACAGCGAGACCATGTACCTGGTCGGCGACATCATCGACGGCTGGGCGCTGAAGAAGAAATTCTACTGGCCGGCGGCGCACAACGACATCCTGTGGCGCGTGCTGAAGCGGGCCAAGCGCGGCACCCGGATCGTCTATGTTCCCGGCAACCACGACGAGATGTTCCGCCAGTTCACCGGGCTGAACTTCGGCGGGGTCGAAATCCGCCGCCACGCGATCCACGAGACCGCCGACGGCAAGCGGCTGTTGGTGCTGCACGGCGACGAATTCGATGCGATCATGCTGTCGCACCGCTGGCTCGCCTATCTGGGCGATGCGGCATATGAGGCGATCATGGGGCTGAACCGCTGGTTCAACGCCGTGCGCGCGGCGCTGGGCCTGCCCTATTGGTCGCTGAGCAAATACGCCAAGCAGAAGGTGAAGAACGCCGTCGAGTTCATCTCGCGCTTCGAAGAGGTGGTGGCGCACGAGGCCGGCGCGCGCGGCGTGGACGGTGTCATCGCGGGGCATATCCACACCGCCGAAATGCGTGCTATCTCCGGCATCGAATATTACAACGACGGCGATTGGGTCGAAAGCTGCACGGCCTTGGTCGAGCATCATGACGGCCGGATGGAGATCCTGCACTGGGCGGACGAGCTGGCAGCACGGGAAAGCGCGCCACGGAGCGATGCGATGCGGAAAGCGGCCGCCTGACGCCGCACGATCCGATGCGCATCGCGATCATCACCGACGCCTGGGAGCCACAGGTAAACGGCGTGGTCCGCACCCTTCAGGCGATGCGGGCCGAGCTGACCAAGGCGGGGCATGAGGTGCTCGTGATCTCGCCCGATCTCTTCTATTCGCTGCCGTGCCCCACCTATCCGGAAATCCGGCTGGCGGTGACGCGGGTGGCCAGCGTGGGGGCGATGCTGGAGGCGTTCGCGCCCCAGGCGATCCATCTGGCGACCGAAGGGCCGCTGTGCGTCGCCGCGCGCCGCTGGTGCCTGCGCACGAGCAATCCCTTCACCACCGCCTATCACACCCAGTTCCCGGACTATGTCTCGGCGCGGTCGGGCGTGCCGGCGGCGTGGATCTGGCGCTATATCAAGTGGTTCCACGGGCCGAGCGAGGCGATCCTGGCCTCCACGCCGTCGATCCGCCAGTCGCTGGTCGATCACGGGCTGACCCAGGTGCGCAACTGGGGCCGCGGCGTGGACCTGGACAATTTCCGCCCCGGGCTGGCGCCGCATCCGGCGATGCAGGGGCTTCAGGGGCCGGTGCAGCTCTATGTCGGCCGCGTCGCGGTGGAAAAGAATCTGGAGGCGTTCCTGGCGTGCCGCCATCCGGGGACCAAGGTGGTGGTGGGCGACGGGCCTGCGCGCGCCGCGCTGGAGGCGCGCTATCCCCAGGCGCGGTTCCTGGGCGCGATGTTCGGCGAGGAGCTGGCGAGCGCCTATGCCGCGGCGGACGTGTTCGTCTTCCCCAGCCGCACCGACACCTTCGGGCTGGTGATGATCGAGGCGCTGGCCTGCGGGGTGCCGGTGGCGGGCTATCCGGTCACCGGCCCGGTGGACGTGCTGACGGCGGAGACCGGGGCGATGGACGAAGACCTGGACGCCGCCATCGCCGCCGCGCTGACGCGCGACCGCGCGGCGTGCGCCGCCTATGGCCGCACCTTCACCTGGCGGGCGAGCGCCAGCCAGTTCCTCCACGCGCTGGCCCCGATCGGCGACGAGGCGGTGGCGGCCTGAAGCGGGCGGCCGCAAGCCATTAATTCCTCGAACAACTTGCCCCCGCCGCGTTCCGGGATTAATGCTCGCCCCGTGAACGGCCGCCCGGTGAGGGCGGCCCTTGTTGTTTCTGGAGAATATCACCGTGGCCCAGCCGCTGATGCCGCATGCGACCGCTTCCTGGCTGGTCGAGAATACGTCGCTCACCTTTGAGCAGATCGCCGAGTTCTGCGGGCTCCACATCCTGGAGGTTCAGGCGATCGCCGACGATACCGCCGCGACCAAGCTGACCGGCCGCGATCCCGTCCGCGCGCACGAGCTGACGATGGACGAGATCGAGAAGGGGCAGAAGGACGCCAACTACGTCCTGAAGATGATGAAAGGCCCCGAGCAGGTCCGCCGCACCAAGGGGCCGCGCTACACCCCGGTTTCCAAGCGCCAGGACAAGCCGGACGGCATCGCCTGGATCCTGCGCCACCATCCGGAGATTTCGGACGGCGCGATCGGCAAGCTGATCGGCACCACCCGCACCACCATCGCCGCGATCCGCGATCGCAGCCACTGGAACATCGGCAACATCGTGCCGAAGGACCCGGTGACGCTGGGCCTGACCACCCAGCGCGAGCTGGACGCCGCGGTGGCCAAGGCCGCCAAGGCCGCCGGCATCGAGGCGCAGGTCGACACCCGCCTGGAGGGCGACCGCGAGGCGCTGATCGAGCAGCTCCGCGCCGAGCGCGAGGCCGCGGCCCATGCGGCCGAGCTGGCCGCCAGCGGCGAAGAGGCCCCGGCACCCGCGTTCGAGGACCCCTTCAAGCGCTGAGCGGCGCCCAGGGCGAACGCCCAGGGACCATGCACAAGGCCCCTTCCCCGGCGGGGAGGGGCCTTTGCCGTTTCAGGCGCCTGCGGTTTCGGGGAACAGCGCGGCGTGGCGTTCGCAGATCGCGTCCCACAGCCCGGCCGCGGCGGGCACCCGGAGCCCGAATTCGTCCGCCAGAACGGCCACCAGCTCGTCCGCGCTGCCGATCGTGCGGGTCGCGACGCCGTCCGGCCCGCGCTCGCTGAACACGCGGCCGCGCAGCGTGCGGTGGCGATCGCCCACGCGCCGCTGCACCACCAGATTCTGGACGAAGGGCGATTCGGGGATATCCTGGAGCTCGGCGCACTTGGCCGCGAGCAACGCCTCGTCCGCGGGGCCGTCCAGGAAATCATAGGTAAAGGGGCTGCCGCCGTCGAACAGTTCGGCGAAGCGCCAGTGGCCGCCGGGCTCGCGCGCCAGCCATATGCGGTACGGCGGATGTTCGTGCGCGCCCTCCGCCAGCGGCACCGGCGCGGCCTGGCTGCCGCCGAAGCCGGCGTCCACCAGCCAGTCGCGCTCCAGCGACACCTTGAGCGCAAGGTGGTTGCCCATGGCCGCCTCGCCCTGCCGTTCGCGCATCACGCCGCCGCTCAGCCGGGTCACGCGGAAGCCAAGTGCGGCCAGCGCCCAGCCGAGCAGGCCGTTCTGCTCGAAGCACCAGCCGCCGCGCCGATCGCCGACGATCTTGGCATAGATCGCGGGCAGCGCGGTATCGAGCCTGCGGCCGAGCTGGACGTCGAGATTCTCGAAAGGCACGGCGGCGACGTGCGCACGCATCACGCCCTCCAGCGTCGCAAGGTCCGGCGTGCGCGGGCCGGCATAGCCGATACGGTCCAGATAGGCGTCGAGTTCCATGCCCGGGCGGTAGCGCGGCCCGCGCCGCGGCGCTACCCTTGGCCGGCCGCAGCGGGGGAACCCGGCCCGCGCGCGGACGGGAGGATGCCGCATGTGTGATCAGGATACCGCCGCCGACAACGACCGCTATCTTTCGCGCCGCGCGTTCGGCGCCGGAGTGGGGGCGGCGGGGCTGATGGCGATGCTGCCCACGCCCGCGGACGCGCGCCCGCTCAAATCGCGCGAGGTGACCGTGGCCATGCCCGATGGCAGCGCCGAAGCCTATTTCGTCGCGCCCGATGCGGGCAGGCATCCCGGCGTGCTGGTGTGGCCCGATATCGGCGGCCTGCGCCCCGCCTTCCGCAAGATGGCCGACCGGCTGGCCGCGTCGGGCTATGCGGTGCTGACGGTCAACGCCTTCTACCGTTCGGCCCGGCCGCCCTATACCCAGCCGGGCGAGGCGCCCGACGCCCCGGCGATTCGCGAGCGGGCGATGGAATATCGCAAGCTGCTGACGCCCGATGCCGCCGCCGGCGACGCCCGCGCCTTCATCGATTTCCTGGATGCGCAGGGCGAGGTGGATACCGCGCGCGGCATCGGCACCACCGGCTATTGCATGGGCGGGCCGCTGGTGATGCAGACCGCGGCGGCGCGGGCGGACCGGGTGCGCGCGGGCGCATCCTTTCACGGCGGCGGGCTGGCCACCACCGCGCCGGACAGCCCGCACCTGCTGATCCCGCAGATGAAGGCGGGCTTCCTGATCGCCGTCGCGGAGAATGACGACGGGCGCACGCCCGAGGAGAAGGTGCGGCTGCGCACCGCCTTCGACGCGGCGAAGCTTGCGGCCGAGATCGAGGTTTATCCGGGCACGCTCCACGGCTGGTGCCCGCCCGACAGCCGGGTGTACAACGAACCGCAGGCCGAGCGCGCCTGGGCGCGCCTGCTCGCGCTGTTCGAGCGCACGCTGGGCGCCGCCGCATGACCGGTGGCGCCGCGCTGGCGGGGCGCGATGCGCCGCCGGACGCGGACGTGCTGCTGGCACCGGCTTTTGTCAGCGAGACGGAGCGCCGCGCGCTGCTGGCCTGGGCGCGCGCGATGGAGCCGCATCTGCGCGCCAACGCCACCGCCTCCACCAGCGGCAACGCGCCGCGGCGGTTCCGCCGGGTGGAGCGGCTGCCGCGGATCGACCCGCTCTACACGGCGGTGCGGTTGCGGCTCCAGCATGCGCTGGGCATTCCCGCCGATGCGGAGCCCGAGCCGCAGTTCGGATGGTATCTCAGCATCATCCGCGCGGGCGGGCTGGTGCATCTGCACATCGATTCGGCGCCGCCGGGCAAACGCCATCTGCGCGCCAACCTGTTCCTCCAGCTTCCCTACAAGGGCGGGCTGCCGGTGATCGAAACGCGCGCGCGGCAGGTGGCGGAGGGAATGGTGCTGGCCTTCTTCCCCAGCGAACGGCCGCATATGTCGCAGCCGGTGTTCGGCCGCAGGCGCCGGATCATCCTGTCGTTCGGCTATCTGGTGCCCGGCGATTACGCGCTGCCCGCCGCGTTGACGCGCTGACGATTGTTCCGTATTTGTTCCAAAATCGGTTCGCAGGAGGATGTGATGGCCGGCCAGCTCGTCTTGTACACTAATCCCATGTCGCGCGGCCGCATCGCGCGCTGGATGCTGGAGGAAACCGGCGTCCCCTATGAGGCGGTGGTGGTCGATTACGCATCGACGATGAAGGCGGCGCCCTATCTGTCGGTCAATCCGATGGGGAAGGTTCCGGCGATCGTGCATGACGGCAAGGTGGTCACCGAATGCGCGGCGATCTGCGCCTATCTGGCGGAGGCGTTCCCCGAGGCCGGGCTGGCGCCACGGCCGGAGGAGCGCGCGGACTATTACCGCTGGCTGTTCTTCGCCGCCGGCCCGGTGGAGCAGGCGGTGACCAACAATCATGCCGGGTTCGTGCCCAGCGCCGATCAGGCGCGGATGTTCGGCTATGGCAGCTATGACCAGACGGTGGACGTGCTGGAAAAGGCGGTACTGGCGAATCCCTATATCGCCGGCAGCCGCTTCACCGCGGCGGACGTCTATGTCGGATCGGCGGTGGGCTGGGGCGTCCAGTTCGGCACGCTGCCCAGGCGCGACGCCTTCGCCGATTATTTCGCCCGGGTCAGCAGCCGGGAGGCCTATGTCCGCGCGACCGCGATCGACGATGCGCTGATGGCACCGGCGCAGGCATAGGCGCGCGTTGGAGTCGGCTCGCGGCCGTTCCCCGGCGTTCGGCGGGGACCGGACCGGTCCGGTCTCGCCGGACCCCATGCCGGATACATCTCGCTGGGAATTGGAACCGGCGGTCCCGGCCGTGCGGGCGGCTCAATAGCCGCGGCGCATCGCCCGCATCCGCGCGGGCAGCTCCGCCATCACGGCCTTGCGGTCGGCGTCGTCGGTCTCGCCCCAGCGGGTGATCTCGGCGGCGGTGCGGCCGCAGCCTTCGCACCAGCGCGTCTTCCGGTCGATCCGACAGATGTTGACGCACGGGCTCTCGATGACGGGAACGACCTCCCACATCGCGCGGGCTCAGCCGCCGATGGAGAAGTTGAGGAAGTCCGGCATCGGGCCGTTCCAGCCATCGTCGGGGCCGTCGTCGGCGGGCTCGTGGCGGCGCTGGCGCTCGGGACGGGGCTGGCGTTCCTGGCGGGGCTCGGAACGCGGCGGCCGTGCCTCGCGCGGTTCGCGTTGCGGACGCTCGTCGCGCTCCGCCCGCTCGGGCTTGGCGGTCCGTTCGGGCCGTTCGGCCTTGTCCGCCTGTTCGGCCCGCTCGGGCTTCTCGCCCCGGCGCGGCTTTTCGGCCCGGGCGCGTTCGCGGCGGGGCGGCGCCTCTTCGCCGGCATCGGCCGATCCGCCGCCCGGCGCGGCGATCCGCTCGATCTTCTGCCCGGTCAGCTTCTCGATCTCGGCGATGTTCTCGGCATCGTCGGGGGTCACCAGCGTATAGGCGGTGCCGGTGGCGCCCGCGCGGCCAGTGCGGCCGATGCGGTGGACGTAATCGTCCGGATGCCACGGCGCGTCGAAGTTGAAGACGTGGCTGACGCCCTTGATGTCCAGCCCGCGCGCGGCGACGTCCGACGCGACCAGGATGTTGACGTCGCCCTTCTTGAACCGGTCCAGCTCTGCCAGCCGCGCGGGCTGTTCCATGTCGCCATGGATCTCGCTCGACGCGAAGCCCGATCGCTGGAGGCTCTTGTTGAGCTCGCGCACCGTGGTCTTGCGGTTGCAGAAGATGATCGCGGTGTGCAGGTCCTCGGCGCGCAGCAGCTCGCGCAGCGCCTCGCGCTTCTTCGCCGCGGCGACGGGCACCACGAACTGGCGGATGTTGGTGTTCGTCGTGGCGGGCCGCGCCACCTCGACCCGCTTGGGATCGTTCAGGAACTTGTCGGCCAGCTTCTTGATCACCGGCGGCATCGTGGCCGAGAACAACAGCGTCTGGCGGTTCTTCGGCAGCTTGGTGCAGATCTCCTCGATATCGGGGATGAACCCCATGTCGAGCATCCGGTCCGCCTCGTCGATCACCAGCAGGCTGCAGCCGGTGAGCAGGATCTTGCCGCGGCCGAACAGGTCCATCAGCCGCCCGGGCGTGGCGATCAGCACGTCGACGCCCTTTTCCAGCGCCTTCACCTGATCGCCCATCTGAACGCCGCCGATCAGCAGCGCCATGGATAGCTTGTGGTGGACGCCGTATTTCTCGAAATTCTCGGCCACCTGCGCCGCCAGCTCGCGCGTGGGCTCCAGGATCAGGCTGCGCGGCATCAGCGCGCGGGTGCGCCCTTCGCCCAGAATGTCGATCATCGGCAGCACGAAGGCCGCGGTCTTGCCCGTACCCGTCTGGGCGATGCCGATCAGGTCCTTGCCCATCAGCACGCTGGGGATCGCCTGGCGCTGGATCGGGGTCGGCTCGGAATATCCGGCCGCTTCTACTGCGCGTAGCAGTTCGTCTGAAAGGCCGAGGTCGGCAAAGCTCATGCAAATGTCCGGAAAGGGGGCGTGGACACCACGCCGCTAACCCGCCCGGCGCTTGCCTATTTGGGAAGCGATGTCAAGCACTCTGGGCGTTCTCTTGCGGCGGAGTGGGCCGAGGCCGGCTAAACAGGGCGGCCCCTACCGCGCCGGCACCAGCGCCCGGAAGCTGTCGATGCTGCATGTGCCGCCCGATCGCGAGCGGATCGAATCGCGTTTGGCGCACATCTTCCCGTCCTTGTGCGGGCGCACGTAGAAGCCGGAATAGAAGCCCAGCGCCGGGCAGTTGGAGCCCAGCCGCGCGCGCAGCCGCTTGCCGTCGCTCAGCATCAGCTCGATCGTGTCGCCCGGGCTGACGGCGAAGCCGACGATCTTGTCCAGCTTCACGCAATCGTCCGCCTTGCGTTCGGTGAACACCATGGGCGGGGGGCGGCGGGGGAAGCTGCGCGTCACGATCGTGGTGCGCGTCACCGTCATCCGCGGCACATGGATCACCATCTGCTGGGTCGTGACTCCCCATCCGCCAGGGCTGGCCGGCGCCGCCGCGGGCACGGCGAGAAGCGCCGCCAGCGCGGACGCAGTCAGTGCAGTCTTCCTCTTCACATCGCCCGGCATAGCGCCCGGGCTTGAACATGAGATGAATTGGAACGGCCCCGCGCGCCATGCTATTGCCCGCGCCGATGACCCCGCAGCAGCAGAATCTGGTCGAAACCGTCCGCGAACGCTTCGGCCCCAAGTCCGTGACCACCGATGCCGATGCGATCGCGCCCTGGCTGAGCGATTGGCGCGGCCGCTACCATGGGGCGTCCGCGGCGCTGCTCACGCCGGGATCGACCGGGGAGGTCTCCGCGATCGTCGCGCTGGCGGCGGCGGCCGGGGTCGCGCTGGTGCCCCAGGGCGGCAACACCGGCATGTGCGGCGGCGCGACGCCGCCGGCGGACGGATCGGCGCTGCTGCTCTCCACGCGCCGGATGAACCATATCCGGCGGATCAGCGCCGAGGAGAATCTGGCGGTGGCGGAGGCGGGCGTGATCCTGGCCGATCTGCACGAAGCCGCGCTGGAGCAGGGGCGGCGCTTCCCCCTCACGCTGGGCGCGCGCGGATCGGCGACGATCGGCGGGCTGGTGTCCACCAACGCGGGCGGCACGCAGGTACTGCGCTTCGGCAACATGCGCAGCCTGGTGGCGGGCGTGGAGGCGGTGCTGCCCGATGGATCGGTCCACAACGGCCTGCCGGTACTGAAGAAGGACAATCGCGGATACGATCTCAACCAGCTCCTGATCGGGGCGGAGGGCACGCTGGGCATTGTCACCGCGGCCAGCCTGCGGCTTGTTCCCGCGGTCGCGTCGCGCGCGGTGGCCTGGGTGGGGCTGGAGACGCCGCAGGCCGCGCTAGACCTGCTGCGCGCGATGGAGGCGCGGACGAACGCGATCGAAAGCTTCGAGATCGTGCCGGCGAGCGCGCTGTCGCTGGTCCTGGAGCAGATCCCCGGCACCCGCGCGCCGCTGGCCGCGCCCCAGCCGTGGAATGCGCTGATCGAGGCGGTGGCGAGCGGCGCGGACGACGAGGCGCCCGGCGCGCTGCTCGAACGGCTGCTGGGCGATGCGCTGGAGGCCGGGATGGCGGTGGACGCGGTGGTCGCGGCCAGCGAGGCGCAGGCGGAGGGCTTCTGGCGCATCCGCGATTCGATCTCGGAGGCGGAGCGCACCGCGGGCGTCACCATCGCGCACGACATCTCCGTGCCGATCCCGGACATGCCGCGCTTCATGGTGGAGGGGGCGGCGGCCGTGGAATCGCGCTTCCCCGGCACGCTGGTCAGCCCCTATGGCCATCTGGGCGACGGCAATGTCCATTTCCATGTGCGCGCGCCCAAGGGAGCCGACGAGGTGCATTGGTATCCCGCCCATGCTCCTGAAATCACGCGATTTGTTCACGATCTGGTGGTCGCTTCCGGGGGCTCGATCTCGGCCGAGCACGGCATCGGCCAGTTGAAGCGCGCGGAGCTGGAGCGGCTCGGCCCGCCGGTGCGCGTCGCGACGTTGCGGGCGATCAAGCACGCGCTCGATCCGCGCGGTATCCTCAATCCCGGCAAGCTCGTCACGCTTGCGCCGGAAGCGCCCGCGCCATAGAGCGCAGCATCCGAGAATCCATACTACAAGCCGTTCCCAGGAGATTTCGATGGCCACCGCGCCGCAGCAGCAGCCGCTTCCTCTCTTCTACCAGGACCTCCAGCCGCTTTCGAGCCAGCTTCATGGGGAGTTCCGCGCGCGCCCTGTCGATCGCGCGCCGTTCCTTGTCCACCAGCATGCGGTGCCGGTGACGGTCGAGGAATTCCCGATCCTGCAGCGTTTCATGCCGATCGTCTTCTCGATGGGCGAAGACCCCGTGCCGCTGGCGCTGATGGGCCTGAACGAGGGCGTCAACGTCTTCTTCGACGATGAAGGCAAGCTGATCGAGCAGAACTTCTACGTCCCGGCCTATATCCGCCGCTATCCCTATATGCTGGCGCGCCTGCGGCAGGACAGCGACGAGCTGTCGCTGTGCTTCGATCCCACCTCCGACGCGATCGGCCCGGGCGAGGAAGGCGAGAAGCTGTTCGGCGAAGACGGCCAGCCGAGCGAGGCGACCAAGGGCATCCTGCAGTTCGCCGAGCAGTTCGAGCGCGCGGGCCAGAACACCGGCCTGTTCGTCAAGGAGCTGGCGGACCTGGACCTGCTGATGGACGGCGAGGTCTCGATCCAGCCCGAGGGCGCGGCCCAGCCGTTCGTCTATCGCGGCTTCCGCATGATCGACGAGCAGAAGCTCAACGATCTGCGCGGCGACCAGCTTCGCAAGATGATGCAGAACGGCATGCTGCCGCTGATCTTCGCGCACCTCTTCTCGCTAGGCCAGATGCGTGAGATCTTCGGGCGCCAGGTGCAGCAGGGCAAGATGCCCGCGCCGCAGCTTGTGAGCTGATCCGATGGCGATCCAGCGCGGCGACGGCTACAGCAAGGGCGCGATCGCCTTTCATTGGGTGATCGCCGTGCTGGTTCTTTTCAACCTGTGGCTGGGGCTGTTCCACGACGCCCTGCCGCGGGAGTGGCGGGTGATCCCGCTGCACAAGACCCTGGGCATCCTGATCCTGGTGCTCAGCGTCGCGCGGCTCGGCTGGCGGCTGGCGCACACGCCCCCCGCGCTGCCGGACGCCATGCGCGGCTGGGAACGCGCCGCGGCCAAGGCGATGCACTGGGCGCTCTATGCGCTGATGATCATCCTGTCGATGAGCGGCTGGGCGATGTCCTCCGATCCGGAACGGCCGCGCGCGGTGAGCATGTTCGGGCTGTTCGATATGCCGCTGCTGCCGGTGGGCCATGGCGCCGCCGAGGCGGCGCACGAGGCGCACGAGCTGCTGGGATTCCTGATGGCCGGGCTGGTGGTGCTGCATATCGCCGCCGCGCTGCGCCATCATTTCCTGCTGCGCGACGATGTTCTCGCGCGGATGATTCCGGGGCTGCGCCGCCGCGGCTGAGCGGAGTCCGGCTGCCGGGTTTTTTGCCCGAAATTTTGTTTTGACATGTGACCTTGAAACCACAGGTCCCGTTATTTATATTCGTGGGGTACGGCTTCGTGTTCCCCCTTTCGCGGGGTCGTACGGCACGCCTTCGGGCGTGTCTCCTCCCTGAACCTTGGCCACCTCGTGCCTAGTCACGAGGTGGCTTTTTTCTTGCCCGGCTATTCGGCGGCCAGCGCGGCCGGCATCGCCTCGTCCGCGGCGGCGTCGATCATCGCGCGCAGCGCGGCGGCGGCGGCGGCCAGCCCCAGCCCGGGGCGATCGAGCGCCGCATCGAGATAGAGCGCGCGGCAGAATTCGATCTGGATCGCGTGGATGCCGCGGCGCGGATCGCCGTGGCGGTTCAGTATGTGCCCGCCCGAATAGGGCGCGTTGGCGGCGCAGGCCAGGCCGTGCGCGCGTGCCGCGCCCTCGATCCTTCCCATGAACCGTGCCGAGGCCGATTTGCCGAACCGGTCGCCAAGCACGATCCGCGCCCTGCCGTGGCCCAGCGGCGGCATCGAATGCACGTCGAGCAGCACCGCCACGCCGAACCGGGCGCGCGCCGCCGCAAGGGCCGCCGCCACCGCTTCGTGATAAGGCCGGTGGTCCGCGGCGATGCGCGCGCGCACCTCCTCGTCCGAAAGCCGGCGGCGCAGGAAATCGCCCGCCGCGCCCGCGCGCCGCGGCACCAGCCCCAGCCCGCTGCGAATCTTGGACGATTGCGGCTGCCCGCTCAGCGAGGCGCCGTCGTCGATCCGCGGATCGCGCTCGTTCTCGGCGCGGTTCAGGTCGATCCAGGCGCGCGCGCGTCCGGCGATGAACAGCGTCTCGCCGCGCACCGCCTCCAGCGCGATGGCGTCGGCATGCCGGTCCTCCAGCGGGCGCAGCGCCTCCAGCGGAAGCTGCAGCGCCGCGCGCAGCGGCAGCGGATAGTCGCGCCCGGCATGGGGCACCGATACCACCACCGGGCTCTGCGGCTCGGACGGGCCATGGCGAAGGAAGGAGGGTGCCGGAATCACGTATGCGAAAGCTATGCCGGGCGTCCCGATACGGCAACATCGTCTGTCGGCTGCGTCTGGAAATTCTTAAGGGCTGCGGGCATATAGGGAACGCCGTCGCTCACGGATGGGACCGCAATGTACCGAATTCTGCTGGCCGAGGACGATCGCGTGATGCGCGACTATCTCACGCGCGCGCTCGAACGCTCCGGCTATGCGGTCACGGCCGTCGATCGGGGGACGGCGGCGCTGCCGCTGATCGAGGCGGAGCGGTTCGATCTGCTGCTGACCGACATCGTGATGCCGGAGATGGACGGGATCGAACTGGCCCAGCGCGCCGGCGAGATCGCGCCCGACATGCGCGTGATGTTCATCACCGGCTTTGCCGCGGTGACGCTGAAGGCGGGCAAGCAGATGCCCCAGGCGCGCGTGCTTTCGAAGCCGTTCCACCTGCGCGATCTGGTGCTGGAGGTGGACCGGCTGTTCGAGCAGGGCAGCTTCACGACGAGCGGCTAGATACCCGCATAGGATTCCTGTTTCGCAGCGCTTGCGCGGGCCAAGAGGACTCGCTAATGCGCCGCTTCCCGTTTCGGCCCGATGGGCCATGGGCGCGTAGCTCAGTGGTAGAGCACTGTGTTGACATCGCAGGGGTCGCAAGTTCAATCCTTGCCGCGCCCACCATTTAAAGGCCCGCCGTCGCAAGACCGGCGGGCCTTTGCTTTTCCGGCCCGTTTGCGCAGGCCCTTGCCGCGCCGCACCATCGGCCGCTAGAAGCGCGGCCGTGACGGGTTCCCCGCAAGGGGATCAAAAGGGAACTTCGGTGCGATGCCGAGGCTGCCCCCGCAACTGTAACCGGCGAGCAGGCGCGCCAGCATGCCACTGGGCCAGATGGCCCGGGAAGGCGGCGCGTCCGGCAGCGACCCGGGAGCCAGGAGACCTGCCCGCCACCGTCGATTCCTCTGCGCGGGCGGGGTGCACCGGGCGGACGGGGGAGGGTGACCGGCACCCGATCCCGCGCGAGCGACACCGCAACGTGCCGCCCGCGCCATTTCAGGCAGGGCGGCCCAACGAAGGGTGTCTTGTCATGAAGTTGCTGGTTTCAATCCTGTTTTCGTCGGCCGCGCTGCTGCCCGCGGTTTCCGCGCATGCCCAGATCCATAGCGACGACGCGGACGGCGGCCGTGCCTATTATGTGGAGCAGGAGGCGGACGACCTGATCGTCGTCGCCAGCGGCGTGGCGCAGCAGGCGCGCGAATCGGGCCGCGCCGTCACCGTGCTGGATCGCGCCACGATCGAGCAGCGCCAGGCGGTCTCGCTCGCCGATCTGCTCGCCACCACGCCGGGCGTCACCCTGTCGCGCAACGGCGGGCCGGGGGCGGTGACCGCGGTGCGCGTGCGCGGCGCCGAGGACGCGCAGACGCTGGTGCTGATCGACGGCGTGCGCGCCAACGATCCCTCGTCGCCCGCGGGCGCGTTCGATTTCGGCAACCTGCTGGCCGGCGCGATCGAGCGCGTCGAGCTGTTGCGCGGCCCCAATTCGGTGGTGTGGGGCAGCCAGGCGATCGGCGGCGTCGTCAATGTGGTGACGAAGCAGCCGGAGGCGGGGCTGAGCGCACGCGCCAGCGCCGAATATGGCTATGCCGACCAGGTTTCGGCCAATGCCGCGATCTCGGGCGGCTCCGATCGCGTGCAGGGGGCGCTGACCGGCGGCTGGTTCCGCACCGACGGCGTCTCGCAGGCCGCGTCTGGCACCGAGCCCGACGGATATCGCCAGTATAGCGCCAGCGGCCGTCTGAAGGTGGAACTCATCCCGGGCGTGCGCGGGGAGCTGGGCGGATATTGGGCCGACAGCCGCACCGATCTCGACGGCTATCCGCCCCCCAGCTACGGCTTCACCGATACCGCCGAATATTCCACCGCACGCGAGTTCTATGGCTATGCCGGGCTCCACGCCGATGTGGGGCCGGTGGCGAACCGGCTGAGCTTCACCGTGGCCGACATCGATCGCGACAATTTTGATCCCGCGGCAGGCGCCGCGCCGCTCTATTTCTATCGCGGGCACAGCGAGCGTTTCGCCTATGGCGGCGATGCGCGCGTGGCGGACGCGCTGCGGCTGGTGTTCGGGGCGGAGCGCGAGCGGCTGGGCTTCTTCGACGGGGCCAGCCGGTTCCGCTCGGCGATCACCAGCTTCTACGGCCAGGCGATCGTCACCCCGGTTGAGGCGGTGACGGTAACCGCGGGCGTGCGCAACGACGATCACAGCCGCTTCGGCAGCCACGCGAGCTGGGGCGCCAGCATGGCGTTGCGCCCCGCATCGGGCACGCTGCTGCGCGCGGCCTATGGCGAGGGGTTCAAGGCGCCCACGCTCTACCAGCTCTTCGCGCCCTTCTACGGCACCGGCACGCTCGATCCGGAAACGGCCAAGAGCTATGAGCTGGGCGCCGAGCAGGAGCTGATCGGCGGCGCGCTGCGGATCGCGGCGAGCTGGTTCCACCGCGATACGCACAACCAGATCGATTTCGATCTGGGCAGCTTCACCTATCGCAACATCGCCCGCACCCGCACCAGCGGCGTCGAACTGGAGATCGCCGCACGCCCGGCGGAGGGGCTGACCTTCACCGCTAGCTACAGCTTCATCGATGCGGAAAACCGTTCGCCGGGCTATGCGGGCAACCGGCTCGCCCGCCGTCCGCGCGATTCGGCGAGCGTTTCGGCCGACTGGCGGACGCCGCTGGGGCTGGCATTGGGGGCAACGGTGACGATCGTTGGCGACAGCTTCGACGATGCCGGGAACTTCACCCGGCTGGACGGCTATGCGCTGGCGGCGATCCGGGCCGAAATGCCGGTGAGCGCGGGGCTGTCGCTCTATGGCCGTGTCGAGAATCTGTTCGACGAACGCTATCAGACGGTCGCGGGCTACGGCACCTATGGCCGCGCGGCCTATGCCGGCGTGCGCGTGCGGTTGCCGTGATACGGGGCGCCGCGCTGCTCGGGACGCTGGCCGGCGTGCTCGTCGCGGGCTGTGCGGCGCCGCCCTCGCAGGGGGCGGGGGGGATCGTCTCGCTCAATCCCTGCGCCGATGCGATGCTGGTCGAGCTGGTGCCGCCGGATCGGATCGCGGCGATCAGCCATTATTCGCAGGACCCCGGCGCGACCTCGATCGACCTCGCGGTCGCGCGCCGCTTCCGTGCCACCGCGGGCACGGCGGAGGAGGTGATCGCGCTGCGCCCCGGGCTGGTGATCGCCAGCAGCTTCACCCAGGCCGCTACGCGCGAGGCGTTCGCGCGCGCCGGGCTGCGCACGCTCTATCTCGATTCGCCGGTAACGATCGCGGCCAGCCGGGCGCAGGTGGCCCGGCTCGCCCGGGCGGTGGGGGCGGAGGATGCCGGGCGGGCGATGATCGCGCGGATCGACGCGGCGATCGCCGCCGCCGCGCCGCCGCCGGGACCGCGCGTGCCCGCGCTGATCTGGATCGGGGGCAACCTTGCCTCGGGCGGGAGCAACCTGGTCAACCAGATGCTGGCGCTCGCGGGGTTCGAAGACCGGGCGGCGCGCTATGGCCTGGCCTATACCGGCTATCTGCCGGTCGAGACGGTGGCCGCCGATCCGCCGCGCGTGATGTTCGTGCCTGATGACGGCAGCGGGCGCGACGCGGGTTCGCGCGCGGCGGCGATGCGCGCGCGCGTGCTGGCGCATTCGCCCGCGCGCGTCACCGAGGCGCGGTTTCCCCGCGATCTGGTCAATTGCGGCGGCCCGGTGATCGCGCGCGCGATGACCCGGCTGGCTGAGGTGCGGCGGAGCATCGCGCCATGAGCCGCGCCGCGCTGATCGGGGGGCTTGCGGCGCTGGCCGCGCTGTTGTTCGCGGCGTCGCTGATGGCGGGCAAGGCGTGGGTGCCGCCATCGGCCTGGTTCTCGGCCGATCCGCTGTGGTGGATCGTCGTCGAGCTGCGCCTGCCGCGCGCGATCCTGGCGCTGGCGATCGGCGCCGCGCTGGGCCTGTCGGGCGCGGTGTTGCAGGGCTATCTGCGCAATCCGCTCGCCGATCCGGCGGTGCTGGGGGTCTCGTCGTGCGCGGCGCTGGGGGCGGTGGCGGCGATCACGCTTTCGGCCATGGCCGCGCCGCTGCTGCTGTTCGGCGCGGCGATGGCGGGCGCGGGCGGGGCGATGCTGCTGCTCGCGGCGCTCGCCTGGCGATCGGAAAGCCCGGTCGCGTTCGTGCTCGCCGGCACCGTGCTGGCCAGCCTGGCGGGTGCGCTCACCGCCTTCCTGATTTCGATCGCGCCCAATCCGCTGGCGGTGGCCGAGGTGATGGACTGGATCATGGGGGCGCTCACCGACCGCAGCTTCGCGGAGGTCAGGCTGGCGCTGCCCTTCCTTGCGGCCGGTTGCGGGCTGCTGCTGTTCACCGGCCGCGCGCTCGACG
Source organism: Sphingomonas canadensis (assembly GCF_026013525.1). Taxonomy (GTDB): domain Bacteria; phylum Pseudomonadota; class Alphaproteobacteria; order Sphingomonadales; family Sphingomonadaceae; genus Sphingomonas; species Sphingomonas canadensis. The sequence continues at coordinate 86,328 of NZ_JAPDRA010000004.1, read as the reverse complement.
CGCTGACGCTGGGCGAGGACGCGGCGCGATCGATGGGCGTGCGGATGGACCGGGTACGGCTGCTGGTGGTGCTGGGCACCGGGCTGGCGGTTGGCGCCAGCGTGGCGGTGACCGGGGTGGTCGGCTTCGTCGGGCTGATCGTGCCGCATCTGCTGCGTCCGCTCGCGGGGGCCAGGCCCGGGGCGCTGCTGCTCCCCTCGGTGCTGGGCGGCGCGGCGCTGCTGCTGGCGGCGGACAGCCTGGTGCGGCTGGCCCCCGGCGCGGGCGAGGTGCGGCTGGGCGTGGCGATGGCCCTGCTCGGCGCTCCCTTCTTCCTCGTGCTGCTGCTGCGCGAACGGAGGCGGGCATGGATCTGACGGTCAGCGATCTTTCGGTCACGCTCGGCGGGCGCAAGGTGCTCGACGCGGTGGCGGCGCGGCTCCAGCCCGGCCGGGTGACCGCGATCCTCGGCCCCAACGGATCGGGCAAGTCCACGCTGGTCAAGGCGCTCGCGGGGCTGATCGACCTGGATGCCGGCCATGTGCGAATCGGCGGGCGGCTGGTGCAGCGGATCGACCCGCGCGAACGCGCCCGGACGATCGGCTATCTGCCGCAGGACGCGACGGTCCACTGGAACCTGGCGGTGCGCGAGCTGGTGGCGTTGGGGCGGCTGCCGCATCGTTCGCCCTTCGCGGGGCCATCGGCGGCGGACGAGAGCGCGGTGATCGCCGCGCTGGCCGCCACCGGCACGCTCGCGCTCGCCGATCGCGCGGTGGACACGCTTTCGGGCGGGGAGCGCGCCCGGGTGCAGCTCGCGCGCGTGCTGGCGGGCACGCCCGATTGGCTGCTGGCGGACGAGCCGCTCGCCAGCCTCGATCCCGCGCACCAGCTCGGGCTGCTCGAGCGGCTTCGCGGGCTGGCGGAGGCGGGGATGGGCGTGGTGGTGGTGCTCCACGACCTGGTCCAGGCGGCGCGCGCGGCGGACGAGGTGCTGCTGCTGCGCGACGGCCGCGTGATCGCGTTCGCCCCCGCGCGCGAGGCGCTGGCGCACCAGCCGCTTCGCGAGGCCTTCGGTGTCGAGGTGATGGTGGTCCCCGACGCGGAGGGCCGCCTGCTGCCGATCCCGATCGGGCGGAGTTAGGGAACGGCGATCCATCCTCCCCCTGGCGGGCGAGGGCGCGGAAGCGCACCGGCACGTTCTGGCATCCGCCCCCTCCGTCGCGCTGCGCACGCCCCCTCCCCCTGGCGGGGGAGAATTGGGGGACTTTAGCCCAGCGTCTCGCCCAGTTCCGCCAGCCAGGCGCAGACGGCGCGGATGCGGGGCGAGGCGTGGGTGTCGCGGTGGGTCACCAGCCAGAAGGTGCGGTGGAGCGCGACCGTCTCGCCCAGCACCACCGCCAGCCGCGCGTCGCCCGCCGCCATGAAATCGGGCAGGATGCCGATCCCGGCGCCCGCCGCGATCAGCCCGTGCTGCACGTTGATGCTGGTGCTGCGAAGCTTGGGCGAAAGGCCCGGCGCCACCTCGGCGATATAGTCCAGCTCGGGGGCGTAGATATGCTCGGGGACATATCCGATCAGCGCGCAGCGTTCGAGCGCGGACGGGTCCGCCGGGGTGCCGTGCCGCGCCAGATAGTCGTGCGAGGCATAGAGCCGCAGCCGGTATAGCGCGAACTCCGCGATGTTCAGTTGCGCGCTGCGCGGGCGGGCGAGCATCAGCGCGATGTCGCTCTCGCGCCGCGACGGGTTGAGGAATCCCGATGCTGTGATCAGGTCCAGCCGGATGCGCGGATAGCGTTCGCGGAACCCCTCGATCGCCGGCGCCAGCACGCGGGTCGCCAGCCCCTCGGCCACGCTCAGCCGTACATGGCCGGCGCCCGCCTCGCCGCCCGTCCGTTCGGTGGCGGCGATCACGGCGTCCTCGATCGTCTCGGCATGGACCAGCAGCGCCTGGCCCTCCTCGGTCAGCCGCCGGTCGCCGCCCAGCGATTCGAACAGCGGCTGCTCCGTCCGCCGCTCCAGCCGCGCCAGGCGCCGGGTGACGGTGGTCGCGTCGATCCCCAGCATGCGCGCCGCCGCCGCGATCCGCCGCGCCCGCGCCACCGCCAGGAAGATGCGAAGGTCATCCCAATCGTGCATCGCTGCCGCGTTACTGCAAAATTGCAGGCCTTGTCCGCAATTAAATCGGGTTGCATGCGAAATTGCAGAGTGAAATAGAGCCTCAAAGCCGCCAGCCGGGAGAGGTGCCATGCGTGTCGTCGATCATGTGATCGTGGGTAATCCGGGGGGCGCCGCCGCCCGTTCGGGCGAGGTGTTCGATCCCAACACCGGCCAGGTCCAGGCCCAGGTGCCGCTGGGCACGGAGGCCGATCTGGAAAAGGCGGTGGCTGCCGCGCTCGCCGCGCAGCCCGGCTGGGCCGCGACCAATCCGCAGCGGCGCGCGCGCGTGCTGTTCAAGTTCAAGGAGCTGGTGGAGGCGAACATGGATTCGCTCGCCCATCTGCTCTCGTCCGAGCACGGCAAGGTGGTCGCCGACGCCAAGGGCGACATCCAGCGCGGGCTGGAGGTGGTCGAGTTCGCCTGCGGCATCCCGCATGCGCTGAAGGGCGAATATACCCAGGGCGCAGGCTCCGGCATCGACGTGTTCAGCATGCGCCAGCCGATCGGCATCGGCGCGGGGATCACGCCGTTCAACTTTCCGGCGATGATCCCGATGTGGATGTTCGGCGTGGCGATCGCGTGCGGCAACGCCTTCATCCTCAAGCCGTCGGAGCGCGACCCCAGCGTTCCCGTGCGCCTGGCCGAGCTGATGGCCGAGGCCGGCCTGCCCGCCGGCGTGCTCCAGGTCGTCCATGGCGACAAGGAGATGGTGGACGCGATCCTGGATCATCCCGCGATCGGCGCGGTCAGCTTCGTCGGATCGTCGGACATCGCCCATTATGTGTACCGGCGCGGCGTGGCCGCCGGTAAGCGCGTGCAGGCGATGGGCGGGGCGAAGAACCACGGCATCGTCATGCCCGACGCCGATCTGGACCAGGTGGTGGCGGATCTTTCGGGCGCGGCCTTCGGCTCCGCGGGCGAGCGCTGCATGGCGCTGCCGGTGGTGGTGCCGGTGGGCGACAAGACCGCCGATGCGCTGCGTGCGAAGCTGATCCCCGCGATCGCCGCGCTGAAGGTGGGCGTCTCCACCGATCCGGACGCGCATTACGGCCCGGTGGTCAACGCCGCGCACAAGGCGCGCGTCGAGAACTGGATCCAGACCGGCGTGGACGAGGGCGCCGAGCTGGTGGTCGACGGCCGCGGGTTCAGCCTGCAGGGGCATGAGCAGGGCTTCTTCATCGGCCCGTCGCTGTTCGATCGCGTCACGCCGCAGATGCGCTCCTATCAGGAGGAGATCTTCGGCCCGGTCCTCCAGATCGTCCGCGCGCCCGATTTCGAAACCGCGCTACGGCTGCCGAGCGAGCATCAGTACGGCAACGGCGTGGCGATCTTCACCCGCAACGGCCATGCCGCGCGCGAATTCGCCAGCCGCGTCAACGTGGGCATGGTGGGCATTAACGTGCCGATCCCGGTGCCGGTCGCCTATCACACCTTCGGCGGCTGGAAGCGCTCGGCCTTCGGCGACGTCAACCAGCATGGCATGGAGGGCGTGCGCTTCTGGACCAAGGTGAAGACCGTAACGCAGCGGTGGCCCGACGGATCGGCCGACGGCGGCAACGCCTTCGTCATCCCCACGATGGGGTGACCGGGGCGATGCCCGCGGCCGATCGTGCCTCAGGCAACCACATCTTTCCGCCCGAACCAAGGGATCGCCGCGGTTTCGAAGGCATCGTGGTAGCGGGGGTGTTCGGTGCCCATCATCCGGTCCCACCAGGTGAAGTAGAGGCCGAAGTTATAGGCGCCCTGGCTGTGGTGCAGGTCGTGATGGGTGGTGGTGGTCAGCCAGCCGGTCCAGCGCGACCGGGTGAAGCCGGGCCAGGCGAGTTCATGCCCCATATGGCCGATCACGTTGCGCACGATCTGGTGGAGCACGAAGGCGATCAGCGCCACGCCATGGATGGGCACCAGGAACAGCACCAGCGGGATGAACGCCGCTTCGAACACGCCCTCGATAGGCGCGAAGCTGTACGCGGCCCAGGGCGTCGGCGTGCGCGACAGGTGATGCTCCAGATGCGCGCGGCGGAACATCGCGCGGCTGTGGAGCGCGCGGTGCATCCAGTAGAAATAGGCGTCATGCGCCAGGATCAGGCCGACGATCTCCGCCAGGCCCAGCCACAGCGGCGGGACGGCGAAGGGGATGCGGTACACGCCCAGCCCGGTCATCGCGAAGGTGTAGACCGCGACGATCGCGAAGATGCCGATCGTAAGCAGCGAGTTGACCAGCTCGCGCCGGCGGTCGTCCCAGCCGGCGATGCGCGCCTGGATGCGGCGCGGCAGCGTCCAGCCGCGGCCGAGCCACAGCAGCAGCGTGACGCTGCCCGCCGCGAGCAGATAGCGGGACGCCTCGATCATATACATGTGCAGGCCATGGTCTGCGAAACGCCGGATCCAGTCGGGCATGGCGGGTCTCCATCGGGTTCGATGGCGGGGGCCTACCGGCAGGCGGCGGGGGCGGTCGCCGCGCCGCTGGAGAAATCGCGCCGATTTCGAAATCGATCAGGGATTTCCGGGAACGGCGAACGCGGCGCGGCGAAAGTCGGTGGGCGTCTGGCCCGTCGCGTCGCGGAAGGCGCGGTTGAACGGCGCCAGGCTGCCGTACCCCAGGTCCATCGCGATGGTGAGCACCGGCAGCGCGACCTTCGCCGGATCGCTCAGCCAGGCGCGGGCGTCGGCGATGCGGTGCGCGTTCAGGAAGGCGGAGAAGTTGCGATAGCCCAGCCGCTGGTTGATCAGCGCGCGCAGCCGATGCTCTGGCACTTCCAGCCGCTCCGCCAGCGCGCCGATGCCGAGGCCGGGCTCGCGATAGACGCATGCGGCGATCGCCGCCTCCAGCTTGCCGTTGAGGACCTGTTCGGCGGGGGAGAGCGCGGGGCGGGGCGGCGGCGCGGCATCGGCGTCGAACAGCAGATCGCCGTTGCTGGAGAGGAAGACGGCGCCCATCAGCAGCACCGACACCAGCGTGCCGGCGGATTGCGCGAGCATCAGCCAGCCGTCGGTATGGGCGAAGCCGTACCAGCTTTCCGCGATGATCACGCCCAGCGCCTGGATGCCGACCAGCAGCACGAAGCCGACGCGGAACATGCGCCGCCGCTCGATCAGGTCGTCGCCGCGTTCGCGCCAGGCGATCCAGATCGCGTGCAGCGTCAGCGCCGCCGACAGCAGGTGGAAGGCGATGTTCGCGGCCACCGGCGGCCGGTATGTCCAGTGAATCGCGATCTGGAAGTCCGCCCAGCAGGCGACCACCGCGACGGCGGAGGCGATCAGCACGCGCCGGTCCACCGGCCGTTCGAGCAGAAGGTGGGTGAACAGCCAAAGCAGCAGCGGCACCGATTGCGAAGCGAGCTGGACGGGCGCCCACAGGGGCGAGCGCCACAGGTCGAGCAGCGGCGAGACGTTGGCGAGATAGGCGGCGATGCCGACGAGCAGCAGCATCGTCACGCCGCGGATGCGCCATGGCGCCGCGCCGCGTCCCACCACCAGCACGATCAGCAGCAACTGTCCCGCCGCGAGCAGGCGCAGGCAGGTGTCGAGAAGCAACAGGCGCGGCATGGGGCAGGCTTATGGCGCCGCAGCCCGGCAACGTCTATTCCCGCGCCATCGGCTGGAGGGGATCTGGGCATGCGGCTGTTCGCGAAACTGATGCTGGCGGTGGCGCTGCTGCTGGCCGGGCTGGCGCCCGCGGCGGCGCAGAAGCGGATCGCGCTGACCTTCGACGATGTACCGCGCGGGCGCGGCGCCTTCCTGACCCCCGACGAGCGCACGGTGAAGCTGATCGCCGGGCTGCGCCGCGCGGGCGTGCCTCAGGCGGCGTTCTTCGTGAACCCCGCCAACCTCGGCAATCCGGACGGCAAGGGCGGGGAGGAGCGTATCCTGGCCTATGTCGCCGCTGGCCATGTGATCGCCAACCATAGCTGGAGCCACCCGCACCTGTCGGAAACGAGTGCGGCGGATTTCCTGGCGAACATCGATCGCGCCGACGCCTGGCTGCGCCCGCGCGACGGCTTCCGCCCCTGGTTCCGCTTCCCGTTCCTGGACGAGGGCATGGCCGACAAGGCCAAGCGCGACGCGGTGCGCGCGGGGCTGAAGGCGCGCGGGCTGCACAACGGCTATGTCACCGCCGACGGCGCCGACTGGTTCCTGGAACAGCTCACGATCGACGCGGCGAAGGCGGGCAAGCCGATCGACATGGCCGCGCTGCGCGACCTGTATGTCGAGACGCATGTTGGTGCGGCGGAGTTTTTCGACGGGCTGATGGTCAAGGCGATCGGCCGTTCGCCGATCCACGTCATGCTGATGCACGAAACCGATCTGGCGGCGCTGTTCCTGCCCGATCTGGTCGCGGCGCTGCGGGCGAAGGGATGGGAAATCGTGACCGCCGACGCGGCCTTCGCGGACCCGGTCAACCAGCTTTTCCCCGACACCCCCAGCGCCAACGGCACGCTGACGGAGGCGGTGGCCTGGGAAAAGAACCTGCCGGCGCCGCGCTGGTACGAACGCAACAGCACCAAGCTGCTCGGCGCGCTGTTTGCCGCGCGCGTGCTGCACGAAGGGGAATGACGCGCCGGGATGCCCGGCCGGGGAAGGAGACGGCATGGAGAATGCAAAGCGCGCGCAGCAGCGGCTGATCTCCCGCGGCTATGCGCTCACCGCCGATGGCGATTTCGGCGCGCGCAGCTTCGCCGCGCTGATGGGCTGGATCGCGGGCAAGAAGCCGGTGACGCCGATGCGGGGCGATCTGGGCGCCGCGGCGGCCAGCCATTTCGGCGGGGTGGGGATCACCAGCGCGCTGCGCACCGCGCACGCGCTGGCGCAGCAATGCGTGGAGACCGGCGGCTTCGCGCTGATGGTCGAAAGCTTCAACTACACCGTCGCGGGGCTGCGCAGCACCTTCCCGCGATCGCGCATCAGCGATGCCGATTGCCAGCGGCTGGGGCGCAAGGCGGGCGATCCCCCGCTCGACGCCGCGACCCAGGCGGAAATCGCCAACCTGGTCTATGGCGGCGCCTGGGGAACCGCGAACCTGGGCAACAGCCAGCCGGGCGACGGATGGCGCTATCGCGGGCGCGGCGCCAAGCAGGTGACCGGCCGCGCCAACTATGCCGATGCCGCGCAGGTGACGGGCGTGGACCTGATCAACGATCCCGATCTGCTGGCGGATACCGATGTCGGCATGCGCGCGGCCTGCGCCTTCTGGGACCGGCGCAAGTGCAACCCGATCGCCGACGCGGACGATATCGAGCGGCTGACCCGCACGATCAACGGCGGCACCAACGGACTGGCCGCGCGCAAGGCGGCGCTGGCGCTGGCGAAGGAGATATTGCTCTAGGGAGCGCGTAACAAAGTTACGCCGAACGACCGGATTTCAAACTGTACCCACCCGCGCACGAGCGCCAATAGGACCACCATGACACAGCAATTCGACCTGACCGACGAGCAGCGCCAGATCCAGCAGATGGCGCAGCAGTTCACGGCGGATGCGATCATCCCCTTCGCCGCCGAATGGGACGAGCAGCACGTCTTTCCCCGCGACACGATCAAGGCCGCGGCGGAGCTGGGCTTCGCTTCGATCTATGTCTCAGAGAAATCGGGCGGCATCGGGCTGGGCCGGCTGGAAGCCGCGCTGATCATGGAGGCGATGGCCTATGGCTGCGTGCCGACCAGCGCCTTCGTGTCGATCCACAACATGGCGACCTGGATGATCGACCGGTTCGGATCGCAGACGGTGAAGGACAAATATCTCCCGTCGCTGATCACGATGGAGGCGATGGCCAGCTATTGCCTTACCGAACCTTCGTCCGGCTCCGACGCGGCCGCGCTGAAGACGCGGGCGGTGCGCGACGGCGATCACTATGTCGTCAACGGATCGAAGCAGTTCATCTCCGGCGCCGGGGTGAACGACATCTATGTCACCATGGTCCGCACCGGCGCGGAGGGTCCGAAGGGCATCACCTGCATGGTGATCGAGAAGGACATGCCCGGCGTCAGCTTCGGCGCGAAGGAGCGCAAGCTGGGCTGGAACGCCAGCCCCACCGCGGGCGTGACCTTCGAGAATGTCCGCGTGCCCGTGGAGAACATCGTCGGCGCCGAGGGCGAGGGCTTCCGCATCGCGATGATGGGGCTCGACGGCGGCCGGCTGAACATCGGCGCAACCTCGCTCGGCGGGGCGCAACGCTGCCTGGACGAGGCGATCCGTTATACCAAGGAGCGCCAGCAGTTCGGCCAGGCGATCGCGGATTTCCAGAACACCCAGTTCATGCTGGCCGACATGGCGACCGAGCTGGAGGCGGCGCGCGCGCTGCTCTATCTCGCCGCCGCCAAGGTGACGGCGAACGCGCCGGACAAGACGCGCTTCGCCGCGATGGCCAAGCGCTTCGCCACCGACACCGGCAGCGCGGTGATCGATCGCGCGCTCCAGCTCCACGGGGGCTATGGCTATCTGAAGGACTATCCGATCGAGCGTTTCTGGCGCGACCTGCGCGTCAACTCGATCCTGGAGGGCACCAACCAGGTGATGCGGATGATCGTCGGCCGCGATCTGGTGCGGCAATGAGCGGCGACGTCCTGACCTTCGTCCAGGGCTGCGCGGGCCGCATCCGGCTCAACCGGCCCAAGGCGATCCATGCGCTAAACACCGGCATGTGCGCGGCCGTGCTCGACGCGCTGGCGGCGTGGGAGGCGGACGCGGCGGTGGGCGCGGTGCTGATCGATCATGCGCCCGCGCCGGACGGCGATCCCAAATACTCGCGCGGCTTCTGTGCGGGCGGCGACATCCGCGTGATCGCCGAGAGCGGCGCGGGCGACGGGCGCGCGGCGGCGGACTTCTTCCGCGTCGAATATCAGATGAACCACCGGCTGTTCGAATATCCGAAGCCGATCGTGGCCTTCATGGACGGGATCACCATGGGCGGCGGCGTGGGTATCTCCCAGCCCGCTCGCTACCGGGTGGCGACGGAGAACACCCGGTTCGCCATGCCCGAGACCGGCATCGGCCTGTTCCCGGACGTCGGCGGCGGCTGGTATCTGTCGCGGCTGCCGGGGCACATGGGCGAGTATCTGGCGCTGACCGGCCACCGGCTGGACGGGGCGGAATGCCTCGCGCTCGGGCTGGCGAGCCACTATCTGCCGGCCGCCGCGCTGGACGAGGCCAAGGCGCGCATCGCCGCCGCTCCCGCCGCGATCGAAGCGGTGCTGGCGGAGCTTTCCGTGGAGCCGCCCGCCGCGGCGGTGCTGGCGCGCCAGGGCGATATCGACCGCCATTTCGCGGGCGCGAGCGTGGAGGCGATCCTCGCCTCGCTCGCCGCCGATCCGGGCGAATGGGCGCAGGCGGCGCTGGCCGGGTTGCGCACCAAGAGCCCCGAATCGATGAAGGTATCGCTGCGCACCGTTCACCTGGGCCGCACCGCCGCGACCTTCGCCGAAGAGATGGCGCGCGAGTTCGCCGTGGCCACGCGCGTCGTGCGCCGCCCCGATTTCGTCGAGGGAGTCCGCGCGCTGATCGTCGACAAGGACAATGCGCCGAAGTGGAACCCGGCGACGCCCGAGGGCGTCTCCGGCGCTTCGGTCGATGCGATCTTCGAACCCTTGCCCGAACAGGAGGCCTGGAAACCGGCATGACCTATGAAACCATTCTCGTCGAACGCCGCGGGCCGGTAACGCTCGTCACGCTCAATCGCCCGCAGGCGCTCAATGCGCTCAACAGCCAGGTGCTGGCCGACCTGATCCATGCCCTGGAGGCGTTCGACGCCGACGAGAGCCAGGGCTGCGCGGTGCTGACCGGCAGCGAAAAGGCCTTTGCCGCGGGCGCCGACATCAAGGAGATGTCCACCAAGGGCTTCGCCGACATGTACGGCGGCAATTTCTTCGCGGGCTATGACCGGGTTACCGCGGTGCGCAAGCCGGTCATCGCGGCGGTCGCGGGCTATGCGCTGGGCGGCGGATGCGAGCTGGCGATGATGTGCGACTTCATCCTGGCGGGCGAGAACGCGAAGTTCGGCCAGCCGGAGATCAAGCTGGGCGTTACCCCCGGCATGGGCGGATCGCAGCGGCTGGCCCGCGCCGTGGGCAAGGCCAAGGCGATGGAGATGTGCCTCACCGGCCGGATGATGGACGCGGCCGAGGCCGAGCGCGCCGGGCTGGTAAGCCGCATCCTGCCCACCGCCGAGCTGGTCGAGGAGGCGCTGAAGACCGCCGAGCTGATCGCGGGCATGGCGCCGCTGGCGGTGAAGGCGAACAAGGAGATGGTCAACGCCGCGTTCGAGACCACGCTGGCGCAGGGCATCGCGTTCGAACGCCGGCTGTTCCACGCCATCTTCGGCACCGAGGACCAGAAGGAGGGCATGGCCGCCTTCGTCGAGAAACGCCCCGGGGTGTGGAAGGGCCGGTAACCCGGGCCCGCGACGCCTCTCCCGCCTGGGGGAGGGGCCGGAACGAAAGCGGAGGCCCGGACCGGCACTCCGCCGCGCGCCGCCTGGGCGGGCGCGAGACCGCTGAGAGGAAGAACCGTGACGAGCATCGCATTCATCGGCCTGGGCAACATGGGCGGCGGCATGGCCGCGAACCTGGCGAAGGCGGGCCACGACGTCCGCGCCTTCGATCTTTCGGCAGATGCGCTGGATCGGGCGAAGGCGGCGGGATGCCTGGCGGCCGAAAGCGCCGCGGCGGCGGTGGCCGGGGCTGAGGTCGTCGTTACCATGCTGCCCGCGGGCAAGCACGTGGAGGCGGTCTATGCCGATGCGGTGCTGCACGTGGCAGCGCCCGCCACGCTGCTGATCGATTGTTCGACGATCGACGTCGCCACCGCGCGCCGCGTCGCCGATGCCGCTGCGGCCAAGGGGCTGGTGGCGGTCGATGCGCCGGTATCGGGCGGGATCGCGGCGGCCAATGCGGGGACGCTCACCTTCATGGTCGGCGGCACGCAGGACGCCTTCGACCGTGCCCGCCCGATCCTGGAGGCGATGGGCAAGGCGGTGATCCACGCCGGCGGCACCGGCGCGGGCCAGGCGGCCAAGATTTGCAACAACATGCTGCTCGGCGCGACGATGGTGGCGACGTGCGAGGCGTTCGCGCTGGCGGAGAAGCTGGGGCTCGATCTCCAGCGTTTCTACGACATCTCCTCGGTCAGCTCGGGCCAGAGCTGGTCGATGACCAGCTATTGCCCGGTCCCCGGCGTGGGGCCGGAAACGCCCGCCGACCGCGGCTATCAGGGCGGCTTCGCGGCGCCGCTGATGCTGAAGGACCTGCGGCTGGCGATGGAAGCGGCGGCATCGGTGGACGCCCAGACCCCGATGGGCGCACGCGCGGCCGAGCTTTACGAGGCCTTTGTCGCGGGCGACGGCGCTGGGCTGGACTTCTCCGGCATCATCCAGACGCTGCGCTGAGGCGCCTCCAGATTCTCCCCCCGCCAGGGCGAGGTGACGGTGGGGCGGCTTCCGGAACGAAGCGGCGGGCTGCCCCCCGCGACGCGCTCGGTTAACCCTCTATTCGCCTTCCCATGCGAAGCCTGCGCGTGAGAAGGATATCGCCATGCCTCGCGCCGTCATCCTGCTGGCCGCCGCCGCCGCGCTTGCCGCGCCCGCCATGGCGCAGCGCCAGGGCGCGCCCTTCACCATCGCGGAGACCGGCGAGGGTTTCGCCACGCTGGCCGATGCGCTGCGCCAGGCGGGGGATCGCCGCGCCACCATCCTGATCGCGCCGGGCACCTATCGCCAATGCGCGGTGCAGGAGGCGGGAGAGATCACCTTCAAGGCCGTCCAGCCCGGCACCGCGATCTTCGAGAAGGAGACGTGCGAGGACAAGGCGGCGCTGGTGCTGCGCGGCCGGGGATCGGTGGTCGATGGCCTGGTGTTCCGCCATTACGAGGTGAGCGACGGCAACGGCGCCGGCATCCGCATCGAGCAGGGCGACCTGATCGTGCGCAATTCGATGTTCCTCGACAGCCAGGAAGGCATCCTGGGCGGCAATCCTTCCGGCCAGCGGATCACGATCGATCATTCCACCTTCGCGGGCCTGGGCCAGTGCGAGACCTGGGATTGCAGCCATTCGATCTACCTCGCCAACAAGGGGCAGGTGATCATCACCAGCTCGCGCTTTGAACGCGGCACCGGCGGGCATTACGTCAAGCTGCGCGTGCCCAACGTCCAGATCCTCGATTCGAGCTTTGACGATACGGCGGGCAGCAAGACCAATTACATGATCGACCTGCCCGAAGGCGGCACCGGCCTGATCGCGCGCAACACGTTCGTCCAGGGCGTGGACAAGGAGAATTGGTCGGGCTTCATCGTCGTCGCGGCGGAGAACAAGAACTACAGCGCGGCCGGCCTGACCGTCACCGACAACGACGCATCGCTGGCGCCGGGCGTGAAGGTCAGCCCGGCCTTTGTCGCGGACCTGAGCGGCGAGCCGCTGCGCATCTCCGGCAACCGCCTTGGCCCCGGCCTGCGCGAGTTCGAACGGCGGAAATAGATTCGGGGCCGTTCAGGCGCTCCCCGCCCGCGTTCCCCTCCCCCGCGACGGCGGGAGAGGGGCGTCAACGGAGCGCTGCCCGTCTCAGCGCGCGCAGGTGCTCGCCGGTCCGGCGTCCAGGTCCAGGCAGCGGCCGTCGATCTCCACCGGAACCTTGATCCCCAGCAGACCGGCCAGCGATGGCGCGATGTCCACCGTCTCCACCGTGTGCGGCTGCTCGAAGCCGGTGATGCCCTTTCGCCAGAACAGGATCGGCACGCGCCGGTCGTAATCCCAGAAGCTGCCGTGGGTGGAGACATAGCCCGGCCCCGGCCGCGCGATCGGCATCACGCGCGGCTTCAGCGCCACCACCAGATCGCCCGCGCGCGAAGGCTCATAGGCGGCACGGGCGCGCTCCAGCAGCGTCCAGGTCTCGGGCGGCCCCTTGGGGCTTGCGGCGGCCATGATCTCGGCGCGGGTGAACACCGCCTGCACCTGCGGGTGCGCGGAAAAGGCCTTCACCGCCTCGGCCAGCACCGCGCCGCGCTTCGCCGCGGGCACGGAGGGATCGAGGTAGATGTCGCCGTTGTTGCCGCCGACCAGCACCGGCCCGGCGATGCCCAGCTTGGCGCCGATCGCCGCGCCGAACTTGGCCGCGGTCAGGTCCGGGTCGGCGCGCTGCGCCTCGGTGATGCCATGGTCGCGCGCGCGCTCCGAAATGTCGGTGCCGCCGTGATCGGCGGTCAGCACCGCGGCGTAATCGATCCCCAGCCCGTCGAGCACCGCGAACAGCTTGCCCAGATTCTCGTCGAGCGAGAGGAGCTGGAGGCACATCTCGGTGCCTTCGGTCCCGGTGCTGTGGCCGACATAGTCGGTGGCGGAGGCGCCGACGATCAGCAGGTCGGTCACGTCGCCTTTGCCCAGCTTCATGTCGCGCGCCAGCCCGGCGGCCAGCGCCAGGATCGATTCGTCGAATTCCGGCGAGACGCGATAGGCGCGCGCGTCGCCCGCCGCGCGCTCGAACCGGCCCGATCCGACGGTCACCGATCCCAGGTTATAGGGGCGGTCCTTCGCCTTGCAGAATTCGGGGAGCGGCAGCGCGGGCTGGGCGGACGCGATTCGTTCGGCGATGGTGGCGTTCATCTGCGCCACCACCGCGGGCTCGGCGCGGCCAGGATAGGAACGGAACGCCTTGTCCTTGTCCCACCAATACCAGACCTCGTCGATCTTGTGCCCGCCCATCATCACGGCGGCGCGATCCTTGCCCGCCACCGATACGACGCGGCTGGCCGGGCTGGCGGCCTTCAGCCACTCACCCAGCGTCGGCACCTTCAGATGGGTGTCGGAGACCTGATAGTTCTTGGAGCTGGTGCCGGGGACATGCTCGTCCTCGGCGCAATAGACGGTCTTGTCGTCGCGCGGGGCGGCGAAATCGGTCCATTCGTTGGCGATGATGCCGTTTCGCGAAGGGCGCGCGCCCGACAGGATCGTCGAATGGCCGGGGCAGGTCTCGGTCGCGGCATGGCTCTGATAGGCGGAGGGGAACACCACGCCCGACGCCATCCGCGCCAGCCCGAAGCGGAACTGGCCGCGATATTCGGCGAACAGGTCTGCCGAGAACTGATCGACGGAGATCACCACCATCAGCTTCGGCGGGCCTGCCGGGGCGGGCGCGGGGGCAGGCGCCGGGGCGGGAGCGGCAGTCTGTGCCACCGCCTGCGGCGCGGCCGCCGCCATTGCGATCGCGGCGATCGGATAGAGCAACTTCATGAGACCTCCGGCTTCAAACTGCGCGCTGCGCTGCTATGGTCCAGCCGCTCGCTGGCGGCAAGGACGGGGTATGGCTGCGGTACGTTTCGCGCTGATGGCGCTCCTGCTCTGCCTGGGCGCGCTGCTCCCGGGCCGCGCGGCGGCGCAGCCGGACGAGCAGCAGAAGCATGTGAAGGTCACGCTGGTCGCCGAAACGCTTACGCCCGCGGCGGGCGGCACGGTGACGATCGGCTTCGCATCGGTGCCCGATGCCGGCTGGCACGCCTATTGGAAGAACCCCGGCGACGCGGGCCTGCCGCCCGCCATGGCCTGGACGCTGCCCAGTGGCGTAACCGCCGGGGAGCCCGATTTCCCGGTGCCGCAGACGCTGATCATCGGCGGGCTGATGAACTATGTCTATGAAGGCCCATTCACCCCGCTGGTGAAGCTGACCATCCCCGCCGGGCTGGCGCGGGGGACGAAGCTGCCCGTTGGGGTGCGCTATGATTTCCTGGTCTGCACCGACAAGATCTGCGTGCCCGATCATGCGATCCTCTCCGCCGAACTGACCGTGGGCGATGGCGCGGTGGAGCCCGGCCAGCGTGCGCGTTTCGACGGCTGGCGCACGGCGCTGCCCCGGCCGCTGGGGGCGGAGGGCAGCTATCAGCTCGACGCCGGGCGCTTCCGCATCGCCATTCCCTTCCCGGCGGGCGCGGCGGCGGACGGCGCGGTCTATTTCTTCCCCGCGACCGACGGCCTGGTCGATTATGCCGCCCCCCAGACGGTGGCGCGCGAGGGCGACCGCTTCGTGATCGAGACGCGCGCCAAGCCCGATGCGAAGGCCGGGGAGGCGATCGAGGGGCTGCTCGCCTTCGGTAAGGACCGCGGCTTCGCGCTGCGCGCCGTGCCGGGGCAGGTTCCGGCAGTGCCGGGTACGGCCGGCGCGGCGCCGGGCGGCCAGCCGCTGTGGATCGCCGCGCTGCTGGCATTCGGCGGCGCCGTGCTGGGCGGGCTGCTGCTCAATATCATGCCCTGCGTCTTCCCGATCCTGAGCCTGAAGGCGCTCAGCCTGGCCAAGGCTAACGACGGCGGCGGCCGCCCGCGCGCCGAGGCGCTGGCCTATACGGCGGGCGTGGTGCTGGTGTGCCTGGCGCTGGGCGGCATGCTGCTCGCGCTGCGGGCCGGCGGGGCGACGCTGGGCTGGGCGTTCCAGCTCCAGGACCCGCGCGTGATCCTGTTGCTGCTGCTGCTCGTCACCGGCATCGCGCTCAATCTGGCCGGGCTGTTCGAGGTGATGACGCCGCGCTTCATCGGGGCCGCGGCCGGGGCGGGGAGCGGGGACGGCACGGGCGGCGCGTTCCTGACGGGCGCGCTCGCCGCTTTCATCGCCACGCCCTGCACCGGGCCGTTCATGGGCGTGGCGCTGGGCACCGCTCTGGTGCTGTCGTGGCCGGCGGCGCTGGCGGTGTTCGGCGGGCTGGGGCTGGGGCTGGCGCTGCCCTTCCTGGCGATCGGCTTCGTGCCCGCGCTGCGCCGCCGCCTGCCGCGCCCTGGGCCGTGGATGGAGGCGTTCCGCCGCATCCTTTCGATCCCGATGTTCCTCACCGCCATCGCGCTGCTGTGGGTCTATGGCCGCCAGACCGGCGTGGACGGGATGAGCTTTGCGCTGCTGGTGACGCTGGGGCTGGCGCTGGTGCTGTGGGGCGGCGGGCGCAAGCAGGCACGCGGCGGCGCCTTTGGCCCGTTCGGGCTGGCGATGATCGCGCTGGTGGCGGCGGGCGGCGTCTGGCTCGCCTCGCGCACGCCGGCCCCATCCGGCGCGGCGGACCGCAAGGTGGCGGCCGGGGCCGAGCCCTTCACCGAAGCCCGCCTGGCCGCGCTGCGCGCCGGGGGCCGCCCGGTCTTCGCCTATTTCACCGCCGACTGGTGCCTGACCTGCAAGGTGAACGAGAAGGCGGTGATCGAGACGCAGGCCACGGCCGACGCGCTTGCCGCGGGCAAGGTGGCGGTGCTGGTCGGCGACTGGACCGACGGCGACCCCGTCCTCGGCCGCTTCATCGAGGCGCACAACCGCGCGGGCGTGCCCCTGTACCTGTGGTACAAGCCCGGCGCGGCGGAGCCCGAGGTGCTGCCCCAGATCCTGACGCAGGAGATGATGCGCCGCTACGCCAGCGGGGGATGAGCGCGGGCGCCGTGCTGGCCTCCGGCCTCAGATATAGCCGCCCTCGGGGTCGTCCAGCCGGTCGCGGTTGCGTTCGGAGAAGAAGCGGAAGGCGCCATAGCCCGCAACCAGCAACGCGAGAATGAGCGCGAAGATCGCCGTGTCCCGCCCGCTGGTGCTGGGTGCCAGGCCGGCGGTGCGGCCTTCCTCGAACGGATCGACCAGCAGCGCAGTGGGCGCGAGCTGGATCTTGTCCGCTATCTCGTCGAGCGCTTTGCGCTCGTTCGACGGCTCCACCATCTGGCCGTCCAGCACCATGATCGGTCCGAAGGCGCCTTCGGCCGCGATCAGCTTCTGAAGCGCGGCGTCGCTCACATGGCCGCGCTGGATCATCTGGCCGATCGCGGGCTCGGCGTTGCTGGTGGCGTTGGTGGGATAGACCGGGGCCATCACCCAGCGATCGCTCTCCACGCCACGCTTGGTGCGCGTCAGCTCCACCATGCGGGTCACGTCGACCTGGCCTAGCACGTTCACCTCATGCGCAGGCCCGACGTTGCGGCCCTTCTGGAACTCCTCGATCTTCACCAGCGCGGGCGGTTTTCCGGCGCGCGCAGCGGCCTTCTCCGCCTCTTCGGCGCGATCCTGGAAATAGAGGGTGACCGCCATAACGACGCCGAGCGGCGCGATCGCGAAATAGGCGATGGCCGGCAGCCGAAAAAGCATCGAAAGCATGTGTTCTCCCCCAAGAACGATATTCCCGCCGCAATATTGCGTGCGCCCCGGCCGTGGTTTGCGCGGTTGTTTCCCGGCCCCGGCAAGCGCGATCGGCGATATCCCCAAACGGGGGAGCGCCCCGTTGCGACACCCCCTTGTGCGACGCAGCAAAGCGTTGCAGCATGCGTCCGGGTTGCAGCATGTTGCGCAGGGAGCTTTGTTTGGCGGCATCTGGGGCGTTCGACGAAATCTGGGGCCACGGCGGGCCTGAAGCGCCGCGACCGGAATTCGCCGCGCTTTCCCAATGGATCGCCGATACGCCCCCGGCGGAGCTGCAGCGGCGCCAGCAGGCCGCCGAACAGGCGTTCCGCCAGCTCGGCATCACCTTCGCCGTCTATGGCGACAGCGAGGCGGCCGAGCGCATCATCCCCTTCGATATCGTGCCCCGCATCTTCCTGGCCGACGAATGGGCGCGGCTTTCGGAAGGGCTGGTCCAGCGCGTCCAGGCGATCAACGCCTTCCTGGAGGATATCTACGGCGATCGCCGCATCCTGGCCGAAGGGGTGATCCCGCCCGAGCTGGTGCTGATGAACGAACAGTTCCGGCCGGAGGTCGCGGGCGTGCGGCCGCCGCACGGCGTTTGGGCGCATATCTGCGGCATCGATCTGGTGCGCACCGGCCCCGACGAATTCTTCGTGCTGGAGGACAATGCCCGCACGCCATCCGGCGTATCCTATATGCTGGAAAACCGCGAGGCGATGATCCGCCTGTGCCCGGAGCTGTTCCGCGATTTCCGCGTCGCACCGGTCGACAGCTATCCGGATATGCTGCGCCAGACGATGCAGTCCGTGGCGCCCGGCGGCAACGCCAATCCGGTGTGCGTGGTGCTGACCCCCGGCCACTTCAACTCGGCTTATTATGAGCACAGTTTCCTGGCGGATTCGATGGGGATCGAGCTTGTCGAGCCCGCCGATCTGGTGGTGGACGACGATATCGTGTGGGTGCGCACAATCGCCGGGCGGGTGCGCGTCGACGTGATCTATCGCCGGATCGACGATGATTTCCTCGATCCGCTGGCCTTCCGCCCGGATTCGATGCTGGGCGTGCCGGGGCTTATCGCCGCCTATCGCGCGGGCAACGTCGCCATCCTGAACGCGCCCGGCAACGGCATCGCCGACGACAAGGCGATCTATAGCTACATGCCGGAGATCGTGCGCTTCTATTCGGGCGGCGAGGCGAAGCTGCCCAATGTCGAGACCTATCGCTGCCGCGAGCCGGACGCGCTGAAATATACGCTCGACAATCTCGACAAGCTGGTGGTGAAGCTGGTGGACGGATCGGGCGGATACGGCATGCTCGTCGGCCCCACCGCCACCCGCGCGCAGATCACCGAGTTCCGCGCCGCGCTGGAGGCGGAGCCGCACCGCTACATCGCCCAGCCCACGCTGGCGCTCTCCACCGTGCCCACCGTGACCGAGAAGGGGCTGGCGCCGCGCCATGTGGACTTCCGCCCCTTCGTGCTGACCGGCAGCGACGGGGTGCGTGTCGTTCCCGGCGGCCTTACCCGCGTCGCGCTGCGCGAGGGATCGCTGGTGGTGAACTCCAGCCAGGGCGGCGGCACCAAGGACAGCTTCGTGCTGCTCGATCAGGGGGCGGGGGCGGCCTGATGCTGATGCTTTCCCGCACCGCCGCTGCGCTCTACTGGCTCGGCCGCTATGTCGAGCGCGCGGACTTCACCGCGCGGCTGGTCGAGGCCACCGTGCGGCTCGACGCGCTCTCCGCGCGGCCGGCGGGCGAGGCCGCGTGGCAATCCGCGCTGGCGGTCAGCTATACCGAGGAATCCTTCGCGGCGACGGGGCAGGCGGTCACCCAGGCGAACGTCGCGCGCTTCCTGACGCTCGACAACACGCATCCCGGATCGATCGTCCACTGCCTGGACATGGCGCGCAACAACGCCCGCGCCGTGCGCACCGCGCTGACGCGGGAGGCGTGGACCGCGATCAACCGCGCCTGGCTGATGTTCCAGAACCGCGCCTCGACGGGCGGCTCTACCGCGACGCTCAACCTGCTCGAACAGGTCAAGGGCGAGACCCGCGGTTTCGAGGGCGCGATCCACCGGATGCTGCGCAACGAGGCGACGCTGCTCATCCAGCTCGGCGCCGCGGTGGAGCGGGCGGACAACACCGCGCGGCTGCTCGACGTCAAATATCATATCCTGCTGCCGGAGGGGGAGCCGGTGGGCGGCGCGGTGGATCGCGACCAGTGGACCACGATCCTGCAGACCGTCTCCGCGGTCACCGCCTATCGCTGGCTCTATCGCGACGGGCTGACGCCAGCGAACGTGATCGACCTGCTGATCAGCCGGTTCGAGCTGCCCCGCAGCCTGGCCGCCTGTGTGGAGGAAGTGGTGCAGCTCCTAAGCGCGGTCGCCAAGCGCACCGGGCTCCAGGGCGAGGCCGATCGCATGGCGCGCGCCCGGCTGTCGCGCATCCAGAAGACGCGGACCAGCGATGTGATCGTATCGGGCCTTCACGAATTCCTGGGCGCCTTCATTCGTGAGAATGCGCTGCTCGACGGCGCCATCGCCCGGCAGTTCCGGTTCGTCTAGGGAGGAAGCGGATGCGCATCGCCGTCGATCATCGCACCCATTACCGCTTCAGCGAGCCGCAGGCGCGGATCGTCCAGATGCTGCGCCTGACCCCGACGGACACGCAGGACCAGACGGTGGTGAGCTGGTCGATCGGCGTCGATTGCGACGCCCGGCTGCGCCACGGCGCCGACGGTTTCGGCAATGCCATCACCATGCTCTATGCCGAGGGGCCTATCGCGGCGCTCGACATCACCGTGATCGGCGAGGTGCTGACGATGGAAGCAGCGGGCGTGATCCGCGGATCGCATGAGCCGTTGCCGCCGCTGCTGTTCCTGCGCACCACCCCGGCCACCACGGCCGATGCGGCGCTGGCGGCCTTCGCGGCCGAAGCCGCGGCCGGCGAGCCGCTCGACCGGCTGCACCGGCTCAACGCAGCCTTTCACGCCCGCTTTCCCGATGTCGCCGACGTGCGCGATCGCGGGCGCGGCGCGGCGGAGGCGTTCGGCTGCACCGCGCCCAGCTCACGCGAGGCGGCGCAGATGTTCCTCGCGGCCGCCCGGTCGCTGGGCGTGCCTGCGCGCTATGTGTCGGGATACCGCAGCGACGGCTCCGCCCATGGCGCGCCGCATGGCTGGGCGGAGGCGCATGTGGCGGGGCTCGGCTGGGTCGGCTTCGATCCGGCGACGGGGCTGAGCCCGGATGAAAGCTATGTCCGCGTGGCCATCGGGCTGGACGCTGCCGGAGCCGCGCCCACCGCGGGCACCCGCAGCGGATCGGGCGCCGAGGAGCTGGACGTCGACGTGATCGCCGAACCGCTGGGGCGCGAGGAATAGCCGCAGGCACGCTCGGGCCAGGTCAAAGCGAACGATCCACCTTCGGCATGTCCGGCATGCGCCCCGCCGGGCTGCCGCGCGTTTCGTGCGCTCAGGCCAGTTCGCGCATCATCGGCGACGGAACGGGCATCGATACCGGCGCATCGCCATCCTCGTAGCGCGACCAGCCGTTCGGCCCCAGCACCTCCATCGGGCGATAGCGCGTCTTGTACGCCATCCGCGCCGAACCCTTCACCCAATAGCCCAGATAGACATAGGGCAGCCCCGCCGCGTTCGCGCGCAGGATGTGGTCCATGATGATGAAGTTGCCCAGGCCCGGGCGGCCTTCCTCGTCGGCCAGGAAGAAGCTGTAGATCATCGAAAGCCCGTCGGCCTGCTGATCGGTGATGCAGGCGCCCACCAGCCGCCCGCGCTCGCCCTCGGCCGCAGGTTCGCGATATTCGATCACATAGGAGGAGACGGGGCTCTGCTCGACCATGTCGGCATAGTCGTTCTCGTCCATCGCGGCCATGCCGCCGCCCGGATGCCGCGCGCGCAGATAGCGGTGCAGCAGCTCGAACTGCTCCTCGGTCGCCCAGGGCTTGCAGGCGGTAACCTCCAGGTCCGAATGGCGGCGCAGCAGCTTGCGCTGGGTGGCGTTGGGGCGGAACTCGCCCGCCACGACGCGGACCGAGACGCAGGCGGTGCAGCCCGCGCAGCTCGGGCGATAGGCGACCGACTGGCTGCGGCGGAATCCGATGCGGCCCAGCGCGTCGTTCAGCTCGGCGGCGTGGGCGCCTGAAAGCTCGGTGAAGATCTTCCGTTCCTGCCGGCCCGGCAGATAGGGGCACGGGCTGGGGCTGGTCACGAAGAAACGCGGGAAACGGGAAAGTGCAGTCACCGCCTATTCGCCCCTTGCTCTCTGGCCGCCCTGAACCGGCCTTCGAGCGGGACTATGATACGGAAAAATGATGATGAAAAGCCGCTTTACCATGAAAGAGGGTTAACGGCGGGACGGTGGGAAAGCGCTCCCCGGGTGGGCCGCGGAGATACGCCCGCGGCCCGATGGGAGACTGTAGTGGCGCCATCATAGCTGCGGGGGCGAATCGTGTGAATCGCGCGGCGACTCGCTTCGCCGCACGTGCGATTCGCTTTGGCTCAGTAAAGCTACGTAGGCTGCGCGTCCGGGGCTGCGCGTCCGGACCGGCGGCTTCCCGCCGGGGGAGGAGAAACTACTTCAGGACGATCAGCTCGGTGCGGTATCCCGCCTCCGCCAGCGCATCGAGCAGCGCCTGGCGCTGGATAGCGTCGCGCGTTTCGAACTCGATCTCCGCGCGCGTTTCCTTGGCCGATCCCACGCCGAAGATGCGGTTGTGCGACACCTCCAGGATGTTCGCGTCGCAATCGGAGAAGATCTTGGTCACCTCGTGCAGCGCGCCCGCCTTGTCGGCCAGGATGATCGCGATGCGCGAAAGCCGCCCGGTGCGCGCCATGTCGCGCAGGATCACATTGGCCAGCACGCGCGGATCGATGTTGCCGCCGGTCAGCACCAGCCCCACCTTGCGCCCGGCGAACTCGCTGCGCACGCCGTTGGGCTTGGGCAGCAGCGCGGCCAGGCTGGCGGCGCCCGCGCCTTCCACCACGGTCTTCTCGACCTCCAGCAGCAGCGAGATCGAGCGTTCGATATCGCGCTCGCTCACCACCTTCATATCGGTCACCTTGCGGCGGATGATCCGCATGGTGAGCGATCCGGGCACCTTCACCGCGATGCCCTCGGCGATCGAATCGCCGCCGTCGCCGAAATCCTTGCCCTTGATGGCGTTGTGGACGGCCGGATAGCGCTTCGACTGGACGCCGATCACGTCCACCGGCCGCGGCTGCGCATGCGCCACCAGCGAGATGCCCGAGACGAGCCCGCCGCCGCCCACGGGCACGACGATGCAGTCCAGATCGGGCACATCCTCCAGCATCTCCAGCGCGACGGTGCCCTGGCCGGCGATGATCTCCGGATCGTTGAACGGATGCGCGAACACGAGGCTCTCGGCCTCCGAAAGCGACACCGCGTGGTTATACGCATCCTCGAAACGCTCGCCGTGCAGGATCACCCTGGCGCCGTGGCTGGCGGTCTGCTGCACCTTCACCGCGGGGGTGAACTGCGGCATCACGATGGTGACCGGGATACCCAGCCGCGCGCCGTGATAGGCCAGGCCTTGCGCATGATTGCCCGCCGAAGCCGCGATCACGCCGCGCGCGCGCTCCTCGTCCGAAAGCTGGAGCAGGCGGTTGAGCGCGCCGCGCTCCTTATAGGCGGCGGTGAACTGCAGGTTCTCGAACTTAAGGTACACCTCGGCGCCGGTCAGCTCCGATAGCGTCTTGCTGAGCAGCGTCGGCGTGCGCACCACCGCCCCGGCAATGCGATCGCGCGCGGCGAGTACATCGTCGAAGGTGACCTCGGGATGGTCATGGGCGTGATCGTGGTGCGTTGCGGTAGCCATGGTGGCCCCGCCCTAGACCATCCGCGCGTGCGGGGAAACGGGCATGTTGGGCGCTTGCCGCTCGCGCGCTCCGCGCTGCGGCGATGTCCGGAATCGAGCGCGCTCCGCCCGCGCCGCGTCTGGCGCCCGCCGCGGGCAGGCCCTATGCCCGGCGGCGATGAAGACCTTCGCCCGGATCGCCCGCCGCATCCCCGCCGTCGCCGCCATGCTCGCGATGCTGCTCGCGCCCGCAGCGCGGGCCGACACGCTGATCGACAACGTCAACGGCATCACCCTCGACGCGCAGGGCAAGGTGGTGCGCTTCACCGGGCTGGTGTTCGGCAGGGACGGCAAGGTCGCGAAGCTGCTGTCGCGCACCGACAAGCGCCCGCGCACCCGCGATCTGGACTGGTGGACCGACATGAAGGGGAAGGTGATGCTTCCCGGCATGGTCGATGCGCACGGCCATGTGATAGGGCTGGGCTTCAACCTGCTCCAGCTCGACCTTTCGGCGACGCGCAGCCTGGACGAGGCGCTGGCCAAGATCGCCGCGTATGCCGCCGCCAATCCCTCGCGCTGGATCGTCGGGCGCGGCTGGAACCAGGAACGCTGGGGTCTGGGCCGCTATCCCACCGCCGCCGAGCTGGACAAGGCGGTGGGCGACCGGCCGGTGTGGCTGGAGCGGATCGACGGCCATGCGGGCTGGGCCAACAGCCAGGCGATGGCGCTGGCGGGGGTGAGCGCCGCGACCGCCGATCCCAAGGGCGGGCGGATCGAGCGGCTGGCCGGCGGCGCGCCCGCGGGCGTGTTCGTCGACGGTGCGATGGCGCTGGTCGACCGCCACCTGCCCCAGCCGACCCCGCGCGAACGCAACGCCGCGCTGCTGGCGGCGCAGGAAGCGCTGCTGAAGCTGGGCATCACCGCCACCGCCGACATGGGCACCAGCGTGGAGGATTGGCTGACCTTCCGCCGGATGGGCGACCTGGGGCTGCTACGCATCCGCATCATGAGCTATGCCGCCGGGATCGAACCCGCGCTGGCGGTGGGCGGGCAGGGGCCGACGCCCTGGCTCTATGCCGACCGGCTGCGCATGGGCGGGATCAAGCTCTATGCCGATGGCGCGCTGGGCAGCCGCGGCGCCTGGCTGAAGGCGCCCTATGCCGATGCGCCGGGGCAGGTGGGGCTGCCGTTCCTTTCCGACGACCAGTTCCTCAACCTGATGGCGCGCGGGGCGATGGACGGTTTCCAGATCGCGGTGCATGCGATCGGTGATCGCGCCAACCAGCAGGTGCTCGACGCGATCGAGGTGCTCGCGGGCAGCTATACGGGCGACCGGCGCTGGCGGATCGAGCATGCGCAGGTGATCGATCCCAAGGATCTGCCGCGCTTCGCCGCGTTCGGCACGATCGCTTCGATGCAGCCCGTCCACCAGACATCGGACCGGCTGATGGCCGAGGCGCGGCTGGGGGCGGAGCGGCTGAAGGGCGCCTATGCCTGGGCGTCGATCCTGCGCGCGGGCGGGCGGCTGGCGTTCGGATCGGACTATCCGGTGGAAAGCCCCGATCCCTGGGCGGGCTGGGCCACGGCCTTCACCCGGCAGGACGCGGACCTCCAGCCCTTCGGCGGCTGGATGCCGCAGGAAGCGGTGACGCGCGAGCAGGCCTGGGCAGGCTTCACCACCGGCGCGGCCTATGCCGGCTTTGCGGAGGGGGTGTTCGGCCGGCTGGAACCCGGGCTGCGCGCCGATTTCATCATCGTCGATCGCGATCCGCTGCTTGCCTCGCCCACCGAACTGCGCGCGACGCAGGTGATCGAGACCTGGGTGGGCGGCGAGCGCGTGTGGGCGCGCAAATGAGCCTGCGCGGATGAGCCGGGCGGACCGGCTGTTCGCCCCGCTGCTGGCGGGGGCGAACTGGCGTGACCGGATGGTCGCCACCTTCGGCGCGCTGGCCGGAATCGCGCTGACCGCGCTGATCTGCACCCGGTTCGCCGGGGCCGGCGGCGGCGCGGGGCAGGGTGCGCCGCTGCTCGTCGCGTCGATGGGCGCCTCCGCCGTGCTGGTGTTCGCGGTGCCCAGCAGCCCGCTGGGCCAGCCCTGGCCGGTCATCGGCGGCAGCACGGTCTCCGCGCTGGCGGGGGAGCTGGCGCTGCACCTGCTGGGCGGCGGCTGGCTGGCCGCTGGCGTGGCGGTGGGGCTGGCGATCGCGGCGATGTCCGTGCTGCGCTGCCTGCATCCGCCGGGCGGCGGCGCGGCGTTGATCCCGGTACTGGGCGGGCCGGCGATGCTGGCGCACGGCTATGGCTTCGCGCTCTATCCCGTGGCGATCAACGCGGTGGTGTTGGTCGCGCTCGGCTGGCTGTTCCACCGTTTTTCCGGCCACAGCTATCCGCATCGCGCGCCCGCGCCGCCGCCGGGCGGCCCGCTGAAGCCCGAGGATATCGACGCCGCGCTGGCCGAGGCGGGCGAGGGATTCGACATCAGCCACGAGGATCTGACGGCGCTGATCGCCGGTGCCGAGCGCCATGCGCGGACGCGCATGGCCGCCGGACGCCGCCGAAAATGAGAAAGGCCGCGGCTCCATCCGGAACCGCGGCCCTCGCTCCCCGCGTTGACGAACTGGGTCAGGCGACCTGCGCGGCCACGTCTTCTTCCGGATCGCGCAGCACATAGCCGCGGCCCCAGACGGTCTCGATATAATTCTCGCCCTCGGTCGCCATGCTGAGCTTCTTGCGCAGCTTGCAGATGAAGACGTCGATGATCTTGAGCTCGGGCTCGTCCATGCCGCCATAGAGATGGTTCAGGAACATCTCCTTGGTCAGCGTCGTGCCCTTGCGGAGCGAGAGCAGCTCCAGCATCGCATATTCCTTGCCGGTCAGGTGCACGCGGGCGCCGTCGACCTCCACGGTCTTGGCATCCAGGTTCACCGCCAGCTTGCCGGTGCGGATCACCGACTGCGAATGGCCCTTGGAACGGCGCACCACGGCATGGATGCGGGCGACCAGCTCCTCGCGATGGAAGGGCTTGGTGACGTAATCGTCGGCGCCGAAGCCGAACGATCGCACCTTGCTGTCCATCTCGTTGATGCCCGACAGGATCAGCACCGGAGTCTGCACGCGGGCGACGCGCAGCTTCTTCAGCACGTCGTATCCGTGCATGTCCGGCAGGTTCAGATCCAGCAGGATGATGTCGTAGTCATAGAGCTTGCCGAGGTCCAAGCCCTCTTCGCCCAGGTCCGTCGTGTAGACGTTGAAGCCTTCGGTGGTGAGCATGAGCTCGATCGCCTTGGCGGTGCTCGGCTCGTCCTCGATCAGCAATACGCGCATTGCCAGTCCCCTTGCCCCCGGGTCTAACCGTCCGTGTGACAGCCGAGCCCTGAGCGATTTATTAACCTAAGCACCTCTGAAGGCAAAAGGTTAATTTTGCGCTAACCGGCCTGAATCCACGAGTCGCGGGGATTCTACGTAGGCTGGGTAGGGTAAATTGCGGTGAGTCGAGTCATTTTTCCGGGCCGTGCGCGGTTGTCACACCTGCCGGGACAATTGTTGCAGAAGCGAGAATCGCGTTTGCATTTGCGAGAACCGTTGGTCTAGCCTCTCCGGATGAGCCGCGCGCGGGGCTAAGGATGCGGGCGGCCTGCTGGAATAGGGGGCAGTCGGTCATGACCAAGTTCAAAGTAGCGTTGCTGTTCACCGCTTCGTGCCTGAGCGTTCCTGCCTGGGCGCAGGGCGAACTCCCGGCGCAGGACGATCAGTCCGCATCGGCGCCGGAAGAAGAAGCTATCCTGGTCACCGGTTCGCGCATCAAGCGCGACCCCAATGACAGCGCGCTGCCGCTGCAGATCATCTCCACCCAGGATCTGACGCGCGAGGGCATCAACAGCCCCGAGCAGTTGATGATGTTCCTCACCACCAGCGGCAGCGGCCCGGAGAACCTGGCGTCCAACGCCGACGTGGTCACCGGCGCCCAGCGCGGCACCAACGGCCTGTCCGCCGCCAACCTGCGCGGCCAGGGCAGCGCAGCCACGCTGGTGCTGCTCAACGGCCGCCGCGTCGCCGCGCACGGCCTGTCGGGCTCTGCGGTGGACGTGAACCAGATCCCGTTCTCCGCGATCGAGCGGATCGAGGTCCTGAAGGACGGCGCATCGGCCATCTACGGCACCGACGCGGTCGGCGGCGTGATCAACTTCATCACCAAGACCGATTTCACCGGCCTTGCGCTCAACGGCTTCACCGATGTCACCGAACAGGGCGGCGGCAATATCTATCGCCTGGGCGCGACGGCCGGCTACGGCGATCTCAGCGAAGACGGCTTCAACATCATGGGCGCCGTTTCCTATAGCTGGAACAAGATCCTGCGCGGTTCGGACCGCGATTTCGTCAACGGCAACCAGCCCAACCGCGGCCTTTCGGTGGATACGCGCGGCACGCCGATCGCCACCGCGTTCAACATCGGCGCCAACGCATTCCAGAATCCGGCGGGCACGCTTCTCACCGGCCTGACGCTGACCGCGCCCAACGGCGGCAACGCCGCGGCGGGCGGCATCAACATCCTCGATCTGCCCGGCGGCGCCGGCTGCGATTCGATGGATGGCGGCATGGCCTATGACGAGGTGCTCTGGGGCTCGCCGAACAACTATTATGCCTGCGCCTGGGATACGGGACGGGCGGCGGTGATCCAGCAGCCGCTGGAAACGCTTACCTATTATGCCCGCGGCACGGTTCGGATCGGCGGCATCCACGATCTCTCGCTGGAGGTCACCGGATCGGACGCGGATTCGGCCAAGAGCTTCTCCAATGCCCAGCTTTCGGCGAACACCACCAATCTCAACATCGCCTATCCGCTGAACGCGATGACCGCGGATACCTATAACGCGGTGTTCAATTCGATCCGGTCGGCATTTTCGGGCAATCCCGCGCAGGTGGCGGCGCTGAACGCCCGCTATGGCCTGCCGATCTCCTATCGCTGGCGCTGCGTCGCCTGCGGCCCGCGCGAATATCAGACGAACACCAAGACGTTCCGCGCGGCGCTGGGCCTGGAAGGGCCGCTGTTCGCCGGCTGGGATTACCGCACCGGCGCTTCCTACGCGAAGAGCGAGAGCTCGTCGCTGCTGGGCAGCGGCTATTATTACCGCGGCACGCTGGCCAACGGGTCCTACGATCCGCTGGCGCCCCAGGTGGCGGGCGCGCCCGCGGGCTATCGCGGCCTGGTCGGCGTGATGAACAGCGGCCTGATCAATCCCTTCAGCCTGAACCAGACCGCGGCCGGCCTGGCCGCGCTGGAATCGGTTTCGGCGGCAGGCACGACGCTCTACGGCGGCCGCTATGAGGTGCGCCAGTTCGACGCATCGGTGGCCGGCAGCCTGTTCCCGATCTGGGGCGGCGACGTTCAGCTTGCCGCGGGCGTCGATTATCGCCGCGAAACCTATGAGTTCAACGGTTCGGCGGCGGCCGCCGCCACCGCGCCGGTGATCTTCCTCGCCGCGTTCGACAATGTGAACGCGCTGACGCCCAAGCGCCGCAACGTGAAGGCGGCCTATGCCGAGCTGCTGGTGCCGATCCTGCCGATGCTGGAGGTGACGGGCGCCATCCGCGTGGACGATTATTCCGGCTTCGGCACCACGACGAACCCCAAGGTCTCGTTCAAGTTCAAGCCCTGGGACATGCTGATGTTCCGCGGTTCGTACAACACCAGCTTCCGTGTCCCGACCTTCAACCAGATCTTCAACGGCGTCACCGAATCGCCCTATTCGGGATCGGATCTGGCCGATCCGGTTTCGTGCCCGGGCGGCGTTCCGACCAGCGCCTATGGCAGCGGCCTGCCCTGTGCCCAGATCCGGCCGAACATCTGGACCGGCGGTACGCCCACGCTCGCCCCGGAAACCGCCAAGCAGTTCAGCCTGGGCGGCGTGTTCCAGCCGTTCAGCGATTTCAGCCTGTCGGTGGATTGGTGGTCGATCGCGGTTGACGACACGATCCAGTCGCTCACGCTGCGCCAGTTGATCGACAACGCCGCGCTCTTCCCGGATCGTTTCATCCGCGATCCCGGCACGAACGAGATCGTGACGATCGATCAGCGCTGGATCAACGCGGGTTCGCGCCGCACCGAGGGGCTGGAGTTCTCGGCGCGCGGGCGGGTTCCGGCGTTCGGCGGCGCATTCACCGGCGGATTCGACGGCACCTGGCTGCTCAAGAAGCGCGAGAAGCTGACTCCCACCGCCGCCTATGGCCCCAGCCTTGTCGGCGTCTTCACCTTCTCGGGAGACCTTGGCAACGAGTGGAAGCACAATGCGTACCTCACCTGGGCGAACGATGATCTTTCGGTCTCGCTGAGCCAGATCTTCCGTTCGGGCTACAAGAACTATGCGATCTCGGCGGCGGGCGCGGCCCGGCCCGACTATAACGCGAACGTCGATGACTATATCATCTACAATGCGTCGCTCGCCTTCACGGGGATCAAGGGGTACAAGTTCACGATCGGCGTGAAGAACCTGTTCAACACCGATCCGCCCTTCGCGATCACCTATGACGGCAACACCGGCGCCGGCAGCTCGTGGGAGCCGCGTGTGGCCGATCCGCGCGGCCGTTCGTTCACGGTGGCCGCCGAGGTCAAGTTCTGATCCGGCACGGGCGGCCGGAGCATATCGCTCCGGCCGCCCGCCATCCCGGCGATCCGGGATCTGGATAGTTTCGCTGGCCGGGCCGGGTGGCCCGGCCGTTTTTTTTGTGCGATCCGCGGCGCCGACTCGCTTCAACCCCGGCTGAATCCAGCTCTATGCCGGTTGCGCGCTGCCCTCGTTGCAAGAGCGGCGCAGGCGTTCGGTCAGGAAGTCGATCAGAAGCTCGACGCGCGCGGGCCGCACGGTGCCCGGCGGGGTGAGCAGGTGGAGCGCGGCCGATCCGCGCGACCAGTCGTCGAGCACCGTTTCCAGCGTGCCGTTCTCCAGATCTCGCGAAACCATCGCCCAGGGCAGATAGGCCAGGCCCAGCCCGGCTCGGAGCGCGGGCAGCATCGCATCGCCATTGTCGGCGCGCAGCGGGCCTTCGATCCGCACCGCCGCCTCCTCGCCGCCCGCGCGGCGGAAGCGCCACACGTCGGGCATCGCGGTGTTGGTATAGGCGAAGCAGGCGTGGTTCGCGAGGTCCGCGGGATGGCGCGGCCGGCCGCGCGCGGCGAAATAAGCGGGCGATCCGACGATATGCCCGGTCACCGGCCCCAGCCGCCGTGCGCGCAGCGAGCTGTCCGGCAGCTCGGCGATGCGCAGCGAGATGTCGAACCCCTCGTCGACGATATCGACGAAGGCGTCGGACAGGCTCAGGTCGATCCGCACGCCCGGATGCGCCGCCATGAACTCGGCGAGCAGCGGGGCCACGAGCAGGATGCCGAAGGTCATCGGCGCGGCGACGCGGACCAGGCCGGAAGGCGCGCTGGCGGCATCGCGCGCCGCCTCCTCGGCCGCCTCGCCCTCGGCCAGGATGCGCCGGGCGCGATCGGCCAGCTCCTGCCCGCTGGCGGTGAGCGTCAGCCGGCGCGAGGTGCGGTGGAACAGCGTGGTGCCCAGCCGCGCCTCCAGCCGCGCCACCGCCTTGGACACGGTGGCCTTGGAAACGCCCAGCACCGCCGCCGCGCCGCTGAAGCTGCGCTGCTCGACCACCGCGGCGAAGATAGCCCAAGCCTCGAAATCGGGAAGTTTCATGTCTGGATGGCTATCACACGAAACGATCGGTTTCCAACGTTTCCATTTACGCGATCTTGGGGCACCCTATCTTGGCGGCAACCAATCGGGAGTTTCCTCCAATGATCGACCGCCGACCCTTTGAGACGCTGGGCCACGAAAACCATGGCTGGCTCAACGCGCGTCATCACTTCAGCTTCGCCAACTATCACGATCCGGCCCGGATGGGCTGGGGCGCGCTGCGCGTGTGGAACGATGACGAGATCGCGCCGAACAGCGGCTTCCCGCCGCATCCGCACCGCGACATGGAAATCATCACCTATGTCCGCAAGGGCGCGATCACCCATCAGGATTCGATGGGCAACACCGGCCGCACCGCCGCCGGCGATGTGCAGGTGATGAGCGCCGGATCGGGCGTCCGCCATGCCGAGTATAACCTGGAGCCGGAATCGACCACGCTCTTCCAGATCTGGATCCTGCCGCGCCAGGCGGGCGGGCTGCCGAGCTGGGGCACCAAGCCCTTTCCCAAGGGGGACCGTTCGGGCCGTTTCGTCACGCTGGCTTCGGGCTTTTCCGAGGATGGCGACGCGCTGCCGATCCGCGCCGACGCCCGGGTGCTGGGCGCGACGCTGAAGGCCGGCGAGAGCGTGGAGCATAGCGTGGGCGAAGGGCGGCACGCCTATCTCGTCCCCGCGGCCGGCACCGTTACCGTCGACGGCGAGCGGATCGAGACCCGCGACGGCGTCGGCCTGGCGGGCGGCCGGACCTACACCATCGCCGCGATCGACGAGGCGGAGATCGTCCTAGTCGATTCGCAATAAACCCATCCCCCTCCCGCTCCGGCGGGAGGGGCCGGGGGAGGGCCTGTCATTCTCCCCCTCCATGGACAGACCCTCCCCCTTAGTCTCCCCGCGCCTGCGGGAACGCATCAGAAAGGACCCGACCTATGCCCAAGATCCTGGTTCTCTACTATTCCTCCTACGGCCATCTCGCGAAGATGGCCGACGCCGTGGCCGAAGGCGCGCGCGAGGCGGGTGCCGAGGTGGACGTGCGCCGCGTGGCCGAGACCGCCCCGTTCGAGGTGGCGAAGGCCGCCGGCTTCGTGGCGGACGGCAGCCATCTCCAGCTCGACGATCCCAATGAGCTTGCCAATTATGACGGCATCGTCGTCGGCGCGCCCACGCGCTTCGGCCGGATGCCGAGCCAGATGGCGGCCTTCTGGGACAAGGCGGGCGGCGTCTGGTTCCAGGGCAAGCTGATCGGCAAGGTCGGCGCGGCCTTCACCTCCACCGCCACCCAGCACGGCGGGCAGGAGACGACGCTGTTCTCGATCCTCACCAACCTGCTGCACTTCGGCATGACGATCGTCGGGCTGGACTATGGCTTCGCCGATCAGAATGGCGTGGACGAGGTGAAGGGCGGCGCGCCCTATGGCGCCACCACCATCGCCAACAACGACGGCAGCCGTCAGCCGAGCGGCACCGAACTGGCAGGCGCCCGCCACCTGGGCGCCCGCGTGGCGCGGACGGCGGCGAAGCTGGCGGCCTGAGCCGGACGGCCTCTAGTCCAGCCTGGCGGCGTGCCAGGCGGCGCTGGAGGCGACGCGCGCGAACAGCGGGGACGGCGGTGCCGGGCTATCCGGTGCCGCCGCCTCGCTATTCCGCGCGGCCGGGCGGGCAGCGGGGCGCGGGGCAGGGCCGGTGGCCACGAGCGCGGCTCCGCCGGGCCTGGCCGCCGCCATCGCCCGTGCGCGCTGGAACGTCAGGCGCGCGCCGGCCGTGGCGCCGCCCGCGCCATCCCCCGGCGGGCCGATCCAGCGCCAGTGCCAGGGTTCCCACTCCACCCCCTGCGCGTTCCCTTCGGGAAAGGACATCTCGAACCCGAACACGGCGCCGTTGCGGGCCAGCCAGCGCCCGGCGGGCGTCTGCGCGAAACAGGGCTGCACATCGGGGCAGGTTACCGCGCGCTGGGTGAAGTCCACCGCGAAGCCGGTCGAATGTTCGCTGTGTCCCGGCGGGGCGACGGTGCGGGCCGCGCGCACCACATCGGCGCAATGCCGGCCGCCCGCCGCGCGGCAGAATAGCTGGCGCTGATGGGCGTGCGAACGGAAGCAGGAGAGCAGGCGGATCTCCACGCCGTCCGCACGCGCGCTGGCCAGCATCCGGCTCAGCGCCTCGCGCACCTCGCCATGCACCATGCAGCCGCCGCGCACGCTGCCCGGGGCGGGCACCAGCTCCGATCTCGGCGCTTCGGGATAGGGGAGGTGCCCCAGGAAGGCGACCGCCTCCGCGCCCGGCCGGTCGCCACCGTCGCTGGCACGCGCGGCAACCGGGCCGATCGCGGCCAGCACGAACAATATGCACAGGATCGCGCGCACCGCCTGCCTCGCCGTTCCGTGGTCGCCCACAAATGTCACGCTTGCGAATCGACGTAAAGAGTCAGGGGGCGGCTTCCTGGCGGAATGTTCATTTCACGGCCAGAAACATTTCGCTATCCCGGCGATCCAATAGTGGTGGGGAGACCGGTTATGTCTGGATTTCGCAAGGTTCGTGTCGCGATTGCCGCGGGGATGATGCTGGGCATGGTGCCCGCGCTGGGCGTGCCGATGGCCGCGCATGCGCAGGGATTTCGCGACAGCGCCAACGGCCGCAACGTCGACCAGGTGGATTATGGCAGGGGCAGCTTCGAGCAGACCGGCGGCGACCAGTGGGTCGAGCGTGACGGTTCGGGGCGGATCAACTTCCGTTTCCGCGAAACCGGGCGCGACGACTGGTCGGTCTATCTGTTCGACGAGGGCCGCGGCGTGCGCATCCAGCTCGACCTGCACCGGCGCAAGGTGGTCTACACCGCCCGCAATGCCCGCCCCGTGGATCTCTATGACATCCGTTCGGCCCGCAGTGACGGCGGCTGGCGCGGCGATGGCCGGGGCGACGGGCGTGGTGACGGGCGCGGCGGCGGCGGCTGGGGCGGCCGCGGCGTGACCTTCAACATCGAAGCCGGCCCGATCTGGAACCAGCAGGGCGCCGAACAGCGCTGCCGCACCATCGCGGACCAGACGCGCGGCGAATGGACCGGCAACTGGCACACCACGACGCAGGGCCGCATGTCGGTGTGCGAGATCCGCTTCCGCTGACCCGCCAAGGCCCCCGGGGCTGGCGCGCCGGGGGCCAAGCTGGCAAGGGCAGGCGATGCTTGAGGATCGCGTGCTCTTCATCGACGGCGAGGCGATCGTGATCGACAAGCCCGCGGGCCTGCCGGTCGATCGCCCGCGCGATCGTTCGCCCGCGGTCGAAACGATGCTGGGCGATCTGACCTTCGGCTTTCAACGGCTGCCGGTGGCGGTCCACCGGCTGGATCGCGATACCAGCGGCTGCCTGTTGCTGGCGCGCAATCCCAAGGCGCTCAAGCGCTTCGCCCAGTCGTTCGAGGCGGGGGCGGTATCCAAGAAATATCTGGCGGTGCTGGATGGCGTGCCCGAGGGCGCCAGCGGCACGATCGAGCTGGCGCTGGCCAAGGTCTCCAGCGCGGCCACCGGCTGGCGGATGCACGGCGATCCGCGCGGCAAGCCCGCGCTCACCCGCTGGAAGCTGATCGATTCGGGCGGCGGCCGCGCGCTGGTCGCCTTCTATCCGGAAACGGGGCGCACGCATCAGATCCGCGTCCACGCGGCCGAAGGGCTGGGCATCCCGATCATGGGCGATCCGGTCTATGGCGCGGGCGGGCCGCACATGATGCTCCATGCCGCCGCGCTCACCGTGCCGCGCGGCGCCAAGCCGGAAATCCGTGCCACGGCCCCGCTGCCCGGCCATTTCGCCGCGACGGGATTCGGCGATGGTTGAGCTGCCCGAGGAAGCGATCGTGGAGGAGAAGTTCCTCGCCGCCACCGGCCCCGGCGGGCAGAATGTCAACAAGGTGGCGACCGCGGTGCAGCTTCGCGTCGACGTGTTCAAGCTGGGGCTGGCGCCGCACGTCTATGCCCGGCTGAAGGAGATCGCGGGAAGCAAGCTCACCGCTTCCGGCCAGCTCCTCGTCACCGCGCGTTCGCACCGCACCCAGGAGGCGAACCGCGCCGAGGCGCGCGAGCGGCTGATCGCGGTGCTGGAGAAGGCGCATGAACGCCAGGCCAAGCGGATCAGGACCAAGCCCAGCAAATCGGCCAAGGCCCGCCGCGTCGACGCCAAGAAGGGGCGGAGCGCGGTGAAGGCGGGACGGGGCAAGGTGGTGGTGGACTGATTCCGCGTCCGCATTCCCGCGCCGCCTGGGGAAAGCCCCTCCCGCTCGCCGGTGATCGCGCCTACATCGGCGGCCATGTACGCCTTCACCATCGATGCCGCCGGAAAGCCGGCGCTTTATCGCGATCTGCTCTCCGCGCTCGACGCGCTCACCGCGGACGAGGACGATGCCGTCGCCAACATGGCCAACGCATCGGCGCTGCTGATGCAGTATCTGCCGGGGCTGAACTGGGCGGGTTTCTATCGCAACGTCGATGGCGCGCTGGTGCTGGGGCCGTTCCAGGGCAAGGCGGCGTGCATTCGCATCCCGTTCGGCAACGGCGTGTGCGGCGCGGCGGCGGCGAGCGGGGAGACGCAGGTGGTGGAGGACGTCCACGCCTTCCCCGGCCACATCGCCTGCGATGCCGACAGCCGGTCCGAGCTGGTGGTGCCGATCATCCATGACGGGCGGCTGATCGGGGTGCTGGACCTCGACAGCCCGGAGCCCGCGCGCTTCGACGCCGCGGACGCGGCGGGATGCGAGGCGCTGATGCGGCTGCTCGCCCCGCGCATCTGTCTCCCCTGACCCGTAGCGGGACAGCGTCCCGCAGACTCGCCGCTGCCGCGAATCGCAAGGATTCCTTAAGGATAGACTCGGGCTGCGGCATCTTGCCGCGCCGGGTTGCCGGGAGTGTGTTGCGGTGAAGCGGATCCTGTGGAGGGCTGCCCTGATGGCGCCGGCGCTGATCGCGGTGGGGGCCGCGGACGCGCAGGTATGGACGCCTGGGCCGGGCTCGAACCAGCCGATCCCCGCGCCGCCGGGCGGCTGGAACGCCGGCCAGCAGCTTCCGCAGACCCGGATGCCCGCGCCGCCGGTGGCGATGCGCGGGGGCGGCCAGCACGGCGGAAACCATGGCGGCCGATGGGGCGGCTCCATCGGCGGACGCTGGTATGGCGGGGTTCAGGCGCCGGGCGGCTGGGGCGCCTATCGCCGGCCCTCGCGCGGCTGGACGCTGCCCGGATATTGGATGACGTCCAACTTCCGCATCCCGGACTATTATTCCTTCGGCCTTTCCGCGCCCGCGGCCGGGATGTTCTGGGTCCGCTATTACGACGATGCGGTGCTGGTCGACGCGCGCGGGCGCGTGATGGACTGGAGCGGCGGGATCGCCTGGGGCGATGCGGGCGCGTGGGACGGCGGCTGGGGCGGCGGCGCGGTGGCGGGCGCCTGGTCCAATTCCGAAAGCTATTCGAACGTGACGGTTGGGGGGAACGGCATCGCGACCGTGGACCCCAATGGTTACTATGCGGCGCCCCCGGGGGGGTATGCACCGCCGGTGGCGCCCCCGCCGCCGGCGGTGCAGATACAGCCCGCGCCGGCATGCCCCGCGGCATGCCCGCCGCAGGGCTGGCAGGGCCAGGGCGGCTATTACGGCCAGGGCTATTACGGCCAGTATGGCCAGAGCTATTATGGCGCGGGCGGCTATTATGGCGGCGGATATTATTACTCCGCGCCGGTCACCACGGTGGTGATCCAGTCGGCCCCGGTGATCACTACCACGACCGTGATCGAGGAGGTGATCGAGGACAGCTATGTCACCGAGACCTATGTCACCCAGCCGGTGAAGCGCGTGCTGCGCAAGGCGCGGCCGGTGAAGCGGGTGAAGCGCTGCCGCTGCTGAGGGGGGTGGGTGCCCGAGCCTTGGCCCTGGGGTATTTTCTCCCCCGTTCGCCCTGAGCCCGTCGAAGGGCTCTTTCCACAGGCGATGCGCTTCGTGACAACGCCCTTCGACAAGCTCAGCGCGAACGGACCATATTCCGCGTGCGCCGTTGGCAACCCGGCCGCTGCTCTGGAGGGCAAGCCGCGAGGCGGGATATTCCCGGCTACCGCCCGCCGAAGGTGACCAAGCTTTCCGATCCGTCCGCCGCCAGCGCGGAGACGCCGACGAAATAATCGTCGACGATCACGCCCTTCAGCACCGCATCGGTGCCGGTCACGTCGCGCGAGGCGGTCCAGTCCTGCGCGTCGGCGCGGCGCCAGCGGATGCGGTATCCGGCCGCGCCCGGCACGGCATCCCATTTGACGTTGGTATCGGTGCCCAGCGCGCCGCCGATCGTCACCTTCGCGGGCGCGGGCGGCGCCTTGGCCAGGCGGCGGATGGTGGCGATGTTGATCGCGGTCACCTTCGCCAGATAGTCGAAATCCATCCGGTCGGGCGTGTCGCCATAGGATTTGCCGCCCTCGGTCCGCAGGTCCTGGTGCTGCGCGTCCCAATTCTCGACCGCTACGGTGAAGCGCACCGCCGGATAGCCGAGTTCGAGGAAGGGCAGGTGATCGCCGCCGCGCTGGAACCGGTCCGGCCGGCGGTCGAGGAACACGTCGAGCCCGCCGGGGATGGTGCCCGCGATGCCGTCGATCGCCTTGGCCAGCGCGCGGCTGGGGCCGTCGTCCTCGCCGCCGGTCATGCGGCGTTCCTTCTGCTGCTCGATCGATTCGGAGACGCGGATGCCCTCCGAAAAGACGCGCACGCGATCCGCGACGCGGCCGCCGTCCTGGCCGATCGTGTTGCCGACGATATCGTTGTTGAGCACCGCGACGACGTTCCAGTTCATCGCCTTTGCGGTGTCCGCCAGCAGCTTGCCGCCCCACAGCCCCTGTTCCTCGCCGGAAAGCAGCGCGTAGACGATGGTGGCGTCGAGATTCTCCTTCGAAAGGATGCGCGCGGCCTCCAGCACCAGCGCGGAGCCCGAGGCGTTGTCGTTGGCGCCCGGCGCGTCGGCGGTGGCGTTCATCACATCGGTGACGCGGCTGTCGATATGGCCCATCACGATCACGACGCGCTTGGGGTCCCTGCCGTGCTGGAAGCCGAGCACGTCGACCACCTCCACCCCGTTCGGCGCGCGCGGGCCGCTGAAGGTGCCGGCGATGTTCGCCACCTCGATGCAGCCGCAGGCGTCGCCCAGCCGCGCCAGCTCGGTTGCGGCCCAGCGCCGGGCGGCGCCGATCCCGCGCGTTTCGCTCTCGGTGTCCGACAGCGTGTGGCGCGTGCCGAATCCGGCGAGCTTCTCCACGCTGGCCTTCAGCCGGGCGGGGTCGGGCGCCTCCTGCGCGGCGGCGGGCAGGGCGGCGAGCAGGGCGAGCGGAGCAAGCAGGATACGCATGGCGATGAGCGTGGCGCGGGGCGGGGCGGGGGTCAATCGCCTCCGGCGCTTGCGGGGCCGCGTGGCTGGCGTAGAGCGGGTGGCGGAGCCTGCAGCTTCCGGGGGAATGCGTGTGATTCGAATCGTCATCGCGATCGCGGCGGGCCTGATCGTTGGCCCCGCGCCCGGGCAGGCCCAGACCGTACCCGCACCGCCCGCACCGCCCGCGCCGGAGCAGGCGGCGGCGTCGGTCTGCCGCCCCAGGTTCCTGGTGGACGGCAAGCCGTTGGAGGCGGGCACGGGGTTCGTGGTCCTGCCGGGTGCGGCCGGGGCCAAGCCGTTGCTGGTCACTGCCATCCACCTGTTCGGCCCGTCCGGCGGGCTGGCGGCCGAGGTTCCCTGGGCGCAGATGGCGTTGCGGGCGCGGCTGGACCTGTGCGTGCCGCAGAGCGGCGGGAGGGTGCCCTGGCACGGCGGCGCGGCGCTGGTCGTGCCGGGCGCACGGCCGATGGGGACGCTGCCCTATCGGGACATGGCCGCGTTCGTGATCGATTCCGGAGCGCCCGCGCTCACGCTGGCGCCTGCGCCGCCGCGCGCCGGGGAAAAGGTGTGGCTGATCGCGCCGCTGGCCGGACGGCCGGACGGGCCGCTGCTGCATCGCGCGACGGTGGCCTATGCGGGAATCGAGGCGCTGCAATATGTGTTCGACGATCCCCGGCTGCCGCTCCGCGCGACGAGCGGCGGGCCGGTGGTCAACGCGGCGGGGCAGGTGGTGGGCGTCCACCTGGGCGGCGGGATCGACAAGGGCGAGCTGATCGGCATGGCGACCGGCCTGCAGGTGCTGACGAACGCGCTGCGCGACGCGCGGTGAGGCGGCTCAGCTCAGCCGGTCGATCGCGTCGGTGCCGAGCGAGCCGGGGACGATCATCAGCGGCACGCTGAGCGATCCCGCGTCGGCGGCGAAATGGGTGACGAGCGGGCCGGGCGATCCGCCCGCCGACGCGCCCAGCACCAGTGCGGCGATCGCCGGATTGGCGGCCAGCATCTCGCGGATAACCCGCGGACCGTCTCCGTCGCGCACGGTGATCGAGGGCGTGATTCCCGATTCGGCGAGCAGCGTGCCTGCCGCGCGCGTCACCAGCGCCTCGGCCCGTTGCCGCGCCTCTTCCTCGATCGCGGCCATCACCCCGCCCCACTGGACGAACTCCGGCTGGGGGACCAGCGTGAGTATCTCCACCGTGCCCCCGGTCTTCACCGCGCGCCGCGCCGCGAACCGCAGCGCGATCTCGGCTTCCGGGCTTTCGTCGATAACCACCAGATAGGTGCGCATGCCTGCCTCTCCGCCCGGCAGAGGGTGACGCGGCTTTGCAACTTGTGCAAGACCATGACTTGACCCTGCGCAAAGCGGCGGCAAAGGAGGGGCCGACGCTTCCCCGGGGTTCAGCCAAACATGTCGATCGAGATCAAGATGCCTGCGCTCTCTCCCACCATGGAGGAAGGGACGCTCGCCAAATGGCTTGTGAAGGAAGGTGACACGGTCCGCTCCGGCGATCTGATGGCGGAGATCGAGACCGACAAGGCGACGATGGAGTTCGAGGCGGTCGACGAGGGCACCGTCGCGAAAATCCTGGTGCCCGAGGGCAGCGAGGGCGTGAAGGTGGGCACCGTGATCCTGGTGCTGGCGGGCGAGGGCGAGGATGTCTCCGCCGCCGCTTCGGCCCCGGCCACCGCGACTCCGGCTCCTGCCGCCGCCGTGGCGGCTTCGGCGGCTCCCGCCGCGGTGCCCGTTGCCGCTCCGGCCCCCGCCGCGCCCGCCGCCGCTTCGGGCGACCGGGTGAAGGCGAGCCCGCTCGCGCGCCGCATCGCCGCGCAGAAGGGCGTGGACCTGGCCTCGTTGAATGGCTCCGGCCCGAACGGACGGATCGTCAAGGCCGATGTGGAAGGGGCCAAGGCCGGCGCTGCCGCCCCGGCGGCCCAGCCCGCCGCGGCTCCGGCACCGGCTCCGGCCGCCGCGCCGGCCGAGCACAAGGCCGTGTGGTTCGACGACACGATCCCGCACGAGGCCGAGAAGCTCTCCAACATCCGCAAGACGATCGCGCGCCGCCTGACCGAATCGAAGCAGACGGTGCCGCACATCTATCTGACGGTGGACATGCGCCTCGACGCACTGCTGAAGCTGCGCGGGGACCTGAACAAGTCGCTCGAGCCGCGCGGCGTGAAGCTGTCGGTCAACGATCTGCTGATCAAGGCGCTGGGCGTGGCGCTGATCCAGGCGCCCAAGTGCAACGTCACCTACACCGGCGACCAGCTCATCAAGTACGGCCGTGCGGACGTGTCGGTGGCGGTCTCCACGCCCACCGGCCTGATCACCCCGATCATCCGCGATGCCGCCAGCAAGAGCGTTTCCGCCATCGCCACCGAGATGAAGGAACTCGCCGGCCGCGCCCGCGACGGCAAGCTGCAGCCGCACGAATATCAGGGCGGCACGGCCAGCCTGTCCAACATGGGCATGTACGGCATCAAGCAGTTCGACGCGGTCATCAATCCGCCACAGGGAATGATCATGGCGATCGGCGCGGGCGAGAAGCGCCCCTATGTCGTCGACGACGCGCTGGCCGTGGCCACCGTGATGAGCGCCACCGGCAGCTTCGACCACCGCGCGATCGACGGCGCGGACGGGGCGGAGATGATGAAGATCTTCAAGGAGCTGGTCGAGGCTCCGCTGGGCATGATCGCCTGAAGGGGAAGGCGCGATGCGCGTCCTGATCGAGGTGTTGCACATCGTCATCGGGCTGTGCGCCGCGATATTGATCGGGGCGCTGGCTTCCTGGTCCTATCCGCTGGCGGCCGACGATATCTGGCTGGTCACCTATGTCGCGTTGGCGGCCGTGGCGGTGATGGGCATCGGCCCGCTGCGCCGCGCCTATGCCGCCGATCGCGCGAAGCTGGATGCGGAGGCCGGCGGCAAGGATGGCTGACACGCCCCCCGATCGCGCGCCGACGATCCGCGTCGTCGCGATGCCCGCCGACGCGAATCCCTATGGCGACATCTTCGGCGGCTGGCTGATGAGCCAGATGGACCTGGCCGCCGGATCGGTCGCGTCGCGCCATTCGCACGGCCGCGCGGTGACCATCGCGGTGGAGGCGATGCAGTTCCACCTGCCCGTGGCGGTGGGAGATGAGGTTTCGGTGTTCGCGGAGCTGGTCCGCACGGGAAGGACCTCGATGACGATCGAGGTCGAGGCGTGGCGCCGCCACCGCCATGAGGAACAGATGCACAAGGTAACCGAGGCCCGTTTCACCTTCGTCGCGATCGACACCGATCGCATGCCGCGCCCCGTGGCGCCGATGGCGGGCGGAGCGGCATGAGCGATTATCCCGCGCTGCTGTTCCTTGTCCTCCAGGCGGTGGTCACCGCGTTGATCGCCGCCGCGCCGTTGCTGGTGGTGACGGTCGGCTGGGGCCTGTTCGCCTCGGCCAGCGAAATGCTGCTGGCCGCAATCGCGCTCGCCGCCTTCGCGCTCGCCAGCTTCCTGCTGTTCGGGCTGCTCGAGGGGGAATGGGCCGCGGCGGCCTTCGGCCCATTGGCGGGCGTGCGAAGCATTATCGTCGGCGCTGCGGGCGTCGCCATCGGCATGGGCTGGCACAGCCTGGGCTCGTCCGAAGGGCGGGCGCGGCTGTTTGCCCAGCCATGGAATATCGCGGCGACGCTGCTCGCCGGCGCCTTCTGGGGGGCGATCTGGCTCCTGGCGGGCTGGACCCTCCAAACTCTCGGGATGTTGCGTGATGGCTGATACCTACGATCTCATCGTCCTCGGCTCCGGCCCCGGCGGCTATGTCGCCGCGATCCGCGGCGCCCAGCTCGGGCTCAAGACCGCGATCGTCGAACGCGAGCTGCTTGGCGGCATCTGCCTCAACTGGGGGTGCATCCCCACCAAGGCGCTGCTGCGATCGGCCGAGATCTTCCATTATATGCAGCACGCCAAGGACTATGGCCTGGCGGCGGAGAAGATCAGCGCCGACCTGGAGGCGGTGGTGAAGCGCTCGCGCGGCGTGGCGTCCCAGC
Organism: Sphingomonas canadensis; assembly: GCF_026013525.1. Lineage (GTDB taxonomy): Bacteria > Pseudomonadota > Alphaproteobacteria > Sphingomonadales > Sphingomonadaceae > Sphingomonas > Sphingomonas canadensis. The sequence goes on along the minus strand of NZ_JAPDRA010000004.1, from coordinate 44,161 downwards.
TCAACAAGGGCGTCACCGGGCTGATGAAGAAGAACAAGATCGCGGTCCACATGGGCACCGGCGTGCTGACCGGGAAGGGCAAGCTGACCGTCACCGACGCCGAGGGCAAGAAGACCGAGCTGGCCGCGAAGAACATCATCGTGGCGACCGGCGCCCGCGCCCGCGAGCTGCCCTTCGCCAAGGCCGACGGCAAGCGCATCTGGACCTATCGCACCGCGATGACCCCGCCGGAGATGCCCACGAAGCTGCTGGTTATCGGATCGGGCGCGATCGGCATCGAGTTCGCCTCCTTCTACAACGACATGGGTGCCGATGTGACGGTGGTCGAGATGCTCGATCGCGTCGTGCCGGTGGAGGACAAGGACATCTCCGCGCATCTGGAGAAGGCGCTGAAGAAACAGGGCATGACGATCCTGACCAGCACCGGCGTGGACAAGCTGGAGGTGACGCCCGCCGGCGTGAAGGCCGCGATCAAGGGCAAGGACGGCAAGGTCAGCGAGGCCGAGTTCAGCCACGTCATCGTCGCGATCGGCATCGTCCCCAACACCGAGAATATCGGGCTGGAGGCGCTGGGCGTGAAGACCGAGCGCGGCCATATCGTGACCGACGGCGCGTGCCGCACCAATGTGGACGGGCTCTATGCGATCGGCGACGTCACCCAGCCGCCCTGGCTGGCGCACAAGGCGAGCCACGAGGGCGTGATCGCGGCCGAGGCGATCGCGGGCAAGCATCCGCACGCGATGGACCCGCGCAACATCCCCGGCTGCACCTATTGCCGCCCCCAGATCGCCAGCGTCGGGCTGACCGAGGCCAAGGCGAAGGAGGCGGGGTATGAGGTGAAGGTCGGCACCTTCCCCTTCATCGGCAACGGCAAGGCGATCGCGCTGGGCGAGGCGGACGGATTCATCAAGACCGTGTTCGACGCCAAGACCGGCGAGCTGCTGGGCGCACACATGATCGGCGCCGAGGTGACCGAGATGATCCAGGGCTATACCATCGGCAAGACCGGCGAGCTGACCGAGGCGGAGCTGATGGAAACGGTGTTCCCGCATCCCACGATCAGCGAGGCGATGCACGAAAGCGTGCTTGCAGCCTATGGCCGGGTGCTGCACATCTGAGCGTGAGGGTTCTTCTAGGGTAGGGGAGAGGCAATATGCGTATCGGATGGATCGGCGCTGCCGCGGTGGCGATTGCGGCGATGGCGCCGGGTGTGGCTCAGGCGCAGGATGGCACGCGCACGGTGGGCGAATGGAAGCTGACCACACCGGCAGCCTGAAGTGCATGGCCACCACGACCACGGGCAGCCAGACCTTCATCATGTATACGGACGCGGACGGCAACAGCGGCGTCCAGCTCCTGTCGCCCGAGGCGCAGGCCCAGACGCTGGGCGAGGACGGCACGCTCGACACCGCGCTGGACGGTGGCGATCCGATCGATTTCATGATCACGATCGAGAATTACGGCGGCAAGAAGGTGTTCGATATCCCGATCTCGCTCGACATCATGGTGATGGACCTGACCGAGGGCTTCACCATCGACGCGAGCTGGAAGGGATACGACGTCTTCTCGATGGACCTGCGCCGCGCGGGCACCGAGGAAGTGTTCCGCGAGATGATCGCCTGCGAAGACGGGATGAAGGGCGACAGCGAGGACGACGGCTGAGGCCGGAACCGCCCCGGCCCGATCCGGCCGGGGCATGTTCCTTGCGGCCGTGGCGCGGGCTGGACAGGCTGGCTCGGGCGCTCCACCATCCGCCTCCTGACAGGAGGGGATGATGCCGATCGATATCTTGTGGCCCGTGTTCGCGCTCGTCGCGTGGATCTTCGTGGTCTGGTTCTGGATGTATGTCGCACGATTCTCGCTGATCCGGCGCCAGCCGCCGACCGCGGAGGATTTCGCCAGCGGTGCCAACGCGCTGCGCTATTTTGAGCCGGTCGAGATGCCGGCCAACAACCTGCGCAACCTGTTCGAGATGCCGGTGCTGTTCCTGGCGCTGGTGCCGCTGCTGATGATCACGCACCAGGCGGGGCATGTGCAGGTGGCGCTTGCCTGGGCCTTTGTCGGGCTGCGTGTGGTTCACAGCTATGTTCAGATCGTGGTGAAGCGGATTCCGCTGCGCTTCATGGTCTATCTGGCTTCGTGCGCGGTGCTTGCGGCGATGTGGATCGGCTTCTTCGCCGATCTTGCCATGGCGCGCTGATCCGGCCTGCCCCGGAATACGAAAGGGGCGCGCTCCCGGCCGGGAACGCGCCCCTTTTGCGTATCTCCTCCCCGGAGGGGCTTCAGGCGGCCTGTTCGTTCGCCGCTCCGAAGGGCGAAGCCGCCGGCGCGACCACCGGGCGGGGCGCCGCCGAGGTGTCGACCGTGCTCATATGCTTCAGGCGCCCGTCGATGTGGCCGCCGTTCTCGATCGTGATATTCTCATATTCCACGTCGCCGGTGATCTTGGCGCTGCGCTCCACGGTCAGCGTCTTGACGCGCACGGTGCCCTCGATCGCGCCGGCCAGCCGGGCCACCTCGGCGGTGACGCTGCCGAAGATCTGGCTTTCCGAACCCTGCGCCAGCGTGCCGCAGTTCACGTCGCCCTCGACACGGCCGTCGATATGCAGGTCCGCGGTGGCGGTGACGTTGCCGGTGACGATCACGTCCGGCCCGAGGACCGAGAACATGCCGCGCTTGGCGGACGAGGACTGCTGCGGCGGGGCGGGGGGCACCATCGGCCCACTATCGCGACCACGACTATTGCTACCGAAAACTGCCATACTGCCCACTCCCCGATTGTGAGTCCCCACTAGCACAGCATTGTGCCGCCAGCAGCTGTGAAAACTGTCCGGCCCGTTCCATAGAGGGATTGTCGTTTGCCGCGCCCGAACGAGGACGTAGCAGCGCGATCCGGCCTCCCGCCAGCATTGCTGCGTACGCGAAACAAGTTACCGCTTCACTCCCGGCCGCTCCGAGTACGGAGAGGATCGCGATGCACTGCACCATAGCTGCGACGAGGCGTTTTCCGCCCGCCGCGAAAAGCCCCGGAATCGCCGCCAGCGCGGCCGGAAGAATGGCCCAGAGGCTGAGTCCCGGCAATGTGGCGCAGGCAATCAGCGCGGCCCCAAGCGCGGAGTCGGCGGGATCGGCGCGCGGCAGCGTGCTCAGCCGGGCCAGGTGGTGCGCGATCAGCCCGGCGCCGGCCACCGCCGGCAGCACGCCCAGCTCGGGCATGTGCAGGGCACCGGAGATCAGCGCGAATCCGGGCGCGGCCGGCGCGGCCATGCCCCATCCCAGCGCAAGCGTGGCGGCCAGTACCGCCGCGGCGGCGATCAGCGGTCGCTGGCCGCGCACGATGCGCAGCGCGGATGACAGGCGCGTGCGCGGCAGGGCGATCGTCGCCAGGCTGGTTTGCCATGCGGGCATGGCGCATGGCCTAGCGGCCAGAGGTTGCCACTCCCTTGACGCGCGGCCATTGACCGGTTGCCGCACCGCCGCTATAGGCGCCCGCGTTCCGCCGAGGGGCCGCTTGCCGGCCGATCACCTTGCGCGGGGCAGAGCTGAACGTTGCTGGAGACGTTGACGGCCCGGGGGGTCCGCAAGACCGCCGGGGCCTTTTCGCATTCCGCGTGAGGCGAATCCAGCAAAGTAACCGCCGGTTTTCCGGTAACAAAAGGTGAAGGGCTTCATGCCGACGATCAACCAGTTGGTCCGCAAGGGCCGCGAGCCGCAGAAGGCCAAGAGCAAGGTCCCTGCGATGGAGCAGAA
>NZ_JAPDRA010000004.1:0-40231 GCF_026013525.1 Sphingomonas canadensis | reverse complement strand
GCGCGACCTTCCTGGCGTGCGCTATCACGTGCTGCGCGGCGTTCTCGACACCCAGGGAGTCAAGGACCGCAAGCAGAGCCGTTCGAAGTACGGCGCCAAGCGTCCGAAGTAATCACAGCCAGAGTAGGCCCCGGACAGGTTCCGGACCGGCCGAAGTTCTAGAAGGAAATCTAAGATGGCTCGTCGTCGTCGTCCCGAGAAGCGGGAAGTTCTGCCGGATCCCAAGTTCGGGGATGTGGTGCTTTCGAAGTTCATGAACTCGGTCATGCTGGACGGCAAGAAGTCCGTCGCCGAGAGCATCGTCTATGGTGCGCTCGACACGATCGAGAACCGGGCCAAGAAGGACCCGATCGGCGTGTTCCATGAAGCGCTCACCAACGTGAAGCCCTTCATCGAGGTGCGCAGCCGCCGCGTCGGCGGTGCGACCTACCAGGTCCCCGTCGAGGTCCGTCCGGAGCGCGCGCAGGCGCTGGCGATCCGCTGGCTGATCGCATCGGCCCGCAACCGCAGCGAGAACACCATGGCCGCCCGTCTTTCGGGCGAGCTGATGGACGCCGCCAACAACCGCGGCAACGCGGTGAAGAAGCGCGAGGACACGCACCGCATGGCGGAAGCGAACCGCGCGTTCAGCCACTATCGCTGGTAATACTGGCGCTGGTGACTTTCTGACCTACTTATTGGGGAGCCGGACCGTCCGGCTCCCCACATTGCTAAGGAACCCCTGAAATGGCCCGCAGCCATCCGCTCGAGCGTTATCGCAATATCGGCATCATGGCGCACATCGACGCCGGCAAGACGACGACCACCGAGCGTATCCTTTATTACACCGGCAAGTCCTACAAGATCGGCGAGGTCCATGAGGGCACCGCGACGATGGACTGGATGGTGCAGGAGCAGGAGCGCGGGATCACGATCACGTCGGCGGCCACGACGTGCTTCTGGAAAGATCACCGGATCAACATCATCGACACGCCGGGCCACGTCGACTTCACCATCGAGGTGGAGCGTTCGCTGCGCGTGCTCGACGGCGCGGTCGCGTGCTTCGACGGCGTTGCCGGCGTGGAGCCGCAGTCGGAAACCGTGTGGCGCCAGGCGGACAAGTACAAGGTTCCGCGGATGTGCTTCATCAACAAGCTCGACCGCACCGGCGCCAATTTCGAATTCTGCGTCCAGTCGATCATCGATCGCCTGGGTGCGACGCCTGCCGTCCTCTATATCCCGATCGGGATGGAAAGCAGCCTGATCGGCCTCGTCGACCTGGTCGAGAGCCGCGCGATCGTCTGGAAGAACGACGGCCTGGGTGCCGAGTTCGAATATCAGTCGATCCCCGACGATCTGGTCGAGAAAGCCGCCGAGTGGCGCAACAAGCTGATCGAACTCGTCGTCGAGCAGGACGACGACGTGATGGAGCAGTATCTGGAGGGCAACGAGCCCGACGCCCCGACGCTGCGCCGCCTGATCCGCAAGGGCACGCTGGGCCACGCCTTCGTTCCCGTCGTCTGCGGTTCGGCGTTCAAGAACAAGGGTGTCCAGCCGCTGCTGGACGCGGTGGTCGACTATCTGCCGAGCCCGCTCGACGTGCCCGCCATCAACGGCGTCAAGCTGGACGGCGTGACCGAGGATTCGCGCCCGTCGTCGGACGACGCGCCGTTCTCCGCGCTGGCGTTCAAGATCATGAACGATCCGTTCGTGGGCACGCTCACCTTCGCGCGCATCTATTCGGGCAAGCTCGAGAAGGGCTCGTACCTGAACTCGGTGAAGGACAAGAAGGAAAAGATCGGCCGTATGCTCCTCATGCACGCGAACTCGCGTGAGGACATCGACGTGGCCTATGCCGGCGACATCGTCGCGCTCGCGGGTCTGAAGGAGACCACGACCGGCGACACGCTGTGCGATCCGGCGAACCCGATCATCCTGGAGCGGATGGAATTCCCCGAGCCGGTGATCGAGCTGTCGGTGGAGCCGAAGACCAAGGCGGATCAGGAGAAGATGGGCATTGCGCTCAATCGCCTGGCTGCGGAGGACCCCTCGTTCCGCGTTTCGACGGACCATGAGAGCGGCCAGACGATCATCAAGGGCATGGGCGAGCTTCACCTCGACATCCTGGTCGATCGCATGAAGCGCGAGTTCAAGGTCGAGGCGAACGTCGGCGCGCCGCAGGTGGCGTACCGCGAATATCTCGCCAAGCCGGTCGAGCTGACCTACACCCACAAGAAGCAGTCGGGCGGCTCCGGCCAGTTCGGCGAAGTGAAGGTGAAGGTCATCCCCGGCGAGCGCGGCTCGGGCTTCCAGTTCTTCGACGAGATCAAGGGCGGCAACATCCCGCGCGAATATATCCCGTCGGTGGAAAAGGGCATGCGCGAGACGGCGGAGACCGGGTCGCTGATCGGCTTCCCGATCATCGATTTCGAGGTCCACCTGATCGACGGCAAGTACCACGACGTCGACTCGTCGGCGCTGGCCTTCGAAATCTGCGCGCGCGGCGCGATGCGTGAAGCGGCCCAGAAGGCCGGCATCAAGCTGCTCGAGCCGATCATGAAGGTCGAGGTCGTCACCCCGGAGGAATATCTGGGCGACGTCATCGGCGACATGAACAGCCGCCGCGGCCAGATCCAGGGCACCGACACGCGCGGCAACGCGCAGACCGTCGAGGCCATGGTGCCGCTGGCGAACATGTTCGGCTATGTGAACCAGCTCCGCTCGTTCACCCAGGGCCGCGCGCAGTACAGCATGCAGTTCTCGCATTACGACGAAGTGCCTGCGAACGTGGCCGAGGAAGTGAAGGCGAAGCTCGCCTGAGGCGGGCGGAACCTGCATTCCGGCGGTTGACGCCACTTTCATTATCGTGATCATCTCCCCCGAGAATATTTCGGGGGAGAGATTTCATGCGTCCGACGGTCCTTGCCTGCGCCACTGCGGCGCTGCTGACGCTTTCCGGCTGCGGAGGGACCGCCGAGGCGCCCGTCGCGAACAAGACGGCCAATTACGGCCCTGCCTGGCCCGCGGAGGCCCCTGCCTATCTGCCCGCCTATCCCGGCGCGATGATGGGCAATTTCAAGCCTGGCACCGGCGCGACGGCCGCGGGCGCGACCATCACCTTCACCACCTCCGACGCGCCCGAGAAGGTGGTCGAATTCTACAAGTCGCGCGCCGAGGGCGCGGGATACAAGCAGGTATCCGACAACAGCACCGACAGCGCCGGCGCCAAGAACCGCATCGTGGCGCTGGAGGACAAGGGCACCAAGCGTTCGATGAGCATCTTCACCAACGCATCGCAGGGGATGACCAGCGTCTCGCTGATCTTCAGCGGCGAAAAGGCGAAGTAACGCGCGCCGGCGGCGCCGGCAGACGCTCCTCCGGCGATTCTGTTCGCGTAACATTGACTGGCCCGCCCGGCCATGGTCCCCTCCGCCCCAGGAAACGAACATGGGGGAGAGGCCATGATGCGCGTTTCGTATCGCACGGCGTTGATCGCCGTGACGGTCCTGCTGGCCGGTTGCGGCGGATCCAAGACCCGGACGGTGACCGGCGAGGACGACCAGCGGGTGGACGTGACCACCACCGCGGGCGGGGAGACCAAGGTAACGACCACCGGGGCGGATGGATCGAAGGGCAGCTACAGCACGGGCGGGGCGTGGCCGAAGGACGCGCCGGAATATGCCGCGGCCTATCCGGGCGCGGCGGTTTCCGGCAGCTTTTCGGGGACAAGCGATGGCGGATCGGGCTCCACCGTCACCTTCACCACCGGCGATCCGCCCGACAAGCTGGTGGCCTTTTATCGCCAGCGCGTGGAGGCGGCGGGGATGAAGCAGGTTTCCAGCTTCGACGCGCAGGGAACGCAGATGACCGCCTGGCTGGACGAGCCGAACGGGCGCCAGTTCAGCCTGCAGACGACATCGGCCGAGGGACGCACCACCGCGACGTTGATATACGGCACCAAGGCGCCCTGAACGGGGCTTTGCGGGGCGGGTTCACCCCGGCGCTGGACAATCGGGCGTGGTACCGCCATATCGCCCCTCCGCGAGCTGCGAGATCGGGAGCGAGATTCGCTCTGGATATCCCGGATCGCTTGGGCTAAGGGCGCCGCTTCGTCGCCGGTCCCGTTCGCGGGCCGGTGGTATGTTCGGGGCGCCCGCCCTGATCCATGGACGACAGGTTTCGTAGCGCCGAGCGCCCGGCGGCGGTTCGGTTTGATAGACAGAGGAAGAAATGGCGAAGGCAAAATTCGAGCGGAACAAGCCGCACGTCAACATCGGCACCATCGGTCACGTCGACCATGGCAAGACGTCGCTGACGGCGGCGATCACGAAGGTGCTCGCCGAGACCGGCGGCGCGACCTTCGTCGACTATGCCAACATCGACAAGGCTCCCGAGGAGCGCGAGCGTGGCATCACCATCTCGACCGCGCACGTCGAGTATGAGACCAGCGAGCGCCACTATGCGCACGTCGATTGCCCGGGTCACGCCGACTATGTGAAGAACATGATCACCGGCGCGGCGCAGATGGACGGCGCGATCCTGGTGGTGTCGGCCGCCGACGGCCCGATGCCGCAGACCAAGGAGCACATCCTGCTCGCGAAGCAGGTCGGCGTGCCGACGATGGTCGTGTTCATGAACAAGGTCGATCAGGTCGACGATCCCGAGCTGCTCGAGCTCGTCGAGCTCGAAATCCGCGAGGAGCTTTCGAAGCGCGACTTCCCGGGCGACGACATTCCGATCGTCAAGGGTTCGGCTCTGGCCGCCCTCGAGGATTCGAACGACGAGATCGGCAAGAAGGCGATTCTGGAGCTGATGGCGGCGGTTGACTCGTTCATCCCGACCCCGGAGCGTCCGCTGGACAAGCCGTTCCTGATGCCGATCGAGGACGTGTTCTCGATCTCCGGCCGCGGCACCGTGGTGACCGGCCGCGTCGAGACCGGCATCATCAAGGTGGGCGAGGAAGTCGAGATCGTCGGCATCACGAACACCCAGAAGACCACGGTCACGGGCGTCGAGATGTTCCGCAAGCTGCTCGACCAGGGCCAGGCCGGCGACAACATCGGCGCGCTGCTGCGCGGCACCAAGCGTGACGAGGTCGAGCGCGGCCAGGTTCTCGCCAAGCCGGGTTCGATCACCCCGCACACCGAGTTCAGCTCGGAAGTGTACGTCCTGTCGAAGGACGAGGGTGGCCGTCACACGCCGTTCTTCGCGAACTATCGTCCGCAGTTCTACTTCCGCACCACCGACGTCACCGGCGAGGTCACCCTCCCCGAGGGCACCGAGATGGTGATGCCCGGCGACAACGTGTCGCTCGGCGTGAAGCTGATCGCTCCGATCGCCATGGACCAGGGCCTGCGCTTCGCGATCCGCGAAGGCGGCCGCACGGTCGGCGCCGGGGTTGTGGCCGAAATCAAGAAGTAATATAGACGCGCTCCGCCGCCCGATTCCGCCAGGGATCGGGCGGCGGCCGTTTTTTGGGTACAACAGCAAGAGGTCCGGCAGCGGACCCCGCTCTTTCGCATCGGTAGGGACATGGAAACGCAGAACATCCGCATCCGCCTGAAGGCGTTCGATCATCGCGTGCTCGATCAGGCGACCGGCGACATCGCCGACACGGCCCGCCGCACCGGCGCGCTCATCCGTGGTCCCATCCCGCTCCCGACCAAGATCGAGAAGTTCACGGTGAACCGTGGGCCGCACATCGACAAGAAGTCGCGCGAGCAGTTCGAGGTGCGCACCTACAAGCGCATGCTCGACATCGTTCAGCCCACCCCGCAGACGGTCGACGCGCTGATGAAGCTCGATCTGGCGGCTGGCGTTGACGTGGAGATCAAGCTGGCCTAAGGGCCGCGCTTCGCGAGATTCGCGTTTCCCCGTCACGGGGATTCGCTTTGCTCCTCGACCGGCCCCCCGGGGTTCGACGTAAGGAGCGGAGGGCGCCGCAGGGCGCACTCAGAACGACTTAGGGATACCGCCGGCTCCTTCGGGAAGTCCGGGTCTGCGTCCCCCGTCATTCCGGCCTTCGGGCTGGGGCAGCCCGGACGGGGCACGCATCATATTTTGGGCTGAGGCACGCACCCGGGGGAATCGTCCCGCGGGTGCCTCTGTAGGGAGCAACTGGATCATGCGCACTGGCGTGATCGCGAAGAAGATGGGGATGACCCGCCTGTTCCAGGACGACGGCCGCCACGTGCCGGTCACCGTCCTGGCGCTTGAAGGCGTTCAGGTCGTCGCCGTTCGCGACAAGGAAAAGGATGGCTATGTGGCGGTGCAGATCGGCGCCGGCACGGCCAAGGTGAAGAACGTCGCCAAGCCGCAGCGCGGCCATTTCGCCAAGGCGGAAGTGGAGCCGAAGGCGCAGCTTTGCGAGTTCCGCGTCGCCGACGACGCCGTGCTGGAAGTGGGCGCGGAGATTTCCGCCGACCATTTCGTCGCCGGCCAGCTCGTCGACGTTTCGGGCCGCACGCAGGGCAAGGGCTTTGCGGGCGCCATGAAGCGCTGGGGCTTCGGCGGTCTGCGCGCCACGCACGGCGTGTCGGTGTCGCACCGTTCGCACGGTTCGACCGGTAACCGCCAGGACCCGGGCCGCGTCTTCAAGAACAAGAAGATGGCCGGCCACATGGGCGACCGCAACCGCACCCAGCAGAACCTGGAAGTGGTGGGCACCGACGCCGAGCGCGGCCTGATCTTCGTCAAGGGTTCGGTTCCGGGCCACAAGGGCACCTGGCTGATCGTCAAGGATGCCGTGAAGGTTTCGCGTCACGCCGAGGCTCCCTATCCGGCCGGCCTGAAGGCCGTCGCCAACAGCAACGAGGCTCCGGCCGAGGCCCCCGCCGCGGCGGCCCCCGAAGCCACCGAAGGCCAGGAGGGCTGAACGTGAAGGTCAAGGTACAGACCCTCGACGGCGGCAAGGGCTCGGACATCGAGCTCAACGACGCCATTTTCGGTATCGAACCGCGTGCGGACATCCTGCATCGCGTGGTGACCTGGCAGCTTGAGAACCGCCGCGCCCCGGCGCGTGCGACCCGCGAGCGCGCCGACGTCGCCCGGACGGGCAAGAAGTGGGGCCGCCAGAAGGGCGGCGGCACGGCCCGTCACGGCGATCGCCGCGCCCCGGTGTTCATCGGCGGCGGTAAGGCGCACGGCGCCCGCGCCCGCGAGTTCGGCCAGTCGCTGAACAAGAAGATCCGCGTGCTGGGCCTGAAGATGGCGCTTTCGAGCCATGCCAAGTCGGGTTCGCTGATCGTCCTCGACACGCTGGACCTGAAGGACGCCAAGACCAAGGCGCTCCGCGGCGACCTGGCCAAGCTGGGCCTGGGCAAGACCGCGCTGGTGATCGACGGCGACGCCGTGACCACGAGCTTCGCGCTCGCCGCGCGCAACCTGCCCGAGGTGGACGTGCTGCCGGCGATCGGCGCCAACGTCTACGACATCCTGAAGCACGACACGCTGGTGTTGACCCGCGCTGCCGTCGAGAAGCTGGAGGCGCGCTTCAATGGCTAAGAAGCAGAAGGCGGCCGTCGACAATCGTCACTATGACGTGATCGTCGCGCCCCACATCACCGAGAAGTCGACGCTGGTGTCCGAGCACAACGCCGTCGTCTTCCGCGTCGCCAGCGACGCGACCAAGCCGGAGATCAAGGCTGCGGTCGAGGCGCTGTTCGGCGTGAAGGTGACCGGCGTGAACACGCTGGTCTCCAAGGGCAAGACCAAGCGCTGGAAGGGCAAGCCCTACATGCGCTCGGATGTGAAGAAGGCGATCGTCACCCTCGCCGAGGGCGACCAGATCGACGTGACGACGGGAATCTGAGGCGATGGCACTCAAGCATTATAATCCGACGTCGCCGGCCCGCCGCGGCCTGATCCTCGTCGACCGTTCCGGCCTGCACAAGGGCGGCCCGGTGAAGGCGCTGACCGAAGGCAAGCGCAAGACCGGCGGCCGCAACAACAAGGGCCATGTGACCTCGCGCGGCATCGCGGGCGGCCACAAGCAGCGCTATCGCATCATCGATTTCAAGCGCCGCAAGTGGGACGTCGAGGGCACCGTGGAGCGGCTGGAGTATGACCCCAATCGCACCGCCTTCATCGCGCTGGTGAGCTATCCGGACGGCGAAGTGGCGTACATCCTGGCCCCGCAGCGGCTTGCCGCGGGCGACAAGGTGATCGCCGCCAAGAAGGCCGACGTGAAGCCGGGCAACGCCATGGAGCTGGGCCAGATCCCGGTGGGCACCATCGTCCACAATGTGGAGATGAAGCCGGGCAAGGGCGGCCAGATCGCGCGCGCCGCGGGCACCTATGTCCAGGTCGTCGGCCGCGATCGCGGCATGGTGATCGTCCGCCTGAACTCGGGCGAGCAGCGCTACATCCATGCTTCGTGCATGGCGACGGTTGGCGCGGTCTCGAACCCGGACAACGGCAACCAGAACTTCGCCAAGGCCGGCCGCAGCCGCTGGCAGGGCAAGCGTCCGCTGACCCGCGGCGTGGCGAAGAACCCGGTCGATCACCCGCACGGCGGCGGTGAAGGCCGCACCTCGGGCGGCCGCCATCCGGTCACCCCTTGGGGCAAGCCGACCAAGGGTGCGCGCACCCGCAACAACAAGGCGACGGACAAGATGATCATCCGTTCGCGCCATGCGAAGAAGAAGGGCTGATAGATGGCTCGCTCGGTTTGGAAGGGTCCCTTCGTGGACCTGCATCTGCTCAAGAAGGCAGAGGCTGCGCAGGAGCAGGGCAGCCGCGCCGGTCCGATCAAGACCTGGTCGCGCCGCTCGACGATCCTGCCGCAGTTCGTTGGCCTGACGTTCAACGTCTACAACGGCCGCAAGTTCGTGCCGGTGTCGGTCAACGAGGACATGGTGGGCATGAAGCTCGGCGAGTTCGCGCCGACCCGCTTCTTCCCCGGCCACGCCGCTGACAAGAAGGGCAAGCGCTAATGAGCAAGCAGGCAGCCCCCCGCAAGGTCGCCGATAACGAGGCCCTTGCCGTCGGCACGCAGATCCGCGGTTCGGCCCAGAAGCTGAACCTGGTCGCGGGCCTGATCCGCGGCAAGAAGGCCGGCGAGGCGATGAACATCCTCGCCTTCTCGAAGAAGGCGATGGCGGTCGACGCGCGCAAGGTGCTGGCTTCGGCCATCGCCAATGCCGAGAACAACCACAACCTCGACGTCGACGCGCTCGTCGTCGCCGAGGCTTCGGTCGGCAAGTCGATCACGATGAAGCGCTTCGCGACGCGCGGCCGTGGCAAGTCCACCCGCATCCTGAAGCCGTTCAGCCGTCTGCGCATCGTCGTCCGCGAGCAGGAAGAAGCATAATGGGTCAGAAGTCGAACCCGATCGGTCTGCGCCTGCAGATCAACCGCACCTGGGACAGCCGCTGGTTCGCGGAAGGCGCCGATTACGGCCGCCTGCTGCTTGAGGACCTGCGCATCCGCCAGTTCATCATGAAGACGCTGCCGCAGGCGGCGATCTCCAAGGTGGTGATCGAGCGTCCGGCCAAGCTGTGCCGCATCTCCATTTATGCCGCGCGCCCCGGCGTGATCATCGGCAAGAAGGGCGCGGACATCGAGAAGCTTCGTAAGAAGCTGGGCGCGATGACCAGCTCGGACGTGTCGCTGAACATCGTCGAGATCCGCAAGCCGGAAGTCGACGCGAAGCTGGTGGCGCAGGGCGTCGCCGAGCAGCTCGAGCGCCGCATCGCCTTCCGCCGCGCGATGAAGCGCGCGGTGCAGTCGGCGCTGCGCCTGGGCGCCGAGGGCATCCGGATCAACTGCGGCGGCCGCCTGGGCGGCGCGGAGATCGCACGTACCGAATGGTATCGCGAGGGCCGCGTTCCGCTGCACACGCTGCGCGCGAACGTCGATTATGCCGAGGCCGAGGCGCACACCGCCTATGGCGTCTGCGGCGTGAAGGTCTGGATCTTCAAGGGCGAGATCCTGGGCCACGATCCGATGGCTACCGACCGGCTTACGCTTGAGGCGCAGACCTCGGGCGTGCGTCCGGCGCGCTGAGATTGAGGAACTAGAGCAATGCTGCAACCGAAGCGCACCAAGTTCCGCAAGGCGTTCAAGGGCCGCATCCATGGCGATGCCAAGGGCGGCGCGACGCTGAACTTCGGCGCCTATGGCCTGAAGGCGATGGAGCCGGAGCGGATCACCGCGCGGCAGATCGAGGCGGCCCGCCGCGCGATCACCCGCCACATCAAGCGCCAGGGCCGTTTGTGGATTCGCATCTTCCCGGACGTTCCGGTGTCGTCGAAGCCGGCCGAAGTCCGCATGGGCTCGGGCAAGGGCTCGCCGGAATTCTGGGTGGCCCGCGTCAAGCCCGGCCGCATCCTGTTCGAGCTGGACGGCGTTCCCGGCCCGCTCGCGGCGGAAGCGTTCGAGCGCGCGGCGATGAAGCTGCCCATTCGTACCAAGGTCGTGGCGCGTCTCGGCGACACGTCGCACCTGGAGGGTTGAGGAAAATGACCAAGGCTACCGACCTTCGGGCGAAGACCGACGATCAGCTCAGCGAGGATCTGGGCAACCTGAAGCGCGAGGCGTTCAACCTGCGCTTCCAGGCGGCGACCAGCCAGCTTGAGAAGCCGTCGCGCGTCAAGGAAGTGCGCCGCGATATCGCCCGCATCAAGACGCTGCAGTCCGAGCGCTCGCGCTCGGCGGCGAAGTAAGAGGACAGGAACCATGCCGAAGCGCGTGCTGACCGGGAACGTGGTTTCCGACAAGGGCGACAAGACGGTGGTCGTGCTGGTGGAGCGCAAGGTGAAGCACCCGCTCTACGGCAAGATCATCCGCCGCTCGAAGAAGTATCACGCCCATGACGAGGCGAACGAGTACAAGGCCGGCGAGACCGTGCGCATCGAAGAGACTGCGCCGATCTCCAAGCTGAAGACCTGGAAGGTTATCGAGCGCGTGGGCGTCGCCAAGGGCCCCACGGTCGAGGCCGACGTCTGATTTTCTCCCCGCTCCGGCGGGGACCATGGGCTCCCGCCCCGGCGGGGTTCGAAGAAGCAAGGAACCGCCGGGCCGTGTCCCGGTAGGCCAAGAGAGAAGGAACCGGATCGATGATCCAGATGCAGTCCAATCTCGACGTCGCGGACAACAGCGGCGCGAAGCGGGTGCAGTGCATCAAGGTGCTGGGCGGGTCGAAGCGCCGCTTCGCCGGCGTGGGCGACGTGATCGTCGTCAGCATCAAGGAAGCCGCGCCCCGCGGCAAGGTGAAGAAGGGCGACGTTCACCGCGCGGTGATCGTGCGTACCGCCAAGGACGTGCGCCGCGCCGACGGATCGGTGATCCGTTTCGACGGCAACGCCGCGGTGCTGGTGAACAAGAACGAGGAGCCGATCGGCACCCGTATCTTTGGCCCGGTGGTCCGCGAGCTGCGCTCCAAGGGCTTCATGAAGATCATTTCGCTCGCTCCCGAGGTGCTGTGATGGCTGCTGCGAAGATCAAGAAGGGCGATCGCGTGATCGTTCTGAGCGGCAAGGACAAGGGCCGCCAGGGCGACGTGATCCAGGCTCTCCCCAAGGAGGGCAAGGTGGTGGTCGAGGGCATCAACGTCCACGCGCGCCACGTGAAGCCGACCCAGGGCGATCCGCAGGGCGGCATCAAGCGTTCGGCGGCGCCGATGCATGTGTCGAAGGTCGCGCACGTGACCGCCGACGGCAAGCCGACGCGCGTCCGCTTCGAAACCCGTGACGGCAAGAAGGTTCGCGTCGCCGTCAAGACCGGGGAGGTCATCAATGGCTGACAAATATGTTCCGCGGATGCGGAAGCTCTATGACGAACAGATCGCGAAGGCGATGACCGAGAAGTTCGGTTACAAGAACGTCATGGAAGTGCCGAAGATCGAGAAGATCGTGCTCAACATGGGCGTCGGCGAGGCTACCCAGGACCGCAAGCGCGTCGAGCAGGCTGCGCAGGAAATGGAGCTGATCGCGGGCCAGAAGCCGGTGGTCACCAAGGCCAAGAAGTCGATCGCGCAGTTCAAGCTGCGCGAGGGCATGGCGATCGGCTGCAAGGTCACGCTGCGCCGCGAGCGGATGTACGAGTTCCTCGATCGCCTGGTGACGATCGCGATGCCCCGCATCCGCGACTTCCGCGGGCTGAACCCGAAGAGCTTCGACGGCCGTGGCAACTATGCCATGGGCCTGAAGGAGCAGCTCGTGTTCCCCGAGATCAACTACGACAAGATCGACAAGGTCCGCGGCATGGACGTGATCGTCACGACCACCGCCAAGACCGACGATGAGGCCCGTGAGCTTCTCCGGCTGTTCGGCTTCCCCTTCCCGCAGGAAGAGCAGAAGCAGGCCGCGTAACCATTTGAAGAAGAGAGCTTAAGTCCATGGCGAAACTGAGTTCGATCAATAAGAACGAGCGTCGCAAGAAGCTGGTGAAGAAGTATGCCGGCCGTTATGCGAAGCTGAAGGCGATCGCGAACGACAAGTCGCTCGACGAGACCGAGCGCCTGATCGCGCGCCTGAAGATGGCGGAGATCCCGCGCAACGGGAACCCGACGCGCATCCGCAACCGTTGCGAGCTGACCGGCCGTCCGCGCGCCTATTATCGCAAGTTCCGTCTCGCCCGCGTCATGCTGCGCGATCTGGCCAACAAGGGCCTGATCCCCGGCGTCACCAAGTCGAGCTGGTAAGGGTCAAGAAGATGGCAGTGACCGATCCCCTGGGTGACATGCTCACCCGCATCCGCAACGGCCAGCGCGCCCGTAAGGACAGCGTCCTTACCCCGGCGAGCAAGCTGCGTGCCCGCGTGCTCGACGTGCTTCAGCGCGAGGGCTATATCCGTGGCTACAGCCAGGAGCAGATGGGCCCCGTGGCCGGCATCCGCATCGAGCTGAAGTATTTCGAGGGCCAGCCGGCGATCAAGCATGTCGCCCGCGTCTCGAAGCCCGGCCGCCGCGTCTATTCGGGCTCGCAGGAGCTTCCGCGCGTGCGCAACGGCCTGGGCATCACCATCGTATCGACGCCCCGTGGCGTTCTGTCCGACGCCGAGGCGCGCGAGCAGAACGTGGGCGGCGAAGTGCTGGCGGAGGTGTTCTGATGAGCCGCATCGGCAAAAGGCCGGTCAGCGTCCCCGCGGGCGTGACGGCGAACATCGACGGCGGCGTGCTGAGCGTGAAGGGCCCCAAGGGCGCCCTGAGCCTGACGCTTGCCGACGACATCAAGTACGAGGTTCAGGACGGCGGCATCAGTGTGCAGCCGGCCAACGACACCAAGCGCGCGCGCTCCTTCTGGGGCATGCAGCGCACGCTGGTGCAGAACCTCGTCACCGGCGTGACCGAGGGCTTCACCAAGAAGCTGTTGATCACCGGTGTCGGCTATCGCGCCAACGCGCAGGGCAAGACGCTGAAGCTCCAGCTCGGCTACAGCCATGACGTGGACATCGCCGTGCCGGAGGGGATCGAGATCAAGACCCCCGATCAGACCACGATCGAGATCTCCGGCATCGACAAGCAGAAGGTCGGCCAGATCGCGGCCGAGATTCGCCGCTGGCGCAAGCCCGAGCCCTATAAGGGCAAGGGCATCAAGTACGACGGCGAGTTCATCTTCCGCAAGGAAGGGAAGAAGAAGTGATGACCAAGGGTCTCTCCCTTTTCGAGAAGCGGCGCCGCCGCAACCGCACCGCGCTGCGCGCGCGTTCGGGCGGCCGTCCGCGGCTTTCGATCCATCGTTCGGGCAAGCACATCTATGCCCAGGTGATCGACGACGCACAGGGCCGCACGATCGCTTCGGCCTCCACCATCGACAAGGGCGCGAAGGGCAAGACCGGCGCGACCGTCGAGGCGGCTCAGGAAGTGGGCAAGCGCGTTGCCGAGGCCGCCAAGGCCGCCGGCATCACCGCGGTGGTGTTCGACCGTGGTGGCTTCCTCTATCATGGCCGCGTCAAGGCGCTGGCCGATGCCGCTCGTGAGAGCGGGCTGGAGTTCTGATAATGGCTGACGAACTGAACCAGGCCCCCGAGGCCACCGGCGCGGGCTTCGAAGCCCCGGAAGGCGGCGACAACCAGGGCGGCCGCGGCCGCCGTGGCCGTGGCGGCGGCGATCGTGGCGGCCGTGGCCGTGACGGCCGCGGGCGCCGCGACGACCGCAACGCGCGCGGCGGCGAGGAAGGCGGCGAGGAGCTGATCGAAAAGCTCGTCCACATCAACCGCGTCTCCAAGACCGTGAAGGGCGGCAAGCGCTTCGGCTTCGCCGCGCTGGTCGTGGTGGGCGACGGCAAGGGCCGCGTCGGCTTCGGCCACGGCAAGGCCCGCGAGGTTCCCGAGGCCATCAGCAAGGCGACCGCTTCGGCCAAGAAGAAGATGGTCCGCATCCCGCTGAAGGAAGGCCGCACGCTGCACCATGACGGCAACGGCCATTTCGGCGCCGGCAAGGTCACGCTGCGTTCGGCGCCGCAGGGCACCGGCATCATCGCGGGCGGCCCGATGCGCGCCGTCTTCGAGAGCCTGGGCGTGGCCGATGTGGTGACCAAGTCGGTCGGCACGTCGAACCCCTACAACATGATCCGCGCGACCTTCGAGGCGCTGACCGAGCAGACTTCGCCGAAGTCGGTCGCCCAGCGGCGCGGCAAGAAGATCGCCGACCTGCTCGGCCGCGGCGGTTCGCAGACCGCCGAGGCGGATGCGGCCGCGATCACGGAGTAAGCCACCATGGCGAAGATCAAGATCAAGCAGACCGGTTCGCCGATCCGCCGCACCAAGGACCAGCGCGCGACGCTGGTCGGCCTGGGCCTCAACAAGATGCACCGGGTCAGCGAGCTTGAGGATACCCCCGAGGTCCGGGGCATGATCCGCAAGGTCGCTCACATGGTCGAGGTGGTGGGCTGAACGGCCCAGGCGCCTTTTCCGGGTGACAGACAAGGGGAGGGGGGCTAAGCGCCCCCTTTCCAATTTTCAGCGCGACAGAAGCGAAAGCGAGTGCATACGATGAAACTCAACGATATCCGCGACAACCAGGGTGCCCGCCAGGGCCGCGTCCGTGTGGGCCGCGGCATCGGTTCGGGCCTGGGCAAGACCGCCGGCCGGGGCCAGAAGGGCCAGAAGAGCCGCGAGGGCGTCTCGATCAAGGGCTTCGAGGGCGGCCAGATGCCGCTCCACATGCGGCTGCCGAAGCGCGGCTTCAACAACATCTTCGCCAAGGACTATGCCGAGGTGAACCTGGGCGCGATCCAGAAGATGATCGACGCCGGCAAGCTGACCGCGACCGACATCGACCATGCCGTGCTGAAGGCTGCCGGCCTGGCGCGCGGCGGCAAGGACGGCGTCCGCCTGCTGGGCAAGGGCGAGCTGACCGCCAAGCTGAACTTCACCGTCGCGGGCGCTTCGAAGGGCGCGGTCGCCGCGGTCGAGAAGGCGGGCGGCACGGTGACCATCCCCGTGATCGTCCCGGCGGCGGAGAAGGCCAAGGCCAAGCACCGCACCGCCCAGGCCGCGAAGAAGGCCGCCAAGGCCTGAACCATGCTGTTCCCCGGCCACGGCCGGGGGCCAGTTTCGGGCCGCTCGGGACTGGGTCCCGGCCTATGCCGGGAAACAAATCGCTCCAGAGGTTAGACAAGGCCCGGAGCATGCCTATATGAGCGGCGGGGGCGGTCGAACGCTATCCCGCCGCTTTGGTTTCCAGGATAATCGCAAACATGGCATCTGCAGCCGATCAACTCGCCTCCAGCTTCAGCCTCGGCAAATTTGCCCAGGCGACCGAGCTCAAGAAGCGCCTGTGGTTCACGCTGGGCGCGCTGATCGTCTTCCGCTTCCTCAGCTATGTGCCGATCCCGGGCATCGACCCGACGGCGCTGGGCCTGCTGGCGCAGCAGGCGCAGGGCGGCGTGCTGGATTTCTTCAACAACTTCACCGGCGGCGCGCTCAATCGCGCGTCGGTCGTCGCGCTGGGCGTGATGCCGTACATCACCGCATCGATCGTGGTGCAGCTCGCGACCTCGCTGAGCCCCACGCTGGCGGCGATCAAGAAGGAAGGCGAGAGCGGCCGCAAGCGGCTGAACCAGTACACCCGCTACGGCACCGTGGGCCTGACCGCGGTGCAGGGGTGGTTCATCGCCGCGGGGCTTGAGGCCGCGCAGGGTTCGCCCGTGCTGGAGCCGGGCTATCTGTTCCGCATCACCGCGGTGATCTCGCTGATCGGCGGCACGCTGTTCCTGATGTGGCTGGGCGAGCAGATCACCAGCCGCGGCATCGGCAACGGCATCTCGCTGATCATCATGGCCGGCATCGTCGCCCGCCTGCCGCAGACGCTGGTGCAGTTCTTCGAGAGCGGCCGCACCGGATCGATCGATCCGATGCGCATCGCGATCATCGTGGTGTTCGTGGCCGCGCTGGTGCTGTTCATCTGCTTCATGGAGCGCGCCCAGCGGCGGATATTGATCCAATATCCAAAGCGGCAGACCGCGCGCGGCGTGCAGGCCGAGCGCAGCCACCTGCCGCTGAAGCTCAACACCGCCGGCGTGATCCCGCCGATCTTCGCCTCTTCGCTGCTGCTGCTGCCGCTGACGATCAGCCAGTTTTCGGGCCAGGCGACGACGACCGAGGGTTGGTGGGGCGAGACGCTGGTGTTCCTGAACACCTGGCTGCGCCACGGTTCGCCGGTGTACATGGCGCTCTATGGCGCGGGCATCATCTTCTTCTGCTTCTTCTACACCGCCGTGGTGTTCAATCCGGAAGAGACCGCCGACAACCTGAAGCGCTATGGCGGGTTCATCCCCGGCATCCGCCCGGGCAAGAACACTGAGATCTACTTCGATTACGTGCTGACCCGCATCACCGTGATCGGCGCGGCCTATCTGACCTTCATCTGCCTGATACCGGAATATCTGGTGGCTTCGATGGGGATCCCGTTCCTGATGGGCGGCACCAGCCTGTTGATCGTGGTCAACGTCACCATGGATACCGTCGCCCAGATCCAGTCGCACCTGCTGGCCCACCAGTATGGCGACCTGATCAAGAAGGCCAAGCTGAAGGGACGGATGCGGTAACAAGCCGCGACGCAAAGGGGAGATAGCGTTGAACATCATCCTGTTGGGCCCGCCGGGAGCCGGCAAGGGCACCCAGGCCAGCCGCCTCGTCGCGGAACGCGGCCTGGTGCAGCTTTCGACCGGCGACATGCTGCGCGCCGCCGTGAAGGCCGGGACGCCCGTGGGGCTGAAGGCCAAGGCGGTGATGGACGCAGGCGAGCTGGTGTCGGACGAGATCGTGTCGGGCATCATCGGCGAGCGGCTGGACCAGCCCGACACGGCGAACGGCGCGATCTTCGACGGATATCCGCGCACCGCGGCCCAGGCCGAATCGCTCGACGCACTGCTGGCCGAGCGCGGCCGCAAGCTGGACCGCGTAGTGGAGCTGGTGGTGGACGAGGACGCGCTGGTGGAGCGCATCACCGGCCGCTTCACCTGCGCGACGTGCGGCGAGGGCTATCACGACAAGTTCAAGCTGCCGAAGGTCGAGGGCACCTGCGACGTTTGCGGCGGGCATGAGTTCAAGCGCCGTTCCGACGACAATGAGGAAACGGTGCGATCGCGCATGGCCGAATATCGCGCCAAGACCGCGCCGATCCTGCCGATCTACGAAGCGCGCGGCATCGTTTCGCGCGTCGACGGCATGGCCGACATCGCCCATGTGGGCGAGCAGATCGACGCGATCCTGGACGGGCTGGGCTGAAAGGCGCGGGGCGGCGATGCGCCGCCCCGTCTGCTCCATTCGCATCGCGCCTTCCGCCCCCCCTGAAAGGGAGGCAGGGGAGGGCAATCATTCCCCCCGGCGTACCAGCGGCATCGCCGCGAAGGCGATTTGGCCGGCCAGCCCCAGCAGCCCCTGGGGCGTGAGCAGCGCGGCGGCCCAGCCGTTCGTGGTGCCGCCCAGTGCCAGCGCCAGGCCAAGCTCCGACGCCATCAGCAGCGCGAAGGCGACACCGCCCATCGCCGCGCGCCGCGGCGCCGCCAACGGGCCGAATCGGGTGAGGCACCAGCCGCAGGCGATCCATGAGACGCCGAGCATCAGCGGCAGCTCCGCCGCCACCGCCGCCATGGGGCCGATCGCCGGCGCCAGCCACAGCGTGCGCAGGGCGCCCAGCACGAAGCCCGCCGCGAACACGATCGCGAAATAGGCCAGCGCGGCGCGGATCATGCTCCCCATGGCGGCGATCCTATCGCCTGTCCCGGAATCGCACCATGCGGAGCTTTGCCAGGGCCGGGCGCGGCGCATAGGATCGGCGGGTATCCGAATACGGGAGGTCGCACGATGATTCGAACGGCACTGCTGGCGGCGGCGATCGCCGCGCTCGCCCCGGCCGCCCCGGCGGCGGCGGAGGTCACCGCCTCGTCCGACACGGCATTCACCGTCGAATATCGCATCGCCCTGGCCGCCTCGCCCGCCAAGGTGTGGGAGACGATCACGCTGCCCGGCGCGTGGTGGGAGGGCGAGCACACCTATTCGGGCAGCAGCGCCAACATGACGCTGGACCCGCGCGCGGGCGGATGCTGGTGTGAGAAGACCAAGGACGACGGCAGCGTCGAGCATATGCGCGTCCTCTATGCCCAGCCGCTGGCGATGCTGCGGCTCCAGGGCGGGCTGGGGCCGTTGCAGGCGATGCCGGTGACGGGCGTGCTCAGCTATGAGCTGAAGCCCGCGGGCGAGGGGACCGAACTGACGATCGTCTATTCGGTCAGCGGCGCGGGCGGCGGGCTGGCCGGGCTGGCGACGGTGGTGGACGAGGTGCTGGCGCTGCAATGGACCCGGCTGAAGGAAGCGGCCGAGGCGCCCTGAACCGGCGCGCATGCGAACATGACAGAGATTTCATCCGCGCGTCACCGGGACGCGGGGGTGGTGTGGCCTAGGGATGATCCCACGGCGCGGCGATGGGCCGGCCGCTGGGAGATTTGAAGATGAAGGCACGTTTCCTGATGCCCGCCGCCGCGGCGCTGGCGATGATCGCCGCCCCTGCGATGGCGGCGCCGGCCGCGCACCACCCGAAGGCGGCGAAGGTCCACAAGGCGCACAAGGCCAAGCCGGCGAAGAAGGCCAACAACGCCAAGGCCGCCAAGGCAGCGCCCGCCAAGACCAACTGATTCCCGCTCCCTCACCTTGCCCCGAGGGAGAAGGCCGGCGGGATGCTCCCCCTTCCCGCCGGCCTCAGCGCGTCCTAGCTATAGGCCTGCTGGAGCGACGCCCATGACGCGCAAGATCCTGATCATCGAGGATGACGCCGCGACATCCTCCTATATCGCCAAGGGCCTGGCCGAGGCCGGCTTTGCGGTGGAGACCGCGGCCGACGGCCGCGACGGGCTGTTCCTGGCCAGCGAGGGCATTTTCGACGCGATGGTGGTCGATCGCATGCTCCCCGGGCTCGACGGGCTGGCGGCGATCGGCGCGGTGCGCGCGGCGGGCATCCGCACGCCCGCGATCGTGCTTTCGGCGCTGGGGACGGTGGAAGACCGCATCGCCGGGCTGCGCGCGGGGGCGGACGATTATCTGACCAAGCCCTTCGCCTTCGCCGAGCTGCTGGCGCGCGTCGAGGCGCTGTTGCGGCGCGAGGAGCGCGCGGCGGCGGGCACCCAGGTCACCCGGCTGGTGGTCGGCGATCTGGAGATCGACCTGCTGGGCCGCACCGTGGCGCGGCAGGGCCGGGCCATCCCGCTGGGCGCGCGCGAGTTCAACCTGCTCGAATATCTCGCCCGCAATGCGGGGCAGGTTGTGACGCGCACGATGATGATCGAGAAGATCTGGAACTATCACTTCGATCCCGGATCGAATGTGGTGGACGTGCATATCGGCCGGTTGCGGCGCAAGATCGACGAAGGTTTCGCCACGCCGATCCTCCACACGGTGCGCGGCGCCGGGTACAAGCTTTCGGCCGAGGGCTGATGCGGCTGCCGATCACGGCGCGGATCGCGCTGCTGGCGGTGGGGCTGGCGCTGGTTTCATCGCTCGCGCTGGCGGGACTGGTGTGGCAGCAGACGCACGACGACGCGATCGGGGCGCTGCGCCGCGACACCATCGAACAGGCGGACGCCTTTGCCGCGGTGCTGCGATCGGGCGGGATGCCCGCGCTGGCCCGCGCGATCGAGAATGCGGGCGACGACGACGATACGCTGGTGGCCGAGGTGGTGGACGGCTCCGGCAGGCGGCTGGCGGGCGTGGGGCCGGAGCGGCTGGCGTTCCGGCCGGACGCGGAGGGATTTCGCATCGGCGTGCTCGCCGCCGAGGGCGATTGGGCCGCGGCCGAATCGGGCTATGTGATCCGGCCCGCGGGCGCGCACTGGCTGGTGAGCGGGCGGATGCTCGACGACTGGGAGCGGGCGCAGCGGGCGATCGAGCGCGCGCTGCTGCTGGCGGTGGCGCTGGCGGTGGTGCTGGGGATCGCGGGCGGTTTCGTCCTTGCCCGCTATGTCGCGCGGCGGCTGGACCGGATCGCGGGTGCGGTGGACGCGGTGGCCGCGGGCGACCTGGGGCGGCGCGTGGAGGCATCGGGCGGCGACGCATTCGACCGGCTGGGGCTGCGCATCAACGGCATGCTCGACCGCATCGACCGGCTGATGGCCGAGCTGCGCGTGGTGACCGACAGCATCGCGCACGACCTGCGATCGCCGATCGCCCGGCTGCGATCGCGCGCGGAAGCCGCGCTGGCGGCGGAGGACCCGGCGCAGCGCGACACGGCGCTGGCGGGGCTGGTGACCGAGACCGACCTGGTGATGCGGATGCTGGCCGTGCTGCTGGAGATCAGCCGCACCGAGGCGGCGAGCCGCGAGGCGCTGGCCCCCGCCGATCCCGCCGCGCTGATCGAGGAGATCGCCGAGCTCTACGCCCCCGTGGCCGAAGAGGCCGGGATGGACTTCACCGTGGATATCGCCGCGCATCCGCCGTCCGTGCCGCTGCACCGCGAGCTGATGGGCCAGGCGCTGGCGAACCTGATCGACAATGCGATGCGCCATGCCGCTGCGGGCGGCGGCATCGCGCTGTCGCTCGCGGTGGCGCCGGGCGCGCTGCGCATCACCGTCGCCGATCGCGGGCCGGGCATCGCGCAGGAGCAGCGGGCGGAGGCGCTGCGCCGCTTCGGCCGGCTGGACAGCGCGCGCAGCCTGCCGGGCGCGGGGCTGGGGCTGGCGCTGGTGGAGGCGGTGGTGCGGCTGCACGGCGGCACGCTGGAGCTGGGGGACAATGCGCCTGGGCTGGCGGCCACGCTGGTGCTGCCCGTCTCAGGCTGAAGCGCGCCTGCCCGAAAGGTGACACCCGCGGCGCACGCGCGCCTTGGCGATAGCGCCATTTTGGGGTATATGCCCGCTCTCGCGATATTTCCCCCGCGCGGCGCTTGACAGCGTCGGCGCCGCTGCATATGTCGCCCAACTTCCGGAACATTCGACAGCGGTAGCGCTTTCGTGCGCTGCCGTGCTCGCGCATTTCGGAGGAACGCGTTGAGATGGGGGCGGCTCAGCCATGCAGCCCCCGTGGAGCTGGGAGAATATAAGCTCATGGCACGTATTGCGGGTGTCAACATCCCGACCAACAAGCGCGTGATCATCGCGCTTCAGTATATCCACGGCATCGGCCCGGCGAAGGCCAAGGAAATCACCGACAAGCTCGGCATCGCAGCCGAGCGTCGCGTGCAGGACCTGACCGATCAGGAAGTCCTGCAGATCCGCGAGACGATCGACGCCGGCTACACCGTGGAAGGCGACCTGCGCCGCGAAACGGCGATGAACATCAAGCGGCTGATGGACCTGGCCTGCTACCGCGGCCTGCGCCATCGCAAGGGCCTTCCGGTCCGTGGCCAGCGCACGCACACCAATGCGCGCACCCGCAAGGGCAAGGCCAAGCCGATCGCGGGGAAGAAGAAGTAATCTTCCTCCGTTTCCGCCGGAGGCACGCCCTCCGCAGGTACCAGATTAGAAGGTCAGGACTGAAACCATGGCACGCGAACCCGGACGCCTTCGCAGGCGCGAGCGCAAGAACATCACCGCCGGCGTTGCCCACGTCAACGCCAGCTTCAACAACACCATGATCACCATCACCGATGCCCAGGGCAACGCGATTAGCTGGTCTTCGGCCGGCATGATGGGCTTCAAGGGCAGCCGCAAGAGCACGCCCTATGCCGCCCAGGTCGCCGCCGAGGACGCGGGCCGCAAGGCCGCCGAACACGGCGTCCGCACGCTCGAGGTTGAGGTGAAGGGCCCGGGTTCGGGCCGCGAGTCGGCGCTGCGCGCGCTGCAGGCGGTCGGTTTCCAGATCACGTCGATCCGCGACGTGACCCCGATCCCGCACAACGGCGTGCGTCCTTCGAAGCGCCGCCGCGTCTGATCTAGGTTCCGGTCCCGCCGCGGGGCGCGACGGCGCAGCCGGGCGGGAACCATATTCTCGGCAGCCCCCACTGCCCAACATGAGGAAAGCCCGTGTCGGTCAACGCTAAGAACTGGCAGGAACTCAAGAAGCCCAACGGCCTGGAAAAGAAGGCGAGCAACGATCCCAAGCGCAAGGCGACCTTCGTCGCCGAGCCGCTGGAGCGTGGCTTCGGCCTGACGCTCGGCAACGCGCTGCGCCGCGTGCTGCTGTCGTCGCTCCAGGGCGCTGCGGTCACCTCGATCAAGATCGAGAACGTCCTTCACGAGTTCTCCTCGCTCGCCGGTGTGCGCGAGGACGTGACGGACATCGTGCTGAACGTGAAGCAGATCGCGCTCAAGATGCAGGGCGAGGGGCCGAAGCGCCTCCAGCTCGCCGCCACCGGCCCGGCCGAGGTGAAGGCGGGCGACATCGCCGTTTCGGGCGATATCGAGGTGATGAACCCCGATCTGGTGATCTGTCACCTGGACGACGGCGCGACGCTGAACATGGAGCTGACCGCGGACACCGGCAAGGGCTATGTCCCCGCCGCGTCGAACCGTCCGGCTGATGCGCCGATCGGGCTGATCCCGGTCGACGCACTGTACAGCCCGGTCCGCCAAGTGAGCTACAAGGTCGAGAACACCCGCGTCGGGCAGGAGCTGGATTACGACAAGCTCACGCTGACGATCGAGACCGACGGCACCGTGACGCCCGAGGACGCGCTCGCCTATGCCGCGCGCATCCTGCAGGACCAGCTCGCGCTGTTCGTCCACTTCGACGATTCGGCGATCACCCGCGCCGCGCCCGTGGGCGTGGCCTCGGCGGTCCCGGCGGCGGAGGGCGGCGCCAGCGACACCGCGCAGATCAACCGCTACCTGCTCAAGAAGGTGGATGAGCTGGAGCTGTCGGTCCGTTCGGCGAACTGCCTGAAGAACGACAACATCATCTACATCGGCGACCTGGTCCAGAAGACCGAGGCCGAGATGCTGCGTACCCCGAACTTCGGCCGCAAGTCGCTCAACGAGATCAAGGAAGTGCTCTCGTCGATGGGCCTGCGCCTCGGCATGGAAATCCCGGGCTGGCCGCCCGAGAACATCGAGGAAATGGCCAAGAAGCTCGAGCAGGAGATCATGGGCTGAGCCGCACGCGGATAGCGCGAGCTATCCGCGAGACGGCGCAAGCCCGGCCGGCCTCGCACAGCGAGGTTCGACGGCGCGGCTTTGCCGCGGCGGCATCGGCACAAGTGGGACCGGGTCTTCGCCCCGGTGACGGATTTTCGGGTGGCCCGCCGTCCCACCTGGTCCGGGGTACCTGATACGGCCCCCGAACGAACGGAAGGAAGATATCATGCGTCATCGCGTCGGCGGCCGTAAGCTGCAGCGTACCTCGGCCCATCGTGCGGCGCTGTTCCGCAACATGGCGGCGGCCCTGATTAAGCACGAGCAGATCACCACCACGCTCGCCAAGGCGAAGGAGCTTCGCCCCTATGTCGAGAAGCTGATCACGCTGGCCAAGAAGGGCGGCCTTTCGAACCGCCGCCTGGCGCACGCCCGCCTGCTGGACGATGCGCAGCTCGTGAAGCTGTTCGACGTGCTGTCCGCGCGCTACGCGGACCGCAACGGCGGCTACACCCGCATCATCAAGACCGGCCCGCGCGCCTCGGACGCTTCGCCGATGGCGATCATCGAGTTCGTCGATCGCGACCTGAGCGCCAAGGGCCAGGATTCCGGCCCGGTGATGGGCGAGGAGTTCGACGAGGCGGCCTGATCGCCCGCGAGCCAAACCTAATCTAGGGCAGGGGGCGGCGCACCATGGTGCGGCCGCCCCTTTGCTTTGCGGGGCGCGGGCCGGGCGGCGGCGCTATTGCCCCGCCACGCGCGAGAAGAGGTTGATCACCGCCACTCCGCCCAGGATCATCGCCATGCCCAGCAGCGCGGGCAGATCCAGCTTCTGCCCGTGCAGCGCCCATGCGATGCCGGAGATCAGCACGATCCCCACGCCGGACCAGATCGCATAGGCGATGCCGGTGGGGATCGTCCGCAGCGCCAGCGACAGCGCGTAGAAGGCGATCGCATAGCCGATCGCGGTGCCCAGCGACGGCCAGGGCCGGGTGAAGCCTTCCGACAGCTTGAGGAGCGAGGTCGCCGCCACCTCCGCCACGATGGCGATGGCCAGATAGAGATTGCCCATGGCGCACGGGCTAGCACGCCGCCCGGGCCGCGGCCATCGAAGGACGCGGCACAGCGCTTGTTTCGGGTTCGCAAGAATTCCTACATCTTGGCGTAGCGCGCGGGCTCCCCATATTGGTGCGGACAGGAAAATCACTGCGAAACAGACAGTTCGGCATCTGGCACGCGCCCTGCAAACGGGTGGCGTGCGGGCGGGATTGCCTGCGCATGGAGACCGAAGATGAAGACCCCGAAGTCCGCGCTGTTCCAGCGGACCGTTGACTATCGCCGCGGCGGCACCCCCTGGGTGGCAGCCGGCATTTCGATCCTGTTCGCGCTCGCGCCGTTCGGCGTGCTGCTGTGGGCGTTGCCGCATACCGGCATCGGGATCGCTTGAGCCCGGCGGGGGCGCTGGCTAGGAATGGGTCTTTCCCCCTTTCGGAGACCCTTTCCCTATGCGCTCCGCCATGCTCGTGCTCGCGACGCTGATCAGCCTGCCCGCGGCCGCCCAGACCAGCCAGGAGGCCAAGCCGACGATGCCCTTCGCCTATCCCGAAACGCGCCGCGTGGACGTGATCGAAGAACAATTCGGGGTGAAGGTCGCCGATCCCTATCGCTGGCTGGAGAACGACGTCCGCAACGACAAGGAGGTCGCGGACTGGGTTGCGGCGGAGAACCGGGTCACCCAAGCCTATCTCGACACGCTGCCCGGTCGCGACGCCTTTGCCAAGCGGCTGCGCGCACTGTTCAACTATGAACGGTTCGGCCTGCCGGTGCGCAAGGGCGGGCGCTATTTCTACGCGCGCAACTCCGGGCTCCAGAACCAGTCGGTGCTGTGGGTCCGCGATTCGCTGAACGGCGAGGGGCGCGTGCTGATCGATCCCAACGGCTGGGCCAAGGACGGCGCCACCGCGCTGGCCGAATGGCTGCCGAGCGAGGACGGCCGCCTGCTGCTCTATTCGGTGCAGGACGGCGGGACCGACTGGCGCAGCATCCATGTGATGGACGTGGCGACCGGCAAGGTGCTGGACGACAAGGTGGAATGGGCCAAGTTCACCATGGGCGCGGCCTGGGCCAAGGACGGATCGGGATTCTTCTACTCGCGCTACCCGGAGCCGCCGGCCGACGCCAAGTTCCAGGCGCTGAACGAGAACCACAAGGTCTATTTCCACAAGCTGGGCACGCCGCAATCGGCCGACCGGCTGGTGTATGAAACGCCGTCCAAGCCGCTGCTGAGCCATTATGTCGGGATCACCGACGATGGCGGCTGGCTGGTGATCACGACGACCGAGGGCACCGACAACCGCTACGAGATCAACGTCATCGACCTCAGCGATCCCAAATGGACGCCGCGCGCCATCTTTCCGGGTCTGGAGGACGAATGGTCGCCGATCGGCAACATCGGCTCCACCTTCTACTGGTCGACCAACCATGGCGCCCCGCGCGGCCGGATCGTGTCGCTCGACGTGAAGGCGGCGAAGGTGGGCAAGGACGCGGTGAAGGAGATCGTGCCGCAGAGCGATGCGACGCTGGACGGCGCCAGCATCGTCGGCGGCAAGCTGTTCCTGACCTATATGGTCGACGCCAGGACCGAGGTGCGGCGCTATGCGCTCGACGGCAAGGCGGAGGGCAAGGTGGCGCTACCGGGCATCGGCACCGCCAGCGGATTCGGCGGCGAGCAGGACGATCCGGAGACCTTCTACGCCTTCACCAGCTTCAACTATCCGACCACCGTCTTCCGCTATGACGCGAAGACCGGCGCCACCACCGAATGGGCGCGGCCCAAGGTGGATTTCGATCCCGCCGGCTACACGGTCGAGCAGCGCTTCTTCGCGTCGAAGGACGGGACGAAGGTGCCGATGTTCGTGGTGCGCAAGGCGGGCACCAGCGGCCCGGCGCCCACGCTGATGTGGGGCTATGGCGGGTTCGGGGTCAGCTATACGCCCGCCTTCTCCTCCTCGCGCGTCGCCTGGATGGAGCAGGGCGGGGTGTTCGTGCTGGTGAACCTTCGCGGCGGCGGCGAATATGGCAAGGCGTGGCACGACGCCGGACGGCTGGCGAACAAGCAGAATGTGTTCGACGATTTCATCGGCGCGGGCGAATATCTGATCGCGCAGGGCATCACCGGCAAGGGCCAGCTTGCGATCCAGGGCGGATCGAACGGCGGGCTGCTGGTGGGCGCGGTGGTGAATCAGCGGCCGGACCTGTTCGCCGCGGCGCTGCCCGCGGTGGGCGTGATGGACATGCTGCGCTTCGATCGCTGGACCGCGGGGCGCTATTGGGTGGACGATTACGGCTATCCTTCGAAGGAGGCCGACTTCCGCACGCTCTGGGCCTATTCGCCCTATCACAACGTCAAGGGCGGGCGGGACTATCCGGCGATCCTGGCGACCACCGCCGACACCGACGACCGCGTCGTGCCGGGCCATACCTTCAAATATGTCGCGGCGCTGCAGGCGGCCGATATCGGCGGCAAGCCGCACCTGGTGCGCATCGAGACGCGCGCGGGCCATGGATCGGGCAAGCCGACCGACAAGATCATCGAGGAGACGGCCGACCTCTATGCCTTTGCGGCACGGTGGACCGGGCTGGCGGTGAAGCCGGCCGAATGACGTTCATCGGCGCGACAGGCGCAAGCGTCTATCGTCGCCGGACACGGGGAATGGAGGGATTCGCCATGCGCATGGGTAAGCTGTTCGGCGTCGCGATCGCGGCGGTCACCATGGTTGCGGTGGCTTCGCCCGCCGAGGCGCAGCGCTGGGGCGGGCGGCATCGCCATCACGATCGCGTCGACGGCGGCGATCTGCTGCTGGGCGCGTTGCTGGCGGGCGGGCTGATCGCGGTCATCTCCAGCGCCGACAAGGCCGAGCGCAATCGCCGCGATGCCGAGAATTACGACTATCCCCCGCCGCCGCGCCCCGCGCCGCCGCCGCCCGCCTGGCTGCCCAACAGCAATGCCCCGGCAGACGGTTATGACGCGCCCCCGGCGGACTACGGCACGCCCTCGGGCGGCTATGCCATCGCCAATGCGGACGATGCCGCGGACGCCTGCGCCGGCGCGGCGCTTTCCGAAGGCCAGCGGCTGGCGCGCGTCGCCAGCATCGGCGCGATCGACGCGGTCGATCCGGTGAGCGGCGGCTGGTCCGTGCGCGGTTCGATCCTGCTGCGCGAGGATTATCGCAAACGCGGCACCGAACGGCCCTTCACCTGCTCGATTTCGGGCAGCGCCGCGCCCAGCGTGCGGATCGAGGGTTATTGATCCGTTCCGGCGGGGTGGAAATCTCCCGTCCTTATAGCCTCTTGCGCCGCGAGGGCCGCTGGATATCCTGATCCGGCGGCCGGCGCCTTGCCTGCCGATTCATGCCGGGGGGCCAAGATGAGGATGCCGTTGCTGATTGCCGCCGCGCTGCTGGCGGCGATGCCGGCCCATGCGAATCCGGGGGATTTCCCGCGCTGCGACGGATATCAGGCGCCGCAGAAGAAGAGCGACGGGATCACCACCACTTCCGGCTTCCTGGGCATCGGCACCGCGACGGTGGACATGCGCCGCGGCCGCGCATCGCGCGGGGAGAGCGCGGTCAAGGCATGCGATGCCGCGCTTGCCGATCCGGCGCTGCTCGATATCCACTGGATGCGCCGCGCCCATCTGTACCAGGCGAAGGCGCTGCACCAGATCGCCGCCGGGGACGCCGCGGGCGCGCTGGAGTCGCTCGACCGGTCGGACGCGGTGGGGCGGGCGCAGCGATCGCCGCTGTTCGACGATTCGGTGGGGATGGGCAATGCGGCGCTGCGCGGCTTCGCGCTCTTCCGGCTGGAGCGGCGCGACGAGGCGGTGAAGGTGCTGGACGCCGCCATCGCCGCGCGCCCCTATTCGATCAGCCTGCGAACGCTGGTGCGCACCATCCGGCTGAACTTCGATCCCAGCCGCGACACGCTGATGCGGTTGTTGCGCGCCGACGCGCCCTATGATCCGCGGCTGGTGGAGCAGCTCTTCTGGAACGCGATCCTCAACAATGATTTCGCGGTTGCGGCGGATTATGGCGGCGGGGTCAGCTTCGATCTGCCGCGCGATCGCGGCGGCTGGACGCTGGAGGGCGGGGATACCCGGCGCTACAAGATGATCGAGGATCGCGCGCAGTTCGAGGGCGCGCTGGCCTATGCGCTGCTCGCCTCCGGCCGCGCCGGAGAGGCGGATCAGCGGATCAAGCGCGCGCGCGATGACCTGGACAGCGCGCAGACGCCGCCGCAGCCCAATTCGCGCGGCAAGATATCCAGTACCGCGGCGCTCGATCATCGCATGCGCGTCGCCGCCGTGCGCCGCGGCACGAAGCTGCTCGACGCCTGGGAACGTTCGATGGCGGTTCGACGCAAGGTGAAGGGCCTGCCGCTGGCCGAGGCGGAGAAGCTGGTGGACGATCGCCCGGCCGGCGAATCGGTGGTCGGCGAGGTAGTGACCGACATCCTGTCGCAGGCGCGGACGACGAACAGCTTCGAGAAGGCGCGGCTCAAGTATCGCATCGATTACGACGATCGCGAGGAGGACGGCGATCGCGCCGAAAGCTATGCGATCAAGGAATATGACCTGTCCAAGATGCTGCCCCGGCCCGAGGTGGCGGCGATGCGCCCGCGCCCCGGCAGCCGGGACGGCGTGTCGCGGCGCGCCGGCGCGCGGCCGGGAAGCGGTGACGTCTCCTTCGCCAGCAACAAGGCGGCGAGCGCGATCGTGGAGGAGGTGGCACTGCTGACCGCCGCCAATTATGCGCGTGAAAAGGGCGCGGACGGGTTCGTCATCGTCTCCGCCCAGCTTATCCAGCGGACGCTGCAGATGAGCTATGGCTATTTCACCACCACCACCAGTCTTATCCCTTCCGGATATGAGCTGCGGCTGGTGGTGGTGCCTGTCACCGGCGGAGTGCTGCCGCCCGACATGGCGGCGGACGGCTGGCGCGTGCTGCGCGTGGCGGATGTGCGCAGCAGGCTGTCGCCCAAATACGAAACCACGCGGCGGTGACGCGGCGCCGGCGCCGGGCCATCGCCCGGAGCCGGCGCCCGTGGCCTACAGGTGGTTGTTGGCCCAGC
Source organism: Sphingomonas canadensis (assembly GCF_026013525.1). Taxonomy (GTDB): domain Bacteria; phylum Pseudomonadota; class Alphaproteobacteria; order Sphingomonadales; family Sphingomonadaceae; genus Sphingomonas; species Sphingomonas canadensis. The sequence continues at coordinate 10,679 of NZ_JAPDRA010000004.1, read as the reverse complement.
AGAGGCGAACCGACTTGATCGCCGCGTTCAGATCCTGCGCCGGCCCGAGGTTCCAGATATATTCATAGCTGGTGCGCGCGTTGGCGCCGGTGCCGTCGTAATGGGCGGAGAGCGTGTTCGCCTTGCGCAGCCGCTGGATCCAGCTTTCGATCGCGGCGCGGCTGGCGCGCGCGCCATCGGTATTCCAGGTCGAGGGCACGGTCTGCGCCAGCGGGCCGTTGATGATCACGTCGCCGGTCAGGTTGCCGGCGTTGCCGCCGCTGGGGATGCTGATCGCCCAGTCGCCGCTGAAGCCCAGGTGGATGCGCAGCATCTCGCCGCGGGCGTTGCGGATGTCCATCAGGCAGCGGTTGAGCTGGTTGCCGGCGGCGTCGTCCTTCACCGCGAACACCTTCCACGCGCCATGCTGCGCATACAGGGTCTCCACCAGCTTCGCCTGGGCGGGGGTGGCCGAAAGAAGCACGGCGGCCAGCGATGCGGCACCGGTCAGTGCAGGCTTCAACATTGCGGTTTTCCTCGAATGATCGCACGGCTCGTGCCGGCCCCGCGGATTTCCTATCATCGGGGCCGCGTCACAACTGGTCATCCGTACAGGCGCGGCACCGCGGAAGCTGGCCGATCGGCAGGGAGCCGGGACGCATCGCCTTTACAGCGCGGGCGGGCGTGCCTATCGCCCCGCCATGACGCACCCAGCCGATTCCATCCTGATCGTCGACTTCGGCAGCCAGGTCACCCAGCTCATCGCACGGCGCGTTCGCGAGGCGGGCGTCTATAGCGAGATCGCCCCCTTCGGTTCCGCCGCGGAAGCCTTTGCGCGGATGCGGCCGGCGGGCGTGATCCTGTCGGGATCGCCCTGTTCGGTCCTGGACGAAGGATCGCCGCGCGTTCCGGACGCGATCTTCGCCTCCGGCGTGCCCATCCTGGGCATCTGCTATGGCCAGCAGGTGATGATGCACCAGTTGGGCGGCACGGTGCAGCTTGGCGATTCGGGCGAGTTCGGGCTGGCCTTCATCGAGATCGAGGACCGCTGCGTCCTCTTCGACGGGCTGTGGCACGCGGGCGAGAGCCACCAGGTGTGGATGAGCCATGGCGACAAGGTGACCGCGCTGGCGCCCGGCTTCCGATCGGTGGCGGTGAGCCCGGGTTCGCCCTATGCGGTCGTGGCCGACGACGAGCGCCGCTATTACGCCACCCAGTTCCATATGGAGGTGGTCCACACCCCGGACGGGGCGAAGCTGCTCGCGAACTTCGTCCGCCATGTCTGCGGCCTTTCCGGCAGTTGGACGATGGCGGAGTTTCGCGCGACCAAGATCCGCGAGATCCGCGAGCAGGTGGGATCCGGCCGGGTGATCTGCGGGCTTTCGGGCGGCGTCGATTCGGCGGTGGCGGCGGTGCTGATCCATGAGGCGATCGGCGAGCAGCTCACCTGCGTCTTCGTCGATCACGGGCTGATGCGCAGCGGCGAGGCGGAGCAGGTCGTCAGCCTGTTCCGCAACAGCTACAACATCCCGCTGGTGCATGTGAGCGCGGAGACACTGTTCCTTTCCGGCCTGGCCGGGGTCACCGATCCGGAGGCCAAGCGCAAGTTCATCGGCAAGACCTTCATCGACGTGTTCGAGGATGAGGCGCGCAAGATCGGCGGCGCCGATTTCCTGGCGCAGGGCACGCTCTATCCCGATGTGATCGAGAGCGTCAGCTTCACCGGCGGGCCTTCGGTGACGATCAAGAGCCATCACAATGTGGGCGGCCTGCCCGAGCGGATGAACATGAAGCTCGTCGAGCCGCTGCGCGAGCTGTTCAAGGACGAGGTGCGCGCGCTGGGCAAGGAACTGGGGCTGCCCGACGCCTTCGTCGGCCGCCATCCCTTCCCGGGGCCGGGCCTGGCCATCCGCATCCCGGGAGAGGTGACCAAGGAACGCTGCGACATCCTGCGCAAGGCTGACGCCATCTATCTGGAGGAGATCCGCAACGCGGGCCTCTATGACGCGATCTGGCAGGCGTTCGCGGTGCTGCTACCGGTGCGCACGGTGGGCGTGATGGGCGACGGCCGCACCTATGACAGCGTGCTGGCGCTGCGTGCGGTGACCTCCACCGACGGGATGACGGCGGTGGCCTTCCAGTTCCCCGGCGACTTCCTGCCCCGCGTGGCGACCCGCATCGTCAACGAGGTGCGCGGCGTGAATCGCGTCGTCTACGACTATACCTCCAAGCCCCCGGGCACGATCGAGTGGGAGTGACGAAGACTCGCGAACGCGCGGGGCGCGTTCGCGGCTTCGTCACTCGGCGCCGCAAGGCGCCGCGGGGATAACGAAAGGCGCGCGGGGCGCGTTCGCGGCTTCGTCACTCGGCGCCGCAAGGCGCCGTGGGGATAACAAAAGACGCGCGGTGCGCGTTCGCCGCTTCCCCGCCAAGCGGCCGCTCCGCCCAATCCGTTCAGCCATTGTTTCGCTTGCCCGCCGCATTAGGACTGCGTTCCAAGGGTGGGAGGAATGCAGACATGATTCGGAAACTTTCATTTGCGCTCGCTGCGGCCATGTGCGTGGCGGGCGGCGTGCCTGCGTATGCGCAGGAGACGCCGGATGCGCAGGATTCGGCTGTCACCTATGACGACGCCGGCAGCCAGGACGCCGAAGGAGCCCCGGAGCAGATCATCGCTCCGCTGAGCTGGGACTCGCTCAAGCCGCTGGCAACCGGGCTGCTGGTCACCGGAGACGACGGCACGGAGGAGTTCGCGTTCGGTGCGGATCAGGCGACGGTGCTGGCCGCGGTGAACGCCGCGATCGGCGATCCGATGAACGTCGCGGACTATGATTGCGCTGCGGGCTCGCTCTACACGGCCGAATATCCCGGCGACGCGATCGTCTATTTCAAGGACGGGAAGATGATCGGCTGGCTGCTGATGGGCGGCAGCGAGTTCGTGAGCGGCCCGGGGCTGCACGTCGGCTCTACGCTGGCGGACGCGCGCGCGATCGGCCCGGTCAAGATGATGGGCAAGGAGCCCGCGACCGGGCTCGACAAGTTCACCGTCGCCGGGCTGCGCGGCGAAGCGGACGGCGACGGTGCCGACGCGCGCATCCTGATGTTCGGCGCGGGCACGGGTTGCGAGGCTCCGCCGGAAGCCGGCTGAGCCCGTTCCGCCCCGCGGCATGGCCGGGGGCGCTGTCCGGTTGCGTACAGGCGTTGCGGGGCGGCTGCCGGAGAAACCGGGCGGCGGCTGTCCCGCCGCCGTGCCGGCATGGTGCCGGGCGGCGTTTCGCACGGGGAGGATGCAAGGATGAAGACGGGATTGCGCGCGGCGCTGGCCGCAGGTGCGATGGTGTTGCTCCCGCAGGTTGCGGCCGCGCAGGATGCGCATGTCGCCGCCGCGGTGAAGGTGGAGCCGGACGGCCTGGCGATCTTCCAGGTGGAGGAGGGCACGGACAAGGTGATCGCCTTCGGATCGGACCGGCCCTTCGCCGTCGCTTCGGTGATGGAGGTGCTGGGCGAGGCCGAGAGCATCGAGACCTCGACCGATTGCGGCCCCGGCCCGATCGATCAGATCGCGTGGAAGAACGGGCTGGTGCTCAACTTCGTCGACGGCGCGTTCGTCGGCTGGCACGCGATCGGCGACGGCATCTCCAGCAATTCGGGCCTGACCGTGGGCATGAAGCGCGCGGACCTGTTGAAGCTGGTGCCGGGGCTCAAGATCCAGAACACCAAGTTCGGCAAGGAATTCACCATCGGCGAGGTCAGCGGCCGGCTGAACGACAAGGATCGCGTCCATGATCTCGAGGCCGGGGTGCAGTGCGTCTATGGCTGAGCGGCGCGATTGCCTGACGAGCGCGAACATGGTTGAGTGCCCGGGAATCTGTGGGGGGATTTGAGATGCAAAAGCTTCATACGATGGGTGGACTGGCGGGCCTTGCCCTGCTGGCGGCGTGCAGCGGCGGCGTGACGGCCAATGTCACCACCACCGTGGAGACGGGCGACGCGAATGTGGTCGTGCCCGGCGACAACGGTGCGGCCGCGGACACCAACGCGGCGGCGGCGGAAACCGCCGATGCGCATGCCATGCCCGCGCTGAAGCTGGACCCGGAAGGGCTGCTGCTCGTCGATGTCGAGAGCGGCGAGAAGCGCACCGTGGCGTTCGGCGCGGCGCGCGACGTGGCGGTGCCCGCGATCGCATCGGCGCTGGGCAAGCCGCTCAGTGCCAGCGTGAACCAGGAATGCGGCGCCGGGCCGATCGAGCATGTCGCGTTCCAGGGCGGGCTGACGCTGCTCGTCCAGGGCGGCAAGTTCGGCGGCTGGTCGCTCGATGGACGCGAGGGCGGGGGCTATGCCACGCCGGGCGGCGTCACCATCGGATCGACGCTGGCCGATCTGCGCAAGGCGGCGAAGAAGGTGGATGTCGAGGAAAGCACGCTCGGCACCGAGTTCATGGCTGACGGCATGTCGGGCCTGCTCGACGGCAAGGCGGCGACGGCCAAGATCACCGACCTCTGGGCCGGGCTGAGCTGCGTCTTCCGCTGACCATGGCCGCGATCGCCCCCGCCGCGCCGCACGATGCGGTGGAGGTGATCGCGCTGTGGCAGGCATGCGGGCTGACGCGCCCGTGGAACGATCCCGCCGCCGATTTCGCGATGGCGGCGGAAGGGGCCGCCTCCGCCGTGCTGGTGGCGCGCGATGCGGGTGGCGCGATCGCGGGCAGCGTGATGACCGGCTTCGACGGGCATCGCGGCTGGGTCTATTATCTGGCCGTCGCGCCCGATGCGCGCCGCCGGGGCCTGGGCCGCGCGCTGATGGCCGCGGCGGAGCAATGGTTGCGCACGCGGGGTGCCCCCAAGATCCAGTTGATGGTGCGCGACGACAATGCCGATGCGATCGGCTTCTATGAGGCGCTGGGGCTGGAGCGGCAGAAGGTGGTGACGCTCGGCCGGTTCCTCGGGTGACGCCCAAGGCGCGCCTCCCCGGCGCGAACCGGTTTCCAAGCCGCGCGGGCCGCTCTAGACGCGATGCCCGAACAGCAGCGGGGCATCCATGCGCGTCACCATCCACGGCATCAAGAACTGCGACACGATGAAGAAGGCGTTCGTCTGGCTGGATGCCAATGGCGTCGCCTATGATTTCCACGACTATAAGAAGGCGGGCGCCGATCCGGCGCGGCTGGACGCCTGGATCGCGGCGGAGGGGTGGGAGCGCATCCTGAACCGCGCGGGCACCACCTTCCGCAAGCTGCCCGAGGCGGATCGCGAGGGGCTGGACGCGGAAAAGGCCAAGGCGCTGATGCTGGCCCAGCCGTCGATGATCAAGCGGCCGGTGATCGAATATCCCGGCGGGCTGCTGGTCGGCTTCGCGCCCGATCGCTACGCAGCGGCGCTGCTCTGACCAGCGCCCCGGTGCCGGTTCGGCGACGCTGAAAAAGGCCCTGGGATCAGGGTTTCGCCGCGAAATATTTGCGGCTCCAGCCTTCCGGATCGGCGATCGGCCCCTGGATATAGCCTGAACGGCGGCAGGCTGCGGCGACCACCGCGTACATCACCGATCCCGGCTGGTGGGTGACGGTGTTGCCGCGCCTCTGATCGGACGAGATCAGCGATCCGCCCACATAATAGCTGATGTCGATGATGGTCGAGGTGATGGTGCTGCAATCCACCTCGCGCTTGTGGACCGATCGGTCGAAGTCGCGATCATCGGTGATGCCTTCGTAGATCGTCTGGGTGCGGATGGTGCCCTTGGTGCCAGGGATAGCGATCGAATCGCTGTCGACGAACCATGTGGCGCGCTGTGGCGCTTTGCCGCTCAAAGTGACGAGCTGCCAGCTCTGGGCGGAGGCGGGGCTCGCGGCGACAAGCGCGAGTGCTGCGAAAAACAGGCTGCGGATCATGATACTCCCCTAAACTTTCGGGCCGCAGGCTAATCACGCGAATCGGGAAGGGGAAGCCACTTCGTTACGGGCATGGCGGCGGTGCCCGATCCATCCTATCCTCCCGGATGCCGGGCTGCGCGCCCGGCCCGAATGGGGAGAACGCCATGTCCGCAGATTTCCGTCCCAGCCCGCCAAGGTGGTTCGTCGCGGTTGCCGCCGCGCTGCTGCTGTGGGGCATGACCGGCTGCATGATGTTCTACCTCCACATCGCCTTCGGCCCGGCGATGGACCCGCAGGCGACCGATTGGGACCGCGCCTATTATGCGGCGCTGCCGGGCTGGTTCACGCCGGTCTATGCGGTGGCGGTGGTGGGCGCGCTGCTGGGATCGCTGGCGCTGCTGCTGCGCTCGCGCTGGGCGGTGCCGCTTTACGTGCTGTCGCTGGCCGGGGTGGTGATCCAGTTCGGCTATGTGCTGCTCGGCACTGGGCTGATCGCGCACAAGGGGGCGATGACGGTGGTGCCGCTGCCGCTGGTGATCGTCGCGGTGGCGGGGTTCCAGCTCTGGCTGGCGCGCAGGGCGGCCGCGCGCGGCTGGATCTGGTGAGGGCATAGGGCGGCGGCGCGAGTGTTCCAGCCCGGCTGAAACAGACTATAGGGACCAGCCATGGCCGAGGCTCCCGAATCGATCCGCGTTCGCGCCGAACGGCTGGCGCTGTTCGAAACCTGCGTGTTCCACGGCAAGCTCTCCGGCGCGGAGGCGATGACCGAAGCGCTGGAGGCCGTGATCCGCCGCCACATGGCCGAGCATCCCGGGCTGGGCCGGTCGAACGTGGGCGGCTGGCATTCGGCCACCGACATGCTGGCCTGGGGCGGCGAGGCGGCGGAGCAGTTGCGCGATACGGCGGTGCGCATGGCGCGGCGCATCTCGTGGTTCGACGGGCGCGATGCCGCGGCGCTTGATTGGCATGTGCGGATGTGGGCCAATGTCTCCCCGCCCGGCGCGCTCAACATGAGCCATGCGCATCCGGGGGTGCTGTGGGCCGCGGTCTATTATGTCGCGGTGCCGGGGGAGGGCGGCGAGCTCTATCTGGAGGACCCGCGGTTCCCTTTGCCGGTGATGACCGTCCCGGGCTTCCGCCCGCTGGGCGCTGACGGCGAGCCGCAGCAGGTGGAGCACCGCATCCTGCCCGAGCGCGGCGACCTGATCTTGTTCCCGGCGTGGATGCGCCACGGTGTCCGCCCGCATCAGGGGGCGGGCGAGCGCATCTCGATCGCGATGAACATCACGGTGCGCGATCCGCGCTGAGCCGCGCGAGGCCTCAGGCCCGGTTCTCCAGGAACCAACGATAGGCCGAAGCGATACCCGCATCGAGCGGGATCGACGGCGCCCAGCCCATCGCGCGTAGCCGCTCCGCGCTCATCAGCTTGCGTGGCGTGCCGTCGGGCTTGCTGGTGTCGCAGGCGATATCGCCTTCATATCCCACCGCCCGGCACACCGCCTGCGCCAGTTCCAGGATGGTCAGGTCCTCGCCCGATCCCACGTTGATATGCTCCGCCTCGGAATAGGTCTGCATCAAGAAGACGCAGGCATCGGCCAGGTCATCGACGTGGAGGAACTCGCGGCGCGGCGTGCCCGTGCCCCAGATGGTGATGCCGGGCGCGCCGGTCAGCTTCGCCTCATGCGCCTTGCGGATCAGCGCTGGCATGACGTGGCTGGACTGAAGGTCGAAATTGTCGCCGGGGCCATAGAGGTTGGTGGGCATCGCCGACACGAAATCGCGCCCATGCTGGCGGCGGTAGGCCTGGCAGAGCTTGATCCCCGCGATCTTGGCGACCGCATACCATTCGTTGGTCGGCTCCAGCGGGCCGGTGAGCAGCGCGGACTCCTCGATCGGCTGGGGCGCGAACTTGGGATAGATGCACGACGATCCGAGGAACATCAGCTTGGCGGCATCGTTGCGGAACGCCGCCTCGATCACGTTCGCCTCGATCATCATGTTGTCGTAGAGGAAATCGGCGGGATAGCTGTCGTTGGCCAGGATGCCGCCCACCTTGGCCGCGGCCAGGAACACCGCGTCGGGCCGCCGGTCCGCGAACCAGGCGCGCACCGCCGCCTGATCGCGCAGGTCCAGCTCGGCGCTGGTCGCCGTCAGCAGCTCGCAATCCTCCGACGCGAGCCGCCGCACCAGCGCGGAGCCCACCATGCCGCTGTGCCCGGCGACATAGACGCGCTTGCCGGCAAGCGAAAACGGGCCGCCCATCGCCTCAGCCGTCCTTCGCGATGGGAGCATCGGCCATCGCGATCAGGTCCTGCGCCACCATCTCGCGCGCCAGTTCGCGCACGGGGGTCTCATGGCTCCAGCCCAGCTTCTCGCGCGCCTTGCTGGGATCGCCGATCAGCAGATCGACTTCGGTCGGGCGGAAATAGCGCGGGTCCACCTCGATCAGGCAGCGGCCGGTGGCGGCGCAATAGCCCTTCTCCTCCACGCCCGCGCCGCGCCATTCGATCGCGATGCCCGCATCCTCGAACGCCCATTGGACGAAGGTGCGCACAGGCGTGGTCACGCCGGTCGCGAGCACATAATCGTCGGGCGTGTCCTGTTGCAGCATCAGCCACATGCCGCGGACATATTCGCGGGCATGGCCCCAGTCGCGCTGCGCGTCGAGGTTACCGAGGTAGAGCTTGTCCTGCCGCCCCAGCTTGATCGCGGCGGCGGCGCGGGTGATCTTGCGCGTGACGAAGGTTTCGCCGCGCAGCGGGCTTTCGTGGTTGAACAGGATGCCGTTGGAGGCGTGGATGCCATAGGCCTCGCGGTAATTGACCACGATCCAATAGGCATAGAGCTTCGCCGCGGCATAGGGCGAGCGCGGGTAGAAGGGAGTGGTCTCGCGCTGCGGCACCTCCTGCACCAGCCCGTACAGCTCCGACGTGGACGCCTGGTAGAAGCGGCAGCTCGATTCCATCTTCAGGATGCGGATCGCCTCCAGCAGGCGCAGCGTGCCCAGCGCGTCGGAATTGGCGGTATATTCGGGCGTCTCGAAGCTGACCTGCACATGGCTCTGCGCGGCGAGGTTGTAGATCTCGGTCGGCTGGGTTTCCTGCACGATGCGGATCAGGTTGGTCGCATCGGTCATGTCGCCATAGTGGAGGCGGAACCGGGCGCCGTCGATGTGCGGGTCCTGATAGATGCCGTCGATGCGGCCCGTGTTGAACGACGAGGAACGGCGCTTGATGCCGTGTACCTCATAGCCCTTGGCCAGCAGGAGTTCGGCCAGATAGGCGCCGTCCTGCCCCGTAACGCCCGTAATCAGGGCAACCTTCCGGCTGGCCACAGTCGCTTGCTCCATATGATTTTCGAAAATGCCCGGGTTGCCTAGGATGCGCGCACGATAGGATTTGTTGCGGCCCGGCGCAAAGACCTTCGTGCAACATGGCGGCCGTGCCCGCAATCTCCGCGATGATCTCGATTCCGTTCGCAGGTGCAAAAAATTCCATGCCGCCGTCTGGACAGCGCGGGATCGGTCTTGCAAGGCAGGCTGGGTTGGATCGGCGACAGGGGGATGGTGAAGTGCGCGTACTCGTGACGGGCTCAGCCGGGTTCATCGGCTTCCACACCTGTAGCCGGCTGCTCCAGGGCGGCGCGACCGTGCTGGGGGTGGACAATTTCAGCCCCTATTACGATCCCGCGTTGAAGGAAGGCCGCAACGCCGTCCTCACCAATCATCCGCAGTTCAGCCTGGCGCGAATCTCGATCGAGGATGCGCCCGCGCTGTCCGCCGCGTGGCAGGATTTCGCGCCGGACGTGGTGATCCACCTCGCCGCCCAGGCGGGCGTGCGCTATTCGATCGACCATCCCGAAAGCTATATCGCCACCAATCTGGTCGGCACCTTCAACCTGCTGGAGCTGGCGCGGCATCATCCGCCGAAGCACCTGCTCGTCGCCTCGACCAGCTCGGTCTATGGCGCCAACACCGAGATGCCGTTCGCCGAGACGCAGCGCACGCAGACGCCGGTGAGCCTCTATGCCGCGACCAAGGGCGCGACCGAACTGATGGGGCACAGCTATGCCCATCTGTTCGGCGTGCCGATGACCTTCTTCCGCTTCTTCACCGTCTATGGGCCGTGGAGCCGGCCCGACATGGCGCCGTTCAAGTTCACCAAGGCGATTCTGGAAGGGCGCCCGATCGACGTCTACAACAACGGCCAGATGACCCGCGACTTCACCTATGTCGAGGATCTGGTGGAGGCGATCGCGCGGCTGGCCGAAGCGGTGCCGGGCAAGGATCCGGTGGAGGGCGACAGCCTGTCCCCGGTCGCGCCGTTCCGCGTCGTCAACATCGGCGGCGGCCAGCCGATGGGGCTGATGGACTTCATCACCACGCTGGAAAACGCGCTGGGCGTGCAGGCGCAGAAGAATTTCCTGCCGATGCAGGCGGGCGACGTGCTGGCGACCGACGCCGACACCAGCCTGCTCTGCCGCCTGACCGGCGATGCCCCGCGCACCCCGGTTGCCGAGGGCGTACGCCGCTTCGTCCAATGGTATCGCGAATTCTACGCGGACTGAGCGCCCGGTAACGGCCGGGCATCGCGCAATGCGTGCCGGGCTCCCGAAGCTTCAGGAGCCCGGCCGCGCGCGGTTCAGTTTGGTTTGCCGATGGAGACGAGGTTGAGGCCTGCGCGTTTTGCGTCGGCTGGGGGATAGATGTTCCTGAGGTCGACCAGGAGGGGCGCGTTGAGGAGCTCCTTGAGGCGGGTGAGGTCGAGCGCGCGGAACGCATCCCATTCGGTGACGATGACGAGCGCGTCGGCGCCGTCGGCGGCGTCATAGGCGC
>NZ_JAPDRA010000003.1 GCF_026013525.1 Sphingomonas canadensis | reverse complement strand
GCGCCTATGACGCCGCCGACGGCGCCGACGCGCTCGTCATCGTCACCGAATGGGATGCGTTCCGCGCGCTCGACCTCTCCCGCCTCAAGGAGCTCCTCAACGCTCCCCTCCTGGTCGACCTCAGGAACATCTATCCCCCGGCCGACGCAAAACGCGCAGGCCTCAACCTCGTCTCCATCGGCAAACCAAACTGAACGACGCGCGCCGCGGCCCGATTCGAATCGGGCCGCGGCGTGCCTCTTGCCCGCTGTCGCTTCGCGTCCCGCCGCCCTGCACGGGCGCGGATCGCGGGCCTTTGCCGCGCCGGCATTTCGCATCGGCCGCCGCCTCGCCCGCACGGGCCTGCAGGCCCGCGCCGCGTGACCGAAGCCACAAGCCCTAGGTACCCGCGAGACCGGCGCATACCATTAGCGCGAAACCATCGCCTAACCGGCTTGACTCTTAACCAGTTCCGAGTCCGCAAAACGAGCCATAAATCCCTCAGATTCCCCGCGACTCGTGGATTCACCGCGAGTCGCGAGTAGACGGATTCGCCCGGACATGGTAAACAACACTGTTCGGGAGTGGGACTTTGACCTTCGACCTGTGGTTCCTTCTGGCAGTCGGATTCAGCTTTTCCGGCTATGCCGTCTATCTCGCCGGGCTGCGCCGCCAGCTCGTGCGGCCGAACCGCGCGTCGTGGCTGATCTGGAGCGCCGCGACCGGGCTGGAGGCGCTCACCTATGCCGCGGTCAATCCCGGCGCGCCCCAGGGATGGGTGTTCGCGGTTTCCGCCGTCGCCTGCATCGCCGTCACCATCGGTATCTGGCGCCGCTCGTCCTGGGCGCCACCCAGCCATGCCGAGACGCTGTGCATCGGCGCGTGCATGGCCGCGCTGGTGGTGTGGCTGGCCTTCCGCGATGCATTCTGGGCGCACATGCTGGTGGTCGCCGCGGTGCCGGTCAGCTTCTGGCCGACCTGGGCGAGCGCCTGGCGCGATCGCAACAACGAACGTTCGCCGGCCTGGGGCCTGTGGACCTTCGGCGATCTGGCGACGCTGCTGATCACGGTGCGCGGCGTGCGGCCGGAGTTTTCCGAGCTCGCCTATGTCGTCGTCGAATTCCTGTGCCACGCCAGCGTGTGGTTCATCATCGGGCTCGCCACGATCAACCCGATCCGCTCGTTCGGCGTGCGGCGCGGACGGCTGTTCGTGCTCGATCGCTACAAGCCATCGGGCAATCTGTTCCGCGTCGGCGAGAACCATCTGGGCAAAGCCGTGTTCGCCGCCGCCCATTTCGACGAGGGCGACGTGCTGATCGAATTCACCGGCCGCCGCTTCCGCGCCGATCAGGTGCCCAGCCTGATGCGCGGCGAGAGCGATCGTTTCGTCCAGGTGACCCCCGATCACTACATGGGGCCGTCCGGCCGGATCGACGATCTGGTGAACCATAGCTGCGCGCCCAACGCGGGCCTGCGCTTCACCGACGACGGGGTCCATCTGGTAGCGGTGCGCGCGATCGTTCCGGGCGAGGAAGTGACCTGGGACTATTCGACCACGCTGAAGGAATCGAACTGGCACATGATCTGCCAGTGCCGCGCGACCGATTGCCGGCGGGTGATCGGCAATTTCGATTCGCTCGACGCCGACCGTCAGGAGTTCTTCCGCGCGCGCAACCTAGTGGCCCCCTATCTGCGCCGCAAGGACGACCTGGCCCATCCGCGCCGCCGCGCGGGATAGTTGCGCAAAGCGGGCCGCCGCCGTAGCGAGCGCGCATGAAGAATTTCGCGCTCATCGGTGCCGCCGGTTATATCGCCCCGCGCCACATGAAGGCGGTCCGGGAGACCGGCAACCGCGTCACCGTCGCCTATGACGTGAACGACAGCGTCGGCATCATCGACAGCTTCTTCCCCGATGCGGAATTCTTCACTGAGTTCGAGCGGTTCGACCGGCACGTCTACAATGTCGCACGCCACGATCCGGCGCGATCGCTGGATTATGTCGCGGTCTGCTCGCCAAACTATCTCCACGACGCGCACTGCCGCTTCGCGATGCGCAGCGGCGCCGATGCGATCTGCGAAAAGCCGATCGTGCTCAACCCGCGCAACCTGGACGGGCTGCTGGAGATGGAGCAGGCGACCGGCCGGCGCGTCCACACCATCCTGCAACTGCGCCTGCACCCGGAAATCATCGCGCTACGCGAGGCGGTGCGCGCCGGCGCGGCCGGGGCCAAGCATGAGGTGGAGCTGACCTACATCACCTCGCGCGGCAAATGGTACATGCAGTCGTGGAAGGCGGACACCGCCAAGTCCGGCGGCATCGCCACCAACATCGGCGTCCATTTCTTCGACATGCTCCACTATATCTTCGGCGCCCTGCAGGAGAACCGCGTCCACCTGCACGCGCCGGAGCGCGCGGCCGGATATCTGGAGTTCGAACATGCGCGGGTGCGCTGGTTCCTCTCGATCGATTCGGGCGACCTGCCGGCGGAAGCAGCGGCGCGCGCGCAGCGGACGTGGCGATCGATCACCGTCGACGGCAAGGAGATCGAATTCTCCGGCGGCTTCGAAAACCTCCACACGCGATCCTATGAGGAGATCCTCGCAGGCCGCGGCTTCGGGCTGGACGAGAACCGCACCGCGATCGAGGCCGTATCGCAGATCCGCGAGGCCGCGATCAGCAGCGATGCCAGCCTGCGCCACCCGCTGGCGGCGCGCTGATCAGGCGGCAAGCTCCTCCGCGGCAGCGGGCGCGGCCTTGAGCGTCAGCACGGCGCGCGCGCCGGTGCCCTTGCCCTCGCTCAGCAACTGCAGCGAGCCTTCCATCGCCACCATCGAGTTGGCGCACCAATGGAGCCCCAGCCCGCCCGACTTGTGCTCGCGCGTCGAAAAGCCGCGCTGGAACAGCGTGGGCGCGCTTTCCGGATCGAATCCTTCGCCATCGTCGCGGATCACCAGCTCGACGCGGTCCCCCAGCTCATGGACCGAAACGGTGATCGTGCCGGTGCCGCGCCCCGCCGCGGCGATCGCCTCGGCGGCGTTGGAGAAGAGGTTGCCGATCACCTGGCTCAGGATGATGCGGTTGGCCAGCGCCCAATGCGGCCGCGACGGGAAGCTGACGCCGATCGAGCATTCGCCCGAATAGCGGGCGATCGTGGCGTTGCGCGCGACCAGTTCGGAGATATCGCAGCTTTCGAGCTGCGGCCGCTCGTGCGCGGCCTCCTGCTGCTTGCCGATGATCTCCAGAACATTGTGCAGCGCCTCGCGGCCGATCTCCATCTGGCGGCGGCGCTCCTCGCGCTCCTCCCCGATCGCCTGGGTGGCTGCGGCGGCGAAGGCGACCAGCTTCTGGCGCCGCACCAAGGGCACATCGTCGCGCAGCAGTTCGCCGAACGCGCGGTCGAGCATCGCCTGATCGAGCACCGGCGGCGTGGCCAGCCCCTGGCTCAGCACCGTGCTGATCGGATTGAGCGCGTTGCGGACATTGTGCATCACCGCCACCGCGCTCTCGCTGCGGCCCAGCGTGAAGCTCTGCACCTCAAGCTGCTCGCGCAGGTCCTTTAGCTGGCGGAGCATCGAGTTGAAGCTGGTCACCAGGCTGCCGATCTCGTCGCGGCGCGGCTCCTCGGTCAACAGGCCCAGCCCGCCCGACTGGCGCACCACGCCCATATGCTTCTCCACCCGGTGCAGCGGGCGGATCACCATGCGGGAGATCACCAGCCGCAGCACCCACAGCACCAGGGCCAGCAGCACCACCGATCCCACCACCGCCAGGCCCAGCATCCGCGTGCCCAGCAGCGAAAGATCGCGCGCGACGCTATAGTCCGCGGTCGCCACCGGCCGGTTGTCCGGCCCGCGGATCGGCACGGCGATGTCGATCGTGCGATCGTGCCGCGTCACGGTGACGTCGGCGAGCGGGTTCGACAGATCGATGCGCGACTTGAGCTGGAGGAGCGTGCTGAGCTGCTCCGATCCGATCGTGCGCGCCATCACCACATAGCCGCGCGGATCGCCCGTGCCGTCGCTGCGGCGCACCTGCGCCACGCCCACGGCGGCAAGCTGATCGCCCAGGCGGAGATAGAAGGAAGCCGAGCTCTCGCCCTTCTTCAGCGTGCGCGCCAGATCGATCCCGCCGATCGCCTGGGTCAGCCTCTCGCGCAGCGGAGCGATATCGGCCTGGGTATCCAGATCGATCCAGCGCGCGATCACGATCTTCCGGTCGTTCCCGACATAGGCCATGCCGTTCACGCCCAGGTTCACCATCGCCAGCGTGGAGAAGCTGTCCTCCTCGAACGCCTTGGTCTGGTGCGCCATATATTCGTAGCTGTCGTTCCAGTCGCCATAGTCGCGCACCGTCTGCTCGACCTTGGTGGCGAACTCGCCCAGCACGGCGTGGGTGCGATCGACATGCCCCGTCACCGCGCCCTGCTCCAACTGGTTGAAGCTGGGCGTGATGACGAGGAACAGGAAGCCGGTGAGCGCGATCGCGCCCATCAGCCCCACCCCGGTAAGGATCAGCACCAGCTTCGCCCCCAGCGTGCGGGGGGAGAGCCGGCGTCCGCGCCGTGGCGCGGCGGCTTCGTCCGGCATCAGCCGTAGGTCCCGTTGCGCGGCTCGAACTCGCCTTCCTCCTCGACGTCCGCCTCATCGTCGATCATGTAGCGCGCCTTGGCCAGGAACAGCGCGTCCTCCTCCGGCATCGGCCGGGCGAGGTAATAGCCCTGCAGGTGGCTGCATCCCGCGACGCGCAGCGCCTGGAGCTGGGTCTCGGTCTCGACGCCCTCGGCAACCACCTCCAGCCCCAGCGCGCGGCCGAGGTGGATGATCGAATGCACGATGGCGGCGCTCTCGCGCTCCTTGCCCATGCCGTCCACGAAGCTGCGGTCGATCTTCAGGCTGTCGAGCGCGAACTTGCGGATATTGTAGAGCGAGGAATAGCCGGTGCCGAAATCGTCCAGCGCGATGCGGAAGCCCATCTGGCGCAGGCGATAGAGCGTATCGGCCGCGCGCTCGGCGTCGTCGAAGATCGCGGTCTCGGTAATTTCGATCTGGAAGCGCTGGGGCGATACGCCGCGATGCTGCACCCGTTCGACGATGTGGCCGACGAAATTGCTGCGGCGGAACTGGCGCGGGCTGAAGTTGACCGAGACATATTGCCCCGGCCAGGTCTGGAGCACGCGCACCGCCTCGTCGATCACCCAGTCGCCCAGCTCGTGGATCAGGTTCGATTCCTCGGCGATCGGGATGAACATGCCGGGCGAGATCATGCCATATTCGGGGCTGTGCCAGCGCAGCAGCGCCTCGAACCCGGTCACCTCCAGCTTCTCGCGCGCGACGATCGGCTGGAACACCAGCTTGAGCTCGCCGTTCCTGATCGCCTGGCTCAGCCCGCTTTCGATCAGGCGGCGGAAGCGGATCGATTCGTCCATGCTCTCGTCGAACACGCGGACGATGCCGCGGCCGGCGCGCTTGGCCTCGTTCAACGCCAGATCGGATCGGCGCATCACGTCCACCGGATCGCCCTCGGCCCCCGCCTCGACCACCACGACGCCCACGGAGGCGCCGCACTGGACCGAATGGCCGAACACCTTGAAGCTGGTCGAACAGGCGCGGATCAGCCGCTCGCAACGCATCACCGCCTCGTCCTCGCCGCTGACCTTCATCAGCATCGCGAACTCGTCGCCGCCCAGGCGCGCCATGAAGCCGCCGTCGGACATCTCCGCGTGCAGGATCTCGCAGACCATGCGGATCAGTTCGTCTCCGGCCAGGTGGCCGAAGGTGTCGTTGACCGTCTTGAACCGGTCGAGGTCCATCATCACCATCGCGAACGTCTCGCGATCACGGACATGCTCGGCCAGCGCGCGGGTGAAGGCCAGCCGGTTGGGCGCGTCGGTCAGCGAATCATGGTTGGCCATGTGGACGGCCTTGGATTCGTTGGCGGCCAGCTCCAGCTTCTGCTCTTCGAGCAGGTCGATCTTCTCGGCCAGCGCGACGCGGGCGGCGCGCAGCTCGTGATCCGCCTTCCAGCGGCCGGTCAGCGCGCGCGCGGTCTGCATCACCTCTTCGGCCTGGAACGGCTTGGCGATGTAGAAGATCTTGTCGGCGGGGCCGGCTGCGCGGCTGATCTCGATCGGCGAGAAGTCAGAATAGCCGGTGACGATCACGATGTTGATATCGGGATCCATCGCGCGGATGCGCCGCGCGGTCTCCTTGCCGTCGATGCCCGGCGGCATGCGCACGTCGATGAAGGCAACCGCGAAGCGATCCCCGCTGTCCAGCGATGCGCGCACCTCTTCCACGGCGTCGAGGCCCTGGCTGGCGTGCGTGCATGCGAAATCGGCATCGCCTTCCGCCGGCGGCGCGGCGGCATCGCCGTCTTCATCGCCGAAAAGCTCCGCAGCCATTGCCGAGAGCGCGGCGCCCTGCCCGCCCTTTCGCGAGGCCCCGAAGACCTGGCGATAGGAATCGTGCATCGCCGGTTCATCGTCAACGATCAGTATCCGCACCGTACGCTACCCCCCTTAGAGTATTTCCACGGAGTATCGGGATGCCGTTAAATGCGGGTAAAGGCTGTCGCGCGGTTCGGTTCTTCCCTCCGGGCTGCGTGTAGCGCGTAACCCTGGTTTGCGTTTACATGGCGCCTTTCTCCCCCTCTGAGGCGCCGCGCTGGGAGCAAGCCGAAGCCGCACCGGATCCCCGCGGCTTCGGCTTGAAGCGCCCGGCATCCTCCTTCGGATACAATCTGTTACACTTGATCGCTGGCCCGCACGGTCCCGCGGGCGCATAGCTGCGCGAGCCCAGAAACGAGCCGGAGTGTCGTGATGCTGCTCGCCCTTGCGCTCGCCGCCGTGCCGGTGGCCGTCCCTGCCATCACCGCTGAAGCGCCCGGCCCCGTTTGCGACGCGAAGTGGCACGACGCCGCGCGCGACCGCGATATGCCGGTGCGCATCCGCATGCCCGCGGGCACCGGCAAGGCCCCGGTGATCCTGTTCAGCCACGGGCTGGGCGGATCGGTGGAGGCCGGGCGCGTGTGGGCGGAGGTATGGGCGCAGGCCGGCTTCGTGGTGATCCACCTCCAACACCCCGGCAGCGATCGTGAGGCGGTGCGCAGCCAGGGCCTGCGCGGATCGATGGCCCCGGCGCAGTTGGTCGCCCGCGCAGGCGACGTCCGCTTCGCGATCGACCAGGTCGCGCGCCATGGGAAGACGGGCGACTGCGACCTCGCCCGTGCCGACGAGCGTCATGTGGGCGTCGCCGGCCACAGCTTCGGCGCGCACACCGCCCAGGCGGCGGCGGGGCAGAGCTTCCTGCGCACCGCCGACCTGGCCGACGGCCGTGTGCGCGCCGCGATCGCGTTCAGCCCGGCGCCGCCGATGAACGGCCGCCGCAGCGATGCCGACGCCTTTTCCAGCATCGCCATCCCCTTCCTGTCGGTCACCGGCAGCGAGGATGCGGTGCCCCAGCTTACCCCGGTGAAGCCCGAGGACCGGCAGCGCCCGTTCCGCGCGATGGCGCCGGGGGGCAAGTATCTGCTGTGGCTGGACGGCGCGAACCATGGCGCGTTCGGCGGGCAGGATCGCGGTTCGCACGGCAGCGCGCCGGACGCGCACGTCCGCCCCATCGTGATCCGCGCGACGACCGCCTTCTGGCGCTGGACGCTGATGGAGGACCCGGCCGCGCGCGCCGAGCTGGAGGGCACCAGCGCCATGCTCGGCCCCCGCGACAAGCTTGAAAAACGTTAAGCATCAATAATTTCGCCGTTGCTTCCTGGTTCGCAACGGCTAGGTTCGGCACCCAATGCCGTCCCGCTCCCCAGAAGACGGCCGCAGCGGCGGCGTCCCCGCCACCGCGCCATGGCCGCCGGGGCCGGACGAATTCCGCGCCATCGCTGACAGCGCTCCCGTGGCGGTTTGGGTCACGCAGCTCGACCGGCGGCGCAGCTTCGTCAACCGCGCCTATGTCGAGTTCCTGGGCGTAAGCTATCAGGAGGCGCTGGATTTCGACTGGCGCGAGATCATCCATCCCGGCGATGTGGCGCGCATCGTCGCCGAATCGATCGCGGGCGAGACGAGCCTGCGCGGTTTCGAGCTGATCGGCCGCTACCGGCGCAAGGACGGCGCGTGGCGCTGGCTGCATTCCACGTCGCAGCCGCGCTGGGACACCGCCGGCAACCACATCGGCTTCATCGGCGTGGCGCACGACATCACCGAAGCCAAGGAGGCCGAGCTGGCGCTGCGCGAGCGCGAGGCACAGCTTTCCGCCTTCATCAACCAATCCACCGCAGGCTTCGGCCAGGTCGATCTCGAAGGCCGCTTCACGCTGGTCAACGACCGTTTCTGCGCGATCGCGGGATGGAGCCGCGCGGAGCTGCTCGGCCGGACGATGCAATCGATCACCCACCCCGACGATCTGGTTCGCAACGTGCCGCTGTTCGAACGCGCGGTGCGCGACGGCACGCCCTACACCCATGAGAAACGCTACATCCGCAAGGACGGCGGCATCGTGTGGGTGAACAACTCCGTATCGGTGATGCGGCGCCCGGACGGGGAGCCGTTCGGCGTGCTGGCGGTGACGCTGGACATCACCAATCGCCGGATATCCGAACAGGCGCTGCGCCAGAGCGAGGAGACGCTGCGCCTGGCCATCGAGGGCGCCGGCATGGCGACCTGGGAGCTGGACCTGGCGACGATGGAGGGCGCGTGGTCGCCCAACCGCTTCGACCTGCTCGGCATGCCGCGCGAGCCGGGACTGCGCGGCACGGTGGAGCAGTGGTTCGCCCGCATCCGCCCCGAAGACCGCGAGCGCGTGCGGATCACCACCCAGCGCTGTTTCGAGGCGGGCGAGCCCTATGCCATCGAATATCGCATCCGCCGCGCCGACACCGGGGAGGAACGCTGGCTGCAAAGCCACGGCGTCCGCATCGATTACGGCGACGACCGGCCGAGCCGCTTCGTCGGCGTCTCGTTCGACGTAACCGAGCGCAAGCGGGCCGAGGAGGAGCTGCGCGCGAGCGAGGCGCGGTTCCGGACCATCTTCGAACAGACCAACGACTTCCTGGTCACCACCACGCTGGACCAGCGGCTGACCTCGGTGAATCCCGCGGTGCTCGCGGCGCTCGGCTATACCGAGGATGAGGTGATCGGCCATTCGATCGCCGAGTTCATGGAGCCAGACCATTTCGTGCGATCGCGCGCCGCGCTGGAGCAAAAGCTGCGCGAGGGCGGATCGACCCGCCTGACCGTGACGGTGCATGCGAAGGACGGCAGCGAGCTGATCTGGGAGACCAATTCGCACCTCGTCTACGACGAATCAGGGAACCCAATCGGGCTCCACGCGATTGGACGCGACATGACCGAGGCGAAACGCGCCGAGAGCCACCTGAGGCTGCTGATCGACGAGCTGAACCATCGCGTGAAGAACACGCTCGCGATCGTGCAGGGCATCGCCCAGCAGACCTTCAAGGGCGGCAGCGATCCGGTGGCGGCACGCCGGGCGTTCGAGGGGCGGCTCGCCGCGCTCTCCGAAGCGCACAACCTGCTCACCCGCGAGCTGTGGGCGCCCGTACCGATGTCGCGGATCATCGGCGATGCGGTGGCGCCCCATGGCGGCGGCGCGGGCCGTTTCGTGATCGAGGGGCCGGACCTGATCCTGGCTCCCAAGACCGCGATCAGCCTGGCGCTCGCGATCCATGAGCTGGCGACCAACGCGGTCAAGCATGGCGCGCTGTCGCAGCCGCAGGGCCATGTCGCGATCCGCTGGGAACGCATCGACGCCCGGGGCGGGCCGCGCCTGCACCTGACCTGGAGCGAGCATGGCGGCCCGCCCGTCGCGCCGCCGTCGCGCCGCGGCTTCGGCACGCGGATGATCGAGCGCGGCCTTTCCGCCGAACTGGGCGGCAGCGTGAAGATCGATTTCGTGCCCGAAGGGCTGGTGTGTACCGTGGACGCGCCGCTGCCCGAGGTTCCCGAATGAGCGCGCGCCGCCGCATCCTGGTGGTCGAGGACGAGCCGGTGGTGGCGATGTGCCTGGAGGATCTGCTCGAATCGCTCGGCTATGAGCCCGTGGGGCCGGCCAGCCGGCTGGCCGAGGGGCTGGAGCTGGCGCGCACCGAGGCGCTGGACGCCGCGATCCTGGACATCAACCTGGGCGGCGAGCGCAGCACCGCGGTGGCGGAGACGCTGGCCGCGCGCGGCGTGCCCTTCGCCTTCGCCAGCGGCTATGGATCGCCGCCCGAGGGCATGGGCGACCGCAGCCGCCTGATCGGCAAGCCCTATCGCGAGGCCGAGGTGGCGGCGATGCTGGAGCGGATGCTGGCGGGCTAATCCGGGTTCGGCCCGCCTACACCGCCCGGCTGTGACGCGCCTGGCCACGCCCCAGATATTCGTCGAACGCCGCCGCCACCACGCGAACCAGCGGCCGCGCATCATCGGGAATCGCGACCACATTGCCCTCGCGCCGCACCAGCCCGTCGGATTCCAGCTCCGCCAGTTCCTCGGGCGGCTTCAGCCCGTCCATGTCGGCGCGATAGTCGCACATCAGCCGCTCGATGATCGCCGCGCGGGTCAGGTCCTCGCCCTGGAAGCGGCAGCCGCGCACCACCGCGGAACCCTGCTCGGCCACGCGCGCCTGATAGTCGGGCACGCGCGGCGCATTCTGGAGGTAGCCCTGCGGCAGCCGCCCGATCGAGGAGGCGCCGAAGCCGATCAGCGTGGCGCAGGCATCGGTGGTATAGCCCTGGAAATTGCGGTGCATCCGCCCCTCGGCAAAGGCGCGCGCCAGCGCATCCTCCGGCCGGGCGAAGTGATCGAGCCCGATGCGCACATAGCCCGCGTCCGCCAGCACCTCGGCGATCGCCTCGGCCTGCTCGAAGCGCTCGCGCGCGCCGGGCAGCGCGGCCTCGTCGATCCGGCGCTGGTGCTGCTTGAAGCCGGGGACATGGGCATAGCCGAACACCGACAGGCGATCCGGCCCCAGCGCCGCCGCCGCCAGCGCGGTCTCGCGGCACGAACCGGTGGTCTGGTGCGGCAGGCCATAGATCAGGTCGAAGCTCAGCCCGTTGATGCCGGCCGCGCGCAGCCGCGTGACGGCCTCATGCGTCTGGCCCAGGCTCTGCACGCGGTTGATCGCGCGCTGCACGGCGGGATCGAAGCTCTGCACGCCCAGGCTGGCGCGGTTCACCCCGCCTTCGGCCAGCGCGGCCACCATCGCCTCGTCCAGCGTGCGCGGGTCGATCTCGATCGCCACCTCGGCGTCGCCGGTCAGGCGGAAGCGATCGCGCAGCAGGCGCATCAGCGCCACGAAGCGGTCCGGCGGGATCAGGCTGGGCGTGCCGCCGCCGAAATGGACATGCGCCGCCGGCAGCCCGGCCGGCGCGGCATCGGCGACCCAGGCGATCTCACGCTCCAGGCTGTCGAGGTAGCGCAGCACCGGTTCCTCGCGCGTGGTGACGCTGGTGTTGCAGCCGCAATACCAGCACATCGCCCGGCAGAAGGGCAGATGGAGGTATAGCGACACCGGATCGTCCGCGGGCAGCGCCGCCAGCCAGGCGCGATGCGTCGCCGCATCTATTTCCGCGGTGAAATGCGGTGCGGTGGGATAGCTGGTGTAGCGCGGAAGCTGGCGATCGGCGTAGCGCGCGAGAATCTCGGCCTTCAAACTCATGTCCCCCGGGTCGGTCGGCCGAACCTAGGAAAGACACGGCCCCGCCGCGCCTAGGAAACTTCCGTATCGCCAGCGGCTGATTCAGCGGTCTGACACGAGCGCCGCACCGGCCCGCTCCTTCGCCCGGCCACCCATAAGATACTGAGGTTGGGTGGCCGGGTGGGGGAGCGGGCCGGCTCGGCTTTACGCGAAGCCGAAGACGCCCCTATTCCACCGTCACCGATTTCGCGAGGTTGCGCGGCTGGTCCACGTCCGTGCCCTTCGCCACCGCGACATGATAGGCCAGAAGCTGCACCGGCACCGCATAGACCAGCGGCGCGATCAACGGATGGACCTTGGGCATCTCGATCGTCGCCAGACAGCCTTCGCCCGCCTGGGCGATTCCCTCCGCGTCGCTGATCAGCACAACCTTGCCGCCGCGCGCCTGGACCTCCTGCATGTTCGAAACGGTCTTCTCGAACAGCGGACCGGAAGGGGCGATGACGATCACCGGTACGTTCTCGTCGATCAGCGCGATGGGGCCGTGCTTCATCTCGCCCGCGGCATAGCCCTCGGCATGGATATAGCTGATCTCCTTGAGCTTCAGCGCGCCCTCCAGCGCCAGCGGGTAATCGGTGCCGCGGCCCAGGTAGAGCACGTCGCGCGCGCCCGCGATCACATGCGCCATCGCCTCGATCGCCGGATCATTGGCCAGCGCGGCGTTGAGCGCGGCGGGCGTCTCCTCCAGGTGGCGGACGATGTCGCGCTCCTCCTCGGGGCTCAGCCTCCCCTTGGCCCGCGCCAGATTGGCGGCCAGCGCGGCAAGCACCGCAAGCTGGCAGGCGAAGGCCTTGGTCGATGCAACGCCGATCTCCGGCCCGGCGTGGGTGGGCAGCAGCAGATCGGATTCGCGCGCCATGGTGGACGAGGGCACGTTGACCACCACCGCGATCTTCTGCCCCTCGCCGCGTGCGTGGCGCAGCGCCGCCAGCGTGTCCGCCGTCTCGCCCGACTGGCTGATGAACAGCGCCAGCCCGCCATCCTCCATCACCGGCGCGCGATACCGGAACTCCGACGCGAAATCCAAATCCACCGGCACGCGCGCGAACTGCTCGAACCAGTATTTGGCGACCATGCCGGCGTAATAGCTGGTGCCGCACGCGACGATGGTTACGCGCCGGATCGCGCCCAGATCGAACTCGGGGATCGGCAGCGATACGCGCGCGTCGATGCGGCTGAGGTAGGAACGCAGCGTCTGCGCCACCACCACCGGCTGCTCATAGATCTCCTTCTGCATGAAGTGGCGGTGGTTGCCCTTGTCGATGAGCTGGCCCGAGACGCCCGAATCGACGATCGGCCGCGTGACCGGATTGTTCTCGCGGTCATAGACCTGCGCGCCTTCGCGGGTGAGGACCACCCAGTCGCCTTCCTCAAGGTACGAGATGCGGCGGGTGAGCGGCGCCAGCGCCAGCGCGTCGGAGCCGAGATAGGTCTCGCCCTCGCCATAGCCCACCACCAGCGGCGAGCCGAGCCGCGCGCCGATCAGCAGCTCCGGATGGCGGCGGAAGACGATGGCCAGCGCAAAGGCGCCGTGCAGCGCCGGCAGCACCTCGCGCACCGCGGTCACCGGATCGACGCCGGCCTCCACCTTCTCGCTCACCAGATGGGCCACCACCTCGGTGTCGGTCTGGCTGTCGAAATGGCGGCCCTTGGCCAGCAGCGCGTCGCGCAGCGGCTTGAAATTCTCGATGATGCCGTTGTGGACCAGCGCCACCTCGCCGGTGGCGTGCGGATGCGCGTTGGAGGTGGTGGGGGCGCCGTGCGTCGCCCAGCGCGTGTGCGCGATGCCCACCGTGCCGGGCAGCGGCTCGTCGCGCAGCTCGCGGCCCAGGTTGGCGAGCTTGCCCTCCGCCCGGCGCCGCTCGATCGCGCCGTCATGGATCGTCGCGATCCCGGCGGAATCATAGCCGCGATATTCGAGCCGCTTCAGCGCGTCGAACAGCCGCTCCGAAACCTCTTCCCCGCCGATGATCCCCACGATCCCGCACATATGCTTCCCCTAGAGCGTGTAAGGCACGCGAATGCCCGGCAGTGTTGCCGGAAAATCCTTGGTATTCCGTGTCACCAGGATGCGCCCGTGTACCTGCGCCGAAGCCAGGATCACCGCATCCGCGACCGGGAGCCCGCGGCGCTCCGACCGCAGCACCGCGGCGCGGCGCGCAATCTCCTCGCTCAGCTCCACGATCGAGAAATAGTCCAGGAACGCCTTGGCGCGGTTGCCGTCTTCGGGCAGCGCGCGGGTCATGACTTCGATCCAGCTCAGCCGGCTCACGTAGCGGCGCGGAAAGCGTTCCAGCTCGCGTTGCGCCGGAACGACCCCGGCCAGCAGGTCGAGCAGTATCCCGGTGTCGAACGCCGCCTCGCTCATATGGCGGGCTCGTCGGGGCCGGAACGATCCTTCCATATCCCGAAATAGCGCTCGATCCCGTCGCCGCCGGTCTGCGCGCGATAGGCCGCCACCGCCTCGCGCACGAGCGCCGCACGCGACTTGCCTGTCTCGGCGGCCTTGCGGTCCAGCCAGCCCAGGTCTTCGTCAGGAATATCGACGAGAAAGCGCATTGATATCTCTATATCATATCATGATATCAGCGCAAGCTCGCCCGGATGGGAGTTCCCGTCAACGATGCCGCGCGCGAGCAGCGGGACGGCCGCCGCTCACTTCGCCGCTTTCCGCGCCTTCATCCGCTCGCGGAAGCGCATGGCCCAGCCGGGCTTCACCTCCTGCGTGCCGCGGGCGAGTGCCAGGGCGTTGGCCTCCACATCGCGGGTCACCACCGATCCCGCCGCCACGATCGCGCCGTCGCCGATCTTCACCGGGGCCACCAGCGCGCTGTTCGATCCGATGAAGGCGCCATGGCCGATCTCGGTCTTGTACTTGCCGAATCCGTCATAGTTGCAGGTGATCGTGCCCGCGCCCACGTTCGCGCCCGATCCCACCGTGGCGTCGCCCAGATAGGTCAGGTGATTCGCCTTGGCCCCGGGGCCGAGCACGGCCTTCTTGATCTCGACGAAATTGCCCACCTTCGCGCCCTGTTCCAGCACCGTGCCGGGCCGCAGCCGCGCATAGGGGCCGACGCTGGCGCCAGGCATCACCGTCGCGCCCTCCAGATGGCAGAAGGCGTGGATCGTCACCCGGTCCGCGATCGTCACCCCGGGGCCGAACACGACATTGGGTTCGATCGTCACGTCGCGGCCGACGCGGGTATCGAACGCGAACCACACGGTTTCGGGCGCGATCAGCGACGCGCCGTCGGCCATCGCCGCCGTCCGCCGCGCGCGCTGCCACGCCAGTTCGGCATCGGCCAGCTCGGCGCGGCTGTTGATCCCCATCACCTCGGCCTCGGGCGCCTCGATCACCACCGATCGCAGCCCGTCGCGCGTGGCGAGCGTGACGATATCGGGCAGATAATATTCGCCCGCGGCATTGTCGTTGCCCACGCGCTCCAGCAGCGGCCACAGGTCGCGCGCGCGCACCGCGGTGACGCCCGAGTTGCACAGCCGCTCGGCGCGCTGGACGGGCGTTGCGTCCTTATATTCCACCATCACCAGGATGCGGCCGTCGCTGTCGGCCATGATCCGGCCATAGGCGGCGGGGTCCGCGGGGCGGAAGCCCAGCACGGCGATGGCGGGATGATCCACGTCGTCCAGCCGGGCCGCCAGCCGCCGCACCGTTTCGGCGGAGAGGAACGGCGCGTCGCCGAAGCAGATCACCACCACCCCGTCGAAGCCCACGAGCGCCGCCCTGGCCTGCAACGCGGCGTGCGCCGTGCCGAGCTGTTCCTCCTGCACGGCGATCTTCACGCCATGCGGCGCCACGGCAGCCTCGACCTGCTCGCGCAGCGAACCGACCACCACCACGCGCTCGGTGGCGCCGGCGTCGTCCAGGCTGTCGATCAGGTGCAGCAGCATGGCCCGCCCGGCGATCGGGTGGAGAACCTTGTGCAGGTCGGATTTCATCCGAGTGCCCTTGCCGGCTGCAAGGATAACCGCGGCGATGGGTGCGCTCATCTGCCCTCCATGGCGGAGCCCCTGCCATGATTATGTTGCCAATTCCATAGCGCCGCTGGCAGTGGCGGCGCGTGATGCGGAAATTCCCCTTCGACATCGTCGGTTTCGACCTGGACGGCACGTTGTTCGACACCAGCGGCGACCTGACCGACGCGGTGAACCATGCGCTGGCGCTCGACGGGCGCCCGCCGCTCGCAGTGGCGCAGGTGCTGCCGATGATCGGCCGAGGCGCACGCCACATGCTGGAACAGGGGCTGGCGGCCTCGGGCCATTGCGACGAAGCGCTGGTGCGGCGGCTGTTCCCGGAACTGCTCGCCTTCTACGAAGCGAACATCGCGCGCCACACCCGCCCCTTCCCCGGCCTGCTCGACGCGATGGCACAGCTCGACGCGGCGGGCGCGCAGATCGCGATCGTCACCAACAAGTTCGAATATCTGGCGGTGCGCCTGGTCGCGGAGCTGGGGATGACCGATCGCTTTGCCACGGTGATCGGCGGCGACACCATGGGCCGGGGCAATGCCAAGCCCAGCCCGCTGCCGATCCGCGAGATGATCGCGCGCTGCGGCGGCGGCCGCGCGGCCTTCGTCGGCGATTCGGAATTCGATACCGGCGCCGCGCGCAACGCGGGTATCCCCAGCATCGCGGTGTCGTTCGGCTTTCTCACCGGCCCGGTGGAGGAACTGGGGGCCGATGCGGTGATCGGCCATTATGACGAGCTTGTCCCGGTGCTGGAGGCGCTGGGCGCGCAGGGCTGAACCCGGGCGGCGCCTATTGCGCAGGCGCGCCCGCGGCCTCCACCTCATACTCCAGCAACGCCACCTTGCTGCCATCGACCTTGAAGGCGAATTTCTCCATCGCCTTGCCCTTCTCGAAGGTGGAATCGAACACCAGGTGCAGCACGCGCCCGCCGTCGCGCAGGCGCCATCCCGAAGGCGGTGCCGAACGGAAGCTGCCCAGGCCTTCGCGCCATTGCGACATCTGCTTCACCAGATCGGCTTCCGGCGTGCCCAGCCGGAATTCCGGCGCCGCCTCGCGATAGATTTCCGCGAACTGCCGCGCCTCATATTGCTTGCGGAACCGCTCGACCGCCTGATCCGCGGCGGGCAGGGCCGGACCGGCCGAACATCCCGCAACCATCAGCATCGCCGCAACCGCCCCGATCCTACGCATCGCCACCCCATTGCTCTTTACGCGGCGGAAACTGGCACGGCGCCCCGCCGATGTCGATGGCGCTTATCCCGGAACATGGCCCTTTCGCCATTTGGTCCACAGGTGGCGCGCCAGCATCGCGGGCGGCATGCGGATCGCGTGGCTGCGGATATAGAAGCCCATGCGCGTCAGCCGCCGCGTCGCCCGCCCCCATCCGTCGCGGGCCAGCATCCGGCGCAGGTAGAGCGCGTCGGCGCCCGCGGTCCGCCGCCACGCCTGCGGCACCGCGCTGCCGAACAGCGCGTGCGACAGCCGCCCCGCGCGCGCCACCGCGGCCGACAGCCCGTGATGCGCGGCGCGCGCCTCCAGCCCCTGCGTCCCGCTCTCGCCGATCAGGCAATGGATGTCCCACAGGTTGCGCAGCCCCCCCGCCAGATCGCCGTCGGCGAACAGGTGCGCGGCGGCGTGGCAGATCATGTCCGGCGGCGAAAGCACGCGCAGCCCGTCCGCCAGCACCACGCTGTCCGCGATCAGCGCCTCCGCGTCGGGCGTGATCCGCGCGGTGAGCGGCAGGATGGTGTGGTGGACGTCGATCATCCGGTCGCGCTCGCGGTGGATCAGCGGCGGCAGCTCGTGCATCCAGCGGCGGTAATAGAGGTCGTCATAGGGATCGGGCTTCACCCATTCCCACCCCGCCGCGATCAGCGCCGCTTCCGCCTCGCCGATCCGGCCGCGCGGAACCAGTATGTCGAGGTCGCCGATCGACCGCCCCATCCCCGCGGAAAGCCCGGCAGCGGCGAAGGCGGTGCCCTTCAGCAGCACCACCGGCATTTCCAGCGGCGCCAGCGCGCGCCGGGCCATCTCCGCCTCCCACAGCGCCGCCGTCTGCCCCTGCGCCGCGGAAGCGCGCGCATCGGCCAGGATGCACGCCGCCGCGCCGGGCACCGCCAGCCCCTCCAGCCGGTGCGCCAGCGTGCCGGCAAGCTGCTCGGCGCGGGCCATCGCGATCAGCGCGGTCCAGCCCGCCGCGTCGAGGCGCAGCGCCGTCTCCGGCGCGCGCAGCGCATCGGCCAGGATGCGCGCACCGCTCACAGCGAGGCCCACAGCCGCTCGACCTCGGCGATCGCGCTGTCCGTATCGGGGTAATCGAGCGCGCGGGCCGGCACCTGCGTCACCAGCCGGGTCAGCGCGTCGAACCCGCGCTCGGCCAGCGCGACATAGTTGGTCGATGCCTGGGTCAGCCACAGGAAGGTTTCGCTGGGCAGCACCTCGCGCGTCTCGGTGGCGAAGCCGTAGCGCGGGAACAGGATCAGCGCGGGCACTGCGGGCGCATCCATCGCCGCCAGCGAACCTGCGTCGGGAACCAGATGGCGGATCGTGCCCTTCGGCGTG
Source organism: Sphingomonas canadensis (assembly GCF_026013525.1). Taxonomy (GTDB): domain Bacteria; phylum Pseudomonadota; class Alphaproteobacteria; order Sphingomonadales; family Sphingomonadaceae; genus Sphingomonas; species Sphingomonas canadensis. The sequence continues at coordinate 363,457 of NZ_JAPDRA010000003.1, read as the reverse complement.
CCCTCCAGCCGCGGACCGAAGCGCGCGCCGGGCAGCGCCGCCTCCATCACCGGGATCGCCTCGTTCTTCAGGCTGATCAGCCGGGGAAAGGCGTGGACCAGCCCCGTTTCCGGATCGACCAGCGCGAACTCGTCGCCCATCAGCCGCCATCCGCGCGCCATCAGCAGCGCCGCCAGCGTCGATTTCCCCGCGCCCGATATGCCGGTCATCAGCAGCGCCCGCCCGTCGCGCTCCACGGCGGAGGCATGGAGCAGCAGGTAGCGCCGCTGCCCCAGCGCCATCTGCAGGTTCATCCCCATCTCGGCCGCGATCAGCCCAAGCGCGAGCGGCAGCGGCGCCGCATCGGGCAGCACATAATCGCCGCCGATGTGGACCGAGGGGCGCAGCCAGCGCCGCCACGGCCGCGCGGCGAACAGGCGCACGGTGAAGTCGGGGATGCCGTCCAGGGGTTGCGGATAGCCGGCGTAGAGATCGTCGATCGCGGCGACCGGCCCGGGCCAGTCGCTGCCCAGGCGAAAGCCCACCGGGCCGATGCGAAGCGCGGTGGCGTGCCTCACAGCCGCTCCACCAGCCCCGCCGCCGCCAGCTCGTCCAGCCGCGCCGCCAGCGCCTCCGCCTCGCCGTCCGCCAGTTCGAAACGCTCGGCCAGCCGCGCGAGCAGCACAGGAACGGCCAGCGCCTCGCCCGCCAGCGCCTCCAGAATCTCGGGCACCGGGCTGTCGACGATATGCGTGATGCCCGACGCGCGGTGATAGATCAGCGTCAGCGCGTCGAGCGGAACGATGCGAAGCGTCGCTGGCGCGGCGGCACGATAGCGGTTCATGCCCGCGGCCACTGCCCGCGAACCCTTGGCGGTTCCTTGTCCGATGGCACGGCCTCAGCCGCGCGGCATCTGCAGCGAGGCGAAGCAGGTAAAGCCGCTGGTGCCCGACTGAAGCCTGCGGATATAGTTGGTATAGGCGCGGCTGCGCTCGTAATCGGTGCCGGGCAGCGTGCCGCCCGCCAGCGCGCGCTTGACCTCCTCCGCCTTGAACGCGCGGCCCGGCGGCGGGAAGGCTCCCTGCGTCCCCGGCGGCACGAGCTGCCCATCGGGCGCGACATAGAATCCCGCGCGGCCGGGATCGGGAACCGGGATCTCGCAATTGGTGACCGATGCGCCGGTCTGCGCCAGCGCCGGGCGGATGGTGACGATCGCCGAGGCCGAAGCGGCGCCCAGCATCAGCGCGCGCCGCCGCGTCGATTTGGGGGGCGAACCCTCCATGGCCTGGTCCTCGTCGCTCATGGCCCTATTTCCTGCGCCCGCGCGGCTTTCGCAATCGTAAATCACTGCCTACAGAGGCCGCATGCATTTCCATTCCGGATTGCGCGCGCTGCTGGCACTGGCGGTGGTGGCGCTTGCCGCGCTGGCCGCGTTCCTGCTGAGCGGCGACGTGCAGGTCAGCCTGATCGTGCTGGTCTGCGGCATCGCGGCCGTGCTGATCTCCGCCGGCGCGGGCGAGGGGCCGCCATCCCCCGCCCCTGCGCCGGATCGCGGGCCCCCTGCCCCAGAAACGCGGCTGGCGGACGTGATCGAGGCGATCGCGGAGCCCGTGCTGGTGATCCGCGACACCCGCGTCGAGGCGGCGAACCGCTCCGCCCAGGCGCTGCTCGGCCAGCATATCCTGGGCGAGGACGTGCGCATGGCGATCCGCCACCCCGCCGCGGCGGAGCGCCTGCTGAACCCCGACAACGCCATCCCGGGGGCACCGGTCCATCTCGTCGGGCTCGGCACGCGCGACCAGCGCTGGGAAATGCGCGTGCGCACCGTGGGCGGGCGCCGCATCGTCCACCTGCTCGATCGCACCGGCAGCTACACCAGCGAGCGCATCCGCGTGGACTTCGTCGCCAACGCCAGCCACGAACTGCGCACGCCGCTGGCGGTGCTGCTGGGCTATGTCGAGACGCTGGCGGACGAGGCGGGCGACGATCCCGCGACGCGCAAGCGCTTCCTGAAGATCATGTTCGACGAGGCCAAGCGCATGCAGCGGCTGATCGAGGACCTGATCTCGCTCAGCCGGATCGAGGCGGACAAATATCGCGCACCCGATCAGTCGGTCGATCTCGCCGCGCTCGCCCGCGACGTATGCGGCGAGCTTTCGGCGGGCGGCGGCGAGCGCGCGCAGGACCTGCGGCTGGAGCTTTCGGAAATCCCGCCGGTACGCGGGGATCGCGCCCAGCTTTCGCAGCTCCTCCACAATATCGTCGGCAACGCCATGAAATACGGGCGCGAAGGCACGCCCGTAACGGTGACGCTGGCGCCGGAAAGCGACGCGATGGTGCGGCTGACCGTGTCCGACGAGGGCGAAGGCATCCCGCCCGAGCATATCCCGCGGCTGACCGAGCGTTTCTACCGCGTCGATTCGGGCCGCAGCCGCGCGATGGGCGGCACCGGGCTGGGCCTTGCGATCGTCAAGCACATCGTGGAGCGGCATCGCGGCCGCCTCGATATCTCCAGTACCGTGGGCAAGGGAACCACGATGCGCGTCCTGCTGCCGGTCCACACTGTCATAAAGGCGTAACCCTGCTGAAAGATGGGGGCTTGGCGAGGGGTCCGATTCCCCTTCGCTTCACGCCGCTTCCTTCAAGCGCACAGGAGAGCCACGATTTTCGGCAGGCTGATGCTTATTGCTGTCCCGGCGCTGGCGCTGGCGGCATGCAACAGCAATTCCACGCGCGAGATCCGCGCCGTGGGCTCCTCCACCGTGTTCCCCTTCACCGCGCTGGTGGCCGAGGCGTTCGTCAACCAGGGCGGGACGAGCCGTCCGCCCGTGGTGGAATCGATCGGCACGGGCGCGGGCATCGCGCGCTTCTGCGGCGGCGCGGGATGGGAATATCCCGACATCGCCAACGCATCGCGCCGGATGAAGAAATCCGAATATGCGCTGTGCGAGAAGAACGGCGTCGGCGAGATCATCGAGGTGCAGATCGGCGTCGACGGCGTGGCGCTGGCCGAATCGAACAACGGCCCGAAGCTGCAGCTCAGCAAGAAGGACGTCTATCTCGCGCTCGCCGCCAGCCCGGGCGGCAAGCCCAACGCCGCGCGCACCTGGCAGGACGTGAACCCCGCGCTGCCCGCGATCCCGATCCAGGTGATGGGCCCGCCCTCCACCAGCGGCACGCGCGACGCGCTGGTCGAGCTGATCATGGAGCCCGGCTGCGCCGAGGCGAACCCGGAAGCCAAGGAGCTGAAGAAGTCCAAGGACACCGGCCCCTATGACAAGCTCTGCAAGCGCATCCGCGACGACGGCGCCTATATCGATAAGGGCGAGAACGACAATCTGATCGTCCAGGGCCTGGCGCAGAACCCCAATGCCGTGGGCGTGTTCGGCTACAGCTATCTGGAAGAGAACGCCGCCCGTCTCCACGGCGTGCCGATCGAGGGCGTCACGCCCAGCTATGAGGCGATCGCATCGCGCACCTATCCCGGGGCGCGGCCGCTGTTCCTCTATGTCAAGAAGCGCCACCTGCGCGCGGTGCCGGGGCTCAGCGACTTCCTGAAGCTCTACGCGACCATGTGGGATCCGCAGGGCAAGCTGGTGAAGCGCGGGCTGATCGCGGCGCCCGAGGACGTGCGCGCCCATTCGCGCGACATCGTCGCCGGGGGCATTGCGCTCGACCCGGCACAGTTGCACTGATCGGAGCCACGGTGAGTCCCTTCGCCCTTCTGTTCCTGATCGCCGGCCTGGGCCTGATCGCCTGGCTGACGGCGCGCGCCCGCGCGATGCGCTTCGATCGCGGCGGCGCCAAGCGGCTGCATTCGCTGCCGTCGCAGCACGGCTGGTACGTCGCGATGTGGACCGTCCTGCCGGCGCTGCTGTTCCTCGCGGTCTGGGGATCGGTGAGCCCCGGGCTGGTGCGCGAGGCGGTGATGCAGCATCCCGCCGCCAAGCAGCTCCCCGCCTTCGACTTCGAGCGCGAGGCGTTGCTGGGCGAGGCGAGCCGGATCGCGCATACCCCCGGCGCAAAGGCGTTCGACCCGCTGGCGGAGCAACTCGCCGAGCCCACCCGCGCGGCGGAGAAGCGCTACGGCTGGACGGGCACCGCCGCCGCGATCCTGCTGGCCTTCGCGGGCGGCGCCTTCGCCTTCACGCGCATCCGCGCCGGCTTCCGCGCGCGTTCGCGGGTGGAGCGCGCGGTGATGCTGATCCTGCTCGTCGCATCGCTGATCGCGATCCTGACGACGCTGGGAATCTTCCTGTCGCTGCTGTGGGAATCGCTGCGTTTCTTCGGCCAGGTCTCGGTCTTCGACTTCCTGTTCGGCACGCACTGGAGCCCGCAGGTGATCGACCCGGCCGATCCGGGCGCCTCGCTGGGCGCGGTGCCGCTGTTCTGGGGCACCTTCTTCATCGGCGCGGTGATCGCGATGATCGTGGCGATCCCGTTCGGGCTGATGAGCGCGATCTACCTCACCCAATATGCCGCGCCGCGCGTGCGCCGCTGGATGAAGCCGATCCTGGAGATCCTGGCGGGCGTGCCGACCGTGGTCTACGGCTATTTCGCCGCGCTGACGGTGGCGCCCGCGGTGCGCGATCTCGCCGTGTCGCTGGGCATGACCTATGCCTCGTCCGAAAGCGCGCTGGCGGCGGGACTGGTGATGGGCGTGATGATCATCCCCTTCGTCTCCTCGATGGCCGACGATTCGATCGCGGCGGTGCCCGCGGCGATGCGCGACGGCAGCCTGGCGATGGGCGCGACCACCAGCGAGACGATCCGCCGCGTGCTGCTGCCCGCGGCGCTGCCGGGCGTGGTCGCGGGCGTGCTGCTGGCCGTCAGCCGTGCGATCGGCGAGACGATGATCGTGGTGATGGCCGCATCCGGCGCCGCCACGATCACGCTCAACCCGTTCGAAAGCGCGACCACCGTAACCAAGCAGATCGTGGACCTGCTGACCGGCGAGGCCGAGTTCGACAGCCCCAAGACGCTGGCCGCCTTCGCGCTGGGCCTGACGCTGTTCGTCGTCACGCTGCTGCTCAACATCGTCGCGCTCGCCGTGGTGAAGCGCTACCGGGAGGCCTATGAATAAGCGGCTCGCCTCGTCCGATCGCGCGCCGACCGACTGGAAGGCGGAGGCGATGCAGAAGCGCATCCGCCGCCGCTACGCCGCGGAACGGCGCTTCAAGCTGATGGGCCTTGCCGCGGTGGTGCTCTCCGCCGCGTTCCTGGCGTTCCTGCTCGCCACCATGGCGGCCAACGGCGCGCGCGGCTTCATGCGGACCGAGGTGGCGCTGGAATTCGATTTCCCGGCGCTGGCGCTGCCCGTCGATCGTGCCCAGCTATCCACCCCCGGCGCCGATCTGGCGCTGGCGGGCGCGGAGCTGGAGAATGTGGTGAAGGGGGCGGCCAGCGCGGCTTATCCCGGCCCCGTCCCGCTGATCTCCGACAACGGCTGGCTCACGGTTCGCGACGCGATCAAGGCCGATCCGGGCATCCTGGGCCGCAAGGAGCGCATCTGGATTCCCGCTTCGCCCGAGATTCAGCTCGCACTGCGCGGCGAAGGCGATCCAGCCGTGGTCACCGGCGCATCGAAGCTGGAGGGGCTGGGCGCGATCCGTACCGGCTTCAACCGCGATTTCCTGACCGCCAGCAACTCCACCGATCCGATGGTGGCGGGCATCTGGGGCGCGCTGAAGGGATCGCTGCTGACGATGGCGATCACCTTCCTGATCGCCTTTCCGGTGGGCGTGCTCTCCGCCATCTATCTTGAGGAATATGCCACGCGGAACCGCTGGACCGACCTGATCGAGGTTTCGATCAACAATCTGGCGGCGGTGCCCTCGATCATCTTCGGCCTGCTGGGCCTGGCGGTGTTCCTGGGCACCTGGGAGATGTTCGGGCATCAGTTCGGCCCGCTGCTGCCGCGATCGGCGGCGGTGGTGGGCGGCCTCACGCTCGCGCTGATGATCATGCCCGTGATCGTTATCGCCAGCCGCAACGCGATCAAGGCGGTGCCGCCCTCGATCCGCGACGCGGCGCTGGGCATCGGCGCCAGCCGGGTGCAGGTGGTGTTCCACCACGTCCTGCCGCTGGCGATGCCGGGCATCCTGACCGGCACGATCATCGGCATGGCGCGCGCGCTGGGCGAAACGGCGCCGCTGCTGCTGATCGGCATGCGCGCCTTCGTGGTGCAGCCGCCGCAGGGCTTCACCGATCCGGCCACCGTGCTGCCGGTTCAGATCTTCCTCTGGTCCGACGAGGTGAGCCGCGTGTTCGTCGAGAAGACCAGCGCCGCGATTATCGTGCTGCTGGTGTTCCTGCTCGCCATGAACGGACTGGCCATCTATCTTCGCAACAGGTTCGAGACCCGCTGGTGATGACCGAGACCGCCCCTGCCCCGGCCAACGACACCGGGCACAAGATGTCGGCGAAGAACGTCAACGTCTTCTACGGAAGCACGCAGGCGATCCGCGACGTATCGATCGATATCGACATGGATCATGTCACCGCCTTCATCGGCCCGTCGGGCTGCGGCAAATCGACTTTCCTGCGCACGCTCAACCGGATGAACGACACGGTCGCCTCCGCGCGGGTGGAGGGCGACATCCGGCTGGACGGCGAGGATATCTATTCGCCGTCGATGGACGTGGTGCAGCTCCGCGCCCGCGTGGGCATGGTGTTCCAGAAGCCCAATCCCTTCCCCAAGTCGATCTACGAGAATGTCGCCTATGGCCCGCGCATCCACGGGCTGGCGGCGTCCAAGGCCGATATGGACGGCATCGTCGAACGCTCGCTGAAACGCGCCGGCCTGTGGGAAGAGGTGAAGGACCGGCTGAGCGACAGCGGCACCGCGCTTTCGGGCGGCCAGCAGCAGCGGCTGTGCATCGCCCGCGCGATCGCCGTCGATCCCGAGGTGATCCTGATGGACGAGCCCTGCTCCGCGCTCGATCCGATCGCCACCGCCAAGATCGAGGAGCTGATCCACGAACTGCGCGGCCGCTATGCCATCGTGATCGTCACCCACAACATGCAGCAGGCGGCCCGCGTCAGCCAGCGCACCGCCTTTTTCCATCTCGGCACGCTTGTGGAATATGGCGTTACCGACGACATCTTCACCAATCCGCGCCAGGAGCGGACGAAGGACTACATCACCGGAAGGTACGGATGATGGCCACGGGACACGAACATACCGTCAAGGCTTTCGATCAGGACATCAGCCATCTGCGCGCGTTGATCAGCCAGATGGGCGGCCTGGCCGAACAGGCCATCGCCGACGCGATGACCGCGCTTCAGCGCAACGATCACGAGCTCGCCAAGCAGGTCCGCAAGAAGGACAAGGCGATCGACACGATCGAGGCGGAGGCGGAGCGGCTCGCCGTGCGCGTCATCGCGCTGCGCGCGCCGATGGCCGACGATCTGCGCGAGGTGGTGGCGGCGCTGAAGATCGCCGCGGTGGTCGAGCGGATCGGCGACTATGCCAAGAACATCGCCAAGCGCGTGCCCGCGATCCACGCCGACGGCGACCGGATCGAGGTGGTCTCCGTGCTGCCGTCGATGGCGCAGATCGCCAGCGACATGGTGCATGACGTGCTCGACGCCTTTTCCGCGCGCGATGCCGAAAAGGCCGCCGCGGTCCATGATCGCGACAGCGCGCTGGACGATTTCTACGACAGCATCTTCCGCACGCTCGTGACCTTCATGGTCGAAAATCCGCGCACGGTCAGCCAGGTCGCGCACCTGCTGTTCGTCGCCAAGAACCTGGAGAGGATCGGCGACCACGCCACCAACGTGGCCGAGATGGTCTATTTCGCCGCAACCGGAAAACACCTCTCGGATCGCGAATCCGGCGAGGGCTCCAACTAAGGAAGTAACGCAAATGGCACGCGCCCGCATGCTCCTGGTCGAGGACGACGCCGCGCTGGCGGAACTGGTCACCTGGCACTTCAAGCGCGAGGATTTCGACGTCAAGCAGACCCCCGATGGCGAGGAGGCGCTGCTGCTCGCCAAGGAACAGACGCCCGATATCGTGCTGCTCGACTGGATGGTGGAGGGCATTTCGGGGATCGAGGTGTGCCGCCGCCTGCGCCGCATGCCCGAAACCGCCAACGTGCCGATCATCATGCTGACGGCGCGCGGCGAAGAGGAAGACCGCGTCCGCGGGCTGGAGACCGGGGCGGACGATTACGTCACCAAGCCCTTCTCCCCGCGCGAGCTGGTGGCGCGCGTGGGCGCCGTGCTGCGCCGCGTGCGCCCCGCGCTGGCCGGCGAGGCGCTGACCTATGCCGATATCGAGATGGACACGGTGGGCCACAAGGTCCGCCGCGGCGGCGAGATCGTGCCGCTTGGCCCCACCGAGTTCCGCCTGCTCAAGCATTTCCTGGAGCATCCGGGCTGGGTGTTCTCGCGTGAGCGGCTGCTCGACGCGGTATGGGGTCACGACAGCGACATCGAGAGCCGCACCGTGGACGTTCACATCCGCCGCCTGCGCAAGGCGATCAACGCGGGCGACCGGCCGGACATCATCCGCACCGTCCGCTCCGCCGGCTACGCGCTCGACGCCGGCAACTAGAGCCGGCCCGCCGCTGGAATAACAATGCTTGCGCGCGGGGGCCGCGGGCTTCTATGCGCATGTCCAGGGCCTGGCCGTCGCCCGGCGCCGCTGGGGGAGCCATGTCGAGCCGTCCGACGATCAAGGAAGTCTCGAAGATCGCTGGGGTGTCGTTCAAGACCGTCAGCCGCGTCCTGAACAATGAAAAGCACGTCAGCGAAGCGACGCGCCGCCGCGTCGAAGAGGCGGTGGCCGCGCTGAACTTCCGCCCCAGCCACGCGGCGCGCACGCTGGCGGGGCGCAAGTCGTTCCAGGTGGCGCTGCTCTATGACAATCCCAGCCCCTATTACATCTATCACGTCCAGATCGGCGCGACGCAGCGCTGCACCGAACTGGGCTATCGCCTGCTCCAGCAGCCCTGCGACATCCAGTCGCCCGATCTGGTCGATTCGGTCACCGCGCTGATCGACGAGGCGCATCTGGACGGGCTGATCATCTCGCCCCCGGTGTCCGACGTGACGCCGCTGCTCGACGAGCTGGACCGGCGCGGCGTCGCCTATGTGCGGATCGCTCCGGGCCTGCGCCGCGGCGCGGGGCTCCACGCCTCGATGGACGACATCGCCGCCGGGCGCGAGCTGACCGAGCATCTGATCGGGCTGGGCCACCGCGCGATCGCCTTCATCCAGGGGCCGGCCAGCCATATCTCGTCGAGCGACCGCCTGGCCGGCTATCGCGCCGCGCTGGAGGCGCATGGCATCGGCTTCCAGGCCGATCTGGTCGTGCAGGGTGACTACAGCTTCGGATCGGGACGTGCGGCCGCGCGGACCCTGCTGGCGCGCGCGCATCGCCCGACCGCGATCTTCGCGGGCAATGACGATATGGCGGCGGGCGCGCTGGCCGTGGCGCACGAACTGGGCATCGCGGTGCCGGGCGAGCTTTCGATCGCGGGCTTCGACGATTCGGATCTCGCCAGCGCCGTCTGGCCCCCGCTCACCACCATCCGCCAGCCGGTGCGCGAGCTGGCCTATGCCGCGGCCGACCTGATGCTCAACACCGAGGTGGACGAGCGCCAGGTGACGCTGGGCCACGCGCTGGTGGTGCGGTCCTCCACCGGCCCGGCGCCCGCCGGACGCTGAACTTCCGCGATTTCAAGATTAACGGCGTGTCGCGATCGTCCCGGCGGCGGACATTGCTTAACCATCAGTTTCGCTGGCGGAATTCGTAAACGCCGCGTTAACTTCGCTCGCATGAGCACGCAGCATCTCCGCCTCGCCGGGCCGGCCCGTGGCCACCCCTTCCGCCACAGCATCGCGCACTTCCAGAAGCTCGACCGCAAACGCCGCGACGATGGCGACATGAAGCTCTTCATGCTGAGCTTCGCCGCCTTCTTCGTCTGCTTCACGACCTTCCTGCTCTAACCGACTGTCCGGCGGCTGCTACGCCGGCAGACGATCAGTGCCCGCCAGCGTGTGGCACGTGGCCCTCCTCGTCGTCGTGCGGCACGTCTCCGGCGCGATAGAGCTGGAAGCCGCACCAGGCGGACAACAGGCAAAGGCCGAACACCACCCACAGCGCCTCCGCCACGCCGACGCCCAGCGTGGTCACGCCCAGGATGCCCACCGATCCCACCACCATGAAGGCCGAGTTGACGATGTTGTTCGCCGCAACCGTCCGCGAGGTCTGCGACTTGTCCACCGTCGTCGTCAGAAAGGCGTAGAGCGGCACCACGAACATGCCGCCGGTGATCGCGATCATCCCCAGATCGAACAGGATGCGCCACGCGCCAGGCGTGCCCAGGAAGTCCATCGTCTTGAGCAGCGGCCCCGCCTGGTCCGCGCCCCAGAAGGCGGCGGCGAAATAGAAATCCACCACGAACAGCGACATCACCAGCACCGAAGCCGGCGAGTAGCGCGCCGAGATGCGCCCCTTCAACAGCCGGTTGATCACGATCGATCCGATCGCGATGCCGACCGAGAAGATCGCCAGGAACACGCTGGCCACATCCTTCTGCGCGTGGAACACGTTCTTCACCAGCGGCGGGAACAGCACGCCCAGGATCGCCGCGATCGTCCAGAACACGCTGATCGACATGATCGCCAGGAACAACCGGCGGATATGCAGCGTGCCGTAGATCAGCCGGTAGGACGCGCGGAAGATGTTGTAATCCAGGTCCAGCTTGGCGGCCGGCGGCGCCGAGGGGATGTTGAGCGACGCCACCCAGCCGGTGGCCGCCACAACCAGCACCGCGATGGCCGCGGCGTTGGGGCTGATCAGCCCGCCCGCGATCGTGCCGCACAGGATCGCGACATAGGTGCCCGCCTCCACCAGGCCCGTTCCCGCCAGCACCTCGCGCGGCTGCAGGTGCTGCGGCAGCACGGCATATTTGATCGGGCCGAAGAAGGTGGAATGGATGCCCATGCCCACCAGCGCAGCGAGCATCATCTCGATGCTCTTGAAGAATATCCCCGCCGCGCCGACCAGCATGATGCAGATTTCGGCGAACTTGATGATCCGCATGATCCGCGCCTTGTCATAGCTGTCGGCAAGCTGGCCGGCGAGCGCGGAGAGCAGGAAGAAGGGCAAGATGAAGATGCCGGTGGCGACAGCGCTGAACTGCGTCTCCGCCTCCACGCTGTTGTAGATCTCATAGGTCGCGAAGAAGACCATCGCGTTCTTGAAGAGATTGTCGTTGAAGGCCCCCAGGAACTGCGTGATGAAGAGGGGCAGGAAGCGGCGCTCCCTGAGCAGGCCGAGCGAACCTTTCATGCAAATCCCTGAATATGGCTAACGGACGCACGGGCATAGCCGAGGCAGGCGACGCGCGGCAATGGCCGAGTATATGCCCCTCCGGAGCCGCCGGCCCAGCCGCACGGCCCAGCCGCGATGATGGTTTCGGGGCACGAAGCGCGGTGCTACATGCGGCGCACGATGCTGACTTTGCCGAACATCCTGACGCTTTCCCGCATCCTTGCCGTGCCCCTGCTCGCCGCGCTGCTCTGGTGGCCGCAGTGGCAGGCAGGCTATGCGGTGGCCTTCGCGCTCTACTGCCTGATGGGCATCACCGATTATTTCGACGGCTACCTCGCCCGCGCGCAAGGCACCGTGTCGAAGCTGGGCGTGTTCCTGGATCCGATCGCGGACAAGGTGATGGTCGCCGCGGTGATCCTGATGCTCGCTGGCAAGGGAGTGATCGAGGGACCGCACCTGGTCGCGGCGCTGGTGATCCTGCTGCGCGAGATCATGGTATCGGGCCTGCGCGAGTTCCTGGCGCAGCTCCAGGTTTCGGTACCGGTCTCGCAGCTCGCCAAGTGGAAGACGACGCTGCAACTCGGCGCGCTGGGGCTGCTGATCCTGGCGGGCGCGCTGCCGCGCTGGGAATGGGTGGAGACCACCGGGCTGGCCGCGCTGTGGGGCGCCGCCGCGCTGACGCTGATCACCGGCTGGGATTATCTGCGCGTCGGCCTGAAGCATATGGATACGTGAGCGGGGGCGGCTGATGGACCTGCTCTACTTTGCCTGGGTGCGCGAATCGGTGGGCACCGGACACGAGCAGGTCGATCCGCCCGCGCATGTGGCGACCGTGGCGGACCTGATCGCCTGGCTGGCCGGACGCAGCCCGGGCCATGCCGAAGCGCTGGGCGAGCCCGCCCGGCTGCGCGCCGCGATCGACCAGCGCTTCGTCCCGCTCGATACCCCGCTGGGCGCCGCGCGCGAGGTGGCGATCTTTCCGCCGGTGACGGGCGGATGATCCGCGTCTCCGTCCAGCCCGCGCCGATCGACCTGGCGACGGAGATCGCGGGCGTGGAGGCGCATGGCGCGGGCGGCATCGCCACCTTCACCGGATCGGTGCGCGGCGACGACGGCGTCACCCGGCTGACGCTGGAACATTATCCCGGCATGACCGAAGCCGCGCTGTGCGGCATCGCCGAGGATGCCTTCGCGCGCTGGGGGCTGCTGGCGGTCACGATCGTCCACCGGGTGGGGCCGATGGTGCCGGGAGACCGGATCGTCTTCGTCGGCACCGCCGCCACCCACCGCGCCGCCGCGCTGGAAAGCTGCGCCTTCCTGATCGACCGGCTCAAGACCGACGCCCCCTTCTGGAAGAAGGAGGAACGCGGCACCGATATCCGCTGGGTGGCAGCACGCGAAAGCGACACCGCGGCGGCCGGGCGCTGGGGTTAGGTCGCGTTGCCCAGTCTCAATATTCCACTATATTGTGGCAACGAGGTGTTACATGAGCACGACGTTGAATGTCAGGATCACCGGTCCGCTGGAAGATTTCGTCATTGAGAACATCGGCGAGAATGGTCCGTATGAAAACGCGAGCGAATATGTCCGGGACCTGATCCGCCGCGACAAGGAAAGGGTCGAGCACCAGGCATTCGAAGCGCTGAAGGCGGAGTTGCAGCGGGCCTTTGCGGCGCCGGTCGAACGGTACAGGCCGCTGGATCGTGAGGAATTCCTGGAACGCGCGCGGCAACGCTGGGCCAGGTGAGCGGCTATCTGCTTCTCGATGCCGCGGAATATCAGCTCGAAGCCATCGTCGATTACACCCGGAAGCGCTGGGGCGAAGCGCAGGCCGAGCGATATCTCGACGGGCTCATTGCGCGGTTCGGACAGATCGCCGCCCGAAGCCTCCCGTGGCGCGCGATTCCCGCCGAGTTCGAGGTCGACGGCTATTTCACCCGCTACGAACGGCACCTCATCTACTGGCGCGTGCTACCGGAGGGGACGATAGGCATCGCTGCGATACTTCACGAGCGAATGCACCGTGCGACGCGCCTGGCCGAGGCGTTCGCAGGCCCGGGCGAGCCCTAACCCGCTTCGGCCAGCACCTCGGCGAGCAGGCGGAAGTCGCGTTCGCGTGGGGAGGCCTTGCGCCAGACAAGCGCGATCTTGCGCGAGGCATGTTCCGATTCCAGCGGACGCGCGGCGACATGGGTGTGTTCCAGGATGCCCGCATCCAGCGCCATTTCCGGCAGCATGGTGACGCCCAGGCCGTTATCCACCATCTGCACCATGGTGTAGAGCGAGGTGCCCAGCATCGTTGCCTCCGCGCGCAGCTCCGGCCGGTTGCAGGCGGCGAGCGCGTGGTCCTTCAGGCAATGCCCGTCCTCCAGCAGCAGCAGCCGCGCCTCGTCGATGTCGTCCGGGTGGATCGCCAGCGCGGCGGCGTCCATCTCCCCTTCCGGAAAGGCGACGAACAGCCGGTCGTCGAACAGCGGCGCCGCCTCCACCTCGCCGCACGAATAGGGCAAGGCGAGCAGCACGCAATCGACGCGGCCGTTGTTCAGGCTCTCGCAGGCGTGCCCGCTCGTCTCTTCGCGCAGGAACAGCTTCAGGTCGGGATACTGCTCGCGCAGCCGCGGCAGGATGCGCGGCAACAGGAAGGGAGCGATGGTGGGGATCACGCTCATCCGCATCTCGCCCGACAGCGGCCGTCCGGCGGCGCGGGCCAGATCGGCCAGTTCGTCCGCCTCGCGCAGCACGCGCCGCGCCTTGGCGACGATCGTCTCGCCCAGCGGGGTGAAGCGGACCACGCGGCGCGTGCGCTCCACCAGCACCACGCCGATCAGCGTCTCCAGCTCGCGGATACCCGCCGACAGTGTGGACTGGGTGACGAAACATGCCTCCGCCGCGCGACCGAAATGGCCCGCGTCATGGAGCGCGACGAGATATTGGAGCTGCTTCAGCGTCGGCAGGTAGATGGCGGCCATTGATCGTCCCGGGCGATGAATATGCCCGATATAAGCGACGCGAGCGATCAGGCCAATGGTGCGCCGGTCAGGGAGAACCGGCGCACCTCCCGGGAAGGGATGTCAGGCCGCCTCGACCAGTTCCTCGGCCGGCAGGCGGATGAGGTAATCGAAGGCGGAGAGCGCCGCCGTGGAGCCCGCGCCCATCGCGATCACGATCTGCTTATAGGGCACGGTGGTGGCATCGCCCGCCGCGAAGATGCCGGGCTGGCTGGTCTCGCCGCGCGCGTCGATCACGATCTCGCCGCGCGGGGTGAGCGCCACCGCATCCTTCATCCATTCGGTGTTCGGCACCAGCCCGATCTGGACGAAGATACCCTCCAGCTCGATATCATGCTCGGCACCCGAGACGCGGTCCTTGTAGGTCAGGCCGGTCACCTTGGTACCGTCGCCGTTGACGCGGGTCGTCATCGACGAGGTGAGGATCTTGACGTTCGGCAGGCTCGCCAGCTTGCGCTGTAGCACCGCATCGGCGCGAAGCTGGCTGTCGAACTCGATCAGCGTGACGTGCGCGACGATGCCGGCCAGGTCGATCGCGGCCTCCACGCCCGAATTGCCGCCGCCGATCACCGCCACACGCTTGCCCTTGAACAGCGGGCCGTCGCAGTGCGGGCAATAGGCCACGCCCTTGTTGCGATACTCGTCCTCGCCCGGCACGTTCATCTGCCGCCAGCGCGCGCCGGTGGTGAGGATGATCGTCCGCGCCTTCAGGCTCGCGCCATTGGCCAGCACCAGCTCGTGCAGCCCGCCCTCGCGGCTGGCCGGGACCAGCTTCTCGGCGCGCTGCAGGTTCATGATGTCGACGCCGTTCTCCTTGACGTGCTGCTCCAGATGGGCGGCCAGCTTCGGCCCCTCGGTGTAGGGGACGGAGATGAAGTTCTCGATGCCCATGGTGTCGAGCACCTGGCCGCCGAAGCGCTCCGCCGCCACGCCGACGCGGATGCCCTTGCGCGCGGCATAGATCGCCGCCGCCGCGCCCGCCGGACCGCCGCCGACGACCAGCACGTCGAACGGGTCCTTCTGCGCCAGCTTCTCCGCCGCGCGCTTCTCCGCGCCGCTGTCTAGCCGGGCGACGATCTGCTCCAGCTCCATCCGGCCCGATGCGAACTGTTCGCCGTTCAGGAACACGGTGGGCACCGCCATCACCTTGCGGCCGTCCACTTCCTCCTGGAACAGCGCGCCGTCGATCGCGGTGTGCTTGATGCGCGGGTTGAGTACCGCCATCAGGTTCAGCGCCTGGACCACGTCCGGGCAGTTCTGGCAGCTCAGCGAGAAATAGGTCTCGAATTCATAGTCGCCGTCCAGGTTCTTCACCTGTTCGATCAGCTCCTGCGCCGCCTTGGACGGGTGGCCGCCGACCTGGAGCAGCGCCAGCACCAGGCTGGTGAACTCGTGCCCCATCGGAATTCCGGCGAAGCGCACGCCGATGTCGGTGCCGGCGCGGCGGATCATGAAGCTGGGGCGGCGCTTGTCGTCATCGGCGCGGATGACGGCGATCTTGTCCGAAAGCGCCGCGATCTCGCCGAGGAGTTCGCCAAGCTCACGCGACTTGGCGTCGTCGCCCAGGCTGGCGACGAGCTCGATGGGCTCGCGGATGTTCGCGAGATAGCCCTTGAGCTGCTGGGTCAGATTTGCGTCGAGCATCGGTACCTCCTGAAAAACGATGCGGCCCGAAGCCGGAGCGCGGGAAACGCCATGCGCGCGGCATGGGCTTCCCGGCGTTCGGCTCCGGGCCGCTTGGGCACCCCTTGAAGGGAGAGGGGGTGCTTAGATCTTGCCGACCAGGTCGAGCGACGGGGCCAGGGTCTTCTCACCCTCTTCCCACTTCGCCGGGCAGACTTCGCCGGGGTGGCTCTGCCAATATTGCGCTGCCTTGATCTTGCGCAGCAGCTCCGAAGCGTTGCGGCCCACGCCCTCCGGGGTGATCTCGACGAGCTGGATCACGCCTTCCGGATCGAGCACGAAGGTTCCGCGATCGGCCAGGCCTACGCCCGGACGCAACACGCCGAACTGGTTCGACAGATCGTGGTTCTGGTCGCCCAGCATGTAATAGTTGATCTTGCCGATCGCCGGCGACGTGTCGTGCCACGCCTTGTGGCAGAAATGGGTGTCGGTCGAGACCGAATAGACCTCCACGCCCATGCCCTGCAGCGTCGGGTAGATGTCGGCCAGGTCCTCAAGCTCGGTCGGGCAGACGAAGGTGAAGTCGGCCGGATAGAAGAAGAAAACGGCCCATTTGCCCTTCACATCGGCGTCGGTGACGTCGACGAACTTGCCTTCCTTGAACGCGGTGGCCTTGAACGGCTGGAGCGTGCTTCCGATAAGCGCCATGAGCGGTGTTTCCTCCGATTGGGTTTGCGTCTTGCGAGCCGGCATATAGGGGGCCGCGGGCGAGTCGTGAAATTGGAACCCTCGCTGTCTTCAATCGATCCAATCAATCAATCGAACAGATTTGATCGAAATCAACTTTGGAAACGGAGGTTCGCGGCACGGTGCATAACCGTGGCTTATCAAAGCCTTCCAAAAACGAGATGGTTCCGGCGCTGGAAATTTAGCAGGCCAGCGCCTAGATAGCGGCACGAATAAGGGGAACCGGCCATGTTCCAGCGCCTCGGCGCCTATCTCGCTTCGATCAAGGCGCGCGACCCCGCGCCGCGATCGCGCATGGAGATTCTGCTCTATCCGGGCGTCTGGGCGCTTGGCTATCACCGGATCGCGCACGCGCTCTACCGCAACCGGCTGTTCTTCCTCGCGCGCGTGGTGAACCACTGGTCGCGCTGGCTGACCGCGATCGATATCCATCCGGGCGCGAAGATCGGCCGCAACTTCTTCATCGACCACGGCTTCGTGGTGATCGGCGAGACCGCCGAGATCGGCGACGACGTCACCATCTATCAGTGCGTCACCCTGGGCGGCACCAGCCCGGACAACGGCGTTGCCGGCAAGCGCCACCCGACGCTGCTCGACGGCGCGATCATCGGATCGGGCGCGCAGGTGCTCGGCCCGATCATCGTGGGCGAGCGCGCGCGCGTCGGCGCCAATGCGGTGGTGACGCGCGACGTGCCCGAAGGCGCGGTGATGGTGGGCATCCCCGCCAAGCCGATGCTGATGGAAGCGGAGAACGTCCAGCAGGGCTTCGTCCCCTATGGCACGCCGTGCAGCCAGATGTTCGATCCCGCGACGCAGAAGCTGGAGCTGATGCGCTGCGAGCTGGAGACGATGCGCAAGCGCCTCGACGCGCTGATGGCCGAGCGCGACGCGCTGCGGGCCGAACAGCCCGGCCTGTTTCCGATGGAGCAGCGCGATTCGGCGTGATCGCAGGGCAGCGGCGCCGGACCGCCACCGCATCGCAAGGGACCGCGCCTGAATGGGGACGGTGACACCGATCCCCATCGCCCGTTCGGCCCAGGTGGGGTTCGATCGCGCGGAGCTGACCCGGATTCTCGATCTCTACGGCAGGATGGTCGCCGCCGGGCATTGGCGCGACTATGCGGTGCGCTTCGACAATGAGACGGCGGTATTCGCCGCCTTCCGCCGCGCGGCGGAGCGGCCCGAGTACCGGATCGAGAAGCGCCCTTCGTTGCGCAACCGCCAGGGCATGTGGGCGCTGGTGGGCGAAGCCGGCGCGGTGCTGAAGCGCGGGCACGAACTGGCCGGAGTGCTGGCCCCGCTCGAACGGCGGCTGCTGAAGCTGGTGGAGGATTAGAAAACCCCTCCCGCCCCGGGGGCGGAAGGGGTTCTCGACAAGGCGGGCGCGCTGCCTCCCTGACCGCGCGCGCCGCCCCGTTTGACCGGGTTCAGGCCAGCGCGGGCTGCTGCGTCGGCGGCAGGTGATCGCCCAGTCCGCCCAGCACGCCCACCACGCCGCGCCGCATCGGCTGCCAGAAAGCGGAGAGCGTGAGCAGCGCGGAGCCGATCACCAGCGCGGTGAGCGCCGCCGCCAGCTCGACCGCGCCGGTCTTCTCAAACAGCGCATACATGGCGCCCAGCACATAGATCAGCGACGAGACCAGCAGCGCGCGCCGGTCCACCGCCAGCGCCACCGCGGCGAAGCCGATGTAGAGCGCCAGCACCACCAGCGCCATCATCACGCTGATATCCCCGTCGAACACGCCGAGCAGGTTGAACACCGGATGCGCGATCAGCGGCGCGGCGGCGAGATGCAGCCAGAAGGCGACGTCCGACCGGCGGCTGCGGCGCTCCAGGTCGCTCATGTCCCAGCGCATCGCGAAGCCGAACACCAGCACGCCTGCGGCGAGCAGCATCCAGTTTAGCGCCGAATCCGATCCCGGAACGAAGGCCACGATCGCGCCTATCACCACCGAAACCAGCGCCACCGCGCCCACCGCGACCGTGATCGGCACCATGAAGCGGCGCCAATGGATCCAGGTCGCCGCCGCGGTCAGCACGCCGACCGCGATCACCGAAGCGCCCGCCAGCCGCTTCAGCCCCAGTTCGTCGTTGAAGGCGATGCCGAGCTGTTCGGCCAGCCACGGCGCGTTGGCACCGAATACGGCGGCCAGCCCGGTGAATATGCCGCCCGCGAAGCCGAGCAGCAGCAGGATGCTGGGCAGCGCCATCCGCCGCTTGGCGGTGAAATATTCGGCGAGAAGCCAGCTCGTGATCGCCACCGCGAAGCTGCCGCAGGCCGCGGCGGTGCCCACGCTGCGCGGCCCTTCGTCATGCTCCAGCCCGGTGACCGTGGCGCCGATGTAGAAGCCGATCCAGCCCACCGCGACCAGGATCAGTGCCGCCGCGATCGCGACGAAGATGTCGTTGAAGCCGGTGAGCAGCCGGAAATGTTCCTCGTCCACCGCCGGGGCAGACCGGCTGGCGGCGATATGGTTGCGGAACGCTTCGGCGGCCTCGGGGGTCAGCACCCCCGCCTCCACCGCGCCCGCGAGATCGCTTTCGCTATACATGGGGCAATCCTCCTTCGTTACGGAGGCGTCTACCACAGGTGTATTAGTGATACAATACGGCGGGGCGCAACGGCGCCCGCCGCGCCTAGCCCTGCAGCTTGCCCATGATCAGCATACTCTGCTCGGCGCCCGACTGGGGCACGATCTCGCCCGCGCGGTCGACGATCCCGCTCCATTGCGCGGCGACGCTTTCGGGGGTCAGCTCGGCCAGCTTCACGCCGGGCGTGAGCGTGACGAAGGCGGCCTGGGCCACGCCGCCGCCCGCGCCGACGATGGCGTTGTTCGGCGCATCCTCGCTGACCAGATAGAGCGCCACCGGGGCGACGCTTTCGGGCGCGAACAGCTTGAACGCGGCTTCGGGCAGGATGTCCTCGGTCATGCGCGTGCCCGCGATCGGCGCCAGCGCGTTGACTCGGATGCCGTATTTGGCGCCCTCCAGGTGCAGCGTCTTGGCGAGGCCCACCAGGCCCAGCTTGGCCGCGCCGTAATTGGCCTGGCCGAAATTTCCGTACAGGCCGGAGGTGGAGCTGGTCATCAGGATGCGGCCATAGGCCTGCTCGCGCATCGTATCCCACACCGCCTTGCTGGCGTTGGCCGATCCGATCAGATGCACGTTCACCACGAATTCGAAATCGGCCGGCTCCATCTTGACGAAGCTCTTGTCGCGCAGCACGCCGGCGTTGTTGATCAGGATGTCGACGCGGCCCCAGCGCTCCTTGGTGCGGGCCACCATCTCTTCCATCTGGGCATATTCGGTGACGCTGCCGCCGTTGGACATCGCCTCGCCGCCCGCGGCCTCAATCTCGGCCACCACCTGGAGCGCGGCGTCCGAATGGCCGGTGCCGTCGCGCGCGCCGCCCAGATCGTTGACCACCACCTTGGCCCCGCGCGCGGCCAGCGCGAGCGCATAGGCGCGGCCCAGCCCGCCGCCGGCGCCGGTGACGATGGCGACGCGATCCTTGAAGCTGATGGTCATGGCAGGCGCACTCCTGAGATTGGCTGCGCCTGCCCTACCGCGCTTTACGCGCCCGTCAACTCAGCCGCCGCGCTGGCGGCAATTGTCGTACTGGCCGCGCTTGCAAACCGGATATTCGGGCAGCGGCGGCGGGGGCGGAAAGGCCTGGTCCGGCGTCAGCGGATTGGGGACGAACACGATCCGCGCACCGGGCACGGGCGGCGCGCTGAACAGCGGCGCACTGGGCTGATAGCCGCCCTTCGGATCGTCGGCGGCCGGGGCTTCTTCGCCCTGCGCGGGCGCGGGGACCGGCGCGGTCTGGGCGGCGGCGGGCGCGGCGACGACGATCGCGGCGGCGAGGAACAGCAGCTTCATCGGGATTCTCCTGGCATTGCTACGGGCACCCGGAATGCCCGCCCCGCCAACGCACGGCCGATCCCGCGGGTTGCAGCGGCGCCGCCCCCTACGCCGCTACGGCGACGCGCAACGGCGCGGCGGTGCGCGCGCAGACGACCTCCGGCATCACCCCGGGCGCGCATTCGATCAGCGTCAGCGCGCCTTCGCCCTTGTCGCACCGGATCACGCCCAGATCGGTGACGATCAGGTCCACCACCCCGGCGCCGGTCAGCGGCAGCGTGCATTCGGGCAGGATCTTGGGCGATCCGTCGCGCGTGACATGATCCATCACAACGATCACGCGCCGCACGCCCGCCACCAGGTCCATCGCGCCGCCCATGCCCTTCACCATCTTGCCCGGCACGGTCCAGTTGGCCAGATCGCCGCGCGCCGAAACCTGCATCGCGCCCAGGATCGCCGCGTCGATATGCCCGCCGCGGATCATCGCGAAGCTTTCCGCCGAGGAGAAGAAGCTGGAGGTGGGGAGCTGGGTGATCGTCTCCTTCCCCGCGTTGATCAGGTCCGGGTCCAGCTCGTCCTCATAGGGATAGGGACCCATGCCGAGCATGCCGTTCTCCGACTGGAGCGTCACGCGCACGCCCGCCGGGATATGATTGGCCACCAGCGTGGGGATGCCGATGCCCAGGTTGACGTAATAGCCGTCGCGCAGCTCCTGCGCCGCGCGCGCCGCCATCTGATCGCGGGTCCAGGCCATCAGGCGGCCTCCACCGGGCGCTGGCGGACGGTGCGCTTCTCCACCCGGCGGGCATAGCCGCTGCCCAGCACGATGCGATCGACATAGATGCCGGGCGTGTGGACCTGATCGGGGTCGATCGCGCCCGCGGGCACCAGCTCCTCCACCTCCACGACGGTCACCTCCGCGGCGGTGGCCATCACCGGGTTGAAGTTGCGCGCGGTCTTGCGGAACAACAGGTTGCCCTCCGGGTCCGCCTTCCACGCCTTCACGATCGCCAGGTCGGCGCGCAGCCAGCGCTCCATCACATAATCGCGCCCGTCGAAATTCTGCACCGGCTTGCCCTCGGCCACCACCGTGCCCACGCCAGTGGCGGTGAAGAAGGCCGGGATGCCCGCCCCGCCCGCGCGGATGCGCTCCGCCAGCGTGCCCTGGGGGTTCAGCTCCAGCTCCAGCCTGCCCTCCAGATAGAGTTGCTCGAACAGCTTGTTCTCGCCGACATAGGAGCTGATCATCTTGGCGATCTGGCCGTTGTTCAGCAGCGTCCACAGCCCGAAACCGTCTGCGCCGCAATTGTTCGAGATCACCGTCAGCCCGCGCACGCCGCTGGCGTGGATCGCGGGGATCAGCATCTCCGGATTGCCGACCAGCCCGAAGCCGCCGGACATGATCGTCATGCCGTCGAACAACAGCCCGTCGAGCGCGGCGGCGGCGGAGGGATAGACCTTGCCCGCCATCGTCACTCCCCCGCCTTGCGGCGATAGTCGAGCGGCGGGCTGCGGTCGCCCACCAGCGGCTGATAGGC
Source organism: Sphingomonas canadensis (assembly GCF_026013525.1). Lineage (GTDB taxonomy): Bacteria > Pseudomonadota > Alphaproteobacteria > Sphingomonadales > Sphingomonadaceae > Sphingomonas > Sphingomonas canadensis. The sequence continues at coordinate 341,408 of NZ_JAPDRA010000003.1, read as the reverse complement.
GAAGCCGGGGCCGCGCCGCCGGTCGAACTCAGCGCGCGCCGCCTTCACCTTGGCCGGATCGCGCATCAGATCGGCTGCGGTCAGCACCAGCGTCTTGGCGGCGACCACCGCCCCCTTCTCCCCGAACGGCGATCCCGCCGAGGCCACCGCCTGCCAGCTATGCGCAGACGTGCCTGCCGGATAGGTGGCGACGCGGATGCCCACGGTCGGCACCACCCAGCTCACATCGCCGACGTCGGTCGATCCCGCGCCGCGCTCGCCCAGCGAATAGGGCTGCACCCCCTGCCCCTCCTCGATCGGGCGGGGTTCGGCCAGGCTCTTGCTCAGCTTGTCGGCAAAGGCACGGTCGGTATCGTCCCAGCGCGGCGGCCCCGCCTCGCGCAGGTTGGCGTCGGCCAGCCGGCCCAGCACGTCGTTGGGCAGCAGGCCGAACACGCCGTTGATCAGCTCGAACTCGACACTGGTCTCGGTCGCCATGGCGGCGCCGTCCGCCGCCTTGCGCACCCGCCCCAGCACCTGGCGGACGATCGCCGGGTCCCAGTCGCGGACGTAATAATAGCTCTCGGCGAAATCGGGCACGACATTGGGCGCGCTGCCGCCGGAGGTGATGATGTTGTGGATGCGCACCGTCTCCGGCACATGCTCGCGCATCGCGTTGACGGCGACGTCCATCACCTCCACCCCGTCGAGCGCCGAACGGCCCAGGTCCGGGTGACTGGCGGCATGAGCGGAGACGCCATGGAAGCGGAACTTGCCGCTGACATTCGCCATCGCCAGGCTCTGCGCGGCGCTGCTGCTGTCGCCCGGATGCCAGTGGAGCACCGCATCGACATCGTCGAACAGCCCGGCGCGCGCCATATAGACCTTGGCGCCGCCGCCCTCCTCGGCCGGGGTGCCATAGACGCGGATCTCGCCCTCCACGCCGTTCGCGTCCATCCAGCCCTTGAGCGCGATCGCCGCGCCCACCGAAGCGGCGCCGAACAGATTGTGCCCGCAGCCATGGCCCGCCGCCTGCCCCGCGATCGGGCTGCGCTCCGGCACCGCCTTCTGCGCCAGGCCGGGGAGCGCGTCGAACTCCGCCAGGATGCCGATCACCGATCCGCCCTTGCCGCGGCGATAGGAGGCGACGAAGGCCGTGGGCATCCCCGCCACGCCAGCCGTGACGCTGAAGCCAGCCTTGCGCAGCTCCTGCTGGAGCAGCGCGGTGCTCTTCGTCTCCTGATAGCCCTGTTCGGCAAAGCCCCAGATCGCGCGCGACATGCCGGCGATCTGCGCCGCGCGGCCGTCCACCGCGGCCAGGAGCTGGGCGTGATCCGAAAGCTGGGCACGGGCGGGCATCGCCGTGCCCGCCAGCACCAGGGCGGCGGCGGCGAGCAGCGGCAGGCTTCTACGCTTCATTGCTGGACTCCTTGGAACCGGCCACGGCCTCGTTCCGCGCGACGGCGGTGGCCACGGCAAGATTGGCGGTAACGTTGGGAACGGTGCGGATCATGTCGAGCAACCGGTCGAACGGCAGGATGAAGGCCACCACCGCCGCCGTCTGCGCCTCGCCGATACCGATCAGCGAGAGCACGCCCGAAAGCATGAACAGCGATGCCGACGGCACCCCCGCCGCGCCTAGCGACAGCAGCACCGATCCCAGCACCAGCACCAGATAGTCGATCGCCGAAAGCTCGACGCCGAACGCCTGGGCGGAGAACATGCAGAGCAACCCGACATAGACGCCCGTGCCGTCGCGCGCGATGCTGGCGCCGAGCGGGATCACGGCGCTGACCAGCGGCCCGGACAGCCCGAGCCGCTCCTGCGCCACCCGCAGGCTGACCGGCAGCGTCGCCGCGCTGGAGGTGGTGGAGAAGGCGACCAGCACCGCCTCCAGGATGTCGCGGAAGAAGCGCCCCGCGCCCATCCGCCCCAGCAGGCGCACCACCAGCCCCTGCACCACCAGGATCTGGAACAGCACCCCCGCCGCCAGCCCGATCGCGAGCAGCGACAGATTGGCGAACACCGCAAGCCCGTGGTTGCCGATCGCGTTGGCGACCAGCGCCAGCGCCCCGAGCGGCGCCAGCTCCATGAACAGCCGCACCGCGCGCAGGATCGCCTGCCCCGCCGCATCCGCCATCGCCGCCACAGGGCGGGCCGCCTCGCCCGCCAGCAGAACGCCGGTGCCCAGCGCCATAGCGAAGACGATCACCGGCAGCGTCTCGCCGCCGGCCAGCGCCTGGAAGACGTTGACCGGGACGATCGCCAGCATCTGCTCGCCGATGCCGCGCGCGGCCTTGGCGGGCTCCGCTGCGGCGGCGATCGCCATCCCCGCGCCGGGCCGGAGCAGCGTGCCCAGCGCCAGCCCGACGCAGATCGCCAGCGTCGTCATGCCCACCAGCAACAGGACGGTTCGCGCGCCCACCCGGCCCAGCCGCGCGGGATCGCCCATCGCCGCCACCCCGCCGACGATCATCGCCAGCACAAGCGGCAACACCATCATGCGGATCAGCCGGATCCACAGGTCGCCGATCCAGGCGATGGCCCTGGCCTGCTCACCCAGCAGCAGCCCCAGCGCCACGCCCAGGACGAGCGCGCCCAGGATGCGCTGCCACAGCGGGATCGCGAACCACCCGCGCAACGCGCCGCTCATGGCTTGGTCCAGCGATCGAGCCAGGCGTCCACCACCTCATACCAGCGGATCGAAGCCTCGGCGCCGCTGATGATGTGGTTCTCGTTGGGCATATAGAGCAGCTCGCTGGGGATGCCGCGCTGCTGCGCGATGGCGAAGGCCGCCAGCCCCTGATCGAACGGCACGCGATAATCGCGCCCGCCATGGGTGATCAGCAGCGGCTTCTTCCACTTGTCCACGTGGCGCATCGCGTTGAATTCCTCGATGCCTTCGGGGTTGTCCCAGGGCGTGCCGCCCATCTGGCGATCGGCGTGCCACAGGATGTCGCTGCTGTACGAGCGCGAGTCGAGCGTCCCGGCATGCGCGATCAGGCATTTCCACGGATCGTTCCACACGCCCGCGATCCAGAAGATCATATAGCCGCCGAACGAGCTGCCCATCGCGCAGCCGCGATCGCCGTCCAGGAACGGGTTCTGCGCCAGCGCGGCCGCCCAGCCCTTCTGCAAATCCTCCAGCGCGCGGTCGCCGCGATGGCGCAGCACATCATGCGCGAATTTCTGGCCGAAACCGGTCGATCCGTGGAAGTTGACCATCACGGTCGCATAGCCGTGCGCCGCCCACACCTGGGGATTGCGGCCATAGAGCCATTCGTTCTGATAGACGCCGTGCGGCCCGCCGTGGATCAGGAACAGCACCGGATATTTCTTGTCCGGCTCGCGGTTCAGCGGTTCGGTGACGAAGGCCTGCACGGGATCGCCGTTCCACCCGGCGAAGGTGATCGAGCGGGTGGGCGCCATCGGCACGCCGGCAAGCTGGTCCGCCGCCACCCGGGTAACCTGGGTCAGCTTGCCCCCGGCGGTGCTGGCGGCGAAGAGCTGGGGCGGCATGTCGAACCGGCTGATGGTGAGCAGCAGCCCGCGCTTGGAGACCTCCAGCCCCGATACGCCGCCCGCCACCGGCAGCCGCCGCGCCTTGCCCGACAGTGGATAGGCATGAATCTGCTGGGTGCCGCCATCGTCGCTGAGCGAAAGCAGGCTCTTGCCGTCGTAGGACCAGGCGATGCTGTTGGGCCAGCCGTCGAAGCCCGTGCCCAGCTCGCGCACCTCTCCGCTCGCCAGCGTGCGCACGCGCACCGCCGCGCTGTCGCCGTCCGATCCGGCGCCGGCCTTGTCGAGATAGGCGAGCAGATTGCCGTCGGGCGAGAAGACGGGGTTGAAGTGCGATCCGGGCAGGTCCGCGCCGATCTCGCGCGGGGCCGCGGTGGCGTTCAGCGAAACCTCGAACAGCCGGTGGATCGCGGTGACGTTCGCCGAAATGCCCGATCGCCGCGCGGCGAACACCAGGGTCGCGCCATCGGGCGAGATGGCGAAGGACCGCGCCGTGCCGGAGGGACGCGCGGGCACGTCGCTCTCGAACCCGGGCATCAGCGCCACCGGGGCCTTGCCGCCTGCAAGATCGAGCTTGAACAGGCTGTTGTAGCGCCCGTCGCCATAGGCGTCGAAGAAACGGACGTTGAGCTTCGTGTACAGCGTCGTCGCCTGCGGCTTGGCGGCGCGCTCCACGGTGCAGGCCAGCGTGGGGCAATCGGGGTAGACGCGCAGCGAAGCGACCGCGAAGCCGCCATCGGGCGCGATCTGGAAATAGCCGATGTCGATGGGGCTGGCGGTGAGCTTCACCGGCGCCGATCCGTCCGTGCCCGCGCGCCAGATCTGGTTGATCCCCGCCGCGTCCGGCCCGCGGAAATAGAGGCTGCGGCCGTCCGCCGACCAGACCGGCATGTCCTGCCGCGCCGGGCCGCCCGCGATCGCGACATGCGGCGCGTCGGGCTTCGCCAGGTCGGCGATCAGGATGTGCGTCGCGGTCTTCGCCAGATCGGCGGAAATGGTGCGCACCACATAGGCCGCGCGCGTGCCGTCGGGCGAAACGGCGGCGTCGGTCAGCCGGTCCATCCGCGTCAGCAGATCGGGGGTCATCACCTTGGGCGGCTGCGCCATGGCCGGGGCCGCCAGGGCAAGCAGCGCCGACAGGAACAGCGAAATCGGGCGAAGGACGGGCATCAGGGCACCTCCAGGGCGGGAACATCTTGGCGCGCGGGCGCCGGTTCGGGAAAATGGCAGGCGGCGGCACGGCCGCCATCGAGCGGAACGAGTTGCGGCTCCTCCACTGCGCAGCGATCCTGCGCGCGGGGGCAGCGGGTGCGGAAGCGGCAGCCGCTGGGCGGCGCGGCGGGATCCGGCGGCTCGCCCGTCAACAGCACGGCCGGGTCGAGCGGCGCATCGATGCGCGGGGCGGCGGCCAGCAGCCCGCGCGTATAGGGGTGGCGCGGCGCACCCAGCACCGCCTCCGCCGTGCCGATCTCGGCGATGCGGCCCAGGTACATCACCGCCACCCGGTCCGCGATACGCTCGACGATCGCCAGATCATGGCTGATGAAGAGCATCGCCAGCCCCAGCTCCGCGCGCAGATCGGCAAGCAGGTTGACGATCTGGGCCTTCACCGAAACGTCGAGCGCGGAAACGGCCTCGTCGCAGACGATCAGCTCGGGCTGCACCGCCAGCGCGCGGGCGATGCCGATGCGCTGGCGCTGGCCGCCGGAGAATTCATGCGGCCGCCGCTCCGCCGCCGATCGCGGCATCCGCACCATGTCGAGCAGCTCCAGCACGCGCGGCATCGCATCGCCGGTGCCGCGCGCCAGCCCCAGGCTGACCAGCGGCTCGGCCAGGATATCGGCCACGCGCATGCGCGGGTCCAGGCTGCCATAGGGGTCCTGGAACACCATCTGGATGCGCTTGCGATAGGGGCGGAAGGCGCCCGCTCCCAGCCGGTCCACCCGCTCGCCGCCAAAGCGGATGCTGCCGCCGTCGGGCGATTCCAGCCGCAGCAGGCACCGGCCGATAGTGGATTTGCCGCAGCCTGATTCGCCGACCAGCGCCAGCACCTCGCCCGGCGCGATCGCGAAGGACACACCCGCCACCGCCTGGAGCACGCGGCCCCGGCGCAGGCGATAGCGCTTCTCCAGCCCCTCGACCTCCAGCAGCGCGCTCATGCCGCCGCCTCCGTGCGGAAGTGGCAGGCGATGCCTGTCGCGGGCGGCGGCGTGGCGCAGACCTCCGCCGCCATCGGGCAGCGCGGGGCGAAGTTGCACCCCGGCCCGCGCTCGGCGAGCGAAGGCGCGGCGCCCGGGATTTCCGCCAGCCGCGCCTCGCGCCCGCCCCCCAGCCGCGGGATCGCCGCGATCAGCCCGGCCGAATAGGGATGGCCTGGCCGATCGAACAGCGCGGCGGCGGCGGCCTCCTCCACCTTGCGCCCGGCGTACATCACGGCCACCCGCCCCGCCATCTGCCGCACCAGCGCCAGATCGTGACTGATCAGCAGGATCGCGATGCCGGTGTCGCGCTGGAGCGATTGCAGCAGCGCCACGATCTGCGCCTGCACCGTCACGTCCAGCGCGGTGGTGGGCTCATCCGCGATGATCAGGCGCGGGCGGCCCGCCAGCGCGATCGCGATCATCACCCGCTGGCGCATGCCCCCCGAAAGCTGGTGGGGGAACTCGTCCAGCCGGCTTTCCGGCGCGGTGATCCCCACCGACGCAAGCAGCTCCGCCGCCCGCCCGCGCGCGGCGGCGCGGCTGGCGCGCTCGACACGGGGCAGCGCCTCGATAAGCTGGCGGCCGATGGTCAGCACCGGGTTCAGGCTGGTCATCGGCTCCTGGAACACCATGGCGATGCCCGATCCGCGCCGCCGCCGCAGCTCGGCCGGGGGCATGGCGATCAGGTCCTCGCCCTCGAACAGCGCCTGCCCGCTCACGCGCGCGGTGGCGGGCAGCAGCCCCATCACCGCCATCGACGCGACCGATTTGCCGCTGCCCGATTCGCCGACCAGCGCCAGCGTCTCGCCCGGCGCCACCGCCAGATCGAGCCCCTCGACTGCCGCCAGCGGGCCGCTCCGCGACGCGAATTCCACGCGCAGGCCGCGCACGTCGAGCAGCGCCATCAGCCCGCCCCCCCGCCGCGCGGATCGAGCCGGTCGCGAAGACCATCGCCGAGCAGGTTGACGCCCAGCACGGTCAGGCACAGCAGGATCGCGGGGAAGACCAGGATGTGCGGCTTCACCTGCCACAGGCTGCGGCCCTCGGCCATGATGTTGCCCCAGGTGGGCGTGGTCGGCGGGATGCCCGCGCCGACGAACGAGAGCACCGCCTCCAGCATGATCGCCGACGCGCCGATGAAGGTCGCCTGGACGAACATGGCGGCGGCGATGTTGGGCAGGATGTGGCGGATCAGGATCGCGGGGGTGCGCGCGCCGCTGGTGATCGCGGCCTGGACATAGAGCTGGCCGCGCACCGTCTGCACGCTCGCCCGCGCCAGCCGCACGACGCGCGGCAGCTCGGCCAGCGCGATCGCCAGGATCACGTTGAACACCGATCCGCGCATCACCGCCACCATCGCCACCGCCAGCAGCACCGGCGGGATCGACATCAGCCCGTCCACCATCCGCATCAGCACGCCGTCCAGCGGGCGGACATAGCCGGCGATCACGCCCACCAGCGTTCCCGCCAGCGTCGCCGCCGCCGCCACGCCCAGCCCCACCATCAGCGAAACCCGCGCGCCGTAGAGCACCCGCGCGAACAGGTCGCGCCCCAGCAGGTCGGTGCCGAAGGGACGCGCCAGGCTGGGCGGCAGCGCGCGTTCGTGCGGCAGGATCAGCGCCGGATCGCGCCCGCCCGCGATCAGCGGCGCCAGCAGCGCGACGAGCAGGATCAGCAGCAGGATCGCGATCCCCGCCTCAAGCTGGGTCGGACGGCGCAGCGCAACGCGCGGCAGGGCCGGGCCGCTCATTGCCGCACCCGCGGATCGATCGCGGCGCAGAGCAGGTCCACGCCCAGGTTCACCGCCACGAAGATGAAGGCCAGGAACAGCGTCACGCCCTGGATCACCGGATAGTCGCGGCGCAGCACCGCATCGACGGTCAGCCGCCCCAGGCCCGGGATGCCGAACACCGTCTCGGTCACCACCGCGCCGCCCAGCAGCACGGCCGCGCCCATGCCCATCACCGTCAGGATCGGCGCGGCGGCGTTGCTCAGGCCGTGGACGATCACCACCCGCGCCTCGCCCAGCCCCTTGGCGCGCGCGGTGCGGACATGATCCTGCGCCAGCACGTCCAGCATCGTCGCGCGGGTGATGCGCGCGATCAGCGCGGCATAGGCCCCGGCGAGCGATGCCGCGGGAAGCAGGATGGTGCGCAGGAAGCCGCCGAAATCCGCGAACGGCGAGACGAAGCCCTGCACCGCGAACCAGCCGAGGCGATAGGCGAAGATGTAGGACAGCAGATAGCCCGTGACGAACACCGGCACCGAAAAGCCCAGCACGCCGCCCACCATCACCGCGCGATCCGCAGCGCCGCCGGGGCGATAGGCCGCCAGCGCGCCCATCGGAACGCCGATGCCGGAGGCGATCAGCAGCGCGACGATCATCAGGCTGAAGGTCGCCAGCACGCGCTGGCCGATCAGCGTCGCGACAGGGATGCCGGTGAAGACGGAGGTGCCCAGATCGCCGTGCAGGATGCGCCACAGCCATTCGACGAAGCGCGTCAGGAAAGGCCGGTCGAGGCCCAGCGCGGCGCGCAGCTTCTCGATATCCGCGGGCGATGCCGCGTCGCCCGCCATCAGCGCCGCCGGATCGCCGGGCGCCAGATAGAGCAGCGCGAAGACGAACAGCGCGACGCAAAAGGCCACCGGAACCGATGCCGCCACGCGGCGGAGCGCATAGCCGAGCATCAGGCGCCTCCCCCGCCGCCCAGCGGATAGAGGTGCCCCGGCGCGCGTTCGAACGGGAAGGCGGCGATATCCAGCGCCGCCGGCCCCGGCGCGTCGCAGGCCAGGATGGCGCCGAAACGCCCGGCATAGGCGGCGCGGAAATGGTTCTTCGCCTTGATGCCCACCAGCGGGAAATCCGCCTGGCCGATCCCCAGCGCGGTCAGCAGCCCCGGATCGTGCGGCGACGCGGCGCGGGTGGCGAGCACGACATGGATTCCGCCGCCCGCGCCATCCAGCCGGATCAGCGCCAGCCGCCCGAAATCGATGCCGGGGCCGCAGATCAGCGGCGGGCGCGCGGCGAATGCGCCGGGCGCGAGCGCCACCACGGTGGCGGCAAAGGGCACCGCCGCGCCGAAGCGATCGCTCAGCCGCGCGCCCAGCGTGCCTTCCAGCCGCCCGCCCGCGCCCGCCGCCTCGGCCCAGCCGACCAGTTCCGGATCGCAGAAATAGATCATCAGGCTGGGAACCGGGGGCGCGGCATCGATCAGCGCGCGGAGCAGCCCCGGCGTATCAGCGATGCCGCCCGACAGCGGATTATCCCCGGCGTCCACCACCGCCACCGGCCCTTCGCCGCGCGCGATCACCGCCAGCGCCCGCGCCACCGCCTCGGCGGGGCCGGGCAGCGGCTCGAAAAAGGCGTCGCGCCGCGCGTCGATGGCGTCGCGCAGATGCCCGGCGGCGCGGACCGCGGCGTCGCGGTCGCGATCGGCGAACACCATCGCCGCCGCGCCCGCCGCCGCCGTATCGGCATAGGAGAAACCGCCGAAGGGCACCGCCTCCAGCACCGGCCCCGTCACCAGCGACGCGGCGATCGCCTCGATCTCTGCCATCGGCCCGGCGTCGGTGCGCATGTTGATCGAAGGCAGGATCGCGCCCGCCTTGGCGATGGCGCCAACCGGCCGGATCGCGCCCACCAGCGTCCGGTCCAGCGCGTCGAGCACACGCAGCGCGGTGTCGCGCTGGTCCACATGCGGATGCGTCTTGTAGGCGCTGGCGAAATCCACCAGCCACGCGATCGAGGGATCGAGATTGGCATGGAGATCGAAGGAGACCCCCAGCGGCACCTCCGGCCCGATCGCCTCGCGGACGCGCGCGATCAGCTCCAGGTCGGCCAGGTCGCGGCCCTCGACCATCATCGCGCCGTGCAGCGCCAGATAGACCGCATCGAAGCGCCCGCCAGCCAGTCCCTCGACGATCTCCGCGCGGATCGCATCGAACACTCCGGGGGCCAGCGGCCCGCCGGGCGTCGCCTGGGCCACGCGCAGGAACTCCGCGTCCCAGTCGGGCCGCGCGGCCAGGAAGGCCAGCACGCCGCCCATCTCGCTCTCGGTCCCGGCGAAGCGCAGCCGCGCCTCCGGCCCCGCGCACCAGACGGCGGCTTGGAAATCCGCCAGCGTGGTGGGCACCGGCGAGAAGCTGTTGCCCTCGTGAGAGAGCATGGCGACGGCGAGCCTAGGCATTGCCCGCGCGCTCCACGTTCCAGAACAGCGGCAGGCCATGGAGCAGCCCGCTCAGCGAGCGGCTGCAGGCAGTGGGCATGTGAAACTGGCCGAGCGGGATATAGGGCACGTCCTCCAGCGCCTGGAGCTGGATCTGTTCGGCGATGCGCTTCTGCGCCGCCGGATCGGCCTCGCGCATCCACTGCGCGCGCAGCGCCTCCAGCCGCGGCGCGGTGGGCCAGCCGAACCACGCCTTCTCGCCGTTGCCGCGCAGCGACATATGACCGGCGGGATTGAGCAGATCGAGCCCGGTCCAATGGGTGAAGAACACATTCCACCCGCCCTCCGACGGGCGCACCCGCCGCGCGCGCCGCTGGATCACGGCGTTCCAGTCCATCACCTGGTAATCGACGTTGAAGCCGCAGCGGCGCAGCAGGTCCGCCCCCACCTCGGCCAGCGCGCGCAGGATCGGCGGGTCGGTGGTGCCCATCACCACCACCGGCCCGCCGTCATAGCCCGCCGCGCGGATCTCGGCGCGGGCGCGGTCGAAATCCGGCTCGCCCTGCCACAGATCCAGCCCCGCCGATGTGGCGAGCGGCGTATCGGGCGGAAACACGCCCACTCCCGAACGCCGCGCCTCGCGTGCGAAGCCCGCGGCAGCCATGAAACCGTCCTGCCGAACCACGCGCAGCACGGCGCGGCGGATCGCCGGATTGTCGAACGGCGGCCACAGATGGTTGGGCCGCAGGATCGCCACCGCGCCCGTCGGATCGATCTCCGGCAGCGCCAGCGCGGGATCGCCGGCGATCAGCGGCAGCAGATCGATCGAAGGCACCTCCAGCCAGTCGATCTCGCGGTTGCGCAGCGCGATCGATGCAGTGGCGGGATCGGGGATCACCGTCCATTCGACGCGATCGAACCGCGCATGCTTGGGGCCGGAGGTCCATTCCGCCCGCCCCGCCGCGCGCGGCACATAGCCGTCGAACCGGGCATAGGCGGCGCGCGCGCCCACGATCCGCTCGCCGTCCAGGAAGCGATAGGGGCCGCTGCCGACCATCTCGGACACCTGAACGAAGGGGCTGGTCCGCGCGTGCCGCTCGGGCATGATGAAGGGCACGTTGACGCCCAGCTTGCCCAGCGCATCGGGCAGCAGCGGGAACGGCTCCTTCAGCCGGAACACCAGATCGCGGTCGCCCTGCGCCGTCACCGCGTCCGCCGCGGCGAACAGCGCCTGGCCCATGGCGTCGCGATGGCTCCAGCGTTCCAGGCTGGCCACGCAATCGCGCGCGCGCACCGGCTCGCCGTCGTGGAAGCGCAGGCCGGGCCGCAGCCGCATCGTCCAGCGCAGCCCATCGGCGTCGCGTTCGAAGCCCTCGATCATCTGCGGCTGCGGGCGGAAGGCGGCGTCTATGCCGAACAGCGTATCATAGACCATATAGCCGTGGGTCCGGGTGACGCTGGCGGTGGTCCAGATGGGGTCGAGCGAGGCGAGATCGGCCTGGGGCACGAAGCGCAGCACGCGCCCGTCCAGCCGGGGGGCACAGCCCGGCAGGGCCATCGCGCCTGCCAGCGCCGCGGCCCCGCCGATCATGCCCCGCCGGGTCAGCATGGCGCGGGAAGCTGCACCACCTCGCGGCAGACGCTGTCCACCGCCTCGCCCAGCCGCTCCACGATCCGCGCGATATCGTCCGCCTGGGCGATATAGGGCGGGGCAAGCAGCACGTGATCGCCGTTCACCCCGTCGATCGTGCCCGCGCCGGGATAACAGGCCAGGCCCAGTTCCATCGCGCGCGCCTTGATCCGGTCGGCCACCTTGGCGGCGGGGGCGAACGGCACGCCGCCCGGCCCGTCGATCCCCAGCTCCACCGCCACCAGCAGCCCGCGCCCGCGGATGTCGGCAACGCGCGGGTGCCCGCCGAAGCGATCGCTCAGCGTCCGCATCAGCAGCGATCCCATCGCCCCGACATTGTCGAGCAGGCGATCCTCGGCGATCACCCGCTGCACGGCCAGCGCGGCGGCGCAGGCGAGCGGATGGCCCATATAGGTGAAGCCGTGCATCAGCGATCCGGAGCCGTTGGCGATCGCCTGGGCCACGCGCGCGCCGGCCAGCACCGCGCCGATCGGCTGATATCCGCCGCCCAGCCCCTTGGCGACGATCTGCACGTCGGGCGTCACCGCCTCTTGCTCCCAGGCGTGGGTGGTGCCGGTGCGGCCCATGCCGCACATCACCTCGTCCAGGACGAGCAGCGCGCCGTGGCGATCGCACACGCGGCGGATCGCGGCGAAATAGCCGGCCGGCGCCGCCAGCGCGCCCGCGGTGGCGCCCACCACCGTCTCCGCGCAAAAGGCGGCGACGCGGCCAGGGCCGACGCGCTCGAACTCGGCCTCCAGCTCCGCGGCCAGCCGCGCGACCATCGCCGCATCGTCCTCGCCGGCCAGCCGGCCATGCACCGGATCGGCGGGCGAGACGTGCGAGAAATTGCGCGGCAGCATCGGCGCATAGGCGGCGCGACGCGCGACATTGCCGGAAAGCGCCAGCGCCCCCAGGCTGTTGCCGTGATAGCTCTGCCGCCGCGCGATGAAGTGGACGCGATCGGGCTGGCCGGTCTCCAGATGATATTGCCGCACCAGCTTCAGCGCGGTCTCCATCGCCTCAGATCCGCCCGCGACGAAGCAGGCGGTGGCCAGGTTGCCGGGGGCATGGCCCACCAGCAGATCGGCCAGCTCCTCGGCGGGTTCGGAGGTGAAGAAGCTGTTATGGGCATAGGCCAGCTTGCCCGCCTGGCGGCAGATCGCATCGACGACGCGTGGATGGCCGTGCCCCAGGCACGATACCGCCGCGCCGCCGGAAGCGTCGATCACCTCGCGGCCGTCGCTGTCGGTGATGATGAGCCCGCTGGCCGATACGGCGCGCGGGATCGGCGGGCCTGAGAGCCGCCGGTGAAGGACATGACTGGTCACTAGCCGAGATCCGGATCGAGATAGGCGGTATGCGCGGCGATGCGCGCTTCGGCGGCGCGCAGCCGCTCGCGCCCTTCGGCGCCCGCACGGATATAGAGCGTGCCCGCCAGCGCCTGGATCAGCGCCGTGCAGGCCGAGAGCGAGGGGAAATAGCCGGGCGAATCCGCGTTGAAGAGCAGCGCCACCTCCGCCCCCTGCGCCAGCGGCGAATCCGCGCTGTCCACCACCGCGATCAGCGACGCGCCCGCGGAGATCGCCGCCTGCGCCGTCAGGAAGCCGTCGCGCGAATAGGGCGCGAAGCCGAACAGCACCACCGCGTCGCCCGCCTGGAGCCCGCCCAGTTCAAGGTCCAGCATCCCGCCCGCCGATCCGATGATCGAAACCTCGTTGCGGAACAGCCGGTAGAGATAGTGGAAATGGACCGCGGGCGCGTAGCAGGAACGGTAACCGCTCACGAACACCCGCCCCGCCCGCTCGATCACCGACGCGGCGGCATCCAGCGCGCGGCCGTCCAGCTCGGCGATGTTGTGGATATCGGTGGAGAGCATCCGCCCCGCCAGCGTCCCCTCGCCCGAAGGCAGCAGCGGGCGCGAGGAGAAGGGAGCCTCGCGCGCCGCGGCCAGATCAATCCGCGCATCGGCGATCAGCTCGGCACGCAGCGCTTCCCAGCCGGAATAGCCCAGCGAGCGGGCAAGCCGCGTATAGGTGGTCGGCTGCTCGTCGGTCTGGCGGGCGAGCGCCCGCATCGGCATGCTCGCGGCGTCGAACGGATGCGCGGCCACATAGCGCGCCGCGGCGGCGAGCTTGGGCGGCAGGTTCACCGCGGCCTCGTTCAATCGGTTCACGATGGTTCTCGCACTGGTGCCGGCGGCGGCGTCCGCGCCGGACAGGTTCGATTCCGGGGAAGGCTGCAGGGCCTCTTCCGTGCGTGCGGTCATGCGGAACCTCCCCCCCGGGGCGGCAGACGAACCGGGAACCACGTCACGGGCATCCGCTCGCCTGTGTCGAACAGCAACGCAACATTTGTTGCCGAAGGGGAAATACATGACAACATTTGTTTTTGACCCCGCCGGGCCGGGGAGAAAGCGGCGGATCGCGCCGCCCTCCCCCCGCCCGCGGGCCGTATCGCCCGCGTCAGAACTTCAGCCGGGCGCTGACGGTGTAGGAACGCCCGATCGCGTCATAGAGCATCGGCATGGTGTTGCCGTTGTTATGCGCGGTTCCGGCGACGCTCGAACCAAGCTGCGGCGGCTGCTTGTCGAACAGATTCTCCACCAGCAGGGTGATGCCGAACTGCTCGCTCACGTCGAAGTCCAGGTTGACGTCGAAATAGTCGTAAGCGCCGACGTGGCGGAACTGCGGAAGCACGCCGTTATAGGTGGCGGCGGTGCTGCCGGCCTGCGGCGTGGTGAGCGGAACCGTGCCGGCCGCCGGGGCGATCGGCTCGAAGTCCACCGCGCTCAGGTGGCTCCACATCAGCGACAGCGCGAACGGCCCCTTGGCATAGGTGCTGCGCAGGTTCCACCGCCACGTCGGCCGCGCCAGCGTGCAGCCCGTTGAGTAACGGCCCGAACATTCGCGGGTGATCGTGTTCGGCGTCGCCTGGGTCCAGTAATAGTCGAGCCAGGTGCCGTTGAAGGCGAACGACAGGTTCCCCGGATCGCCGCCGAACACATCGGCCAGATCGAAATTGTAGCGCAGCCCCAGGTCCACGCCCGCGGTGCCCATGCGGCCCAGGTTCGAGCTGGAGATCGCCACGCCCGCCGCGCCGCCGTCGGTCAGCAGCGTGCCGGTGACCGGGTTGCGTTCGATCAGCGCGCAGAAGGCGTTGGGCGTCTGCGCCGGATTGAGCGCGGTCGAGTAACAACCGTTCAGCACGTCGTCCTGCGTCACCGACGAGATCAGGTCGCTGATGCGGATGCGGAACCAGTCGACCGTCGCCGAGAAGCCCGGCAGGAACCGCGGGGTGAACACGCCGCCCACCGTCCAGGTGCGGGCGCGCTCCACGTCCAGGTTCGGGTTGCCCTGGGTGCTGAGCGTGATCTGGCCCGAGGTGGCCGGAATGCTGCCATAGGAACCGGCGGGAGCGCCGGTCGCATAGCAGAGGCTGGAGGGCGCGGAGGGCGAAGCGCCCGCGCACGGATCCACCGTCAGGCTGCCCAGCGCGCGCACAGGCGACTGGTACAGCTCCTGGATGTTCGGCGAACGCACCGCCACCTGATACATCGCGCGCAGCTTGAAGCCGTCCACCGGCTCCAGCGCCCCGCCGACCTTCCAGGTCACGCTGCTGCCCGTCGTCGAATAGTCGGACAGGCGGATGCCGGCCTCCAGCGTCGCGGACTTGATGAAGCTGTCCTCCACCAGCGGCGCGATCAGCTCGCCGAACACTTCCTTCACGTCATACTGGCCGAAATCCGGCGGCGTGCGCGCGCCGGTGCCCAGCACCTCGCCCTGGATCTGCGCCGGCATGTCGGGCGTCGCCTTGGCGGTGTTGTCGCGATATTCGGCGCCGATCGCGAACGCGATCGGGTTCGACGCGAAGGGGCTGGCGGCGCCGAACAGGTCGCCCGAGATCGATCCCGTCACCACCGTCAGCGTGGTGAGGCGGCGCACCAGCGAATCCAGGCCGACGAAGCCCAGCATCTCCGGCGTGATCGTGCCCAGCCCGCCGAAGATGTTGAGCGGCACGCAGCCGTTCGACGTATCCTGGCAGACCGGCGTGCCCGAGGCGTTGCGATAGGCGAGCAGCGCCTGGGCGACGCGGCTGTTGGAGCCCCAGTTCTCGCGGAGCTGGTTCTGGCTGGTCTCGCCATATTGCGCCGAAAGATCGAACTTCAGCGTGCTGGTGATGTCGCCGCGGACGCCGCCCTGCACCTGGAACATGGTCGATTCATTGGTGTTGTAGCGATAGCCATATTCGGAGAAACGCCGCGACGGCATGATCGTGACCGTGCGGTATCCGGCGCTGCTCGGGCCGCCCGTGGCCGACGCCGCCGCGGCGCAGTTCGCCACGCTGATCCCGGCCGCCGCGCAGAGCTGGCTGCGCGCCGCATCGGTGAGATAGGGGTTGTTGAGCGGCAGCGCATAGGTGTTGCTGAAGGTGCCGGTCGAATTCAGCGCGAGCTGGGTCGTGTTCCGCGAGAACATCGCGCTCGCATAGAATTCGATGTTGTCCGTCACTTCATAACGCGCGGAGGCATAAGCGTTGATGCTCTCCAGCGGCGTCTGCATATAGTTGCCTTCGTTCGTCGTCGCGACGTCGGCGGCGGTTGCGGCGCGGAACATGCCGATGCTGGGATCGTAGATCGCGCCCGAACCGTTGGTCGGCAGGCCGTTGGGGTTCGACGCGCTCTTCAGCAGCGAACGGAACAGCGAGGGCACCGTCAGCGTGGAGGCGCTGGGCAGGCCGGTGGTGGAGCTGATCGGCACGGCCGAGACATCGCGCGAGGTCGCCAGGACCGCGTCGCGCTTGCTGTACGAAATGCCCAGTACCGCATTGCCGCGGCCGTCGTCCAGGTTCGCACCCATCAGCACGTCGGCGCGCCAGCGGGCGCCGTCGCCTTCCTCGGCGATGCCGTAGTTGGCGTTGAGCGCCAGGCCGGAGAAATCGCGCTTGGTGATGAAGTTCACCACGCCCGCCACCGCGTCCGCGCCATAGACCGACGATGCGCCGCCGGTGACCACGTCCACGCGCTCCAGCAGCGCCACCGGCACCACGTTCAGATTGACGATGCCGTCCAGGCCGAACGGGGTGACGCGACGGCCGTCCAGGATCACCAGCGTGCGGTTCGCGCCCAGGCCGCGCAGGTCGACCGTGGCCGATCCGTTGCCGCCGTTGTTGACCTGCGATCCCAGCGACGGACGCGCCGACGGCAGGTCGCGCAGCAGCTCCTCCGTCGAGTTCGGCTGGCGGAACGCGATCTCCTCCGCGCCGATGACGTTGACGGGGCTGGATGTCTCCAGGTCGGCGCGCACGATGCGCGAACCGGTGACGACGATGCCTTCGCCCTCATCTTCTGCGGGATCGGTTGCGGCGGGCTCGTCCGCCTGGGCGGCGAGCGGCTGCGCCATCGCGGGCGCGGCGAACAGCGAGCCCCCAAGCAGCAGCGAAGAGATCAACAGTCGCGATCGATAGAGCGGTTTCATTGCAGTCCCCCGGATGGCCAGCGACACCATCGATCCGGGCCGCACGCGAGCGCCCCCGGCAACACCCCCAGGCGCCGCCGGGCTCCCTCGCAACAGGAGTTTCCCGATTCGATGGCACATTTGTTTCATCAAACCAGAATGAATGCAACATTTGTTTTATTCCGGCGCTCTTCCGGGGAATCCCGCCCACCGTCTCCCCGCGACGGAGAGGGAAGCCGATCGCTAAGTCGCTGTCCAGGGAGCGGCTTACGCTGACGTGTTAGCGCTCCCTGGAGGAACCGGCTGCCCCGGTTCAGGGCGCCAACAGCGATTGCGCGGCGGTCGAAAGCTCGCCGACTTCGGTTGCGGTCAATGCGCGCGAGCAGACCATTGCAAACGCCATGGTGCCCACCAGCGGATTGCCCGCGCTGGCGCTCGCCGCGCCCAGATAGCTGTTCGGCACAGAGGCGTGCGCCGCCGAGCTGTGCGAATCCTTCAGCGTTCCGTCCAGATAGAGCTTCATCGTCGTGCCGTCGAAGGTCAGCGTCAGCAGGTAGAAGCTGGTCGTATTCATCGATCCGCGCGCGAATTTGACCGTGGACGCCGCCGTGCCGTGGCCGGCGCGGATATCGTCGTTGCTGTGGCTGTACTGGAACCGCGTATCGTTGGCGTCGGTCGGAGCGTCCGCGCGCTGGAGGAAGGCCATTGCCGCGTCGAACGAAGCGAAGCGCTGATAGACCGAGATGGTATATTGCGCGGGCAGTGCCATCGGCACCTGATGCACCTGCCGCGTGGCGCCGGAAGCACGGGTCCACGCCAGCTCGTCGAGCGCCGGATTTGCGCCGCTCTTCACATCGACCAGATAGAGCGGCGGATTGGTGTCGTCATAGCGGATCAGGTGGTTTCCGTTGCCGCTGATGTCCTGCGGGCTGCCGGTACGGAAATCCCACAAGGCGGTGATGGTCGACGGGGAGAAGAAGGACAGGCCGCTGAACGGGGCGTGACAGGCGGCATTGGCCTGGGCACGCACCAGCGCCTGATAGCGCAGATGGCCCAATGTGATGTCGCCCGTGCGGGTCGCATGCTGGTCGGTCGCGCTCTTCTGCGGGACCGGCAGGCCGGTGCTGTAGCCATAGCGCGGATTGATCGGATCAAAGCTGCCCACATAATCGCTGCGCTTCGCCGATCCGAGCAGGTTTGCCTGGTAGAGCCGGTCATTCTGGTCCGTTCGCGCGTCCAGCTCCTCCTTGTTCATGCCGCCGCCGATGGCGATCGGCGTGGAGGCGGTGGCGCCGTCGAGATTCGCACGCAGATAGGCGACGAATTCGTCGATCGCTTCGCGATGGATGTCCCAGCCGGGCGCCTGGACGTGCTCGGCGCGGCCATAATCGGGATTGGCGACATGGAACAGCACGCCGGCGACCACCACGGTATGGCCAAGCCCGATCAGGTGCGTGCGCGCGGCGTTGAAGCGCGCGATCGAGTCGCTGAGCAGATTGCCGGCCGCCGCGTTGGCGGCGCTCCAGGTCAGCGACGCGGTGGACGTGAAGAACGCGGTCCCGCCATGCCCGTTGGGCACGAAGACGAGGCGATCCACCGTCGGATTCGCGGTGAGATAATCGCTGGCGAAGCGAATATCGGGGCTGAACGCGCTGGTGGCCGGATCCTGATGGTCCAGCATCGCCGGGCCGGTCGGCCAGGATGTGCTGGTGGACTGCAGCAGCGTGCCCGCCTGCGTCCATTGCCAAACCTTTTCGCGGAATGCGTCGGTGCTTCTGGCGGTGGCGCGGCCTTCGTCGTGGCTGTTGCCGATCGTCAGGATCATATGGACCAGTTCGGGCATAAGACATCACTCTCCAGGATTGGCTGCCCTCCGGTCTCCCGCCGGATCGTGCAGCGGGATTTTCAGCGCGCAGGAACAACCCGCACCGGCTGCGTGACGGCACCGTTGCCGGCATTGTCCCAGGCGGCGAAGCGGACCCATTTCGCGCGGCGGGCGTCAAAGGGGACGGCGAAGCGCGTGCTGCTGTTTGCGGGCAGATCTGTCGCGGAGACCGTCTTCCGGCCCACCGTCTTGCCGTCGCCCCAGACGACTTCCACGAAATCGAGCGGGAAGGTCCAGTGGACCTCCGCCACGACCGTACCGCCCGCGACCTGCCATTGCGGAACCAGCACCTCGCCGGTCGTCCAGAAGCTGTCGCCGCGCCGGAGCGCGTCCAGGATCGGCCTGTCGTCGCCAATCGGCGGCAGCGCGGCGAGCTTCAGATAGCTGACGGGCTGGCTGGCGTAGATATCGTCCCCGGGCTGCATGTGCCGCACCTCGGAGATGGCGAGGATCCGCTTGAGGGGGCCGGCACTGTCCGCGAACCAGTTGCTCATGTCGTCGAGCAGCGGCCAGCAACGATATTCGCACAGCCGCGTCTCGGACCCGTCGAGTCCCATCCCCCAGCGTATTCCGACGCTGTCGAAGACCGGATCGGCGAAATAGTCCCTGTCGCGGATCGCATCGGGAAAGCCGGTCGATCCCTTGGTGCGCGGATGCGGCATCGACAGCATCACGCCTTCGGCGCGGATCATCGCCATCAGAGCCTCAAGGCTGTCGATATGGTGGACCTTGCCGCCGTCCGGGGCGGTATCCCGCGGCCCGCCCTGATCCCAGTAGACGGGGTTGCCGAACAGCAGATCGGTGTGCCCGCCCAACGGCGAGTTGAACAGCTCCTGGCTCGCCAGGATGCGGAAGCCGGGGTCCGAATGCCGCCGCGCGCCTTCGATCGACGCCTGCCGAATCGCCAGGGAATCGGCGGCCGGCTTGTCCCAGGTGATCGAATCGACCTGGCTGACGATGTTGAGCCCCAGCCCCTTGAGCGCGACCAGATCGGGAAGGCGGCGATCGAGGCTTCCCGCGGCGATCAGCCGTTCGCCGAGATCCATGTGATAATGGTGGCCCATCACCTGATAGCCCGGCAACGGCCGGTAGGTGTCGCCGTTGGTAAAGGCCAGCGCCCCCGCAACGCCGCGCTGCGCGTCACCCAGCCGCGGATAGAGATACACCGGCATGCGCTGCTCGGTGCCCGGCCGCGCGCTGTAGAGCGCCCAGTTCGACGGGTCTTCCTCGGGCGTTTCGCTCTCGTTCTGGCGGACGCCCATGGCGAAGCTGCCGCCCGCATCCCGCCGGAACCAGCCATAGGCCATGTTCACCGCCACTTCGCGCGCCCAGAAGAAGCGGTGCGGCTCCGGGAAAAGCGAAAGCGAAGCGCCGCCGGTTTCGGCGGTCACGATCCGGTTGGCGCCGGCGATCGGGACCGGATCGCTATGGTCGGGGCCGGCGAGCAGTTCCTGCTGCCACAATCCTGAGGTGTCGCGCCAGCGCACGCGCGCGCCCTCGCGCACCATGCCGCGCAGCCCGGCACCGAACTTGTAGGCAACCCATTCCCGCCGGGTGCTGGCCACGAGTTCCTGGCGGATCAGATTGGTGCCGCGAAAGACGGTATATTGGAGCGCGCCGGTAAATGCGCCGAGCGTTACGCCCGGAAGCGTGACGAGGATTCGCCCGCCGTCGCTGCGCACGGTGCAGCCGGAGATCGCATAGGCGGCGGTCGCCCGCTCTATCTCGGACGGCGCGCGGGGCAGGCCGGGCTGACCGGCGGCGGGAATGCCCTCCAGCGGCGGGGGATTCTTCGCGAACCGGCCGGTGGCGGTGGGCGGCCCGAGATAGAGCGGCGCGTCCCAGAAGGGGTCCCAGCGGTAGCGGTCCACCGTGTCCTTGTTCAGCGGAACGCCCAGGCCGCGCAACGGCTGAAGCTGCTGGTTGCTGATGCGCCGCAGACCCGTGTCGACCGAGAAATCGGGGATCGCCCCGCGCAGCACCGTCACCCAATCGCCGCCGCCGCGGATCGAAAGATCGCGCACGATGGGCGTACCGGCATCCACGCCGATGCGAAGGCGCAGCAGTTCGCCCGCATCCCCGTCCCATTGCAGCAGGAGATCGCCGCCGGACTCTCCAGCGGTTAGGCCCGGCTTCGCGCCATAGCCCTTGAAATCGCATGCCAGGGGCGCCGCACAAGCGGGTGCCGCCGCCAACGCGAGAAAGGGCAAGGCGGCGTGGCGCAACAATATGGTCATCAGATCACCTCGTGATCGCGGTCTTCTTCCGCCTGGGCCGGGCCGCGGGCCAGCTCGGCCCGCAACTGGGCCGTATCGAGCTCATTCTCCCAGCGGGCGACGACCAGCGTGGCGACGCCGTTGCCGATCAGGTTCACGAGCGCGCGGCCGGTGCTCATGAACCGGTCGATGCCGACGAGCAGCGCTAGTGACTGGATCGGAATGTCGGGCACCACCGCCAGCGTCGCGGCGAGGCCGATGAAGCCCGCGCCGGTGACGCCGCTGGCCCCCTTCGACGTCAGCATGGCGACGCCGAGCAATGTCGCGATCTGCATGTAGGAAAGCTCGATGCCGGTCGCCTGCGCCAGGAACAGCGCCGCCAGCGTCATGTAGATCGACGTGCCATCCGGATTGAAGCTGTAGCCGGTCGGGACGACAAGGCCGACGATCGACTTGTTCGTCCCCAGCCGCTCCAGCTTCTCCATTAGCTGCGGCAGCACCGCCTCCGACGAAGCGGCGCCGAGCACGATCAGCAGCTCTTCGCGGATATAGGCGAGGAAGCGGAGCAGCGAGAATCCGGCGCTGCGCGCGATCAGCCCGAGCACGCATCCGACGAACAGGACGCAGGTCCCGTAGAAGGCGAGCACCACCGTGCCGAGCGGCAACAAGCTGGTGAGCCCGTATTTTCCGATCGTGAACGCCATCGCCCCGAATGCGCCGACCGGCGCCGCATGCACCACGATATGGATGATCGAGAAGAAGACGTGGCTCGCGTGATCGAGCACGCGCGCCGTCTGCGCGCCGAACTCGCCCAGCCGGGAACAGGCGAAGCCGGTGAGGATCGCGACAAAGAGCACCTGCAGCACGTCCCCGCTCGCGAAGGCGCCGAAAAAGGTCTCGGGAATGATGTGCATCAGATGATCGACGAAGCCGGTGCGCTCCGCCGCGCCCTTGGCATAGCCCGCGGCGATCGAGGGATCGAGCGCGGCCGGATCGATGCCGAAACCCCGGCCCGGCTGCACGATCAGCGCCACCGCGATGCCGATCAACAGCGCGAGAAGCGACACCACCTCGAAATAGAGCAGAGCCTTGCCGCCGACACGTCCGAACTTCTTGATGTCGCCCATCTGGGCGATGCCCACCGCGACGGTGCAGAAGATCACGGGCGCGATGATCAGCTTGATCAGGCGGATGAACGCATCGCCGAGCGGCTTCAGTGCTTCGCCGAACTGGGGCCAAAGCGCGCCCACCAGCGTTCCCAGCGCGATGCCGACCAGCACCTGCATATAAAGCGGCTTCAGGCCGCGAAGCATCCGAAGCCCCAGCGCAGGCGCGGATACCACGCCGGGCGGAGCGAATCCGCCCCCCGATTCCACCATCTGATTCACTCCGATTGCGTTGCGGGCGTGGCGGGCCGGCCGCCGGCCGGCCCTGGGCAGGCCCTAGAGACTGAAGCGGACACCAGCGACAAAGCGCCGGCCGATCAGGTCGTAATTGCCGCCGTCGAACTCGAAGCCATAAGGCGGCGCCTTGTCGAACAGGTTCTTCACATTGAGGAAAAGCCGCATCTCGGTGTCGCCGAGATCGATCGTCTGCTCCACGGTCGCGTTGAAATAGACCTGCGCCTTGATGTCGTTCAGGTCGGGCTTGCTCGATTCCTCGTTGCTGAAGACCGCGGAACCCAGATAGCGCGCCGACAGGAATACCGAGGTCTGGTCGGTACGGTAGTTGAGGGTGAAATTGCCCGACCAGCGCGGCTGAATCGCGCCGAGCTGATCCACCACTGTGGTGCTGACGTCGGACTGGGTCTTGTACTTCAGCAGGCGCGTGGCAAGCCCGCGGAAGATCAGTTGCTTGCTGCCGCCCAGGGGCAGGGCGTAACGGGCCTCGAAGTCGATCCCGGAGGTCCGCAGCGTGCCGATATTGAGCTTTGGCAGGTCGATCGACACCAGAGCGCCGGCGTTGTCGCGGGCGACGAGGGCGCAATAGACCGCATCGCCGGCGAAGCAGAAATCAAGCGTGTTCTGCGCCGACACCGCACCTACCGCGTCGCGGATATTGATCCGGTAGTAGTCGATCGATGCCTGAAAGCCCCGGAGGAACATGGGTTCCACCACCAGGCCCGCCGCGGTGGTATCCGCGATTTCCGGCGTCAGATTGGGGTTCCCCACGGGGTAGCCGATCGTGCGTTGCTGCACGCCGGTAGTGGGATCGACGACGGTCGGCGCGGTACGAAGGCCGCCGGCGAAGAGTTCGGTGATGTTCGGCGCGCGAATGTCGCGCGAGCGCGTGCCGCGGAAGCGGAGTCCCTCCAGCGGCTCATAGTTCAGCCCGACCTTCCAGGTGGTTACGGTTCCGCTGTAGCTATAGTCGGTGACGCGGCCGGCGGCGTTGAGTTCGAGCGTGCGTGCGAAGGACGCATCCTTCGCCAGCGGCACGACGATCTCGCCATAGGCCTCCTTCACATCGGCGGAGCCCGCGAAGCTTTGCGGATTACCGTTGGCGAAGCCCTTCACGGCCGAAATATCGTCGGCCTTCTGCCGTACATTCTCGTCGCGATATTCGATGCCCACCGCGATCGAAACCGGGCCTGCCCAGGTGGATACGGGTTCGGCGGACAGGTTCAGCGCCGCCGAGAACTGCTTCGACACCAGCCGTGCCCATGCGGTTCCGACAATATATTCCTTGGCCGCGGACGTGACCTGATCGCCGCCGAACACGTTGATCGGAACGCAGCCGTTGCCGGGATTGGTCAGCGTCGAACGGCAGACGATCTGGCCGTTGGCGGGATTCACCACGGCGTCCAGCGCCATATTGAACTTGTCGTTGATCGTGTCGTGTTCGAGCGCGAAATTGTCCACCGACGCGCCGTAGGCGGCATAGCCGTCGAGCTTCCAACTGCCGCCCAGTTCGCTCTCGAAACCCAGCGAGCCGCGCCAGACGCTGTTGTCGCGGATCACATGCACCGGGTAGAGGAAATCGAACCCGCTACCGAGCGAGAAGCTGCTCACATTCTTGGAAACCATCAACTGCCGCACGGAAGCCGGCAGATAGGCGTTGTCGCGATAGATGGTGCGCAAGCCATAGGTCGCCGTGTAGGGCGGCACGGAGTTATAATTGGTGTCGCTGTGCGCGTAGAGCAGATCGGCCTGGATCGTCGTGCCGGACGACACTTCATAGGCCAGGCGGCCATAGCCGTTGTAGCGCTCCTGCGGCGCGTCGAGATACTGGAACGCCTGCTTGTACGGCAGATTCTGCCGCGAATCGCAGAACTGCAACGCGCTGCTGCTCAGTGAGCTGCACGGGGTGTAGGTCGAGGTAGCGCCACCCGGCAGGAATTGGATATTGGCAAGCGCTCCGCCGACGATCAGGCCGCCCTTGGTCGACCGGCCTTCATAGGCATATTTGCGCAGCAGCAGCGCGGGCTGGCCGTTCCCCGGCACATAGGCCGGATTGGGGATCACATCGACCGCGTCCTGCGCGCGCGAATTGGGCGGAACGCCGTCGCTGCGGAAATATTCGCCGCCCAGCACGACGGAGAACCCTTCGGCGAGCTGCCCGCCCCAGGCGAAGCCGGCCTTCTGGAACCCGCCGTCACCTTCGTCGGTGACACCCGCCTGGACCACGCCCTTCAGTCCGCGATAGCCATTGTCCACCGCGAAATTGACTACGCCGGCCACCGCGTCCGAACCATAGGCCGCCGACGCGCCGCCGGTTACCACGTCGACACGCCGGATCAGAATTTCCGGAAGCAGCGCGATGTCCACGGTGCCGATGCCGGTCGTGGGAACGAAACGTTGGCCGTTGAACAGTACCAGCGTCCGGTTCGCCCCCAGGGCGCGCATGTTCGCGAAGCTCTGGCCGCCCGTGCCGGTGGAACCGACGCCCTGCGACGACGGATTCGCATTGCCGTAGAATTGCGGCAGATCGTCGAGCAGCTCGATCGTCCGGATCGGTGCGCGCAGCTCGATCTCGGCCTGGCCGACGATCGTGGTGGGCGTGGGCGCATCATATCCGGCGCGTTCCACGCGGCTTCCGGTGACGATGATCTCGCCCTCTTCGGCCGGCGCCGCTTCGGCACGCGGGGCGTCCGCATCCTGGGCCTGCGCAAGCGCGGGCATCGCGCATCCGGCCAGAGCCGCGGTCATCAACTTCGCGGCGAACCGCTTCGAACATTCAGTGGCAATCATGCCGTCCTCCCCTTCGTTGCGCGTCGCCGGAGCGCGCGCTTCTGCGTCGGGCTCAGTTATGAAGAAGTCTAATTTCATAGACAATCGTGGCGATTGTGAACTCATTATACGCGATTTCGAGATAATTAATGGGGGTCGGCCTCGCCGGTTTCCGCGGCACGCGGCTCCTTGCCGGCGGCGTTCGCCCAGGCGGTCTTCGTGGCGCGCGCGCATTGCTCGGCAACCCGCAGGGCGTCCCTTACGCCTCGGGTTCCGACGACGAACGGGTTGGGCGCATCCGGGCGATCCCGTATCGCCCCCGCCTTGACGATCGAGCGGTCATATTCGGGATGGTTCGACAGTAGCACGTCGATGCTCCGGCGCCGAACGTGCCGTTGCGCGTCAAGCGCGGACTGCAGATAGGCGTCGAGCTGGCTAGGCCGGGCAGGCCCGAAGTTGAACGAGCTGCCGCCCCACAAAATCGCGCGGTGCCGCCTGCCGTGGTCCAGCACGTCGAAGATGGGGGATATGGTGCCCATCGTATGCCCCGGGGTCAGGTAGATCTCCACCTCCGTCCCGCCCAGCGTGATGCGGTCTCCCTGCCGCACGGCCAGGTCACGTTCGGGAGGCAGGCCGCGGCCCTCCTTGGGCGGGCTGCCGCGCTGCGCGTCGGTCAGATCCCAGTCGGCGGCGCTCATCACGATGCGCGCGCCATAGCGCGACTTGAGCCAGGCCGCTCCGCCATAGTGATCGCCATGCCCGTGCGACACGATGACATAGCGGATATCGGCCGGATCAAGGCCAAGCCGCTTGAGCCCGGCGGCGATGACATGCTCCGCCTCCCAGTCATTGTCCATCGCGTCGAGCAGGATGATCCCGCCGGGCGTGGTGATCGCCCAGGCGTTGGTCCAGCGCGATCCGACGAAATAGAGATTGTCGAATATCTTCGCGGGCGGCGGCAGGGGCGCCGCGATAAGATCGGCCTGCGCGGGCGGAGCCGCGATCCGCGGCGATTGCGTCATCGCGCAAAGGTTGATGAAGCCGTTTTCCTCTCCGTCCCACAGCTTCAACGCCCTGCCGATATGGTCCTCAGTCGCGGGCGCGGCGCCGGTGACGGATAGCCAGGCGACGCCGGCAGCGACCAATCTCTTATAGTTTCCGAACATATCCGTCTTCTCTCCCGCGCCGTTGCCGCGTTCAGGCGGCCGGCTTCTCGCTTCCATATTCGGCGGCCGGTCCCGCATCCGCCGGGCCGGCCATCGCCTCGGCGATCGCCTTCCCTACGGCCTGGGTCGATTCGCGTCCGCCCATATCGGGTGTTCGCGGTCCCTCGATCATCACGCATTCGATCGCGTCCATCACCGCGCGGGCGGCCTCTGCTTCGCCAAGCTGTTCGAGCATCATCGCGCCCGACCAGATCTGCCCGATCGGATTGGCGATGTTGCGCCCGAAGATATCCGGGGCCGATCCATGCACCGGCTCGAACATCGAGGGATATTCTCCAGCGGGATTGAGATTGGCCGATGGCGCGACGCCGATGGTGCCGGTGCAGGCGGCCCCGAGATCCGAGAGAATGTCGCCCATCAGATTGGACGCGACGACGACATCGAAACGCCCCGGATCGCGAACGAAATGCGCGGCCAGAATGTCGATGTGATAGCGGCTGGTCTCCACGCCGGGGAAGCGCCCCGCGATCAGCTCCGCGCGCGCGTCCCAATAGGGCATGGCGACGAAGATGCCGTTGGACTTGGTCGCCCAGCACAGCTTGCCGTCGCGCTTTTCCGCAAGCCGGAACCCATAGTCGAGGAGGCGGTCCACCCCGCGCCGGGTGAACACCGAATGCTGGACAACCGTTTCCTGTGCCGTGCCCTCGGCCAGGATCGATCCCTGATCCGAATACTCCCCCTCGGTATTCTCGCGCACTATCACGAAGTCGATCGAGCCCGGCGCGACATTCGCCAGCGGCGTGTTCATTCCAGGCATCAGGCGGATCGGGCGCAGGTTCACATATTGCTCGAACCGGCGGCGGATCGGCAGCAGCAATCCCCATAGCGAGATGTGATCCGGCACCCCCGGAAAACCTACGGCGCCGAGGAAGATGGCGTCGTGATTCCGGATGGCGTCGAGGCCGTCCGCCGGCATCATCTCACCATGGACCGAATAATATTCGCAGCTCCAGGGAAGCTGGTCCCATTCAAAGCTGAAGCCGAAAAGCGCACCCGCCCGGTCGAGGACCCGAATGCCTTCGGGCACCACTTCCTTGCCGATGCCGTCGCCCGGAATCGTCGCGATCCTGTAACACCGCCCCATTCACCTGCCCCTCTCTGTTCTGCGGCAGGCCGCCGGGGAATTCCGCGGACCGGATGCTTTTCGATAAGCACCACAAACCAATGCCGTACGTGCAGACGAAATTGTATTGCCTGCCGTTCGCGTTACAATGGTTCGTCATGTGAAGGATCGGATCACAAAACGTGTACAATCTACCGAAGAACGAAGACCTGCTCGTATTCGGGGTCGTGGCGCGGCGATCGAGCTTCAAGCGCGCCGCCGACGAACTCGGCGTCTCGGCGGCCTATGTCTCCAAGCGGATCGCGATCCTGGAGGAGAATCTGTCGGTCAAACTGTTCCATCGCACCACGCGCAGCGTGGCGCTGACCGACGCGGGAGAGCGCGTCTATGCGTTGTCCAGAAGCGTTCTCGACAGCGTCGAGCAGCTCGTCGCCGAAAGCGCGCCCGGGCGCGAAGCCGTGCGCGGCCGGCTGCGAATCTGCAGCAGCTTCGGCTTTGGGCGCAATCACGTGGCCCCGGTCATTTCCGAGATGATCCGCGAGCATCCGGAGCTTCAGGTCCGCTTCGAGGTTCTGGACCGGCTGATCGATCCCGGCGCCGAGGGATTTGATCTGGACATCCGCATCGGCAACGAAATCGCGCCGCATCTGATCGCCAAGCGGATCAACAGCAACGTCCGCGTCCTATGCGCCGCGCCCTCCTATCTCGCGCGACATGGCACGCCGCGAAGGCTGGGCGACCTGCCGGGACACAATTGCATCGTCATCAAGGAGCGCGATCACCCGTTCGGGCTCTGGAATCTGACCGCTCCGAATGGACAGGAAGAGACGGTGAAGGTTGCCGGATCGCTTTCCACGAACAATGGCGAGGTCGCCGCGGCCTGGGCGGTCGACGGACACGGCATACTGCTGCGTTCGATCTGGGACGTTCACAGCCTGATCGCCGAAGGCAAGCTTACGCATATCCTCCACGGCTTCACCCAGCCCGCCCATGTTTGGGCGGTCTATCCAGCGGAGCTGCGCAACACGCTGAAGATCCAGGTGGTCGCGGATTTCTTCCGCAATCGGCTGCAGGAGCGCGCCCAGAGCATCAAACTCGCGATCTAGCGCGACGCGCGCGCATAAGCTGATCGACCGCGCGGACCGGGGCGGCCGCCGGATAGATGCTCGTAGTGCTCTTGGCCTCCGGGAACGCATCGCACACGCTCCCCATTCCAACCCGCTACGCATCGGGGACCGGCAGGGTAACGCTCTGGCGGATGCCGAAATGATCGGGCAATTCGTCACCGCGGAAGCCATCCGTATAGGCATCCGGATCGATCGGCAGCATCGTCGCGTCCCAGTCGCGAAAGGCCGCGGCAAGACGGGCGAAATCCTCCGGGCGGCGTTCCTTCAGATTGGCGCGCTCGAGCGGATCGGCGACGACGTCGAACAGGAATTCGTTGCCGAGGATGCGCAGGTATTTCAGGTCGCCGCTGCGGCACGCGCGCTGGGCCATGTTGTGATAGCGCCAGAACAGCGTGCGCGGTTCTGGCTTGCGCGCGCCGGTGAGCCAGGGGAGCAGGTCGATCCCGTCGGGCTGCGGCGCGTCGATGCTCCCGGCGCCCGCGGCTGCGAGCAGCGTCGGCAGCCAGTCCATCGATATCGCCACCTGGTCGCAAATGCCCGGGCGCACCGCCGCGGGCCAGCGCAGGATCGCGGGAATGCGAAGCCCGCCTTCGAGCAGTTCGGTCTTCTTGCCGGTGAACGGCCAGGTGTCGGAGAAGCGCTCGCCGCCATTGTCGCTGGTGAACACAACGATCGTATCTTCCGCCGCGCCGATCTCGTCGAGCGTCGCGATCAGCCGGCCGACCTCGTCGTCCATCGCGGTGACCATGCGCGCATAGGTTTCGAGCGATCCCGCGTCGAACGACGGCAGCGGGTCTTCCCCCTTCGGCTTGGCGCGCAGCCGTGCCGATTCCGCGGCATCCTCTGGCCCCTCCCAGGGCCAATGCGGTGCATTGAAATGCAGGCTGATGAAGAATGGCTTGCCGCGCGCGTGCTCGGTACGGATCACCTGATCGGCGCGCTGGCCGAGCAGGGTGGTGAGATAGCCCGGCGCGGTGATTTCGCGGTCATCGTCCCACAGATCGGGTTTGCCGGTGGGACCCAAATGATCGAAATAGTCGAGCGCGCCGCCGCGAAAGCCCCAGAAATGATCATAGCCGCTCTTGAGCGGCCCAAAATCGGGCAGCGCCCCCAGGTGCCACTTGCCGACCAGCGCGGTCGAATAGCCGTGCGCGCGCAGCAGCGAAGCCATGGTGGGGACGGAAGGATCGAGCCCCAGCTTGCCGCCGCGCAGCGGCTCCTCCAGCCCCACGGGCAGCCGGTACTGGTACCGCCCGGTAGCCAGCGCCACGCGCGTCGCCGAGCAGACCGAGGAATTGGCATAGGCCTGGGTCAGCCGCATGCCCCCGGCCGCCAGCCGGTCGATCGCCGGCGTGCTATATTCGCGGCGGCCGTAGCAGCTCACATCGGCGTAGCCGAGATCGTCAGCGAGGATGAACAGGATGTTCGGCGGCCGCGCGCCCGGCCTGCCCCCCGCCCCCGGCTTGCGCTGCGCCAGCGCGCCCGGCGCCATCGAAAGCGCCAGCCCCGCGGCGCCGGCATTGAGCAAGGTCCTCCGGTTCAATCCGCTCATACGCAACATCCTCGAAAGAACGGGGCCTCAGCCCCAGGAGACGATCGGCGGCACATGCTGATCGGGCGTCAGCTCGATCGCGTCGACCGGGCAGCTCAGCCGGCAAAGGTGACAGATCTGGCAATCCTCGGGATAGGCGATGAACGCCTTGCCGGTTGCGTTGTCGAGCCGCAACACGTCGGGCGGACAGGCCTTCACGCAATTGCCGCAACCGATGCATCCACGGATCTGACTAACTGGCATCAGGCTATTCCTCGCGATTGGAGCTGGGCGTCCTCGCCGGGCCAGACGCGCGGATAGCGCTGGCGATAGGCCATGGCGGCCGGCGGGCGCCATGCGTCGGGCAGCGGGCGTTTTTCGAGCACCATCCCGTCCTCCCCCTTGCGCATCACCACCAGACAGAACCAGTTGGCATCGTCGCGGAACGGATAGTCCTCGCGGAAATGCGTGCCGCGGCTCTCGGTACGGAACAGCCCGGCGCGCAGCTTCATCTCGGCGTTGAGCAGCATGTTCTGCGCCTCGATCGCGACGCGCAACTGGTGGCCATCCCCCGCCACCATGTGCGGCACGACGCGGCTGCGCAGATATTCGATCGACGCGAGCGCGCCGTCGAGCCTGCGGGGATCCTTGATGTAAAGGATGTGCAGCGGCGTCATCGTGTTGCGCAGCACCTGGGTCACCCAGGCCGGGCTGAACCCTTCCTTGCGCGTCCGCGGCGCGAACAGCGCCTCAATCTTTCGGTCGAGCGCGGCGCGATCGATGCGCGCGGCGGGCGCCTTGCGCACATATTCGACCGCGCTACGCGCCGCGCGCCGCCCCTGGATCGCCGATCCAAACGAAGCGAAGCCGCGCCCCGGATAGAGCGGCCCGCACAGCATCGACCCCAGCGCGTCGCCCGCGGCATAGAGCCCCGGCACGCCCGCCGCGCCGCAGCTATAGTCCGAGCAATAGACGCCTTCGCCCTTGTGTACCCCCATGCCCGCGGTCGCGCCGCCGACGCGAAAACCCTGTTCGGGTACCGATCCGTCCTCGGGCGGGCCGCCGAAATCCAGTGTCAGGTCGGATCGCGCGAGGAAGCCCTTGCCGACATAGTTGCGATTGGCGATCTCGTGCGGAGAAGGCTTGCGCGGCACGCCCGGCTCGGGCGGCGGCTCGCCGCCGGGGCCGCCGCCGGGTACACGCATCAGCCGCCCATGCGACACGTTGATCGCGTTGCCGAGCGTCAGCCCGCCCATCAGCGGCTCGGGCGGGCCGACCATCACATAGGCGCCCTTCACCGTCTGCGCCCAGCGCCAGCCGTCATAGGAGGCAGCGGGATTCTTCGAGAAGGTAGGATGCGTGTCGTGGAATTCCTTGCCGGTGATCCATGCGCCGGCCTCATAGGCGAGCGCGTCGCCGTCGAAGGTCTGGCCCCAGTTGGGAAAGCCGGGACTCTTATACGCCCCGGCACCCGCGCAGGAGATCACCGCGCGCGCCGCGAAACGTACCGGCGCGCACGGTTCCTGGCTGTCGTCATAGGTAAAGCCGAGCGCACCGTTGACGCGACCCGCGCCGTCCTGGAGCAGCGAGGTGACCATCACCCGCTCGACCAGCGTCACGCCCGCGTCCTCGAGCAGCCGGCGGAACACCGTCGAGCGCTCGAACGGCCGCACCGCATGACAGCCCCAGCGCTCCAGGATGTCGAAAATCTCCATCGATTCGTCGAGGAAGATGTCCATCCATTTGCGGTCGAACAGCCATTCGGTGTTGATCGCGAGATTGTCGATCCATTCCTTGCGGTCGTAGATCGAGGGGTCGAACGGCCGGCTGTCCGAGGCCCAAGGGGAGAGCCCCGACCAGCCGACCGTCCCCTTGTCCACCAGCGTGACGGTCATGCCATGACGCACGGCCTCCAACGCGGCGAACACGCCGGCAAAGCCGCTGCCGATCACCAATATGTCCGACGAGTGCCAGCCCCCGGGCTTTGGCACATGCGTCGACGGGCTCTGGTTGGTGACGATCAGCGGCGCCGCCAGCGCCAGCGCGGAAAGCCCCGCGAGACGCCCCAGATCGCGGCGGCTATATCCGCT
Source organism: Sphingomonas canadensis (assembly GCF_026013525.1). Classification (GTDB taxonomy): domain Bacteria; phylum Pseudomonadota; class Alphaproteobacteria; order Sphingomonadales; family Sphingomonadaceae; genus Sphingomonas; species Sphingomonas canadensis. The sequence goes on along the minus strand of NZ_JAPDRA010000003.1, from coordinate 309,150 downwards.
CGAAGGCGCTTCGCCTTTGGGAGTCTCGCCGCGTTCCTCTTCCATTTTCCGGTTGTCCGCTTTCACCCGTTGCGCTGAACTATTGCTTGACTCGCCAGCTTGCTGTCGTTGTACGAGGCCCCATGAAAAATTCAAGTGAACATTTGAAATGAATGTTTTAAAAAAGCGGCGCGGCACGCGCGAGCGGCTGCTCGACGCCGCCTGCGACATATTTGTCGAGAAAGGCTTTGACGACGCGACCGTGGCGGAGATCTGCGCGCGCGCCGAGGCGAACGTCGCCGCGCTCAACTATCATTTCGGCAACAAGGCCGCGGCCTATCGCGCCGCCTATCTGCGCGCGTTCGAAGAGAGCGCCGTGCAATTCCCCTTCGAGGCCGATGCCGCACCAGCGCCTGAAGACCGGCTCGCCGCGCATGTCCGCTCGATCCTGAAGCGCATGAACCATGACGGCGGGGCATCACGTTTCGACAAGATGCGCAACTGGGAGGATATCCGCCCGACCGGCATCGTCGACGATGTTGACGAGGAGGTGCTGGCGGCCGCGCGTGCCCACATGCTCGATTGCCTCACCGCGATCATTGGCGCGGAGGTGACACGAGAACAGTTGCTGCTGTGCGAGGCGAGCGTGCTCGGGATGGCGCGCATGGTGCTTCCGTTCAACCGGCGCCACATCGCGTTGTTGGCCAATCGCCGCATCGACGATGCCATGATCGATACGCTCACCGGCCATATCGTGGCGGTAGCGCTCGGCGGACTGCGCCACGCGATCGCGCTCGGCCAGCGCTAGAAACCGAATTCCTCGTACACGATCACCCGCTTCGGCACGCCCAGCCGGATCAGGTGCGCCACGACATGCTCGACCATCACCGGCGGGCCGCAGACGAAGATCAGGCAGCCGGCAATCTCCTCATGCGGCGGCAGATGCGCCTTCAGGAAATCGGGGTCCATCCGCCCATGGTGGTGCGCGCCGACGGCGGCATCCGTCTGTTCGAGCGCAATCACCTGCCGGAAATCGGGCAGCCGCGCCTCCAGCGCGCGCAGTTCATCCTGCGCCACAAGCTGCGACGCGGTGCGGTTGCCATAGAGCAGCCGGATCGGCAGGCGCGCCTGATCGGGCGCAAGATCGCGCAACAGGCCCAGCATCGGCGCGATCCCTGCGCCGCCCGCGATCAGCAGCACGCCCCGCGCCGACCGCCCGGCCAGCGAGAAATCGCCATAGGGTCCGTCGACGCGGATCCGGCTGCCCGGCTTCAGCCGTGAAAGCTGGCGCGTGAAATCGCCGAGCTCGCGGATCACGAAGCGCAGCACCGGCAGCTCCGATGGAGCCGACGCGATCGAGAAGGGATGTTCGTCGCGCAACAGCGCGCTTCGCGTTGCGCCGATCCAGGCGAACTGCCCCGCCTCGAATGCGAAGGGCAGCCTGAGGTCGTTTTCCAGCACCAGCTCCCAGTCGCTCGCGCTCGCCTTGCGCACCTCCACCAGCCGGAAGGTCCGGGCGTCCATCGCGCGCGCGCGGCCGGTGAGCCCCCAGAGCGCGGCGAGCACCGCGGCGGTGCCGCCCGCGATCCAGATCCAGTTGAACAGCGGCTGGAGCTGGCCGTGCCGCCCCACGTCGATCGCATGGAGCACGCCCAGCACCGCGACCACGCCGAAACCGATCGTGTGGCTGTAGCGCCACGCCTCGAACGACAGCCCCGCCTTGGCCTTCGCGATCGAAACCAGCGTCCAGACGATCAGGATCATCCAGGCATAGACGCCGGTGGCGACGCTGGTCTGGGTGAAGCTGAGCCACAGGTCGGACCAGACCAGCTCCGGCGCAAACCACAGCCGCGGCAGCACGATCAGGAACGGGTGGAGGAAGAAGAAGATCGCGATCCATTCGCCTATGCGGCGGTGGAGCGACATCGCGTGATCGATCCCCATCAGCCGGTAGAGCCAGCGCCCGCGCGACGAGAGCGCGAACTGCGACAGCATCATCGCCATGAAGACGATGTTGAGCACACTGACGATCGACGCGAAGACGTGATTCCACTGATAGGCGATCGACAGCGATAGGATCGCTGGAATCAGAATCGCCACGCAATAGAGGATCAGCGAGGTGCGCGCGCCGATCCTGCCGCGGCGGCTTGGCCAGGCTTGTGCCGGAAGTTCACGCTCGCTGCTGCCCATCGCCATCCAATCCCGTTTCGCGCGGCGGCGGCCGCCGGAGAACATCGCTCCCCGGCGGCCCCTCCGTCAGAACCGCGTACCGACGGTGACGCCATAGGTGCGCGGCGCACCCAGATTCACCGTCCGGCAATTGCAGTTGAAGGGCGGGTTGATGAGTTGGCCGGTCAGATATTCGGTCTTGGTCAGGTTCCTGCCCCACAGATCGATATACCAGGCATCTAGATTGTAGCGCAGCCGCCCGTTGAACAGGCTGTATGCGTCCTGCCGGTCGAGCGGCAGGTTCGCGCGATCGAAATAGGTCGCCGAACGATAAGACCAGTCGATGCGCGCGATGAGCGCGTCCTCCCCGAAATGCATGGTATATTCCGCGCCCGCGGCGGCGGTCCATTTGGGCGCATAGTTCAGCCGGTTGCCCGAAAAGTCGGTGGGCGGCGTCGGGATCGAATAGGAATCGTAGGTCGCGTTGAGATAGCCGACCGACCCGTCGATCGCGAAATCGTCGGTGGGCTGCAGTTTCAGCTCTCCTTCGATTCCCCAGATCGTCGATTGCGCCGCATTGTCCGTCAGCGGGCCGTCCCCGGTAAGGCGGAACACCTGCAGATCTTTGTACTTATAGTGGAATCCCGTGAGGTTCAGCGTCACGCGGCGGTCAAGGAAACGGTTCTTCGATCCCACCTCGATCGCATCGACGAACTCGGGCTTGTACGGCACCTGGCCCACCACTGGGTCCACGACGCCGCCGTTGAAATCGAAGCCGCCGCTCTTGTAGCCGCGCGAATAGCTCGCGAAGAGATTGTGGTCGCGCGCGAACTCATAGGCCAGGCTGAAGCGATAGGTGAACTCGGCGAAGGACGCCTCGCCATGCGACGGCGGCTCATAGCCGATCAGGCCTGGCGTCGTCGCGCGGATGCCGGTGGTAATATCGATCTGGCCGCCGCCGGTGCGGTCCTGGACCTTGTTGTCCCAGGTGTGGCGCAGGCCCGCGGTAGCGACCAGGCCGGGAGTGAGTTCGTAGGAAAGCTGGCCGAACAGCGCATAGCTTTCGGTCTTGTGATTGACGACGCGATCCTGCTGGACGCCGCCGCCGCCCCGCACCGCGCCCGCCGGCAACACGATCGTCGTGGGGATCAGCCCCGCCGGAACGATCGTCTGGAAGCGCTCGGTAAGTTCCTCACGATAGAAATAGGCGCCGAACAGCCACTGGAAGGGCGATTGGGTCTGCGACAGCAGGTTGAATTCCTGGCTGAACTGCGACGCATCGTTTTTGCGGTAGCGCGTCTCGATCGGCAGCTCCGAATTGTCCGAATCGACCAGGATCTCGTTGGTGTTGGTCTGATAGGAACTGGTCGAACGGAGCAGGATCGTATCGGACAGGTCGATATCGGCTTCCAGATCCGCGCCCTTGATCAACAGGTCGACGAATTCAGGCGCGTCCTTGCGTACTTCGTAGAAGCCCGTGGGGCGCGGCAGCACCGCCGCTCCGGTCCGCGTCCGGGCGAGGTTGAAAACGTCCGCCCCCACCCGCTGGCCACCCGTGCCGATACCGACGTTGCCCTGGGTAGGATAACCGTTCGCCGAGACGATATCGGTGCCCAGATAGCGGGAGCCGGGACCGGCGCCGCCAAATTTCTGGAAATAGCCGCGCAGCAGGATGTCCGCCCCCGCCGAAGGTTGCCACCGGAGCTGGAACCGCCCCCCAAAGGTTTCCTTGTCGTTGTTGTCGCGACCCGAGGGGTAGAGATTCTTCAGATAGCCGTCATGAGCCTCCCCGAACACCGCGATGCGGGACGACAGTGTGTCACTCAGCGGCACATTGACCACGCCGCGCACGCGCAGCTCGTTATAGTTGCCATAGGTGAAGTCGGCCGATCCTTCGACGCGATCGGCCGTAGGCTTCTTGGTGATGATGTTGATCGAACCGCCGGTGGCGTTGCGGCCGTAAAGGGTGCCCTGCGGACCGCGCAGCACCTCGACCCGCTCGATGTCGAAGATATCGGTGGCGGCCGCCGAATTGCGGCCCACATAGACGCCGTCGATGTGCAGCGCGACGCCCGGGTCGCCGCCGCCGACCAGCGTCTCCGTACCCACGCCGCGCAGCGTGACGCGCACTACATTCTGCCCGGCCGACTGAACGGAGAAATTCAGGTTGGGCGTCGACTCCTGCACGCCGGCCAGGTTTGTATAGCCCTTTCGCTCCATCTCCTCCGACGAGAAGGCGGTGATCGAGAGCGGAACTTTCTGAAGGCTTTCGGAGCGCTTGGTGGCGGTGACGACGATGTCGTCGGAACCATAGCCCTCTTCGTCCTGCTGCTGCGGCGGCGCACTATCCTGCGCCATCGCCGGAGAAACCATCAGCGCCGAAGCGCAGATACCGATCAAGCACGCCGCACGTGAACGACCCACACGCATATGCGATTTCCTCCCCTGACATGGTCTTTTCGACCGTATTATGGGTTATGTGTATCGCATAATAGTACTTCGTCAAGCTTCAAATCTGCATTTAAAACGGGACACCCACCCCGGACGCGCGCAAAAGGCGGCCGATTCCGCTCCCGGAACCGCTATCGCGCGCGATTGTATCGCATCGTGGTATGGCTGACGGATTGCAGCCAGCTACTGTCAGGGAGCGGGATCGGTGCTGCGCATCGCCGCGACGATCTCTCGCCGCGCGGCGAGAACGCCGTTGCGCAGATCCAGTGTATCGGCGAATCGCACCGACGGAATCGGCACCGATATGGCGTAGGATCGCCCGGCCGGATCCGAGAACCATGTGCCGATCGCGCACACCCCCAGTGTGTGCTCTTCCAGGTCGAAGGCGAGCCGGCGGTCGCGAATCCCCTCGATCTCGCGCTCCAGCGCGTCGATCGAGGTGATCGTATTCTCCGTATCGGCGGGCAGGCGGCCCGGCAGCAGCGCGCGCCACTGGCCGCCCTCCACGCTGGCGAGCAACGCCTTGCCGTTGGCGGTGCTATGCAGCGGAAACATCTGGCCGGGCTTCGAAACCGCAGAAAGCCTTTGACTTCCAGTCACTTGATCCACGAATAGCGCCGACGCGCCCTGCAGCACAGACAGGTCGACCGTCTCTCCCAGCTTCGCGGAGAGCTTCTGCATGATGGGCCGCACCAGCTCGATCACATCCAGCTTCGCATTGGCGCCGAGAAGAACGAGGAGCGGCCCCAGCCGCACGCGCGCGTGCCGCGAAGTCGGCGTCAGCAGTTGCTCGTCGGATAGCGCCTTTACGATGCGCTGCACCGTCGAGCGCGCCAGCCCCAGCCGCGCGGCGAGTTCGGCCAGGCTGAGTCCGTCGCGCGCCGTATTCAGTTCGCGCAGGATATTCGCGGCGCGCGCGATCACCTGAATCCCGTTGCGATCGGCGGCGTCGCCCTCGCCCCCCTTGCCTCGTGCCACCCGCTCAAACCCCCTTTGTTCGGCGCAACCCTATCGCGATTTGGCGCCCTTGCCAAAAAAACCTTGACAGAATCTCAGACTTAAATCCACTATGCGGTACATAAAGACTGCAATGCAGTACAAAGGAGAGTGGAATGCCGGGATGGGAGGAAGGGGATTGGCGCGACGATTCGCTGAGCCAGTTCACGCAGTCGAACCTCAGCAACGCGATGGGGCTGGAATTCTATGACCTCAGTCACCCATGGGGGCTCGGACAGCCCTGCTGGCCCTATTTCGAGGATGTCAAGATCGAGCGGCTGCACGGCATGTCCAAATCGGGCGTGCTCACGCAGCGCATCACCACGGTGATGCATTCGGGCACGCATATCGATGCGCCCGCGCACGTCGTCGAAGGAACGCCCTTCATGGACGAAGTGCCCCTGCCCTATTTCTTCGGCACCGGCGTCGTGGTTTCGATCCCCAAGAAGAAGTGGGAGGTGATCACCGCCGATGATCTGGAAAACGCCCGCCCGCAAATCCGCGAAGGCGACATCGTTATCGTCAACACCGGCTGGCATAAATATTACGGCGATAACATGCATTATTACGGATACTCGCCGGGCTTCTACAAGGACGCCGGCGAATGGTTCGTAAAGCGCAAGGTCAAGATGTGCGGCTCCGATACCCAGGCGCTCGACCATCCGCTTGGCACGGCGATCGGTCCGCATGGTCCGGGCGCGCCCAACGGCCTGATCCCGCACATCAACGAGGAATATCGCCAGCTCACCGGCCGCAAGGTGATCGAGGACTTCCCCGAATGGGAGCCCTGCCACAAGGCGATCCTTTCCGCCGGCATCTGCGGGTTTGAGAATGTCGGCGGCGACATCGACAAGGTGACCGGAAAGCGCGTCACCTTCGCCGCCTTCCCCTGGCGCTGGAAGAAGGGCGATGGCTGCATCGTCCGCCTCGTCGCGATCGTCGACCCCAGCGGAAGCTTCCGCATCGAAACGGGCCGGTCCGAATAGCGGCTTCCCGCCAGGAGTGGTTCCATGGAAATCATGCGTTTCAACGATGCGAGGCGCTATGACGCGCCCGGGCATTACGACATGCGCGGGCTGCGACTTCAGGGCTTCGACGCCAGCACCGCCGGCTTCGCCTGGACGGGCCTGTCGCACTTCCTTCCCGGCGGGGGCGCCGAGATGGATGCGAGCCCGCTGGAGAAAATCTATGTCGTCATCGAAGGCGCGGTGACGATCGAGCTGGGCGACGGCACCTGCCATATACTGCGGCCGTTCGACAGTTGCTTCATCGGCGCCGGCGAAGCGCGTGCGATCCGCAACGAAGGCAACGCCGTCGCGTCGATGCTGGTGGTGATGCCCTACCCGGAGGCCCGGACATGACGCTGCCCGCTATCGATCCCTCGCGGATGTTCGATATCGCCGGCAAGTCGGCGATCGTGGTCGGTGCGACCGGCGCCTTCGGCAAGCTCGTGTGCGCCACACTCGGCCGGGCCGGCGCACGGCTAACCGTCACCGGCGGCAACGGCGCTGCTCTGGACGAGCTCGCCGGGGAACTGGCGGCGGCCGGCATCGCCGCGGTGCCGGTCAACCGCCGCCCCGACAGCGAGGAGGATTGCGAGGCTATCGTCGCCGCCGCGGTCGCCGCGCACGGCGGCATCGATATCCTCGTCGTCGCCTCCGGCATGAACGACGTCGCGCCGATCACCGACATGTCGCCCGATCGCTTCCGCAAGGTGATGCTCGCCAATGTCGATGGCGCCTGGCTGATCGCGCGCGCGGCAGGCCGGCAGATGATCGCCCAGGGCGGCGGGGGCAAGGTGGTGTTCACCTCGTCGGCGCGCGGCAAGCTGGGGCATCCCGCGGGCTATACCGCCTATTGCGCGTCCAAGTCCGCCGTCGACGGGATGACCAGGGCGCTCGGCTGCGAATGGGGCAGGCACGGCATCACGGTCAACGCGATCGCTCCCACCGTCTTCCGCTCGCCGCTCACCGCCTGGATGTTCGCCGATGACGACAAGGCCAAGGCGGTGCGCGAGGGCTTTCTGGCGCGCGTGCCCGTCGGCCGGCTGGGCGAGCCCGAGGATCTGGCAGGGCCGCTGCTCTTCCTCTGCTCGCGCGCGTCCGATTTCCACACCGGGCACATCCTCTACGCCGATGGCGGCTATACGGCGGGGTAAGGCACATGGCGGAACCGCGCATCGCAGTGATCGGCGGCGGACTGATGGGCGTGGGGATCGCACAGGTCTTCGCCTCCGCGGGTCATGAGGTCGCGGTCCACGAACCCTTTGACCAGGTCCGCGCCACCGTCGCGGAACGCCTGCGCGCCGATCTGGAACTCGCCGGCGGCGATCCCGCTGCCGCGGCGCGCGTAACGGTAACCGCAGATATCGCCGAAGCCGTCGCGTCGGCCGCTTTCGTCACCGAGGCGGCGCCCGAGCGGATCGAGATCAAGCGCGCGATCTTCGCCGGCCTGATCGCCCACGCGCCGCGCAACGCGATCCTGGCGAGCAATTCCTCGGTGATGCCGATCGGCAGTATCGCGGCGGGACTCGACACCGCCGATCGCATCGTCGGCACGCATTGGTGGAACCCCGCGCCGCTGATACCTCTGGTCGAAGTGATCCAGGGTTCGCACACGTCCGACGAGACGGTGACCATAACGATGGCGCTGCTCGAAAGTATCGGCAAGGCGCCGGCGCATGTCCGAAAGGACGTGCCGGGCTTCGTCGCCAACCGGCTGCAGCACGCGCTGTGGCGCGAGGCGATCGCGATGGTCGCGGACGGCGTCTGCGATGCGCGCACGCTGGATCATTGCGTCAAGAACAGCTTCGGCATGCGCCTTCCGGTGCTCGGCCCGCTCGAGAATGCGGACCTGGTCGGGCTGGATCTGACGCTCGACATCCACCGCACGATCATCCCCGAGCTCGATCGCTCGGCTGGCCCCCACCCCCATCTCGCCGCGCTGGTCGCGGCCGGGCGGCTGGGGTTCAAATCGGGCGAGGGATTCCGGCCGTGGACGGACGCGGAAAAGGCGGAGCTACGCGCCGATCTCGCCGCCCATCTGGTCAAGGCGCAGCGGGAGAGGGCGGCCAAATGAGCAGGAATCCGGTAACGGGGAAGGAATTGCGCGCGGTGGGGATCCTCTCGCTGGGCTTCGGCCTGGTGGGGATCGACAGGTTCCTGATCTCCACCATGTATCCCACGATCGCGCGCGACCTGAACCTCGATTATGGCGATATCGGCACGATCACCGGTGCGCTGGCGCTCGCCTGGGGCATCGCCGCGCTGCTGATGGGCAATCTTTCGGACCGGATCGGCCAGCGCCGGGTGCTCGTCGGATCGCTGATCGTCTTCTCGCTGCTGATCGGCGGCAGCGGCCTGGCCGCCGGGCTGGGCGGGCTGGTGCTGGTGCGCGTGGTGATGGGCTTCGCCGACGGCGCCTTCACACCTGCGAGTATCGCCGCCACCGTCAACGCCTCCCCGCCCGAGCGTCATGGCCGCAATGTGGGGCTGCAGCAGACGATGCTGGTGCTGTTCGGGCTCGGCCTGTCGCCGCTGCTCGTCGGCTTTCTGCTGCGCGAGGGAGTCGACTGGCGCTACATCTTCCTGATCTTCACGATCCCCGGGCTGCTGATCGCCTGGGCGACCTGGCGTATTATTCCGGACGCGCCAAAGCGCGCCGCCGAGACCAGCAGCTTCCAGGACTGGAAGACCGTGTTCGGCCATCGCAACATCCGGCTGCTGATGGCGGGCATGTTCTGCTGGCTCACCTGCCTAATCACCACCAGCGCCTTCCTGCCCAATTATTTCGTCGACCATCTGAAGCTCGATGATCTCGGCATGGGCGTGGTGATGTCCGCGATCGGCTTCGGCGCGATGGCAGGCACGATCCTGCTCTCCGCGCTGTCGGACCGGATCGGACGCAAGCCGGTGATGATCCTAAGCTCGATCGGCGCGCTCGCCGGGCTGATCGCGCTCAACGCGGCGGGGCCGAACATGTGGCTGCTCTTTGCGATCCTGTTCCTCATCCATTTCTGCAACAACGCGCTGATCACGCTCACCGTCGGCCCGATCGCGACCGAAACCGTGCCGGTAACGCTGATGACCACGGCGTCCGGGATGGTGATCGCAGCGGGCGAGCTGCTCGGCGGCGGGCTCGCGCCGATCCTGGCGGGGCAGACCGCCCAGGCGTTCGGCATCGATCACATTTTATGGTTCCCGATCGCGGCGATGGCCGTCGGCGTGCTGATCAGCCTCGCGCTGCGCGAAACCCACCCGGAGAAGCTGCGTCCATGAAGAACAAGGTCGTCATCACCTGCGCCATCACCGGCGGGATCCATACCCCGACGCTGTCCGACGCGCTGCCCTATACGCCGGAGGATATAGCGCATCAGGCGATCGCCGCGGCCGAGGCCGGCGCCGCGATCCTCCATCTCCACGCACGCGATCCGGAAACGGGCGCGCCCACAGGCAGCCCCGAAGTCTACCGCCGCTTCCTGCCGGTCATCAAACAGGGCTGCGACGCGGTGGTGAACATCACCACCGGCGGCAGCCCGGACATGACCCCCGAGGACCGGCTCGCCGCCGCGCTGACGTTCAGCCCGGAGATGTGCTCGCTCAACATGGGGTCGATGAACTTCTCCTTCCACGGCATGGGCGCGAAGGTCGGCGAGTGGAAATTCCCTTGGGAGAAGCAGTATATCGCCGACAGCGAGAAGTTCATCTTCCGCAACACCTTCGCCGATATCGCGCGCAATTACGAGCTGCTCGCGGACCACGGCACGCGGTTTGAGCATGAATGCTACGATATCGGCCATCTCTACAATCTCGCCCACTTCGCCGATCGCGGCATCGCCAAACCGCCCTTCTTCATCCAGAGCGTGTTCGGCATTCTGGGAGGAATCGGCGCGGACGCGGACAATATCCTGTTCATGCGCCGCACCGCCGACCGGCTGTTCGGCAGCGATTATGTCTGGTCTGCGCTCGGCGCCGGGCGCCACCAGATGCCGGTGGTGACGCAGGCGGCGATGCTGGGCGGCAATGTCCGCGTCGGGCTGGAGGACAGCCTGTTCATCGGCCGAGGCAAGCTCGCATCGTCCAACGCCGAGCAGGTGACGAAGATCGTCCGCATCCTCGCCGAGCTGGGGCTCGAACCCGCCAGCCCGGCGGAGGCGCGGGCGCTGCTCGCGCTCAAGGGCGGCGACCGCGTGAAATTCTAACTCAGGAGGAACGCCGCAGATGGGATACCGGATCGCACCCAGAACCATGCTTGCCGCCGCCGCCATGCTGTTGGCGGGTTGCGCTACCGTCGCGGCACAGTCTCAGCCTGCCCCGGCCGCGCTCCAGACCGCCGAACAGCCGGAGCTGATCGCGACCATCCTGGGATCTGGATCGCCCGAATACCGGACCGAACGCGCGAATGCGTCGGTATTGATCCGCTATGGCGACACGCGCATCCTGGTCGACATGGGCAACGGCGCCCAGGCGCGGCTGCACCAGGCACAGGTGCCGGAGGAGACGCTGGATGGGCTGTTTTTCACCCACCAGCATCTCGATCACAACGAGGAATTCGTACCGATCTTCATCCACGCGCTGCTGGGCGGGCGCAAGTTCATGGTCGCCGGGCCGACGCCGATGGAGGCGATCCTCGCCTCGACGCTCGCCAATTACGATGCGGATATCCGCTATCGTCTCGGCCGCATCGGCAAGACGATGGAGGATGCCGAAAAGGATTACACGCTCACCGAATTGAAGGGTGGCGAGGACTTCACGATCGGCGGAATCCGGGTGCGCACGATCCGTGTGAACCACAGCATCTACACCGTCGCGCTGCGTTTCGACGCGGGCGGGCGCTCGATCGTGATCTCAGGCGACCTGGTCTATTCGGAGTCGTTGCCGGTGCTCGCGCGCGACGCGGACTATCTGATCATCGATTCGGGCGGCGTCATCAAGAAGGACGGCCGCACCGGCCCACCCGGCGCCCCCGGAGGGCTGCGCAACGCCCGCGCCCATGTCACGCTCGACGAGACCGGCCGCATGGCGAAGGAGGCGAATGTGAAGGCCCTTGTCCTCACCCATTTCGTCCCCGGCGAGAACGACGAAGCGGCGACCACCGCGGTGCTGCGCCGCTACTTCGCGGGGCCGGTCCTGTTCGCGCACGACCTGATGGAGATACCGGCGCGGGAGCCGTAAGCCGCGCCCGCCCCAAACGCATCGCCGAGCCCGTCGCGCGCGGCGGGCTCCACTCCTATTGCCGGACATCCTCCGACCGCGAGCCTGACGAAGGGCCACCCGCGGCGGCTCCTGCTGCCCGCGCGCGCGGGTTTGTTCGAGCCGGATGCGTTCCTTACCCGATCGGAATTATCGGCGCCCGATCCGGGGCACATGGCTGGCTATAGCACCCCCGGTCGAACATTGAGGGAAACCACCACGATTTCAAATTCCTGCCGGAGATTCCCGATGCGACCCCAGAATATCAGCTCCACCCTGGCCCGGATCCTCGGCGGCGCGGAGCCAGGCGAGCGGGTCGATCGGGTCGCACGGCAAGTCGATCCGACGCACGAAATCGCCGCGGTGATCAAGGCGGCGCAACTGGCCGGCAGCCACCCCATCCTGTTCGAACAAGTCGCCGGATCGGACATCCCCGTCATCTCCAACATCTACAGCGATCATGACCGGCTGCGCCGCTTCATCGGTGCCGCCGGCAACGAGGGATTCTGCCAGAAATGGCTCGATATCGTGGCCACCGCAGACGATCGCGATTGCACCGTTTCCGGCAAGCGGCCCGACGCCGGGTGGCAGAGCTGCCGCCTCTCCGATCTGCCGCGCATCACCTATCACGAACGCGATGGCGGCCCCTATCTCACCACCGCTATTTTCCTCGCTAAGGAGCCGGACACAAGCGTGCCCAATCTCTCCTTCCACCGTTCGATGATGGTGGGCGACGACGAGCTTCGCGTGCGCCTGGGCTCGAGCCACGACCTTGCGCGATACCAGCGCAAGGCCGAGGAGCGCGGCGAGGCGCTGGAGGCCGCGCTGCTGATCGGGGTGAAGCCGTCGCTGTTCATGGCCGCCTGCGCATCGCTGCCCTATGACCGCAGCGAGCTGGCTATCGCGGCGCGGATCGACGGCGCGCCCGTCGAAATGCGGCGCTGCGTGTCGATCGATCTGGAGGTGCCGGTCGATGCGGAGATCGTCGTCGAGGGCCGTTTCCTCCCGAACATCCGGCGGCCCGAGGGGCCGTTCGGCGAATTCCTGGGCAATTATGTCGAGGTGGGCGACAATCATGTGTTCGAGGTGACGCATGTCAGCCGCCGCCCAGACGCCGTGTTCCATGCGCTGCTGTGCGGCTCGGACGAGGATCTGCGGCCGCTGGAGGCGACCACGGCGGCGCGCGTCTATGGCCATCTGCGCAACGTGATGAGCGGCGTGCTCGACGTGAGCTGCCACCCAACGACGATGATGACGATCATCCGCCTGCGCACCGAATATGAAGGCCATGGCAAGCACGCGCTGCTCGCCGCGCTGGGATCGAACCTCGACTACAACAAGGTAGTGATCGCGGTGGACGAGGATGTGGACATCCACGACATGGACGATGTGATGTGGGCCTATCTGACCCGCGGCCGCGCCGACACGCGCGCGATGGTGCTGTCCGACGTGCCCGGCTTCTACCGTGATCCGCAGAAGGATCATTGGGGCAGGCTGGCGATCGACGCGACCATGCCCTGGGGACGCCAGGCCGAATTCCAGCGCAAGCAGATCCCCGGACTGGCCGGTCTCAAGCTGTCGGACTATCTCGACGCCTGAGGGCGTCGGGATCGATTTGGCAGAAGCGGCCTCAGGCGGCCGGCTTGCGTGCGGTTACTTCGATCTCGCAGAAGCCCGCGGGATTGGCGAGGCTGGCGGCCCCGATCACCGACCATGCGTGATACGGCGGCGCGACATAGCGCAGCCGCACCTCGGCCATCACCGGCAGCTCGCGGGCGATGTCGATGTGGAACGACGTCATCTTCACCACGTTCGCCCAGGAGCAGCCCGCCATCGCCAACACCTCGCCAAGCTGACGGAACGTGCGTTCGAAGCCCGGCTTCAGGTCACCGCCCTCGTCTTCGCCGCGAGCCGCCACCACGCCGGTAAGGAAGACCCAGCCATCGACTTCATAAGCCGAGGGAACGCCCGCCCTTTCATAGGCGATCTGCATATTGGGGTGGACATGGTCGCGGCCGCCCGGCCGGGCCGCACGTTCGTCGGTCGTAAGCATATCGGGTCCTCAGTCGTCGCCGGGCGGCACGCCGAAGTGGTCGGCCATATCGCGCCCGCTGAAATGATGTGAATAGGAAGCAGGATCGAGCGGCAGCATCGTCGCCTCCCACGCTTGATACTGCGCCACCAGCCCGGCGAATATCTCCGGCCGCCTGTCCTTGAGATTGGCGCGCTCAAGCGGATCCGCGATCACATCGAACAGGAACTGGTTCTCGCCGATCTTCAGATATTTCCACGATCCCGAACGGCACGCCTGCTGGCGCATGTGCAGATAGCGCCAGAACAGCGTGCGGGGCACCGGAGCGCCGCTCAGGACCGCGGGCAGGATGTCGATGCCGTCACTGGGACAATCCGGCGCAATCGCTGCGCCTGCGCTGGCCAGCAGGGTCGGCATCCAGTCCATCGAAATCATCACCTGATCGCTGGTCGTGGCGCGCGGAATGCGGCGCGGCCAGCGCAGGATCGCCGGAATGCGGATGCCCCCCTCCAGCAGTTCGGTCTTCTTGCCGGTGAATGGCCAGGTGTCCGAGAAGCGCTCGCCGCCGTTGTCGCTCGTGAAGACGACGATGGTGTCCTCGGCGATCCCGGCGCGGTCGAGCGCGGCCATCACCCGTCCGACCTGGTGATCCATCCGCTCGACCATCCGGGCATAGGTGGCGAGCGAGCCGCCGTCGAAGCTGAACGCCGCGTCCGGCCCCGCTTTGGCGGCCAGGCGTTCGGCCTCGGCGCGGTCTTCCGGTCCTTCCCAGGGCCAGTGCGGGGCGCTGAAATGCAGGCTGATCAGGAACGGCTTGCCGGCATGGGCAAGTTCCCCCACCGCCTTCACCGCGCGATCGCCGAGCAGATCGGTCATATAACCGGCCATCTCGACCTTGTGGTCACCGTCCCACAGATCGCCGCGGCCGTTCGATTCGTGCGTGAAATAGTCCAGCGCGCCGCCGCGAAAGCCGAAGAAATGGTCGTAGCCGCTTTCCCGGGGGCCATATTTGGGCAAGCGGCCCAGATGCCATTTGCCGATCAGCATCGTCGTATAGCCTGCCAGCCGGAGCTGCGACGGCAGCGTCGGGTGTTCGGGCGGGAGCCCGATGTCGCGCTCCGCCAGCGGCTCTTCCAGGCCGAGCGGCAGGCGATACTGGTACCGGCCGGTGATCAGCGCCAGGCGCGTCGCCGAACAGACCGAGGAATTGGCGTAACCCTGGGTGAAGCGGACGCCCTGCACCGCCAGCCGGTCGATATTCGGCGTTTCATAGTCGCGGCGGCCATAGCAACTGAGGTCCGCATAGCCGAGATCGTCCGCCATGATGAAGACGATGTTCGGCTTGCGGGGGGAACGGGGCGCGGCAATCGAGCGTGAGGCTGCCGCCGCGCCCAGTGCCGCCGCCCCACCCTTCAGGATGTGACGGCGATCGTGCTTCCGCATGAGATCGCCCAAGCGACTTCTCCTAGAAACTGGCCCGGGCGCGCAGCCCGATCGTGCGCGGCCGGACGGTGTAGACCTTGACCGCGTCGACCGTCGCGTTGACGCCGAAATATGCCGGCTTGTTCGTGATGTTCTCGGCAAAGACCCCCAGATCCCAGGGACCCACGATATAGCCGGCAGCGGCACCGATCAGACCATAGGACGGCAGCCGGGGATTGAACACATTGCTGTCGTTGAAGCTGTAGGACGAGCTGCCACGTACCGATACGTCTCCCTGGATATAGCCGGTGCCGGAAGCGAGGCCGGTCTCGTAGCGGGCCTGCGCCGAACCGATCCACCGCGGGATGCGGGGTAGCCGATCGCCCGCCGAGCCGAAAGTTCCGGCGGCGCGCACCGCGGCGGGCAGATCGCGGGTCAGCACCGCATCGGTGTAGGTCAGCCCGGTGCCGAGGCTGAAGCCGCCATAGGAATAGCGCGCCGACAGTTCGATGCCGCGGATGCGCGATTGTGCCGCGTTGACGACATAGGTGAAACGTCCGCTCGGATCGGTGGCGCTCACCTGCTGGCCGGACCAGTCCATCTGATAGGCAGCCACATCGACGAACAGGCGGCGGTCGAGCAGGTAGAATTTGCTGCCGATCTCATAGCTCCACAGATCGTCGGGGCCGTAGCTGTCGGCGATCGTCACGCCGGCGTCGCGAGCCAGCAGCGCGGAATTGTTGACCCCGCCGATGCGGAAGCCCGACGCCGCACGGGCATAGATGCTCACGTCGCTCGACGGCGTGTAGAGCAGCGAGAAGGCATAGCTCGGGCTGTTTTCGCGGCTGCTGCCGCGCGAGATCGCACCCGGCGGATCGATGACGTTCACGAGCGAGGTCACGCCCGCCTGAAGCTGCTGATCGGTCTGGGTGAGCTTGGCGGTGTAATAGCGCAGGCCCGCCGATGCCTTCAGCTTGTCCGTGATCTCATAGTCGGCCTGACCGTAGAAGGCGAACTGGCTGACCGTCTGTTCCGCCGTGCGCGCGAACAGCACGGCGTTGCGGTTGCCGATGCCCGTGCATTCGGAGATCGTGTAGCATTCGGCCAGGCCGCTGCTCGCCGGCACCTTGATGATCGTGCTCTGATAGCCGGTCACGTCATATTCGTAATAGGCGCCGGCCACGAGTTGCAGCGGGCCGGAAAAGTCCGAGGCGAAGCGCGCTTCGGCGGTATAGTTGTGGAAATCGCCATCGTTGGAGAACAGGCTCGCCCCGATCGAAAGCGGACAGGTGAAGCCGTTGGGCGGCGTCGCGCCGCCCGAGCAGTAGCGCCCGTTCGCGCGGCCGGCGACCTGGGCTGCGGACGGCGTGGTATCGGCCGTCGCCAGCACGCTCTGGCGGCCATAGCTGCCGATCAGGCTGACCGTGCCGATGCCGGTGTCGAGCGTCCCGGTGAGCGTAGCGAGCAGATATTTCGACTCATAGGGCTCCTGCGTCTGCGCGTTCGAGCGATAGGCGCCCTGGCTAGCGACGAACGACTGCGTGCCGTCCACCTGGACCTGCTGATAGCTGACCTCGCCGAGCAGGTTGAAGCCATCGGTGACGTCGACCGACACTGCGGAGCGCCCGCCCCATACCACCGAATCATTGGCGTTCCCGATCTGCGTGGTCCGTGCGAAACCGGTCTGCTGATCGATATATCCGCCACCGAACTCGCCCCAGCCGACGACCCGGAAGGCGACCTTGTCCGTCACGGGCACGTTCAGATAGCCGTCGGTCGTGTACAGCGCTTTGCCGCCCCGGATGAAGCCGGCGGTGACGGTGCCACCGCCCGCAATCGCATCCGTCGAGGGCTTGTTGGTGATCACCCGGATCGTGCCCGAGAGCGAACCCGATCCGAACAGGGTGCCCTGCGGACCCTTCAGCACCTCGACGCGCTCGATGTCGTGCAACCGCAGGCCCGGCTTGCCGTCGCCGTTGCGCTGGACGATGCCGTTGCCGACCAGAGGCGCCTCGTTCTGATAGATCCCGGTGGTCGACCCCACATCCGAGAGCACGCCGCGGATGATGTACTGATTGCCGTCGGCGCCCTGGTTATTCACCGCGAGCGCCGGCTGGACCCGCGTCAGATCCTGGAGCGACGACACGTTGGAGCGAGCCAGATTCTCTCCCGATTCAACGGCGATGCTCAGCGGCGTGTTCTTCACCGATTCCGAACGGCGTGTCGCCGTGACGACGATCTCGCCTTCCGCAGGCCCGGCCTCCGGCTGCTGCCCGGCATCTTGCGCCGCCGCCGGCATGGCGGAGATCGCGATGCTTATTCCTGCCGTTGCGAGTAAAATATTATACAACTTCATCTGCGATCCCCAATTTTACAGCTTTGTGCGCCAATTGATCTTGAATAATAGGCGGCCCTGCCGGAAAACAGCGCGGCAGAACGAAGAATATGACCGGAAGGTGACAGCAAGTTCAGACGTTCGCCACGCCGAAATCGCCCGCCGGGCCAAATCATTAAATCATCCGTCCGATCTCGATGGGGCGTTGCAGGTGGCGTCGCGCCAGACTTGTTCAAAATGGCGGGATTTTGTGGATATCGGACCGATCGCCCGCTCCGCGCCCTCCTCCGCTTGCACACGCCGGACCCGCCGCCGATGGTTCGGGCGGCGCAGCGCCGGGAGCCGCGCCATAGATCCAGGCGGGGAGCGCGATGACGGCAATGGCGGCAACGAATGGCGGGCAGGCCCGGCAGCACTGGTCTTCGCGTTTTGCCTTTCTCTATTCGACGATCGCCGCCTCGGTCGGGCTCGGCAGCCTGTGGCGCTTTCCCTATGTCGCCGGCGCCAATGGCGGCGGCGCGTTCGTGCTGGTCTACATCGCCTTCCTGCTCATCCTGGGCACGTCGGTGGCGATCGCCGAGATGATGATCGGCAAGCGCGGACAGGGCAGCACGGTGGCCAGCGTCGATGCGCTGGTCGCGCAGAACGGCAGTTGGCGCGCCTGGCGCGTGATCGGCTGGCTGAGCCTGTTCATCCCCTTTCTCGGGCTCAGCTACTACAGCGTCGTCGCGGGCTGGAGCATCGACTATGCCCGGATCGCGATCTGGCAGGGGTTCGGGACGACCGATGCCGCGGAATCGCTGGCGGCGTTCAACGCGCAGACCGCCGCGCCGCTGCATCAGGCGATCATGCAGATCGGCTTCATCTTCGGTATCGCCTTCGTCGTCGCGCAGGGGCTACACGCCGGAATCGAGACGATCTCGCGCATCAAGATGATCGCGCTGAGCGGCGTGCTGCTGGTGCTGATCGTCTACAATGCCGTGTTCATCGGTCTGGGCGACACCATCGTCTATCTGTTCAAACCCGATTTCGCGCGGCTCACTTTCGATTCGGTGATTGCCGCGCTCGGCCAGGCGATCTTCTCGCTCGGGATCGGCATCGGCGTGCTGATGACGTTCGGATCGTTCCTGCCCGCACAGGCGTCGCTGCCGCAGTCGGCCTTCGGGCTCACGCTCGGCATCCTGATCGCGACGCTGATCTCGGCGGTGGCGATCTTCCCGATCGTTCTCCACTATGGCTCGGATCCGCAAGGCGGCGCCAATCTCGTCTTTGTGGCGATGCCGCTCGCGTTCAGCCAGATGCCCGGCGGCCGGCTGCTGGCCATCCTGTTCTTCTTGCTCCTCGCGCTGAGCGCGCTCACCTGCGCGGTGGCCATGCTCCAGCCGGTGGTGTCGTGGCTGGAGGAGCGGCTGTCGCTCGGGCGGAAGAAATTGTGCGCGCTGGCGGCCGTAGTGCTGTCCATCGTCGGCCTGCCCTCGCTGCTGTCGTTCAGCCTGCTCGCCGATTTCCATCCGCTGTCCTGGATCCGGGTGTTCCGCGAGGCCACGGTGTTCAACATCCTCGATTTCGGCGTCGCGAACATCCTGCTGCCGCTCAACGCGCTGCTGATCGCGCTGTTCGTGGCATGGGCGATGCGCAACGGCGATCTGCGCAGCGAGTTCAAGGACGAGCCGGCGCTCTACCTACCGTGGCGGCTGATCGTGGGAATCGCGACGCCGCTGGCGATCGTCGGGCTGATGGCGACGCTGTGACGCCCGCGCTGCCCCCGGACGTGGCGGCGCTGCTCGACGAAGCCATAGTGGTGACCGTCGCGACCGGGGATGCGGCCGGGCCCTGGGCGGCACCCGTCTTCTTCGCGGTCGCGGATGCCACGCTGCTGTTCGTGTCGAGCGCACGCAGCCGCCATTGCAGCGAAGCAGCGCTCGCGGGCGCCGTGGCGTTCGCGGTGCATCCGGCCGCCGCGAGCTGGGACGCGCTGCGCGGCGTGCAGGGGAGCGGACAGATCGAGCCGGTGGCGGCCGGCGAGCAGGAGGCCGCCCGCGCCGCCTATCTCGATCGCTTCGCCGCGATCCGCCGCATCGTCGAAGCGCCCGCCGGTCCGCAGCAGGGCCGGGTCCGGGAAGCCTTTCTCCGCAATGCGTTCTTCCTCCTCCGGCCCGATCGCCTGCGGCTCATCGACAATCGGCAGGGGTTCGCCACGCGGCGCGAATATCTGCGGTCAGAGACCGGCTGGATCGCCGGCTAGCTCCAATGGCCGATGATGTCGGCCGCGGTACGCCCGCCGCTGGCGCAGGCCCCGCCGACCAGCGCGGTCGCGAGATAGTCTCCCGCCAGATAGACGCGCCGCGGCCGCGCCGACTGCCAGTCGCGATAGGTCTTCATGCGCGCGGCATAGCCCGGATAGGGCAAGGGCAGCATCGCGGGGATGCGCTGATCGACCCAGCGCTCCACCGTGCGGCCATCCAATATGCCATCGAGATGGGGCGCGATGTGGCCGGATAGGGGAAGGTCCCGCTCCGCCTCGCCCGAAAGCTCCGGAGCAAGCTCGCAGAACAGGCGCGGCGGATCTTCCGGGCTGCCGCTGCCGGGAACCGATTCGACGATCGCGAGGCGCGACGGGTGGTCCGCGCCCAAGAACAATTGGCGCGCCGGCAAGGGCCGGTCCAGCACGGCGTGCGCGATCGCCATGCCATTGTAGCGGACCGACGCGAGGAAATTGCGCATCGGCTGGGCGGGCGTGTCGATAAGCCGGCCGGCGAGACTTCCCTCGGTGGCGCACAGCACGATATCAGCTTCGATCCGGAACGGCCCGTCCAGCCCATTCCCTTCCACCGATGCGTGCCCCTTGCCCGCCGCGATCCTTGCCGCCCGCATGCCGTAGCGGACGTCCAGCCCCGATGCGAGCGCGGTCGCTAGCGTCCCAAGGCCGTCGCGAAAGGTGAAGACATGCGCGCCGATGCCATGCGCCGCGGTGAGCAGGAAGAAGGCGGGCGCGACGCGATCCGTGTCCCACCCGCGCGCGCCGCGAAACGCTGGCGCGACCAGCCGCCGCTCGAACGCCGAAAGCCCCCGTTTGTGCAGAAATCGCTGCAGGTCGATCCCGTCCTGGCCGGGCAGCGAAGCGAGATCGTCCGGATTGCCCCGCAAGCGCGCGTTCGCGAGTTCGGGCAGCAGCCGGGCCAGCCCCAGCTTCTCGCGCAGAGGCAGCTCGGCGCTGCGAAGCACCGCCGTCGATACGCCCATCGGCAGCGGATAGACACGTCCGCGATCCTCGCATTCGATCGTCGCGCCGCCCAGCCGCACGATGTGATCGCCAAGCCCGAGATCGGCGATCAGCCGCATCAGATCGGCGTGGAAACTGTAGAGCAGCCGCGCCCCGGCACGCAGCCGCAGCCCCTCGACCATGATCTCGCGGCATCGCCCGCCCGGCGACTCGCTCGCCTCCAGCACCGTGACCGCAAAGCCTTTCGCGCCGAGCCGGTACGCAGCAGTGAGCCCAGCGATCCCCGCCCCCACCACGACGATCCGCGGCGCGTTCGCCGCTGCCGGCTCAGCCCCCATGCTCGGACAGCGCGGAGAGGTCCTTCACCGCGCCCCCGTTCCGGATCAGCGCCTTCTTGCGCATATAGCGGAATGTCGCAGTCGTGCCGTAGCGCGACCCGCCGAGACCCGAACAGGCGAATGCGTTCTTCTCGGCCGAAAAGGTGATCGCGCGCGTAAGTTCGGTGTCGTTGATGCTGATCCCGCCGGCATTGATCCGGCGCGCCAGCGCGGTTCCCTCCTCCAGAGTAGCTGCGAACACCGCGCCGCTCAGCCCGAAGATCGTATCGTTCGCGAGCGCCACAGCCTCGTCTTCCGAGGCGAAGCGCATGACGGGAATGACCGGGCCGAAGGTTTCGTCCGTCATCAGCCGCATGCCGTGATTGATGCCGTCGATCACTGTCGCGCGCAGCCAGCGCCCGCCGTCATGCTCCTCGATCCGGCCGCCGGTGAGGATGCACGCGCCCTTCTGCACCGCGTCCTCGATCTGCTCGCGGACGATCTCCGCCTGGCGCTGGTGGATGAACGGGCCGATCTCGCCACGGCCGATATCGGGATGGTTGATGTCCAGCGCCGCTGCCTTTTCCGCGAGCAGGCCGACAAAGGCATCGTGGATGTCGTCATGCACATAGACGCGCTCGATCGAATAGCAGACCTGCCCGCTGTTATAGACCGCGCTGCGCACGATAGCGGTCGCCGCGCGCTCCAGATCGGCGCCGGGCAGCACGATCGCGGGATCCTTGCCGCCCAGTTCGAGGAAGGCGGGGATGAGCCGGCGCGCGGCGCTCTCCGCCACCTTCCGGCCGTTCGCCACGGATCCGGTGAAGATGATCAGATCGACATTCTCGATCAGCGCCTGGCCGGTCTGCGCATCGCCAAGGACGAGCGTGATGATGCCATCGAGTTCCGGTACCGCCGCGATCGCCTCAGCCAGCGGCGTGACGAAACGCGGTGTGACCTCGCTCGGCTTGATGATCACCGCATTGCCCGCGAGCAGCGCCGGAATCGCGTCGATGAAGGAAAGGATCACCGGGAAGTTCCACGGGCTGATCACGCCGGTTACGCCATAGGGCACGAGCTGCGGCTCGAAATCGACGCCGCCGCCGCTCTTGGGGGCGTCAATCTCGGCCGCGTTCTGATTGAACAGCACGCGCGCGCGCTCGGCATGGCCCTCCACCATGTGGCAGATCACGTCGACCTCCTCATAGGAGATGCGCCGCCGGCCCGTGTCGAGCGTCAGCGCCTCGGCGATCGCCACGCGCCGCAAGCGGATTTGCTCCACCCAGCGCATCAGCAGCGCGATGCGGCCCTCTATCGTCAGCGCCGACCAGCCGGGCTGCGCCTCGCGCGCCGCCGCCGCGGCCGCCGCGATCTGCTCACGCGAGGCCGCCTCGAAGCTAAAGTCCGCAATCCCCGTGCGTGGATTGATTGCGCTCAGATTGGTCATGGGTCTTGGCTCCGATGAGGTCAGAAGTGCCGGGCTCGTCCCGCCAGCGATGGGCGAGGCTGTTCTCGATACCGAACAGGTCCAGCACGCGCCCGACGCTGTGGTCGACAATATCGTCTAGGCCGCGTGGCATCGCATAGAATGCCGGAACCGGCGGCGCGATGATCGCACCGATTTCGGAAAGCGTGGTGAGCATCCGAAGATGCCCGGTATGCAGCGGCGTTTCCCGCACCATCAGCACCACGCGGCGCCGGTCCTTCAGGTTGACGTCGGCGGCGCGGGTGAGCAGCCCCGCGGTCACGCCCGTCGCGATCTCGGCCGCGCTGCGAATCGAGCAGGGCGCCACGATCATCCCCGCAGTCACGAAGGAACCGCTCGCGATCGCCGCGCCGATGTCTTCCGGGGGGTAGAGCCGGGTGCTGAGCGCGCGGACATCCTCGATCGTGGCGCCGGTCTCTTCCAGGATCGTGCGGCGGCCGGCCCGCGACACGACGACATGCCGCTCCCAGCCGAGATCGCCGAGCGCGGCCAGCAGGCGCAGGCCATAGATGGCGCCCGATGCACCGCTGATGCCGACAACTATCCGACGACTCACCGAAAGGGTCCGTTCCTACATTGCATGGATCGAGGATGCAGCCGCTTGGCAGGATCCATCGCCGGGAACGACTACATCATCAAAGGCCCGCCGCCATGCCGGCCGCGGCCAACCGTACCGAAATCAATGAGAATCCGACGCAAATCCCAAAGAAGCGGCCGGGCATGACTCGCTTCTCCGCGCCTTTTCGATTTATGCTGCCCTATGGCTGGCCGCGCGCGGCCAACCCGGTATTGGAACGATAGCGACGGGTTCTCGGCTATGCAGCCTGCGCGGAACATGGAGGGCGACCATCCGCCCGGCGAAGCGGAAGCGGCCCCGGCAGGACTATATCGCACGATCGTAAGCGGGCGCGGGTCCGGCATTCGCGACATGTTTGCTGCGCTGCCGGCATTCGGCGAAGCGGGCCACGCATCAGTGGTCGAGGCGGACGACGGCCTGAACGCGCGGCTTCCCAATCCCAATGGCTCCGGGGAATGGGACCTCTACCGCTTCGGAACGTCCGTCTATGTCGCGATAACCCATTGCCGCTTCGCGACCCCATGCGCGGAGACCGTGCCCGCCGAGGGCATGGTGGAGTTCCATATCTCGCTTTCCGGTGAATCCGGGCTTCGCCGGGAAAGCGACGATCAATTGCCCGTGGGCGGCGGCAAGCTGCTGGCCTGTCACCAGAGCAGGGGCGGCTCCTATCAGGCCTATTGCGAGCCGGGGGATCGCACCAGCATCAGCATCTTCGTCGTGCCGGGCCACCTCGCGGAGCGCTACGGCGCCGACATGCCGGCCCGGCTCGCGATGCCCGACGGGGCGGAGGGCGGCATCACTATGCTCTTGCGGCCACTCCAGCTCAGCGCCGTCACGATCGCCGGAAAGCTCATCCACAACGGCTTCCCGGGCGTCCGCAGAATTGCCTATGCCGAGGGTCTGGTGTCCGCATTGCTGTGCCATTGCGCCGAGGCGATCGAGCAGCAACCGGCCGACGACGATGCCGACATGCTGACGGCAAAGGAAATCGGCTTGCTCGAACGCGCGCGCGAGCTGGTTCTGTCCGACAGCCGCTGGACGATCTCCTCGCTCGCCAAGCATCTGGGCACCAATACGACCAAGCTGAAGACCGGCTTCAAGCTGCTGTACGGCAGCACCTTGTTCGAAACCGCGCACCGCAGGCGCATGCAGCAAGCGATCGAACTGCTCGTGCTTGAGAAACAGTCGGTCGGCGAAGTCGCGTGGCTCGCGGGCTACCGCTATCAGGCGAGCTTCACCTCGGCCTTCCGGCGCTATTTCGGCATTACGCCCAGCAGTGCCCGCAAACTGTCGCACGTGCCCGAACCGAACCCCGGCGCCGAGCCCGAGCAAGGCGACTTTGCCTGACCGCAACCGCGGTGGCGCGGCTTTAGACCAGCCCCTTTTCCGGCCCCGATTCCTGCCGCGCCGCATGGCGGCGGTGAGCATCCGGCGGATATAGGACCAATCGCACTAAATCGATTTCGCGTAGCGACAATCGTCCCCTTGCCGCCTCCGATCGGCGAAACCTATTCGCATGCTCGAATCAAATTATGTTCGATCGGGAGCGTATCTTGACCATCCGGAAATTCACCGAAGACGGCGTCGAAAGCTTCGAGGCCGAGATCGATGGCGAGAAGATCCAATGGGACGCCGGCCTTTCCTATGCCCGTCATCTACAGACCGAACGGCTGCTCTCGGCACAGGTGCCGGTGTCCGACAAGCCCGACGAGATGCTGTTCATCATCATGCACCAGACCATGGAGCTCTGGCTGAAGCTGGTGCTGCACGAAGCCCGGCTGGCCGCGGCCGCGATCAAGGCGGACGACCTCGATCATGCGCTCAAGACGCTCGACCGGATCGCGACGATCCAGCGGCACATGATCCACAGTTGGGAGGTGCTGGCCACGCTGACGCCGCACGATTTCCTCACCTTCCGGGGCTTTCTGCGCAAGGCGTCGGGTTTTCAGTCGCATCAGTATCGCGAGCTCGAATATCTGCTCGGCAACAAGCGCGAGGATCTGCTGCTCGTCCATACGGACGACAGGGCGGCGCACGCGCGCCTTACCGCCGTCCTGAACGCGCCTTCGCTCTATGACGAACTGCTGCGCCTGCTGGCGCGCCGCGGCTTCGCCATCCCCGCTTCGCATCTCGATCGCGACTGGCGCCGCCCGTACGAGCCTTCGGATGCGGTGGAGGACGCATGGCTCACCGTCTATTCCGCGGTCGAGACGCATTGGGATCTCTACGCGCTGGCCGAGAAGATCACCGCAATCGAATATTATTTCCAGGAATGGCGCTTCAAGCACATGAAGACGGTCGCGCGCGTGATCGGCCAGAAGATGGGAACAGGCGGTTCCTCGGGCGTCGCCTATCTCGTCAAGGCGCTCAATCTCAGCTTCTTTCCCGAACTCTGGTCGATGCGCACCCGCATGGTAGCCCCGCGTGAGGGGCCGAGCTATGCCACCCCGGCGGACGGGGGCGTTGCAGGATGAAGGTCTGGGATATCTCTCAGACGCTGCGGCCGGGTATGCCGTTATGGCCGGGCGAGCCGCCGCTGGCGATCCGCCGCCTTGCGGAGATCGGCCCGCAATGCCCAGTGAACGTGGGTGCGCTCGATGCGCCGCTCCACGCCGGCACGCATGCGGACGCACCCTTTCATTACGATAGCGGCGGGGCGACGAGCGCCGAATGCGCCCTTCACCCCTATCTGGGTCCGTGCCTGGTGATCGACGCGCGCCACGCGCGCGGCCGGATAGAACTGCAAGACGTCGAATGGGCGGCAATCGCGGGAGTCGAGCGGGTGCTGTTCCGCACCTATGGCCAATTTCCCGCAGATCGCTGGGACTCGGATTTCACGGCGATCGCGCCGGAAGTGATCGCGGGACTGCGCCAGGCGGGCGTCCGGCTGGTGGGCACCGACGCCCCCTCGCTCGATCCGGAAACCTCGCAGACGATGGACGCGCATCGCGAGATCCTCGCCGGCGACATGCGGATCCTGGAAGGGCTCGTTCTCGATGACGTGGCGGCCGGCCGGTACGAGCTGATCGCCCTGCCGATCCGGATCCTCGAAGCGGACGCCAGCCCGGTCCGCGCCATTTTGCGGGAGCTGCCCCGATGACCTTCGATCCTGCCGGGATCGCCGCGCTCGACGCGCGCGATCCGCTGCGCGGCTTCCGCGACGAATTCCAGCTTCGCGAGGGCCTGATCTACCTCGACGGAAACTCGCTCGGCGCGCGGCCCAGGGCCACCGCCGCCCGGATCGCCGCCGCCGTCACCGAGGAATGGGGCGAAGGACTGATCAAGTCCTGGCTGGACGCCGGATGGTCGACCGCGCCCCTGCGCATCGGCGACAAGATCGCATCGCTGATCGGCGCGCGGCCCGGCGAAGTGATCGCCGCGGATTCGACCTCCGTGAACATCTTCAAGGCGTTGGCCGCCGCCATCTCGCTTCGGCCGGACCGGACGGTGATCCTTTCCGAAAGCACCAACTTCCCAACCGACGTCTATATGATGCAGGGCATCGAAGCGTTCAGCGGCGGCCGGATCAAGGCGGTCCGGGCCGATCCGGAGGCCGTGCTCGACCGTCTCGACGCAGATGTCGCGGTGCTGCTGCTCACCCAGGTCCACTATAAGTCGGGCCTGGTCCGCGACATGGCGGAGGTCACCCGCCGCGCGCAGCAGGCCGGCGCGCTGGTGGTATGGGACCTCAGCCACAGCGCAGGCGCAATGGAGGTCGATCTCAACGGCGCCCGGGCGGATTTCGCGGTCGGCTGCGGATATAAATATCTCAACGGCGGTCCCGGCGCGCCCGCCTTCCTGTTCGTCGCCGAACGGAATCAGGCGGCAATGCCGGTGCTTTCCGGCTGGTTCGGCCATGCCAGCCCCTTCGCCTTCGAGGAGGATTACCGGCCGGCCGGGGGCATTTCGCGCTTCCAGTGCGGAACGCCGCCCGTGCTCGGCTTGGCCGCGCTCGAATGCGGAATCGATCTGCTGCTGCGCGCCGACATACGCGAGATGCGCGAGAAGTCGCTTCGCCTGAGCCAGCTCTTCATCGAGCGGATGGAGCTTCGCTGCGCCGAGTTTGGCTTCGAGCCGGTGTTCCCGGCCGATCCGAAGCTTCGCGGCAGCCAGGTCGCCTACGCCCATCCCCACGGATACGAGATCGTCCAGGCGCTCAAGGAACGCGACGTGATCGGCGATTTTCGCGCGCCCGATATTCTCCGCTTCGGCCTAGCCCCGCTCTATCTGC
The DNA here is from genome assembly GCF_026013525.1 of Sphingomonas canadensis. Classification (GTDB taxonomy): domain Bacteria; phylum Pseudomonadota; class Alphaproteobacteria; order Sphingomonadales; family Sphingomonadaceae; genus Sphingomonas; species Sphingomonas canadensis. The sequence goes on along the minus strand of NZ_JAPDRA010000003.1, from coordinate 281,741 downwards.
GCCACGCCGACATCGTCGATGCGGTCGAGCGGTTGCACGAAGTCTGCCTTAGCCGCGCCTGGGACAAGCCCGAATATCGCCTGCGCGCGGCGGTCACCTGACGATGGCCACGCCCGACGAGGAATCGAACATGCTTGACCTTCCAAGATCGAAAGTCGCCGCAGTCCAGGCCGCGCCGGTTTTTCTCGATACTGCCGCAACGGTGGACAAGGCCTGCTCGCTCATCGCTGAGGCGGCGCGCAACGGCGCGCGACTGGTGGCCTTTCCCGAAGTATTCGTCGCCGGCTATCCCTATTGGAGCTGGCTGATGACGCCGATCGAGGGCGGCGCGTGGTTCGAACGGCTCTATCGCTCGGCGATCACCGTTCCGGGTCCCGAGACGGAGCGGCTGTGCGACGCGGCCCGCGAGCATGGCTGCGTCGTGGTGATCGGCGTCAACGAACGCGATCCGCGCGCGCTTGGGACCCTCTACAACACCAACATCGTCATCGGCGCCGACGGCGCGATCCTGGGCCGCCATCGCAAGCTGGTGCCGACCTGGGCCGAAAAGCTGAGCTGGGCGGGCGGCGACGGATCGAGCCTAAGGGTTTACGACACGCCGGTCGGGCCGCTCGGGACGCTGGCCTGCGGGGAGAATACCAACACGCTCGCCCGCTTCGCGCTGCTGTCCCAGGGCGAACTCGTCCATGTCGCGAATTACATCGCGCTTCCGGTGGCGCCTGCCTCCTACAACATGGCCGAGGCGATCCGCATCCGCGCCACCGCGCATTCGTTCGAAGGCAAGCTGTTCACGATCGTCGCCTGTTCGACCGTGAGCGAGGAGATCGTCGCCGCGATGAGCGCCGAGCGTCCCGGCAACCGCGCGCTGCTTGCGCGCCCGCAGAGCGCCTTTTCCGGCGTCATCGATCCGCACGGCAATCTGGTGGGCGAACCACTGATCGACGACGAAGGGATCGTCTACGCGGAGATCGACCTGAACCAGTGCATCCAGCCCAAGCAGATGCACGACATCATCGGCGCCTATAACCGCTTCGACATCTTCGACCTGCGGGTCGACCGGCGCCCGCGCGCTGCGACCAGCTTCCAGGACGGACCCGGCGCGCAGCGGCCCCTTCCCGTCAACGCCGAAAACTAGAGAGCCGACATGACAGCCAGCTACGACCAATATCGCGAAGACAGGCTCGGCCGCGCCAACGTTGCCGACACGCCCGAGCGGATCGCCTATTACGAGCGGCTCGCAACGCTCGGCACGGGCGCCCTGTGGACCGTCGCCAATCGGATCGAGCCATGGGAACCGGCCTCCGGCTCGGTGCCGATGCTGTGGCGCTACCGCGATCTGCGCGAAGACGTGCTGCGCGCGCTGGATCTGGTGACTCCCGAGCAGGCGGGCCGGCGCGTGGTCTATCTCGAAAACAAGGGGCGCAGCGATGTCGTCGCCGCCGTCGGCTGGCTCTATTCGGGCCTGCAGGTGATGGCACCCGGCGAATGCGCGTCCAGCCACCGCCACAGCGCATCGGCGCTGCGCTTCATCATGGAGGGCAGCGGCGCCTTCACCAATGTCGACGGCCACCGCATGACGCTGGGCGCGAACGATTTCGTGCTGACTCCCAACGGAACCTGGCACGAGCATGGCGTGGCGGAGGACGGTACGATCTGCATCTGGCAGGACGGGCTGGACATTCCGCTGATGAATGCGCTCGACGCCAATTTCTACGAGGTCCATCCCGATCTCAACCAAGCGGTTTCCCACCCGGTAAACGATTCGACGGCGATCTGGGCCGGGGCGGGGCTGCGGCCGGCCGGGGTCGCCTGGTCCAAGCCCTATTCGCCGCTGCTCAAATATGAATGGGCGCCGACCTATGACGCATTGCTTCGCTATGCGTCGGTGACCGCCGGTTCGCTCTATGACGGCGTGCTGATGGAATATGTAAATCCGCACACCGGAGGTCCGGTGATGCAGACGATCGGCGCCTCCATGCAGCTCCTGCGGCCGGGAGAGCGGACCAGGGCCCATCGGCACACGGGAAGCTTCGTCTACCAGTGCGCCAAGGGCGCGGGATATTCGATCGTCAACGGCCAACGCTTCGACTGGCAGGAACGCGACATCTTCGTCGTTCCGTCGTGGATGTACCACGAACACGCCAATGGCTCCGATCGCGAGGATGCGTGCCTGTTCAGTTTCAACGACCTGCCGGTGATGCGCGCGCTCGGCCTCTATCGCGAGGAAGCGCTGGCCGAAAACGGCGGTCACCAACCCATTTTGTCCTAACAGCGGGAATCGAACATGCGTCTTGTAACCTACCGGGCGAATATCGAGGCGGAGGCGCGCCTGGGCGCGATCGTGGACGGCCTTGTGGTGGATATCGCGAGGCTCGGCGCGGCAAAGGGCGTGGCGATGCCTGCGACGATGCTCGCGTTCATCGATCTGGGGCCGCAGGCGATCACCATCGCCGATCGGCTGATCCGCGAATGTGGCGGGCTGTTTCCGCTCGGTGCGGCCGTGCCTGCGGGCAATGTCCGGCTGCTGGCGCCGATCCCGCGCCCGCGCAAGAACCTGTTCGGCATCGGCCTCAACTATACCGAGCATGTGGCGGAATCCGCCAAGTCGCTCGATACCTCGCCCGATCTGCCGCGCCAGCCGGTGATCTTCTCCAAGCCGCCCACGACGGTGATCGGCCCCGGCGACGCCATTCCGCTCGACGAGACGATCACCCGGCAGCTCGACTGGGAAGTCGAGCTCGGCGCGGTGATCGGCAGCACGGCGAAGCGCGTCTCGCGCGCCGAAGCGCTGAGCCATGTGTTCGGCTACACCGTGATCGTCGACATCAGCGCGCGCGATTGCCGCCGCGCGGGGCAATGGATCTATTCGAAGGGACAGGACGGCTTCGCGCCGATGGGCCCCTGCATCGTCACTGCGGACGAGATCCCGGATCCGCAGACGCTGGACCTGAGCCTGACCGTCAACGGCGTCGAGAAACAGCGCAGCAACACCGCCTATATGCTGTTCAAGGTCGACGAGCTGATCGCCGACATCAGCAGGGGCATCACGCTGGAGCCCGGCGACATCATCGCCACGGGCACGCCGGCGGGAGTCGGCGCGGGCATGGACCCGCCGGAATGGCTCCGCCCGGGCGACGTGATCGCCGCCAGCGTCGAACGCATCGGAACGCTGCGCCACCCGGTGGTCGCCGCCGCGGAGATCGCCGCGTGAGCCGCCCTTTCCGCATCGGGCAGATCGTGCCGAGCTCGAATGTCACCATGGAAACCGAGATTCCCGCGATGCTGCGCGCGCGCGAGGCGATCGCGGCCGAGCGCTTCACCTTCCATTCCGCGCGCATGCGGATGAAGCGCGTGACGAAGGAGGAACTGGCGGCGATGGACGCCGACTCGGATCGCTGCGCGCTCGAGCTTTCCGACGCCGCGGTCGACGTGCTGGGCTATGCCTGCCTCGTCGCGATCATGAGCATGGGTCCGGGCTATCACCGCACGTCGCAGGCCCGGCTGCACGGCCGCACGGTCGAGAATGGCCGGCCCGCGCCCGTCGTGACGAGCGCCGGAGCGCTGGTCGACGGCCTCGCGGCGCTCGGGGCCAGGCGCATCGCGGTCGTCGCGCCCTATATGCGGCCGCTCACCGAACTCGTGGTCTCCTATATCGAGGGCGAAGGCATCGCAGTGCACGACTGGCTGGCGCTGGAGATTCCCGACAATCTGGAGGTCGCGGCTCAGGATCCCGCCAATCTGCTGCGCCATTATCGCAAGCTCGACCTTACCGGCATCGATGCGCTGGTGCTTTCAGCCTGCGTCCAGATGCCCTCGCTCCCTTCAATCCAGAAGGTCGAGGATGAGATTGGTCTGCCCGTGGTCTCTGCGGCGATCTGCACCACCTATCAGATGCTCAAGCAGCTTGAGCTCGAAACCCGCGTGCCGGATGCGGGCGCTCTCCTTTCGGGGAGGTATTGACGGACGGCCATCGAAGGGCGTCCTGACCTTCGCGATCGCTGGCGGCTGATTGCTCGGCACGGCCGCCGGCGTAGCTGTCCTTCCTCCTACCCGAGGCGATCACCGGCGCTGGAGCGGCTGCATCGATCGGCGGCGCCCCCTGCACCGTCAACAGGCATGCAAAGTCTCGCGCCGAAATCCCGCGCGGGCACCGATCGCGCGTCTGTATGAAGTTGCGGGCGGCGGGATGAGCATGGCGTAAGCAGCACGAGGCCAATCGACGGCTGCGCCAGGCCCGCCTGGCGAAAGCCCGCAAGCGCAGGGACGGACGCCGCAGCGCAGATTGACACAGACCCATCAGCACCGGTTCGGGGGGCAACGCTTCCAACCAGCGATTGATGGTTGCCTTCGTAGTCCTAGCAATTCGAACCCGATGTTCCGCTGACGGCCCGGCATCTGCTCCACCGAACGCGATTCCCTCCCGAGGGATCGGGCACCCTCGCATCCCAAGATCGCCTGCTAAAGTCAGGGCGAATGAGGGACGGATTTGGAACTCCCCCTAAGGGGAATGATATTCAACGCATTTTTCGGTTGATTGGTGGAGCCGAGGGGGATCGAACCCCTGACCTTCGCAATGCCATTGCGACGCTCTCCCAGCTGAGCTACGGCCCCAAAACCTTGGGTTTTCCCCGGGAAGGCGACGGCCCTTAGAGCGCCGTCGCGGCATTTGCAAGCGGGGTTCGGGCCCCGCGGGCGGGAAAAATTCCCGCCCCCAGGAAACTCAGACCTCGTCCTCGTCCCCGCCGGTCTCGACGCCCAGATCGTCGTCGCCGCCCAGATCGACGTCGTCGTCGGGCGAAGCCTCGCCATCGTCGGCGACGATGTCCAGATCCTCGTCACCCAGATCCGAATCCGCGGTTTCCGGATCGGGCGCGGCGCCGGTCTTCGCCGCCTCGAACGGCAGCGGCTGCTTGGATTTCAGGATCGGCTCCGGCTCCCAGGCGAAGCCGCAGTTGATGCACGTCACCGGCTCGTCATTGCCGAGATCGTAGAAACGGGTTCCGCATTTCGGGCAACCACGCTTCGTGCCCCATTCCGGCTTCACCATGTGCCGCCTCTTGCCTTTCGATTCTGCATGATTTCGGGATCAGGTCCCGCAAAGTGGGGGGCGCCTTGCCATAGCGCAAGGCGGCTGTCAAAGCCGCCGCGCATGCACGCCCAGACCGCCCCCCGCCCCCTCGCCTTTTCCGCCGGCGGACCGCTGCGCGGCACCGTGACCGTTCCCGGCGACAAGTCGATCAGCCATCGCGCGCTGATGTTCTCCGGCCTGGCGGTGGGCGAGAGCCGGATCGAAGGGCTGCTGGAGGGCGAGGACGTGCTTGCCACCGCAGCCGCGATGCGCGCGATGGGATGCGATATCGAACGCACCGGCCCGGGAAGCTGGCGCGTCCATGGCGTGGGCGTGGGCGGGCTGCTCCAGCCCCAGGCGGCGCTGGAGATGGGCAATTCGGGCACGTCCACGCGGCTGCTGATGGGCCTGATCGCCAGCCACCCGATCACCGCGGCGTTCACCGGCGACGCATCGCTTTCCAAGCGCCCGATGGGCCGGGTGATCGAGCCGCTGAGCCGGATGGGCGCCGATTTCACCGCCAGCCCCGGCGGGCGGCTGCCGCTGATGGAGCGCGGACTGTGCCCCGCGGTGCCGATCGAATACCGGCTGCCGGTGGCGTCGGCGCAGGTGAAGTCGGCGGTGCTGCTGGCCGGGCTCAACACGCCGGGCACCACGCGCGTGATCGAGCCGGTGCCGACGCGCGACCATAGCGAGCGGATGCTGCGCGGCTTCGGCGCGGCGCTGAGCGTGGAGGAAACGGCGGAGGGCCGCGTCATCGCGATCACCGGCGAGGCGGAGTTGCAGCCCCAGCAGATCGTGGTGCCGGGCGATCCCAGCTCGGCGGGCTTCTGGATGGTCGCGGCGTCGATCGTTCCGGGTTCCGCGATCACCATCGCCAACGTCTGCATGAACCCGACGCGCACCGGGCTGATCACCGCGCTGCGCATGATGGGCGCCGACATCGCGGAGGCGAACGCGCGCACCGTGGGCGGCGAACCGGTGGCGGACCTGGTGGTGCGCCACGCGCCGCTCCGCGCGATCGAGGTGCCGCCGGATCTCGCGCCGAGCATGATCGACGAATATCCGATCCTGTTCGTCGCCGCCGCGATGGCGCAGGGGCGCACCATGGCGCGCGGCGCGGAGGAGCTGCGCGTCAAGGAATCGGACCGGATCGACGCGATGGCCGCGGTGCTCGACGTGCTGGGCGTCGCTTACCAGCCGTTCGAGGACGGGCTGGCGATCGAGGGGCGCGGCGGCGATCGCTTCGCGGGCGGCGGCACCGTGACCACCCATCTGGACCATCGCATCGCGATGAGCGCGGCCATCGCCGGGCTGGCCGCGAACGCTCCGGTCACCGTGGACGACGTGTCGCCCGTCGCAACAAGTTACCCCGATTTCCTCGCCACTCTTGACGCCTTGCGCGAAGGAAGGGACGAAGGCGCATGATCATCGCCGTCGACGGACCGGCCGCTTCGGGCAAGGGCACCATCGCCCGGGCGCTGGCGCGTCATTACCGCCTGCCCCATCTCGACACCGGGCTGCTCTACCGGGCGGTGGCGGCGACGGTGATCCGCGAGGAATTCGATCCTTCGAGCGAGACCGACGCGGTCTCCGCCTGCAGCTTCGACGACTATATCCTGGAAGACGTCTGGCTGAAGAGCGAGGAGGTGGGCAAGGTCGCGTCGATGGTTTCGGTGCATCCGCTGGTCCGCGCCGCGCTGCTGCTGCGCCAGCGCAAGTTCGCGCACCAGCCGGGCGGCGCCGTGCTGGATGGGCGCGACATCGGCACGGTGATCGCCCCCGACGCGGACGTTAAGCTGTTCGTGAAGGCCACGCCGATGATCCGCGCCCAGCGCCGCCACATGGAGCTGCGCAAGCAGGGCATCCTGACCAGCCTGGACAAGGTGCTGACCGACATCCGCGCGCGCGACGAGCGCGATGCGCGCCGTTCGCATTCGCCGATGGTCCCCGCGCCGGACGCATTGCTGCTCGACACCAGCTTCCTGTCGATCGAGGCCGCCGTGCAAAAGGCGATCGGGCTGGTCGACGGCCGGATGGCGCAAAAGGCCGAGACGGCCTGAGCCCGCCCGTGCGCCGCCGTTCGATCCTGTTCTCGCTGGCGGCGCTGCTGGCCCTGGGCGCCGCCCCGCCGGCCGGGCAGCAGACGCAGCCGATCCCCGGCATGGTCCGCGTGCGGCTGGTGACGTCGGAGGGCAATATCGTGCTGGCGCTGGACACCAGGCGCGCGCCGAAGACCACGGCCAACTTCCTCGCCTATGTCGACGACGGGCGGCTGAACGACACGCTCTTCTATCGCGCGGCCAAGCGCACCGGGGCGCCCAGGTTCGGCTTCATCCAGGGCGGGATCGGCACCGATTACCGCCGGATGCTGCCCCCGGTGAAGCTGGAGCCGACCAGCCAGACCGGCATCCGCCATACCGATGGCGTGATCTCCATGGCCCGCAGCGCCAATCCGGACAGCGGGACGGGCAATTTCTCGCTGCTGATCGGCCCCAATCCCGCGTTGGACGCCAAGCCGGGCAACCCGGGCTATGCCGCGTTCGGCCGGATCATCGCCGGGATGGACGTGGCGAAGCGCATCCTGGCCAAGCCGGTCGGCGGCGGCCGCGGCGCGATGAAGGGGCAGATGATCCTGGCCCCGGTGAAGATCCTGCGCGCCGAACGGCTGGACGGTCGCCCCCAGCCCACGCGCGGGCCGAAGCCCTGGCTGATCGGCCGCTAGGGTCCGGCCCGGCAGCGCGCTGAGGCGTCCGGCCGCGCGCTCTTCCTCAACCGTCGCGTTCGAAGGTCAGGATGTCGCCGGGCTGGCAGTCGAGGAAATCGCAGATCTTCTCCAGCGTCTCGAAGCGGATGCCGCGGACCTTGCCGGACTTGAGCAACGACAGGTTGCTTTCGGTGATGCCGACATGCGCCGCCAGGTCCTTCGACCGGACCTTGCGCAACGCGAGCATCACATCGAGGCGGACGGTGATCGCCATGGCCGGCCTCAGACGATCGAGCGGCTGTCTTCTTCGAGGCGCGCGGCCTCGTCGAACAGCCGTGCAACGAAGAACAGCACTCCGCCCAGCAGCAGCGTGACCAGATCGCGGTCGTCGATCCCGATCACCACCGTGCCGCGCCCGCCCGCCGCCACCAGCCCCGCCTGGACCAGCACCGGCAGCACCACGCCCGCCACCGCCGCGAGCAGCAGCAACAGCGCGAAGCGGCGGAAATGGCGCGTGGCGGCCGGTGCGAACACCTGACCCCGCATCACCAGCGCCAGCATCCGCGCGAGCGACACCAGCCCGGCGGCAAGCAGCAGGCTGACCGCCAGCGCCACCGCCCCGCCCCAGGCGCAGGGCAGGTGGCCGGCATGCACCTCCACCATAGCAGCCGGCGCCAGCATGGCGGCCAGCGCCAGCAGCGGCAGCAGCACCGCGATCGCGAGCGCGGCGGCGCGCAGCCCCCGCGCAAGCCGCACTAATGGCATGCTATTTGCCATTTTACAAAAATCTCTTTCTGTTTTACGAAAAGATATTCGCGTGATTCGGAGATTAATTGATGTTCATCTCTTCGACAAGAACCGGCATGTCCCGTCCCCGCCGCCTGGCCGTCGCGCTGGCGCTGGCCATGCTGACCGCGGCCCCGCTGGCGATCACGATCTCCCCCGGCGCGGCGCAGACCGCCTCCCCGGCCGATGCCGCCGCGCTGCTCGATTCGACCGGGGCGGGCGACATCGCCCCGCTGGAGGCCGCGCTGCCTGGGATGAGGGACCGCGCCGGCGCCGCGCTGCTGCGCGCGCGCATCGCCGCCACCCGGCTGCGCCATGCCGAGGCGGAGAAGGCGCTGGCCGCCTATTTCGCGACGCGCGACAAGGATGCCGCGCGCAACGCCGCCGCCTGGGCGATCAAGGCCGATCTGGCGTTCGGCGAGGGCGATTATGCCGGCGCCGCGGCGGCCTATCGCGCGGCGCTGCCGCTGATGGAGGGCAGTGCCAATCCGGCCGATGTGCTGACCACGAAGCAGGCGCTGGGCATGGCGACGCTGCTGGCGCCCGAGCCGCGCCAGGCCGTGGCGGGCGGGACGCCGGGCCGCATCCAGGCCGCGCGCGACAAGGCCGGGCTGGTACGCGGGCCGGTGAGCATCGACGGCACCGCGATCGACGCGGTGTTCGATACCGGCGCGAACCTGTCGGTCGTTTCCGCCGCCACGGCGAAGCGGCTGGGCATGCGCATCCTGGACGGCACCGCCAGCGTGGGCAGCACCAGCCAGGCGGAGGTGCCCACCCGCATCGCGATCGCGGCGCGGATGACGATCGCGGGCGTCGAGCTGCGCAATGTGGCCTTCCTGGTGATCGACGACAGCGCGCTCACTTTCCCGCTGCCCGGCGGCTACACGATCGAGGCGATCGTCGGCTATCCGGTGTTCCGCGCGCTGGGCCGCGTCCAGTTCGGCCGCGACGGCAGCTTTCTGGCGGGCGGCAAGGGCGGACGATCGGCCGATAATCTGCGCGCGACCGGCAACGACCTTTATGTCGTGTCGGGCATCAACGGGGCCGGTGCGACGCTGCACCTGGATACCGGCGCCACCACTACCGCGCTTTCCTCGCGCTTCGCCGCGCTGCATCCCGATCTGGTCGCCGGGCTGACCCGCGGCAAGCGGCGCATCGCCGGAGCGGGCGGCATGCGCGAGCAGGAGGTGGGGCTGTGGCAGCCCGCCAGCGTCACCATCGGCGGGCGCACGCGCGCGCTGCCGGTAATCCAGGTGGTGCTGGGCGGCGAGGCGAGCACGCGCGAGCCGCGGCTGGGCACGCTGGGCCAGGACGTGCTGGGCGGATTCGAATATTATGCGATCGACTTCCGCACGATGAGCTTCGAGCTCGGCTCCCCGGTGGGCTGAGCCGCACGGGCGGCGGGCCGCGGCATTCCCGGCCTGCCGCTTTAACCGATTGCTAACCACGCATGGTCACAAACCCTTGCCAAATAGGTCTGGGGAATGACGATGCCGACTTCCGTGCGCGCCCATGAGCTGGAGACGCTGCTCGATCACGCGCCGCCGGGGATCGAGATACTGTCGCTCGACTGTTTCGATACGCTGATCTGGCGCAACACCCATGCGCCGACCGACGTGTTCGCCGATCTGGCGCTGCCGGGCGGCGGCATCGAGCCGCGCATGTGGGGCGAATCCGAGGCGCGCAAGCGTGCGTGGAGCAAGCGCGGGCTGAAGGAGATCCGGATCGAGGATGTCTATCGCCACATGCTGCCCGGCGCCGACGAGGCCGCGGTATCCGCCGCCGTCGAGCGCGAGCTGGCGATCGAGGCGCGGCACGCCTTCGCCTTCGCCCCCGCGGTCGCGCTGATCCGCGAGGCGAAGCGGCGCGGGCTGACCGTGATCATCGTCAGCGACATGTATCTCTCCGAACCCCAGCTTCGCGCGCATATCGCCGCCGCGGCGGGCGAGGAGCTGGTGGCGCTGATCGACCGCGTCTTCGTCTCCGCGCAATATGGCGAGGGCAAACGCGACGGGCTGTTCGATCATGTGCTGAAGGAGATGGGCGCCGATCCCGCGCGCATCCTGCACGTGGGCGACAACCGCCGCGCCGATTTCCAGGCCCCGCGCGAGCTGGGCATCCACGCCGTCCACCTGATCCAGTTCGACGACGAGGCCGCCGCGCGGCTGCGCATGGAGGCGGCGACCGCGCTGATACTGGACCCCCAGGCGGGCATCTCGCGCCCCGTACACCAGGCGCATCGCACCCGCGTCGCGCTACGCGCCAGCAGCGACCCCGCCTATGCGCTGGGCCATGACGTGATGGGGCCGGCGCTCCACAGCTTCTCATACTGGCTGAAGGCGGAGCTGGATGCGCTGTCCCAGGCGGCGGGCCGCCCGGTGCGCCCGCTGTTCGTGATGCGCGACGGCTACCTGCCCTATCGCGTGTTCGACGCGCTGTTCCCGGAAGCCGGCGCCGCCACGGTGGAAATCAGCCGTTTCGTCGCGCTGCGCGCCAGCATCTCGGACGAGGAAGCGCTCGACAAATATCTGGAGGAATGGATCGAGCGTATTCCGATCCGCTCGATCGGCCGCCAGCTCATGCTTTTCGAGAACGAATATGCCAAGTTCCTGAAGGGCGATGCCGAGGCGCAGCGCAAGGCGTTCGTGAAGTTCCTCCACACGCCCGACATGCAGCGCAAGATCTTCACGCGCCGTGCCGGGTTCCTCAAGAAGTTCATCGCGCACCTGGCCCGCGCCGGCGTGTACCCGGGCGATGCGGTGTGCCTGGTCGATATCGGCTACAACGGCACCGTCCAGAACTTCCTGACGCCCGTGCTGCGCGAGGCGATGAACGTCACGCTCCACGGCCGCTACATCTTCCTGCGCGAGAAGAAGGCCTCCGGGCTCGACAAGAAGGGGATGATCGACGTCCGCAACTATGATTATCGCACGCTCCACGCGCTTTCGCGGTCGATCGTGGTGGTCGAGCAGCTCTGCAACGTCGAACAGGGATCGACGATCGACTTCACCGCGGAGGGCGAGCCGGTCCGCGAGCAGGTGGACGCCAAGGCGGCGCATAACGCGGCGCGCGGCACCGTGCAGCAGGCGTGCCTAGACTATGCGCTCGAATCCGGGCTGGGCCGCGTGCGCGCGCCGGATTCGGACGATCTGGACGGCCGCTGCCGCGCCGCCGCCGCCGCGCTGGCCCGGCTGTTCTTCCTGCCCAACGCCAGCGAGGTGAGGGTCTTCGAGAGCTTCGTCTACGACTACAACATGGGCACCTCCGCCACCGAGATGCTGATCGACCCCGACCGCGGATCGCAGGGGCTGCGCCGCCGCGGCCTGACCTTCTACAACGATCATATCCCGCAGTTCATGTCGGCCGAGCTTCAGGCGCAGGGCCTGCCCGTCAGCCTGGCCAATTTCGCCGCGTCGCGCTTCAAGCTCGACCTGCGCAGCAGCGATTTCGAGGTGGGCGGCGTGCCCGTGCCCGCGATGCTGGTCACCCCACGCGACCAGGCGGCGGTGCGCTTCGACGCCTTCCCCACCGCCGAGGGCTATTACCGGATGCGCATTCCCGTGGGCCGCCAGCGGCCGACGGTGGCGATCCAGATCGGCCAGATCGCCGAATGGGTGCAGGTGGAGGAGCTCAGCTACACCCCGGTATCGGGCATGGTTCCGGGCAAGGAACACGACGCCACCCGCGCCGCCCGCGCGATCACCGATGCGATGGAGGCCGCCGCGCCGGGCCTGTACCGCGCCGATCCCGCCGGCATGCTGCTGATCCCCCCGCCCGAAGGCGTGGACGAGCCCTATGTCGTATCGCTGGTGTTCCGCCCCGTGGTGTGGCGCCGCAAGGCGGCCGAGGCAAAGGTGAAGGCCGCCGCCTGAGCGCGGCTGCCCTGCCCTCCCCCGCACGGGGGAGGATCGGGGTCACCTCTCCTCGAACAGCAGCCGCCCCGCCGCGGCCGCCGCCAGGGCGCCCGTGAGCTGTGCCGCGACGAAGCCGGGAACGTCCCCCGGCGCGATCCCCGCGAAACTGTCCGACAGGCTGCGCGCCAGCGTGATCGCCGGGTTGGCGAAGCTGGTGGATGAGGTGAACCAATAGGCCGCGGCGATATACATCGCGACCGACGGCGCGACCCATTGCGGCCGGTGGCGCACCGTGCCCAGGATCGTCAGCACCAGCCCGAAGGTGGCGACGAACTCGCCGGTCCACTGGCCGATCCCAGTGCGCGCCTTGGCCGAGAATTCCAGCACCGGCATCGCGAACATCACATGCGCCGTCCACACGCCCAGGATGCCGCCGCCCGCCTGCGCCAGCGCATAGGCGCCCGCATCGCCCCAGCCCAGCTCGCGCCGGATCGCCGCGACCAGGCTGACCGCCGGGTTCATATGCGCGCCGGAAACCGGCCCCAGCATCGTGATCAGCACGAACAGCATCGCGGCGGTGGCCAGCGTGTTGCCGGTCAGCGCGACGGCGATGTTGCCGCCCGCCAGCCGCTCCGCCATCACCCCCGATCCGATCACCGTGGCGAACAGGAAGAAGCTGCCCAGCCCCTCCGCCGCCAGCCTGCGCGCCAGCGGTTCAGCCGGCATGCGCGGGCGCGTCCGCCGTTTGACCGATGGCGTTGAGCCGCGCGGCAAGCCCCGGCCCGGCCAACGCCTCCTCGTCGAGCGCGAGCAGCATCGCGACGCGGCGGGCGAGCTGTTCATAGGCGCGGACGAAGGCGGCGTGCTGCCCCGGCCCTTCCACCGCCGCCGGATCGTCGATGCCCCAGTGCGCACGCACGGGGGCGCCCGGCCAGATCGGGCAGGTCTCGCCTGCGGCATTGTCGCACACCGTCACCACGATATCGATCGGCGGCGCGCCGGGGGCGGCGAACTCGTCCCAGCTCTTGGAGCGATAGCCGTCCACCGCCACGCCAGCCTCGCGCAGCACCGTCAGCGCCATCGGATGCACCTGCCCCTTGGGGAAGCTGCCGGCGGAGAAGGCGCGGAAGCGGCCCGCGCCGTCGCGGTTGATCAGCGCCTCGCCCAGGATGGATCGCGCGGAATTGCCGGTACACAGCACCAGCACGTTGCGCACGCGATCCACGCTCACTTGAGCCCCGCGGGCACGCAGCATCCGCCCTGCGCGGGCCGCGCGGCGGCAGCGTCGGCAAGCTGCTCCAGCGCCGGGTTTCCGCCATAGACGGTCGATTCCCCGGTGGTGTGGAACGCCTCCCAAACCACGCCGTCGGGATCGGCGATCCAGCTCTTCTCCGATTTGGCGTAGCAGCAGGTGGTCGCGCCTTCGTCCAGCACGGGACGGTCGGCGGCCTGAAGGCGGCCATAGACCTCGACCAGTTCGTCGCCGGTTTCCGCCTGGATGCCCAGGTGGCGGATGCCCGCCTCCTCGCGCCCGCTGGAGATGGCGAAGTTCATCCGCGGCTCCTCCAGCATCCACTTGGCATAGTCGGGCTTCAGCACGCTGGGCGGAGCGCCGAAGAAGACGGTGTAGAAGCCGACCGAGCGATCGAGATCGCTCACGCCGACATGGACGTGCATCCGCATCATGCCGATTTCCTCTCTGTTGCCTCTGGCGCGGCGGCCGGCGCGCACGCCGCCCCGCCGCAGCAGTTTTCCATAAGATAGCCGAGCAGCGCGTTCATCGCCGCAAAGTCCGCGCGATAGATCAGCGAGCGGCCCCGCCGTTCCTGCGTGACCAGCCCGGCGCGCGTCAGATGCGCCAGGTGGAACGAGAGCGAGGAGCCTGGAAGCCCCACCGCGCCCGCGATCGCGCCCGCCGCCATGCCCGGCGCCCCCGCCTGCACCAGCAGCCGGAACACCGCCAGCCGGTGTTCCTGCGCCAGCGCTCCCAGGGCTTCCACCGCATGTGCGGCGCCGGTTACGGGCTCATTCATTTCCATATATCTGGAAATATCGAATCGATTTTCGCGCGTCAAGCTTCGGGCCGCGGGAGGGGTTTTTCCCGGGCCGGGGGTTACGCCGGGGCGCTATCGTGCCTATATGCTTGGCATCGCTGGCAGAACGGCCCCGTAGGCGCCAGCGGCTGAGAGACCGGCGTGCTCCCGCTTACATCAGCAGGAGCAGGCTCTTGGACCTGAATTACCTTTTATCCCGCCATCAGCGAGCGCTGATGATGGCCGATGCGGCGGACTGCGGCGAGGCACGCCTTGCCCATCGCGGGTTGGCCGAATGCTATGCGGCCCGGATCCGCGACCTTCAGCAGCAACTCGGCGCCCCCGCTATGCTGGCCGGGCTGGCCTGAGGCCTTGGCAAAGGAAGGCATACTCACGCTCGATGGACTGATCGAAGAGATACTCCCCGATGGCCGTTTCCGCGTATCGCTGGAAAACGGGCACCGGATCATCGTCTATACCGCCGGCAAGATGCGCAAATACCGCATCCGGACGCTGGTCGGGGATCGCGTCCAGATCGAAATGTCGCCCTATGACATGGAAAAGGGCCGCCTCGTCTATCGCGAGCGCGTGGCCAACGCGGGCTTTGGTGCCCGGAGGAACAAGCGGCGATGACCGGAAACCAGCCTCCCGCGCCGCCGTCCGATGACGCCGCGCGCCCGAAGCGGCAGCAGTTCCGCAACAAATTCAGGGCGGTGCGCATCTCACCCGATGGCGCGGAGCGGCAGAGCCGCATCGCGCTGCTCGCCTGGAACCAGCTTGGCGCGGACGCCGCGATCGCCTTCCTCAACAGTCATAACGACGGGCTCGGCGGACGTCCGCTCGACCTGGCGGTGGCCAGCGCCGCGGGCTGCGAAGCCGTCGAGCGCGCGATCCAGGCGCTGCGCGAGGGCTGATGCCCGGCGCGGCTGCCCGACTGATGCGCGAGAGCAGCCCCGCCGCCACCAGCGGCGGCGGCAGCCCACCCCTGCTTCCGGGAATATATCCGCCGCTTGCGCGCGCCAGCGCGACGCTGCTGCGCGGCGCATCCTTTCTGGGCGCGGGACTGCGGCCCTGGCCGGGCGCGGAGGGAGCCGCGCCGATCACGGGCCGCTATCGTGCCAAGGTGATCGGCAACGGCCTGCGTGAACTCGATCGCTTTCTGAATCTGCTGATCGACGAGGCCGCACTGGCGCGCGGGCTGGCCGCGCGCCCGGGCCAACGGAATACCTCGAACAAGCTGGGCGCCTACCGGCAATGGTTGGGCAGGCCGCATCCCGACGCCGAGCGGCTGCGCGCGCTGGGCCGCTCACGCGAATGCCTGTTCCATTGCGAGGGCCGCGTAACGCGCGGCGACAGCCTGGATTGCGGCTTCCTGACCGCCGGCTGGCCCGAGCTGCCGGGCACCCAGGCACCGCTGCGCCGCTTCGGCATCGGCGAGCGGATCGAAGCGAGCGGCGAGGATCTGGACGACGTCTGCGCGCTCTACCGGCGCATCGCGCAGGAGCTGTGCGGCTGACCCGCTTCCCGGGCCGCGCGGATCAGCGCGGCCAGGGCCAGCGGTCTGAGCGGCGCGGCTTGCCGTGCCCAAGCTGGATTTTGCGCTCGATACGCGCGCGCATCCACAGGGTGAACAGCACGGCCGCGACGCAGAACACGGTCAGTCCGACCAGCGCATAGCCGGCGATGAGGCGGGGCTCCATCACCCGGCCACGGCCAGGACCGGCTGTTCCACGCCAGCGGGCGCGCGTTCGCGTTCCTTGCGGGCGGTGGCGGTACGTTCGGCACGCACCGCCATCGCCAGCCAGGCCGCCTCGGAGCGCAGGCAGCGTTCGCGGACATTCTCCAAAGTCGCCTCGGAGGCGCGCTGACGCTCCTCCGCGGCCCGGGCATGGTAGAAGCTTGGAACGTCGGCCATGGCAGCAATCTCCGATACGCGAGGGAAAGGGAACGCGGGGGCAATGCCCCCGGCCCTTACTCGGCGTGCTGGAGATTCACCGCCGCCATCTTGCCGCGCTTGTCCTGCTCGAGCTCGTAGCTGACGCGCTGGTTCTGGTTCAGCGTGGCCATGCCCGAACGCTCGACCGCGGAGATATGGACGAACGCATCCGCGCCGCCATTGTCGGGCGCGATGAAGCCATAGCCCTTGTCGGCGTTGAAAAACTTGACGGTTCCGGAGATGGTCATTGCTCTTTTCCTTCTATCATCGGCGCGCGCCGCGTGCGCGGGCCTCGTGCTGCTGAGGCTAGGAGAAGGAAAAGAGGGGCCGCAAAGCGCCAAAAGACCGTCTAATTGCGACTGTAGCCGCGAGGATGTGGGGACTGACCGGCTCCGGCGCAAGAGGAGCCGGCACAATCCGTTGCGAAAACAGTGTTTTTTCTTCGCCGGGACTGCTCAGTGCATCCCGCTGTAGACCGCGACGCTCTCCGCCAGCGCGTCCAGGCGGACCCATAGCGCGATCGCCAGCCCGGCTGCGATCGCCGCCGATCCGGCCAGCAGCGCCTGCCGCCGTTCGATACGGCCCAGCAAGGGGATCAGCGGCACCACCCCCAGCACCAGCGGGAGCGCCATCAGGTACGGCATGTCCGATCCCATCGCCTGGAACAGCGCGTGGCCCAGCACCAGCATATAGCCCAGGCCCAGCGCCGCCAGCGCGGCCGCCGTCCAGCCCCCCGCTCCACCATCGCGCCAGCGCAGCGCCGCCGCTCCGGTCCCGCCGAGCAGCAGCGCGATCTGAAGCGGGAAGGCCGCGGTGGGCGCCGCCGCCTGCCCCGCCGCCGCGAGCAGCAGCAGCGGCAGGGCGAAGGCAGGCGCGAGCGGCACGGTATCGCGGCGCGTGAACAACAGCCCGGCGACGATCGCCGCCGCGCCCAGGCAGAGCAGCAGCGCCTGCACCTCCAGCCGCGCGTTGGCCGCAAGCCGGTCGTAATAGTTGACCGGCCCGTCCGCCCCCGAAAGCAGGTTGCCGAGGAACAGCAGCACCGCCGCTCCCAGGAACAGTGCCAGCGCCGCCCCCGCTCCGCGGCCCAGCGCGCGCAGGCCGGTAACGCGCCACCCGGCCCAGGCATAGGCACCAACGGCGGCAGCCAGGATCAGCCACCCGGCCCAGGCCGGATAGATCAGCAGCAGCATCCCGAACAGGTCGTAGAACACCCGGTCCGGCGCCTTGCCCGGCAGTTCCGGCGCCGCCAGCAGCGCGCGGCTGAGGTCCAGCGTCTGGCGGCCCATGTCCTGCAACGATCCCTGATCCAGCGCATCGGGCGTGGCCAGCGGCGAATGGTAGAGGCCGGGGCGGCCGATGAAGGCGAAGTTGAACCCGGGGATGCCCCGATTCTTCGCCGGGGTGTAATCGGTCGAATTGGGCAGATTGTTGTAGACGAACACGCTGAGCGAGGTCGCGACCGGCAGCCGCACCGATCGCGCGAACAGATCCATCATCGCGCCGCTGGACCGGCCGGTTTCGAACATCGACGCCCGCCCCCCGCTGCCCCGCGCCTCCAGGTTCACGATCACGCCGGCGCGGCCGCGCAACGGATCCTGCGCGAAAAAGGCGCTGGCGCCGTCCAGCCCCAGTTCCTCGGCATCGGTGAACAGGATCATCAGCGTGCGATCGGGCCGCCGCCCGTCCGCGACGATCGCGCGTGCCGTCTCCAGTATCGCGGCGACGCCCGCGGCATCGTCGGCCGCGCCGGGCGATCCCCAGACCGAATCATGGTGCGCCATCAGCAGCAGCGCGGGCTTCGCGGGATCGCGCCCCTCCAGCACGCCGATCACGTTGACCGCACGCACCCCGGAGGCATCGCGGCCGCTCCACCGCGCCAGCCGCTTCGTGGCGTAGCTGCCCAGCGGCCCCTCCCGTTCGACCACGGTCATGCCGAGCGCGCGGAGCCGGTCCGCCAGATAGGCGCGCACGCGGGCGTTCTGCGCGCTGCCGGTCGGGCGCGGCGCGCCCGCGATCGCACGAACATCGGCCATCGCGCGGGCAGCCGAGAAACCGGCCGCAGGGGCATCCGCGGGAATCGGGGCAGGCGTCGTGGTGGCGAACACCGTCAGTATCAGCGCGGCCGCCACGGCCGCCAGCAGCTTGATCCAGTTCCGCATGTGCGCCTCTCCCTGCCCGTTCCCTACCGGCGCCGGCGCGGCGCCACAAGCGAGCGGCGGCGCCCTCCACTTGCCTCCGCGCCCGCTCGCGCGTATAGGCCGCGCCGTCCGGCGGGCGGTGCTCGCGGAGGAAGGCGCGGAGGCCAAGGCCCTCCTGCGCCCTTTTCGCTTTTTCGGCGACCTGTTTCCTCCGCAAGTTTCCCGCGTGCCGGATGCCGCGGACGGCATGGGGCCCCCGCGGCGTATTCGGCCTTAAAGACCACCGGAACCAACCGGCTGGCCGGAAACGAACGAAGACAGGAAACGCAATTCTATGGCCTCTACGGCGAACCCCTCGCGCGATGATTTTGCCGCGCTCCTCGAACAGACCCTTGGCGCTGCGGACAGCTTTGAAGGCCGCGTGGTCATCGGCACCGTCACCGCGATCGAGAACGACCTGGCCGTCATCGACGTCGGGCTGAAGAGCGAAGGCCGCGTGCCGCTGCGCGAGTTCGCGATGGCCGGCCAGAAGCCCGACCTGAAGGTCGGCGACGAGGTCGAGGTCTATGTCGACCGCGTCGAGAACGCGAATGGCGAAGCGATGCTGAGCCGCGACCGCGCCCGCCGCGAGGCCGCATGGGACAAGCTGGAGCTGGAATTCAGCCAGGGCAACCGCGTCGAGGGCGTGATCTTCGGCCGCGTGAAGGGCGGCTTCACCGTCGATCTGAACGGCGCCGTGGCCTTCCTGCCGGGCTCGCAGGTCGATATCCGCCCGGTGCGTGACGTCACCCCGCTGATGGATATCCCGCAGCCGTTCCAGATCCTGAAGATGGACCGCAAGCGCGGCAACATCGTCGTTTCGCGCCGCGCCGTGCTGGAGGAAACCCGCGCCGAGCAGCGTTCGGGCCTGATCCAGTCGCTGCACGAGGGCCAGGTGATCGACGGCGTCGTCAAGAACATCACCGACTATGGCGCCTTCGTGGACCTGGGCGGCATCGACGGCCTGCTGCACGTCACCGACCTGAGCTACAAGCGCGTCAACCACCCGTCGGAGATGCTGAACATCGGCGACACGGTGAAGGTGCAGATCATCCGCATCAACCGCGAGACCCAGCGCATCAGCCTGGGCATGAAGCAGCTTGAGAGCGATCCGTGGGAAGGCGCGGGCAGCAAGTATCCGCTGGGTGCCAAGCTGTCGGGCCGCGTGACCAACATCACCGAATATGGTGCGTTCGTCGAGCTGGAGCCGGGCATCGAGGGCCTGGTCCACGTCTCCGAGATGAGCTGGACCAAGAAGAACGTCCACCCGGGCAAGATCGTCAGCACCTCGCAGGAGGTGGAAGTGGTGGTGCTCGAGGTCGACGAGGACAAGCGCCGCATCTCGCTGGGCCTCAAGCAGGCGATCGCCAACCCGTGGGAGAAGTTCGCCGAGGATCACCCGGTGGGCTCGACCGTCGAGGGCGAGGTCAAGAACGCCACCGAGTTCGGCCTGTTCATCGGCCTGGACGGCGACGTGGACGGCATGGTCCATATGTCGGACATCGCCTGGGGCATCTCCGGCGAGGACGCGCTGAACCTGCACCGCAAGGGCGAGACCGTGAAGGCGATCGTGCTGGCGGTGGAGCCGGACAAGGAGCGTATCAGCCTGGGCATGAAGCAGCTCGAGCGCGGCGGCGTCTCTGTCGCGGGCACGGCCGGCGACAAGCTGAACAAGAACGCCACCGTCACCGTCACCGTGCTTGAGGTCCGCGACGCCGGCCTTGAGGTGCAGGTGGGCGAGGACGGCGCGACCGGCTTCATCAAGCGCACCGACCTGGGCCGCGACCGCGACGAGCAGCGTCCGGAGCGTTTCCAGGTGGGCCAGAAGTTCGACGCGATGGTCACCGGCTTCGATCGTTCGAAGAAGCCGACCTTCTCCGTCAAGGCGCTGCAGATCGCCGAGGAGAAGCAGGCCGTGGCGCAGTATGGCTCGTCGGATTCGGGTGCGTCGCTGGGCGACATCCTGGGCGAGGCGCTGAAGGCCCGCAACAGCGAGAAGAACTGAGGCAGTGGCGCGCGGGGGCGGCTTTCCGTCCCCGCGCACCGGCCCGGAATCGCTGCAAGATTCTACGATCGGGCGAATCTTCGCCTTGATGAATATTGAGAATCGGCGCTACGGTCCCCGCCATGGGGTCGCACCGCCGCCCGGCAACGGGAACACGCCGGCGGCAAAACGGGAGGCACGCGGGATGATCCGCTCGGAACTCGTCCAGTTGCTTGCGCAGGAAAATCCCGGACTGTCCGTCCGTGAGGTCGAGAAGATCGTATCGGTCTTCTTCGACGAGATCGCGGCGCGGCTCAGCGCCGACGGCCGGGTCGAGCTTCGCGGCTTCGGCGCCTTCTCCACCCGCGGCCGCGACGCCAGGACCGGCCGCAACCCGCGCACCGGCGACACCGTGGACGTGCCCGCCAAGCGGGTACCCTATTTCAAGCCGGGCAAGGAAATGCGCCAGCGGCTGAACGTCTGAGGGCGTCTCGTGCGCCGCGGCGCGAAGTATCCGGCTTAAATCCGCGCGAAAACTCGGCTAGTCGTGGCGCGCGCCTGTGCGGGCGTGGCGAAATTGGTAGACGCAACGGACTTGAACATTTGGGTGCTCCCGCGGGAAACCCGGGATGCAGAACTGCTCAAATTCGGGGAACCCTGTGAAATGGCGATCCCGAGCCAAGCCCGCGGGCAGCCGCCCGCCGGGAAGGTGTAGAGACTAGACGGGCAGCGCCTAAACCCCGTGCGGGGCATGGCGAAGGGATAGTCCAGACCACAAACGCCCCGAATTCGCGGGGACGGCGGCGAAAGCCGTAGCTGGTACGAAAATCCGTAAGGCCGAACGGCCTGTGAGGGTTCGAGCCCCTCCGCCCGCACCATCGATCCGCTACTGCGGTTTTTCTTTCGCAACCGTCCGATCTCCATTCGACGCGGCCGCGCAACGCAACCTATAGTTGCGCCACCGTCACGACGGAGAGGCGCAACCCGATTGGAACCGCAGGCCGCACTGCGCGAGACGCTGGAGCTGATCCTCGGCTGCGAGCCGGGGGTGGCGGAGGCGCTGCTCGCCTGCGGCCGGGTCCAGGCGGCGGCGCGGCGCGACTGCATCGCGCGGCAGGGCGACCTGCTCGGCACCATGTGGCTGGTGATCGAGGGCGAATTGAAGATCGAATCGGCCGCGTCGAGCGGGCGTACCAGCCGGCTGGCGCTGTGCGGCCCCGGCGACTGGCTGGGCAGCTATGCCCGCCCGACGGTCTATCTGGCGGATATCGTCGCGATCGAGCCTGCGCGGCTGCTGGCCTTCCCCTCGGGCGAGCTGCCGCGGCTGGCGGCCGGCCACCCGCTGCTGGGCGGCGCGCTGGCGCTGTCGTTCGCGCGCCAGCTTGAAAACACCATCGCGCGGCTGGATGCGCGATCGACGCTCTCGTCGCGCGGCCGCATCCATGCCGAGCTGCTCCAGCGCGCGGGCGACGGGCTGGAGATCGCCCCGCCCCCGGTGGTGGCCGAGCTTGCGATGACCGCCCAGACCACGCGCGAGACCGCGTCGCGCGCCATTGCCGAGCTGGAACGGCGCGGCATCATCACCCGCACCGCCCGGTCGCTCCGGATCAATTCGCCCCGTCTGCTCGCCGATCTGGTGGTGTAGCGCCCGCCGCGCGCCACAGGCTGAGGAAATCGACCGATCCCGCCAGCGCCGCGCCTGCCCCTGCGGGCGCGGTGACGAAGGGGGCTCCGCGCGCCTCCAGCCCCAGTGACGCCGCCCGGGTGGCGACCGGATAGGGCTGCGCCGGAATCGCCTGAAGCACGTCGAGCGCGGCCGTATCCGCCAGCCCCGCCGCATCGGCGACGGCATAGTCGAGCACCGGATGCGCACCGGAATCGGCATCAAACAGCGCCAGCGCCGCCGCTGCCGCGCCGGCCAGGTCCGCCAGCGCCACATAGGCGCCCGCCGGGGTGATCCGGACCGGCGCCTCCCCCGCCACGGCGGCCAGCCGCTCCGCCGCACCATGATGGCAGCCGAGCAGCGCCATGGGCCGCGCGGGCGGGGCCAGCCGCTCGCCGCCCCCTGCCGGGTTCGCCCCGCAGGCCACCGTCACGCAGCGCAGACCCGGCCGCTCGCCCATCGGCGTCGCCGATGCCGCGCCCGCCGCGCGCAACGCCACCGCGCCGCTGCCGCGTTCGCGCGCGCGGCGCACCGCCTCGCCCAGCGCCATCTCCTCGGCCAGCACCGCCGCGGCGGCGCTGATCGGGCCGGGCAGATCGAGTGTCTCCACCGACAGGGCGGCAGCCAGCAGCGCCTCGAACCGCGGCAGCCAGGCCGCGCCCGCAGGAAGCACCGACGCGGCAGCGAAGGCATCGACAGGCCCGGGCAGCACGATCTGGAGCCGCGCGCCCGCGCGCAGCAGCGCCTCTGCCGCCAGGATGTCGAAACCCGCCGCCAGCGCGCCGCACGCCGTTCCGCCGCCGATCGTAGCCGCCGCGGAATCGAGCGCTGCGATCAGCGCGCGATCGTCCGGCGAGACGCCGATCGGCCCGGCGAAATGCACGGCGGGCGGCGGGCGGAACCCCTCCAGCCACTGCGCGGGGCGGCCCTGCTCGTCCAGGATGCGGCGGAACTGCCGCAGCGTGACCGCATGGTCCTCCCATGCCTCCGGCGAGCCGGCGATCGCGTCGCGCAACGCGGCGCGCGCCTCGGTCTCACGGCCGGTCAGCAGCAGCGCCTCGCTCCGGGTCGCGCCCAGCCAATAGGGGGTGTCCGGCTCGTGCGCGCCGCCGTCAAGCAGCGCCAGCGTCTCGCGCGCGAGCTGCTCCGCACGGCGTCCGGCGCCCGAAAGCAGGGCGAGCGTGGCGGCGTTGATCAGCGGATAGGTGGCGGCGGGCGACAGCCGCGCGGCGGCGGCATAGGCGTCCGCTGCCCGCCCCAGCAACGCCGCGCGCGCCGCGCCGGAGGCCCCGTCGGCCGCATCCTTCAGCAGCCGCCCCTTGAGCGTGAGCACCGCCGGATCATCCGCCACGCCATCCAGCCCCGCCGCCGAAAAGGCCGCGCGGGCGGCCTCCTTCGCGCCGGCTCGCGCCAGGGCGTGGACCTCTGCAAGCGAAAAACTCAAGCCACTGACTCTCTCTAACGCCCGGCAAGGCTCCGGCCATTCCTAAGAATAGCCGGAAGGCCGTGCTCCGTCTTCACGCAACCTATTCCCCATATCGCGCGCCGATAGCGATCACGCGGACAGGAGCAGCGAATCCCCGTCGCCGTCAGGCCCCTGGTTCTCGCTGTCCGGGTCCCATCCCAGCGGCTGGGGAATGCTGGGGGGCGCCATCAGGACACTCATGTTGAACACCATGCAATATCGCTGCGTGTCATCCTCGCCGATCGGCGTGCCGCCCTTCTTCGTGAAATGGTTGATCATCCGGACGCCCTTGCACCCCGCGATCACCACGCTGCGCGCATCATAGAATGCGTAGTTCGGATCGAAGCGCGCCGGATCGGTGCCCTTGTACTTCAGGAAGGTGACCGGCTCGATTCCGCGGACGCGGTCCCAGTGAAAGTCATAACCGTCCAGATCCACGACAAGCGTGAGATAGGTCGCCTTCTTCCACACGATGGTCCGGTCAAAGCCGTTGGCGGACAGTGTCGGATCATATGCCGGCCCGTTCTTCGCACGGGTGAAGAACGCGAGCTCGGTGTCCTCGATCGATCCGGCGAGGGGGCCGGAGACGTGCTTGACCACCCAGGTCAGATTCGTGCCCGTCATTCGGGCAGAGAAATAGATCAGGTAGAGATCGCCGGGCACAATGCGGCCGGACTGAACCTCGATCGAGTCGCCATGGAGCGATTGCGGAACAAAGCCCGCAGGATCATTTGGCGTGAATAACCGGATCTGGGTCATCTGATTTTCTCCGTGCTTAGGGATTCCAACGCACATTCAACTCGCCGGCCAGCTTCTCCAGGCGCTTTTCCATGGGTTCGCGGATCGACTTGCGGCGCCCGGCATCGGGTGCGCCGAGCAACAGCTTCCGCGCCGCTTCCAGCGCCGCGCGGGCCTGGGCGGTGCGCCCCATTTTTTGGTACAGAGCGGCGAAATCGGTCTCGACGCGAACCGCCTGCTCCTGCCAGACGACATTGGCGGGATCGAAGCTGCGGAGCGTCGCCAGAGCATCGCGCACCTCCTCCAGCCCGCGCTCGGCATCAAGGAGCTTCCCTTCCGAAATGTCGATCCGCGCTAGCGCGCGCCCGGCGACGACAAGCTTGTAGCGCCGGGACAGGTCGCCGCGGTGCCGCTGATATTGCGCCAGCTTCAGCGCGCGATCGATCTGCCGTTCGGCCCTCGCCTCGGCGAACCGCTTTTCGGCGAACCAGCTATCCGCGATCCAGGCATGCTTGTCGGCGATTTCGTCGAGCCAAAGGTCGCGCTTCGGCTCCAGCCGGCTCGCCTGCTCAAGATAGCGCAGGGCGATCATGAAATCCGCGCGCGCCTTCTGCGGCTGACGGGCACCGAGCAGCGCAAGCCGGCCCAGGTTGCTGTGCGCATAGCCAAGCTCAGCAAGGTAGTCCGGCTTCCCCGGCGCCAGACGGTTCAGCAGTTGCGCATCGGCCATATAGGCGCGGAACCCCGCCAGCGCGGTGTCGCCATGGCCGCGCAGTTCGGCGAGATACGCCATCCAATAACGGCTCTGGGCATGATCGAACACGCGCCCGGGATCAGCCGGGGCCTCGGCCAGCAGCGCCTCCGTCATCCGGAAGGCTTCGCTGATCGGGCCGATGGCGCGATCCAGCAGTTCCTTGTCCGTATCGCCATCGGTGGCCACCGCGACCACATCTTCGCCGATCGCCAGGAGTATCCGCGCGCGCATCGCCCGCGCACCATCGGAAAGCGACGCGGGATCCCGCGCGTTGTAATATGCCAGCGCCTCGCGGTTCGCGCCCTCGAGCACATCGAGCCGCCCCACTCCGCGGAGCTTTGCCCTCAGGTCGGTGAGCATATATCCCACAAGTCCCTCCGCCCCGGCGCGCTGGCGTTCGGCTTCGCCGCGGGCGCGCACGGCCACCACCAGCAACACCGCCATCGCTAGCATCACCGCCCCGGCACCGAGCGTGACCGCCGTCACGCGGCGGACCTGGCGCTGGGCGTCGCGCTGGACGAGGGCGTCGAGCGGCAGCCCCGCCAGCGCCGCCACGATCTTCAGAAAGGCCAGGCGGCCGCCGTCGCCCTCGCGCCGGAAATCGGCGGCGAGCGGCTCGACCCCGTTTTCGGCCAGCGCGGGCGGCAGCGCTTCGGCCGGTTCGCCGCGCGCCAGCGCCACCAGCACCGGCGCATCCGGATGCAGCGCGCGGAACAGCGCGATCTCCAGCGCGACCCAGTGCGATCGCACCGCATCGGGCGATGCCACCACCACCAGCGCGGAGGACGCCGCGATCGCCGCGCGCACCGCGGCGGTCAGGTCCTGCGCGGCGGACAGGTCTTCGCGGTCGCGGAACACCGGGCCGATCCGCCCGCGCGGCTGGCCCGGCAGCGGCATCACCCGCTCCGCCAGCCGGCGCGGCAGGCGATAGGTCTCCAGCCGCCGTTGCAGCCGCGCCGCGAACGGCCGGTCGGCATGACAATAGCTGACGAACGCGCGAAATATCGGTTCAGGCATCGCAGCACACCCCCCGGCATCCGCAAGACAAGGTGCCTGATCGCGCAAATAATCCAAGGGTGAATCATAATATCCCGAATCGCGCATTCCCGCGCCTGCCCGCGCCATCGGCACGCTGCGGCGCTTGCCCGGCGGCCGAATTGCGGCACAGTAGGACCATGCCCGCCCGCCGCCCGATCCCCCTGCCCTTCCGCCACGCCGCGCTTGCCGCGATGCTGGCGCTGGCCGGGTGCGCCGCCGATCCGGCCCAGCCGCCCACCGCGCGCGCCGACACGATCGTCCGCCTCTCCGACGACGAGGTGAAGGGGCTCGATCCGCAGAAGGTGTCCGACGTGTCCTCGCTGCGCGTCGCCGCGGACCAGTTCGAGGGGCTGATGCGCTATTCCGGCGACGGCGGCGCCGAGCCCGGGCTGGCGGAGGCGGCGCCCGATTGCCGCGCGCTCGTCTGTACGCTGCGGCTGCGCGCGGGATTGCGATTCTCCGACGGGGAGCCGATCGACGCCACCGCCTTCGCGCGCGGCTTCGCCCGGCTGAACGATCCCGCCACCGCTTCGCCCACCGCCAAGCTGTTCGCGGCGATTGCGGCGGTGGAGGCGCCCGACGCGCGCACCGTGGTGGTGCGGTTGCGGCGGCCGATGCCCGCGCTGGCGCACCTGCTGGCGCATCCCGCGATGGCGGCGCTGCCGCTCCACCGCATCACCGCGGCGGGCGACGGCTGGACGGCGGAGCGGCCGCTGGTCACCTCCGGCGCCTATCGCCTGCGGACGTGGCGGCTGGGCGACCGGCTGGAGCTGGAGCGCAACCCGCGCTGGCATGGCGGCGCGGCACCCACGCCGCTGATCCGCTGGCAACCTTCGGAAGACAAGCTGGCCGGGCTGCGCCGCTTCCGCGCCGGGGAGGCGGACACGGTGGCGGATATCCCGCAGACGCGGCTCGCCTGGGCGCAGCAGGCGCTGCCGGGCGCGGTGCATGTCGCGCCCTATGCCGGCACCTATTATTTCGCGTTCAACACCCGCCGCCCGCCGTTCGACGATGTGCGCGTGCGCCGCGCACTCTCCATGGCGGTGGATCGCGAATGGCTGGCCCGCCGCCTGCTCGCCACCGGGGAGGCGCCGGCCACCGGGCTGCTGCCGCCCGCGCTGGGCGGGACCAACCCCGATCCGCTGGGCCATGATCCCGCGATGGTGCGCCGCCTGCTCGCCGAGGCCGGCTATGGGCCGGATCGCCCGCTGCGCTTCACCATCCGCTTCAACAACAGCGGCGATCACCGCCGCGTGGCGGTGGCGCTGGCGGCAATGTGGGCGAAGTACGGCGTCGAGGCGGACATGCTGAACAGCGAGGCGCAGCTCCATTTCGCGGCGCTTCGGCGCGGCGATTTCGATCTGGCGCGATCGGGCTGGATCGCCGACCTGCCCAGCGCCGAGAATTTCCTGGCGGTCCACGCCGGCGATGCGGGCGCGATCAACTATTCGGGCTTCCACGACGCCGAATATGATCGCCTGCTGGCGCGCGGGCTGGAGGGCGATGCGGCGGCGCTGGCCGCGGCCGAGCGCAGACTTTCCGATCAGGCGCCGATCCTGCTCCTCTATTTCTACGTCAGTCGAACTCTGGTCGCGACCAGCGTCGGGGGTTGGCAGGACAATGTGATGAACATACACCCCAGCCGCCTGCTGTTCCGGAAGCGATGATGATCCGTCCCGCCCTGTCCCTTGCGCTCGCCCTGTTGCTGGGGGCGTGCGGCGGCGGGCGCGGCGAAGAGGCGCTGCTGGCGGTCAGCGCGGTCGGCGGCGAGCTGCGCACCACCGATCCCAGCGCGGGGCCGCTCGATCCGGCGGGCCGGGTGCTGCTCGGCGCCATCGCGCAGGGGCTGGTGCGGTTCGACGGCGCCGGGCAGATCGAGCCCGGCCTGGCCGAGCGCTGGATCGTTACCGACAACGGCCGCAGCTATATCTTCCGCCTGCGCGAGGCGGCATGGCCCGATGGCCGCCCGGTCACCGCGGACCAGGTGGTGCGCACGCTGCGCCGGGCCGCGGCGGCGAACAGCCGCAACGCGCTGGCCCCGTTCCTGGCCGTGATCGACGAGATCGTGGAGATGACCCCGCAGGTGATCGAGGTGCGGCTGAGGCGCCCGCGCCCGGACCTGCTGAAGCTGTTCGCCCAGCCGGAAATGGCGATCCTGGGGCGCGGGGGCAGCGGCCCCTTCCGCTCGCAACCGCATCCGGACGGCGGGGTGATGCTGACGCTGGTGCCCGATCCCGCGCAGATCGACGAGGCGGACGCAGCGCCGCCCGGCCCGCGCATCCGCCTGCGCGGCGAGCGCGCGGCGGTGGCGATCGCACGGCTGCACCAGGGCCAGATCGACGCGGTGATCGGCGGCACCTTCGCCGATTGGCCGGTGGTGGTGGCGGCGAAGGTGGACCCGGCCACGGTGCGCATCGATCCCGCGATCGGGCTGTTCGGGCTGGCGGTGACCAGCCGCACCGGCTTCTTCGCCGATGCCGCCAACCGCGAGGCGCTGTCGATGGCGATCGATCGCGGCGCGCTCACCCGCTTCTTCCGCGACGATTGGGCGATCGCCGAGGCGCTGTTGCCCGCACGGCTCGATTCCGCCGCCGCGCCCGCCGCGCCCACCTGGCTGCCGCTGCCGCTGGGCGCCCGGCGCGAACAGGCGCGCACGCGGGTCGCCGCCTGGCAGCGCGCGCATGCCGAGCCGGTGATCGCGCGGATCGCGGTGCCCGCCGGCCCGGGCGGCACCATCGTCTGGCGCGAGCTGGCGCGCGGCATGATCGCGATCGGCGTCCGCCCGGTGCGCACCGGCCCGGACGATCCGGCGGACCTGGTGCTGATCGACGCGGTGGCGCCCTATGACAGCGCCCGCTGGTTTCTGGTCACCGCCTGCCGCGCCTGCCCCGCGCCGCTGGCCGATCGCATCACGGCCGCGCGCGACGCGCCGACGCTGGAGGAACGCGCACGGCGGATCGCGGAGGCCGACCTCGCAATCCTGGCGGACTCCGCATACATCCCTATCGCGCAGCCGCTTCGTTGGTCTATCGTAACGGAGAAGGCGAACGGGTGGCAGGGGAACACGCGGGGCTGGCACCCGTTGAACCATCTGCGCAACCAGACCGAGTGAGGCCGATGGCGAAGACGACGCGAATGCCGCGCAACGCGATGGGGAACATGCTGGGCCGCGATGCGGCCGCGGTGCGGCGGCGGGTGGAAGCGATGGAGCAGTTGCTCGAACGCACCTTCGTCATTCCCGGCATCAACCGGCCGATCGGGCTGGACGTGTTCCTGGACTTCATTCCCGTCGGCGGCACCTTCATCGGCGCGATCCTGGGCCTCTACATGGTCTGGGAGGCGCGCAACCTGAAGATGGGCGGCTCCGCGGTGATGCGCATGGTCGGCAATGTCGCGGTGGACTGGGCGCTGGGCCTGATCCCCGGCATCGGCATCATCCCGGACTTCTTCTTCCGCTCCAACTCGCGCAACCTGAAGATCATCCGCAAGCATCTGGACCGGCACCATCCCGCCACGGCGACGGTGCAGCACAAATAGGGGGAACCGGGGTCCCCGGCGAAGACCGGGTCCCGTTTCAACGAAGCCGCGCAGGCGGGGGCGCTACGCCGTCTCGCCCGCGAACCATGCCGCTGCGTCCGGGCGGAACAGCAGCCACACCGCCAGCCCGTTGAGCGCGGTCAGCCCGGTGGTGGAGAGCGCGGTGAAGTCCAGGATCGCGCCGCCCTCTGCCAGCACCATCCCCGCCCCGGCCGCCGCGAAGCCGAACAGCACGGTGTATATCCAGCGCGCGATGTTGCTGGCGTAGCGCGTGATGCAATACCACAGCAGCAGGTTCACCAGCACCAGCCCGCCCGGCAGCGCGATCGCCAGCGGGGTGCGCTCCCCGATCGAAAGCAGCAGGATCGCCACCGTGGTCGCCAGGTGGAAGAAGAAGATTGTTTCGAACTGATCGATCGATTGCGGCCGCGTCATCATCATTCCCGGTCGAAGGGGCGCGGGGACGCTATTGGGCGGCTGCCGCAAAGTCGAGGCCGATGTCGGCGGCGGGGGCCGACTGGGTCAGCCGTCCGGCGCTGACATAGGTGACGCCCGTTTCCGCGATCGCGCGGATCGTATCCAGCCGCACCCCGCCCGATGCCTCGGTCGGCACGCGGCCGGCGACCAGCGCCACCGCCTCGCGCAGCATCGGCGGCGCCATGTTGTCGAGCAGCAGATGCGTGGCGCCCGCCGCCAGCGCGGGCTCGATCTGCGCGATGCGATCCACCTCCACGATGATGCTGGCGATCCCCGCCGCGGCGGCACGACGCACCGCCTCGCCCACCGATCCGGCGACGGCGACGTGATTGTCCTTGATCATCGCCGCATCCCACAGGCCCATGCGATGGTTGGTCGCGCCGCCCATGCGGGTGGCGTATTTCTCCAGCACGCGCAGCCCGGGAATGGTCTTGCGCGTATCCAGCAGGATGGCGCCGGTTCCTGCGATAGCATCGGCATAGCTGCGCGTAAGCGTCGCGATTCCCGAGAGATGCTGGACGGTGTTGAGCGCGGATCGCTCCGCCGTCAGCATCGCGCGCGCGCTGCCCGACAGCCGCATCAGATCGGTGCCCGCCGCCACGCGGTCTCCGTCCGCCGCCAGCAGTTCGATCGACACGCCGGGATCGAGCGTGCGGAAGAAGGCGGCGGCGATCTCCAGCCCCGCGACGGTGATCGCGTCGCGGCTGTCCATCACGCCGTCGAACCGGGCATCGGCCGGGATCACCGCGGCGGAGGTGATGTCCCCCACCCCGCCCAGATCCTCTGCAAGCGTGGCGGCGACGAAGGCGTCGAGATCGAAACGGTCGAGCGAGAAGGCCATGCGCGCTCCTAATCCCCACGCGCCGCCCCCTGCAAGCCGCCCAATTCCGTGCAACGGACGCGAGGCGATTTCACCGGGCCGGGAAAGCTCCTAGGATACCGCCATCGCATTCACCGGAGTTTCCATGCGCCTGATCCTTGCGGCCATGCTGGCCACCACCGCCCTTGCCACGGCGAGCGCCCCCCTTCAGTCCGCGCCCGCCGTGCCGGAGGTCCCCAACGCGGCGGCGAGCGCCTTTGCCGCGCTGTCGAAACGCTATGTCGCGGGGATCGCGGAGCTTTCGCCCACCTATGCGACCACGCTGGGCGATCACC
Organism: Sphingomonas canadensis; assembly: GCF_026013525.1. Classification (GTDB taxonomy): domain Bacteria; phylum Pseudomonadota; class Alphaproteobacteria; order Sphingomonadales; family Sphingomonadaceae; genus Sphingomonas; species Sphingomonas canadensis. Next base: position 250,366 of record NZ_JAPDRA010000003.1, on the reverse strand, counting down.
GCTTCGACGGCGACCTGCCCGATATCTCCGCGGCAGGCCGGGCGAAGGCCGCCGCCTTCGATCGCGCGCTGCTCGCCGATCTGGCGAAGATCGATCGCGCCGCGCTGAGCCGCGACGACCAGGTCGATGCCGCGCTGCTGGAAAACGCGCTGAAATATGATCTGTGGCAGATCGAGGTGCTCCAGCCCTGGGCGTGGGACACGCAATATCACAACGGGATCGCGGGTGACGCGCTCTATGGCCTGGCGGCGCGCGATTTCGCGCCGTGGGACGTGCGGATGAAAGCCGCGATCACGCGGATGGAAAAGCTGCCCGCGCTGTTCGCCCAGACGCGCGCCACGCTGGTGCCCGCGCGCGTGCCGCCGGTGTTCGCCACCACGGTGCAGCGCCAGAACGCCGGCATCCTGGACATCGCCCGCGACATGCTGGCGCCCCACAAGGACGCGCTGTCCCCCGCCGATCAGGCGCGGTTCGACAAGGCGCTGAAGGGGCTGGAAGCCGCAGTCGCCGAGCAGCAGGCCTGGATCGACACCGTTCTGGTCCCCCAGGCCAAGGGCGATTTCCGCCTGGGCACGAAGCTGTATGACGAAAAGCTGCGCTTCACGCTCCAGTCCGATCTCACCCGCCCGCAGATCAAGGCCAAGGCCGAGCAGGCGGCGAAGGACATCCGCGCCGAGATGTACGCGCTCGCCCGCCAGGTGCTGGCCGGCCGCGAAGGCGCCCCGGCCACGCCGGATAACCCCAGCGCCGATCAGCTCCAGGCCGCGGTGGAGGCCGCGCTGGAGCTGAGCTACGCCAAGCGCCCCGCACGCGGCGAGCTGATGGACAAGGCCAAGGCGACGCTGGCCCAGGCCACCGATTTTGCGCGCAAGGCCCGGCTGGTCACCGTGCCCGAAACGCCGGTGAAGATCATCACCATGCCCAAGTTCCAGCAGGGCTTCGCCGTCGCCTATTGCGACAGCCCCGGCGCGCTGGAGCGCAACCTGGACACCTTCTACGCCATCTCGCCGATCCCCGAGGACTGGAGCGACGAGCAGGCCACGTCGTTCCTGCGCGAATATAACGACTATATGATCCACGAACTGAGCATCCACGAGGCGATGCCGGGCCATTATCTGCAGATCGCGCATTCCAACACGAACCAGTCGGTGCTGCGCGCGGTACTGGCGTCGGGTTCGTTCGTGGAGGGCTGGGCGGTCTATTCGGAAGGGCTGATGTCCGACGCGGACTATCTGGACGGCGATCCGCTGTTCAAGCTCACCGTGCTGAAGATGCGGCTGCGGTCGGTCACCAACTCGCTGCTCGATATCGGCATCCAGACCGAGGGGATGACGCGCGAGCAAGCGATGGAGCTGATGACCAGGGGCGCCTTCCAGCAGGAGCGCGAGGCCGCGGGCAAATGGGTGCGCGCCAACCTCAGCTCCACCCAGCTCCTCAGCTATTTCGTCGGCTATGAGGAGCATATGGCGCTGCGTGCCGAGATGAAGGCGAAGCAGGGCGCGGCGTTCGACCTGATGGCCTATAACGACGCGGTGCTCAGCCACGGCTCCCCGCCCGCGCGCTATGTCCGCGCGCTGATGCTGGGCCTGCCGGTGGACTAAGCGCCGATGCACGCGACGGCCCGGCGCGGCCTGCCCGACATCTATGGCCTGGAGGATTTCTGGGCACGCAACACCGGGCGGGCGCGGCCCGCGCCGATGTCGATGGCCGATCGCGTGCTGCTGTGCGTGCTCGGCCTCGGCATCGAGCAGGGGCTGATGCACCTCAACCGCAACCGGCCCGATTGGGACGCCTTCACCGCCTGGGTGCTGGACGAGGCGGGGCCGCCCGATCCGCTGGCAGTGCGGCGCTACCATGCCTGGCTGTTCGAACAGCCGGAGCCCAAGTCCGTCCGCGCCGCGCTGAAGAAGGTGGAGGACGCGCCGGACGCGATCGACGCCGCGGGCCTCGCCCATTGGCAGGAGCATGGCTATGTGATCGTCCGCGAGGCGATCCCGCGCGCCGCGGCGGAGGCGGCGGCGGCGCTGCTGTGGCACCGCGTCGACGCGCGGCCGGACGATCCGGATAGCTGGTACAACCCCGCCGCGCGCGGCCTGTGGGTGCCGCTATACCATGCGCCGGAGCTGGCGGTCGCGCGCCGGTCGCTCCGCGTGCGCAAAGCCTTCGCCCAGCTCTGGGGCACGGCCGATCTGTGGATGATCACCGATCGCACCAGCTTCAACCCGCCCGAACGGCCCGGCTTTCCGTTCGAGGGCTACAAGCTCCACTGGGACGTGAGCCTGGCCACGCCGATCCCCTTCGCGACGCAGGGCATCCTCTATCTGAGCGACACCGCGGCCGATCAGGGCGCGCTGCGCGTGGTGCCGGGGTTCCACCATGGCATCGCGCAATGGCTCGACGGCCTGGGCGGCCGCGACCCGCGCGAGGAGGATCTGAGCGCGCAGGCGGTAACCGTCCCCGCGCAGGCCGGCGACCTGATCCTGTGGCGGCAGGACCTGCCCCATGGCGCCAGCCCCAACCACGGCCGCGCGCCGCGGCTGGCGCAATATGTCAACATGTTCTCCGCCGCGATGGAGGAGCGCAGCGAGTGGCGGTGAGAGGGGAGGGCTAGATGGAGGCCTTCGGGCAAGCTGCACAGCGAAAGGGACAGCACTCTCGGCAAATCGTCCTTTGGCACGCGCTGCGGGCGGCTCGCGGGAATACACGAAGGGAGATCAATTCGAGCAGACGCTCGCATCACCTGTCGAATCAGAGACGAAGCAGGGCACGGCGTTCGACCGGATGGACCACAACGGCGAGGCCGTAAGGGATTGCTTCCATCCCGCGAAGTACGTGGACGCTCTGGCGGTCGGGCTATCGGTGGCGTGGGTGAACGCGGCTGGAGTTGAACCAGCGCCGCCCTTGGCGTAAGCTCAGGTTGCAACACGCGAACTTACATTCGTAACCAAGGGTGCTCCATCCGGGAGCTGCGCGTCCTAAAGGTCCTCGTCTGAATCCGATGGTGCGGGACGCGGATACCAAGAGCCAGAAGCAGCATTTGTGAGGCGTATCATTGCCGGCACAGCGGCCTCAAAGTCTCTAACAAATATATTCAGATCAACACTTTCAAGTTCCGACGCCATGCCTCTCAAAATTCGAACCAAATCTTCAATCTTAAATTCAAAAATATAGTTGTGCCTCGCGTCGGTAGCGAAATCACGCACCGGATCTATAGATTTAAGATTAAAAGTGTGCGTAGATTCGCACCATTCAACTCTAAATCTAGAAATCTCTATTTTTCTAGTGCCGTGATCGGCGCGCGCTCCGCGCCGAATTACGCGCATATCAGCGACTCCAGCGATGTTGCCACTACATCGTGAGCCAATGCCACCCTCTGGTCAATAGATATTTTTAGATATTCAGATTCAATCCCCCTTGGTCACCGGCCCCATGCTGCCGCCGATCGGCCCCACGTCGCCCTGGCCCACCGTGGCGCTGGCCATCTCCAGCATGCGGTCCAGGCTCTTCTTGGACTTGAGGCGCAGGCTTTCCTCCACCTCGATCCGCGGCTCCAGGTCACGCAGCGCGACGTAGAGCTTCTCCATCGTGTTGAGCGCCATATAGGGGCAGACGTTGCAGTTGCAGTTGCCGTCCGCGCCCGGCGCGCCGATGAAGGTCTTGCCGGGCACCGCCTTCTCCATCTGGTGGATGATGTGCGGTTCGGTGGCGACGATCAGCGTGTCGCCGGGGAAGGTCTTGGCGAATTCCAGGATGCCGCTGGTCGATCCGACATAGTCGGCATGGTCCAGCACGTGCGGCGGGCATTCGGGGTGCGCGGCCACCGGCGCGGCGGGATGCAGCGCCTTGAGCTTCAGCAGTTCGGTCTCGCTGAACGCCTCATGGACGATGCACACGCCCGGCCACAACAGCATATCGCGGCCCGTGCGGCGGTTCATATAGCCGCCGAGATGCTTGTCGGGGCCGAAGATGATCTTCTGATCCCTGGGCAGTTGAGCCAGGATCTTCTCGGCGGACGAGCTCGTGACGATGATGTCGCTGAGCGCCTTCACCTCGATCGAGCTGTTGATGTAGGTGATGGCGATATGGTCCGGATGCTGCGCGCGGAACGCGGCGAACTGCTCCGGCGGGCAGGAATCCTCCAGGCTGCACCCGGCGTTCATGTCGGGCAGCACCACGATCTTTTCCGGCGAGAGGATCTTGGCCACCTCGGCCATGAAGCGCACGCCGCAGAATGCGATCACCTCGGCATCGGTGCTGGCCGCCTTGCGGCTCAGGTCCAGGCTGTCGCCGACGAAGTCGGCCAGATCCTGCAGCTCGGGCTTCTGGTAATAATGCGCCAGGATAACGGCGTTGCGCTCCTTGCGCAGCCGTTCGATCTCGGCCCTCAGGTCGAGGCCTGCCAGGCTTCCGCCCATTCCCTTGCGCGCGTCCATCAGCGTGTTCCCATCATCCCTGCGGCGCGGACATGGACGCCCGCGCCGCCGGGATCAAGGGCGATGGGCGCTCACATCGGCGGGAAGAAGGCCTCCATGCTCCGCGCGGCGCCCGGCGTGCCTTCCAGCAGCCAGCGGGTCAGCTCGACGCCGACCGGGCTGTAGGCGATCAGGTCCGCGACGAGCTGGACCGCGACCAGAACGCCGGCCGCAACCCACCAGGCCGGATGCACCCCGCCGTCGCGGCGCTTGTCCGCGATCATGCCGATGCCGATGAACAGCAGCCCCGCGCCGACCGCGGAGATCCACCAGGCCCAGGGGATCAGGAACGGCATCGGCAGCAGCCGGCCGAATCCCGGGCCGGTGAGCACCGCCATGCCGCTGAACATCAGCCGCCGGTGCCAGTCGGTGCGCCGCCGCAGCCGGATCGCCGCCGCCGCCATGCCGGCGAAATAAAGCAGGCCCATCGGATTGCTGACCAGGAACTCGTTCTGATCGAAGAAGGGCGGGCCGCCATGCGCCTGGAGCGACCAGACGGTGATCCACATGCCCATCGCCACCATGGCCGGCACCCAGAACGTGGCCAGCCAGCCCAGCCGCCGGTGCAGCGCGACATTGCCGCCCGCCACCAGCAGGTTCTGGGTCACGTAAAGCGTCACCCAGCCGAAGAAGACGAAGGCGTGGACGTGCAGCAGCAGCGGCGATGCCGTGAAGCTGGACCGGCCCATCGCCGCGTTGAAACCGAAACCGGCGACGAGCACCGCGGCCATGACGAACGCCATGGTCCTGAAAAAACGCTCCTCGCCGGACGCCGCATCGCGATGCGGCCCCGCAATCGTTGCCATTGGAATATCCTGTACCGGTGTAGCTGTATTATTACGCTAATACACTAGTCACACCGCGACCGGAACGAAAAAGATCGCAGGCAATCGAACAGGTTACGCACAAAAGATGCCCCGGACATGCCGGGCGGCCGGCTGCGGTCCGGGCGAATCCGCGGGGCTATCCTACCACCGGTTGGCGAGCACGTCCTGCACGTTGCGCGACATATCCCACTGCTCGGTGGACTTGCCGCTGCGCTCGTCGGGGAACAGCACCTCCACCGTTGCGTCGATCCCCGCGGCGCGCAGCGGCATCGCGAAGCTGCGCTCCACCGCGCGGCGGGCGGCGTCCTTGGCCATGCGCATCGGCACGGGTTCGCGCGCCTGGCGCACCAGCTCGTCCTGCGCGGCCTTGCGGTTGGCCTCGTCCAGCTTGGCCTCGGCGTCGGTCAGCGCCATCAGGATGCCGCCCTCGCCATATTGGCGGATGTTGTTGATATCCACCTCGGGCGGCATCGCCTCCACGGGCGGCAGGATCACCGTCAGCTTGCGGGTGGCCGGGTTCCATTCCACCGCGCGCTGGTCCAGCTTGCCCAGGTCCACCTCGTAGCGGACGTTGCCGGGCATGATCATCGTCTTCTGCGCCGTCAGCCCCAGCCGCGTCTGCTTCGACGTGACCACGGCGACATAGCGCGCGGAGAAGGTGACCAGCCGGTTCTGCTCGCGCAGCCCCTGAAGGCTCGATTGCGCCACGGTTTCGGCGGTGGGGCCGAAGAAGCGTTTGGACAGCGTATCGCCCAGCAGCCAGAATCCGCCCAGGATCGCGGCCACCACCAGCACCGCGAGGATCAGGAACTTCGCGCAGCCGCCGGCAAAGCCGCCGCCGCGTTCTTCGGTCACGCCGCCTTCTTCCATGCGCCGTCCTCCTTCTCCGTCACCAGCCCGCGCGTCCTGAGATCGATCAGATGCGCCAGCACCGAACGCCCCGCCGCGCCCTTCAGCCGCGGATCGATGCCCGAATACATGCGCTCGACCATCGCCGGAATTTCGCCCACCGCCTCGTCCAGCAGGCGCAGGATCTGGCCCTCGCGCTGCTTGCGATGGCCGATCAGCCCGCGCACGAAGCGCTGCGGCTTCTCGATCGCGGGGCCGTGGGCGGGGTGATAGACGCGCTCCTCACGCGCCATCAGCTTCTCCAGGCTGGCCATATAGGCGGTCATGTCGCCGTCCGGGGGGGCTACCACCGTGGTGGACCAGCCCATCACATGATCGCCCGAAAACAGCGCCTGCGCCTCGATCAGCGCATAGCAGAGGTGGTTGGAGGTGTGGCCGGGCGTGGCCACCGCCTCGATCGTCCAGCCCTCGCCCGCGATCCGCTCCCCGTCCGCCAGCACGCGATCGGGGGCATAGCCGGTGTCGAACGACGCATCGGCGCGCGGGCCGGCATCCTGCAGCACCAGCGGCGCGCAGCCGATCACCGGCGCTCCCGTCGCCACCGCCAGCGGCGCGGCGGCCGGGCTGTGGTCGCGGTGCGTATGGGTACAAAGGATCGCCTTCACCGGACGCCCGGCGATCGCTGCGATCAGCGCGTCGAGGTGCGCGGGATCGTCCGGCCCCGGATCGATCACCGCCAGTTCGCGGGTGCCGACCAGATAGGTCTGGGTGCCGCTGTAGGTATAGGGCGAGGGATTGGGCGCCAGCACGCGAGCGACCAGCGGGTCGATCGCCTCGGCGATGCCGGTCGGAAGCGCGTTCATGGATCGGATGTGGCCCGTCATGCGCCCGGGCGCAAGGGCGGGAGCAGGCGCCGGGCCGGTATCCCCGGACGGGAACAGGGACCCAGGGCCACCGGACGCGGTGGCAGCCCTGGATCCCTGTTCCCGCCGGGAACGGGTCCCGGCGGGTTTTGCAACGGGGCCGGCCGAACGAAGGAGAACCGGCCGGCCCCGCGCAAAGGAACGCTCGCCAGAAGGGGCAAATCGGCGAGCGTCCCTCCCCTCTCGTTACTTGGAGTCCTTCGCCTCCTGCTCGATCTCCTTGATCGCCTCGTCGATGCCCTTCAGCGCCTCGGCCTTGCTCTCGGCGCTCAGCACGTCCTGGCTCTCGATCTGGGTGCGCGCCATGCGCAGGCCCATCAGGGCGGACGTCAGGCCCATCTTCTTGTACTTCTCGCCCATCTTGCCGGCGTCGGCGGCAACCATCTCGATGCGGTCGGTGCAGATCACGATGACGTGCTTCTGGCCATGCTTGCCGGTTTCGACGCGGTTCTCCACCATCGCGGCGCCGTCCTTCTTGCCGCCGCCGCACTTCGCGTCGCGCACCTCGGGCACCACCGGCGGGACCGGGGCGCCCGGCGCGCGCGGGGCCTGGACCAGCACGATCTTGCGCTTGTCGCCGCCCTCGCCGACTTCCACGAAGCCGCGGGCGATCGCCGCCTCGGCCTCGGCGCCGTCCAGCGTCACCGTGCCGGTCTTGCTGTCCTTGATCACGACATGGACCTTGCGCTCGCCCTTGGCGGCGTCCGGAGCGGGTGGCGCAGCCGGAGCCGGGGGCGCGGCCGGGGCATCGGGCGCGGCGGGGACTTCCTGGGCGTCTTGGGCGATCGACAGCGATACGCCGATCGTGGTCTCCACCTTGTCCTTGATCCGCGCGGCGGCCTGGGTGCCGGAAGCGGTCAGCCCCAGCGCGGCGAGCGACAGCGCGCCGATGCCTGCGGCCCCGGCAAGGATGCGGGCACGGGAAATTTCACGGGTCTTCGAGAGCATGCGTAGCCTCCCTTTGATCTCATTGATGGTGTGAAGATGACATGCCGCCGAGACCGCACCCCCATGCGCGGACTTGACGATCGCACGGCCATAGGCATGGCGCAGTGCCTGGGCGCGGCCGGCGAGCACCAGGGCGTCGCAGGCCATTTCCTGATCGGCGCGGAAGGCACGGAAGGCCCTCCAGGCGACCGGGTTGAACCAGTGGAGCGCGAGCACGAACAGCGCCACCCAATTGGCGATCAGATCGCCGCGGACATGGTGACCAAGCTCATGCGCCAGCGCCAGATCGCGCTCGACCTCGTCGTAACGCTCCGAAAAGTCGCTCGGGAAGGCGACATATTTGCGCCAGATCCCGAAGGCGAGCGGGCCATGTGCCGCGTCGGTCTCGATCACGCGCACCCGCCCCGCGGCCACGGTATGATCGATCCGCGCGCGGCGCAGCAGCCGGGTGCAGAAGCGGCTGTGCGCCACCAGATGATAGACCAGGAAGCCCAGCGCGCCCGCAGCCCATAGCGCGGCCAGCACCGGCAGCCAGTCGACCGCGCTCGCCGCCGCCCCGGACGCCGCCGCGGGCGCCTCCACGCCGCCGTCGATCACATAATAGGCGAACGCCTCGCGCACCGATGCCACGGGCGCCGCCGCCTGCTCGCTCCAGCTTTCGGGAAGCGGCGGCAGCAGCAGCCGGGCCACCGGCAGCAGCCACAGCGCATAGGCCATCTGCGGCCCGAACGCCTTGCGCACGGGCGCACGGATCGCGAGGACCAGCAGCATCAGCGCCGTGGTCGCGACGAAGGTTTCCACCGCCCAGCCGGTCATTGCTTGAGCTCCTTCAGCAGCGCCTCGATCTCGGCGATGTCCTGATCGGTGATCGCGTCACGCTCGGCCAGGTGCGCCACCAGCGGGGTCAGCCGGCCGCCGAACAGCCGCTCCATCAGACGCCGCGATTCGCCGACGACATAGTCCGCACGGGCCACCAGCGGGCGATAGCGATAGCGCCGCCCCTCCTCCTCATGCGCGATGATGTTCTTGGCCAGTAGCCGGCCGAGCAGGGTCTTGACCGTATTGGCGCTCCACCCGCGCTCGGCGGGTACGCGCTCGACCACCTCCTGCGCGGTAAGCGGCGATCGCTCCCACAGCACCTCCATCACGGCATGCTCTGCGTCGCTGATTCTCTCGCTCATCCGAATCCCCTTCGACTACACCTGTAATCGTTACGATTACGCTTGTAGTCAAGCGGGTGAATGGAGGATGAACGAAGGGACGGGTGCGGTTGCGGCCCCTCAAGGCGCCGCACGGGGCCGGCCCGCACAAATCTTGCCTGCCCGCTTGCCCCGGCGCACGATTCGACTAGATCGCCCCTCATGGCGAACGGACCCCGCACCCTCTATCAGAAGATCTGGGACGATCATGTCGTCGAGCGCCGCGACGACGGCACGTGCCTGATCTATATCGACCGCCACCTCGTCCATGAGGTGACCAGCCCCCAGGCGTTCGAGGGGCTTCGCGCCGCGGGCCGCCCGGTGCGCCGCCCGGAGCTGACGCTCGCGGTGCCGGACCATAACCTTCCCACCACCGCGCGCACCGATGCGGCGGGCAATCTGCTGCCGATCGCCGATCCGGAGAGCGCGAACCAGCTCGCCGCGCTCCGCCGCAACACCGCCGAGTTCGGCGTCCGCTATATCGAGGCGACCGACGCGCGGCAGGGCATCGTCCATGTGATCGGCCCGGAACAGGGCTTCACGCTGCCGGGCACCACGCTGGTGTGCGGCGACAGCCACACCTCCGCGCATGGCGCGCTGGGGGCGCTGGCCTTCGGCATCGGCACCAGCGAGGTGGAGCATGTGCTGGCCACCCAGACGCTGCTGCTGCGCCAGTCGAAGACGATGGAGGTCCGCGTCGACGGCACGCTGGGCCATGGCGTTGGCCCCAAGGACGTGATCCTGGCGATCATCGGCCGGATCGGCGCGGCGGGCGGCACCGGCCATGTGATCGAATATACCGGATCGGTGATCCGCGAGATGTCGGTCGAGGGGCGGCTGACCGTATCGAACATGTCGATTGAGGGCGGCGCCCGTGCCGGGCTGATCGCGCCGGACGAGACGACCTTCGCCTATCTGAAGGGCCGCCCGATGGCGCCCGCGGGCGAGGCGTGGGACCGCGCCGTCGCCTATTGGCGCTCGCTGCCGAGCGATGCCGGCGCGCGATACGACGCGGTGGTGACGCTGGACGCCACCGATATCGCCCCTTCGCTCACCTGGGGCACCAGCCCGGAGGATGTGGTGGCGATCACCGGCGCCGTGCCCGATCCGGAGAGCTTCGCCGATCCCGCCAAGCGCGCCGCCGCGCGCAAGTCGCTCGACTATATGGGCCTCACCCCCGGCACGGCGATGCAGGACATCCCGGTAGAGCATGTCTTCATCGGATCCTGCACCAACAGCCGGATCGAGGATCTGCGCGCCGCCGCCGCGGTGGTGAAGGGCCGCCATGTCGCCGATCGCATCCGCCAGGCGCTGATCGTCCCCGGTTCCGGCCTGGTGAAGCGCCAGGCCGAGGCCGAGGGGCTGGACCGCATCTTCCTGGAAGCCGGATTCGAATGGCGCGAGCCCGGCTGCTCGATGTGTCTCGCGATGAACCCGGACAAGGTGCCGGCGGGCGAACGTTGTGCTTCTACTTCCAACCGGAATTTTGTAGGAAGACAGGGGCCTGGGGCACGCACGCACCTGTTGTCGCCGGCAATGGCGGCCGCGGCGGCGGTCACGGGCAGGCTGACCGACGTTCGGGACCTGATGGCGTAACAGGGACGCGCCACCGGGCGGGCGGCAGCCAAGGGGGTCATGATGCGGCAGGCGTTGGTTGCGTTGATTGTCGGCACGGTGCTCAGCGGCCTTGCCGCGGCCTATGCCAGTTCGATTCCGATGGCCGCCAGCGAGCGTCCCGCCCAGCGCAACACGGCGAACTGAACGCATTTCTTGCCGGTTCCGCACCGGCGTTCCCCCACCCGGCCTACCAGCGGCAGTATCCTGTGGGTGGCCCGGTGGGGGAGCGGGCCGGCACCAAACCGCTATCTGCCTTGCCCAAGCGATCGCGGACGCAGCAACCCGTTTGCATCCGCCGCCCGCGCGATTAAGGGGGACGCGCGCCGCTTCCGCCGCACGCGCCACGCCGACCCCGCACGATGCGGCGCAGCCAGGAAGCGGCCGCTGAACTGATCCCGCAAGGGCCGGGCACAACCGCCCGGCACCGCGCCTTTTCGGAGCCTGTCCGCCGATGGAACCCGTCCGCAAGGTCGAAGGCCGCGCCTATCCCTGGGGCGCCAAGAACATCGACACCGACGTCATCATCCCCGCCCATTGGCTGAAGACCATCAGCCGCGAAGGGCTGGGCAAGGGCGCATTCGAAAGCGTGCGCGCGGAACCGGGCAACCTGTTCGACGATCCGCGCTATGCCGGCGCCCCGGTGCTGGTCGCGGGCGAGAATTTCGGATGCGGCTCCAGCCGCGAGCATGCCGCCTGGGCGCTGGCGGACCTGGGCATCAAGGCGGTGATCGCGCCCAGCTTTTCCGACATCTTCTCCGGCAACGCCTTCAAGAACGGCATCGTCACGGTCGTCCTGCCCCAGGAGGCGATCGACCGGCTGGTGGAAGTGGCGAAGACCGACGAGATCACCGTCGATCTGGAGACCATGACCGTAACCACGCCGTTCCAGGACCGTTTCCCCTTCGCGCTTGACCCCTTCCGCAGGGATTGCCTGATGCAGGGGCTGGACGAGATCGGCCTGACGCTGGCAAGAGATACCGCGATTTCGAAATTCGAAACGGCCGCCACGCAATCGCGGCCGTTCGTCATGGAGGGAGGCGGGAATGAAGGCTTTGCTGTCGCAGGATCCGGGCGGACCTGAAACTCTAAGCCTTCAGGACATCACCGAGCCCGCGGCGGGCCGAGGCCAGCTCCTCGTCGCGGTGAAGGCCTGCGCGATCAACTATCCCGATGTCCTGATCATCGAGGACAAATATCAGTTCAAGCCGCCCCGCCCCTTCGCACCCGGAGGCGAGATCGCGGGCGTGGTCGAGGCGGTGGGCGAAGGCGTCACCGGCTGGGCGCCGGGCGACCGGATCATCGCGGTGATCGGCAACGGCGGACTATGCGAGAAGGTGGCGGTGGACGCCGCGCGCGCATATCGCCTGCCCGAAGGACGCAGCTTCGCGGAGGGCTCGGCGCTGCTCCTCACCTATGCCACCACCATCCACGCATTGCTCGATCGCGGGCATTTGCAGGCCGGGCAGACGCTGCTGGTGCTGGGCGCGGCGGGCGGCGTGGGGCTGGCGGCGATCGAGCTTGGCAAGGCGTTCGGCGCGCGCGTGGTCGCCGCCGTCTCCTCGGAGGAAAAGGCCGCGGCGGCGCGGGCGGCGGGCGCGGACGAAACGATCGTCTATCCCCGCGCGCCGTTCGACAAGGATCAATCGAAGGCGCTGGCGGACGCCTTCAAGGCCGCCGTAGGCCCCGCGGGCGCGGACGTGATCTACGATCCGGTCGGCGGCGACTATGCCGAGCCTGCGCTGCGCGCCATCGCCTGGGAGGGCCGCTATCTGGTCGTCGGCTTCCCGGCGGGCATCCCCCGGCTGCCGCTCAACCTGACGCTGCTCAAGAGCTGCGACGTGTGCGGCGTGTTCTGGGGCGCCTTCGCCGCGCGCGATCCGGCAGCGAACCAGGCGCATGTCGAGCATCTCTTCCGCCTGTGGGAGGAAGGCCGCATCGCGCCCAAGGTGACCCAGGTCTTCCCCTTCGCCGATGGCGGCCAGGCCATCGCGAAGATGGCCGCGCGCCAGGCGATCGGCAAGCTGGTGGTGCAGGTGGCGAACTGACGGCCGAATGCCGGCTCGGCACGCGCCGGGCCGGCCAGCCACATTATTCCGCCAGGAACGCCCGCAGCTCGCGCAGCGTACCCTCCGGATCGCTTTCCTGCAGGTTGTGAGAGGCATCGGGCAGCGCGCGGCCGCGCACATCGGTGCCTTCGTCCCGCCAGATGCCCAGCACATCGTCGAACAGCCGCGGATAGAGCCCCTTGGCCGCCCACAGCGCGAGCAAGGGACAGCCGATCTTCCGCCCCGCCGCGATATCCTGATGATCCAGCACCAGATCCACTGAGGCGGAGGCGCGATAATCCTCGCACATCGCATGGATCATCGCCGGGTTGACGCGGTGGCGGTAGGCCTCCCGCGCGATTTCGCCCTCCGCCTTCGCCGCGGCGGCGGTGTAGCGCGCCAGCACCTCCTCCTCCGGGACGGGCGCGGCCCTCAAGAAGCTGAACCAGTGCCAATATCCGCGCACGAAGCCCAGCGTGACGTGGCTGTACAGATAATGTTCGGGCACGATGTCCAGCACGGCCAGCTTCGCCACCTTCTCCGGATGGTCGAGCGCCATCCGCCGCGCCACGCGCGCGCCGCGATCATGGCCGACCACCGCGAAGCGATCGAAGCCAAGCGCCGCCATCACCTCCACACCGTCCAACGCCATCGGCCGTTTGGAATAGGCCGAATGATCGGGGCCGCCGTCCGGCTTGCTGGAATCGCCATAGCCGCGCAGATCGGCCAGCACGACCGTGTGATCGCGGGCCAGATCGTTGGCGATCCGGTGCCAGGTGATCAGCGAATCCGGCGCCCCGTGCAGCATCAGCAACGGCGGGCCGGAGCCACCCGCGACCAAGTTGATCTCCGCGCCGCTGGTGGCGATCCGCTCGTTGCGAAAGCCGGGATACAGCGTGCGCCACAGCGGCGAGGGATCGCTGGCGGGCGCTGGCGCGAAGGCTGGCGGTGGCGTTTCCTGCGGCGGCATCGGTTCTCCTGGGATTGAAAGGAGGGCAGCGCCCGCCGCGCGGGCCGGCGGCAGATCGAGCGCACGCAGCTATCGCCCCCGCCACCGGCTGCGTCAATCGCACGGACGGGCAGCGCCCGCGCTTGCCTTGCCCGGGCCGCCCCCCTATCTCGGGCGCGAACGCCAGACAGGGAACCGAACATGACCACTTTCGACGATCGCGAACGCGCATTTGAAGCCAAATACGCCCGCGACGAGGAAATGGCCTTCCGCGTCACCGCGCGGCGCAACCGGCTGGTGGGCCAGTGGGCGGCGGAAAAGATGGGCCTGACCCCGGAAGAGACCGACGCCTATGCCAAGGCGGTGGTCCAGGCCGATTTCGAAGAGGCCGGCGACGAGGACGTGGTCCGCAAGCTGCTGGGCGACCTGCTCGCAGCCGGCGTGGAGACCGACGAGGCGGAAGTGCGCCGCGCGCTGGAGACCCAGATGGTCGAGGCCCGCCGCCAGATGATGGAATCCAAATAACATGCCGATGCCGGCCGAGGAGATCGAGGCGCTGATCCGCGCGGGCATCCCCGGCGCCCAGGTCGAGATCACCGATCTGGCAGGCGATGGCGATCATTATGCCGCCCGCGTGGTGGCGCCGATGTTCAAAGGCATGCCGCGCGTGCGCCAGCACCAGGCGGTCTATGCCGCGCTGGGCGGCCGGATGGGCGGCGTGCTCCACGCGCTGCAACTGACCACCGAAGCGCCAGTCGAGGAGTGAAGCCGTGAGCGACGAGGTTCAGAGCCGTATCCAGGCGCTGGTGGACGGCAACGATGTGCTGCTGTTCATGAAGGGCAGCCCGCTGTTCCCGCAATGCGGCTTTTCCAGCCGTGCCGTGGCGATCCTCAACCACATGGGCGTGGATTTCGAGAGCGTCGACGTGCTCCAGGATCAGGGCGTCCGCCAGGGCATCAAGGCCTTTTCGGACTGGCCGACGATTCCCCAGCTCTATGTGAAGGGCGAGTTCGTCGGCGGATCGGACATCATGATGGAGATGTACGAGAGCGGCGAATTGGCCGATCTGTTCGTCGAAAAGGGCCTCGCCGCCTCCTGACTGGGCGGGGCGCCGTCCCCTCCTCCGTTCGCCTTTAGCCTGCCCCCTTGCCCTATCGGGACGGGCACGCGCTTCCCGCCGCCACGAAGCTGTAGGACAGCGCGAAGCCGCGCGCCTTGCTGCGGAAGCGCATCGCGTCCACCGGCACCGTGCCGCACTGCGCCGCATCGCGCCACACGCCCGGCGCGGCGCCGCTGGCATGGCATTGCACCCGCGCGTTGCTGGACTGGCACAGGCGGAATCCGGCGGGCACCGCCACGCCCGTCGACCAGCCCCGGTCGGGGATCGCCACCGTGCCGGGCGGCGGCAGCGGCGGCGCCTTTGGCGCGGCGGCGGCCTGGCCGCTGCTGCCCAGCTTGTCGCTCAGCGCCTTTAGCTGGCCGTCGATCCAGCCGGTCAGCGTCACGCGATCCTGCTTGGCGGCGGCGACCACGGCTTCGTCGGCGGCGCTCAGCGCCTCGCCCGTCTCGATCTTGCGGCGGATCTCGCGGAGCTGGGCGGCGCGCTGCTCGTTCTTGCGGCGCTCGATGGCGCTTTCCAGCCGCGCCAGTTCGTCGTCCTGCGGCCGCGCGGTGCGCAGCCAGGCGGGCACGCCCAGCGCGGCCAGCATCCGCTCCGGGATCAGCATGTTGACCACCGATATCAGCAGCGCCGCCATCGGCAGCGCCACGAACAGGAACTTCTCCACCCCCGGCGCGATCCGGCCGAACAGCCACATCGCCAGCACCACCACCGGCGCCAGCACCACGAACGGCAGCGAGGAGGCCAGCGAGGCATCCCCCGGCGCCAGCGCGAACAGCAGCAGCGGGATCAGCAGCGCCAGGAACACGCGCCCCAGCAGCTTCGCATAGCCGAGCAGCGCGCCGCCCGCCGTCCCCATGTCGCGCGCCAGCGCCACGCCGCCGCCCAGCGCCAGGATGCCCGCGACATGCCACGGCTGGACGAAGGCATAGAGCGCCCCCAGCCCGAACAGCGCGATCAGCACATAGTTGATCCAGGCCGCGCCCAGCGACCGTGCGAGCGCGCCCAGGAAGATCATCAGCAACAGGCCGGCCGCGACCAGGATCAGCCGCCGGTGCAGCCGCTCCACCGATACGCCCGCGGCCTCGATCGCCTCGCCCGCCTCGCTGCGGACCTTGCCCAGCGCGCGCAGCGTGCCCTGTTTAACCTTGTCGAGCGCGCCGCCGCGCCGTGCTGGCGCCTGGCCCTGTGTCACCGTCGCCGGAACATTGTCCATCGGGCACCCCCTGCCAGCCCATGCGTAGGCGAAGGGCTAACATGGGATGTGGTTGCCGGAAAGGGGAACCCCGGGTGGGCGGGTCGCCGCGAGACCGTTACGAAGCGGCGCCCCGCCCTATGAAGCAATCAACGCTCGGGGTGCCTGAAACTATGCAGGCCGCGTGCCAGCCGTGCCGGATCGCGGTTTCCCGCGGCTTGCGATGGTGTACGGCCGTTAACCGCATGCCTCAGGTGTAAGCCGTGCCGACACCGGGCCGGCTTCCTTGGGCGAGACATAGGCCGGATCGTGCGCGAAGGGCATCGGCCCGCCGCCGCGCAGCGCCGCCAGCACCTCGGCAAAGCCCGTCTCGCAGCGGAAGCCCAGCACCCGTTCGGCGTGGCCCGCGTCATAGACCCGGCCGATCGAGTCCGGAAGCTGCCAGCCCCGCGCGGCATAGAGCGCCGCCGCATCGGGGAAGTATCGTGCGATCACCGCGGGCGCATCTGCCTTCAGCGCCGCGCAATCCTCCCGCACGAAGGGCGTGGGCGCCGAGAGCACGAAGACGCCGAACCCCAGTTCCGGCGCGCGTTCCAGCGCCACGATATGCGCCCGCGCCGCATCCTCCACCGTCAGGCGGCGATTGAGGAACTCGTTGGCCTTCATATTGTCGCCGGTCAGCTCGCGATGGGTGTCGTCGTCCTCCGGGAAGAAGCGGCCCGTGCGCAGCACCATGCAGGCCAGCCCCTGCTCGCGCCACGCCAGGCGGCAGAGATTCTCGGCCGCGAGCTTGGTGACGCCATAGATGTTGCGTGGCGCCAGCGGCCCGCTGGTCTCGTCGAGCCACACCGCGGCGTCGCCGCGCTCCTCACGGATCGCCTCGGAGATCATCAGCGAGGTGGTGGAGGTGAATACGAACCGGTCGTGCCCCGCGGCCGCCGCGGCTTCGAGCAGGTTGAGCGTGCCGCTGACGTTGACATCGACGAAGGTCTGCGCCGGATAGCGGACGATATCGGGCTTGTGCAGCGCGCCGGCGTGGATCACCGCCTCGATCCCGTGCTCGGCGAAGACCCGGTCCACCAGCGCGCAATCGGCGACCGATCCGATCACCTGCGTGCCGGCGCCCGGCGCCACGTCCAGCCCGGTCACCGCATGCCCCGCCGCACGCAGCATCGGCGCCAGATAACGGCCCAGCCAGCCCGAGGAACCGGTCAAAAGGATACGCATGCGGACTCCGTAGAATGACTCATCGTAGAATGACTCAATTGCCCCGAAACCGGGTTCGGGCGAAAGAGGCAGCGCACCGAGGATTTGGTTCCTGCGGCGCACGGCACGGAGGATTTGGTTCCTGAGGTGCCCAGGGCCGGGCGGCGCGAGCCCCCGGCCCTCCCCTGTCTCCCCGCGCCACGTCGGCGAAACGGGAGAACACCCTTGGAGTCAGCACCGGCCCGCTCCCTCACCAAGCCACCCAACGGCAGTATATTCTATGGGCGGCCGGGTGGGGGAACGGGCCGGTGCCGATTCCGCCAAAGGCGGACAGACTCTACGCCCCCGCGGGCAGCGCCTCGGCCGGAAGGGCGGCGGCGTCATGTTCGTCCGCCCAATCGGTGCGGCGGCGGAGCCAGGGGTTGAGGAACAACGCCGGCAGCTTCAGGAACAGCAGTTCCGAATGGATGAAGTCGTCGATCCGGCGCTCCCACCATTTGGGCTCGCGCCTGCCGTTGGCGCGCAGCCAGCCGTCATAGGGCGCCCAGTGGCTGGGCTCGTCCTTCTCGATCACCTCGAAGATGCGCACCAGCGCCTTGTCGGTCCGCACCGCGGGGTGGCGCAGCAATATCTCCACCTGGCGATAGCCGCGCTGTTCGGTGAGCGAGATGACGCGGCACAGCTTTTCGAACAGCGCGTCGTCGGCGATCACCGCGCGGGTATCCAGATCGTCGATGGTGCGGCGGAACATGATCTCGACGAAACGGTCGATATGCCCGCAGGTGCGATCGACATACAGCGGCTTGCGGCCCTGCAGCTCGAACCAGCGCTTGAACATCATGTAATGTTTGCGCTCGTCGGCGCGGTGCTTCTCGATCGCGGCGATCAGCGCATGATTTCCGGAATCGCGCGCGCGCACGGCCTGGAGCACCCGGTCGATGCTCGTATAGCCCCGATGCTCGTTGTAGATGTAGATCGAACCGAGCAGATCGAGGTAGCGGCGGCGGAACCAGTCTCGCATGGCGGGGAGGCTACGCCTCGCCCGCCACAGCGTCAACGCCGCCCCGGATGGGCGAGATCAGGCCGTGGCCAGCGCCACCTCATAACGCGCGGTGGTCTTGGCCGCCACTTCCTCCTCGGTCACGCCGGGCGCCAGCTCGATCAGGCGGAACGCGCTGTCGTGATCGGGGCGCACGAACACCGCCAGATCGGTGATGATCATGTCCACCACATTCCTGCCGGTGAGCGGCAGATCGCAGGCGGGCACGAACTTGGGATCGCCGTTCTTGGAGTTGTGCTCCATCACCACGATGATCTTCTTGACGCCCGCGACCAGGTCCATCGCGCCGCCCATGCCCTTGATCATCTTGCCCGGGATCATCCAGTTGGCGATGTCGCCGCCCTCGCTAACCTCCATCGCGCCCAGCACGGTGAGGTCGATATGGCCGCCGCGGATCATCGCGAAGCTCTGGTCCGAACCGAAATAGACCGACTGGGGCAGCTCGCTGATCGTCTGCTTGCCGGCGTTGATCAGGTCCGGGTCCACTTCGTCGTCATAGGGGAACGGCCCGATGCCGAGCATGCCGTTCTCGGACTGGAGCGTCACGTCCACGCCCTCCGGAATGTGGTTCGCCACCAGCGTGGGGATGCCGATGCCGAGGTTGACGTAGAAGCCGTCCTCAAGCTCCTGCGCGGCGCGGGCCGCCATCTGGTCGCGGGTCCAGCCCTTGCTGTCCTGGGGCATCAGTTCGATCCTTCCTCATTGCTGGCCGCGGCCGGCGCCGGGGGCGCCGCGGGCTGATCCTTGATGTCGGCGGGGTCGATCCAGCGCTTGTCGCGCGGGAACACGTCGTCGAAGCTGCCGTGCAGCCCGGTGCCATAGACGGGGTTGGGCAGCAGGAACCATCCCGATCCCCACATTGCGGAGACCATCGTCTCGCTCGCCATGTTGCGCCGGACGGGCACTGGCACGCCGCCGGGGTTGAACAGGTCGCTGAAATCGCCGAGCTGGTCGCCGACCAGCGCCACCACGCAATATTTCTCGGCGATCTCCCAGCGGCGCGAATCCTTGCCGCTCTTGCCGAAGCCGTCCTCGCGCAGCCACAGCGTCTTGCCGGGCTCGGCGCTGCCCAGCCCCGCCGCCTGCAGCGCGGCGATCGTGCCGGCGGTGTTCGCCTGAGACCGGTTGGAGTTGAAGACGATCACGATTCCCGCGCGGCGCGCGGCGTCGATCGTCTCGGCCGCGCCGGGCACGGCCGCCACCTGCGGCGCGCCGGTCGCTTCCCAGCGGCGCCAGCGATCGTCGTCATACCCAGCGCCGCGCCGCGCCTCATCGGCTTCATAGCCCAGGTTGAGCAGCACCGTTTCGTCGATGTCGAACACGGCGGCCAGCGGCTTGGTGCCGCAGGGAACGAACCGGGGCACCTCAAGCGAACCGTCGCGGGCGAGAACCACGCCGCGGATGTCCAGCCCCGCCTTGCGATCCTTCGCACGCGCCGAAAGATAGCTCCACAGCATCTGATAGGCCTGGAGCGACAGCGCCGCGCCCTCGCCCGAGCCATAGAGATACTGCATCCCCGGCGGCGGTGCCGAAGGCGGAGCGGCCTGGCCGGCGAGCAGCGGCGCGGGGCCGCCCGGCGCGGGCAGCGGCCCGCTGACCACGCCCGCGACCACGCCCTCCGGCGCCTGGACCGGCGGCCCCAGCGGCGCGGGCGCGGCCGAGGGGAGCGGATCGGAGGCGGCCGGCGCGGGAGCGGGCGCGGTCTGACCGCCACGTTCGGCGGTGCGTTCCGATGCGCCGTCCAGCCGCGACTTGGTGATCGTCCCCGCCGCCGCCAGCGGCACCGCGACCGCAGCCGCGATACAGCCCGAAAGCGCAGGGGCGAGCCCAAGGGTCAGCGCCAGCGCTCCGGCGCGGCGCATCACGCGGCCTCCGTGCTCTCGGCGCGGGGGCGGGTGGTGCGGAACTCGATCTTCTTGTCGTAGGGGGCGCCCACGATCATGCGGTTCACATAGATGCCGGGCAGGTGGATCTGATCGGGATCGAGGCTGCCGACGGGCACCACCTCCTCCACCTCCGCGATGCACACGCGGCCCGCGCTGGCCATCGGCTGGTTGAAGTTGCGCGCGGTCTTGCGGAACACCAGGTTGCCGGCCTCGTCCGCCTTCCAGCCCTTGATGATCGACAGGTCGGCACGGATGCCGCGCTCCAGGATATATTCCTGGCCGTCGAAGACCTTGGTCTCCTTGCCCTCGGCCACCAGCGTGCCCACGCCCGTCTTGGTGTAGAAGCCGGGGATGCCCGCCCCGCCCGCGCGGCAGCGCTCGGCCAGCGTGCCCTGGGGACAGAACTCCACCTCCAGCTCGCCGGCGAGATACTGGCGCTCGAATTCCTTGTTCTCGCCAACATAGGAGGAGATCATCTTCTTGACCTGGCGGCTGCGCAGCAGCTTGCCCAGTCCCTCGCCGTCGATGCCCGCGTTGTTGCTGGCGATGGTGAGGCCGGTGACGCCCGAGGCCTGGATCGCGTCGATCAGCCGCTCGGGGATGCCGCACAGGCCGAAACCGCCCGCGCAGATGGTGATCCCATCGGAAAGCAGGCCTTCCAGCGCTGCGGCGGCATTGGGATAGAGCTTGTTCACGCGGGCGACTCTCCTGCTGACCGGTTTCGCGATAATCGCCCGAAACGGGAGCGGTCAAGCAAACCTGAATCGCTATTCAACTTTGAGTGCCGCCTGGGTCGCCCATCCGGCAGGACGGGCAGTCCGCGGTCAGCGCGCCTGTTCGAGCATGATGCTGGCGCGCGGGCTGCGCTCGCCATAGCTGTGTTCCGACAGCCGGGCGCCGGCGGCCTCCAGCGCGGCGCGGCGCTCGTCGTTGCGCGTGCTCACGATCGCCTGTTCATAGGCGATGGTGGTGGCGAACGCCGGAACCGCCCACACCCGCGCGATCCAGGCGGCGGCGCGCGGCCAGCGATCCGGATCGATCGTCCACCCCACCAGCGCGGCGTTGCGGAAGAACGCGCCATAGGTGATGTCGGCGGTGCAGATATGGCCGAACAGGAAGCCCTCGGCGGGCGCCTGGGCCTCGATCCAGTCCATCACCTCCGGCAGCTCCACGTCGCGCACCCGGGCGATGGCGGCGGGATCGGCGTCGCGCTTGAACACGCGCGGCGCGACCGAGAGCGCGAAGAAGAAGCGCCAGATGATCAGATCGCCCAGCCGGCTGTCGGCATATTCCTCCAGCCAGCGCGCGCGTGCGCGGTCCCGGGGGCTGCGCGGCATCAGCGGCGGTTCCGGCCAGGTTTCCTCGATATATTCGCAGATCACGGTCGAATCGTTGAGCACCAGATCACCGTCGATCAGCACCGGGATGCGCCGCAGCGGGCTGATCCGCGAGAATTCGTCGCTGCCGTAGAAGGGCGTGATCGGATCCACCTCATGCGCGACGCCCTTCAGCGTGAGCGCCACCACCACCTTGCGCGCATAGGGCGATACATAGCTGCCGACGACGAGCATGGGGCACCTCGGTTCTGGGTTGCGCAACATTATTACGCGCATGGCGAGGCGGGCAAGCCCCGCCCGGGCACTTTCTTCGCGGCGCGCGGCGCTGTAGCGATGGGGGAATTGGAGAGAGAAACCGTGACTTCGAAACGAACCGGCGGCCGCATCCTCGTCGACAATCTGGTGGCGCAGGGATGCGACCGGATATTCCAGGTGCCGGGCGAAAGCTTCCTCGCGGTGCTCGACGCGCTGCACGACGTGCCCGCGATCGACATGGTCACCTGCCGCCAGGAAGGCGGGGCGGCGTTCATGGCCTGCGCCGATGCGTCGATGACCGGCAGGCCCGGCGTGTGCTTCGTCACGCGCGGGCCGGGCGCGACCAACGCCAGCATCGGCGTGCATGTGGCGATGCAGGATTCGATCCCGATGATCCTGTTCATCGGCGACGTGGACCGCGGCATGCGCGACCGCGAGGGATTCCAGGAGGTGGATTTCCCCGCGATGTTCGGCCCGCTGGCCAAATGGGCGACGCGGATCGAGGATGCGGCACGCATCCCCGAATATGTCGCGCGGGCCTTCTGGACGGCGACCTCGGGCCGCCCCGGCCCGGTGGTGATCGCGCTGCCCGAGGACATGTTGTGCGACGTGGTGGAGGCCATCGATCGTCCGGTGAGCCTGCCTCAACCGTTGATGCCGGATTCGACGGAGGAGCCCGCGCGCCAGATCGTCGAGCGTATCCGTGCCGCGAAGCGCCCGGTCGCGATCGTCGGCGGCGCGGGTTGGGACCGTTCGGCGGGCCTCCATTTCGCCACCTTCGCCGAGCGCTGGGGCATCCCGGTCGCCGGGGCATTCCGCCGCCAGGACGCCATCGTCAACAGTTCGCCGGTGTGGGCGGGCAACCTCGGCTACGGCCCCAACCCCAAGCTCGTCCAGCGGATCAAGGATGCCGATCTGTTGCTGGTGGTCGGCGCGCGGCTCGGCGAGGCGACCACCGACGGCTACGCGCTCGTAACGCCGGATCATCCGGGCCAGACGCTGATCCACGTCCATCCCGACGCCGACGAGCTCAACAGGGTCTATCACGCCGACCTGCCGGTGTGCTGCGAAGTGAACGTGTTCGCCGACATGCTGTCGAGCATGCGCCCTCTCGACACGCCCTTCCCGGGCGGCGCGGAGGCTCATGCCGAGTGGCTCGAATGGTCCACGCCCAAGCCGCGCGAGGGCGTGACGCTGGACCTGGGCCAGTGCGTGCTGGCGATGCGCGAGGCGATGCCGGCGGATACGATCATCTGCAACGGCGCGGGCAATTTCTCCGCCTGGTGGCACCGCTACTGGCGCTATGGGCCGCAGCCCACCCAGCTTGCCCCGACCTGCGGCGCGATGGGCTATGGCGTGCCCGCGGCGGTGGCGGCGGCGATCCGCGCGCCGGGGCGCAGCGTGGTGGCGGTGGCCGGCGACGGCGATTTCCTGATGAACGGGCAGGAACTGGCGACGGCGGTGCAGCACGGCGCGAGCCTGATCGTGATCCTGGTCGACAATTCCGCCTTCGGCACAATCCGCATGCATCAGGAACGCGAATATCCCGCGCGGCTTTCGGGCACGCGGCTCAGCAACCCCGACTTCGCGGCGCTGGCGCGCGCCTATGGCGGCTGGGCCGAGACGGTGGAGACGACCGCGGAATTCGCCCCCGCGCTGGGCCGCGCGCTGGAGCGGAGCGGGCTGCGGCTGCTGCACCTGAAAACCGATGTCGAGGTGATCAACCCGCTGACGACGATCAGCGCGATCCGGGCGCGTTAGGGCGGCGCCTCACGCCTGGGTCATTCTCCTCAGCCGTTCGCCCTGAGCCCGTCGAAGGGCATCCATCCACGAGCGTATCGCCGACGGCGAGGGCCCTTCGACAAACTCAGGGCGAACGGATCAAATGAAGCGCGCCTTGCTCAGGTCTCGAATCCCTTGCCCGGCGAGCGCCGGGAGAGAGGCGTATAATGCCCCTGCCTCAGCCGCATCTCCGCGGGGCCGGAACGTTCAATCGAGCAGCCAGCCCCGGCGCGCGCCGCCCTCCTCTCCGGGAGGCACGAGCCGCAGCGGGCGGCTGCCGATCGGCGCGCCCGTCCCCGCATCGACCACCACCGGGCGGACGCGCGCGCCCGTGGCGGCATCGACATGGTGCGCCACCCCACCCTCGCCGAAATGCCGCGCGCCCCAGGCGCCGAGCGCGAGCAGCACCGGCAGGAAATCGCGTCCACTATCCGAAAGCACATATTCGTGCCGCACCGGGCGATCGCTATACCGGCGCTTCTCCAGCAGCCCGGCGGCGGTGAGCGACTTGAGACGGCTTGCGAGGATGTTGGGCGCGATGCCCAGATTCGCACGGAATTGATCGTAGCGCGTCAGCCCCCGCCCGGCGTCGCGCAGGATCAGCATGCTCCACGTATCCCCCGCCCGGGCCAGCGCGCGCGCTACCGGACATTGGCCGGCGCATAGTTTTTCTGAGTCCATATCGGATTGATAGTTACTAGATAGCGAAATGCAAGTTACCTCTTCGCCATCCCCCAGGACAAGGATTTCCCGACCATGACGCATAAGTTCAACGGCACCGCCATCGTTACCGGCGCATCCTCCGGCATCGGCGCGGCCTATGCCGGGCGGCTCGCGCGGCGCGGGCACGATCTGGTATTGGTCGCGCGCAACGCGGCCCGGCTGGACGTGCTGGCGGACAATATCCGCGCCGAGACCGGCCGCACAGTGGAGACGCTGCCCGCCGACCTGACCGATCCCGCCGCGGTGGCGCGGGTGGCCGCGCGGATCGAGGGCGATGCCGCCGTCACGCTGCTGGTCAACAATGCCGGCGCGGGGCTGATGCAGGGGCTGGCGGCGGCCAGCGATGCGGAGATCGCCGGGCTGATCGCGCTCAACGTGACCGCGCCGACCCAGCTCGCCGCCGCCGCCGTCCGCGCCTTCACCGCGCGCGGGCGCGGCACGATCGTCAACCTCGCCTCGGTCGTGGCGCTGGCGCCGACACAGTTCGAGGGGCTCTACAGCGCCACCAAGGCGCATGTCCTGGCGCTGAGCGAATCGCTGTCGGCGCATCTGGCGGGTACGGGCGTGCAGGTGCAGGCGGTGCTGCCCGGCCTTACCCGCACCGAATTCCTGGAAGGCAGCGCGCTCAGCTTCGACCAGTTCCCGCCGGAGATGGTGATGGAGGTGGGCGATCTGGTCGACGCCGCGCTGCTGGGGCTGGAGCGGGGCGAAGCAGTGACCATCCCGCCGCTGCACGATATCTCCGGCTGGGAGGCGCTGGTCGCGGCGCGTGCAGCGATGGCGCCGGGACTGTCCAGCCGCGAGCCGGCGCTGCGATACCGGGCCTGATCCGGGGTGATCCCGGGCCGGGCGTGACAGGCTTCACGCAGGGGCGTATCCTCTATCGCAGCGGCCCCGGGCCGGCCGGGCAGAACCGGCGCCCGCGGGGCCGCGAAGGAGAGGTATGCCCGACAGGGTTGCCGAACATTACGACCGGCACGCGCACGCATTCGACGAGGCGCGCAGGGCGGGTTTTGCCGAACGCAACTGGCTCGATCGCTTCCTGCTCGCCGTCCCGCGCGGCGGGCATATCCTGGATCTGGGCTGCGGCGGCGGAGAGCCGGTGTCGCGCTATCTGATCGATTCGGGGCGCAAGCTGACCGGCGTGGACGTTTCCGGGCGGATGATCGCGCTGGCCCGCACGCGCTTTCCCCGCCAGGACTGGCTGCACGAGGACATGCGCACGGTGGTGCCCTGGCATCGCTTCCACGGCATCCTGGCGTGGGACAGCCTGTTCCACCTGCCGCCCGACGACCAGGCGGCGATGATCGCGAAGTTCGGCGAATGGCTGGAGCCCCATGGCGTGCTGCTGTTCACCACCGGGCCGGCGCATGGCGAGGGCGCCGGGTGCCAGTTCGGCGACGCGCTGTATCACGCGAGCCTGGACCCGGCGGCCTATCGCGACCTGCTGCGCCAGGCGGGGCTGGCGGTGATCGCCTTTGCACAGGAAGACGCGGCGAGCGGCGGGCACACCGTGTGGCTGGCGCACAAGGAGCGGTAAGGCCCGGCGGGCCGATGCCGCCTGAACCGGACAGACTCTAACCCGGTCGACCCCGGCTCAATGCACCGTGCCGACCGCGCAGGGCATCGACAGCAGCACGATCAGCCGTTCGATCTGGCGCCAGCGGCAGAAGTGGATGTGGTTGCCCTGATCGCGGCTGTGATCGGCGCGGGCGGCGGCCTCAAGACCGGCTTCCGCGCCATAATCGCGCATCAGGCGCGCGGCGGCGGCGAACTGCTCACGGTCGGTTACGAAAGGCATCTGCTCCATCGGCACTCCCGGATCGCGCATGCGTGCGCGCCGCGCGCATACGCACGCGCCGTGCCGGAAGCGCAGGACTCCTCCGAAACCGCCGGGCGCGAAGGTAAACGGCCCGGCGCGGGCCGCCGCCGGAGCGTATCGCGCGTGCCGCCGGGGGACAGTGGCGTCCCGCGCCGGGACGTGGCACAGGGCACGGCATGAGTTCGTCGAACACTCCCAATCCGGTCGCGGGCGGATCGCTGCTCGCGCTGTTCCTGATCGCGGGCGCGATCGTGGGCATGATCTATGGCCAGCCGACGATCGGACTGCTGGGCGGCGCAGGCGGCGGCATCGCGGTTGCCACGCTGCTGTGGCTCAAGGACCGCAAGCGCGGCTGAGCCCGCCGCTCACACCAGCGCGCGGCCCAGCCATACCACGCGGCCGATCACCTCGGCCGCGCCCGCCGCGCAGGCGCGCACCGGCCATGCGGGATTGTCGCTCGCCACCTCGATCTCGCGCCCCAGCAGGCGCAGCCGCTTGACCATCAGCTCGCCGTCGATCCGCAGCACGTAGAGCGCCGGGCGCGCATCGACGCGGCGGCGGCCGCCATCCACCAGTATCTCGTCGCCGTCCGCCAGCGTGGGCAGCATCGAATCGCCAGCGACCCGGATCA
This sequence comes from Sphingomonas canadensis, assembly GCF_026013525.1. GTDB lineage: Bacteria > Pseudomonadota > Alphaproteobacteria > Sphingomonadales > Sphingomonadaceae > Sphingomonas > Sphingomonas canadensis. Next base: position 223,519 of record NZ_JAPDRA010000003.1, on the reverse strand, counting down.
GCGACGCGGCGTCCGCGGACACCCCGAGCTGGCGGAGCAGCCCCGGATCGATCGCGCCCGGCGTCCGCCGCGCCTCGCCGGACACGAGCGCGCCCGGCCCGGCCGAGGCACCGACATCAAGCCGCGGCACCGCCACGAGCCCGGCAGGCTCCGGCCCGCCCAGCCGCGCCTCCGGCACGCCGAAGAAGCGTGCGAGCGCTCCACGGTCCGCCTCCGCCAGCAGCCGGGGCGAACCGCGCGTGAGGTACTGGTGCAGATAGGCGGGGTTGCGCCCGATCAGCGCGGAAAGCCCGGCCAGGCTGACCCCGCTCTCCTGCACCAACAGCCGCAGCGCGGCGCGCTGTTCGTCTCCATCCATGCCCGAATCCTATGCATAGGATTTATCCTAGACAAGTAGGATTTCAAAGAACAGATCAAGAACATATTCAGCGACTCGGAAAGGGAGCGGATGGATGGCGGTGCTGCGCGAAGTCGAGAAGTTCCTGAAACGCACGCAGATGCCGCCGACCAAGTTCGGCCGGCTGGCGGTGCGCGATCCGCGTCTGGTGGGCGACTTGCGCAACGGGCGCGAGCCGCGTGCCGCGATGGTGGCGCGCATCCGTGCGTTCCTGGACGCGCAGGAAGCCGCGCGGGAGCAGCCGCGGTGAGCCGCGGGCCGGATGCCGCGACGCGGCTGGAACGCGCGCTGATCGCCTCAGCGGAGCGCGCCGGATGCCCCATATCCATCCTCCGCTGGGTGGTCACACGCTGGGCGAGCGCCACCTTCGCGGGCGCGCGGCATCAGTTCGTGCTGGAGGGCGCAGCGGGAACGGCGATCGAGGAATGGCTGACCGGCCTGCCCGAAGCCGAGTTCGCGCTGGCGGGCCATCTGGTCGCCGACCTGTCGGTGGAGGCGGTGCGCCGCGCGGATGGGGGGGTCAGCGCCGAAGTGGAGGCGCTGACCATCGAGGAGCGCTGAATCGGGCGCTCAGGCGCGGCGGGCGAGGTTGCGCAGCGTGACCAGCGCGTCTTCGAGCCCGCGTTCGGAATCGCGGCGGCGGGGCGGCTCTTTCTCCATGCCCTCGGCCATGCCCTTGCGGACGACACCCTGTTCCAGCCGCTCGAGCAGCGCGTGGATCGTCGCCTCGGTCTCCGCCTTGGCGGCGGCATGGACGCGGGGCTCGGGAACCGGACGCGGGCGCGGCGGATCGCGGCGGACCGGGGTCAGTTCGAAGGTCTCGAAACGCTCGCTCGAATCGAACACCGCCGGGCGCGGCGGACGCGCGAGCGGGGCCACCGCCTCGGGCAGCGGTGCGGGCGCGGGCGGGATCGCGGAAGGATCGAAGGCCGACAGCGGCTGATCCAGATCCTCGGGCAGCGGGCGTTCGTCGGGCAGCACGATGCGCTGGCGCTCGGGCACGGCGGCGCGGCGCGGCGGCAGTTCGAGTGCGTCGGACGGAACCTGCACCTGCGCCGGGGGCGCGGGTTCGGGCGCAACGGGCTGCACCGGTTCGGCGGCCACGGGCTCGGGATCCGGCGCAAGCGGCGCGGCGGGGGCCGGCGCGGGCTTGCTGCGCGTGATCACCTCCAGGAACGGCGTCCCCAGGTCGCGCGTGGCGAGCAGCGGCGCGCGCGGCGGCGCATCGGGGTGCGCATCGGCGCGGCGGATCACGGGGGCGGGAAATTCCTCGGCCGTCTGTGCGGCGGGGGCGGCGCGGCCGATCGTCAGCCCGCGCGTGCCGAACAGCACGAACAGCGCAAGCCAGGCGAAGATCGCGGTGACGGCGCCCGCCCCGGCGGCCAGCGCCAACCGCGCGGTCATGCCCAGCGGGGGAGCGGCCGCGGCGATCACCGCCGGCAGGCCGCTTTCCATCACCGCCGTTTCGAGCAGCGGCGCAGGCGTCAGGACGACCGCCGCCGCGGCACCGGCGCCGAGCAGAGCTGCTGCGATGGGCGCCAACGGCAGGTTCATGCCTTCGCCACCTGTGGCCACGAGTCCTTCACGGGCGCGATATTGGCGAGTCTTTGGTAAACAGATTCGTAACGCGCGACATTAACCGCCCAATTCCGCTCCGCCTCGACGAAGGCGCGGGCACGCTCGCGCCGCGCCTCCCACAGGTCACGCTCGGCAAACAGGCCGGCGACGGACCGGGCGAGTTCGGCGGGATCGTCGGGAGCGAACAAGGTACCGGTGTCTCCGTCGCGGATCAACTCGCGGTGGCCGCCCACGTCGGACGCCGCCACCAGCCGCCGCTGGGCCATGGCTTCCAGCGGCTTGAGCGGGGTTACCAGATCGGTGAGGCGCATGCGCTTCCGGGGATATACGAGAACGTCGACCAGCCCGTACCAGCGCTCCACCTCGTCATGCGGCACGCGCCCCACGAAGCGGATATGCCCGGCGACGGGCGATGCCGCCGCCTGCGCGCGCAGCGCCGCCTCCATCGGGCCGCCGCCGACCAGCAGGAGCTGCATCCGCGGCCGTTCCGCCACCAGCCGGGGCATCGCCGCGATCAGCACGTCGAGCCCTTCGTAATCGTAGAAGCTGCCGATGAAGCCGATCGTCTCGGCATCGTTCAGGCCGTGCGCGGCGGCCAGCGCCTCGTCGCGCGGGGGCGGCGCGCCGAACATCGCCATGTCCACGCCGTTGGGCGAGACGAAGATCTTGGCCGGATCGATGCCGCGCGCCACCAGATCGCCGCGCAACCCTTCACAGATCACCGCCACCGCGTCGGCGCGGCGCACCGCGCGCGTTTCCAGCGCGCGGGTCAGCCGGTAACGCCACGAACCCTCGGTGCCGGTGCCGTTGCCCACCGCCGCATCCTCCCAGAAGGCACGGATCTCATAGACCAGCGGCAGCCCCAGCCGGCGGGCCGCGCGCTGCGCCGCCATCGCGTCCAGCACGGGCGAATGGGCGTGGAGCACATCGGGGCGGAACTCGCGCGCCGCCTCCACGATCCGGCGGGAAAAGGCGGCGATCTCGCGCAGTTCGCCCAGCACGGGCAGCGACGGCTTCACCGGGGCGGTACGGAAGAAGCGCAGCCCGTCGATCGTCTCCTCGATCACCACGCCTGATTGCTGGCGCGGGCCGGTGACGGAGGCGACCTCCCACCCGCGCGCCGCCTGGGATTTCAGGATCGCGCGGGTGCGGAAGGTGTAGCCGCTGTGCAGCGGCAGGCTGTGGTCGAGGATATGGAGGACACGCATCCCGGCCTGACTGCCACAGGCTGCGTTAACGCCGCGTTCCCGTGCGGCCCCGCACCCTGTCCCCTGCTCCGCGTGGATCATCGTTTACGGCGCGTCAACGCGGGCGGGTTAAGGCTTCCGCACGAAGCAGGAGCGCTGGGACCCCCGATGATCGACAATATCTCGCTGGCGATCACGCACGGGCTGATGTTCGTGGCGGCCGTCCTGCTGCTCCGCCGGCCGGACCTGGACCATGAGGATTCGCCCGGCGATCCGCCGAAGAAGCCCCGCCGCAACCGATGGGGCCGCGACGGTGCGTGACATCCCGTTCATCCTGTTCCTCGCCGGGTTGCTGGCGATGGGATTCCGCCGGCCGTTCCTGTTCGTGCTGGCCTATGCCTATATCGACATCGTTTCGCCCCAGCGGCTGACCTATCTGCTGCTCAACTCGCTGCCGATCTCGCTGATCACGGTGGCGCTGGCGGTGCTTTCCTGGATCGCGGTGGACGACAAGCGCGACGTGCGGCTGGCGCCCCGCCAGCTCCTGCTGCTGATGCTGCTTGGCTATTGCTATTACACCACCGTCTACGCCGATTTCCCGGTCGATGCGCAGTACAAATGGGAATGGGTGTGGAAGGCGCTGGCCTTCGCGATCTTCCTGCCGCTGACGCTGCGCACCAAGCTCAGGATCGAGGCGCTGCTGCTGTTCATGGTGCTTTCCGCGGCGACGCTGATCATCACCGGCGGGCTGAAGACACTGCTTTCGGGCGGCGGCTATGGCGAGCTGAACCTGATGGTGAACAATAATTCGGGCCTGTACGAAGGCTCCACCATCTCCACCGTGGCGATCGCGATCATCCCGCTGATCCTGTGGTTCTCGCGCTTCGGGACGATCTACAAGCCCAACCGGCTGGTGCAGCTCTTCTGCTATTGCCTGATCTTCGCCTGCCTGCTGATCCCGGTGGGCACGTCCACGCGCACCGGATTGCTGTGCATCGGTCTGCTCGCGGCGCTGATGCTGCGCGATGTGAAGCGCAAGCTGGTCTATCTGGGCGCGGCGGGGATGCTGGGGCTGCTCGCCATCCCCTTCCTGCCCGCGGAGTTCACCGCGCGGATGGGGACGATCAAGACCTATCAGGCGGACGCATCGGCCTCCACGCGGCTGGCGGTGTGGCAATGGACCTTCGATTACGTGCAGGATCACCCGATGGGCGGCGGCTTCGAGGCTTATCGCCAGAACCGCATCCGCTATGACAAGGTCTCGGTCGAAACCAGCGGCAACGTCTCCACGGTCAAGCGCGAGCTGGAGCTGGATCAGGCGCGCGCCTATCACAGCGCCTATTTCGAGATGCTGGGCGAACAGGGCTGGCCGGGGCTGTTCCTGTGGCTGGCGATCGGGCTGGGCGGGCTGTTCCGCATGGAGGTGCTGCGCCAGCGATACCGCAAGCCCGAGGCGGGCGAGGAATGGATCGCCCCGCTGGCCAGCTCGCTGCAGATCGCGCACATCATCTATCTGTTCGGCGCCACCTTCGTCGCGATCGCCTTCCAGCCCTTCGTGTTCATGCTGATCGGCGCGCAGATCGGGCTCGACACCTATTGCGCGCGGCATCACGCGCACAAGAACTGGCGGCCGATCCGCAAGCCGCGCGCGCGCGCCGCGCCCGTGCCAGTGGCGGCGCAATGAAGCAGGGCGCGGACGAACTGCGCGCGCTGACCGCGGTGCGCGGGCTGGCGGCGTGGATGGTGGTGCTGTTCCACATCCGCCTGGCCATGCCCGGCGTGCCGCCCGAAGTACTGGCGGTACTGGCCAAGGGCTATCTGGCGGTCGATTTCTTCTTCCTGCTTTCGGGCTTCGTGATCTGGCTGAGCTATGCGGACCGGCTGCGCGGCGGCGGATGGGCGGCGGCGGGCGATTTCCTGAAGCGCCGGATCGCGCGGATCTGGCCGCTGCACCTGTTCGTGCTGGCGGGCGCGGCGGCGCTGGCGCTGCTGTTCGCCGCAACGGGGCGCGAGGCGGGGCACTTTCCCTTCGCCGAGCTGCCGCTGCACATCCTGCTGATCCAGAACTGGGGGTTCACCAACGCGCTGACGTGGAACGTGCCGGCCTGGTCGATCTCGTGCGAGCTGGGGGCGTATCTGCTGTTCCCGCTGCTGGCGGCGGCGATCGACTGGCGGCGCGTGCCATCGGCCGCGATCGTGGCGGCGGTGGCGGCGCTGCTGGTGCTGCTCCATGCAGTGTTCGCGGCGGACGGCGCGACCGCGCTGGGCCAGGATATCGCCCGGCTGGGCCTGATCCGCTGCGCGATCGAGTTCGCGGCGGGCACCGCGCTGTGTGCGCTGTGGCTGCGCTGGCGCGAACGGTGGCGGATGCCCGCGCTGCTCTGCGCGCTGATCGCCGCCGCGCTGTTCGCCGCATGGGGGGCCGGCCGGATGGCGGAGACGCTGGCGGTGCCCGGTGCCTTCGCCGCGCTGCTGGTGGCGCTGGCGCTCACCGCCGGGCGGCGCGGCAACCCGCTGGACGCGGCCCCGCTCCACTGGCTGGGCGAGATCAGCTACGCCACCTATCTGGGCCATTACCTGCTGTGGATCGCGTTCAAGCTGGCCTTCGTCAGCGATCCGCGCGCGGTGCCATGGCCGCTGATCGGGCTCTATCTGCTGATGGTGCTGGCCAGTTCGGCGATGCTCTATCACTGGGTCGAGCGGCCCGCCCAGCGCTGGATCAATGCGCTGCGGCTGCCCTGGCCGGGCCTGGCGCTGCGGGCGGCGCCGCCCGGATCGCCGCGGGGCTGAGGCCTTCCGCCGGAACGAAGCGGACGGCCGGGCATTGATCGCGGTACCCGTGCCCTTTCCCGCCGCATCGAACCCATGCGCGGCCCGCGCCCTTGCGCCCGCCGCACGCCTGCCGCTACCCCGGGGCAGCCTGAGGAAATGATGACCGACAAGACCGCCCCCGTTCCCAGCCCGATCCCCGCCGAACTGCGCACGCAGGTGGCTGGCGTCTTTTCCGAGGCGACCGACTGGATCCAGGCGCACTGGCTCGCGATCGGCGTGTCCTTCGCGATCGGCGTGGCGATCGTGCTGGCGCTGCACGTGGTGCGCGGCTGGGGCCTGCGGCTGTGCCGGCGCGGCGAGGGCGTGGCCAACTGGTATTCGATCCTGGGCCGCGCGATCGGCAAGACCGGGCATTTCTTCATCGTGATGACGGCCGCGCGGCTGGTGATCGGCTATGCCAACGCGCCCTGGGCGATATTCCGCACCGTCGCGTTCCTGTTCACCGTAGCAGCGGCGTTCCAGGCGGCGCTATGGGTGCGCGAGATCGTGTTCGGCGCGGTCGAGCACCGCACCCGCGACGAGGATTATCCCAGCGCCGGCCTGGCCAGCGCGCTGGGGATCATCCGGCTGATCGTGTCGATCGTGCTGTTCTCGATCGCCACGGTGGTGGTGCTCAGCAACCTGGGCGTGAACGTTACCGGGCTGGTCGCGGGCCTGGGCGTGGGCGGCATCGCCATCGGCCTGGCCGCGCAGGGCATCTTCGGCGATCTGTTCGCCGCGCTGGCGATCATCTTCGACAAGCCGTTCCGCGTCGGCGACGTCATCGCCTATGACAAGGGATCGGGCACGGTTGAGGCGATCGGCCTGAAGTCCACGCGCGTCCGCGGCGTGGGCGGCGAGCAGCGGATCATCGCCAACCGCAAGCTGCTGGATTTCGAGATCCTCAACAACAGCCGCCGCGATGTCCGCCGCCTGAAGCTGGTCTTCGGCCTGATCTACCAGACTCCGGCGGACAAGCTGGCGCGCGTGCCGGATATCCTGCGCGCGCTGGCGGAGGCGAACGGCGCGGTGTTCCGCCGGGCGGCCTTCACCGGTTTCGGCGCGAACGCGCTCGACTTCGAATTCGAGTTCGAGCTGGAGAGCGCCGATTTCGCCACCGCGGACGCCGCGCGCCACCGGATCGGGCTGGCGATGGTCGAGCGCTTCGCCGCGGAGGACATTGCGTTCTTCTCGCCCGTCCGCCCCGAGCTTCCGCCAAAAGCCTGAGGGTTCAGGCCCCGGCGCCCATCGCCTGCATCAGCCGGTTCCAGCCCGCGACCGTCATCGTCTCGCGATATTCGGCCTGCATCTCGGGCGTCAGCACCTCGATCATGCGGGTGCCCTCGACCCAGATCTCCAGCACGCCGAAGATGTCGCCGCGCTTGCGGTATTTCACCGGCCAGCCCTCGCGCCGGGCGATCGCGATCACCTGCTCCACGCCCAGCGCGGTGCCCATGGCGAAATGGGTCGCGGAACGTGCGCCCGTGCCGCCGGGCACGCCATAGGCGTCGGTGTCGCCCTCGCCCTCCACCAGCACGGTGCCGCGCGGATACACCTCCAGCGTGGTGTTCCGCTCGTCTCCTGCCATCGCCATCCAGCTTCCTTCCGTAACCGGTGGAAAAGGCGTGGCGATGCCGCCCCACAGCTCGGCGATCACCTCGGCCACGTGGCGCGGATCGTCCGCGTCGATCGACAGGTGGAAGATCATCTTTCTCGACTCCATGATGTGTATTGCCCGCTCAATACGCATGGCACAATTTGTGTCAATAGGGATTTGACACTTTTTGTGCCATTCCCTAGGGTCGCGTCCGGGCCGCTTCCGGCCCACACCCTCCCGCAGCGGACAGGACATGACAGGCCGCAAGTTCATCCTCTCCGATCCCGCGCGGCCCGAACGGCCGGAAAACCCGCACACCCGCCACCGGATCGAGGATGCGCTGCTCGCGCTGATGGCGGACGGCGAGCCGCTGAACCATGACGGCGTCGCGGCACGCGCAGGCGTCTCGCGGCGCACGGTCTATCGCTACTTCCCCGATCGCGAGGCGCTGCTGCGCGCGCTGTGGGCGCGGCTCAGCCCCGGTCCGCCGGGGCAGAAGATGCCGCAGAGCCTGGAGCAGATGCTGGAGCGCCAGCGCGAGCTGTTCGAATGGTTCGATGCCAACGCCCCGGCGATGACGGTGGCGATGGCAAGCGCACAGGGCCGCGCCATGCGCAACGCGGTGACGGACCAGCGCACCGCCGCCTATCGCGAGGCGCTGGCCCCGCATGTCGCCCACCTGCCCGAACCCGCGCGGACCCAGGCGGTGGCGGCGATCCAGCTCCTCAACTCGGGCTTCGCCTGGCGCGAGATGCGCGATCAATGGGGGCTGGACGGCGCAGGGATCGCCGCCGCCTGCGGCTGGGCGATCGCGGCGCTGGCGAAGGACCTGGACGCGGGCGGCGGACCAGCCCCGGACTGAGCCGGCCGCGCCACCCCGCGCGCGCCTATGCCGGGTTCCCGCCCTCGCCATCCCCGGCCGGCGGAGGCGGCGGGGGCGGCTGCTGCGCCGCATCGCCCGCGTCATAATATTCCTCTTCCTCCTCGTCCTTGCGGCCGAAAAGGCTGCGGATCGCTCCCCATATCGCCGCGCCGAAGGCGACCAGGCCGATCAGGATGAACTTGCCGAACTTGAACAGGATCGCGAGCAGCCCCGCCTTCTTGGCCACGGCCACCGCCGTCCCGCCGGCCACCAGCCCGGCCAAGCCATAGCCCGCCACGGCATCGGTGCCCGCGTCGAAATCGGCATAAGCAGCACCCGGATCGAACGCGGCGGTGCGGCCGAATTCCTGCGCCGCCGCGCGCACCTGCGCCAGCGCGCGCATGTCGGAGACCATGTTGAGGCTCAGCACCCCGGCCCGGCCCAGCATGCGCACGTCATAGTTCAGGCCATGGACCGGCGAGCCCTCATTCTCATATTCCAGCGCCCAGATCAGCGAATGCGCGGCCTTGTCATAGGACGGCGCCTGCGCCCAGCCGACCAGCCGCATCGCCGGATAGCCCGCCGCCTTGCGCGCGCGATTGTCCTCCTCCTCGCCGCTGCGCATGCCGGCGAGCACCTGATCATAATCCGCCTGGGCGGCATCGTCCGAGACATGGCCTACGTTGCGATAGGTGATCACGGCGCCCCAGGGAGCGTCCAGGATCGTCTGCCCCGCCTCGATCACCAGCCCCAGCACATCGCCCACCGAATCCGGCGGATTGCCCCAGGCCTCGGTCAGCACGCGCCGAGCCTCCAGCGCGGGAAAGAACTGATAGCGGTCGCCCAGGTGCAGCACCGCCTTTGCCTCCGCGATGCGGACGTCGCCGTTCACCGGGTGCAGGCTCTGCTGCAGCGCGCGCAGCTCCGCAGTGATGCCGGACTTTGCGGGCTTTGGCGCGGGCGCCGGGGCCGTTGCCTGCACCGGAGCGGGAAGGGGCATGGAAGCGGCCCCGCCCTCTTCCCTGGCTCCCGCGGCCGCCGCCATTGTTGCCGCCAGCGCCACTGCCGCGAGCCAGGCGCCCGCCCTGATCAATCCCCGCATCCTGCCCCCCCGATTCGCGCGGCGAGTCGCGCGAAGGGGGATTCGCGCCTCAGATGCCGCCTTCGTCAAGGCTCAGCAGCGTGGCGTTGCCGCCCGCGCTGGTGGTGTCCACCGAAACCGCCCGTTCCGCGCAGAAGCGCTGGAGATAGTGCGGCCCGCCCGCCTTGGGGCCGGTGCCCGAATGGCCTTCGCCGCCGAACGGCTGGCTGCCCACCACCGCGCCGATCATCGAGCGGTTGATGTAGAGGTTGCCCACGCGCGCCCGCGCCTCGGCCAGTTCGCCCGATCGCGCGATGCGGCTGTGCAGCCCCATGGTGAGGCCATAGCCCTTTGCGTTCATCCGCGCGATCGTCTCGCCCAGCGTCCCCGCCTTCCACGTCGCGACGTGCAGGATCGGGCCGAACCATTCCTGGTTCAGCGCGTCCATATCCGCCAGGCGGATCAGCGTGGGCGGCACGAACAGCCCGCCCGCGGGCGCGGGCAGCGACTTGATCCACTGCGGCTCCATCGCCGCGCGATAATCCATCAGCCGGTCATAGGCGGCGCGATCGATCACCGGGCCGATGTCGGTCGCCGGATCGCCGGGATCGCCCAGCACCAGCAGGTCCATCGCGCCCTTAAGCATCGCGATCACGCCTTCGGCGATATCGTCCTGCAGCAACAGCAGGCGCAGCGCCGAGCAGCGCTGCCCCGCCGAGCGGAAGGCGGAGGTGATCACGTCCGCCACCACCTGTTCGGGCAGCGCGGTCGAATCGACGATCATCGCGTTGATGCCCCCGGTCTCGGCGATCAGCGGCACCAGCGGGCGGCGCTCGTCCTCCAGCAGCGTGCGGGCGATCCGCCGCGCGGTGGCGGTCGATCCGGTGAAGGCCACCCCCGCCACGCGCGGATCGGCGACCAGCGCGGCGCCCGCCTCCGGCCCGCCGGGGCACAGCACCAGCGCGTCCTGCGGCACGCCCGCCCGGTGCGCCAGCGCCACCGCGGCGCGCGCGATCTCCGGCGTCTGCGGCGCAGGCTTGGCGACCACTGCATTGCCCGCCACCAGCGCGGCGGCGGTCTGGCCCAGGAAGATCGCGAGCGGGAAGTTCCACGGCGCGATCGTGGCCCAGACGCCGCGGCCCTCCATGTGCAGCTCGTTGCGCTCGCCGGTAGGCCCCGGCAACGCCACCGGCCACAGATCGGCGCGGGCGCGCGCGGCATAGTAGCGGCAGAAATCCGCCGCCTCGCGCACCTCGCCCAGCGCGTCGGGGATGGTCTTGAACGCCTCCTTCACCGCCAGCGCCATCAGCGGGATCCGGTTCTCCTCCAGCAGGTCCGCCAGCCGCTCCAGGATCGCGGCGCGATCGTCGATCGGGGTATCGGCCCAGTCGCGGAAGGCGGCGGCGGCGCGGTCCACCGCCTCGGCGGCGCCCGGGTCCGCCGCGTCCGTGCCCGCCGTCGCCGGGGCGGCGGCAATGCCCTGCGCGGTCTGTACCAGCACCTCGCGTACCGAAAGATCGATCCCGCCCGAATTGCGCCATTCGCCGAACAGATCGACGGGCAGCGGGATGCTGGGGTGGCGCGTGCCGCCCACCGCGGCGATCTTCTCCACCGGATCGGCGAGCAGCTCCTCCTCGCTCAGATGCTCGTCGGCGAGCTGGTGGACGAAGCTGGAGTTGGCGCCGTTCTCCAGCAGCCGCCGGACCAGATAGGCGAGCAGGTCGCGGTGGCCGCCCACCGGGGCATAGACGCGGCAGCGATAGCCCTGCTCGCGCACCAGCCGTTCGTACAGCCCTTCGCCCATCCCGTGCAGCCGCTGGAACTCGAAGTTGCGCGTCTCGCCCGCCCATTCCAGGATCGTCGCCACCGTCAGCGCATTGTGGCTGGCGAAGGCGGGAACGATGTTCTTCGCCTGCAGCATGTCGCGCGCGCAGGCGAGGTAGGACACGTCGGTCGCCGCCTTGCGCGTGAACAGCGGGTAATCGGCCAGCCCCTCCACCTGGGTGCGCTTGATCTCGCTGTCCCAATAGGCGCCCTTCACCAGCCGCACGTTCATCGGCCGCCCGAGCGCGTCCGCCCAGCCGATCACCGCACGGGCGCGCTTGCCATAGGCCTGCACCGCCATGCCGAAGCCGTCCCAGCCTTTCAGCCCCGGACGCGCGGCGACGTCGCCGATGATGTCCAGGCTCATCTCCAGCCGCTCGCTCTCCTCCGCATCGACGGTGAGCGGGATGCCCAGCGCCGCCGCATCGGCGGCCAGATCGGCCAGCATCGCGGTCAGCTCGGGCACGCAGCGGTCATATTGCGCGACCTCGTAGCGCGGGTGGAGCGCGGAGAGCTTCACCGACACCGAATGGCCCGCCGCCGCATCGGCGCCCACCGCGCGGATCGCGTTGCGATAGGATTCGAAATAGCGTTCGGCGTCCTCGCGCGTGCGCGCCGCCTCGCCCAGCATGTCGAAGCTGGCGGTGAAGCCCTGGTGCTCGGGCCTGGCCATGCGGTCCATCGCCTCGCCGATGGTGCGGCCCATCACGAACACCTCGCCCATCAGCCGCATCGCCGCGCCCACCGCCTGGCGGACGAAGGGCTCGCCCGCGCGCTGGATCAGCCGGCGCAGCACGCCGCCCTGCTCGCCCACCACCGCGCGGCCCAGCATCAGCCCCCAGGTGGCCGAATTGACCAGCACCGAATGCGAACGCCCGGCATGCGCGCGCCAGTCCGCGTCGCCCAGCTTGTCGGCGATCAGCAGGTCCGCGGTTTCCGGGTCCGGCACGCGCAGGAACGCCTCGGCCAGGCTCAGCAGCGCCACGCCCTCCGACGAGTTCAGCCGGTATTCCTGGAGGAACTGGTTTACCCAGCCGCGGTTCTGCGCGGCGCGCAGATCGGCGAGCAGCGCCAGCGCATGGCCCATCACCCGGCGCCGCGAATCGGGCGTCAGCCGCGCGCGCTCCAGAAGCGGCTTTAGAACTTCGGGTTCGCTCGCGCGGTGCAGCGCAACCATGGAAAACCGTGGGGACGACGTAACGTCATTCGTCATTTTCAAATATCCGGTCAGCCAAGGGCTTGCGGGAGACCCGCGTCGCTCACTAGATGGGATGCCGCGCTATGATACGAAAGCCGGTGGGAGGATAGTCTCTTTGGATACCATAGCCTTCGAGCCGGTAAGCCCCGAACAGCGTGCCGCCCAGGTGGGCAGCGAGTCCGTTTCGGACTGGGTTGAGGTGACCCAGGCGATGATCGACAAGTTCGCCGACGCGACCGGCGATCATCAATGGATCCACACCGATCCCGAACGCGCGAAAGCGACGCCGTTCGGCGGCACGATCGCCCACGGCTTCCTCTCGCTTTCGCTGATGCCGATGCTCGCGGCGCAGACGCCCACACCCCCCATCGCGGGCGCGAAGATGGACGTGAACTACGGCGGCAACAAAGTCCGTTTCATGACCCCGGTGCGATCGGGCAGCCGCGTGCGCGGCCGTTTCAAGCTGCTCAAGTTCGTCGAGCGCAAGCCCGGCGTATGGGAGCAGGCCACCGAATTCACGCTTGAGATCGAGGGGCAGGAACGCCCCGCCCTGATCGCCGAATGGATTAGATTGACCTACGTGTGACCCGAACGGGGCCGTTCTCCCTGGGGAGCGCGGCCCGGGGGTGCGGCATGTCTCCGGAACGACATCGCTTTCGGACATGCCCCATCCCACCCCCCTCGCGCCGCGGCGGAGGGGCCATAGAGAAAGGAAGAAACAGCATGTCCCGCTCCGCAGTCATCGTTTCCACCGCCCGCACGCCGATCGGCCGCGCCTATCGCGGCGCGTTCAACGCGGTGCTCGGCCCCTCGCTCGGCGCGCATGCCATCAAGCATGCCGTGGCCCGCGCCGGAATCGACCCGGCCGAGGTGGACGACGTCGCGTTCGGCGCCGCGCTCCAGCAGGGCAGCCAGTCGCCCAACATCGCCCGCCTGGCGCTGCTGCGCGCCGGGCTGCCGATCAGCGTGGCGGGCATGTCGCTGGATCGCCAGTGCGCGTCCGGCCTGATGGCGATCGCCACCGCCGCCAAGCAGGTGATCGTCGACAATATGGACATCACCGTAGGCGGCGGGCTGGAATCGATCAGCACGGTGCAGACGCCGCAGATGCGCGTGCAGGCCGATCCCGATCTGATCGCGATGCACGACGACACCTATATGCCGATGCTGCAAACCGCCGAGGTGGTGGCCGCGCGCTATGGCATCGGGCGCGACCGCACCGACGCCTATTCGCTCCAGTCGCAGCAGCGCACCGCCGCTGCCCAGGCCGCAGGCAAGTTCGACGACGAGATCGTGCCGATGACCGCGGTGATGAACGTCACCAACAAGGAGACCAAGGAGGTCACCCAGAAGGAGGTGACGCTGGCCAAGGACGAGGGCAACCGCGCCGATACCACGCTGGAGGGGCTGAGCGCGCTCCAGCCGGTGCTGCCGAACGGCACCATCACCGCCGGCAACGCCAGCCAGCTTTCGGACGGCAGCTCCGCCTGCGTGGTGATGGAGGAGAAGCTGGCCGAGAAGCGCGGGCTCCAGCCGCTGGGCCGCTATGTCGGGATGGCGGTGGCGGGCACCAAGCCCGACGAGATGGGCATTGGCCCCGTGTTCGCGATCCCGAAGCTGCTCGATCGCTTTGGCCTGAAGATGGACGACATCGGCCTGTGGGAGCTGAACGAGGCGTTCGCGGTGCAGGTGCTCTATTGCCAGGACAAGCTGGGCATCCCCGGCGAGCTGCTGAACGTCAACGGCGGTGCGATCTCGATCGGCCACCCCTATGGCATGTCGGGCGCGCGCATGACCGGTCACGCGCTGATCGAGGGCAAGCGCCGCGGCGCGAAATATGTCGTCGTCACCATGTGCATCGGCGGCGGCCAGGGCGCGGCGGGTCTGTTCGAGGTGCTGTGAGGCGCCTGACCGGGGCGTGCCGCACAGGCACGCTCCGGCAATGACCGGCCGAACGGGCTGGGCCGCGCCGGCTTGGTTTATGGTTCACGCGAAGGTGCGGAGGCGTGGAGATGCTTCGCTTGCTTGCGCCGAAGGCACCCAAGCGACGGCCCGCCTGCGGCGGCGCTGGACATGGAGGGCCGCTATCGCGGCAAGTCCTTCTCCGCGCCGTCCGGGCCTTCGCTTGATTCAAATCGAGGCGGGCCAACGCCGCCACCCGGGCACCGCCGCCCGGCCTCCACAGCAGACTGCGTTCAATCCGCCGAGGAACGCGCCCCGGATCTGAGACGCGATGCTCCCGCCACACCGGCGGCATCCGCGATTCTACCGGTGCGCCGTCTCATGTGGCGCTAACCGCGCGGCGCGACAATGCCCGCCGATGGAAGCTCCGTTCAGCCGCCTCCCGTGCCTGCCCGACAACGCCATTGCCATTTCCCGCGACATTGGTAGCGTTACCATAATTCGATCCCCGCAGAATGGGGACGATGGGGAGAGGGGAACGGCGATGCCCGGGGCGCTCGCGCTCGTTGCGGATATCGGCCGGCTGTCGGTCCGGTTCGGGCTGGTGGGCGGCGATGGCGGCCCGATGCCGCGCGAGGTCCGCAAATATCTGACCGCCGATCACCCGACCTTCACCAGCGCGCTGGTCGCCTATCTGGCGCACGCCGGGTTGCACGACGCCCGGCTGCCCGCGGTGCTGGCGGTGGCGGGCGCGGTGCATGGCGACCTGATCAACCTGACCGGCAGCCGCTGGTACATCTCGCTCTCCGGCGTGGAGGCGGTGCTGCGCGAGCGGCCGCGCGCGCTGAACGAATGCGCCGCCAACGCGCTGGCGCTCACCCGCGTCCCCGCCAGCGCCTTCACCCCGCTCCACGGCCCCGCGCCGCGCGCGGTGGAGGCCGGCGGCAATTACCTGGTGATCGGCGTGGGCACCGGGCTGGGCGTGGCCGCGCTGATCAGCGCGGGCGGCAAGCTGGTCCCCGTGCAGAGCGAGGCCGGGCACATGAGCTTCGCCGCGCAGACGGTGGACGAGCAGAAGTTCGCCGAATTCTGCATCGCCCGCGGCCAGCAGGTCGATGCCGAGACGCTGCTGAGCGCGCCGGGCCTGCTCACCGCCTATGAAGCGCTGAGCGGCGGCCAGCGGCTCGCCCGGCCGGAGGATGTGACGCGCGCGATGGGCCGCGATCCGCTGGCGACGCGCGTGGTGCGGATGTGGGTGGAGCACCTCGGCTCGTTCGCGGGCGACGTGGCGATGGCGTTCGGCGCGTGGGACGGCGTGTTCCTGACCGGCGCGATCGCGCGCGCGCTCCAGCCCCAGCTCGCCGACGCCGGCTTCCGCCGCCGGATGGAGGCTAAGGCCGCGTTCCGCCGCCAGCTAGGCGTCGTCCCGGTGGCGCTGGTCAACCGCAACGACCTGGAGCTGATCGGTGCCGCCGCCGCGCTGGACGGATGAACCGCCACGCCGCTTGCGCCACCCCGCCCTGCCCGTCCATAGCCGTGCCATGGGACCGACCTTAGGCCATCGTATCCGCGTCGAGGCGCATGCCGTGTGGCTAGCCGCGCGCGATCCGCGCACGCCGCTGCTCGCCAAGCTTATCGGGCTGCTGGTGGCGGCCTATGCGCTTTCGCCGATCGACCTGATCCCGGATTTCATCCCGGTGCTCGGGCTGGTGGACGATGCGCTGCTGATCCCGGCGGGCGCATGGCTGTTCGAAAGGCTGGTTCCGGCCGAGGTGCTGGCCGAGCACCGCGCGGCGGCCGAGGCCGCAGCGGAGCGGCCGGTGTCGCGCTGGGGCATCGCGATCGTCGTCGCGCTATGGCTGGCGCTTGCCTGGCTGGCGTGGAGCGCCGCCACCTTCCACTTCGACTGATCGCGCGCCCGGACCTCGGCCGGCCTCAACCGGCCTTCAGCCGGAGTGTTCGGCCATCCAGCGCTCGACCACCGGGGCGATGCGGTTGCGCCACTTGGATCCGTTGAAGATGCCGTAATGCCCCACCTCGGGCGCGAGGTGGTAATGCTTCAGCCCGGCGGGCAGCGCCGTGGCGATTTCCAGCGCCGCGCGCGTCTGGCCGATGCCGGAGATGTCGTCGCGCTCGCCCTCGATCGCCAGCAGTGCGACATCGGTGATCGTCGCGGGATCGACCGGGCGGCCGCGGTGCGCCATCTCGCCCTGCGGCAGCGCGTGCTTCTGGAACACGGTCTCGATCGTCTGGAGATAGAATTCGGCGGTCATGTCGCACACCGCGCGATATTCGTCGTAGAAGGCCATGGTCGCCTCGGCGCTGTCGTCGTCGCCGACCACCAGATGCTTGAACATCTCCCAATGGCTGATCATGTGGTTGCCCAGGTTCATCGTCATGAACCCGGCGAGCTGCAGGAAGCCCGGATAGACCTTCCGCCCCGCCCCGCCATAGGTGACCGGCACGGTGGCGATCACATTCTGCTCGAACCAGGCGCGCGGCCGCTCCGTCGCCAGCGTGTTGACCGCGGTGGGCGCCTCGCGCGTGTCGATCGGGCCGCCCATCATGGTCAGCGTGCGCGGGCGGCACGGGTGGCCGTCCGCGCTCATCAGCGCAGCCGCGGCATAGCAGGGCACCGAGGGCTGGCACACCGCCAGCATGTGCGGCCGTTCGCTGCCGCCGCCGATATGCGTCAGATATTCGACGACATAGTCGATATAGTCGTCCAGATCGAAACGCCCGTCGGCCAGCGGCACCAGCTTCGCGTCGCGCCAATCGGTGATATAGACGTCCGCCACCGGCAGCATCCGTTCCACCGTGCCGCGCAGCAGCGTGGCAAAATGGCCGGACATCGGGGCGACGATCAGCAGCTTCGGACCGCCCTCCACGCCCTCGCGCACGAAGCGCTTGAGCTGGCCGAACGGCTTGCGCAGCACCACCTCCTCATGCACCGCGACCTCGGTGCCGCCGACGGTGGTGCGATCGAGCCCGAAGGCGGGCTTGCCGCGCGGGGCCGAAGCGTGGGCGAAGACCTCCAGCGCGGAGGCGAGCACCGGACCGCCGCCGAAATAGGCGAAGGGATTGGACGGGTTGTTGAGCAGCCCCGCGCTGAAATTGGCCACGGCGCTGGCGCCGGCAAGCCAGGAGCGCTGAATCTCGTAAGCGTTATAAAGCATCACTCGCGTCCCCCGTCCGTCACCATAGCAAACGGCGGCGGCCCGCGCGGTTATAGCGTGGTCATGGTGCGGTGCAACGTCCGTCGAATTCCGGGTATGCTCCGGCACCGTCCCATTTGCGCAACCGCGGAAACAGCCTTTCCCCCGGACCCGCATTCGCGCTAGGCCGCGTGCGAAATGGCCGACCAAGCATCGCCTCCCGCCCCGCCCGCCCCGGCTGCGCAGCCCAAGCGCAAGCTCTCCAACCTGCGCGTCGTCTGGGGCTTCGCGCGGCGCTATCCGCTGGTGTTCACGGTGGCGATGGCGGCGCTGGTCACCTCGTCGCTGGCGACGCTGTGGATCCCGCGCACCTTCCAGCAGATCATCGACCACGGCTTCACCGCAGGCGCGGACATGAGCCGTATCAGCACCTATTTCCAGGGGCTGCTGCTGGTCGTCGCGGTGCTGGCGGTGGCGACGGCGACGCGATTCTACTTCGTCTCCTGGCTCGGCGAGCGGACGGTGGCGGACATGCGCGTCGCGGTGCAGCGCAACCTGCTGCGCCTGCCGCCGCGCTGGTTCGAGGAGAACAGCCCGTCGGAGATCGCATCGCGGCTGACCGCCGATACCGCGATCATCGAACAGGTGGTGGGCTCCACCGTCTCGATCGCGCTTCGCAACCTGCTCACGGGCACCGGCGGTGTGATCTATCTGTTCACGCTGTCGCCCAAGCTCGCGGCCTATCTGGTGATCGGCATCCCGGTGGCGGTGATCCCGATCGTGCTGCTGGGCGGGCGCGTGCGCGCGCTTTCGCGCAGCAGCCAGGACAGCGTGGCGAAGGTGGGCGCCAACGCCGTGGAGACGCTGGGCGCGATGCGCATCGTCCAGGCGTTCGGCCAGGAACCGCGCGAGGCGCAGCGTTTCGCCGATACCGTCGCCGCCACCTTCGCCGCCGCCAAGCGCCGCATCGCGCTGCGTGCCTTCACCACCGCGACGGTGATCGGGCTGTTCTTCACCGCGCTAACGCTGATCATGTGGGACGCCGCCTATCAGGTCTCGTCCGGGCATCTCAGCGGAGGGGCGATCGCAGCCTTCGTGTTCACCTCCGCGCTGGTCGCCGGATCGTTCGGCGCGCTGACCGAGGTGTACACCGATCTGCTGCGCGCGTCGGGCGCCGCCAGCCGCCTGGCCGAGCTGCTGGCGGAGGAGCCGGAGATCGCAGCGCCCGCCGATCCGGTAGCGCTGCCCGTGCCGCCGCTGGGGGCTATCGTGTTCGATCAGGTCCGCTTCCGCTACCCCACCCGGCCGGAGGTGCTGGCGCTCGACGATTTCAGCCTGTCGGTGAGCCCGGGAGAGACGGTGGCCGTGGTCGGCCCGTCGGGCGCGGGCAAGTCCACACTGTTCCAGCTCGTCCAGCGTTTCTACGACCCCGAAGGCGGCGAGGTGCGCGTGGACGGGGTGCCGGTGAAGCGCGCCGATCCCGCCGAAGTCCGCGAGCGCATGGCGCTGGTGCCGCAGGAAACAGTGATCTTCGCCGCCAGCGCTCGCGACAACCTGCGCTATGGCAAGTGGGACGCGCCCGACGAGGCACTGTGGAAGGCCGCCGAGGCCGCCAACGCCGCCGAATTCCTGCGCGATCTGCCCCAGGGCCTCGACACCTTCCTGGGCGAGGGCGGCGCGCGGCTTTCCGGCGGCCAGCGCCAGCGCATCGCCATCGCCCGCGCGCTGCTGCGCGACGCGCCCATCCTGCTGCTCGACGAGGCCACGAGCGCGCTGGACGCGGAGAGCGAACGGCTGGTTCAGGACGCGCTCGATCGCCTGATGGAGAACCGCACCACGCTGGTGATCGCCCACCGCCTCGCCACCGTCCGCGCGGCGAGCCGCATCATCGTGATGGAGGAAGGCCGCATCGTCGAAAGCGGCACCCATGCCGAACTAGTGAGCCGCGACGGCCTCTACGCCCGGCTGGCGGCGCTGCAGTTCAACGAGCCGGCCTGATTCCCGGCGGCCCTGCGCGCAGGCTCAGTCGGGCGGCGCGAGGAAATAGACCGGCACGAGGGGCAGTTGCCGCTGCGCCTCGTCGCCAAGGCGCGGATAATGTTCGACCCACATGTCGAAGAAGCGCCGCGCGTCGATCAGGGTGACCCGCCGGGTCTCCTGATTGCGCGCATAATCCTGCGCGTCCTTGGTGAAACCCGCTAGACAGACATAGATGCCGACATCGCCCGTCGACAGCGTGGCGAGGAAGGATTTCAGCCCGTCGCTGTCGATCTTGCTCTGCCAGCGCTTCACCTGCGCCTTGATCCGCGGCCCAGTGGCGCCGAGCGGATCGGTGAACGCGATGACGTCGACGCCATTGTCCTTCCCCGGCGGAGAGACCCAGGCGACATGATAGCCCATCGCGCGCAGCAGCCCGGCGACCATCTCCTGAAACTCGAACGGATCGGTGGAATGGAGATAGGCCGAAATCTCGGTCCATGCATGGTCGATCGCGGCTTCGACGGTCACGCTCAGCTTCTCGGCCGCCTCGTCGATCGCCTCTGGTTCGGCGGCTTCTCCAGGCTGAACCGAAGTCGCGTCCCGCTGCGCCTTCCACTCGCCGTATAGGCGGCAGGCTTCCTTGTAGAAGGCCTCCGGATCCGCGTATTTCAAATAGGCCTGACGCCCCGCCTCGGTGACGGTCCAGATGCCCTTGTTCTTGTGCAGCCAGCCCGCCTTGACGCAATCGATGGTGGCGAAGCGAAGGATCTTCTCGAAACGCTGGCCGCCGGATGGATAATGATCGGACTCGAACTTGGTCAGGGACATCGACGCGCGGACGGCTTCCAACGCCGCGGCGGCACCGACTCCCTCAGGCTCGGCGAGCAGTATTTCAAAGAGCCTGCGCAAGAACTCACCGGTCCGGCGGCGCGAGATATTAGCCAATCACCATCTCCTTTCCGGGCAGACTAGGCACCGGTGCCGCCATCGCCAATAGTCATTGCAGGCGGCAATGCTTCCGCGACGCTCCGGCTACTCCATCACTCCGCTACGCGAAGGCGTGTCCCATGCGGGATCGCCTTGCCCGGTCGCGGCCGGGCGGCGGCGCGTGTTCTGCCGGTTCGAATATCGGGTAGCGTGGCGCGCCACCCGCTTTGCTGTTGGCCAGCGGCTTGGCTTTGGAATATGGAGTATGCTGCGGGCACAGGCCATGCGGCCGGCGCATCATGATAAACTTCCGGGACCGCCGGATCGAAATGGAGAGGGAAGCGGATGGCATCGCGCGAGTTCGACATCATCGTCTATGGCGCCACCGGGTTCACCGGCCGGCTGGTCGCCGAATATCTCGCCGAACGCTATGGCAAGGACGTGCGCTGGGCGATGGGCGGGCGTTCGCTGACCAAGCTGCAGGAGGTGCGCGACGCGATCGGCGCGCCCGCGGACACCCCGCTGATCACCGCCAACGCCGACGATCCCGCCAGCCTGGAGGCGATGACCGCGCGCGCCAGCGTGGTGATCACCACCGTCGGCCCCTACCAGCTTTACGGCGAGCCGTTGCTGGAGGCCTGTATCGCGACGGGCACCGCCTATGCCGATCTATGCGGCGAGCCCGCATGGATGGCGCAGATGATCGCCAAGCATGAGGCGGCGGCCAAGGCCAGCGGCGCGCGCATCGTCTTTTCCTGCGGCTTCGATTCGATCCCCTTCGATCTTGGGGTATGGACGGCGCAGCAGGCCGCGATCACCCGGTTCGGGCGCCCGGCCCCGCGCGTGAAGGGCCGGGTGAAGGCGATGAAGGGCACTTTCTCCGGCGGCACCGCCGCCAGCGCCAAGGCCAGCATGGCCGCCGCGGCGCGCGATCCATCGGTGCTTAAGGCGCTGCTCGATCCGTTCGCGCTGGCGGGCGGCTTCCGCGGGCCGGACCAGCCCAACGGCGCCATCCCGCATTACGACGCAGCCGTGGGCGCCTGGGTCGCGCCTTTCGTGATGGCGGTGATCAATACCAAGAACGTCCACCGGACCAACGCGCTGTCCGGCCGCCCCTATGGCGACGACTTCCAATATGACGAGATGATGATCGCCCCCGGCCTGGGCGATCTGGGCAAGGCGGCGGCGGAGGCGATCGCCAAGATGCCCGCGATCGGCGCCGGCGACGGCGGCCCCAAGCCCGGCGAGGGGCCGAGCAAGGAAGAGCGCGACACCGGCTTCTACGAGCTGCTGTTCGTCGCGGAGATGCCGGGCGGCGAGCGGGTGACCGCCACGGTGAAGGGCGATCGCGATCCCGGCTATGGCTCGACGAGCAAGATGATCGCCGAGGCCGCGCTATGCCTGATCCGGGACGTGCCGGACGCGCCCGGCGGCATCTGGACGCCGGGCGCGATCATGGCCGCGCCGCTGGTGAAGCGGCTGGAGGCCAATGCGGGGATCAGCTTCGCGACGGATTGACCGCCGCGTCAGGGGCAGGCGGTGACCACCGGCCCCACCAGCGTGCGGCCGTCATCCTCCGATTCGACGCGCAGCTTGGCGCCGCTGGTGAAGAAATCCGCGCCCTCCTTGCAGAATCCGCTCAGCAGCGCGTCCGACACGTCATCGGCGTCGAGCCCGGCACGCCAGCCGCTGGGGCCGCCGACGCCGATCACCAGAATCTCGCCCTCGGCGCCGATCTGGGTGATGGTCAGGCCGCCCTCGAACTCGGAGCCGACCATCGACTGCATGCCCTCGGCAACCGTGGCGACGAGTTCGGCGACACCGTCGCTCTGCGCGGCAGCGGGCGTGGCGAAGACGAGCGCGACGGCGGGGATGAGATACTTGAACATGGTGGCTCCCAGACTGGTTCGCGGGTGAGACTAAGGGTGCGGGCCGCAGCGTCAACCGTTCTTGCGCGGCCCGACCGCACGCATCGTCCCGCCGCGCGCCGGTAAGGCTAGCGCCGCTTGCCCTGATGCCGGATGCCGGGGGGCCGTCCGCGCCGCTTCAGCACGCGCTTGGGGCCGCCCTTGCCCCGCCCCGGCCCGCGCCCGCCTCCCGCGCCGCCGAAGCTCCCTTCGGGCAGTTCGAAGCGCAGCGCGCCGGACACTGGATTGGCCTCGGCCAGCCGGAGCCGGAGCCGCTGGCCCAGCGCATATTCCTCGCCGCTATCGTCGCCCACCAGCCGCTGGCCGGCCTCGTCGTAGCGGAAATATTCGGTGCCCAGATCGCGCGCGGGGACCAGTCCGTCGCCGCCCACGCCCTCCACCGTGGCGAAGAAGCCGAAGCTCTGCACCCCGGTGATCCGCGCATCCATCACCTGCCCGACATGCTCGGCCAGATAGGCGGCGACATAGCGGTCGATCGTCTCGCGCTCCGCCTCCATCGCACGGCGTTCGAGCTGGCTGATGCTCTCGCCGATACGCTCCATGGTGGTGGCCTCGTCGGCCGTCAGCCCGCCGGGGCCGAGCCGGTACGCCTCCACCAGCGAACGGTGGACGACCAGATCGGAATAGCGGCGGATCGGGGAGGTGAAATGGGCGTAGCTGCCCAGCGCCAGGCCGAAGTGGCCGGCGTTCTGCGGCCCGTAATAGGCCTGGGTCTGGGTGCGCAGCACCTGCTCCATCGCCTGGGGACGGAAATCGGCATCGCCGACACGCTCCAGCACGCGGTTGAAGGTGGCCGGGCGGATCACCTGCCCCAGCGCGAACTCGACGCCGAAGGTGGCCAGATAGTCCTTGAGCGCCACCAGCTTCTCACGCGCGGGCGGCTCGTGGATGCGGTACATCACCGGCGCCTTCTTCGCCTCCAGCGCCTTGGCCGCGGCGACGTTGGCGGTGACCATATATTCCTCGATCAGCCGGTGCGCGTCGAGCCGCTCGCGCGGGGCGACCGACATGATCCGTCCCTTCTCGTCCAGCACCACGCGGCGCTCCGGCAGGTCGAGGTCCAGCGGATCGCGCTTGCGCCGCGCCTTGTCGAGCGCGGCCCAGCAGCCCCACAGCGGCCTGAGCGCGTCGATCATCGCGCCCTCGCCCGCGTCGAACGTCGCCTGCGCATCCTCATAGGCCAGGTTCGCCGCCACGCGGATCACCGCGCGGGTGAAGCGCCACGCCTTCAGCGCGCCGTCCTTCGACACCTGGAGGTGGCACACCAGCGCGGCGCGATCCTCCCCCGCCTTCAGCGAGCAGACGTCGGCCGACAGCAGCTCGGGCAGCATGGGCACGACGCGATCGGGGAAATAGACCGAGTTGCCGCGCCGCCGCGCCTCACGGTCCAGCGCCGATCCGGTGCGGACGTAGAAGCTGACGTCGGCGATCGCCACGATCGCCTTCCAGCCGCCGGGGTTCCCGGGATCGTCGTCCGGCGCGGCCCAGACGGCGTCGTCATGGTCGCGCGCATCTGCCGGGTCGATCGCGACGATGGGCAGGTGGCGGAGGTCCTCCCTAAATCCTGCCCGGGCTTGCTCGGGGAGGGGGACCGCCGAAGGCGGTGGAGGGGCGGCGGCGTCAGCCGCCGTCTTCGACGGCGCCCCTCCACCACGCCGCTTCGCGTCGCGGTCCCCTTCCCCGAGCGGAGCTCGGGGGGGAATGATCGGGAGCTTCGCCACCCGTACCGCTTCCTCGAACACTTCCTCGCCGAAGACGCTGGGGATGCCGTGCTTGTGGATCGCGATCAGCGAGAAGCTGCGCGGCTCGAACGGGTCGCCCAGCCGCTGGGTTACGCGCGCGGTGATCCGCGGCGGGCGGCCGGCCTTTTCTGCGAGCACCAGATCGCCCGGCTGCGCGCCGCCCGCGTCGGAGACCGGGAAGTCGCGGCGCTCCTTCTTCTCGACGCCCTGGAGCCAGAGCTTGCCGCCCTCCTCGTGCAGCACGCCCAGCATCAGCGCCTCGCCGCGCTGCAGCTTCTTCATCGGGTGCGCGATCCAGCCGTTGCCGGCCTCTTCGGTGCGCGCCAGGATGCGGTCGCCGGGCGCCAGCTCCGAACGCTTGCCGCGCTCGCGCACCCTCAGCCGCGGCTCGGGCACGCCTTCGGCCTCCCAGCGTTCCGGCTGGGCCCAGACGTTGCCGCCGTCGTCCACATCGGTGATGCGCAGCACGGTGACACGGGGCAGCCCGCCCATCTTGTGGAATGCCCGGCCGGGTGCGCTGTCGATCAGCCCCTCGTCCGCCATGTCCTTGAGCAGCGCCTTGAGCGCGATCTTGTCCTGGCCGTGGAGCCCGAAGGCGCGCGCGATCTCGCGCTTGCCGGCCGGCGTATCGGAATTGGTGATGAAATCGATGATCTGCTGCCGCGTGGGCAGCCCAACTTGCTTGTTCTGTCTTTTCATTGACCCCCGATATAGGCGCGCGGCGCGGCGATACCAACCGGACAAGTTCGAATGCGATCAATCGAAAGGGCGGCACGCCCCTAGCCTCCGGGGCCGCGCGCCCGCTATTGCCGGGACATGGCCCATGACCTGCTGATCATCGGCGGCGGCATCAACGGCTGCGCCATCGCCCGCGAGGCGGCGCTGAACGGCCTGAGCGTGCTGCTGGTCGAGAAGGACGATCTTGCCGCGCACACCTCGTCGGCGTCGACCAAGCTGATCCATGGCGGGCTGCGCTATCTGGAAACCTATGAGTTCCGGCTGGTACGCGAGGCGCTGCACGAGCGCGAGCGGCTGCTGGCGGCGGCGCCGCACCTGATCCATCCGCTGCGCTTCGTGCTGCCGCACGCCCATGCGCTGCGGCCCTGGTGGATGGTCCGCGCGGGCCTGCTGCTCTACGATCTGCTCGCGGGGCGCAGCTCGCTGCCGCGTTCGCGCGGGCTGGGGCGCGGCGATGCGGGGCTGACCGCCTCCCTCGCCCATCCGCATGGCGGCTTCGTCTATTGGGACGCGGCGGTGGACGATTCGCGGCTGACGATCGCCAACGCGCAGGACGCGGCGCTCCACGGCGCGGAGATCGCGACGCGCACCGAGCTGCTCTCCGCCCGCCGCGCGGACGGGCTGTGGCACGCGGAGCTGTCGGACGGGCGCAGCGTGCAGGCGCGGATGGTGGTGAACGCGGCCGGCCCCTGGGTGGCGGCGCTGTTCGGCCGGCTGGGGACGGGCGCACGATCGGCGGTGCGGCTGGTGAAGGGCAGCCATATCGTGGTGCCGCGGCTGTTCGAGGGGGATCAGGCCTATATCCTGCAGCAGCCCGACCGGCGGATCGTCTTCGCCATCCCCTATGGCGACCATACCGAGGTGGGGACGACCGACGTGCCCGTCGAGCGGCCCGAGGATGCGCAATGCTCCGATGATGAGGCCACCTATCTGTGCGAGGCGGTGAACCGCTATTTCCGGCACCAGGTGACCCCCGCCGATATCGCGTGGCGCTGGTCCGGCGTGCGCCCGCTGCATGACGACGGGACCAGCGCCGCCCAGTCGGTGACGCGCGACTATCTGCTTGAAATAGATAGCGAAGGCCCGCCGCTGCTATCGGTGTTCGGGGGCAAGATCACCACCGCGCGGGCGCTGGCCGAGGACGCGATGGCGCGGATCGCGCCGCTGCTGGGCACCGAGGTTTCCGCCACCAGCCGGGGCCGCGTGTTCCCCGGCGGGGCTATCCCGGAATTCGACCGCTATCTGGAGCAGGTGCGCGCGCGCTGGCCCTTTCTGGGCGCGGCGCGGAGCCTGCGGATGGCGCGCGCATATGGCTCCATGCTCGGCACCATGCTGGAACATGTCGACGCCGAAGTTGATATGGGAAGCGATGCCGGCGCGGGGCTTACCGCGATCGAGATCGCCTGGATGCGCGACCGCGAATGGGCGCGCACGGCCGAGGACGTGCTGTGGCGGCGCAGCAAGCTGGGACTGGCCGGCGTGCCGGGCATGGCCGAACGGGTGACGGCGGCGCTTGCGCGATCCGGATAAGCCCCGATGGCCGCGCAAAGCGGCGGGCGATAGCGACGGCGGCAGCAAGGCCGAGACGGTCGCGGCGACAGGACACCCGCAATGCCCCATGCCCACCCGATTCGCCGCTGGGTGATCGCCTGCGCCGCGGGCGAGCTGATCGGCATCGCCGTCGCCGCGCTGTGGTGGGTGACGATGGACCGGATCGAGCCCGATCCGGTCAGCGCCGCCGCCAAGGCCGCGATGCTGGCCGCCAAGGGGCTGTCGGGGCTGTTCGAGGGCGCCGTGCTGGGGCTGTTGCAGGCGCATGCGCTGCGCGCCTTCTACCCGCGCCTTTCGGCCGCGCGCTGGACGGGCGCCACGATCGCGGTGGCGATGGCCGGATGGGTGATCGGATCGTCCTTCTCGGTTCTCGCCTCGAGCGTCCCGGCGGGGCCGCCGCCGCCCGATCCCGGCGCGCTGGCCACCGCCGTCATGGCCGCGGCCTTCGGCCTGGCGGTGGGGGCGCTGTTCGGCGGAGCCCAGGCGATCGCACTGCGCGGCGCGGCGCGCGCCAGCGGCTGGTGGGTGCTGTTCAACGCGCTGGGATGGGCGGTGGCGCTGCCCTTCATCTATCTGGCGGCGGGAGTGGACCTGGGCATCGGCATCGCGGGCGCGGTGCTGAACGGCCTTGCCGGCGGCTGCGCGGCCGGGGCGATGCTGGGGCTGGTCACCGCGCTCGCCTTCCGCCGGATGCCCGCGCGCTAGGCAGCGTGGACAAATTCAGGTCAGTGATCGAGCTTTGATGCGAACGGCGGCTGGTTGCCCATAACGATGCCGATCTTGGCGCTCAGATGCGCCGGCAAGGCTTGGATCAGTCCAAACATCTGATCGTCAGGAAGCGGCCTGAAGATCAATACGCTCAACCCACCATCATCCTTTTCGATGGCCATTGGAGAATAGCCGCGTGCTTCGAGGTACGCGATGGCAGCAGCCTCATTTTCGGCAAGGACGCTAAATCTCGTGGGTATTGGCTTTGCCATGGATCATGTTTTGCCGCCTATTCGACGAGGACGCAATTGACGCGAGCGCTGTTGATTGATTCAAGGCTGCTTTTTGGAGGCAGGCTTGAGCCGGGGCGATCTCACCGAAGCGGAATGGCGCGTTCTGAAGGACTTGCTGCCGATTGAACCTGAAAACCGTGGTCGAGGCCGACGCCCGGGGCAGAACCGCTCGATCATCAACGGCATATTGTGGCGGCTTCGCTGTGGCGCTCCATGGCGCGATGTGCCGCCCAAATACGGCAGTTGGAACACGATCTATCGGAGGTTCCGGCGGTGGAGCGAAGCCGGAGTCTGGGAGACCGTCGCCGTGACGCTTGCCGAGGTCATGGCAGACAGCGGCCACTACAGCATCGACAGCACCACAGTCCGCGCCCACGTCTCGGCAGCGGGCGGAAAAGGGGGACTCATCGACGCGCTCTTGGCCGCTCGCGGGGCGGGTTCACCAGTAAGCTTCACTGCCTGGCTGATGCCCTCGGACGACCGCTTGCCTTCCACCTGACAGTTGGTGAGGCGGCGGACTGCAAGGCCTATGAGCAGCTGATCGATCTGCCCGAGCGCGCACCTGTCGCGTTGCTTGCCGACAAAGGCTACGACGCCGACGCGATCCGCGCAGACCTTGCCAACCGGAAGATCGAGGCTGTCATCCCCGGTCGATCAAACCGCCGTGTAAAGATCGAGCATGACCGGGGGCTCTACAAGCAGCGGAACCGCATCGAGCGCATGTTCGGGCACCTGAAGATCAACCGTGCCATCGCCACCCGCTACGACCAACTGGCGAACAGTTTCCTTGGCATGGTCCATATCGCCACCACCATATACTGGCTCAAATTTGTCCACGCTGCCTAGAGTCTGTCCTGTTCAGGCGGCACCAGCCCGCTCCCCCACCCGGCCACCCATGGGATAGACTGGCGTTGGGTGGCCGGGTGGGGGAGCGGGCTGGTGCCGATTCCGCCAAAGGCGGACAGACGCTACGGCCGCTCTCACCAGCGATAGTTGAAGCTGACGCTGATCCGCTTGCCCGTGCCGCTGCCGGGCGGCACCTCATGCCTGAGCCAGCTCTCCCACAGCAGCACCGTGCCCGGTTCCGGCTGGACATCGATGAAGGTCTGGAGATGCTCCGGCGCGTCCTCGCGCCGTGGCGGGGCGGCCATCATCAGCGCGAGGCGCGGGTCTTCCAGCTTCAGCCCGCGCGATCCCGGCGGCAGCGCGACATAGACAGTGCCGGAGACGACGCTGTGCGGATGGATATGCCCGCCGTGCCCGCCCCTGCCGTCGAGCACATTGACCCACAGGCTGTCGAGCCGGAGCCTGCGTCCGCCGAGATCGAAGGCGCACGCCTCCGCAAAGCGCGCGACATGGCGATCGAGCAGCCGCTTGAGATCGGCGAAGGCCGGATCGCGGATGGGCAGATCGTCGAGCGAGGCATAGCTGGTGTAGCCGCGATAATCGTGCGCGCGGCACCAGCGGCGCCCGGCCGCGTCATCCTGCGCGAGTTGCAGGCACGAAGCCTCCAGGTCCGCGATCAGCGCGGCATCGCCCAGCGGCCGCTGGTAGAGCTGGGTCGCGAACAACATGCTGAGGGGCGAGGTTTCGGGCATCGTCTGTCGTTCCTTGGCGCGGGCCTATCCTTGCAGCGCGATCGGGCGGGAGCAAATGCGCCAGCGCCGGTCGCCCTCCCCCGGCAGCGGGCGGGGCGGTTTCCGCAGCGGGCGGGCGTGCCCCCTCCCTCCCCCTGGCGGGGGAGGATCGGGACGCCTCAATAGGCGCGTGCCACCAGGATGCGTTCCACCGCGGGCTTGCCGGTGAAGATGCACTCCCCCTCCGGCGCGCCGGCGCCGTTGGGCACGTTGCGGAAGGTGAGCTTGAGCGCCTTCAGCCGCTCGACTACCGCGTCCAGCTCCGCGCCCGAGGGCCTGGCCCAGCTCACCTCGACCCAGCCGGGATATTTGCCGCCCTCGTCGAACGCCTCGACCAGCCCGGCGAAGTCGGTCACGTCGCGGCGGATGCTGGTCTGCATCCGGTCGCTCGCGTCGAGGAACAGCGACTGCTGGATGCTTTCCAGCATCACGCCCGCCTCCAGCACGAAATCGCCCCGCGCCATCACCTGCGCGTTGAGCTTGCCGTCCTCGCGATAGAGCTGGTGGCGCTGGATCACCGATACGTTGCCGCCCGCCACGTCGCGGCCGCCGACCTCCAGGATGATCGGCGCGCCCTTCTTCACCCAGCCCCAGCGCTTGACCGCGGCCTTCGCCGCCTTGGCGTCCAGCAGCACGCGCAGCGGCTCGCCGAACTGGAAATGCCCCGCCAGTTCAGCGCGCAGCGCGCGGCAATATTCCAGCACCGCCTCATCCTCCGGCGCGTCGCGCAGCATCGGCACGATCACGATCTGCCACGGCGCCACGACCGGCGGCACGCGCAGGCCGTCGTCGTCGCCATGGACCATGATCAGCCCGCCGATCATGCGCGTGGAGACGCCCCAGCTCGTCGTCTGCGCCAGCTCCAACTGGCCCTCGCTGTTCTGGAAGCGGATGTTCTGCGCGCTGGAGAAGGTGGTGCCGAGGAAGTGGCTGGTGCCCGCTTGGAGCGCCTTGCCGTCCTGCATCATCGCCTCGATCGAATAGGTGGCGACGGCGCCGGGGAAACGCTCGTTCTCCGGCTTCTCGCCCGCGACCACGGGCATCGCCAGGCAATCCTCGGCGAAGGCGCGATAGACCTCCAGCATCTTCAGCGTCTCTTCGCGCGCCTCCTGCTCGCTGGCGTGCGCGGTATGCCCTTCCTGCCACAGGAATTCGGCGGTGCGCAGGAACATGCGCGTGCGCATCTCCCAGCGCACCACGTTCGCCCATTGGTTGACCAGCACCGGCAGATCGCGCCAGCTCTGCACCCAGCGGCTGAACGCCGCGCCGATCACCGTTTCGGAGGTGGGGCGCACGACCAGCGGCTCCTCCAGCTTCGCCTCCGGATCGGGAACCAGCCGCCCGTCCTTCTGGATCAGCCGATGGTGCGTGACGACCGCCATCTCCTTGGCGAAGCCGTCGACATGCTCGGCCTCCTTCTCGAAATAGGAGAGCGGGATAAACAGCGGGAAATAGCAGTTCTCGTGCCCCGTCGCCTTGATGGCGTTATCGAGCAGGCGCTGGATGCGTTCCCAGATGCCGTATCCCCACGGCCGGATCACCATGCAGCCGCGCACGCCCGATTCCTCGGCCATGTCCGCTTCCGCGATGACCTGTTGATACCATTCCGCGAAGTTCGCCTCGCGCGTGACGGACAGAGCGTGCTTGATCATGCCCCGAGCCGATACCGCAATGCGCGCCCGGGGCAAGGGGGAGCTGCCGTTTGGGGGGTGGGTTGCCAAGGGCCACCGCCGGATGGTCTGTTCACCGCGGGCCGAGGGGGATGCAGCGATGGGATATCTGGACCGGGACGATGGCTACAAGCGGCCGCTGTGGATACCGGTGGTGGTCGCGCTGGGGTTGCTCGCCTTCTGCGTGCCGCGCCCCTCGACCCGGGACCGGCAGGTCACGGCGAGCGATCTGAGCTCGCCCGAGGCCGTCGAGAAGCTGCTGCTGTCCGGCAGCGGAAGCCAGGTACGGCTGTTCGGAACGCTCAAGCGCACCCATCCCGAGGAATTCGAAGGGCTGAAGCGGATGGTGGCCGAGCAGGCGCGCAACCGCCCCACCCCGGCGCAGATGGATGAGCTGATCCTGAGCTATCTGATCGACGCGAGCCGCCGGCAGGATCGCTACATCGTCCAGGCACCCCACGCCCAGCTCGCGGCATATAGGGAGGCCGAGATCAAGCTGTTCGAGGCGATGCGGACAAGCGATCCGGAGCTGTGCGCGACGTTCGCAGCGAAGGGATCCGTACGTTCGACAGCGCCCACGGCCGTTCCGGAAGAACTGTTCATCGACCACCGGATCGCCCGGCTAGAAGCCGCTGCCGCCGGACGCGACCATCCCGCGAACCGGCAGCCGTCGATGATCCCCCCTACGGACTTGCGCACGATTCGATCGGCGATGATCGTGCAGGGCATGAACACCGCCACCGTCGACGCCTTTCTGCGGAACGGCAGCTCGGCGCTGGCGTCGGGTCAGGACCGATGCGCCGCCAGCCTGGCCTTCATCCGCGCGGTCCATGGACTGCCGGAAGCGCGCGCCGACAGCGTACACGCGGCGCTGCTCGCACAAGCGAGCTGACCTGCGATCTTGCCCCGCCGTCCGCCATGCCATAGCGGCGGGGCGTGGCATCCGACCGCATCCTTCCCGGGCTGGGCCTGCGCCTGTTCGCGGTCTTCTGTCTTTCGACCATGATGGCGATGACGAAGCTCGTGGACGCGATGGGCGCCCATCTGTTCGAGATCCTGTTCTTTCGCCAGTTGCTGTCGATCCCGGTTGCGCTGGCGTGGCTGGGGATCGGGCCGGACGGGATCGGGGGCGTGCGCACCGCGCGGCTGGGCGCGCATGCCTGGCGCACGCTGGCGGGGCTGATCGGGCTGTTCGCCAATTTCGGCGCCGTGCTGCTGCTCCCGCTGGCGGAGGCGACGACGCTGCAGTTCACCGTGCCGATCTTCGCCACCGTGCTGGGCGCGCTGGTGCTGCACGAGCATGTCGGCCGCTATCGCTGGGCGGCGGTAACGGCGGGGCTGATCGGCGTGGTGGCGGTGGCGCAACCAAGCGGCGGCCATTTCCCGATCGCAGGGACCATGGTGGGGCTGATCGGCGCGTTCGGGATCGCGCTCGTATCGATCCTGCTGCGCCAGTTGGGCAAGACCGAGAGCGCCGGGACCACCGTGTTCTGGTTCTCGCTATTTTCGGTGGGCGCGCTGACGCCGCTCTATCTGATGAAGGCGCAGGCGCATGATCCGATGGTGTGGCTGCTGCTGATCGGGATCGGTGTGGCGGGCGGCGCGGGCCAGGTGGCGCTAACCGGGGCGCTGCGGCTGGCGCCGGTCAGCGCGGTGGTGCCGATGGACTATTCCGGG
Source organism: Sphingomonas canadensis (assembly GCF_026013525.1). GTDB lineage: Bacteria > Pseudomonadota > Alphaproteobacteria > Sphingomonadales > Sphingomonadaceae > Sphingomonas > Sphingomonas canadensis. The sequence continues at coordinate 191,076 of NZ_JAPDRA010000003.1, read as the reverse complement.
CTGATCTGGGCCACGCTCTACGGCTGGATCCTGTTCGCGGCGCTGCCCACGCCGACGACCTGGCTGGGCGCGCCGCTGATCGTGGCGGCCGGGCTGGTGATCCTGTGGCGCGAGCGGGTCAAAGGGCGCGAGATCAGTTCCGGCGATAGACCAGCATGAGGTTGTTCGCCGGCATCTCCACCAGCCGGTCGAGCGCCAGCCCCTGCGCCGCCGCCTCGGCGCTCACCGCCTCCACATGGCGCAGGCCATATTCCGGGCTGCGCTCCTTCAGCCACAGCTCGAACTCTTCGTTGGAAGGCGCGGTGGGCACGCCTTCGCGGCGATAGGGGCCATAGAGGATCAGCGGCGCCCCCGGCGCCAGCAGCCGCCCCGCCCCCGCCATCAGCCCCAGCGTGGCGCTCCACGGGCTGATGTGGACCATGTTGATGCACAGGATCGCGTCCGCCCGCGCCGCCGGCCAGTGCGCGGCGGAGGCGTCGAGCGCGAGCGGGGCGAGCACGTTGGGCAGCCCCGCGCACCAGTCCGCGATCGACGCGCGATCCTCCGCGCCCGGATCGCTCGGCTGCCAGGTGAGCGCGGGGAAGCGTCCGGCGAAGAAGGCGCAATGCTCGCCCGTGCCGCTCGCGATCTCCAGCACCAGCCCCGATGGGGGCAGCGCCTGCGCCAGCACGCCGGCGATCGGTTCGCGGTTGCGGGCGGTGGCGGGGGCGTGGCGGCGGGCATCCATCCGCGCATCTTCACCCGGCCCCGCGCGAACGCAAGCGGGAGGTTGCGGGCCGCGCCGCGCCGCGCCATCTGTGCGCGGAGGGAGAGTTCGCATGCAGATCGACAAGGACAGCGCCGGGGTGCGCTTTCCGCCGCCGCTGATGTTCCTGGGCGCGCTGGGCGCCGGGATGCTGCTCGATGCCCTGATCGGCCGCTGGGGGCTGCCGTTCGGCAATTATCTGGAGCATTCGGCGGGATGGGTGCTGCTGGTGGGCGGCGCGGCGGTGCTGCTGAGCGCGGCCGGGCTGTTCCGCCGCGCGGGCACCCGGCTGGAACCGTGGAAGACCAGCAGCGCGCTGATCACCGACGGCGTGTACCGCTGGACCCGCAACCCGATGTACCTGGGCATGGCCGCGGCCTACCTCGGCATCGCGCTGATCCTCGACAGCCTGACGGTGGCGCTGCTGCTCGTCCCGCTGGTGCTGGCGGTCGAGCGCGAGGTGATCGCGCGCGAGGAGGGCTATATGGAGGCCAAGTTCGGCGACGCCTATCGCGCGTACAAGGCCAGCGTGCGGCGCTGGTTCTGACCGGATGAGCGTCCGGCGGTCCAAGGCGATGTCGCTGTGGCTGCGGCACGATCCGGCGGCAGGCGGGATCGTGCTGGACGCCGCCGGATGGGCGCCGTTCGACGCGGTGCTGGCGGCGCTGAAGGCACGCGGGCTGGCGGAGGACGCGGGCGACGTGCTGGACACGGTGGCGCAGAGCGACAAGCAGCGCTTCGAGCTGTCGCCGGACTGCACCAGTATCCGCGCGCGGCAGGGGCATTCGGTGGCGGTGGACCTTGATTGGCCCGCGGCCGAGCCGCCCCATATCCCCAAGCGGCGGCCTTGCTTTTCGCCGGCGCCGGGCGGAATCGTTTCCCTCCTGAATCGAAGGGAGGGGAAGATGATCAACCGCAAGCTCAAGATCGCCGCCGCGGCGGCAGTTGCCATAGGCTGTTCCGCGCCCGCAATCGCGAGCGCGGACCCCTATATCAGCGAGATCCGCTATCTCGCGACCAACTATTGCCCCGAAGGAACGTTCGAGGCGGACGGCCGGATCCTGCCGATCCAGCAATATCAGGCGCTCTTCGCGCTGATCGGCAACACCTATGGCGGCGAGATGAGCAAGATGACCTTCGCCCTGCCCGATCTGCGCCAGTCGCCAGCGCTGGTGACGACGCCGAACGGGCCGAAGCTGAAGGCGTGCATCGTCTACAGCGGAGACTGGCCGCACCGCCCCGACTGACGCGGCGGGCGGCGGCGCTATTCGGCCGCCGCCGCCGCCGCCACGGGTTCCTTCCACACCAGCACCGGCCTGCGCGCGGCCAGCGTCTCGTCCAGGCGGCGGCGCGGGGCGTGGTGGGGCGCGGTCTTCAGGCCGGGGTCGCCCGCCTTGGCGCGCTCCGCCACCGAACGCAGCGCGCCGATGAACTGATCCAGCCCCGCCTTGCTCTCGGTCTCGGTCGGCTCGATCAGCATCGCGCCGTGGACGACGAGCGGGAAATACATCGTCATCGGGTGGAAGCCCTCGTCGATCAGCGCCTTGGCGACGTCGATCGTGCTGACGCCCTCGGCCAGCCCGGCGTCGGAGAAGATCGCCTCATGCATGCACGGGCCTGCCGCGGCGAAGGGCGCGTCGAGCACGTCCTGAAGGCTGCGCAGCACATAGTTGGCGTTGAGCACCGCATCCTCCGCCACCTGGCGCAGGCCATCGGCGCCGTGGCTGAGGATATAGGTCAGCGCGCGGGTGAACATGCCCATCTGGCCGTGGAAGGCGGTCATGCGGCCGAAGCTGCCCGCATGATGCTCGCCCGCGGTCTCCTCCTCCACCAGGCGGAAGCCGTCCGCGGTCTTCTCGACAAAGGGCAGCGGGGCATAGGGCGACAGCGCCGCGCTGAACACCACCGGGCCGGAGCCCGGGCCGCCGCCGCCGTGGGGCGTCGAGAAGGTCTTGTGCAGGTTGATATGCATCGCATCGACGCCGAGATCGCCCGGGCGCACCCGGCCGACGATCGCGTTGAAATTCGCCCCGTCGCAATAGACGAAGGCGCCCGCGGCATGCACCGCGTCCGAGATCGTCTTCATGTCGCGCTCGAACAGGCCGCAGGTGTTGGGATTGGTGATCATCACCGCCGCCACGTCCGGCCCCAGCCGGGCGATCAGCGCGGCGGTATCCACGCGGCCGTCGGGCGTGGCGGGGATATCCTCCACCGCATAGCCCGCGAAGGCGGCGGTGGCGGGATTGGTGCCGTGCGCGCTTTCGGGAACCAGGATCGTCTTGCGCGCGCCCTCGCCCCGCGCATCCAGCGCCGCGCGGATCGCCAGGATGCCGCAGAGCTCACCATGGGCGCCCGCCTTGGGGCTCATCGCCACGCTGTGCATGCCGGTGAGCGTCACCAGCCAGTGCGCAAGCTGATCGATCACCGCCAGCGCGCCCTGGCAGGCATCGACGGGGGTGAGCGGGTGGAGGTCCGCGAAGCCCGGCATGCGCGCCACGCGCTCGTTGAGCCGCGGGTTGTGCTTCATCGTGCAGGAGCCGAGCGGGAACAGGCCCAGGTCGATCGCATAATTCTGGCGGCTGAGCCGGGTGTAGTGGCGCACCGTCTCCGGCTCGGACAGGCCGGGCAGGCCGATCGGGGCGGTGCGCAGCAGGCCGCCCAGCCCCCCGGCCGGAAGCGCGGGCGCGTCGAAATCCACGCCCGTCGTGGCGCCCGAACCGATCTCGAAGATCAGCGGCTCCTCAAGCATCAGCGCGCGATTGCCGGTGAAGGTGGCGGGCTCCGCATCGCCTTCCAGGGGACGCGCCGGGCGCCAGCCGCTCTGATTGATCGTCATGCCAGCACCTCGTTTTCAACGTCGCCGTTCGCCCTGAGCCTGTCGAAGGGCGGTTTCCGGATCTCACCGCGCGCGCGGCCATGCCCCTCGACAAGCTCAGGGCGAACGGAGTGCGGGATCATGCCAGCACCTCCTGCAGCGCTTCCGCGAGCGCATCGACATCCGCGGCCGGCGTGGTCTCCGTAACCGCGACGACCAGTCCGTTCGCCAGGCCCGGTTCGTCCGGATAGAGGCGGCCGAGCGACACGCCCGCCAATATCCCGCGGCCCGCCAGCGCACGCACCACGGGGCGGGCCTCCTGCGGCAGCCGGATCGTGAATTCGTTGAAGAACCGGTCCGTAACCAGCTCGATTCCGGGGACCTTGGCCAGCCGCGCGGCCGCGTCCACCGCCGCGGCGTGGTTGATCGCGGCCAGATCGCGCAGCCCCTTCTCGCCCAGCAGCGTCATGTGGATCGACATGGCGAGCGCACACAGCACCGAGCTGGTGCAGATGTTGCTCGTCGCCTTCTCGCGCCGGATATGCTGTTCGCGGGTGGAAAGCGTCAGTACAAAGCCGCGCCGCCCCTCCGCGTCCACCGTCTCGCCGCACAACCGGCCGGGCATCTGGCGCACCAGCTTTTCCGAACAGGCGAACAGCCCGGCATAGGGGCCGCCGAACTGGAGGCCGACGCCGAGCGACTGGCCCTCGCCCACCACGATGTCCGCGCCCATCTCGCCCGGCGCCTTGAGCAGCCCCAGCGCCACCGGCTCGGTCACCACCGCGACGAGCAGCGCCTTCTTCGCATGCGCCGCCGCCGCCAGCTCCGAGAGATCGCCGACGCGGCCGAGGATGTCGGGATATTGGACGACCACGCAGGAGGTGTCGTCGTCGATCGCGTCGAGCAGCGCGGCGAAATCCGGATCGGGGCCGAGCGCGGGCGCGGCGGTCTCCAGCACGTCGCCGGTGAACCGGGCCATCGTCTTCGCGACCGACACATAGTGCGGGTGGAGGCCGGAGGAGAGGATCGCCTTGCCCCGCCGCGTGACGCGCCGCGCCATCGCGATCGCCTCCCAGCAGGCGGTGGAGCCGTCATACATCGATGCGTTCGCCACGTCGCAGCCCAGCAGGCGCGCGACCTGCGACTGGAACTCGAACATCATCTGCAGCGTGCCCTGCGCGATCTCCGGCTGATAGGGCGTGTAGGCGGTCAGGAACTCGCCGCGCTGGATCAGATGATCGACGCTGGCGGGGACATGGTGGCGGTATGCCCCGCAGCCGAGGAAGAACGGGCCGTCGCCGGCCGCCATGTTCTGCCGGGCGAGCGCGGCCATGTGGCGCTCGACCGCCATCTCGCTGGCGTGGAGCGGCAGACCGGGGATCGGGCCGGAAAGCCGGGCGGCCTCGGGCACGTCGGCGAACAGATCGTCGATCGATCCCGCGCCGATGGCGGCGAGCATCGCCGTGCGATCGTCACTGGTCAGGGGAAGGTAGCGCATCGTCTCGTTCCTTCTCCCCTCCCGTTCACGGGAGGGGTCGGGGGAGGGGCTGTTCGGGCAAGGGAAATTCGGCACGCCCTTCCCCGGCCTCTCCCGCAAGCGGGAGGGGGCTAGAGCTTGCTCACGAACTCGGCATATTTGGCCTCGTCCATCAGCCCTTCCAGCTCGGCGGGATCGCTGAGGGTGAGCTTGAAGAACCAGCCCTCGCCCTCCGCATCCTCGTTCACCAGCTCGGGCTTGTCGGCCAGCGCGGCGTTGCCCTCGATCACCGTGCCGGAGACCGGCGAATAGACGTCGGAGGCGGCCTTCACACTCTCCACCACCGCGGCGTCGTCGCCCTTGGCGAGCGCGCGGCCTTCATCGGGAGTCTCGACGAACACGATGTCGCCGAGCTGGCCCTGCGCATATTCGGTGATGCCGACGGTGCCGATGTCGCCATCGACGTCGATCCACTCATGGTCCTCGGTGAAATAGCGGCTCATTGGGTCAGCTTCCCTTTCTGACGTAGCGATGGGGGACGAAGGGGAGCGCCGCGACCTGGGCAGCGTGCGGCTTGCCCCTTTGCGAAAGCGTGATGCGGGCGCCCGGCACGGCGAGCGCGGCGGGGAGATAGGCGAGCGCGATGGGCGCCCCAACGCTGGGCGCGAAGCCGCCGCTGGTGACGCGGCCGATCACCGCGCCGGAAGCGTCCACCACCTCGGCGCCCTCGCGCACCGGCTGGCGCCCCTCGACCGCCAGGCCGGCGAGGCGCAGCGGCGCGCCCTCCGCCAGCTCGCGCAGGATGCGATCGACGCCGGGGAAGCCGCCCTCGGCGCGGCGGCGCTTCGACAGCGCGAATTCCAGCCCGGCGGCGACCGGCGTGGTGCCCTCGTCCAGGTCATGGCCGTAGAGCGGAAGCCCCGCCTCCAGCCGCAGCGAATCGCGCGCGCCCAGGCCGATCGGCTTCACCTCGGGATGCGCCGCGAGCGCATCGGCCAGCGCCTCCGCGGCTTCGGCGGGCACGGAAATCTCGAACCCGTCCTCGCCAGTATAGCCCGAACGGCTGATGCCCAGCGCATGGCCGCGCCATGCGAACGCCGCCGCCTGCATGAAGCCCAGCGAATCGACGCCGGGGACCACCGCCGCCAGCGCCTCCGCGGCGCGCGGCCCTTGCAGCGCGAGCAGGGCGTGCTCCTCCAGATGATGGAGCGTGATCTCGTCGGGCAGATGCTCGCGCAGATGGCCGATATCGTCCCATTTGGTCGCGCCGTTGACGACCAGGAAGAAGCCGTCCTCCTCGCGCGTGACCATCAGATCGTCGAGGATGCCGCCCTCTTCGGACAGCAGCAGCGAATAGCGGATGCGGCCGGGCTTCAGCGCGGCGAAATCGCCGGGCATCAGCGCCTCCAGCGCCTCCGTGGCGCCGGGGCCGCTGACGCGGAGCTGGCCCATGTGGCTGACGTCGAACAGCCCGGCATGCTCGCGCGTCCACAGATGCTCGGCCATGATGCCTTCATACTGGACGGGCATCAGATAGCCGGCGAAGGGTACCATCCGGCCGCCGCGGGCGCGGTGCCAGGCGTCGAGCGGGAGCTGGAGCAGCTCCTGCGGCTCGGCGGTTCCGGTGAGGTCTTCGGTCTGGCCCATGCGCGCTCCGTGACGGTCTGCGGCCGGAGGGCGCGCGGGCAATCCGCGCTCCTGATCCAGCCGCCCCCTCTGTCACGGAACCTGAGAGCTTTCCCCCGGAGCGATGCCGGGGTTACCCCTTCGGTGGCCCCCGCCTGGGCGGGAAGCGCTTTCCAGAGTGTCGTGGCACGCGCGGTCCGTGGTGCCTGAGAGATTCCGGGGCGGTTGCTCCTTCGGCGGCCCGCGCCGGCCGGGGCCGGTACGGACGCTCTCCCGCGTGTGCCTCAGCGGTTGCCCGCCATCGACACGTCTTTGATGCCGCGCCGCAGCATGCGAGTCAATCGCGCGCGCCGGATCGGCTCGAAAAAATCCAATATTATGAAATAATTGTCAGCAACGCATACAATCGCGCGCCGATCAGCGCGTCGCGTTGTACTTGAGCTGATCGTCGGTGAGCTGGAAGCCGACCAGCGCCTCGAACGTGGCGGAGAGCACCGCGGTGCGGATCGCGGGATCGGACAGCGGGTCCATCGCCGCTTCCTGCTCGCCGGCCTTGCGGCGCTTGGTCAGCCGGTCGCGAACCTCCTGCGGCAGCGTGGCGGCGGCGCGGTTGACGACGGTGGAGCCGCTGCCGGTGGCGCTGGCGCGAAGCTGGCCCGGTTCGAAATGCAGCGTCACCGTGCCGATCCGCTTGGCGACGACCGAGGAGCCGCCGCGCACCAGCGCGACGAAATAGGGAAGCTGCACATCGCGCGCGCCTTCGCCGTTGGTCCGGCGGGCGAACACCTCGAAATTGACGCTGGTGGTCACCTGCTCGCCCTCGTCCGCGCAGGTCGAGGTGACGTTGGTGAGCGCGGCGGTGACGTCGATCGCGTCCTCGGTACGCACGGTGGGCGAGGAGAAGAGCGTCACATCGCCGGTGGCGGCGGGAACCGCGACATAGGGGCACGGCGTGCGCAGCGCGGTGATGCCGGCGCCGCCGCCTGCGGCCGCGATCTCGCCGGTGCGCGAACAGCCGCCGAGCACGGCGAGGGCGATGGCGGGTACGATAAGCTTGGCGACGGACACGGGCACACCTTTCGCGAAAGGGCGGCCGCTGATCGCGCCGCCCCGGACGCCGCGCAGCATAGGAACCGCCTTCCGCCCGCGCAAGCAATCGCGTAGAGCCGCCATCGATGTCCAGTCCCGAAAAGCCCCCGCTTGAGCTGCTGATCGCGGCGCCCCGCGGCTTCTGCGCCGGCGTGGACCGCGCGATCCGCATCGTGGAGCTTGCGATCGAGCGCTATGGCGCGCCCGTCTATGTCCGTCACGAAATCGTCCACAACCGCTTCGTGGTCGACGGGCTGAAGGCCAAGGGCGCGATCTTCGTCGATGAGCTGGACGAGGTGCCGGACGGGGTGCCCGTGGTCTTCTCCGCGCATGGCGTGCCCAAGGCGGTGCCCGCGAAGGCGGCCGAGCGGGGCCTGTCCTACCTCGACGCCACCTGCCCGCTCGTTTCCAAGGTCCACCGCCAGGCGGAGCGGCTGGTGAACCAGGGGCGGCACATCCTGTTCATCGGCCACGCCGGCCACCCCGAGGTGATCGGCACCTTCGGCCAGGTGCCGGAAGGCGCGATCACGCTGGTGGAGACGGTGGCGGACGTGGCGGGACTGGCCGTCGCCGATCCGGACAATCTGGCCTTCCTGACCCAGACGACGCTGTCGGTGGACGATACCGCCGCAGTGCTGGCCGCGCTGCGCGAGCGCTTTCCGTCGATCCTGGCGCCCGGCGCCGACGACATCTGCTACGCCACGTCGAACCGTCAGGCGGCGGTGAAGGCGATCGCCGAGACCTGCGACCTGGTGCTGGTGATCGGCGCGCCCAATTCGTCCAACTCGCTGCGGCTGGTGGAGGTGGCGGTGCGCAACGGCACCTGCGCCACGCTCATCCAGCGGGCGTCGGACATCGATTTCGCCTGGTTCGAGAACGTCCGCACCGTGGGCATCACCGCGGGCGCCTCCGCCCCCGAACTGCTGGTGCGCGAGGTGGCGGACCGCATCGCCGAGCATTTCACCGTCACCGAACGCCAGGTGGAGACGGTGGCGGAGAATGTCGCGTTCAAGCTGCCGCGCGGGCTCGAAGCGGCCTAGCCATGGCGGTCTATACGCAGGTTTCCGCCGAGGCGCTGTCCCGGTTCCTCACCCGTTTCGACGCGGGCGAGCTGGTGTCCGCCAAGGGCATCGCCGAGGGCGTCGAGAATTCCAACTATCTGGTGGAGACGACGCGCGACCGCTTCATCCTGACGCTGTACGAAAAGCGCGTCGCTGCGGCGGACCTGCCCTTCTTCATGGCGCTGCTGGATCACCTGGCGGACAAGGGGCTGCCCGTTCCGCCCGCGATCAAGGACCGGCAGGGCGTGGAAATCCACGAGCTGGAGGGGCGCCCGGCCTGCCTGATCCGGTTCCTGCCGGGCGTATCGGTGTCGCATCCCACCCCTGCCCAGGCGCAGGCCGCCGCTCAGGCGATGGGGCAGATGCACGCCGCGCTGGCGGACTTTACGCTCGAACGCCCCAACGCGCTCGGCCCCGAAGGCTGGGCGCCGCTGGCCGAACGCTGCGGAAAGGACCTGGACGCGATCGCCCCGGGGCTTCGCGGGGATGTGCAAAAGGCTGTGGACCGCGTGTTGACGGCATGGCCCGCCGGCCTGCCGCGATCGGCGATCCACGCGGATCTTTTCCCTGACAATGTGCTGATGCTGGGCGACAGGGTGACCGGCGTCATCGACTTCTACTTCGCCTGCACCGAAGTGCGCGCCTATGACCTGGCGGTGATGCACGGCGCCTGGGCGTTCGACGGCGCCGGAAAGCGCTTCGACGCGGAGATCGGGACGGCGGTCATCAACGGATATGCTGGCGCCTTCGGGCTTTCGGACGCCGAGCGCGCGGCGCTGCCGGTGCTGGCGGAGGGCGCGGCGCTGCGTTTCTTCCTCACCCGCGCATGGGACTGGCTCAACACCCCCGCCGACGCGATGGTGACGCGCAAGGACCCGCTCGCCTATTGGCGCCGGCTGGAATTCTATGCCGCGCACGGGAGCGCGCTGTTCGCGTGACCGCGCCATCGCCAAGCCTGCCGCGTGTCGAGATCGCGACCGACGGCGCCTGCAAGGGCAATCCCGGCAAGGGCGGCTGGGGCGTCGTCCTGCGCACGGGCGCGACCGAGAAGGAGCTTTCGGGCGGCGAGGCGCACACCACCAACAACCGCATGGAGCTGATGGCCGCGATCCAGGGGCTGAACGCGCTCAAGCGCCCGTGCCGCGTCACCCTATCCACCGACAGCCGCTATGTGATGGACGGGCTGACCAAGTGGATCCACGGCTGGCAGAAGAACGGCTGGAAGACCGCCGACAGGAAGCCGGTGAAGAATTCGGACCTGTGGATCGCGCTGCTGGAGGCCGCCAAGCCGCACCAGATCAAATGGCTGTGGGTGAAGGGCCATGACGGCCACCCCGACAACGAGCGCGCCGACAAGCTGGCGAGCGACGCCGCGCTCGGGATGTGAACGGGGGGGATGTGAACGGAGCGGGAGGCGGGGCGTGCGGGAGACGCTCAGCCCTCCGGATCGGCCTTCACGAAGAAATGATCGATGACGTTCTGGGCCAGCCGCGCGGGGCGTAGCGTCTCCGCATCGACGCAGCACCAGCTCGACTTCACCTCGGCCAGCACCTCGCCGCCGCGGCGGATCACCGTTTCATAGAAGGCGCGCGCGCCGTGGACCTTCTCCAGCAGCACGGTGGCGACCACATCGTCGTCCAGGAAGGCCGGGCGGCGATAGGTGATCTCATGCTTCAGCGCGACCCACAGATGCTGGGCCACCGCCTCCACCGGGGCGAGCGAGCGCCAGTGGCTGATCACCGCCTCCTGCACCCACTTCAGGTAGGAGGCGTTGTTGACATGGCCCATGAAGTCGATGTCGTCGGGCGCCACATCGACCGTGAATTCATAGGGGCGCGCGCTCATCGTCATGCAGCGCAATATAGGCGATATCCGCGCCGATTGCGACGGGGAGCAATGAAAAAACCGCGGATTCCCGCGGCTTCGCGCGGGGCAAGCTTGCCGTAGCGTCATCCGCGCGGCGGCGGGGCGCGGTGTCCCGAAACCGGCCGGGCGGCGATGCCCCGGCCCGCCGCGGCATGCGCGGCGGACCGGCGGGCGATCACTCCTCGACGGGTGCGCCGGGGCCGTTCTTCAGGATCGATTCGATCGCATTGCGCGCGTTCGCCTTGCTCGAATATCCCTCGGTCCAGAAGATCACTTCGCTGTTGTACTTGAACTTGGCGACATACTCGCCAGCCTTGTTCTGCTCGATCACGAACTTGTGTGCCATCCGGCCCTCCCTTCACGAATCCGGCGTTACGCTAGCCCGGAATCGGGCCGCGGAATAGCGATTTGGATCAATTCCGGAGAGAGAATCGGGCAGCGCGCCGCCCAGCGCCAGCGCGGCCGCCATCTTCGACGCGGCGGGCGCTGTCTGGATGCCGAAGCCGCCCTGCCCCGCGCACCAGAAGAAGCCCGGCACGTCCGGATCGAAGCCATAGACGGGCAGCCGGTCCGGCGCGAAGCTGCGCAGGCCGGCCCATTTGTGCTCCAGCTTCGCCACGCGCCAATCGACGCAATGTTCGAACCGGTCGATCGCGATGGCGACGTCGATATCCTCGGGCTGGGCGTCGCACGGCGGGCTGGGAATCTCATCATGCGGCGAAAGCCACAGCCGCCCGCCGGCCTCCGGCTTGAAATAGAAGCTGCCGCCCAGATGGCCGACATGGGTCAGCTTCTCCGGCGGTGGCGGATCGGTGAGGATCTGAACCATCGTGCGGCGATAGGGCTGGATGCCGATCGGCCGGGCGCCCGCCATCTCCGCCACCGGATCGGCCCAGGCGCCGGCCGCGTCGACCAGCACGTCCGCGGCGAAATCCCCCGCGCTCGTCGCCAGCCGCCAGCGGCCGCCCTCACGCGCCACGCCGGTCAGCCGCGCGCCGGTGCGCAGTTCCGCCCCCGCCGCGCGCGCCGCCTTCAGAAAGGCGCCGTGCAGCCCGCCCACGTCGATATAGGCGCAGCTCGGCTCATAGACCGAAAGGCTCCATTGCTCGCGCAGCCCCGGAATGTGCGGGCGCGGATCGACCGGGATCAGCTCGACCCCGCTGTTCGCGAAATCGGCGAGATATTTGTCGACGATCGCCTGCTCGTCGAACCGGGCGATGTGATAGGAGCCCAGCGGCTCCAGAAAGGGCGATATCCCCTCGGTGGAGGCGGTGGTGAGCGGCTGGATCAGCGGGCCGCCATAGGTTTCGGACCAGAAGGCCGCGGATCGCCCGGTGGTGTGATATCCCGGATGATCCTCACCCTCCAGGATCAGCACGCGGGCGTGCGGCGCCAGCTCGGCGGCGATCCCCGCCCCGGCGATGCCAGCGCCGATGATCGCGAAGTCGAACCCGCTCACCGCTTTTGCGCCCGCGCCTGGAGGAACAGGTCGATCTCGCCGATCGCGCGGTTGCGCACCTTGTCGCCCTCCCGCAGGATCTCGTGCGCGCTCTCCTTGCCGAAGCGGACGACGCGGACGTCGGGCAGCTTCGACGCGATGGCGAGCGCGGCCTTGGGATCGACCAGCCCGTCGGCCTCCGCCACCAGCATCAGCAGCGGCACATCCATCGTCTTCAGCGCGGGATTGCCGCGCAGCTCGCGCATCGAACGGAACGCCTCGATCAGCCAGTGCCAGCTCGGGCTGCCGGTGTGCAGCTCTGGCTTCTGCTCCTTCCACCAGCCTTCATCGGAATAGCGCGCGGCGTCGTGGGTCAACAGCTTCTGGCGGCTTTCGGTGGTATAGGGCTTCTCGTTGGTCTTCCACGCCGGGCGGGTATCGTCGCCCACCCCGCCCATCAGCCGCGCCAGCCGCTCGCCCAGCCAGGCGCCGCCGATTGCGTGGACGCCCAGCATCGGCGCCACCAGCACCGCCGCATCGGGCCGCACCGCGCCCTCCACCAGCCCGCGCAGCAGGATATGGCCGCCCATCGAATGCGCGATGGTGACGTGCGGGCCTGGAGTCGCGGGTAGCCATTCGGCGGCGAAGGCGCGCAGATCGGCGACGTAATCGGCGAAATCTCCGATATGGCCGCAATTCCTGCGCTCGGTCAGCCGTCCCGATCCGCCCTGGCCGCGCCAGTCGAACGAGGTGATCGTCCAGCCCTGCGAATGCCAGTGGCCGAACAGCTCCAGATATTTCTCGAAAATGTCTCCGCGCCCGCCCTGGAACAGGATCGATCCGCGCGGACTGGCGGTCTCGGCGGGCCAGGCGAAGGCGCGCAGTTCCCACCCGTCGGGGGCGGGCCAACTGTGGATGCGCGATCCGGCGGGATAGGCGCGGCGGTCGTACTGGGGTTCTGCCATTGCCTCTGGTTACTTTTTGGAAAGCCGTCCCGTCTAGGGATTTGCCGGGGATGGGGACGATATTGACCACCTTTCTGCTCGTCGCGCTTGTGCTGCTCCTGGTTTCGGCCGGGATTCAGGACGCGCGCACGCGCGAAATCGCCAATTGGAAGAACGCCGCCATCGCGCTGATGGCCCCCGCCTGGTGGTATGCCAGCGGAGTCGAGCCCTGGCCCGGCATGGCAATCCAGTTCGGCGTGGCGCTGGCGGTGCTGGCGCTGTTCGCGGCGGCCTTCGCGCTGGGCCAGATGGGCGGCGGCGACGTGAAGATGATCGCCGCGCTGGCGCTGTGGCTGCCGCTGGTCCCGCTGGTGTGGATGCTGGTGCTGATGTCGCTGCTCGGCGGCGCGCTCACGCTGGTGATGGTGGCCGACAAATGGCTGCGCAAAAGCAGCTCCCCCCTGGAAATCCCTTACGGCGTGGCGATCGCAATCGCGACGCTGATCGTAATTCGCGAACCGATAATTAACCATTTTGGGTGACTGAATGACGCCGGTTCAACCCGGCCATCAGTTTGGAAAAAGGCCCGAGCGTCATGGATGCACGCAAGATCATTCTTCTCGTCGGCGCGCTGATCGTCGCGGCCGTCACGGCATTCATGGCGCGCAACCTGATGGTGGGCAGCCCCGCGCCGGTGGCCGGCGCGGCGCCCGGCACCCCCGGGGCCGCACCCGCGCAGAACACCACCGAGGTGCTTGTCGCCACGCGCGCGCTGCCGGTGGGCACGATCCTCGATCCGGAGGCGATGAAGTTCATCCCCTGGCCGAACGAGATGATCGAGGGCGCCTATTTCAAGAAGGACGCGATGGATCCCAAGTCGCTTCAGGGCACGGTGGTCCGCTTCGCGATTCCCGCGGGGCAGCCGCTGACCCAGGGCGCGCTGGTGAAGCCCGGCGATCGCGGCTTCCTGGCTGCCGCGCTTGGCCCGGGCATGCGCGCCGTCACCGTGCCGGTGAACGCGCAGAGCTCGGTCGCGGGCTTCATCTTCCCGGGCGACCGCGTCGACCTGATCCTGACGCAGGAAATCGCCGGCGGCGGCGATGGCCCGCCGCTGAAGGCCAGCGAAACCGTGCTGAAGAACCTGCGCGTGCTGGCCACCGACCAGCGTACCGACAAGCAGACCGACGACAAGGGCAACACCGTCGTCGCCACCTATTCCACCGTCACCGTCGAGGCGACGCCCAAGATCGCCGAGAAGATCGCGGTGATGCAGACCGTGGGTAGCCTTTCGCTGTCGCTGCGCTCGATCGCCGACAACCAGGGCGAGCTTGAGGATGCGATCGCCAGCGGCGACGTGCAGGTGCCCGACGATCCCAAGGCGGAGAAGGCGATGCTGACGCGCGCCGCCGCCCGCCCGATCGACGCGGGCAGCACCGTGACCACCGGGGCCGACGTGTCGCGCTTCCAGCGCCGCACCGTCCCCGCCAAGCCCCGCGACGATCGCGGCCCCGGCGCGGCCCCCGCGCCCGGCGGACAAACCTATCCAGGAGCGCCTGCGCCCGTGCAGCAGGGTCCCGTGGTCAATGTCATGCGCGGTAACAACGTGACCGTCGTCCCGGTCGGGGGGAAGAATTAGCATGCGCACGCCAGCAAAGCCCTTCGCGGCGCCGCTCGCGATCCTGGCGCTCGTCTGCGCGCCGATGGTGCCGCCGCTGCCCGCGGCCGCCCAGTCGGTCGCGCCCTCGCCCAGCACGACGCTCCAGATCAACACCGGCCGCGGCCGCCTGATCAACCTGGAAGCGCCGATCGACAGCGTGTTCGTGGCGAACGACCAGATCGCCGACGTCTCCGTCCGTTCGCCCACGCAGATCTATATCTTCGGCAAGGGCGCGGGCGAGACCACGGTCTATGCCACCACCAAATCGGGCCGGGTCGCCTATTCGGCCAACATCCGTGTCGGCCAGAACCTGGATTCGATCGATTCGATGCTGCGCCTGGCGATGCCGGATGCGGAGATCGTCGCCACGCCGATGAACGGGCTGGTGCTGCTCACCGGCACGGTGAAGAGCCCGTCCGACGTGGCCGAGGCCGAACGGCTGGTGCAGGCCTTCGTCGGCAAGGACACCCAGATCGTCAGCCGGCTGCAGACCGCGACGCCGCTACAGGTGAACCTGCAGGTGCGCTTCGCCGAAGTGAGCCGCAGCTTCGCCAAGAACATCGGCGTCAACCTGCAGAACCGCGACGGAGGCCCGTTCACCTTCGGCGTCGCGCGCGGCCGGCAGGGAAGCTTCACCTATAACAACGGCACCACCACCGATACCAACGGCATCCCGCCCGGCGGCTGGGGCGTAGCCTTCCCCGGCCCCACTACCGGGGGCACCGTGATCGGCGGCGCGGGCAACATCCTGGGCACCACGCTGCTCGGCTCGCTCGATCTGGGCGAGACGCTGGGCCAGGTGACCACGCTGGCCCAGCCGAACCTGACCGCGCTCTCGGGCGAGACGGCCACCTTCCTGGCGGGCGGCGAAATCCCGATCCCCGTTCCGCAGAGCGGCAACGGCGGCACCGTGATCACCATCGAATACAAGCAATATGGCGTCAGCCTGGCCTTCACACCGACGGTGCTTTCGGACGGCCGCATCTCGCTGCGCGTGCGCCCGGAGGTGTCGCAGCTTTCGGCCGCGGGCGCGGTGACGCTGAACAACGTCACCATTCCCGCGCTCACCACCCGGCGTGCCGAGACATCGGTCGAGCTGGGATCGGGCGAGAGCTTCATGATCGCCGGGCTGCTTTCCAACAGCCACGACAACTCGATCGACAAGGCGCCGGGCCTGGGCGACGTGCCCGTGCTGGGCACGCTGTTCCGCTCCAACGCCTGGAAGCGCAACGAGACCGAGCTGGTGATCGTGATCACCCCCTATCTGGTGAAGCCGGTCAACGCCAACGAGATCGCGCTGCCCACCGACGGATACAAGGCGGCGGACGATTTCTCGCGCATCTTCGGCGGCCAGCTCGGCTCCGGCACCACCGGCGGCGACCGGCCCAAGCCGACGATGGCCCCGCCGCAGGACGCGCCCGCGACGCCGACGATCGGCGCGCTGACACAGCCCCCGGCGCCCGCCAAGCCCGAGGAAGGCGTGCGCCCCGGCAAGGCACAGCCGCCCGCGGACAAGAAGAAGCGCAAGGACGTGGCCGCCGGCCCGGGCTTCGGCTTCTGACGCAAGGTTGAGGAGATGAACATGTTCAAGCGTAGCGCACTCCCCCTGCTCCTCGCCCCCGCCCTGCTGATGGGCGGCTGCGGGCCGTACAACGGCGGCGTCAACTCGATCTATCAGCCCGTGGTCCAGCGCACCGACTATACGCTCGACCTCGATACCTCCGGCTATGCGCTCGCCCCGGGAGAGGCGCAGCGGCTGGGCGGCTGGCTCCAGTCGATGAACGTCGGCTATGGTGATCGTATCACCATCGACGACGGCAACGACGGCTCCACCGGCCGCGAGCAGATCGCCGCGGAGGCGCGCCGCTATGGCCTGATCGTCGCCGGCCGCGCGCCGCTGACCGCCGGCCAGCTCCAGCCCGGAACAGTGCGCGTGGTGGTGACGCGGATGAGCGCCACCGTGCCCGGCTGCCCCGATTATTCGCGCGTCTACCAGCCGGACTATTCGGCGAGCACCAGCTCCAACTTCGGCTGCGCGACCAACAAGAACCTGGCCGCCATGGTGGCCGATCCGGCGGATCTGGTGCGCGGCGCGCCCGGATCGCCGACCGCGGACCCCGCGACCGCCGCCAAGGCGATCAAGGCGCTGCGCGATGCCAACCCCAGCGGCGGCGGCGGCACCGTCGTCAAGAGCGAGAGCACCGGAGGCGGATCCCAGTGAACGCGCCCTTCAATCCCGGACGCGCCAGCCATCGCGAGCCGTTCGTCGCCTTCGTATGCGACGAGACGACGGCCGAGGCGCTGCGCCCGATCGCGGTCGAACTCGGCTGGAGCCCCGAAAAGGTCAACAAGGGCGGGCTGCGCAACGCGGTGCATACGCTGTCGGTATCGGCCAGCCCCAATGTGCTGTTCGTCGATCTTTCCGAATCGGGCGATCCGCTGAACGATATCAACGCGCTCGCCGAAGTCTGCGAGCCGGGCACGGTGGTGATCGCCTCCGGCCAGGTCAACGATGTGCGGCTGTACCGTGATCTGGTGGCCAGCGGCATCCAGGACTATCTGCTCAAGCCGCTGAACCCCGACATGCTGCGCGAGGCGTTCACCCATGCGCAGATGTCGCTCAACGCGCCGAAGCTGGCCGATCCGGGATCGGACCGGCCGCATTGCGCGGTGGCGGTGATCGGCACCCGCGGCGGATGCGGCGCCTCTACCGTGGCGACCTCGCTCGCCTGGCTGCTGAGCGACAAGCACAAGCGATCAACCGCGCTGCTCGACCTGGACGTGCATTTCGGCACGGGCGCGCTGGCGCTGGACCTGGAGCCCGGCCGCGGCCTGACCGACGCGATCGAAAACCCGAGCCGCATCGACGGGCTGTTCATCGAACGCGCGATGGTGAAGGCATCGGACACGCTGTCCGTCCTGTCTGCCGAGGCGCCGATCAACTCGCCCGTGCTGACCGATGGCGCGGCCTTCTTCCAGCTTCAGGAGGAAATCCGCGGCGCGTTCGAATGCACCGTGGTCGATCTGCCGCGCAACATGCTGGTGCTGCATCCGCACCTGATCAGCGACGTGCAGGTGGCGGTGCTGGTGACCGAGCTGACGCTGGCCGCGGCGCGCGATGCGATCCGCATCCTTTCGTGGTTCAAGTCCAACGCGCCGCAGACGCAGGTGATCGTGGTCGCCAACCGCGTCCAGCCCGCCGCGATGCAGGAGATCAGCCGCAAGGACTTCGAGGGATCGATCGAGCGCAAGATCGATTTCCTGATCCCCTTCGAGCCCAGGATCGCGGCGCAGGCCGCCAAGCTGGGCAAGCCGCTGGCGGAGGCCGGGCGCAGCACGAAATCGCTGCACCCGATGGCCGAGCTTGCGCAGCGCGTGACCGGGATCACCGATTCGGGCGAGCGCGAGGAGCCGCGCGGCAAGTCCGCGGGGGCCGGCAAGCCCGGCACGAAGGGCGGGTCGCTGCTCGGCAAGCTGATGGTGAAGATGCCGGGCAAGAAGTAGTTTCTTAGCCCCCCGGCGCTAGCGTCGGCGGGCAATGGTGCGGAGACGAGTGCGGGCATGGACCTGTTGCCCCTTCTGATGATCGGCGGCGGCGCCTTCGCGGTGCTGGCGATGATGGTCTTCGCCTTTTCCGGGCCGTCGGTGGAGCGCGCGGGCGCGCGGCGCCTGACGGGCCTGCGCGACCGGCATACCGTGAGCGCCACCGGCCAGGCGGCGATGGAGGCGCAGATCCGCCGCGTCTCTGCCGCGCGCGCCACGCGCATGGACAATACGTTCGCGCGGTTCCTGCCCAATCCGGCGCAGCTCAAGAAGCGCCTTTCGATGACCGGCAAGACCTGGACGGTCGGCCAGTACGGCATGGCCTCGCTCGGGCTCACGCTGATCGGCTTCGCGGCGCTGTGGCTGCAGGGCGCGCCGATCTGGCTTTCGCTGTTCGTCGGCCTGTTTCTGGGCGCGGGCATCCCCCACTTCGTCGTCGGGGTCTTCATCAAGCGCCGGGTGGGCAAGTTCACCGCCAAGTTCCCCGACGCGATCGAGCTGCTGGTGCGCGGCCTGCGATCGGGCCTGCCGATCACCGAGACGATGACCGTCGTCGGCAGCGAGATCGACGGGCCGGTGGGCGAGGAATTCCGCGCGGTCAGCGACAAGATGAAGATCGGCAAGTCGCTCGACACCGCGCTTCAGGAGACCTCGGACCGGCTGGGCACGCCCGAATTCCAGTTCTTCGTCATCACCATCGCGATCCAGCGCGAGACCGGCGGCAACCTGGCCGAGACGCTGGCCAACCTGGCCGACGTGCTGCGCAAGCGCAGCCAGATGAAGCTGAAGATCAAGGCGATGTCTTCGGAATCCAAGGCATCGGCGCTGATCGTCGGCGCCCTGCCCTTCATCGTGTTCGGCCTCGTGTGGTTCATCAACAACAACTACATGGCCAATTTCTTCAAGGACGAGCGCCTGATGGTCGCCGGCGGCGGCGGGCTGATCTGGATGGCGCTGGGCGCCTGGATCATGGCCAAGATGGTCAATTTCGAGATCTGACGCGATGGACGTTCCTCCCTCCTCCGGACCGACGATCCTGGGCGTCGACGTGCTGTGGGTCGCCACGCTGCTGGCGGGCGTCGCCGCGATGTCGATGATGCTGGCGATCTATGCCGCCACCACGGTGCGCGATCCGATGGCCAAGCGCGTCAAGGCGCTGAACGACCGCCGCGAGCAGCTCAAGGCCGGCATCACCGCCTCGACCTCGAAGCGCCGCGCCAAGCTGGTCCAGAAGAACGAAAGCGCCGATCGCATCCGCGCGCTGATGTCGTCGCTCAAGGTGCTGCAGGAAAGCCAGGTCAAGACGGTGCAGATCAAGCTGCTCCAGGCCGGCATCCGCCAGAAGGAATGGGCGCCGGCGGTGATCTTCGGCCGGCTGGTGCTGCCGATCGTGTTCGGCGGCACGATGCTGTTCCTCGTCTACGGCACCGAGATGTTCGCGACCTGGAGCCCGCTCAAGGCCTATGGCCTCGTCGCCGGCAGCTTCATCCTGAGCTACAAGGCGCCGGACATCTATCTGAAGAACCAGATCACCAAGCGCAGCCATGCGATCCGCAAGGGCCTGCCCGATGCGCTCGATCTGCTGGTCATCTGTGCCGAAGCGGGACTCACCGTGGACGCCGCATTCTCCCGCGTGGCAAAGGAGCTGGGCAAGGCCTATCCCGAACTGGGCGAGGAATTCCAGCTCACCGCGATCGAGCTGGGCTTCCTTACGGATCGCCGCCAGGCGTTCGAGAATCTGGCGACGCGCATCGATCTGGAAGCGGTTCGTGGCGTCGTAACCACCATGATTCAAACGGAAAAATACGGCACCCCGCTCGCCTCAGCGCTGCGCGTGCTTTCCGCCGAGTTCCGCAACGAGCGCATGATGCGCGCCGAGGAGAAGGCCGCCCGCCTGCCCGCGATCATGACCGTGCCGCTGATCCTGTTCATCCTGCCGGTGCTGTTCATCGTCATCCTCGGCCCGGCCGCCTGCTCGATCAACGACGCGCTGATGACCGGCTGATCCCGGCCCGAACCTGCCTATGGCGCGCGCGGCGCCGCGTCGATAAGTTCGCGCCCCGGCACGTACAGGGGGAGGCCGGGGACCATGAGCGAGCTGCCATTCGAGACTCTGACCCAGTTTACAGCACTGGCGCTGACGCTGATCGGCGGCTGGTGCCTGGGGCTTGCCAGCTCGTCCGGCGGCAAGCGCTGGCGTGAGCAGTTCGAGGATGAGGAGATCTCCCACGCCGCCTATCGCCACCAGGCCGAGATGGACCTGAAGGAGGCCAACCGCCGTATCCGCGACTTGGAGGCCGAGGGAGACAAGCTGCGCAAGGCCGCCGCCGCGCCCGCCCCCGCCGCGCCGCCGCCGCCGCCGGTGGCGAATCCGGAGCCCGGCCAGGGCTGGCGCGGCTGGTTCGGCTGGGGCCGCGACAATCTGGCGCGCATCAAGGGCGTCGATCCCGCGCGCGAGAAGCGGCTCAACGAACTGGGCATCAAGACCTATCGCGAGATCGAGAAGATGACCGCGGAGGACGAAGGCGCGCTGGAACAGCGGCTGGAGATGCCCAAGGGCACGATCGCCAGCGAGCAATGGCGCGAACAGGCCGCGCTGCTGCGCGCGGGCAACGAGGACGAGCACAGCAAGCGATTCGGCTGATCCCCGCGGCCGGGGCGCGGGATCAGTCGCGCCCGGTCACCAGCACGCGCTTGTAATCCTCGATCACCTGGGCGAGCGGGCGGCCGCGCGAATCGAGCACCAGCGCCCGGTGGCGCAGCACCGTGGGCTTGGCCACGCCGCGCCCGTTCCAGAATTTGCGCACCGACAGCGTGCGCCGGGTGGGCTCCAGCGGGCGGATCACCGCGCCGAAGGGCGTATCGCCGCCATCCAGCGCCGCGTTCATCTCCGGCGTGAGGCGCGAGGGGACGTACCAGTTCACCGCCTCCGACAGCACATGATCGCCGCACATCAGCCGCACGCGGCGATAGCCGAGCATCTCGCGCCGGCCGACCTGGAGCAGGCGGCGCTGCGCCCCGCTGACCGGCAGCACGCGCGCGCGCTTCACATCGGCGCGGATGCGCGGCGGATCGGCCAGCCCGCCGGCGGCGCACCAGTGCTCCAGAACCGCGGTGGCGCTGCGGCTGCCCAGCAGATCGGCGTTGAGCCGCGCCACCGGATCCTCGCGCGGCGGCGCCACTGCCAGCAGCAGCGCCGCCAGCGCCATTGCGATCAATGCCCGGCCTTGAGCGCCGCCTGCGCCGCCGCCAGCCGCGCGATCGGCACGCGATAGGGCGATGCCGAGACATAATCGAGGTCCACGCTCTCACAGAAGGCGATCGAGGCGGGATCGCCGCCATGTTCGCCGCAGATGCCCAGCTTGATCCCCGGACGGGTGGCCCGGCCGCGGTCGGCCGCCAGCTTGATCAGCTCGCCCACGCCCTCCACGTCGATGCTGACGAAGGGATCGCGGGCATAGATGCCCTTCTCGACATAGGTGGTCAGGAAGCTGCCGGCGTCGTCGCGGCTCACGCCCAGCGTGGTCTGGGTCAGGTCGTTGGTGCCGAAGCTGAAGAACTCGCCCACCTCGGCGATCTCGCCCGCGCGCAGCGCCGCGCGCGGCAGCTCGATCATCGTGCCGACCAGATATTCGATGGTGCGGCCCTTCTCAGCGAACACGGCCTGGGCGGCCTTGTCCACCACCGCCTTCATCAGCTCCAGCTCCTTGCGCGTGGCGACCAGCGGGATCATCACCTCGGGCACAGGCGCGGCGCCGGTTTCCTCGGCCACCTGGCAGGCGGCCTCGAAGATCGCGCGCGCCTGCATCTCGTAAATCTCGGGATAGGAGACGCCGAGGCGGCAGCCGCGATGGCCCAGCATCGGGTTGAACTCGTGCAGTTCCGCCGCGCGGCGCTTGAGCGTGGCGACGTCGAGCCCCGCGGCTGCGGCGACCTCGGCGAACTCGGCCTCCTCGTGCGGCAGGAACTCGTGCAGCGGCGGATCGAGCAGGCGGATCGTGCAGGGCAGGCCCGCCATCACCTCGAAGATCTGCACGAAATCGCTGCGCTGCTCGGGCAGCAGCTTGGCCAGCGCGGCGCGGCGGCCGGCCTCGTCCTCGGCCAGGATCATCTGGCGCACCGCGGTGATGCGCGCCGAATCGAAGAACATATGTTCGGTGCGGCACAGGCCGATGCCCTCCGCGCCGAATTCGCGCGCGGTGCGGCAATCGAGCGGCGTTTCCGCATTGGTGCGCACCTTCAGCCGGCGCTTGGCATCGGCCCACAGCATCAGCGTGCCGAAATCGCCAGCCAGCTCGGGCTGCACCGTCGGCACCGCGCCCAGCATCACCTCTCCGGTGGCACCGTCGATGGTTACGATGTCGCCCTGCTTCACCTCGCGCCCGGCGACGCGCAGGATGCCCGCCTTGCCGTCGATCGCCAGGCTGCCCGCGCCGGAGACGCAGGGGCGGCCCATGCCGCGCGCCACCACCGCGGCGTGGCTGGTCATGCCGCCGCGCGCCGTCAGGATGCCCTGGGCGGCGTGCATGCCGTGGATGTCCTCCGGGCTGGTCTCGACGCGGACCAGGATCACCTTCTCGCCCGCCGCGGCCCATTTCTCCGCGGTGTCGGCGTCGAACACCACCTTGCCCGATGCCGCGCCCGGCGATGCGGGCAGGCCCTTGGTCAGCACGTCGCGCGGCGCCTTGGGATCGAGCGTGGGGTGGAGGAGCTGGTCCAGCGCGGCCGGATCGACGCGCAGCACCGCCTCTTCCTGGGTGATCAGCCCTTCGCTGGCCATGTCCACCGCGATCTTCAGCGCGGCCTTGGCGGTGCGCTTGCCCGAGCGCGTCTGGAGCATCCAGAGCTTGCCCTGCTGCACGGTGAACTCGATATCCTGCATGTCGCGATAGTGACGCTCCAGCAGGTCGAAGACCGCGGCCAGCTCGGCATAGGTCTCCGGCATCGCTTCTTCCATCGACAGCGGCTTGGCCCCGGCCCGCTCGCGCGCGGCCTTGGTCAGATACTGCGGCGTGCGGATACCGGCGACCACGTCCTCGCCCTGGGCGTTGATCAGGAACTCGCCGTAATAGGCCGCCTCGCCGGTCGCGGGATCGCGGGTGAAGGCGACGCCGGTGGCGCTGGTATCGCCCATGTTGCCGAACACCATCGCCTGGACGTTCACCGCCGTGCCCCAGTCGCCCGGAATGTCGTTCAGGCGGCGATAGACCTTGGCGCGTTCGGACTGCCACGATCCGAACACCGCGCCGATCGCGCCCCAGAGCTGGTCATGCACGTCCTGCGGGAACGGCTTGCCCCACAGCTCCTGCACCAGCGCCTTGTATTCGCCCACCAGCGCCTGCCAGTCGGCGGCGCCCATCTCCGTATCCAGGTGATAGCCGCGGTCTTCCTTGGCGATCTCCAGCGCTTCCTCGAAGCGGCCGTGATCCAGCTCAAGCACCACGTCCGAATACATCTGGATGAAGCGGCGATAGCTGTCCCAGGCGAATCGCGCGTCGCCGCTGACCTGCGCCAGCCCGGCCACGGTGGCGTCGTTCAGCCCCAGGTTGAGCACCGTATCCATCATGCCCGGCATCGAAACGCGCGCGCCCGAGCGGACCGAGACGAGCAGCGGATCGGCGGCGTCGCCGAATTTCTTGCCGGTGATGCCCTCGATATGCGCGATGCCGCCGGAAACCTCCGCCTTCAGGCTTTCGGGGAAGCTCTCGCCCGCATCATAATAGAGCGCGCAGACGGGGGTGGAGATGGTGAAGCCCGGGGGCACGGGCAGGCCGATCGAGGCCATGCCGTCCAGATTCGCGCCCTTGCCGCCGAGCAGATTCTTGTCGCCCTTGCCGCCATCCGAGACGCCGCCGCCGAAGCGGTACACATATCGAGTCATCCGGTTTCCTTCGTGCTTATGTGGCGCCCGGGGGAGGCCAGCGCGCCCTATCGCACCTGCGAAGAAAATGGAAATGTTGACTGCGTTGTCAGGACTGTTCGTTACCGAAAATTGGCTGTTCGGTTGCGGATTCGATCAGCCGCGGCGCGCACGGCAGGGGCGGAATGCCGGGCCGCGCGGCGCCGGAAGCCCGGCGGGCCGCGCGGAAATCAGCCCTCGATGCGGGAGAAGTCGGCCACCTTGTGCACCGCGTCACGCATGCGCGCGAGCAGCGCCAGCCGCGCCGCGCGCTTGGCAGGATCGGGATCGTTCACGGTCACCGTTTCGAAGAAGGAATCGATCGGCTCGCGCAGCGCGGCGAGCGCGGCCATGG
Source organism: Sphingomonas canadensis (assembly GCF_026013525.1). Taxonomy (GTDB): domain Bacteria; phylum Pseudomonadota; class Alphaproteobacteria; order Sphingomonadales; family Sphingomonadaceae; genus Sphingomonas; species Sphingomonas canadensis. Next base: position 166,561 of record NZ_JAPDRA010000003.1, on the reverse strand, counting down.
CACCCGCGAAATCCTCCGCCGCCACCGAAGCCGCCGCCATCGGCTCCGCCACCGCGAGCGCGTGGATGAGCGCGTCCTCCGCAGGCTCGGGGGTATAATCCCCCCTCGCTGCAGGGAGGGGAGAATCATGGCCTTCCTTCTTCAGGATGTTCGCCGCGCGGCGATAGCCGGTGAGCAGGTTGGCCCCGTCCTCGGTGCCGATAAACGCCTGCAACGCCTTCACCCGCGCGAGCAGCCGGACCAGATCGTCCTCCCCGCCCAGCGCGAACACCGCGTCGATCAGATCGTGCCGGACCCCGGCCTCGCGCTGCTGGACCTTGAGGCGGTCGGCGAAGAAGTTGAGGAGATCATAGCTTCTCGAATCGTGCGCATCAGAAGAATAGGCACCCCGGCGAATAACTACGGCATCAGCTTTCCCAAAGGCCACCATCATCGATCCGCCGGCAATCGCGTAGTCGGCTAATGCGTCGCGGCGTCTTTCCTCCGCGGTGTTGATGGTCTCGGCCACCGGTACCCAAAGGACATCGAGTGTCCGAAGCAAGCATGTCCTCACGGTGTTTTCGAGCGTGATTCGGATACAACCGAGAACTGCGCGACGTAGCGCGAATGGATCTTTCGACCCCGTAGGCTTCTCATCAATCGCGAAGAACGCCGCAATCGTATCCAGCTTATCCGCCAGGCTCACCGCCACCGTAACCGGCGCGGTAGGCACCTCGTCGCCCTGCCCGACCGGCTTGTAATGGTCGCGGATCGCCTCGGCGACCGCCGGATGCTCGCCCTGCGCGGCGGCGTAATAGCCGCCCATCAGGCCCTGAAGCTCCGGGAATTCGCCCACCATGCCGGTGACCAGATCGGCCTTGCACAGCCGCGCCGCGCGTTCCGCCAGATCGGCCAGCAAATAGCCCTCTCCCGCTTGCGGGAGAGGGTTGGGTGAGGGTGAGTCGGGCACAGGCGAGGTCTGCGCTTCGGGCTTCCCCGCCGCACCCTCACCCCGGCCCTCTCCCGCGAGCGGGAGAGGGAGATCGCTCCCGACAATCCCCTGCTCCACCAGCCAGCGCGCCAGCTTCGCCACGCGCTCCACCTTGTCGGCGACGGTGCCCAGCTTTTCGTGGAAGACGATGTTCTTCAGCTTCTCCGCCTGCTGCTCCAGCGGCACCTTCAGGTCGGTTTCGTAGAAGAAGCGCGCGTCGGAGAGCCGCGCGGCGAGCACCTTGCGGTTGCCCTCGACGATCTTCGCGCCGCCGTCCTTCGCGCTGATGTTCGCCACGCAGACGAAGGCGTTGGCCAGCTTGCCGCCGGCATCGCGGCAGACGAAGTATTTCTGGTTCACGCGCGCGGTGAGCTGGATCACCTCGGGCGGCACGTCCAGGAAGTCCGGATCGAAACGCCCGAGCAGCGGCACCGGCCATTCGGTGAGGCCCGCGTTCTCGAACAGCAGCCCTTCGTCCTCGATCAGCGCCAGCCCGGCGTCGGCGGCCAGGTTGCGCGCGCCCTCGCCGATGATCGCGCGGCGTTCCGCCCCGTCGACGATCACATGCGCGGCGCGCAGCTTGACGGCATAATCGTCCGCGCCGCCGATGGTGACGGGATCGGGATGGTGGAAGCGATGGCCCACCGTGGCCGCGCCCGAACGCACGCCCGCGACCTCGCAATCGACCACGCTGCCGCCCAGCAGCGCGACGATGCCCTGCAGCGGGCGCACCCAGCGCGGGCTTTCGGTGGAGAGCGAAGCCTCGCCCCAGCGCATCGACTTGGGCCAGGGGAAGGCGCGGACGATCGCGGGGATCGCGTCGGCGATCACGTCCGCGGTGGCGCGGCCGGGCTTTTCAACCACGGCGAAATACACGCCGTCGCGCTCGACGAGCTGGTCCTGGCTGAGCCCGGTCTTGCGCAGGAAGCCGTCGAGCGCCTGGGGCGGCGCCCCGACGCGCGGCCCCTTGGTCTCCTCGCGCACCGCCTCGGTCTGCTCCGGCAGGCCGCGGGCGATCAGCGCCAGGCGGCGCGGCGTGGCATAGGTGACGGTTTCGGCGGCCTTGATGCCCGCCTTGTCCAGCTCCGCCGCGAACAGGCGCGCGAGATCCTCCCGCGCCTTTTCCTGCATGCGGGCGGGGATCTCTTCGGAGCGGAGTTCGAGGAGGAAATCGGTCATCTAAAAATCGTCCCCGGCACGGGAAGGAGCGGGAATCACGCCGCCCATCCGTTCTTCTCCATCCAGGCCTGGCACGATCCCTTCGCCAGATCGCGGACGCGGCCGATATAGGCCTGGCGCTCGGCGACGGAGATCACGCCGCGGGCGTTGAGCAGGTTGAACACATGGCTCGCCTCGATCGCCTGTTCATAGGCGGGGATCGGCAGGCCGTGGTCCAGGCAGTTGCGGCACTCCGCCTCCGCCTTGCGGAACAGGTCGAACAGCGCGTCGGTGTCCGCGACTTCGAAGTTCCAGGTCGACATCTCGACTTCGTTCTCGTGGAACACGTCGCCATAGCTGAACTGGGGCGAATTGCCGTCCGCGTCGTTGAACTTCAGCTCGTACACATTGTCGACGTTCTGGATGTACATCGCCAGCCGTTCGAGCCCGTAGGTCAGCTCGCCCGCCACCGGCTTGCAGTCAAAGCCGCCCATCTGCTGGAAATAGGTGAACTGGCTCACCTCCATCCCGTCGCACCACACCTCCCAGCCCAGGCCCCAGGCGCCCAGCGTCGGGCTTTCCCAATCGTCCTCGACGAAGCGGATGTCGTGGGTGGCGAAATCGATGCCGATCGCGGCCAAGCTGCCCAGGTACAGCTCCTGCAGGTCGGGCGGGCTGGGCTTCAGGATCACCTGATACTGGTAATAATGCTGGAGCCGGTTCGGGTTCTCGCCATAGCGGCCGTCGGTGGGACGGCGGCTGGGCTGGACGAAGGCGGCGTTCCACGGATCCGGCCCCAGCGCGCGCAGCGTGGTGGCGGTGTGGAAGGTGCCCGCGCCCATCCGCATGTCATAGGGCTGGAGGATCAGGCAGCCGCGCGCGCTCCAATAATCATGGAGCGTCAGGATCATCCTCTGAAAGCTGAGCGGCTGTGACAATTCTGCACCTTGGGACGGGGAATCCGCGGTGCTTTGGCGCAGCGGCCCACAGGGGTCAATGCCGGGCGTTGACTTGCCCAAATGGTTAATGTCTCCTCCGCGAATGGCGGGAATCGCTCGAGGGGGGCAAAAGCGATTTGGCGCGTTGCGCGCCCTGATCGGCTTTCTGCTGGTGGTGGCGGGTGCCACCGCCGCAGTATCGCAGGGCGGCGGGCTGCCGCAGCTTCCCTATACCGCGATCCCGCTGGACGATCAGCTCACGCTTTCCGGCAAGCTGGTGCGCCCCGAAAGCGAGGCGCGGTATGAAGACGCGCTGGCGGCCGAGATCACGCGGGTGCGCGCCTCGCAGAGCTATGAGCCCGGCCCGGCGATCTGGAAGATTGGCGACGCGGACACCACCATCTACATCTTCGGCACGGTCCACACGCTGCCCCCCGGCTTCCGCTGGCGCAGCCCACGGCTGGAATCGATCATCGTGCGCGCCGATTCGCTGCTGCTCGAATCGGTCGAGACCGACGCGGAGCGCGAGGCGGCCAAGACGATCCAGCAATCCGCCACCCCGCAACGCCCGCTGATCGAGCGCGTGTCCCAGCCATATCGCCCGAAGCTGGCGGCGCTCCAGGCGCTGCTGCCCCCGGAAACGGTGGCGGACATGGATACGATGCCCACCTGGGTGGCGGCGATCAGCGTGGGGATGATCCGCGACATGATCGACGGCGACATGCCCAGCCAGGGCGCCGACGACTGGCTGGAAAAGCATTTCCGCGCCACCGGCCGCCCCGTGGAGGGCATCGAGGACAATCGCCAGGTGCTGGCCAACATCGGTGCCATTCCGGAGGACGCGCAGCGGCTGATGCTGGAAGGCGCGCTGGAGGCGCCCAGCCGCACGCATGACGAGATGGACGCCACCGCCCACGCCTGGGCGCGCGGGCTGGTGGGGCTCAATTCGCCGCTGATCATCATGCCGGAAACGAACGACCCCGGCCAGGTGATGGCCGATCCGCTGCTCGTCCAGCGCAACAACGCCTGGGTGGAAAGCCTGATCAGGCGGCTGGAAAAGCCGGGCACGATCCTGTTCGCGGCGGGCGCAGGCCATTTCGTGGGCCGCGGATCCGTGCTGGAGCTGTTGCGCGGGCGTGGCATCCGCATCGAACGGGTGCAATAAGCGCGGAAATGCGTTCGCTATTGCTGTTCCTCGCCGCGCTGCTGGCGCTGGGCGGCTGCCGTTCCGATCCCGGGCCGGTGGCCGATGCCGATCCCGCGCTGTGGGTGGTGCGCGACGAGGATACGACCATCTATCTGTTCGGCACGGTCCATGTGCTGCGCCCCGGCCTGGGCTGGTTCGACGAGGCGGTGAAGGACGCCTTCGACAAGAGCGACGAGGTGGTGCTGGAGTTGCTGATCCCGCCCGCGCCGGAGATGAGCGCGCTGGTGGACGATCTGGGCGAGAACCCGCCCGGCGCACCGCGGCTTTCGCGCACGCTGCCGCCCGAAACCGCGAAGAAGCTGGCCGAGGCGCTGGAGCGGCTGGGGCGCCAGCCCGACGCGCTCGACCGCTATGATCCCTGGGTGGCCGCGACGCTGGTCGGCACGCTGCCCGCGCAGGAGCTGGGCTATTCGGCGTCCGCGGGGGCCGAGGAGGTGCTGCGCCAGGCGGCGGAGCGCGGCGGCAAGCGGCTGATCGGGCTGGAGACGGCGCGCGAGCAGCTCGGCTATTTCGATTCGCTCTCGCCGCCGGCGCAGCGCGCGCTGCTCGCCCGCACGCTGAACGCGCTGCCCGATGGCGCGGCCACGCTGGAGGCGATCATCGGCGAATGGGCGCGCGGCGACGCATCGGCGCTGGCGCGGCGGATCAACGCCGAGCTGAAGGACACGCCCGAGGTGGAGGCAGCGCTGCTCACCGGCCGCAACCGCCGCTGGGCCGACTGGATCGCGGCACGGCTGCGCCAGCCCGGCACCGTGTTCGTCGCGGTGGGCGCGGGCCACCTGGCAGGCAAGGGATCGGTGCAAGAGATGCTGGCCGGACACGGCCTGAAGGCGGCGCGGGTGGCGTATTAGGGCCGGGAACCACTCGAATCCCGCACGACTACAAACAACTCGGGCTAAGCTGAACCGATACGCACAAACACCCTGCGATGCCTCAGAACACCCGGGGCGTCCCAAACCTCTTCGAAGGCCCCAATTTTATACGCTCCCGCGACCGCTCGGCGTAGTCCGGGTGCAACCGCACGAAATGCAGTCACTGGATCATAAGGATCCAAGGCAGGCGCTAAGTCCCTCAGCATTTCAGCATCGACTGCACCGGCAACATCGACTCTATTCTGTTCGTCGAACGCCATGAACAGTACGCAGCCGTCTTTGAGGCCCACGCGCTCCTCATCCCAAATCAGGAGATTTTCATTTGCCATGCGTAATAAATGGCGCGCGAAGCCCAAACTTCAAGCGCAGCGGCTCACACGCCTTGCCCTTTGGGCGCGTCTCCCGTATAGGCGCGCGCTTCCGGTCAGGGTCATCCCTGGAGGCCTGGCCGGGCGAACAGATACTCTAGCGCATTGGAACGACACATGAGCGACACGCTTACGCTGTCGGCCGAGACGCGCGACCGGGTTGGCAAGGGAGCCTCCCGTGCGCTTCGTCGTGAAGGCCGCGTCCCCGCCGTGATCTACGGCAACAAGGAAGAGCCCACGGGCATCCATGTTTCCGAAAAGGAGCTGATGCGGCTCCTGATGACCGGCCACTTCATGAATTCGGTCGTGATGATCGACGCCGGCGGCAAGGCCGTGCGCACGCTGCCGAAGGACGTCGCCTTCGATCCGGTAAGCGACCGTCCGGTCCACGCCGACTTCCTGCGCATTTCCGAGCACACCAAGGTGCATGTGCAGGTTCCGATCGTGTTCGACGAGGCCGGTTCGCCGGGCATCAAGCGCGGCGGCGTGCTGAACATCGTCCGCCACGAGCTGGAGCTGGTGGTCGACGCGGCCGAGATCCCGGACGAGGTCCACATCTCGCTCGCCGGGCTGGACGTGGGCGCTTCGCTGCACATCTCGGCGGTGACGCTGCCCAAGGGCGCGGAACCGGCGATCACCGATCGCGACTTCACCATCGCCACGATCGTCGCCCCCTCGTCGCTGAAGTCCGAGGAAGGCGACAACGAGACCCCGGCGCAGGGCGAATAAGCCCTTCCCGCCGCAAGGCTTGTCCGATAGGCCGCCTCCGCACCCCCGGTGCGGGGGCGGTTCTCGTTCTGGAAGCATGAGATGCAGCTCTGGGTCGGCCTGGGCAATCCTGGCCCGCAATATGCGATGCACCGCCACAACGTGGGCTTCATGGCGCTGGACGCCATCGCCGCGGTGTACGGCTTTTCCCCGCCCAGGAAGCAGTTCCAGGGCTGGACGCAGGAAGGCCGCGTCGGCACCGCCAAGCTGCTGCTGCTGAAGCCCGCGACCTTTATGAACGAGAGCGGCCGGGCGATCCGCGCCGCGATGGATTTCTACAAGCTAGGCCCCGGCGACGTCACCATCTTCCACGACGAGCTGGATCTGGCGCCGTTCAAGGTAAAGGTGAAGACCGGCGGCGGCGCGGCCGGGCACAACGGGCTGCGATCGGCCGACCAGCATATCGGCCCCGATTTCCGCCGCGTGCGGATCGGCATCGGCCATCCGGGGCACAAGGACCGGGTCACCGGATATGTGCTGGGCAATTACGCCAAGGACGAGATCGAGGACCTGACCGACATGCTGGGCGCGATCGCCGCCGAAGCCACATGGCTGGCCGCGGGCGACGACGCGCGATTCATGAACGAGGTGGCGCTGCGCCTGCAGCGATAGCGGCCGCCGCCTACCCTCCCCCGCCAGGGGGAGGTGGCGCGCGCAGCGTGACGGAGGGCGCAATCGCGCCGCTTCGTTCTGGCATCCGCCCCCTCCACCGCATTCCGCGGTCCCCCTCCCCCTTGCGGGGGAGGATTGCGGGAGGCGAAAGACCTCAGCTCTTCTTGCCGACCACCGATCCGACGGCGCGGGTCTCGACGCCGCCGATGTTGCCCAGCAGCGCGAAGGTAATGCCGATCTGCTCGCCCTGCGAGCCGAAGAAGCCGCCCGCGAAGGTGCCCGGGATCGGGCTGGCGCCGCCGAAGCTGCCGTTGAACTGCGTCGCGCCCGGAGCGATCGCGCCGGTGCCGCTGAACGTGCCGTAGGGCGTCTCGACCGCGCCGTTGATCGTGGTGACGTTGGCGGTCACGGTAACCAGGCCGGTGGCGAAGTTAGTGCTGATGGTGACCGTGCCGCCCAGCTTGAGCTGGGTGCCCGTGCCGCCGCCGGCCACCTGGACCACGCGGCCCGCGATGCGCGCGGTATAGTTGTTCGTGCCCGTGGTCGGCACGTCGCCGATCGCGGTGGGATAGCCGAACACGGTGTAGGTCAGGCGCGTCTGGCCGGTGGTACCGTCGGCGCGCAGCCAGCCGGCATAGCTGGTGCGGGTCAGCGCCAGCGCGGTATCGCTCGTCACCTTCGACGGGATGATGTTGTTGAGATATTCGCCCTGGGCATATTTGCCCGCGACCGGCGGGGTCGATGCATCGTTGATGCGATAGACGAATTCCGTCACCGAGGCATCGGGCGCGGTCGTCAGGTTCGCGGTGACGAAGCGCGATTCCTCAAGCGCTTCGCGGATCACGAAGGTGTTGGCGGCGGTATCGTTGCCCACGGCCAGGCGGACGCGATCCGATCGGCCTTCGGTGCCCGCGGCACCCAGCGTGACCGGGCCGGTGGCCAGATCGCCGGTGTAGTTGGTCGAGGCGCTGATCGTGTAGAACTCGGCCAGCGCGGCCAGCGGGAACGCCGAATAGGTCGGCGAGGTGGTCGGCGTCGGCGTTGCCGTGGTGGTGGAGGTCGGCGTCGGAGTCGGCGTCGGAGAGGACGAGCCCCCGCCGCATCCGGTCAGAGCCAGGCTCGTAACGATGACGGCAGCAGACAGAAGAAGGGGGCGGCGAATCATGATAGTCCTGCTCCTTAGGAATCCCGAGGCACTTGAAAGGCCTGTGCCTCCTGTACCTTGGATGAACAAGCCGCGTCGAGTCGCCGCTTTGGGACGAATCGAAGCTTGCCGGGCACTAGCCGGGATTCGCGGCAGGACAATGGCTCGCGGCGGGCACGGGATGCACGCCGGGTTGCGGCGATGCGATCAGCCGCGCCCCCCGCGCGCCGGATCGAGCGCGACCAGCGCGGTCGCCAGCGGGAAGGTGATCAGCCACAGCGCGCCCACCCAGATCAGCCAGGGCCACCAGAGCTGAAGGAACAGCGGCACCGCCAGCACGCCGTTGAGCAGCAGCGCCAGCGAGGTGAAGCCGCGATAGGTGGGCGCGAGCAGCAGCGTCGCCAGGCTCATCATCGTATAGCCGGTGAGATCGACCACGGTGAGCGGCTGGCGGAAGCCGCAGCACGCGAACCACGTCGCCCGCTCCGCCCCGGCAAGCTCGCGCGGGATCACCACGCCGAGCTGGATCGCGTACACCGGCATCACGAACGCCGCATAGAGGATGCCGAAGCCCAGCGCCGCGAAGCGCCACGAACGCTGCCAGCGATCGGCATCCGCCGCCACGCCGCCCAGCATCGCCACGAACAGCGGCGCCAGCGCGAGCGAGGGCGCGAAGATCAGGATGCGGTCGAGCGGATCGGGAAGCATCCCGGCGACCTGCATCAACTGGGGCACGCCATAGCCGATCGCGGCCGCGCAGGACCCCCATGCCGCCACCTGAGTGAGCCGTGCCATCGCCGCCCTTTCCCCTTTGCCGCGGCCGCCTGCCACGCATGGCGGCGCGCGCCCATACGCAAAGCTACGCACGGATACGCGCCCATATCCGGCCATTTGCCCGGCGAAGCGAAGATAACACGGTAACCCTATGCCGTAACCCGTTTGCAAGCAGCGCGAATCCAGGATGACGCGGGCTGGGGGAGCGGCTTGTATGCGTTACGATCGGCATCATCGGCGATGAACGCGGAAACCTTTATCCGGCGCTGGATAGGGCTGGCGGCGCTGTTCGCCGGGCTGATCGCGCTCGCCCCCTATTTCGTCCATGTCGTCGTCGCCAATTCCGGCTGCCAGGGCGCCACCGCCTGCGCCGGGGCGGAAGAGCTGCTGGGCCATTATGCGCGGCGGATCACGCTGGTGGTGGTGATCGTGCCGCTGCTGCTGGCGGTGGCGTCGCGCACGCTGGCCACGGGCGGGTTCGGCTGGGCCTTTCCCTTCGCCCTGCTGATGACGGCGGGCGCGCTGCCGCTGGCGGCGGAGACGCGCGACCTGGCCAGCATGGCCGGGCTGGGTACGGCGGCGGAGATGGCGGAGATGCTGGCGCTGGTGTTCCTGCTGCTGCTGCTGATCGCGTTCAGCGCGCACCCCGACGACAGCGATCACGGCGCCACCGCGGCCTGGCGCACGCTGCTGGGCTTCGTCGCGCTTGCCGCGCTGTTCGTCACCGCGCCGGTGTGGACCGCGGGGCTGGCGGCGCTGCCCTATGTGGCGCCGCTGGGCGAGCGGCTGGCGGTTGCCGCCGCCACGGGGCATGCCGCGCTGGGGATGCAGGACGCGCTGGGCGCCTATGCCACCTATTGCATGCTCGCCTTCGTGCTGGCGGCGGCGGGGCTGCTGTTCTCCGGCCCGCGCGCGGAGGCGATCCGGCCCATCCGCCCGATGCGCGCCTGACCGGCCCGGACCGGAGCGGTACGGCTCCGGCCCTCCCCGGCTGTTGCTGAAACCGGCGCCAGCCTCTATCGGCCCGGCTTCACCGAACGATCAGGCAGGGCTTCATGGGTTTCCGCTGCGGCATCGTCGGCCTGCCCAACGTGGGCAAGTCGACGCTCTTCAACGCTCTTACCGAAACCGCCGCGGCGCAGGCGGCCAACTATCCGTTCTGCACGATCGAGCCGAACGTGGGCAACGTCGCCGTGCCCGATGCGCGGCTCGACAAGCTGGCGGAGATCGCCGGATCGGCGAAGAAGATCGAGACGCAGCTCGCCTTCGTCGACATCGCGGGGCTGGTGCGCGGCGCCAGCAAGGGCGAGGGGCTGGGCAACCAGTTCCTGGGCAACATCCGCGAGGTGGATGCGATCGTCCATGTGCTGCGCTGTTTCGAGAATGACGACATCCAGCATGTCGACAATCGCGTCGATCCGATCGCGGACGCCGAGACGGTCGAGACCGAACTGATGCTTTCCGACCTGGAGAGCTTGGAGAAGCGCGTCCCCAACCTGCAGAAAAAGGCCGCGCAGGGCGATAAGGAATCGAAGATCGCCGCATCGGTGCTGGGCCAGGCGCTGGACCTGCTGCGCGAGGGCAAGCCCGCGCGGCTGACCCAGCCCAAGGACCATGAAGAGGCCCGGATGCTGGAGCAGGCGCAGCTCATCACCGCCAAGCCCGTGCTCTATGTCTGCAACGTCAACGAAGAGGATGCCGCCGCCGGCAACGCCTTTTCCGCGCGCGTGTTCGAAAAGGCGAAGGCCGAGGGCGCGGAGGCCGTGGTCGTCTCCGCGGCGATCGAGGCCGAGATCGCCACCATGCCCGCCGAGGAGCGCGGCGAGTATCTGGAGGCGCTGGGGCTGGAACAGACCGGCCTCGCCCGCGTGATCACCGCCGGGTACAAGCTGCTGCACCTGATCACCTTCTTCACCGTGGGGCCGAAGGAAGCGCGCGCCTGGACCGTGGAGAAGGGCGCCAAGGCCCCCCAGGCGGCCGGCGAGATCCACAGCGACTTCGAACGCGGCTTCATCCGCGCCGAGACGATCGCCTTCGACGACTATGTCCAGTTCGGCGGCGAGGCCGGCGCGCGCGACGCGGGCAAGCTGCGCGCCGAGGGCAAGGAATATGTCGTCCACGACGGCGACGTGATGCTGTTCCGCTTCAACGTGTAAGGCGCCGGCACGCGGCTTTTCCCGGGCTTGAGCCGTGCGCGCCAGAGATTAGACTGGTCCGGATGTTCAGACTGATGCTCGCGCTGCTCGCCGCGCTGCTGCCGATGCCTTCGGCGGCGGGCGAGGCAGTGCGCGAGGCCGCGCCGCCATGCCATGAGGCGATGGCGGCGGACGCGGGGATGGCGGGACACCACGCCCCCGCCCCCCAGGCACCGGCAGCGCCGCATCAGGGCGAGCCGCACTGCATCGGCTGCATCGCCCCCGCCACCGTCCAGCCGCCCGCCGTCACGGCGCCCGCGCTGGCGGTGCGTCCCCAGCTTACCGCGCGATCGGCGCCCGGCATCGCGCGCGGCAGCCCGGCGCCCGCGACCCCGCCTCCGCGATCCGGGGCATGAGACCTGGCGCCCATCGCGGCGCCGCGACCCATGCAACCCGGAGAATGACGATGAATCGACCCACCCTGCTCGCGGCTGCGGCCGCGGCGGCACTGACGGCGAATCCCGCCGCCGCACAGCAACACAACCATAACGACGCGCCCCCGGCACAGACCCAGCCCCAGGCACAACCGCAGGCCCAACCACAGGCCCAGCCTCAGCCCGCCCCGCAGACCGCTCCCTCCGCGCCCGTGAAGGAGCACCCCGAAGGCCATGGCAGCGACCATCATGGCGAGGGGCATCATGGCGAAGGGCACGGCGGTGGCCATCACGGCGAGGACCACCACGGCGGCCATCACGGTGCCGGAGACCATGGCGGGATGAACCACGGCGGCATGGACCACGGCGGGATGAACCATGGCGAGGCGCCGTCCCCCGCCCCACAGGATCATTCGCAGCATGGCGGCATGGCGATGCCCGGCGCGTCGCCCGCACCGGACGGCGGTGCGATCGCCTGGGGCTCGGGCACCTCCCGGCTGCCCGCCGCCGAAGCGGGGGGCCATGGCCTCCACATCGCCTCGGGCGACTGGATGCTGATGGCGCACGGCACGCTATGGGGCGTCTACACCGATCAGGACGGGCCGCGCGGCGACGACATGGCCTTCGTCGAATCGATGGCGATGCTGACCGCCGAGCGCGATCTGGGCGCCGGGGCACGGCTCCAGCTCCGCACCATGCTGAGCCTGGAGCCCGCGATGGGCGACGCAGGCTACCCCAATCTGTTCGCCGCGGGCGAGACGGCCGGGGGCCAGCCGCTGGTCGACCGCCAGCATCCGCACGACCTGTTCATGGAGCTGGCCGCGCGCGTGGATTTCGATCTGGGCGGCTCGACTTCGCTGTTCCTCTACGGCGGCCCGGTGGCGGAGCCGGCGCTGGGGCCGTCGGCCTTCATGCACCGCCGGTCGGCGCGCTATCTGGCGCTGGCGCCGATCACCCATCACTGGTTCGACAGCACGCACATCACCTATGGAGTGGTGACCGCGGGCTATGCCACGCCGCGCTTCCAGATCGAGGCCTCGGCGTTCCGCGGGCAGGAGCCCGACGAGCGGCGCTGGAACATCGAGACGCCAAAGCTGGATAGCTGGAGCGTCCGCGCGAGCTGGACGCCGACGGCCAACTGGCTGGCGCAGGTCAGCTATGGGCGGCTGAAGCAGCCCGAGGCGCAGCATGCCGGGCAGGACGAGGGGCGGCTGACCGCCAGCGTGCAGTACAGCAGCGGCGGCTTTTCCGCGATGGCGGCCTTTTCGGCCAAGAACCGGCTGCCCGGGCCGACGCGCACCGCCTGGGTGGCCGAGGCGAACTGGGATCTTTCCGATCACCACAGCCTGTTCGGGCGGATCGAGAATGTCTCCAACGACGAGCTGTTCCCGGACCATGGCCATCCGCTGCACGACCAGGCTTTCCGCGTGACGCGGTTCGAGGCGGGCTATGCCTATCGCCTGAAGCTGGGCCCGGCGGCGCTGGCGCTGGGCGGATCGCTGGCGGCCTATGCCAAGCCGGGGGCGCTCGACGCGGATTACGGCACCGGGCTGTTGAGCCCGACGCTGTTCGCGCGCCTCTCGCTGGGCGAATAGGGCGGGGCCGGTCTTCCGTTCGTCACGGAAGGCTGGCATGGCGGCGGCGATGTTCCGCTTCGTGAAGCTCGCCGCCGCGCTCGCGCTGGCGCTTGGGGGCCAGGCCGCATCCGCGCGGCCCAGCGCCCCCACCCCCGCCGCCTTTGTCGCGGAGAAGCGGGCGACGGTGACGATCCTGGTGTCGCTCGACGGGTTCCGCCCCGATTATGTGACCGCGAAGGATACGCCGAACCTGTTCGCCGCGACGAAGCAGGGCGTGTTCGCGGCGATGCGCCCGTCCTTCCCCACGATGACCTTCCCGAACCATTACACGCTGGTCACCGGGCTCAGGCCCGACCGGCACGGGATCATCGACAACAACATCCGCGATCCGGAGCGGCCCGGCGTGCTGTTCCAGACGCGCGACGCATCGGTGACGCGCGACCCCTTCTGGTGGGACGGCGGCGAGCCGATCTGGGTGGCTGCGCAGAACGCGGGCATCCGCACCGGGGAGATGTACTGGCCGGGATCGCATTCGGCCATCCGCGGCGTGAGGCCCGATATCTGGTGGCCCTATGAGGAAGCGATCGGCAGCCGCCAGCGAACGGATACGGTGCTCGACTGGCTGCGGCGCCCGGCGGCGATCCGCCCGCGGCTGATCACGCTCTATTACAGCGCCTTCGATCGCGCGGCGCATGATTCGGGCTTCTATTCGCCGGAGCTGAAGCAGGCGATCGCCGAGCTGGACGGCGAGATCGGCTATCTGCGCGCGCAACTGGCGGCGATGCGGCAACCGGCCAACCTGGTGATCGTTTCCGATCACGGCATGGCGCCCGTGCCGCCCGAACAGCAGATGCCGGTCAGCAGCGTGGTGGACCCCAAGCTGATGGACGTGATCGTCGCCGGGCCGATGCTCTACATCTTCCCCAAGGCGGGCAGCGAGGAGGCTGCCGCGGCGCACGTCCTGCAGCCACGCGCGCATTCGCAATGCTGGCGCAAGGAAGAGATGCCGGCGCGATTCCACTATGGCACCAACCGCCGCATCCCCGCGCTGGTATGTCTGGCGGAGACGGGCTGGCGCTTCAATGCCTGGAAGATCGATCCCTTCGTCAAGGGCGACCATGGCTTCGACAACGACGATCCCCAGATGCGCGCGATGTTCATCGCCGTCGGACCGGCCTTCGCCAAGGGGCGCGAGCTGCCGATGTTCGATAATGTGGACGTCTATCCGCTGCTCCGCCGCCTGATCGGCCTGCCGCCCGCCGCCGATGTGGACGGCACCGGCGCGGTGTTCGCACCGGTGCTGACAGGGAAATAGCCGGAACGCGCGGAGCGCCTGCAATCCTGCACGCTCCCTCCGGACGCGCCGCCAGTGGTGAAAATCGGTTTCTTCGCGGCCTTGTGGCTTTGTGTGCGAAAAAGAATCGATCTCACACAAAGCCACGAAGCCACAAAGAAAGGCGCAAACAGACGCGATCGACGCGCTACGCGCGGGGGACGAACGCGCATGCGGTTCGCCCTGAGCCCGGACGGCGCGCCAGCGCCCATATCTCCGAGACCGCTCTCCCCACGCCAACGCTGGCGGGATGTCCTGTTCTTCGTGGCTTCGTGGCTTTGTGCGAGAAATAGAGTCGATCTCGCACAAAGCCACGAAGCGCCGCCGAGGGTCAGCCTGGCGCCGGCGGCACGCAATGACGCTTGCCAATAGATAGTTTTCATACGAAACGGAATTCATGCTTTATTTCGAGGATATCGAGGTCGGCGCGGTTCGTTCGTTCGGCCGCTATGAGGTGACGCGCGAGGAAGTGCTCGCCTTTGCCGGGAAATATGATCCCCAGCCGTTCCACCTGGATGACGAGGCGGCGGCGCAGACGTATTTCGGGCGCGTCTCGGCCAGCGGCTGGCACACCTGCGCGATGACGATGGCGATGTTCGTCACCTATATGAAGGAACACCCCCAGGCGTCGCTGGGCGCGGCCGGCGTGGACGAGCTTCGCTGGATCAAGCCGGTTTATCCCGGCGATGTGCTGCGCGCCGAGAGCGTGGTGCTGGACAAACGCGCATCGCAGAGCCGCCCGGGCATGGGCAGCATGCGCAGCCAGATGACCACGTTCAACCAGCACGACGAGCCCGTGCTGCGCTTCATCGCGCTGGGCCTGATCCGCACGCGCGGGTAGTCGCGGCATATCTTCCGCCCGGCGGCACGCCGCCAATGAGAGCAGGCGTGAGTCCGCCTCCGGTGCGAAGCGCCAATCGCTTCTGTTTTTGCCTTCCTTCGCGGCTTCGTGGCTTTGTGTGAGATCGACTCTATTTCTCGCACAAAGCCACGAAGCCACGAAGAGACAGGACATCCCCGCCAGCGTTGGCGTGGGGGGGGAGCGGTTTCGGAGATATGGGGCGCTTGTGCGCCGACCGGGCTCAGTGGCCTTCGAACGCCACCAGCGTGGAGACGTGGATGCCGTCGCCGCGCAGCGCATCGGCGCCGCCGAGTTCGGGCAGGTCCACCACGAACGCCGCCTGGGTGACCACCGCCCCCGCCTTGCGCAGCAGGCGCACCGCCGCGCGGGCAGTGCCGCCGGTGGCGATCAGATCGTCGACCAGCAGCACGCGGGCACCGGGCGCGCAGGCATCGGCGTGGATCGCGATCCGGTCCGTGCCATATTCCAGCGCATAATCCTCGGCGATGGTCGCGCCAGGCAGCTTGCCGTCCTTGCGGATCAGCAGCACGCCGGTGCCCAGCTCCATCGCTAGCGCCGCGCCAAACAGGAAGCCGCGCGCCTCGATCCCGGCGACGAGATCGACGGGACCGTCCACCTGCGCAGCCATGCCCTGGATGGTGAGCCGCAGCCCTTCCGCATCGAGCAGCAGGGTTGTGATGTCGCGGAACATGATCCCCGGCTTCGGAAAGTCGGGGATCGTGCGAATCCGCCGCCGGATTTCTGCGTTATCCGGCCTCGTGCCGATCATCCGGCCCTCCGTTCGCCTGCCCGCGCCGGGGCCGCCTGCGGCAACGTCCGCCCCGCGACAAGCCCGGGGCGAACGGGCCGGGATCAGTGCTTCATTCCGCGCCAGACGTTGCGATAGGCGCCATAGCCCAGGATCGTCGCGAAGATCAGGAAGATCAGCACGGCGACGCCGAAGCGGTGGCGCTGCTGCATCGTCGGCTCCGCGGTCCACACCAGGAAGGCGGAGACGTCCTGCGCCATCTGGTCCACGGTGGTGGGCGTGCCGTCGGTATATTTCACCGTGTCGATCTGCGCGTCGGTCAGCGGAGCCGGCATCGCGAGATGGAGGTTGGCGAAATATTTGTTGAAGTGCAGGCCCTCGGGCGACTTCAGCGCTTCCGGGAACTTCTTGGCGCCTTCCGCATCCGGCTTTTCGGTGTAACCGACCATCAGCGAGTAGACATAGGCCGCGCCGTCATGCCGCGCCTTGGTGATCAGCGAGAGATCGGGCGGGGTGCCGTTGGCGGCGTAATAGACCT
The DNA here is from genome assembly GCF_026013525.1 of Sphingomonas canadensis. Classification (GTDB taxonomy): domain Bacteria; phylum Pseudomonadota; class Alphaproteobacteria; order Sphingomonadales; family Sphingomonadaceae; genus Sphingomonas; species Sphingomonas canadensis. Next base: position 150,123 of record NZ_JAPDRA010000003.1, on the reverse strand, counting down.
TCGGGAAACGGTCGGCGGGCGTGTTGTCGCGCTCGCCCCAGGTGCCGGCCTTGTTGTCGAACACCGGCTGCTTCACCGGCCAGTCCTTGGCGATCTTCTTGATCTCCGCCTCGTTGTAGCCGAGGCCCGCCAGCTCGCGGAACGACACCAGGTTGAGCGAGTGGCACTGCGCGCACACCTTCTCATAGACCTTGAAGCCGCGCTGGAGCTGGGCGAGGTCGAACTTGCCGAACGGGCCGTTCGACGGGAGGTGAAGCTCCTTGGGATGCTCGTGCAGCGCCTGTTCGGCGGTCTGCGGCGTGCCTTCCCTGATCAGGCCGGAGATCGTGCCCCAGAGCGCGATCAGCAGCACGCCCACGAAACCGAGGCCGACAAGGAACTTGATGGAGCGCATCAGCAGCGAAGTCATCGGGCCGGTCCTTTAGGCGGTCTTGGTGGTGCCGAGCACGGCTTCGGTGATCGATCCCGGCAGCGGACGCGGGCGTTCGAGCCGCGAAACGATGGGCAGGATGATCAGGAAGTGGGCGAAGTAATAGGCCGAGGCGAGCTGGCTCGCGATGATGTAGGCCGGATCGGCAGGCGAACCGCCGCAATAGCCCAGCACCAGCACGTCGACCATCAGCACCCAGAACAGCGTGCGGTACACCGGGCGATAGTTCGCCGAACGCACCGGCGACTTGTCGAGCCAGGGCAGGAAGAACAGGATCAGGATCGATCCGAACATCGCCAGCACGCCCCACAGCTTCGCCGGCAGGATGAAGTCCGCGGTGAAGGCGCGCAGGATCGCGTAGAAGGGCCAGAAATACCATTCGGGCACGATGTGCGCGGGCGTGGAGAGCGGATTCGCCGGGATATAATTGTCCGGGTGGCCCAGCGCGTCGGGGTAGAAGAACACCAGCGCGGTGAAGAAGATCAGGAAGATGCCGACCCCGAAGCCGTCCTTGGCCGTGTAATAGGGGTGGAACGGCACGGTATCCTGCTCGCCCTTCACCTCGACGCCCGTCGGGTTCGACGAGCCCGGGATGTGCAGCGCCCAGATGTGCAGGATGATGACGCCCGCGATCACGAACGGCAGCAGATAGTGGAGCGAGAAGAAGCGGTTGAGCGCCGCATCGTCCGGAGCATAGCCGCCGAGCAGCCACACGCGGATCCAGTCGCCCACCACCGGAATGGCGGAGAAGAAGCCGGTGATCACCTGCGCGCCCCAGAAGCTCATCTGGCCCCAGGGAAGGACATAGCCCATGAAGGCCGTGGCCATCATCAGCAGGAAGATCACGACGCCGAGCAGCCACACCATCTCGCGCGGGGCCTTGTACGATCCGTAATAGAGGCCGCGGAACATGTGGATGTAGACGACGATGAAGAACATCGAGGCGCCGTTGGCGTGTGCGAAGCGCAGGAACCAGCCCGCGTTCACGTCACGCATGATGCCGACGTTCACCGAATTGAACGCCTCGGCCGCGCTGGAATGGAAGTGCATCGCCAGCACGATGCCGGTGACGATCTGGATCACCAGCGCGACGCCCGCGAGGACGCCGAAGTTCCAGAAATAGTTGAGGTTGCGCGGAACCGGATAGCCGCCGCCGATCGCGTTGTACACGAAGCGCGGCAGCGGGAGCCGCGAATCGATCCACTGCATCAACGGATGCTTGGGTTCGTAATGCTTTGCCCAGGGAAAGCTCATTCTCGGTTTCCTCAACCCACCGTGATTTTGGTGTCGGTGTCGAACGTATAGGCCGGCACCTCAAGGTTCTTCGGCGCCGGGCCCTTACGAATGCGGGCCGCAGTGTCGTAGTGCGAGCCGTGGCACGGGCAGAAATACCCGCCGTAATCGCCCTTGGCCTCGCCCTCGCCCGCGCCCAGCGGCACGCAGCCCAGGTGGGTGCAGACGCCCAGCGTGACGAGCCACTGCGCCTTGCCTTCCTTGGTACGCTCCTTGAGCGACTGCGGATCGCGCAGCTCGCCGAGCGGCACGGCGTCCGCCTGGTCGATTTCGGCCTGCGTCAGGTGGCGGACGAACAGCGGCTGCTTGCGGAAGCTGGCCTTGATCGCCTGGCCGGGCTCGATCGCGCTCAGATCGACCTCGGTGGTCGAGGCGGCGAGAACATCGGCCGACGGGTTCATCGAATTGACCAGCGGGAGCACGGTGACGCCGGCACCCACGCCGGCAACCGCGACCGCGGCGAATTGCAGATAGTCACGCCGTCTCGGGTTTTCGAGAACCGACGGATCGCCTTCAGTTGCCATGCTACAGCCCTTGCACTTCCAACTTGTCCGCACGGACGCGCGGGGAAACGGAACACGGGCGCACGAAGCCCCCAAGCCCCCTGGTGCCCCCGGCGGCTGGCGGCCTGATAGACGTGGCCGCACGGCTTTGCCAATGGGCTTTTTGTCGGGATTCTTACGCATATCCATTTCCCGCTCCCGCTTGCACGCCGCCGGGGCTAGGGAATCGGCCATGCGCCTGGCCCTGTTCGAGCCCGACATCGCCGGAAACGTGGGCACGATCCTGCGCACCGCGGCCTGCCTGGGCGTGGCGGTGGACCTGATCGAACCCATGGGTTTCCCCTGGAGCAACCGCGCGCTGGCCCGCGCCGGGATGGACTATGCCGCCCAGGCCGAGGTGGTGCGCCACGCCGACTGGAGCGCGTTCGAAGCGGCGCTGACCGGCCGGCTGGTGCTGATGACGACGCGGGGCGCGGCGCCGCTGCCCGAGGCGCGGTTCGCGGCTGGTGACACGCTGCTGCTGGGATCGGAGGGCGCGGGCGTGCCCGGTTTCGTCCATGCGCGGGCGGACCTGGCGGTGCGAATCCCGCTGCGGCCGGGCTTCCGCTCGCTCAACGTGGCGGTGGCGGCGGGGATCGTGCTGGGCGAGGCGCTGCGCCAGACCGGCGGCTGGCCGGCCCCGGCCTGAGCCCGATGCGCACCCGAGCCAGCGTCTGCGCCCGCAAGGCGCGCTATCGCACCGCCACCGCGGCGCTGGCGGCGGCACGCGGCTTCGGCCTGGACCTGCGCCCCTATCGCTGCGACCGCTGCTTCGCCTTCCACCTCACCAGCCGCAGGAAGGGCAAGCGCAATCCGCCCCTCGATTCCGCGGACCGGCGAAGCTAGTGGAACGGCCATGAATCCGCTCGACGAACAGCAATCCGCCGCCCGCGCCTGGTTCGAAAGCCTGCGCGACCAGATCTGCGCCGAATTCGAGGCGATCGAGCGCGAGGCGGGATCGGACGCGGCCTTCGCCTATCTGCCCTGGGACCGCACCGATCCATGGGGCGAGCCCGGCGGCGGCGGCGTGCGCGGGGTGATGAAGGGCAAGGTATTCGAAAAGGTGGGCGTCAACGTCTCCACCGTCGGCGGCACCTTCGAGGGCGATTTCGCCAAGACGATCCACGGCGCGGGGGAAAATCCGCAGTTCTTCGCCACGGGAATCAGCCTGGTGGCGCACATGGCCAATCCGCACGTGCCCGCCGTCCATATGAACACGCGCTTCCTGTGTACCACGAAGCGCTGGTTCGGCGGCGGCGCGGACCTGAACCCGCCGATCGCCTATGCCGAGGACACCGAAGACTTCCACGCCGCGCTGAAGGCCGCGTGCGACCGGCACGATCCCGGCCATTATCCGCGCTTCAAGCAATGGGCGGACGATTATTTCTACATCCCCCACCGCAAGGTGCATCGCGGGGTGGGCGGCATCTTCTACGATCATCTGGAAGGCGGCTGGGAAGGCGACTTCGCCTTCACCCGGGACGTGGGACGGGCATTCCTGGAGGTTTTCCCCCGGCTGGTGCGGCGGCGGATGGGGATGGATTTCACGCCGGAGGATAAGCACGCCCAGCGCGTGTGGCGCGGCCGCTATGCCGAGTTCAACCTGGTCTATGACCGCGGCACGCTGTTCGGGCTGAAGACCGGGGGCAATATCGACGCGATCCTGATGAGCCTGCCGCCCGAGGTGGTGTGGGAATAGCATGGGCCTGATCCCCGTTCCGGGCGAACAGATCGCTACCATCGTCACCTCGCTGGAGATGCGCGAGCGGCCCCGCCCCCGGCCGATGCCCGATTCGCCGCTGCGGCTGGCGCCATGGAACCAGCCGACGCCGGAGAAATACCGCGCGCTGTTCCGCCGGATCGGTCAGCCATGGCTGTGGTTTTCCCGGCTGGTGATGGACGATGCGCAGCTTTCCGCGATCATCCACGATCCCGGCGTGGCGATCTTTGCCGCAGTCGATCCGAGAGGGATCGAGGTGGGGATACTGGAGCTGGATTTCCGCACGCCGGGGGAGACGGAGATCGCCTTCTTCGGTCTGATCCCGGAGCTGAACGGCCAGGGCCATGGCGGCTGGATGATGGCGCAGGCGCTGGCGCGCGCATGGACGAAGGATACGGCGCGGGTGTGGGTCCATACCTGCACGCTCGACCATCCCGGCGCGCTGGGATTCTATCGCCGCCACGGCTTCGTGCCCTATGCCCGGGCGGTGGAGACCTTTGCCGATCCGCGGCTGGCGGGCGCGCTACCGGCGGAGGCGGCCCCTCAGATCCCGTGCCTGGGGGCCGTGGCTAGCAGCCGGTAGGCGGCGGCGGACAGCAGCACCTGCCACAGCGCCAGCGCCGCGCCCGCGGCGGCGATCGCCAGCTTGAACGGCGCAAGCAGGTAGACGCTGGTTCCCGCGCCGACCCCCGCCACCTGGGCGATCGCATCCAGGATACCCGCCGCCAGATACTGGATGATGCCGACCGTGAGCGCGACGAGCGCCAGCATCCAGCCGTTGCGGTGGCTGTGCCGGATACCCGCCACCAGCGCGTCGATCGCGCCCTTCTGCGGCTCGGCGACATAGGTAGGGCCGGTCAGGAACAGCCGCCCCATCAGGTAGAAGCCGGGCACCAGCAGCGGGAACATGCCGATCAGCACGACCAGCAGCGCCGTGAGCGTCAGCACGACATAGCCAGGCAGGCGGCGCAGCGCGATGCGCATCGCCCCGCCCACGGCAGGCCGCGCGGGATCGAGCAGCAGCACCAGCAGCGCGCAGCTTCCCAGCGAGTGCATCAGGAACTGCCCGGCCAGCCAGCCGATGTTGGCGCGCAGCCATTCGGCGAGCACCGGCATCGCTTCCGGCGCCTCCAGCCCGGCAAGTTCCGGCATCGGCACGAACAGCGCCTGCGCCAGCCCGGGGAGGAAGAAGAACACCGCCGCCACGCGCGCCAGCAGATCGGCGTCGGAGCGCCAGAGCGCCGCTGCGTCCGCGAAGATCGCGGAGAGGTTCCGGTTCACCGCGGCTGCCCGCGCTCGGACACGATGGCGGCCAGCAGCAGATGGGCGGCGAACAGCGCGGAGACCACCGCCAGCGCGGCCTGCACCGCCGCGACGGTGATCGAGGTGAGCACGCCCGACAGGCTGAGCCCGCCCCCGCCATCGCCGACGATGAGCTGGAACAGCACGCCGAACACCGTCCGCGCCGCCTGCCACGCGACAACGGAGACCACCAGGTACAACAGGATGACGCCGATCATCCGCCAGGTGAGGCCCCGCGTCAGCCGCCAGGAACGGGCGATGGCGCCGAACATCCGCTCCTCCGCCAGCACCACCGGATCGATCAGCACCAGCCGCGCCGCCAGCGCCAGCCACAGCGGCAACACCACCAGCAGATTGACCAGGAAGGTCCATTGCGCCGCCTTGGGCATTCCGGCCGCGTCGTTGTTCAGCAGCGCGCGGAAATCCGCGCCGCCCGCCACCAGTGCGATCAGCGTGGGCAGGAAACAGAGGCACAGCGGCACCAGCAGCGCCAGCCGCACGATCACCGCGGGCAACAGCCGCCGCGTGGCGCGGCGCCCGGCCTCGCGGCTGTCGTCGCCGGTGACCATCGCGATCAGCGCGAGCGCGCCCCACATCGAAAGCACGCCCACCGCGAAGGAAACGAGCAGGAACACGAGCTGAAGCGATTCCGTGGCCCCCTGCGCCGCCTGCTGGAAGCTGCCGTTGATCGAATAGGGAAAGAAGAAGGCGAACAGCGCGACCGGCATGATCGAACTGAGATTGTCGGCCAGAAACTCCGCCGTCCGGTCCCAGACGGCTCCAATCTTGACCATGATGGCCTACCCCCAATGCGCTTTCCCGCTGTTAGCCGCGCCGCGCCGCCTTGCCAATGCTTGCCCGGCTATCCATCGGCGCACGCTTGCGAAAGCGGCGCGGAAGGGCCAACTGCGCGCCATGGCCGGACTGCCCGGAAACATCGAATGGCGGGTTTCCCCCGAACCCGTCCCCTATCCCGCCGCGCTGGCCGGAATGGAGGCGCGCGCCGATGCCGTGCGCGCGGGCGAACCCGGCGCTTCCGGCCGCGAGCTGGTGTGGCTGCTGGAGCATCCCCCGGTCTATACCGCGGGCACGAGCGCCGATCCGGCCGAGCTGCTGGACCCGCGCTTTCCCGTGGTGCCCACGGGGCGCGGCGGGCGCTACACCTATCATGGGCCGGGGCAGCGGATCGGCTATGTCGTGCTCGACCTGCGCGAACGGCAGCGCGACGTGCGCAACTATGTCCATGCGCTGGAAGGCTGGGTGATCGCGGCGCTGGGCGGGCTGGGCATCACCGCGTTCCGCGCGCCGGGCCGCATCGGCATCTGGACGCGCGACGGCGGGACCGAGGCGAAGATCGGCGCGATCGGCGTGCGCATCCGCCAATGGGTGACGCTCCATGGCTTCGCGGTGAACCTGTCGCCCGATCTGGGGCATTTCGGCGGCATCGTGCCGTGCGGCATCGCGGAATATCCGGTGACGAGCGCAGCCGAACTGGGCCTCTCGATCACGCCGGAGCAACTCGACTCGTCGCTTTTTGCCACATTTTTGCCATTTTTGGACGATTTGACGCGAAATGCACCTTGAGGGTGCGCGGCGAAGCGTCTAATGTCTACTCAGGTTCGGGTAATTACGGGCCATCCGTGGCTCGGGCCTATTATCTAGGGAGCTATACATGCGTGCAATTCTCTCCAAGGCCGTTGCGGTTTCGATGATCGCGGGCGCCGGCCTCCTCGTCACCGCGTGCGGTGGTGAGACCCCGGCCGTCAACAACACTGCGACCGTCGTCGACGAGACCAACGTGTCGGACGAAATGGTCACCAACCTCGACGGCGCCACTGGCAACGAGGTCGTGTCGAACGTGGCTGCGCCGGTCGCCAACGCGAACTGATCGCGCGCCAGCGAAACGAGGGGCCGTCCGGGCGACCGGGCGGCCCTTCTTTTTTGCCCGCGCGGGGGCCGCAAGTCCTGCTTCGGGCGGGCGAAGGCGTGCCCGTCCCGCGACGGGCCGATCGGGACGGCGAAAAAGGGGGTTGGGCGCGAGTCGAAAAGCCCGTAACCAGTGGCCTCGGGGACATTGGAGCTTGAGGGGTAGGATGTTCGTTCCGCGCTTTGCCGTCGCATTCGCTGCCGCCGCCGCGCTGTTTCAGGCCGCGCCGGCGTCCGCCCAGTTCTTCATCAAGCCGGTCGACCTGAAGGGCGAGCGCGTGACGGGCGAGGAGCCCGGCATCCTCGGCCCGGGCCTGCCCGGCGCGACGCAGGAGGAGCTGCGCGCCGCGCTGGTGTGGAGCCTGCGCGCCGCGCTGAACGTCGCCGCGCTCCAGTGCCAGTTCGAGCCGACGCTGCTGACGCTGGGCAATTACAACGCGATCCTGAGCGATCACGCCCGCGAGCTGAAGAGCTCCTACGACACGCTGGAGAAGTACTTCGTCCGCAAGGCGAAGAACGTGAAGAAGGCGGGCCAGACCGAGCTCGACCGTTTCGGCACGCGCATCTATTCCAGCTTCTCGACCGTGGGCGGCCAGCTCACCTTCTGCCAGGCGGCGGCTTCGGTCGGCCATGACGCGCTGTTCGTCCGCCGCGGCGGTCTCGGCGATCTCGCCAAGGACCGTATGGCCGAGCTGCGCAAGAGCCTGAAGTCCTGGGGCGAGCAGCATCGCGCTCCCCCGCGGCCCTATCTCACCGTGCTGTTCGATCCGATGCCGCCGTTCCACAACGACAAATGCTGGAAGCGCGGCGTCTATCAGGAACGCAAGTGCGGCGCGCTGAACTTTCGCTACACCGCCGATGCCTCGGCGGGCCGGGGGCGGCTAACGCAGGCCCAGTAGCTTGTGCGCCTGGAGCGTCAGCCGCCAGCGCGGGCGCTCCATCGCAAGGGCCACCGCCGCATCGCGCGCGGCGGCGCCATCGGCGCAGTCCATCGGCTGAACCAGGAAGTGGCGGAAATCCCAGCCCTCGATCGCGGCAACGTCGGTCCCAGGCTGCGGCCATACCAGCTTCAGCTCGTCGCCCGAACGCTGGACTACCGCGCTGCCCGCCTTCGGGCTGATGCACACCCAGTCGATCCCGGGATGCACCGGCAGCGTGCCGTTGCTCTCGATCGCGATGCGGAAGCCGCGGGCATGGAGCGCGTCGACCAGCGCGTCGTCCACCTGCAGCATCGGCTCGCCGCCCGTCAGCACCACGAAGCGCGCCTCGGCGCCCTCCCCCCAATGCCCGGCCACCGCATCGGCCAGCGCGGCGGCATCGGCGAAGCGGCCGCCCCCGGCGCCGTCTGTGCCCACGAAATCGGTGTCGCAAAAGCGGCACGCCGCCCCTGCCCGGTCCGCCTCGCGCCCCGACCAGAGGTTGCACCCGGCGAAGCGCACGAACACGGCGCGCGCGCCCGCGTTGACGCCCTCACCCTGCAGGGTGAGGAACATCTCCTTGACCGCATAGCTCATGGTCAGGGGCGCGCCGCGTAGCGCGTCGGATCGGGGATGCCCGCCTCCTCGAAACCCTTGGCGCGCAGGCGGCAACTGTCGCACAGGCCGCAATGCAGCCCGCCGGGCGCCGGATCGTAACACGACCAGCTAAGCCCCGCGTCGAGGCCCAGCCGGGCCGCCTCGCGCACGATATCGGCCTTGGTCATGTGCTGAAGCGGGGCGTGGATGCGGAAGGGATGGCCCTCCACCCCCGCCTTGGTGGCCAGCTCCGCCAGCTTTTCGAACCCGGCGATGAATTCCGGGCGGCAATCGGGATAGCCCGAATAATCGAGCGCGTTGACGCCGATGAACAGGTCGCGCGCGCCCGCCGCCTCGGCCCAGCCGAGCGCCAGGCTGAGGAAGATCGTGTTCCGCGCCGGAACATAGGTGACGGGAATGTTGCCATCCACGCCCGTTTTCGGGACCGCGATATCGTCGGTAAGCGCGGAGCCGCCGAACGCGCGCAGATCGAGCGGCAGCACGACATGGCGCCGCGCGCCCAGCGCGGAGGCGATGCGGCGCGCGGCGGCCAGCTCCACCTGATGGCGCTGGTTATAGTCGATCGAGAGCGCGAGCAGGCCATAGCCCTCCTCGCGCGCGCGGCCGGCGGCGGCCATCGAATCGAGGCCCCCGGAGATCAGGACGACTGCAAGCTTTTCCGCCATGAGCGGACGGCTAGCCAATTCCGCGCGCAGGTCCACCCCATTGGAAAAAAAAAGAGCCGCCCGAAGGCGGCCCTAGGTATGGGAAAACCCTGCCAGAGAGGAACGCTCCATCGTGGAGCGCCACCCTGATAGCGCGGTCCGGATAAACGGACGCTTAACAAATTTTCGCCACAATTAAGTCCAGATTCGGCCGTGCGATCCAGACGGCGGGGATGCGCAGCAGGCGCAGGCGAGGCTTCAGGGCGCGTCCATCGGTATTTTGCAGCGCGGTACGTTCAATCTGACCCGTTCGCCCTGAGCTGTCGCGGCTTCGTCTATGTTTCACGCGAAGGCGCGAAGATTTGGCGGGAATTCGGTTCGGGCGGAGGGCGCGGAGGCAGGTCGCCTGCTTGCACCGTAGGCGCCCTTGCAACGGCCCGCGCGAGGCGGCGCTGGGAATGGAGGGCCGCTATCGCGGCAAATCCCGCTCCGCAGCCTCCGCGCGAACAAAGAAACTTCTTCGCGCCCTCGCGTGAATCAAATGAAGGCGGACCAACGCCACCGCGCGGGGCATCGCGCCCCGCCTCACCAGAAGACCGGGTTCAATCCGGCGAAGAACGCCACTCAGATTTGCATCGCGGAAGCCGGCGGCCCTGACCACCGGCCGCGGGGCTCAGCCCGTGCAGGCGCCGGTGCGCCGCCCCTCGAACTGATCGGCGAAGGGCATGCCATCCACCACGCCCTGCGTCTCGATGTTCGCCAGCCGCGGGGTTTCGACCGAAACGGTGGTGCGGCCATGGCCGTGGCCGGGGCAGGTATAGCGCACCGTCACGCTGGTCGCGGTGTTATCCATCACCACCTGGCTGCACTGCGCCTGGGCATGTTCGAGCTGGATCAGCGCGTTGGGATTGGTGAGGCACAGCTTGCGCGCCGGCCCGCCCTCCACCGGCTTCAGCTCCCACTGGCCCTTTTCCAGCCCGGCGAGCGCGCGCGGCGTGCTGCCGCCCGATTGCGCGTGCGCGAGCGCGAAGCCGCCGATCGCAAGAAGAATGGCCCCGGCAGCGGCCGGGCGCCACGAACGCCTGAAGACCATCAGCATCGCCTGCCCGTCAAACTCCATCACGGCCGGTCCGACACGAATCGGCCTGCCGCACGATTTGCCAACGTTATGGTGAACGGCACCGGAATTACAACGTGGGTGTAACGAGACGGGACAGCGGCACCGGAAAGTCGGTGGAGCAGAAGGCGCAGTCCACCACGATGTTGCCCTCCGCGTTCGCCATGCCCTCCAGCTCGTCGCGCGGGAACTTGGCGAGCACGCTGGTGATGTAATCGACGTTGCAGCGGCAGCCGCGCACCAGTCCGGTGGTGGTGAGCACGCGCACCTCCGGCTCCTCGTGGAACAGGCGCCACACCAGATCCTCCAGCGGCAGCGACGGGTCCGCCAGCTCGTCGGCGCCCATGGTGTTGCCCAGCGCGGCGACATGCTGCCACTCGGGATGGTCGAGCCGCGTTTCCAGCCGCTCGCGCCCCGCCTCGCCCTCCGGCAGATGCTGGAGGAACAGGCCGCCGCCGACGCAATGCCCGTCCGCGCCATGGCGCATGCCGGTGCGGATCAGCGTGGGGATCTGTTCGGACTGGAAGAAATAGGTCTCCGCCGCCTCTGCCAGGCACGATCCTTCCAGCGGCACGATGCCCTGGTAGCGCTCGCCGGTCGCCGCCTGATCGAAGGTGACGGCCAGATAGCCCTTGTTGAACATCGCATAGAGCGACGGATGCTTGCCGAGCATCGCCAGCCGTTCGGCATCATATTGCACATAGCCGCGCAGCTCGCCGCCCTTGTAGTCGCACACGAGCAGGCTGACGATGCCGCCCTGCGTCTGCGCCTGGAGCGTGAGCTGGCCGCCGGCGTCCTTCTGAAGCGTGCCGAGCAGCGCGGTGATCGTCAGCGCCTCCGCCAGCAGCGCCTCGATCGGCGGCGGATAGGCGTGCGCGGAGAGGATCTGATCGAGCACCGGCCCGATCCGCACGATGCGGCCGCGGGCGTGCGATCCCGGCAGCGTGAAGCCGAGCGCGCGATCGAGTTCGGGGGTGGCGGGCTGGTCCATGGGTTTCCGTTCGGGCTGGCTTGGCGAAGCCCCGTCGTACTTCAACGCTTGCACGAGGAAAGGCCGCCCTTCGACAGGCTCAGGGCGAACGGGGATCCGGATGTGGAGGGGAGATAGGAAGCGAAGCCGTTTCCGGCAACACCGTGGCGCGGGCCGCGAGCCGCCCTATCCTACCTGCCCGAAGCACCAGCGCAGGATCGATTTCTGCGCGTGGAGCCGGTTCTCCGCCTCCGGCCAGATCAGCGATTGCGGGCCGTCGATCACCTCCGCGGTCACCTCCTCGCCGCGGTGGGCGGGGAGGCAGTGGAGGAACTTCGCATCCGGCCGCGCCTGCGCCATCAGCTCCGCCGTCACCTGATAGGGCATCATCGCCTTCAGCTTGGTTTCGGCATGCGCCTGGCCCATCGAGATCCAGGTATCGGTGACGACCACGTCGGCGCCCGCCACCGCCTCGCGCGGATCGGCGACCACGCGGGCGCGGCCCTGGCCCTTGGCCACCACCGCATCCGACGGCTGATAGCCCTGGGGACAGGCCGCCACGACATCGAAGCCCAGCAGCGCGCCCGCCTCCACGAAAGAGGCGAGCACATTGTTGCCGTCGCCCAGCCACGCCACCTTCATCCCCGCCAGCGCGCGGCCGCTTTCGATGATCGTCAGCATGTCCGCCATGATCTGGCAGGGGTGCGAATCGTCGGTGAGACCGTTGATCACCGGCACGCTGGCATATTCGGCCATCTCCAGCAGCTTCGCATGATCGTCGGTGCGGATCATGATCGCGTCGCAATAGCCGGAGAGGACGCGCGCGGTATCCGCCACCGTCTCGCCGCGGCCGAGCTGGGTGGTGCCCGAATCGAGCACCACCGGATTGCCGCCGAGCTGGCGGATGGCGAGATCGAACGACACGCGGGTGCGCGTGGAATTCTTCTCGAACACCATGCCGAGGATATGGCCGTCGAGCGGGCGATCGGCGTCGGGCCGGCCCTTTGCCCAGCCCTTGCGCGCGGCCTTGCGCGCGGCGGCGTCGTCAAGGATCGCCTTCAGCCCTGCGCTGCCGGCGTCGGACAGATCGAGGAAGTGGCGCATCAACATCCCTCCCCGGCACAGGAAGGGGGACTGCGACGCGCAGCGTCGTGATGGAGGGACGCGGCGGGCACCGCCGCATTCCGCGGCGGCCCCTCCACCACGCTTCGCGTGGTCCCCCTCCCCGTTCCGGGGAGGATCTGGAGGCCCCTCACGCCGCGCCCGCGGGCTTGTAATCCCGCGCCCCGGCGCTCAGCCGTTCGATACACTCGGCGATATGGCTTTCGTCGATCACCAGCGGCGGCAGCACGCGGAACACATTCTCGCCCGCCGCCACCGTGAGCAGCCCGTGATTGTCGCGCAGGTGCGCCACGAAATCGCGGCTGACCGCCGGCTCCTTCATCTTGATGCCCAGCATCAGCCCCTTGCCGCGAATCTCCTCGAACAGGTGATCATGGTTGGGGATGAGCTGTTCGAACGCGGCGCGCAGGCGATCGCCCATCGCGGTGACATGATCCAGGAAGCCGGGCTCCAGCATCACGTCCAGCACCGCCATGCCCGCCGCCATCGCCAGCGGGTTGCCGCCATAGGTGGAGCCGTGGGTGCCGATCACCATGCCCTTGGCCGCCTCTTCGGTCGCCAGGCAGGCGCCGAGGGGGAAGCCGTTGCCGATGCCCTTGGCCACGGTCATGATGTCGGGCGTGATGCCGTAATGCTCATAGGCCCACATCTTGCCGGTGCGGCCGTATCCGCACTGGATCTCGTCCAGGATCAGCAGCAGGCCGTGCTCGTCGCAAGCCTTGCGCAGGCCCTGGATGAACTCGGGCGTGCCCGCGGTCATGCCGCCCTCGCCCTGCACCGTTTCGACCAGGAAGCCCGCGGTCTCGCCGTCGATCAGCGCCAGCGCGCCTTCCAGATCGTTGAACCGCGCATAATCGAAGCCCGGCAGCAGCGGCTCGAACCCGTCGCGCATCTTGGGCTGGTCGGTCGCGCTGATCGCGCCCAGCGAACGGCCGTGGAAGGCGTTCTTGAAGGTGATCAGCTTATAGCGCTCGGGGTTGCCGTTGACGTCGTGATAGCGGCGCGCGGCCTTGATCGCGCACTCGATCGCCTCGACGCCCGAATTGGTGAAGAACACCGTATCGGCGAAGCTGTTGTCCACGATGCGCTGCGCCAGCGCCTCCCCCTGCGGCGAGCCGTAGAGATTGGAGACGTGCATCAGCGTCGCGACCTGATCCTGCACGGTCTTGATGAAATGCGCGTTCGAATGGCCCAGCGCGTTCACCGCGATGCCCGCCGCGAAATCCAGATAGCGTTCGCCGCGCTCGCCGATCAGGTAGCAGCCCTCGCCTCGCACCGGCCGCACACCGCACCGCGGGTACACGGGCATGAGCGGGGTGATGGTCATCGGAACTGCTCCTCCAGAAACGAGTGGAAATAACTCCAGAAACGCGAAAGGCGGCCGATCCGGGCCGCCCGGCGCGGGTCATTACGAGCGGAGGGCCGCCAGCGTCAATAATGCTTGTCCGCGCCGCCCTCAGCTCTTGATGCGCCAGCCGCGCTTGATCAGCAGATAGCAGGCCAGCCCAAGCACGATATCGAGCGCCAGCAGGATCGCGCCGCCCAGCAGCACCGGCGAATCGGCCTCCTTCAGGAAGCCGTAGCGGAACCCCGAGATGATGTAGAAAAATGGGTTGAGGTGGCTGATCGTGCGGAACAGCGGCGACAGGCTTTCGACCGAATAGAAGGTACCCGACAGCAGCGAGAGCGGCGCGACCACGAAATTGGTGACCGCGGCGGCATGATCGAACTTCTCCGCCCACAGCGAGGTCATCAGGCCCAGGAAGGCCAGGAACAAGGCGCCGAGCAGCCCGAACCACAGGATCGCCAGCGGATGACGCGGGAACACGTCCACGCCCCACAGCGCCATCGCCAGCCACACCGCGCAGCCGACGCACACCGCGCGCGTCACCGCGCCGCCGGCCAGCCCCGCCAGCAGCTCGCCCGTGGAAAGCGGCGGCATCAGATAATCGACGATCGTGCCCTGCAGCTTGCCCGAAAGCAGCGAGAAGCTGGCGTTGGCGAAGGCGTTCTGCAGCATGCCCATCATGATCAGGCCCGGCGCGATGAACGCGGCGAAGGGAACCCCCATCACGCTGCGTCCGCCGCCGCCCAGCGCGACCGTGAATATCACCAGATACAACAGCGTCGTGACCGATGGCGCCCACACCGTCTGGAGCTGCACCTTGAAGAAGCGGCGCACCTCCTTGATATAGAGGGTACGCAGGCCTCCCCAGTTGACGTTGCGAATCGCCGGAACGCCGGGCTCGGGAAGCGCTTGACCGAATTCGGGCTGGTTGGGCATTGCGCGACCGCGTAACCGCTGACCGCCGCTGCGGCAAGGCAAAGCTGCCGCAAGTTGAAGGAAGACGATGAGCTGGACCGAAGAGCGTATCGATACGCTGAAGAAGATGTGGGACAGCGGCATGACCGCAACCCAGATCGCCGAGGAGCTGGGCGGCGTCAGCCGTAACGCGGTGATCGGCAAGGCCCACCGGCTGGGCCTGCCCTCGCGCCCGTCCCCCGTGCGCCCCAACGAGGCCAAGGCCGCGCCGGAGCCCAAGCCGCAGCCCGCGGCCGCGGCGGCGCCCGCCGCTGCGCCACCGCCGGCTCCGGCCGCCGCCGCGCCCCGCCCTGCCCCGGCCCCTTCGGCGGCCCCGACAGCCGGCAGCACCGCGCCCGAGCCGCCCGCGCGCGCGGCCGACGCGCCGGTGCTCCGTTCGGTCGGCCCCGGCGGCTTCGTGCGCCAGAACCCGGGCGAGCAATCGCCCCCGATCGCGCCGGCCCCGCCGCGCCGCCTGGTCCCCGCCAAGCCGAGCGAGGCGATCGCGGGCAAGACCAGCCTGCTCGATCTGAACGACAAGATCTGCAAATGGCCGATCGGCCATCCGGGCGAGCCCGACTTCCATTTCTGTGGCGACAAGGTGAACCCCGGGTTCCCCTATTGCGTCGAGCATTGCGGCCACGCCTATCAGGCGCAGCTTCCCCGCCGCGACCGGCGCCCGCCGCCGCCGCTGCCCTACGGCGGCCCCAGGGTCCGATAGCCGCGCGCGCTGGCGCCGGGTAGCCGCGGGAGCGAACCGTGGAGCCCGGCGCCGGCCGCGCCTTCGCAGCCGCCGCCAAAACGGGGTGAAGCGGCGCGCCGGGCAGGCCGGACGCGCGACAGTGTCATTCATGGGCATGCTGCGCGCCGCCTGAGGGCCGATCGGCCCCGGCTTGCTGCGAATAACCGGGCCGCGGCCTTGCGCGGCAGACTCGGCCCCTTCATAGCTTTGCCATGTCCGACGACGATCTGTTCGCCCCGACCAATCCCGGCGGCGGCACCTATGACGCCTCCTCGATCGAGGTGCTGGAGGGGCTGGAGCCGGTGCGCCGCCGCCCGGGCATGTATGTGGGCGGCACCGACGAGCGCGCGATGCACCACCTCGCCGCCGAAGTGCTCGACAATGCGATGGACGAGGCGGTGGCCGGATACGCCACCCGGATCGAAGTGACGCTGGAGGGCGGCAACCGGCTGACCATCACCGACAACGGGCGCGGCATCCCGGTGGACCCGCACCCGCGCTTTCCCGACAAATCGGCGCTGGAGGTGATCCTTTCCACGCTCCATTCGGGCGGCAAGTTCAGCGGCAAGGCCTACAACACCTCGGGCGGCCTGCACGGCGTGGGCGTAAGCGTGGTCAACGCGCTCTCCGTCGATACGGTGGTGGAGGTAGCGCGCGAGAAGCAGCTCTATCGCCAGCGCTTCAGCCAGGGAAAGACGCTGGCGCCGATCGAGCATCTGGGCGGCACGCCCAACCGGCGCGGCACCAGCGTGGCCTTCACCCCCGATCCCGAAATCTTCGGGCCGGAGATGAGCTTCAAGCCCGGGCGCCTCTACAAGCTGGCGCGGTCCAAGGCCTATTTGTTCGCGGGCGTCGAGATCCGCTGGAAATGCGATCCCGCGCTGATCGAGGGCAGCGACATCCCGGCCGAGGCGGTGTTCCAGTTCCCCGGCGGACTGGCCGACCATCTGAAGGAACAGATCGCCGGGCGCGAATGCGCCACCGCCGATTTCTTCGCGGGCGCGCAGGATTTCGCCGACAACCAGGGGCGGGTGGAATGGGCGGTATCCTGGCCGCTGTGGAGCGACGGCAGCTATAGCTGGTATTGCAACACCATCCCCACGCCCGACGGCGGCACGCACGAGGCCGGGCTGCGCACCGCGCTGACCCGCGGCATCCGCGCCTTCGGTGAGCTGGTGGGGCAGAAGAAGGCCAAGGACATCACCGCCGACGACGTGATGACCGGCAGCGAGCTGATGCTCAGCGTCTTCATCCGCGATCCGCAGTTCCAGAGCCAGACCAAGGACCGCCTGACCAGCCCCGAGGCCGCGGGCCTGGTGGAAAAGGCCGTGCGCGACCATTTCGACCATTTCCTTGCCGACAACATGGATCGCGGCAAGGCGCTGCTCGGCTATGTGCTGGAGCGGATGGACGAGCGGCTGCGCCGCAAGCAGGAGCGCGAGGTCAAGCGCAAGACCGCGACCAGCGCGCGCAAGCTGCGCCTGCCCGGCAAGCTGACCGACTGTTCCGCCGACGATCCCGCGGGGACCGAGCTGTTCATCGTCGAGGGCGACAGCGCGGGCGGCAGCGCCAAGCAGGCGCGCGACCGCAAGACCCAGGCGATCCTGCCGATCCGCGGCAAGATCCTGAACGTCGCCAGCGCCACCAGCGCGAAGATCCTGGCCAACCAGGAGATCGCGGACCTGATCCAGGCGCTGGGCTGCGGCACGCGCAAGGACTGCCAGCCGGACAATCTGCGCTACGAACGCATCATCATCATGACCGACGCGGACGTGGACGGCGCGCATATCGCCACGCTGCTGATGACCTTCTTCTTCCAGGAGATGCCAGACATCGTGCGGCGCGGGCACCTGTATCTGGCGCAGCCGCCGCTCTATCGCCTGGTGGCGGGCACCAAGAGCCTCTACGCGCGCGACGACGCGCACCGCGCCGAGCTGATCGAGCGCGAGTTCAAGGGCCGCAAGGTGGAGACCAGCCGCTTCAAGGGGCTGGGCGAGATGAACCCCCAGCAGCTCAAGGAAACCACGATGGACCCCGCCACGCGCGGCATGCTGCGCGTCACGCTGCCGCAGGAATATGAGGAGCGGGCGGGCGTGAAGGACCTGGTCGACCGGCTGATGGGCAGCAACCCCGCCCACCGCTTCGCCTTCATCCAGGAAAATGCCGCGCGGATCGAGGGCGAGGCGATCGACGCCTGAAGCACGCCCCGATCCTCCCCTTGGCGGGGAGCTATCGCCGTGCCTCCCATTCCTCGCGCAGCAGGCCGTAGAGCGTCGTGTCGCGCACGCCGATGTGGGTTTCCCATTCGGCGCGCAGATAGCCTTCCAGCGTGAAGCCCAGCCGTTCCAGCAGCCCGCGCGAGGGGGTGTTTTCCGGATCGGTATCGGCGAACACGCGGCGCTGGCCTTCGGCGAAGATGCGGTCGATCACCGCGCTCACCGCCTCCTTCGCGATGCCGCCGCCCCAATGTTCGCGCGCGAGCATATAGCCGATCTCGGTCACGTTGCCCTGGCGCTTCTCCCCCGCCGCTACGAAGCCGATCGCGGCATCGTCGCCCCGGCGGGTGATCGTCCAGCAGCGCCACTCCGGCGCCTCCTTGGCGAAGGAGGCGCGGGTTTCCGCCACGCTGGCGTGCGGCGGATCCGACCACCATTGCATCAGATCGGGATCGGCGAAGGCGGGATGCAGGGCATCGGCGTCCGCGACGCGGCGCGGACGCAGCACCAGCCGTTCGGTCTCCAGGACCGGCGTTTCTCGCGCTTCCGGAATCAGTTGTTGCCCTGGATCAGATCGCCGAGCGGGCCGAGCGCCGATCCCTCGCCGCGGTTCGCGCCCATCGACGGCGGGATCGCCGCGATCACGCGGCCCGCCAGCCGCGCGAAGGGCAGCGACTGGATCCACACCTTGCCCGGCCCGGTGAGCCGCGCGAAGAAGAAGCCCTCGCCACCGAAGACGATGTTCTTGACGCCGCCAGCCGTTTCCAGATCGAAGGTGACGCTGGGGGTATAGGCGGCCAGGCAGCCGGTATCGACATGAAGCTGCTCGCCCGGCGCCAGCGTGCGCTCCACGATCGCGCCGCCGAACTGGACGAAGACCCAGCCGTCGCCTTCCAGCTTCTGCATGATGAAGCCTTCGCCGCCGAACAGGCCGGTCATGATCTTGCGCTGGAACTCGATACCGATCGTGACGCCCTTGGCGGCGGCCAGGAAGGCGTCCTTCTGGCAGATCAGCGTGCCGCCGACGTCGGAGAGCTTGAGCGGCACGATCGCGCCCGGAACCGGCGCGGCGAAGGCCACGCGCGCCTTGCCGCCGCCATTGTGGGTGAAGACGGTGGTGAACAGGCTCTCGCCCGTGATCAGCCGCTTGCCCGCGCCCAGCAGCTTGCCCATGAAGCCGCTCGGCTGGTTGGCGCTGCCGTCGCCGAACACGGTGGTCATGCCGACGCTGGCGTCCTTCCACACCATCGCGCCCGCCTCCGCCACCGCGCTTTCGCCCGGATCGAGCTCGATCTCGACGAACTGGAGCTCCTGTCCCTTGATCTCGAAATCGATGTCGTCGGCGACGGAAGGATTGCGGCTGTGCTGCGACCAGGGGCTGGAGCTCATCGTGATTTCCTAAAATGGGTTCGGAACGCGGAACGGGGCGGCAGGGCATGCACCAGCGGCCCCACCCCGCACCGGGCGGCGCGGAACGAAGCAGGTTGCATCCGGCATTGCAAGCGGCCGCGAAGCGGCCGCCGCGCGCTTACAGGTTGATCATCGTGAAGGACTGGGGCGTCAGGCCGTTGCACTGCCACACCTGAAGCCGCTGCTGCGGGTTGAACTTGCCGCTGGGCACATCCCAGCAGGTCGCCATGCCGTCGGTGAAGCGCTTCTTGGCGGCATCATAGCGCCATTTGTTGACCGACCGATCGCAGCGGACGAGCTGGAGCCGGGTGTCGCCGGGCAGCGAATCGACGCACATATCCATGTTCATCGCGAAGCGGACCTTGCCCTGCGCGGGATCGAGGATGAACTGCTGCGGCGCCTTGCCGTTGCAATGCCAGAGCTGGACGGGCGTGCCCGGCGCGGTGCGGCCGCTGGCCACGTCGATGCACAGGTTCATCTTCGCGGTGACCCGGAAGTTCTTGGGGCCGCTCTGGGCATGCGCGGGCGATGCCCCCGCAACCGCAGCCGCCGCCAGCAGACCGAAACCAACCAGACCCAGATTACGCATGGACATTCTCCAGAAACATCCCGCGCTGGATCGCACCGGCTGGCGGCGCCGTCACCTGTACGTCCGTACAGGCTATACTGGCCGCCCGGTCAGGCGCGGGACATTCTATCCCGCCAGCGCGTCGACCAGCGCCTTGACCTTCTTCTGCCGCCACTGGGGCAGCGGGGCGACGAGCCAATAGCCGAGCTTCGACGCGCGCGGATCGCCCACGGTGACGATGCGGCCGGCGGCGATATCGCGCCGCGCCAGCAGCTCGGGCACGGTCGCGCGGCCAAGGCCCTCCACCGCCGCCTCGATCGCCAGCCCGGCATCGCCGACATGGACGAGCGACGGCCCGTCTCCGGCGATGCAGCCGGGCCAGGAGATGCGCGTATCCATGCCGCCGCCGGGGCGCTCGACGGTCACCATCCCGTCGCTCTCCAGCGCCTCGCCCTCATGCTCGCCGGGGCCTTCGCCCCAGCGGATGGCCAGATCCAGGTTCGCCTCGGTGAAATCCACGCCTTCGTCGGCGCGCACCAGCACGAAGCGCAGTTCGCCGTCGGCCGCCGCGATTTCCGACAGGCGCGGCATCAGCCATTTCGCGGTCAGATCGCGCGGGGCGGCGATGGTGAGCGACTTGCTGCTCTGCCCGGCCTGCATCGCGCGCACCGATTCCTCGAACTGCAGGAAGCCGGCGCGCAGCGCGTCCAGCCCCGCCTCGCCCTCGGGCGTCAGCTCCAGCCCCTTGGTGGTGCGGCGGAACAGGACGACGCCCAGCGTATCCTCCAGCGCGCGAATCTGCTGGCCCACCGCGGCGGGGGTGACCGCCAGCTCATCGGCGGCGCGGGTGAACGACAGGTGACGCGCGGCGGCATCGAGCACGCGCAGGCCGTTGAGGGGGAGATGGGTGCGCTTCATCTACTTCAGCCTCGCCGCCCTGCCCGGTTCGTGCCGGGCCAGTCGGAGCGCCGCTCCCCACCGGCCTGGCCGGCGGAAAGGCGCCCTTCGACAGGCTCAGGGCGAACGGGGGTCCGGTTTCGCGGCATGGCCTACTCCGCCACCGCGGGCGCGCGGAGCGCGAAGCGCGGGATGACGGCGTCGAACACCGAACCGTCCTCCGCCACCATGCGATAGCTGCCCTGCATGCTGCCCGTGGGCGTGGCCAG
Organism: Sphingomonas canadensis; assembly: GCF_026013525.1. GTDB lineage: Bacteria > Pseudomonadota > Alphaproteobacteria > Sphingomonadales > Sphingomonadaceae > Sphingomonas > Sphingomonas canadensis. The sequence goes on along the minus strand of NZ_JAPDRA010000003.1, from coordinate 129,118 downwards.
CGGGCATCCGGAGACATAGTCGAAGCTGCCGCCCGGCGCGATCATCGGCTGTTCGCCCACCACGCCTTCGCCCTCCACCGAATGGCGGTGGCCGCGCCCGTCGGTGATGATCCAGTGGCGGGTGAGGAGCTGGACGGTGACCGGCCCCGTGTTCTCGATGCGGATGTGATAGGACCAGAACCAGCGCCCGCGCTGCGGCTCCGACTGTTCAGGCAGGTAGGAAACCGAGACGCGGACGATCACCCCCTGCGTCTCCGCCTCCTCGCTGAACAGGGATTTCATCACAATCCGACCTTCTCCAGCGCCTGATCGAGGTCCGCTATCAGATCGTCGGGATCTTCCAGCCCGACGTTCAGCCGCAGCATGCCCTCGCTCACGCCCATCTCGATCCGCTTGTCCTCGGCCACGCCCGAATGGGTGGTCGATGCCGGATGCGTCATCAGCGAACGCGAATCGCCGATATTGTTGGAGATATCGATAAGGCCCAGCGCATCGAGCAGCCCGTGCGCCTGCGCCCGGCCGCCGTCGACCTCGAAGCTGAAGATTGGGCCGCACGCCGCCATCTGGCGCATCGCCAGATTGTGCTGCGGGTGGCTGGGCAGGCCGGGATGGTTGATCCGCGGCACGCGCGTTTCCAGGAAACGGCCGACCTTCAGCGCATTGTCGCTCTGGCGGTGGATGCGCAGGTCGAGCGTCTCCAGCCCCTTCAGCACCACCCAGGCGTTGAAGGCGGAGAGCGTCGGCCCGGTGTTGCGGGTGAAGGGCAGCAGCGTGTTGAGGATGAAATCCTCCGTCCCGCACACCGCGCCCGCGAGCACGCGGCCCTGGCCGTCCATCATCTTGGTGGCGGAATAGGCGACCACGTCCGCGCCGAACTCCATCGGGCGCTGGAGCGCGGGGGTGGCGAAGGCATTGTCCACCACGCTGGTGATGCCGTTTTCCTTCGCGATGCGGCACACCGCCTCCAGATCGACGATGTCCATCGTCGGGTTGGCGGGGGTTTCGAAGAAGAAGACCCTGGTCTCCGGCAGGATCGCGTCGGCGAACTGCTGCGGATCGCGCGCGTCGACGATGGTGGTGCGGATACCGAACTTGGGCAGCAGCGTATCGGTGAGCCAGCGGCACGATCCGAACAGCGCGCGGCCGGCCACCACATGATCGCCCGACTGGAGCTGGCAGAGCAGCGCCGCGGTCATCGCAGCCATGCCGCTGGCGGTGCAGCGCGCGGCCTCCGCGCCTTCCAGCAGGGCGATGCGCTGCTCGAGCATCTCCACCGTGGGGTTCTGGAGGCGCGAATAGGTCATCCCCGCCTGCTCGCCCGCAAAGCGCGCGGCGGCATCGGCCGCGCAATCATAGGCATAGCCCGAGGTGAGGAAGATCGCCTCGCTGGTCTCCCCCCATTCCGATCGCGCGGTGCCCCCGCGCACGGCCTGGGTAGCGGGTTTCCAGTTGCGGGTTACGCTGCGGTCCTGTCCGGTATGACGCTTCATGGCCGGCACGCTTTGCGGCGGCGGAACGGGGTACGTCAACCAATTCTGCCTTTACCCCCCGCCTATCCTCCCCCCGGCCAGGGGGAGGTGACGCGCGCGGCGTGACGGAGGGGGCGGAAGCCCCGGCGGACGTTCTGGAATCCTCCCCCTCCGCCAGCTTCGCTGGTCCCCCTCCCCCTGGCGGGGGAGGATAGGGGAAGATTCCGCCCTCGCGCTCCCTAGAAGGCGCCGGAACAACCCGCTATCGATCGTGCGATGCCTGCCCGCCTGAAGCTTCTCCTCGACCGGCCCTGGCTCGTCGCGCTGCTGTTCGCGGTGGCGGCGGAGCTGCTGTTCGCGGCGTGGCTGGACCTGCCGCACCAACTGTCGTTCGACGAGACGCATTATGTGCCCGCCGCGCGCACGCTGCTGGCGCTCGAAGGGCCGCGCAATATCGAGCATCCGCTGCTCGCCAAGGAGCTGATCGCGCTGGGCATCACGATCTTCGGCGACAACCCCTGGGGCTGGCGCCTGCCGGGCACCATCGCGGGCGCGGCGACGGTGGCGGGCAGCTTCGTGTTCCTGTGGCTGCTGGTGCGCGACATGCGCGCGGCCGCCGCGGGCGCGCTGATGGTGATGCTCAACCAGATGCTGCTGGTGATGGCGCGCACGGCAATGCTGGACGTCTATCTGGGCGCCTTCCTGGTCTGGGCGCTGGCGGCCTTCACCTGGTCGGCCCGCGCGCCGCCGGGGCGGGCGATGCGCGGCTGGATCGCGGGCAGCGCGCTGCTGGGGCTCGCGGTGGGCGTCAAATGGGCGGCGATCCCCTATACCGCGCTCGCCTGCCTGGCCTTTGTGGCGCTGCGCGCGCGCGACAACTGGGCCGCGCTGTTCCCGCTGCGGCCGATGCCGATCGCCGGGCCGCGGCCCCGATCGACCTTCGATCCGCGCGGCATCCCCGCGCTGCTGGCAGGCAAGGGCCAGCGCCACTGGCAGGGCATCGCCACCATCCCGGGGCTGCTGATCCTGGGCGTGGTGAGCATCGCCACCTATCTGCTCACCTTCCTGCCCGCCTTCTTCTACGCCAGCGAGCCGATGACGCTGGACCAGCTCATCCCCTTCCAGTTCATCATGTACGAGCGGCAGACGCAGACCCTGCAGCCCCACCCCTATCAGTCGCAATGGTGGAGCTGGCCGCTGATGCTGCGGCCGCTGTGGTACTTCTACGAATGGGATGCGGGCGCGTGGCGCGGGGTGCTGCTGATCGGCAATCCGGTGATCCTGTGGGGCGGGCTGATCGCGGTGGGGGCGTGCCTTTACGCCTGGTTCCGGCACCGCACGCTGGCGCCGCTGGCGGTGGCGCTGCTGTGGATCGCATCGGTGGCGATCTTCATCGTCATCCCGAAGTCGCTGGGCTTCTTCTATTACTACCACCCCTCGGCGATCTTCATCTGCTACGCGATCGCAATCGCCTTTCGCGAATGGCGCGGGCTGCGCGAGGCGGAGCCGTGGTTCCTGGGGGTGGCGGCGCTGGCGTTCGTCTATTTCTACCCGATCCTGGCGGCGATGCCGCTCGTGGACGGCGGGGGCTTCAACTACTGGATGTGGTTCGGCGCCTGGCGCTGAGCCCGGGCGTGCGGCCGGTTTGGCGGAGGGTCTTCAGTAACGCCCCCAGGTGAAGCGCGACGACAGCGCATAGTTCCACACCGCCGCCACCGCGATCCCCGCCAGCGCGGCGAAACGCCAGTCGCTGTGCTGCACGTCGAACAGGAAGGCCGCGAGCCCCACGTTGGCCACAGCCCCCACCGAGCAGACCGCGCAGAAGCTGATCCAGCCCGCCAGCAGCCGCCCGGCGCCGCGCAGCCGCTGCTCGCGATAGGTGAGCGCGTTGTTGAGGAAGAAGTTGAAGGTCATCGCCACGCCCGTCGCCACGATGGTGGCGGGCAGGAAGGCGATGTGGAGCATCTGCAGCAGCGGCCACAGCACCGCGAAATGCACCACCGCCCCTAGCGCGCCGACGCCCGCGAACATCGCGAACTTCACCGGCACGATGCGGCCGAAGCGCCGGTCGTACAGCGCGATCAGATATTCGAGCGCTACGAAGTAATCGAGCTTGCTCTCCCCCACCTCGCGCGTGCGGAAGACATAGGGCAGCTCGCGGAAGTTCAGCGGCCGCGGGCTGGCGGTCATGATGTCGAGCAGGATCTTGAACCCGATCCCCGAAAGCTTCGGCACCAGCGCGCGCACCAGCGCGGTGCGCACCATGAAGAAGCCGCTCATCGGATCGCTGAGCTTCACCTTCAGCACGCGCTGCGACAGGCCGGTGGCGAAGGCGGACTTGGCGACGCGATCGCGGTCCCATTCGCCCGTGCCGCCGCCGTCGACGAAGCGCGATCCCACCACCACGTCGAGCGCGGCGTCGCCCTGGAGCGCGTCCAGCATCCTGGGCAGCAGCCTCTCGTCATGCTGCATGTCGCCGTCGATCACCGCCACCAGCGGGGCGGAGGTGGCGCACATCCCCTCGATACAGGCGGTGGAAAGCCCGCGGCGGCCGATGCGCTGGATCACGCGGATGCGCGGATCGCCGCGCGCGATCTCCCGCGCGGCATCGGCGGTGCCGTCCGGGCTGTTGTCGTCGACGAAGATCGCCTCCCACGCCCGCCCCGCCAGCGCCGCATCGAGCGCCGCCACGAGACGCGGCACATTGCCGCGCTCGTTGAAGGTCGGGATGACGACGGCGAGCTCGAGTGGCGTCACACCAGCTCCCGGAGCACCGCATCGCCCATCTCGCGCGTCGAGAGGGTGCCGCCCAGGTCCGCGGTGCGCGCGCCGCTTGCGATGGCGGCCTTCACCGCCGCCTCGATCCGCTGGGCCGAAGCCTCGTCGGCGAGCGAGTGGCGCAGCAGCATCGCGGCGGAAAGGATCGCAGCGCAGGGATTGGCCTTGCCGGTGCCCGCGATATCGGGCGCGGAGCCGTGGATCGGCTCGTACATGCCGTTCGCGCCCGACCAGTCGGAGAGCGAGGCGGACGGCAGCATGCCGATCGATCCCGCGCACATGCTCGCCTGGTCCGACAGGATGTCGCCGAACAGGTTGCCGGTCACGATCACGTCGAATTCCGACGGGCGGCGGACAAGCTGCATCGCGGCGTTATCGACATACATATGGGTCAGCGCGACCTCGGGATAGCTGACCGAGACCTCATTCACCACCTCGCGCCAGAGCTGCGAGGTTTCCAGCACGTTCGCCTTGTCCACCGAGCAGAGCTTGCGGCGGCGGCGCTTCGCCATCTCGAACCCGACGATCGCGATGCGCTCCACCTCGCGCTCGTCATAGCTCATATGGTCATAGCCCTGGCGCAGCCCCTCCAGCGTGGTGCGGTGGCCCTTTTCGCCGAAATAGACGTCGCCGGTCAGCTCGCGGACGATCACGATGTCCAGATTGGCGACCACCTCCGGCTTCAGCGGCGATGCGTCCTCCAGCCCGGGAAACAGCGTGGCGGGGCGGATGTTGGCGAACAGCCCCAGCTCGCGGCGCAGGCCCAGCAGCGCGGCCTCCGGGCGCAGGCGGCGTTCCAGCGCGTCGAAGCGCGGATCGCCGATCGCGCCGAACAGCACCGCATCCGCGCGCTTGGCCAGCGCCAGCGTGTCGGGCGGCAGCGGCATGCCGCTGGCCAGATAGCCCGCGCCGCCAACCGGCGCCTCCTCGAACGTCAGGTCCAGGCCCAGCGCTTCGAGCACGCGCCGCGCCTCGGCGGTCACCTCGGGTCCGATTCCATCTCCGGCGAGTACAGCGATCAGCGGCATCTTGGCTCCTCAGAAAAGCCGGGACGCTTTGCCGACACCCGCGCGCTTACGCAACCGCCCGCATCAGCCGGTCGATCAGCCGCATGCGCGCGGGCAGCACCTCGGCGGCGCGGCCGGTGAGCAGATCGCGTTCCAGGAAATGGCCGGTCAGGCGCAGGCCCGCCAGGATATCCTCCCATTCCGCCGCCCCGCCCTGCGTCAGGAATCGCGGCAGCGGCAGCAGGCGGCTCTCATAGCCCTCCGCCCCGACGCGGCTGACGGCGATGCCACTCCTGGGGCTGACATAGGCCAGGTCGTCGTTGCGGCCGGTGGCGGCGCAATGTTCCAGATCGAGCCCGAAGCCCAGTTCGGCGAGCAGCAGCAGCTCGTAACGAACCAGCGCCACCGCCCATCCGCGCGCGGCGGGCGCCGCCTCGATCGCGGCGAGCAGCCCTTCCAGCGCGCTGTGGAGCCGCGGATAGGGCTGGCCATCGGGCAGCACCGCCGCGGTGAGCGCGCAGGCCCATTCGAGCGCGGCGGCGGGCAGCGGCTCGCGGAACAGCGGCGCGCGGCTGTGGACCGGTTCCACGGTGAGGCCGGCAAGCTGCTCCTCGGTCCGCGCGCGCCAATCGCCCACCACCACCGACGCGGGCTGGAGCACCGGCCGCATCGCGCGCGAGCGGCCGCCGCGGACATAGCCGGGCTGGAGCCCATGTTCCGCCGTCAACGCGCGCACCACCGCGCCATGCTCGCCATGCGGGCGGACGGCGACGACGATGGCTTCGGCGCGGAAGTGCATGGAAGGGGTGTGTAGAGGGACTGTTGATCCTGGAGGGGCGGGATTAGGCGGTATTTTGTGGGATATCGTGGGATAAACGGCTGAAATCCGCGGGGTTGCGGGGTGATGGGGATCGTGGCGGCGGGGCGGGGCATTGTCTAGAGTCGTGGTGAATTTAGACGATGGCGGACAGGTTCGGCTGGAGTCGGCGCGGGCGCCGCGGGATGGCTTCTCAGTGGCGGATTTCTGCGGTTTCAGGGGGCTCTCAGAGCCGTCTGAGACGGCGGGGGGGCGCTGTTAACCGGGGCGGAACCGGGGCAAATGCGCGCCCAGTTCGGCGCGGCGTGCCCCACTTCCGGAAAACGGCAGATTCCTGCGCTCTCAGCGGCGGCGCGCGCGTGATCCCAGGTGCGCCGGCGGCGGCGGAAGTGGGACAGAATTTCCGGGGCACCGGCTAAAGGATCGAGGCCAGGCCGGCGCCGGCCGCGGCGAGCATCAGCAGGGTGACCAGGGCGGCCTCCGCGTATAGCCAGCGGTCGCGCCTCATAGCCCGTCGATCGCGCTCATGCCGTCCGGACCTTTCACCGAGATGATGTCCGCTTTGCAGCTTTTCGGGTCGATCCGCGCCCAGGCCGTGAGCTTCTGCTTGCCGCCGAACGCATTGGCGGCGCGGAAGTCCATTCGCAGCAGATGATTGCCCGCTTCGTTGAGCGGCGAGATCAAGGTGTCAGCGTGATCGAAGCTGTCGGGATCGCCCAGCGCGGCCTTGATCTGGCGCACAAGATCAGCGTTCGAACCATCCCAGTGGCTAAGGCAATGCATGCCGTTCCGCCGGTCCTCAGCCTTTTTTGCCGCTTCCTCGGGAGGGGGCTGTTCGCGCTGTTCCTGCTCGCATTGCGAGATCGCCGGGGCGAAGGCCAGGATCAGCGCGATCACCAGGACCGATTTGCCGCATCCCGAGACGTATCGCATCTCGACAGACTGGCCGCCCTGGGGAGCAGTGCCGTTGACCACCCGGTCCCAGAAATTCCTAGGCGTCATGTCGTGGCCGCAGAAGCGGCATATGGTGGCGCCTTCGCGGATCGGCTCGCGGCATCGCGGACAGGGGCGGAAGCCGGGCTCGATCGCGTCCATTAATCCCCCCCTTAGATGCGTCGGCCGATGAAGACGACGCGCCCCACAACGTTGATTTCCTCGTGATGGAAATCGTCATCCGGGACGCGATCATTATCCGATAGAATAGTGACACGATCGCCCTTCACGCGCACCCGCTTGATCATGGCGATATCGCCGTTAGTCAATGCCCAGATGGCGTCCTGTTCGCGGATGGTCTGCACAGATCGATCGATCAGTACGATATCGCCATCCTGTAGCGTAGGCTCCATGGAGTCGCCCTTGCCGCGCGCAAAGGTCAGCATGGCGGGCGGCGTCTTGGTGATCGAGCGCAGCCAGGTGCGCGGGAAGTGCAGCACTTCCGCCTCGATCGGCCCGTCGGAGTAGGTGCCGCCCAGTCCATAGGCCAGGTCGATCTCGTGAACCTGCACCAGATCCAGATCGGGCGCTTCATCGCGCGGCGGCGGGCGGTATCCGGTCTTGCGATCGGCAAGCGCCCCGGCTGAGGCCGCCGCTTTCGCTTCGCCCTCCCCCGTCAACAGCCAGTCCACGGTGACGCCCAACACCCTTGCGATCTTCAGCGCGTTGTCGGCGCGCGGGATGTTACCGTCATTTTTGATCCCGCCAATCGCGCTGGACGATATCCCCGTCTCCTTCGCCAGCCACGCATAATCGCGATCCCCCATCATCTCGGCCACGCGCCTCGCAAACGGCGATTGCGGTTTTTCGGCTTGCACCTCTTTTCCGGGTCGGTTATCCGATAAAGCGGACCGATTTAGCGGATTGCTCATATGAACGCGGCTAACCACAGGCGGGAATTTATCAAGGCGGGGCTGAGAACCCGGTTCGGCACCGTCTTCGCATTTGAAGACGCGCAAGGGCTGCCGCGGAAGTCGGTTTCCGACTTCCTCCGTGGGCGCACCAACCGGCGCGTTGCTGACGCGATCGACAAGGCTTTGGCTCCTGAGTCCTTATCCGACAAATCGGATAGCAGCGACGCGGCCATCGCGCATCGTCAAAATGGCGGTGCCAAATGAGCGGCGGGCAGAGTGACCGCCTGGCGGCGTTGGGAAAGCGTCTTCGCGAGGAGCGCAAGGAGAAACGGTTTACCCAGACTGCTTTTTCCGAGCTTGCCGGCGTCCACAAAAACAGCCAGATCGCGTATGAGGCGGGAAGGACCCCGTGCACCGTCGAGTATCTGCTCAGGCTTGCGGAATGCGGCGTCGATATCGGTTATGTGCTGACCGGGCGGCGCGCCGATATCAAGCCGACCGCGTGGGCCGATCCCGATGCCGCTGCCGATGCGGCAGCCGATGCCGCCTATGCACGTGCCGCGTTCGAACGCCAGGCGGCGGCGCTTCGGGAAGCGACGCGGGAAGACCGCCGCATCGGCGAGCTAGTCGTTCGCAGGCGTGCGGAGCTGCTGCTGGAGCTGATAGACCAGCGTGCCCAGCGCGTTCGCATCGTCGATCCGCCGTTCGGCCTGCGCCGCCTGTTGCATGGCATCGGCTATCTGAAGCACCTCTTCCGTCGCGCCCTTCCTGATGCGTTCGAGCAACCGCAGCATGGCGAACTGGAACTGCCGGATGATGGCGGTGTCGCACTCCAGCTTGCGCTGAAGATTTTTGATCATGGAGAGCTGGAGCGCGACGTTCGAGTCCATGGCGATTTCCCCGCTGGTGGTGACAGCCGCAGGGTGACCGAAGCGGCCGGGGGGTCAACCCCCGGCCGTGGAGGTGACGCATGACGGCGCCTTCGCTGCTGGCGGGCGCGAACCTGCTGCGCCTTGATCCGGCGCATGTCGACGAGGGCTCGCGGATCGGGTTTCTGCATGAGGACAAGGCCGCGGCGCTCGGGCGGCTGATGGCCGTCGATGGTCAGCGCGACCCGATCAAGGTGGTGGCGCAGCCGAAGAATGCCGGGCAGCCGTGGCGGCTGGTGACGGGCATGCACCGGCTGATCGGCGCGCGCAAAGAGGGCATCGGCGTCTTCGCGATCGAGGTGCGCGGCAAGCAGGAGGAGCTGGCCGACCTGGAGGCGAGCGAGAACCTGCACCGCCGGCCGCTCGCGCCGATCGAGCGGGCGAAGTTCACCGCCGCGCTGGTGCAGGCCGCGCAGGAGCGGATCGCGCGCGAGCATGGCGGGCTCAAGCAGCAGCAGCTTGCACAGAAGGCCCGCTGGGCGCGGGTGAAGGCCGGCGAGACGCGGGTTGAGGAGGCGCTGACCGAGGAGGTGAGCGATACGTGTGCAAAGATTGCACACGTATATGGCTGGGAGGAATCGGTCGGCGAGGCGCTGGGCATGTCGCGCCGGTCGATCCACAACGACCTGTCGCTTTTCCGGCTGCTGATCGAACCGTTTCCCGACCTGGCGGAGGCGCTTTCGAAGCATCCGGTGGCGGGCGAGAACGCCAGCCAGTTGCGCGCGATCGCGCAGGTGCGGGCCGAGGCAGACCGGCGCCGGGTGATCGAGGCGCTGCTGGGCGATCCGGAGATCGGCGCCGACGACGCGCGCATCCTGGCCGGGGTGGACCGGCCCGCCGGGGCGGCGCCCGCGCCATACCAGAAGCATTTCAACGCGATGGACGGCGGCTGGAGCCGCCTGGGCGTGGCGGAGCGCAAGCGCTGGGTGCGCGAGAGCCTGTTGCCCAAGCTGACCCCGGACATGAAGCGCGAGCTGCGCGACCGGCTGAACGAGGAGCTGGGGGCATGAGCCGTACCCGCGCTGAGCGGTGGGCTGCCGAGCAGAACCGCAACGAGCACACCAAAGACTACTTCGCCTATCACGCGGGAAGGAACCGGTGGCAGGTGCGGCGGCGTGAGGACGGGGGGCGTGAAACCACGCTGATCGCAGAATGAGCTGGCTGCCGCACATCTCGGTCGGGGGCTGGTGCGGCTGCACCGACGACTACGAGGCCGAGGGCTTCGTGATCATCATCGAATGGCGTTCGTTCGTCGCCGAGCTGGCCTTCGCGCGCAAGGAGCGTGTGTTCGACGCGGAGGCATCCGATGCCGCGCGGTGAGCTGTCCTCGGGCGCGGTCGCGAAGCGGCATCCGCTCGACTGGTATGTCGAGGAACAATGGGTGACGCGCCAGCTTATCGACGCGCTGGGCGGGTTTCGCGTGGCGCTGATGCGCGGCGAGACGATCTGGGACCCGGCGTGCGGGCTGGGCAATATCGGCGCCGCGTTCGGCGAGCTGGCCGCGTTCGGCGGCGGCGGGCACAGCCGGCGGCTGATGCTGTCGGACGTGGTGCGGCGGATCGACGCGGAGCAGCTTGAGGGCGTGCGCTTCGATTTCGCGGCGATGGATTTCCTGGAATCGATCGCGCCGCCCAACCCGGTCTCGATCGTGTGCAACCCGCCCTACAGCTATCGCAAGGGCGCGGGCCGCTATGCCGGGCAACTGATCAGCGAGGCGTTCGCGCGCCATGCGCTGCGGATCGTGGCGGCGTGCGGCGGCACCTATGTGGCGATGGTGCTGCCGGTCAAATGGCTGGCCAGCCAGGCGCGCTGGCGGCTGTTCAGCGATCATCCGCCGTCCGCCGTGCTGCACCTTACCCAGCGGCCGTCGATGCCGCCGGGCGATCGCATCGCGGAGATGGGCGCGCGCGCGTTCCGGGGCGGGATGGTCGATTACTGGTGGATCGTCTGGGACGTGCGCCATCCGGCCGCGCCGGGCGAGACGCGCACCATCTGGCTGCCGCCGCTGGGGCGGCCCGTGCCGCTGGCGCCGCTGCCGGGGCTTACCACCGCAATCATCACCGAAGGGAGCGAAGCATGAAGCTGTTCTCCGACGCCTATCGCGCGCGCCGCGCCGCGAAGGGGCAGGCCCCGATCGAGGCGGCGCTGTGGTTCCAGGCGCTGATGGCGTCGAATTTCGCCGCGCTGGTGCTGATGGCGCTGGTCGCGTGGGGTCTGCTGGCATGATCGCGCGCGCATCTCTCTCTCGCCTGCTGGCGATGATCGCGGCCGATCGTGCCGCGGGCAGCCCGGACGAGGCGATCGTCGCCGCGCTGGTGGACCTGTTCGGCGGATCGCTGACCTTCCACGTGTTCGGCCTGGTGGCGCTGGACGTGGGCGGCGTGATCGCGGCGAGCCGCCATGGGCCGGAGCGGCTGCTGGACAACTGGGTGATCGAAGCGCGCCGGGCCGATGCGCCCGCGCAGGCGGTGGCAGCATGACGCCGCAGCAGCTCAACGCGCTGGATTTCATCCGCGAGCACCTCGCCCGGGCTGGGTTCGGCCCCTCCTATCAGCAGGTGGCCGATCATCTTGGCCTGGCGTCCAAGAGCAATGTCCACCGGATGATCGACGGGCTGGAGGCGCAGGGCCTGATCCGGCGCCAGCGGAACAAGAACCGCAGCCTGACGCTGCCCGGCACGCCCGATCTGCGCACGGTGCCCAGCGCGCTGCTGACCGCCGAGCTGGCGCGGCGCGGGATCGTGCCCGGCGCGCTCTCGCGGCCCGAGCATGTGGCGATCGCGGGCGCGCACGAGGTGAGCTGTGCGGTGGACGGCTGCGGAATCGCGGTGCGGCCGGGCCATGCGTTCTGCCTGGATCACTGGCGGGCGATCTGCGCCACCACCCAGAACGAGCTGCTGGACGCGCACGCCGCCTACAACGCGCCCGGCCTGTCCAAGGTCGAGCGCTACGCCCGTGCGCCCCGCTACCAGGCCGCGTTCGAGGCGGCGCGCTGGGAGGCTGAGCGCCTGCGGAGGGCGGGGTGATGGGCGGACTTTCCCTACATTGGTGCGAGGGCGACGCGCGCATCCGCACCTTCTCCTCGTCGGTCACCGCGGGAAAGGCGGCCATTGTGAAGGTGGAAATCCAGGTGATGGATCTCCACGCACTCGGCTGGATATTGGAATCGCTCCAACGCCAGCAGGCCGAAGGACGCGAGGCAACGCGCCAGCGTGCTGCCGAAACGCGATCCCCGCGCTGCGCGCCGAGGTTGAGGCGGAGGCCAGGCGCCGGGCGGACAGCCGGGCCGCAGCAGCGGAGGGCGTCCGATGGCCGGTAAGCTGTCCTTCCCTCAGGAGGCGATCGTGCCGGGCCTGTGGCGCGGCGAGGCGGGGACGATGGACGCGCGCTCGCTGGCCGGGCTGCGCACGCGCGGGCTGGTGGAGCGGGAGCCCGGCGAGGACGGCCAGCCGGAGCTGACGCTGGAGGGCCTGAAGCTCGGCGCGCTGCTGCATGCCGAGGACAACACCCGCCGCCTGGAGGCGCGGCGCCAGTTCCGGTTCCTGACACGCGGGATGCGCTACGTATGAGCAAGAAGCTCGTTAGTTCTCTCGCGGCTTCCGTCGCGCAGATGTTCGTGTTTCAGGGCGCGGACAAGATCGATTGCGGGACACACGACAATCGTTGTCGAGAGCTCGCGATAGCAGCGCTCATCCTGATGACGCACGAGACCAGCCCGCTACGTCGTAGCGTCGCGGCGGCGCTCATCGACTTGATCGCCTCGACCGCGGCGATCTGGCCATATGATGGCTTGCTAATCGACAAGGCGCAGGTGGGCCGTGTCCGCGGCCTCTGCGAGGACTTCAAATCTATCCTGTCGGAATGCGTCGGAGACGATGGGGCCTCTGGGCCTTTCCCGCCAAGAATAGAGTGGCCCGAGGATTTTGAAGACATCGTCCTAATGATGAAGCGGCTCGCCGGTGTTTCAACAGATTGTGGCCTGTCGCAATTCATGGGCAAGAGCCAGTCTTGGCTGGCGACAAATCGCAGGCGCGGTTCGGTGCCTCAGAAGGCGCTGCTGGAGTTCGAGCGCCGGATCGGCGGGGGATTTTCCCATGCCTAAGGCGCGCGCGCATCCCGATCAGCTCGGCTTTGACTATGCCGTGCCCGCCCGGCCGAGCGCGCCGGGATCGCTGGCCGGGCTGGAGCGCCAGATCAACGAGATGGTCGCCACAATCCTGGCGACCGAGATGCTGGAGGGGCGCCGCCGGGAAGTGATCGCCGCCGAGATGAGCGTATTCCTGGACGAGGAAGTCAGCCGCGCGATGCTCGACGCCTATTCGAGCCCGGCGCGTACCGAGCACAAGGTGCCGATGAGCCGGGCGCTCGCGCTGGTCGCGGTGACCGGGCGGCTGGACCTGCTCGATCCCGTGCTGCGCCGGATCGGCGGCGCGGTGCTCGATCAGAACGAAGTGATGACGGCGCAGATCGGCCACCTGACGCGCGTGATCGACCATGCTCAGGCCGAATTGCGCACGCTGAAACGGCACGCGCCGACAATCAGAACGGGGGGGAAGCGTGGCAAGTCGCGCCGCTGATACGGATTTCTGCACGGCGAACGACGCCGCCCCGCGCGACTGGTTCAGCGCGGCGGAGCTGGCGCAGCTCGCGCTGCCCGGCATGCCGGCAGACAAGCGCGCGATCAACCGGCGCGCGGCCGAGGAACGCTGGACGGCGCGCAGCGGCCCCGATGGCGCGCTGCTGGTGCGGCCCCGCCAGGGCGCGCGCGGCGGCGGCGTGGAGTATCACGCATCGCTGCTGCCGCCGGCCGCGCTGCTGGAGCTGGCGCGGCGCGGGCTGACCGGCCAGCGCCCGGCGCCCGCCGCCGCCGCGCAGGACGGAAGCTGGGCCTGGTACGAAACCCAGGGCGCGGCCGTGCATGCGGAGGCGGAGCGCCGGCTGGCGATCGTCAACGCGCTGGAGCTGCTGACCGCATCGGGCATGACGCGCACCGCCGCCGCGGCCGATATCGCGCGCCGCCATGGCGTGGGCAAATCGACGCTGTGGAGCTGGCTGTCGCTGGTGGACGGCGTGGCCGCGCACAACCGGCTGCCCGCGCTGGCGCCGCGCCGCGGCGGCGGCGGCCAGGCGGCGGAGATCGATCCGCTGCTGTGGACGATGTACAAGTCCGACGTGCTGCGGGCGGAGAAGCCCACGCTGACGAGTTGCTACGAGCGCGTCGCCGCCAAGGCCGCCGAGATCGGCCTCTCACTGCCCTGTGAGAAGACGTTCAGCCGCCGTCTGCGGCGCGAGGTGGACCCCGGCATCCTGAAGCTGCTGCGCGAGGGGGAGGAGGCGCTGCGCCGATCCGTCCCCGCCAACCGCCGCACCGTGGAGAACCTCCACGCGATGGAGGTGGTCAACATCGACGGCCACAAGTTCGACGTGTGGGTGGTCCCGCCCAAGGGCGGCAAGCCGATCCGCCCGATCATGGTGGCGATCCAGGACGTGCGATCGAGCAAGATCGTGGGCTGGCGCCTGGGCGAGACCGAGAGCACGGCGCTGGCCCGGCTGGCCGTGGGCGACATGATCCGCGAGTTCGGCATCCCCAAGCGCATGACCTGCGACAACGGCCGCAGCTTCGCCAGCAAATGGTTCACCGGCGGTATCGCCAACCGCTTCCGCTTCACCGTCCAGGAAGACGAACCGACCGGGCTGCTGACCGCGCTGGGCATCGACGTGAACTGGGCGATTCCCGGCCGCGGCCAGAGCAAGCCGATCGAGCGCGCCTTCCGCGACCTGGCCGACCGGGTGAGCCGCGCCCCCGAATGCGCGGGGGCCTATACCGGGCCGAACCCGATGGCCAAGCCGCACAACTACGGCAGCCGCGCCGTGGCCTGGGAAGAATTCCGCGAGCATGTGGCGCGGTGCGTGAAGGCGCACAACGCGCGGCTGGGCCGCACCGGGCGCGACTATGCCGGGCGCAGCTTCGACCAGGTGTTCGCCGCCACCAGCGTGGAGATCGGCCGGGCGACGGCCGAGCACATGCGCCTTGCGATGCTGGCGCACGAGCGCGTGCGCGTGGACCGGCAGACGGCCGAGGTGCGGCTGTTCGGCAACCGTTACTGGGCCGAGGCGGCGCACCGGCTGGCCGGGCAACTGGTGACGGTGCGCTTCGATCCGGACAACCTGCACGGCCAGGTCCACCTGTATGACGGCCCCCGCTACCTGCTGACCGCGGACCTGATCCACGACAGCCCTTGGGGCACGGCGGAGGATGCCAAGAAATCGGCGAAGCGCGTGGCGGATTACCGCCGCCGCATGCGCGACGGGGCCGAGGCCGAGCAGCTTCTGACCGCCGAGGAGCTGGTGGCGCTGCGCCCGGCCGATCCGGACGATGCGCCGCCGATGCCCGATAACCTGCCCATCCGCCCGCACCGCTGGCGCGGCAACGCCGCCCCCGCGGCGAAGCCCGCCCGCGCGCGCCCGGCGGAGGCGGCGGTGCCCGCACTGCCCGAACAAGGAAGCAAGGTGCTGAGCCTGTTCGGCCGCCTGCGCCTTGACGACTGAACGCGCGCCCGGCGCGATCCGGGCATTGGAAGGAGAAAGGCCATGCCGGCCGAATTTGAAACCGATCTCGATCCCAAGACGGGCTGGCCGCGCGTCCGCTTCAACTTCGCCAACGGCTGGTCCGCCTCGCTGGTGATCCGCGTCGGCACCAATGGATTCGACGCGCAGATGGCGAGCGTCGCCGCCTGCCCGACCGGAGAGTGGGGCACGGGCCAGACGATCCTCGGCCCCACGGAGGCGACCGCTGACGAGGCGCTGGCGTGGATCGATCAGGTCCGCCGCGACTGGACTGCCATCACCGCGAATCCGGCCTTCGAAACCGAGAAGGTCTGATCCCCAAGGCCGCGCGCGACTGGTCCTCGCGCGCGGCCGACTCTCTCAAGCAAAGGAACGCATAGCATGACTGAGGACGAAAAGCCCCACGCCGACTATATTGAAGAACAGCGCGCCTGGCTGAAGACGCACATGGCGCAGCTCGCCCTCACCTGGCCGGAGGTCGCGTCGCGCACCGGCATCAAGCAGGGAACGATCAGCCAGTTCGGCGGGAAGAACGGCTATGGCGGGCGCGAGCTGCCGATCGCCGAGGCCGTGCAGCGCTATCGCGATCTGCTGGTGGCGCGCGACACGGTGCATATCGATGCGCCCGAAATCCCCGACTATTTCGAAACGCAGACCAGCGCGGAGATCGTCAACCTGCTGCACTGGTGCCAGCGGGGAAAGATGGTGTCGGCGCCGCTGGGCTCGGGCCTGGGCAAGAGCAGCTCGGCCGCGCACTTCCGCGCGCTCTATCCGCACATCTACATCGTCACGATCTGGCCGTCGCACGGCAGCCCGGGGCCGATGCAGATCCGCGTGCTGGCGGCGCTCGGCGTCAAGAACGCCACGGGCTCGCCGGCCGCGCTGTCGCAGATGATCTGCGACAAGCTGTCGGCGATGCACCGACCGGTGCTGATCTTCGACGAGGCGCAGCACCTTACCGTCAAGTCGCTGGAGGAAATCCGCGGCATCCATGACGAGACCGGCGCCGGCATCGCGTTCTTCGGCGATCAGCGGCTGGCCAACCTGATCGCCAACGGCACGGGCAAGAGCGACCTGCCCCAGCTCCGCCGCCGGGTGAAGTCGATGGCGGCGCGGGTGCTGCCCTATGCGCAGGACGTGGCCGCGCTGGCGAGGGCATGGGCGATCGACGATCCCCGCGCCATTCGCGAGCTGGAGCAGATCGCACGCAAGCCCGGCGCGCTGGGGCTGGCAACGCAGGTGCTGGAGGTGGCGGCGATGCTGGCGTCGGCCGACAAGGCGCCGATCGGCCTGCCCCATTTGCAGGAGGCGGCGGCCGATATCCTGCGCCGGGACGTAGCGGCATGAGCGCCGCCCGTGCAATCATCGTCGTGGTCGAGGGCGAGGGCCAGCTTTCGCTTGCTCTCTCTGCGATCAATGCCGCGCTTGTGGCGCCGGAGCTGAAGGTCTGGCGCCCGCGCCCGGTGATCGGCGATCTGATCGATCTGGCTGCGCGCGAGACGAATCTGCCGGTGGCCATGATCTGCGGACAAAGCCGCGATCCCGCGGCCGTCCGTGCCCGTCAGGCGATCTGCTGGGTGGCGCATCGCCGATTCCACCGGTCGCTGAGCCAGATCGGCGTGCTGCTGGGCGGGCGCGATCATTCGACGATCCATAACGCTGTGGACCGCGCCGACGCGCGCCGGACGAGAGAGCAGGATTTCCTGACGCTGACCGAGCGGATGAGCGCGGCGGCAAAGCCGGAGATTGCACTATGACCCGCATGATTTCCGGCGCCGCCATCTTCGGCAAGTCGCGGGCGCGCGCCGATCACATGCCTGGGCGCGAGGCGCCGGCGAAGCCCGGGGCTTCGAAGCATCGCAAGCTGATGCTGGCGAAGATCCATATCGCGCGCAGCGACCTGCGCCTTTCGTCCGACGATTATCAGGGCATCCTGTACGACATCGCCGGGGCGACCAGCGCGGCCGATTGCAGCGACGCGCAGCTTGGCCGGGTGCTCGATCACTTCAAGGCGCGCGGGTGGAGGCCGGCCACGCCCGCCGGCCGCGGCGCGCGCCCGGCCGATCATCCCGCGGCAAACAAGGCGCGGGCGCTGTGGATTTCGCTGCATCGCCTGGGCGAGGTGCGCCAGCCGGGCGACAAGGCGCTGGAGGCGTTCGCGCGCCGCCAGCTCGGCTGCGAGCGCCTGCAATGGGCCAACCAGTCGATGATGTACCGCGTGATCGAGGCGCTGAAGGACATGGCCCAGCGCGCCGGCTGGGACCAGAACACCGCCGGGTTGCGGCCCGAGGCCGTGCCGGTCGTGCTGCGCCGCCGGCTGGTGGAGGCGATCCTGGGCAGGCTGTGGGCGAAGGGGCTGGTGCCCGCCCACTGGGATATCCGCCGCGCCGCCTGGGAATTCGCGGGCATGGAGATCGAGCTGATGCTGGCCACCGCCAGCGAGCTGGACGTGCTCGCCAAGGCGCTGGGCGACACGCTGCGGCAGGGAGGCGGGGCATGAGCATGCGGGATGCTTACAGGAAGGTGATCGATGCCGCGCCTCGGCGGCTGCGCAGGGGAATCGCCATCTATTTTGCCGTTAGGGCGCTCGATCATGTGGCCAAAAATTCGATGCTGCCTGCTCAGGCTCGCTACGCGAAGGAAGTCGCGGATATCGCCCGCCCGTTCGTTCCTGCCGAGGTGACCGACCTCTTTAGAGAGGCGGGGGCAGAATGATGCCCCGCGCCCTTCGCGCCTTCGCGCCTTCGCGTGAGAACCTGAAACAGGGCTATGCCCCACTGTATCGTGCCGGCATGGCCTGTCCCGGCTGCGGCGCGGGTCACTGGATCGTCGGCCGGGCCAGCGCCGAATGCGCGTCGTGCCACACCGCCATCCCGCTGGCGCCCGCCCAGGCGGCGCCGGCGGCGATCGGCTATCCGGCGTGGAGCCGGCGCCCGTGATCCGGGTCTCCGATCACTTCATGCTGCGCTACTTGGAGCGCGTGCAGGGCATCGACGTGCCCGCGCTGCGCGAGGCGCTGGCCGAACGGCTGGCGCGCGCGGCGGAGGCGGCGGAGGCGCTGGACGCCGAGGAATATGCGATCCGGCTGGATGGCTGGCTGTACCGGGTGCGCGGCGGGACGGTGACCACCATCGTGCCGGATCATTCCGCCAGCCGCCGCGCCCGCGCGATCCGGCGCCGCAGGGCGCGCGCGGCCGGATGAACGTGCATCGCCCCGCCAACGAGCGCCGCGAGCTGCTCGACGAGATCGCCGCCGTCATCGGCCAGGCGAACGTCGACAAGCTGATCGAGCGGCTGGGCGGATCGAAGGTCTATGTCCCCAAGCTTATGCCGGCCAACCACGAGATCGCCGTGGTGATCGGGCTGCGCGCCGCGACGCGCCTCTCCGAATATTTCCACCTGCGCTACCTGGACCTGCCCAAGGCGCATGCGCGGCGCCAGCGCGCGCTGGACGCCGCGCTGAACCCGCCCGACGGCATGACATTGGCGCAGATCGCGCTGGCCTATGACTATACGGAGCGGCACCTGTACCGCATGATCGCGGCGGCGCGGACGGCGGGCGACCAACTGGACCTGTTCGGCGGCGATCCCGCCTGAGGTTCGGCCCACCTGACATATGTCAGGTTAGAGGACCGGTCCCGCCCGGCCCATAGAATCGCCCATGAGCACCGGCGATTCCTGCATCCTAGACCGGCCCGCGGCGGCGGGCAATTGCGGCGGGGCCGCGTGATGGGCGGCATCGCCATCGCGCCCGGCCTGAGGCTGTATCCGCGCAGCGCCTGGGGCGCCGACGCGCGGCTGCCCCGGCTGGGCCATGCGGTATCGCGCGAGGCGTGGACCAGCGTGTTCATCCACCACACGGTAATGCCCGATCGCGACGCCACGCCGAACCTGTGGGAGGGCGAGGCGGAGATCTTCGCGATGATGCGCTCGCTCCAGCGCGCGCGGCCTGACCTGGGGCTGGACGTGCCCTACAGCTTCGTCGCCTTCCTGATGGCGGGCGGCGGGCTGGCGATATGCGAGGGGCGCGGCGAGGACCGCAGCGGCGCGCATTCGGTGGGCTATAACGGATCGGGGATCGGCATCGCCTTCGCTGGCGATTTCGAGAACGGCGCGGTCGCGCAGGCGGAAATCGCCGCGCGCATGCCGATGCTGTCGGCCTTCCTGGGATGGCTGCGCACCGATGCCTCGCACCCCGATTACCGCCGCTTCGTGCCGATGCGCCGGCTGGGCAGCCGCCGCCCGCCGCCGGAGACGGGCCGCGCCGTGTTCGCCCATTGCGACATCAAGGCCACGGCCTGCCCGGGCAAGAAGCTGCTCGCGTGCCTGGGCGCCGTGACGTTCGGGGAGGTGTGACATGGTGGCCGCCGCCGCCTGGATCGCCGCCGCGCTGGTGCGGCGCAACGTGCCCGCCGCATGGGCGCGGCCGATCGCCTGGGCGCTGCTGGCGATCGCCGCCGCGCTGCTCGCCTGGCTGGCCGTCGCGCTGGCGCTGCGCGCGATCACCGGCGCGCACGACGCGCGCCAGGCGGCGGACCAGCGCCAGGAACAGATCGAGCGGATCGGCGAGGCGGACGGCGACCAGCTCCGCCGCGACCAACAGGCCGAGGCGGCCCAGGCCAACCTGCAAGGAGCAATCGAGAATGCGATCGAGGCGAACCCGGAAGCTGCCGGCCGTGCTGGCGGCCCTGCCAGCAATGCTGCTCTGCGCGAGCTGCGGGAGCGGCAGCAGCGCGCCGCTGAGCGCCGGTAGCCGCCCCGCGATCGAGCGCGTCACGCCGCCCGCGCGCACGCCGATCCCAGCGCCTGCGGTGCCGTGCCCCGACGATCCGGCGCAGCGCTGCTGGAGCGATGCGCAGATCGCCGAGGTGATCGCCGGCCAGGCGAAGGACCTGGACGATCGCGACGCCCAGCTCTGCTGGCTGCGCATCTGGTTCGGCTATCCGCCCTGCCCGGAAGCCGGCCGGTGAGCGTATTCGATTCCCCGACGCCCGGCGCCGATGCCGTGCGCCTGGCCGAGGCCGAGACGGCGATCACCGCGCTGGAAACGCAGGTGGCGGCCAACGCCACCAGCGCGGGCGCGGCCGTGGCGGCGGAGGTGACCGCGCGCCAGGCGGCCGACGCCGCGCTGACCACGGCGCTGAATGCCGAGACCGATGCGCGCGCGACGGCGGATCAGGAGCTTGCCGACCAGATCGCGGACGAGACCGCGGCGCGCGTCGCAGGGGACGCGCTGACCGCGACCAAGGCGGCCCAGGCCGACGCGAAGATCGCCGAGCTGGAAGACGTGCGCGTGGACATGGTGGCCGCGCAGGAAGGCGCCGAGGCGGTGGTTGCCGCCGGCGCCACCATCCTGGCGGCGAAGGATACGGCGGTGGCGGCGGAAGCCGGGGCGGTTGTGGCCGCCGCCTCCGCGGCGGAAACGGCCGCCGAATTCTCGGATGCCTTCGTCAACGAAGCTGTGCCCGATGCAGCCGAGCGGCGGATGTTCGCGATCCGCAACCGGGCGGGCTTCGTGATGTTCAGCCTGTGGCAGACGGCGGACGGGTTCTCGCTGCGGGGGCCGTTCGGCCAGTGGGATCTGGCGGGGGATGGCGGCAGCCTGCTTGCCGCGAACGGCGCCGGGATCAGTTCGTTCGAGCCGGGCGACGACTATGTCTTCCGCGTCGTCAACCGGCTGGGTTTCGTTCTGTTCAAGATCGACAAGACCGGCGCGCTCGTTGGCCTGAGCGATCAGGTGGCGGAGGCGGTAGCGGCCGCGGGCTTCGCGCCCAAGGCATCGCCCGCCGCTTCCTCGCTGCCCACGCACACGGACGGGCGCGGGCTGCATGCGCTGCGTGGCAAGCTCGCCAAGATCCTGCAATCGGGCGCGGGCCGGGCGCGGATCGCGGTGACCGGGGATAGCTGGACCGAATATGTGGCCATCCCCCAGCAACTCGCCACCTGGCTGCGCACGCTCTATGGCGATGCCGGGGGCGCCTGGCTGTCGGTCCAGAACCAGTCGGGCGGCCCCTATACGCTTGACAGCGTGACGTTTTCGAAGTCGGGCTGGACCAGCTATGACGCATCGGCCGATGGCGCGCCCGGCACCAACGGCTGCGCGCCGGATGGAATGCGGATCAGCACCACGGGGACCAGCGCCACGCTGAGCTATGGCGCGGTGCCGTGCGACAGCTTCAAGATTTTCTACAAGGACACCACGGGCACGTTCCGCTGGCGCGTCGATGGCGGATCGTGGACCACGGTTACCGGCGGCGGCACCGATGCGCTGGCCGCGGTGACGATCAGCGGCCTTTCCGCGGGCACGCACGGGTTCGACATCGATTGCACCGGCAACGCGGGCACGGTGGTGATCTATGGCGCGCATGCCTCGAAAGCCGCAGGTGTGGGCGTCGAGATGCTCAAGATGGGCAATGGCGGGCTGGATGGCACGATGCTGGCCACTTTCGCCAGCAGCTATATCCAGCCGATCGCGACGTCCATCGGATCGATCGACGCGGTGATCGTGATCATGAGCACCAACGATTACCGGCGTTCGGGCACCACGCCCGAGCTGCTGGTTGCGGCGCTGGGCGATCTGGTGACCGCCTATCGCGCCGCGAACGCGGACACGGGCTTTATCTTCGTGGCCCCGGCACTTTCGGGCGGAACGGTGGTGACCGCGCAGAGCGCATATCGCGACGCGATCTATGACTTCTGCATCGCGGGCGGCCACGAGTTCCTGAACATGCACGATCTGTGGGGCTCCTACGCCAGCGAGAACGGCGCGGGCATGTGGACCGACAGCCTGCACCTCAACAACATCGGCGCCTATCGCCTCGGCCGCGAGCTTTCGCACCGCTTCCTGGAGTTCTGACGCATGGACCTGATCGTCAACGATGACACCATCCTGTATGCTGCGGACGAGCTTGTCCTTCCCGGCACGCTGAATGATGGGCTGGTGTTCCTGCACCTCTGCACCGACACGGTGGCGCGCGCGGCGAAGAACCGGGCCGCCGGGCAGGTAGACGCGAGCGTGGTGGGAACGCCGGATGACGGCGCCGGGTATCTGTCGTTCCAGGGCGTGACCAAGCAGCTCGTCACCGCGCTGAACGAAGCGGCGGCGATGACCTATGCCACCGTCTGCAAATCGGCCGCCGGATCGCTGAGCGGCACCGGGCGGCCTATCTTCGTCGGCAATTTCGGCGAGACGACGCTGACCGGATGTTCGCTCTATGCCAGTTCGAACGCGCAATTGACCGCGGCGGCGCGCTATACCAACGGCACGCCGGTCACCCGCACTTGTGTGATCAGCGACACCCCCGCGAACTGGGGGCTGCGCATGGCCTGGGCGGACGATACGGAGGTGTGCGCTGCCAACGTCACCGCGGCTACCGTTGGCACGCCGACCGCGGGCGGAAGCGGGTATACGCGCCTCGTCAACGGCCAGCATGTGCGCATCGGTGGCGGATATACCGCCACCAGCTTCAATGGGGTGAACGATCAGGTGCTCGCGGCCGGATGGAACCGCGTGCTGACATCCGATGAGCGCACCGCCTTCCACGCCTGGTCGCAAGTGATCGCCGCGTCCGTGGGCATCACGATATGAGCGCGGTCGTGCATCTGATGGCGCTAGCCGCGGCGTGGGTGCTTATCACCTGCGGGATCGCCCTATTTGTCGGCAGTCTCAATGCAACGGATGATCGCTTGTCGAAACGCTGGTGGCGGCTGGCATGGATATTTCTGACCGCAGGCATGGCGCTGGTTGTCCTATCGATAGGATGGCCGCTCTGATGGTGCCGCTGCTCACCCTCGCGCTCGATCGCGCGCGCGACGATCTGGGGCCGATGGCGCCGCCGGTGGCGGTGGCGCTCAGCTCGGCGGGAAGCTTCGTCGTGGTGCCGGGGCCGGAGCTGGTGATCGTGTTCGGCGTGAGCGTGCCCGTGCTTTCGGCCGGGCTGGGGGTGCTGGGCGTGGTGCTGGGGCTGCTGATGGCCCCGGCGCCGGCCGCGCCGATCGGCGCCAGGCGCACGGCCGCGCTGTGGGTTTCGCTGATCGGGATCGAGCTGGCGCTGGTGGTGGCGTGCAGCGCGGTGGCGGGCAAGGCGCTGCTGCCGCTGGTCGCCATGGGCTGGGGCATCGGCCTGGGCTGGAGCGGCCTGGCCGTGGCGCAACTGCTGGCGGAGCAGGTGCTGGGCGGCATCCGGCGCGTGACCGGCGCCTTCATCGAATGGGCCGCCGCGCGCGCGGGCGGCGGGGGAAAGGACAAGGCGGATGAGTGACTGGCTTCAGCTCATGGTGGCGGGCGTGATCGTGGGCATGGTGGTGTTCGCCATCCTGCGATCCGGCCAGCGCAACCCGGAGAGCACCGGCAGCCTTTCGCGGCAGATCAACAAGCTGTTCGCCGAGGTGCGCGGCATCAAGACCGAGATCGAGAGCAAGGCATCCAGCGCCGACGTGGCCGAGCTGCGCGTGGAGCTGAAGCGCGTCGAGAAGGAAGGCGCCTCCGCCGCGGCGCTGACCGGGCTGGAGGGGCGGCTGCTGGCGATGGAGGAGCGCATCCGCGGCCAGGGCGAGACGCTCCAGGCGAAGATCGACGGGATTGCCGCCGCCACGCACCGCACCGAACAGATGATGCAGCGCATGGACCATATCCTGATGCAGAAGGCGCTGAGCGAATGAACTACGCCGAGGAAACCGACGCCATCCGGCGCCTCGCCATCCTGAAGCTGCTGATCGAGGACGGCGGCCAGGGCAACGATTCGACGCTGCTGACCGCGATGCGCGCGATCGGCCACGTCCAGTACATGGACCAGCCCGCGATCCGCCGCCTGATGCGCGAGCTGGCGGAGCGCGATTGCGCCACGGTGGAGATGGTGCGCGACACCGTGATGGTGGCGCGGATCACCGAGCGCGGGCGCATGGCGGCGGCGGGCCACGCCGCGATCGGCGGCATCGCCAGCCCGCACGCGGGGCTTTGACGATGCGCGCGCCCGGCCGGCGCCGGCGATCGACGGTTGACCGGCTCGATCCCGAGATCAAGAAGATGATCGCGGATCTGCGCATCGACTTCGGCTGGACGATCGACGAGATCCTCACGAAGCTGCGCGAGCTGGGCCAGGGCGAGATATCGCGCAGCGCGCTGGGCCGTCACGTCAAGTCGATCGAGGAAGTCGGCGCGCAGCTCCGCCACAGCCGCGAGATGGCGAAGGCGCTGATCGAACAGGTGGGCGACGCGCCCGAGGACCGCGTGGCGGACCTGAATATCGAGCTGCTGCACGCGATGATCCTGCGCCTGGTGACCGCCACCAACGACGAAGGCGACGGCCAGCCGGTGACCTTCGGCCCCGAGGACGCGATGTTCCTGGGCCGCACCATCCAGTCGCTGGCGAGCGCGCGGAAGACCAACGCGGAGATGATCTTCAAGGTGCGTCAGGAGACGGCGAGAGCTGCAGCCAAAGCGGTCGATGCCGTCGCGAAGGACGTGCCCGCCGGGCTCACGCGCGAGACCGTCGACGAGATCAAGCGCCGCATCATGGGGATTGCGGCCTGATGGCTCTCTCGACCGGTCAGCTCGAACGCATGCTCGACGAAGGCGTGCCCGTCAGCCAAGAAGAATGGGCAGCCTATCGCGCGGCATCGATGCAGCAGCTCCCGGACTATCTGCTCGGCAAAGCACTCCCCGATGTTCTGATGACCTTCCAGAAGGAGCTGCTGTCGGCATGCTCCACTTATTCGATCGTCGGTGCCGATAAGGGCCGGCGCACGGGAGCTACCTGGGCGGTCGCGGGGCAAGGCGTGCTTACGGCCGGGGCGGCGGTCAACGCCGGCGGGATGGATGTGCTCTACATCGGCTACAACCTCGATATGGCGCGCGAGTTCATCGACACCTGTGCCATGTGGGCGCGGGCGTTCATGCCGGCCTGCAGTGAGGTGGGCGAGTTCCTGTTCCACGATGCCGGCACCGATGGCGCCGAGGATAAGTTCATCCAGGCATTCCGCATCCGCTTCGCCTCGGGCTTCGAGATCTGCGCGCTCTCCAGCCGGCCGCGGTCACTGCGCGGTCGTCAGGGCTGGATCATCCTCGACGAGTTCGCTTTCCACGACGACGCCGAAGGCCTGCTGAAGGCGGCAATGGCGTTCCTGATCTGGGGCGGGAAGATACTCGTGATCTCCACCCACAACGGCGCTGACAATCCGTTCAACCTGTTCATCCAGGACATCCGCAAGGGCGAATATGGGGCGGCCGCAAAGGTCGTTCGATGCACGTTCGACGATGCGGCGCGCGACGGGCTCTACGAGCGCGTGTGCCTGCGCCGCGGCATCCAGTGGACGGCCGAGGGCGAGGCAGCCTGGCGAGAGATGGTGCGCAAGGCTCATCGCGCCAATGCGGCCGAGGAGCTGGACTGCATCCCCGCCCAAGGCAGCGGCGTCTATCTCAGTCGGATGTTGATCGAAGCATGCAGCGTACCGCCGGATAAGGTGTTCACGCTGAGTTGCCCGCCCGGCTTCGAGCTGCAGCCGCTGCATAAGCGCGAAGACTATGTCCAGTCCTGGCTGGATCAGGAGATCGCGCCCGAGCTGGCCGCGCTCAACCAGAATCTACGGCACGCCTTCGGCCAGGACTTCGCGCGCACCGGCGATGCGTCGATCTATGTCCCCCTCGCAATCGAGCCCGACCTCACGCGGCGGGCGCCGTTCGTGATCGAGATGCGCAACGTCCCCTACGAGCAGCAGAAGCAGGTAGTGATCTGGGTTACCAAGCGCCTGCCGCGCTTCGTGGGTGGCAAGATCGATTCGGGCGGCAACGGGGGCTACCTGGGCGAGGCTGCAGTGCAGGAGTTCGGGCCGAGCCTGATCGAGGCAATTCAGCTCAGTCAGGCCTGGTATGCCGAGTGGATGCCGAAGATGAAGTCGGCCTTTGAAGATCGACGCATCTCGATCCCCGCAAACGACAACCTCGTCTCCGACCTGCGCATGATCCGCATCGTGCGCGGGATCCCTATGGTGCCGCAGGGCGAAAAGAACGAGGGCACTGACGGCCTGCCGCGCCATGGCGACTTCGCGCCTGCGCTGGCGCTGGCGAACGCAGCGACGTTCAACGAGCCGCAGATGATCGCCCATCAGTCCGTGCCCAAGCCCGATCCCCTCGGTGAGCGGCGCGGGCGCGGCGACGACGATGGCTTCGCGATGCGCCGCGGCGCCCGGCCGGTGCAGCATGGCCGGTTCGGCGGCGGGGGCGGCGCATGGTGACTGGGACCCGGCCAAAAGGAACCCTTCGATGAACAAATGGGATCTCCCCATCCTCACAACCCGGCGCGAGTTGGCACGTCGAACGCTCCGCGATCTGTATGGTGGGTTCGCGTTCGGCGTCACTCTCGCAATCTTGATCGTGAGCCTGCTCCGTGGCTGACGCCTACGATCCCTATGCCCCGCCGCCGCCGCCCGTGCTGGTCGACAGCGCCGGCCGTCCGCTGCGTTCCGCCGCGCCGATCCTGACCAAGGAGATCGCCGCGCCGGTGATGACCGGCACGCGATCGATCGTCACCGGCCATCCGGCCGAGGGGCTCGATCCCGCCGGGCTGGCGCGCATCCTGCGCCAGGCGGAGGACGGCGACGCCACCGCGCAGCACGAGCTGGCCGAGCAGCTTGAGGAGAAGTGGCCGCACTATCGTTCGGTGCTGCGCACGCGCAAGCTGGCCGTGGCGCAGTTGCCGATCGAGGTGGAGGCGGCGGGCGACACCCCCGAAGAGGAAGCCGACGCCCAGTTGCTGCGCGACTGGCTGAAGCGGCCGACGATGCAGGCCGAGCTGGTCCATATCCAGGACGCGCTGGGCAAGGGCTTCAGCGCGACCGAGGTGATGTGGAACCTGGCGGAGACGCCCTGGCTTCCCGAAAGCCTGCAATGGGCGGACCCGCGCTTCTTCGAATATGACCGGGTAACCGGCCGCCGCCTGCTGCTGAAGGGCGGCGTGAGCGGCATGGCGATGATGGCGGAGGAGCTGCCGCCCTACAAGTTCATCGTCCACGAGGCGCAGGAGAAGTCCGGCCTGCCGATCCGCGGCGGCATCGCGCGGGCGGCGGCCTGGTATTATCTGTTCCTGAACTTCACCATCAAGGACTGGATCACCTTCCTTGAGGTGTACGGGCTGCCGCTGCGCGTCGGCAAATATCAGAACGGCACCAGCGAGGCGGACATCCGCAAGCTGGCCCAGGCCGTGGCGCAGATCGGCAGCGACGCGGGATGCGTGATCCCGCAGTCGATGCTGATCGAGTTCATCGAATCGGGCGGCGCCGCGAGCAACCCGGAGATGTTCTCGCGCTTCCTCGCCTGGGTGAACGACGAGATCAGCAAGCTGGTGCTGGGGCAGACCAGCTCGGCCGACGCCAAGTCCGGCGGGCTGGGCACCGGCCAGGCCGACCTGCACGGGGAGGTGCGCAAGGACATCCGCGATTTCGATGCGATGCTGCTGTCGGTCACGCTGACCAGCACGATCGGCAAGTGGATCGTCCAGTTCAACCGCGGCCACCGCAAGCGCTATCCGATCATCCGCGTGGGCGAGCCCGACGCGGTGGACATGGACCGCGAGCTGAAGGCGATCGACAAGGCCGTGGAATATGGCGTGCCGGTGGGCATGGGCCATTTCCGCAAGGTGACCGGCGTGCCGGCGCCGGAGGATGGCGAGGAGCTGCTGGTTCCGCCCCGGGCCGCTCAGGAGCCCCAGAATGGCGATCCGCGCGGCGGAGGCATCATTCCGCCGCAAAACGCGGCAAGCCGCCTCTCAGACCCTCTCAAACCGAAAATCGGGGCTGATCCGGCCGGACCCGCAGGTGCCGTCGCCGCCGCCGCCCAGGACGCGCCGCGCGAGCCCGACGCGATCGACCGGCTGGTGGACGATGCGATCGCGGCCTCGGGCGGGTTCGGCGACGCGATGATCGCGGGGGTGGAGGAGCTGATCTCCGGCGCCGCCAGCCTGGAGGAGGTGCGCGAGATACTGGCGATGCGCGCGGGCGATGCGCTGGCGGCGATGCCGGCGGACCAGTTCACCGAGCTGCTGGCGCGCAGCAGCTTCGCCACGCGCCTGGCCGGGCTGTTGCAGGAGCCGGGCAAGTGACGGGAGCGCGGCGGCATGGCGATGCAGCACGGTGAGGCGCGCCCGGCGGCCAGGCTGACCGCCGGGCAGGTGATCGCCATCCGCCGCGCGCTGTTCGCTGCCGATCCGGCCGGCGGCCCGCGCCCCTCGCAGGCGGCGCTGGCGCGCGCGCATGGCGTGTCGGGCGTGACGATCCACCGGATCAAGACGGGCGAGAGCTGGAAACATGCCTGGCCGCCGGAAATGGCGGGGCGGCCATGACCCCGCGCATCCTGATCGGCTGTGAATATTCGGGCACTGTGCGCGAGGCGTTCCTGGCGCGGGGGTTCGACGCCTGGTCGTGCGACCTTCTGCCCGACGAGCGCGGCAGCAACCGACATATCCGCGGCGACGTGCGCGATATCCTGCACGATGGCTGGGACCTGCTGATCGTGGCGCACCCGCCCTGCACGCGGCTGTGCAACAGCGGCATCTGTTGGCTGACGCACGCGCCAAAGGGAAAAACACTTGCTCAGGTGTGGGCCGATCTCGATGAAGCGGCCGCATTGTTTTCTGACCTGTGGAACGCGCCGATCGAGCGCATCGCGATTGAAAACCCAGTGATGCACCGCCACGCTCGCGAGCGGATCGTCAACTACGAGCCGCCCGCGCAGATCGTGCAGCCTTTTCAGTTCGGGGACGAGCACCAGAAGAAGGTGTGCCTTTGGCTGCGCGGCGTTCAGCCCTTGCGGGCAACGAACATCGTGAAGCTGCCTCCGCCGCGATTTTGCGTCCGCCGATCGGGCCTGCGCGCCGGCAAGCGCTACAACTACCATTTCCATCAGGGGAAGTCGGGCCATGAGCGCTCGCGTTTCTTCCCAGGCATCGCCGCCGCCATGGCCGACCAGTGGGGCGCCGAGCTGCTGGAGCAGATGAGGCTGGCCGCATGAGCGGTCCTGACGAGCTGCCCGGTGCGGGCGTGGCGCCGGCCGAGGCGGTCGCGTTCTTTCGCCAGAAGGGCTACCGGATCGGCTTCAACTGGCAGGACGTGTGGCAGGGCGAGCATGCCCGCGCGTTCACCGTCGCGAAGGCGATGCAGCGCGACCTGCTGGAGGATATCCGCGAGCAGGTGGACCGCGCGATCGCCGAGGGCATCGGCTTCGACGAATTCGTTTCCACGCTGCGCCCCAAGCTGGAGGCGCGCGGCTGGTGGGGGCGCAAGCGGATGATCGATCCGGGAACGGGCCGGGCCGAGATGGTCCAGCTCGGCTCCGTCCGGCGGCTGCGCACGATCTTCGACACCAACCTGCGCACCGCCTATGCCGCCGGGAAATGGGAGCGCATCCAGCGGACCAAGGCAGCGCTGCCCTACCTCGAATATTCGAGCATGGAGGACGGGCGCGTGCGGCCCGAGCATGACGCATGGGACGGCACGATCCTGCCCGTCGACGATCCCTGGTGGGACACGCATTATCCGCCGTGCGACTGGAACTGCCGATGCACCGCCGTGCAGCGATCGGCGGGCATGCTGCGCCGCCAGAACAAGGCGGTGACCACGGAGCCCGCGCGCAACGGCGACGTGCCCTGGACGAACAGCCGCACCGGCGAGACCGGCGTGAACGAGGCGGGCATCGGCAAGGGCTGGAACTACAATGTCGGCAAGGAATATCTGCGCGGGCTGGCGCCGCGGCCCTGGCCGGATGGCACCGGCGGCGAGCCCCCGCGCCAGGCGCCGCCCGCGCCGACGAAGGCGCAGCAGGCGATGTTCGATCGCTTCACCGCGCATTTCGGCGTGGCGCCCGGCGGCGAGGCGATCTGGCAGGACAAGGAGGGGCATCCGCTGGCGATCGGCCGCGGCTGGTGGATCGGCGAAAACGGCGAGACGCGCCTGCCCGCCGCCGGCGGCGTGGCGATCGACCGGATCGCGCAGGCGATCGTCGAGCCGGACAAGATCACCGAAGCCTGGGCCAAGGCGGCTGACGGGCGGGAGATCCCGGTGCGAAGATACACCCGCACGCAACTGGGCGTGACGACGATTGTCGAAGTGGGCGGCGGTGTCTGGCGCTGGGTGGCCGGGCGCGGCGCGATCGAGCAGACCCGCAGCGCATCGGTAACCGTGCTGACCACGGCGCTGAGCCGCGACGAGCGGGAGGCGATCGCGAGCTATACAGGCAGCGGATACCTTGCGATCAACGCCTATGCGCGGGATCTGCCCGATCACGATGCCGACGAAGCGGACATGGAGGCCGCCGCCTGGGAAGCGCGGGTGCTGGACCGTGCGATCGCGAAGGGCAGGATCGCCACCGAAGTGGTGCTCTATCGCACCTTGACCGGCCCCGCCGTCGAATGGCTGGAATCACACGATCCCCGCCCCGGAGGGGTTTTTTCCGACCCGGGCTTCACGAGCACCGCCAAATCGCCGCATGTGGCGGACAACTGGGGAAAGAGCGCTCCCGCCCGCGTCACTTTGGAAATCCGGGCGAAGCGTGGTATTGTCGCGCTCGACGTCACCGACACTTCTTCGCAGGGAACGGCGGAGTATGAGGTGATCTTCCCGCGCAATGCGGTGTTTCGGGTAACGGGCTACAATGAAGAACGCGGATATCTCCAGGTCGAAGCGGTTGCCCAAGACGAGGCAGCCGATTGAGACGCGCGTCATCTGTAACGATCCGCACGGCATGCGGTTCTCCAATGCCGATGCCCATGGTCCGATCCTGCTCGGCCCGCGCAAGGGCCAGATCCCCGACGATTGAAGCTGCCCGGCAGCTGGTCCTGCCCGCCCTGATCTGATGCCAATCCCCACCTGACATATGTCAGGTTAGTGCGCCGTTTTTCCCGCCGCATAAGGCGGCATGCGCAATTCACCGCTCGCCCTGATCGCCGCCGCCGCACGCCCAGCCGGGACGGTGCAGGCCGTGGCCGCGTCGAGCGAGATCGAGCTGGTCGACGGCAAGGCGCCCACCCGGATCAAGCTGTTGCCGATGGGCGAGATCGCGATGCGCGACGGCCGCGGCCCCTATCGCATCCGCGATCTGGCGCACGCGCAGGCGATCGTCGCGGCGTGCCGCCAGTTTTTCGGCCAGGCCGATATGCCCGGCGACTATAATCACAGCATGCAGGAACCGGCGGCCCGCGACGGCGGGCGCGCGCCGGCTTCTGCGTGGGTACGCGCGGCTGACCTGACCGCGGAGCCTGACGGCATCTGGGCCAACAACGTGCGTTGGACGCCCGCCGCCGCCGCCGCGATCGAGGCATCGGAGTATCGCTATATCTCGCCGCTGTTCCTGGCCAAGAAGCCCAAAGACGGCGGCGACGTGGTGCTTATCAAGAACTTCGCCCTGGTCGGCACCGGGGCAATCATCGATCTGCCTGCGATAGCCGCAGGCCTTTCCGGAGAAGACCAAGACATGGACCTGACCGCCATTGCGGCGGCGCTCGGGCTCGCGCCCGATGCGTCCGTCGAAGCGATCGCAGCGGCGATCGAGGATCTGAAGGCCGGCGCATCGCAGGTCGCGGTTGCCGCGGGCCTGGCCGCCACGGCCGGCGCCGAGGAAGTCGCCGCCGCGGTGACCACGCTGAAGGCGTCGGGCAAGCCTGATCCGGCCAAGTTCGTGCCGATCGCGCAATTCGAAAGCGTGACCGCGCAGCTCGGCGTGCTCAACGGCGAGCGTGCCGAGCGCGAGGTCGCGGCGGCGATGTCGCCCGAGATCGGCAAGGTAACGCCCGCCATGAAGGATTGGGCGCTCGACTATTTCCGCGCCGACGAGGCCGGTTTCCGCAAGTGGCTGGAAGCCGCGCCGCGTGTCGTGGCGGCCGGATCGGTGCTGGCGGGCGGCAAGCCCGCCGCCGGCGGCGAGATCGCGCTCACCCCCGAGGAGATCGCGGCCTGCGCGCGGCACGGCTGGAATGAGGCCGAATATCTGGCCGAGAAGAAGGAGCTGCTGGCATGACCGCGCTTTCGACTGCACGCAAGGTTGTCCGCCTGGCCGGCGGCAACCTGATGAATGCCGGCATCGCGGCGGACGCCGTGTGTATCCAGGGCGGCATGGCCATGCTGGCGTCGGGCTATGCCCGGCCGGCGCGTGCCGGCCAGGGCGGCGACAACGGGCTGAAGGCCCAGGACGTGGCGAAGTGCCGCGTCGTCGGATATTTCCTGGAATCCAAGACGGGCACCGCCGCGGACGGCGGCGCGACGATCGACATCGGCACCGATCCGGTGAAGTTCGCCAATTCGTCGAGCACCGACGAGATCACCGTCGCCGACATCGGCTTCGAATGCTTCGCCGTCGACGATCAGACGGTGGCGCGCACCTCGTCCAACGGCACGCGCCCGGTGGCGGGCACCGTCGTGGCGATCGACACCGACGGCGGCGTCTTCGTGGCGTTCGAGCCGGCGGGCGCCACGCGCCGCCGCAAGCTCTACCTGCCCTTCGCCATCAACGAGACCGACACGCTGGCGGGAACGTCGGCCGAGCTGGTCGCGCCGGTATCGGGCGAGGTCACCGGCCTGACCGTGATCGTCCAGAAGGCGGTGACCACGGGCGGAGACGTGACGGTGAAGGTGGGCACCACCGATGTCGCGGGGCTGACCTGCACGATCGCGGACGCCGCCACCAAGGGCACCGTGGTGAGCGATACGCCGACGGCCGGCGACGCGAGCTGCGCCGTCGCCGCGGGCGGGCGCATCCAGGTGGTTCCCGCCGCCGCCTTCAACACCGCCGGGGCCGTGAGCGGCTTCGTCGAAATCAGCTTCTGAGAAAGGGGTAATCCCATGGCACGTGGCGTAATCATCGCGGAGGCGCTGGAGCGGCTTCGCACCGGCCTCCGCACCGACTTCAAGGCCGGCCTGAAGCTGGAACCCAGCCTCTATCAACTGATCGCGATGGAGCTGCCGTCGGATTCGGCTACCGAGACCTATGGCTGGCTGGAAGACTGGCCCGAGTTCCGCAAGTGGATCGGCGAGCGCCACATCACCCAGTTGAAGGAGCGCGCGTACATCGTCGAGAACGAGGATTACGAGCTGACCGTCGCGATCCGGGGCAAGGACATCGAGCGCGACAAGCTGGGCCTCTATTCGACCAAGGTCCGCGACGGCGGGCGCAAGGCGATCAACCTGAAGAACCGGCTGGTGTTCGACGCGCTGAAGAACGGCGCCACGCGAACCTGTTTCGACGGCCAGTACTTCTTCGACACCGACCATGAGGTGAACGGTGCATCGGTCTCCAACAAGACCGGCAACGGCGCCGTCCAGCCCTGGTACGCGCTCGATCTCAGCCAGGAGCTGAAGCCGATCATCCTTCAGGTCGAGAAGGAGCCCATGTTCGACATGGTGACCGATCCGCGGGACAGCCATTATTTCAAGACGGGCGAGTTCCTGGGCGGCGCCGATGGCCGGATGGGCAGCGGCTATTCCTTCTGGCAGATGGCGCACCGCTGCACCAACGCGGTGACCGACGCCAACTGGAACGCGGTGAAGCTGACCATGTCCCAGATCCCCGACGAGAACGGCGAGCCGCTGGAGATCAGGCCGACGCACGTCGTGACCGGCCCCTCCAACGAGGCTGCGTTCAAGGAGCTGTTCAAGCAGAACCTGACCGGCGGCGCATCGAACACGCTGTTCAATGACGCGCAGCTGATCATCTCGAAGCGCCTGCCGTAATGCGCGGGCAGCTTCGCATCAAGTCGCGGCTGGCGCCGTTCCGCCGGGCGGGGATTTCTTTCCCCACCACGGCGGAGGCGGTGCCGGTCGACATCCGCGAGCTGGACGGCGCGCGGCTGCTGGCGCTGGCGTCCGATCCGGCGCTCACCATCCAGATCGGCCAGGAGGACGGCAGTTTCGCACCGCTCAAGGCGGTGCAGGGTACGTTCTCCACATATATCGAAGCGGGCGATTTCGAGCTGACTGCCCAGGGAGAT
The DNA here is from genome assembly GCF_026013525.1 of Sphingomonas canadensis. GTDB lineage: Bacteria > Pseudomonadota > Alphaproteobacteria > Sphingomonadales > Sphingomonadaceae > Sphingomonas > Sphingomonas canadensis. Next base: position 94,737 of record NZ_JAPDRA010000003.1, on the reverse strand, counting down.
CAGCGCGGATCGCCGCCGCCGCTTTCCCCCGAGATGTTCCAGCGCCTGATCGACTCGCTGGTGGAGGGTTCCGAACCGATCGCGCCGCCCGAGCCGGGCGCGGTGGGCGAAGGGCAGGCAGAGCTTAACGATCAGATCGCCCGCCAGTCTGCCCTGATCCAGGAGCTTTCGGGCGAGCTGGATCGCGTGCGGACGCTGATGTCCGAGCGCGGGCACGGCCGGATCGAGGATCTGCTGGACAGCTGGGACCGGCTGGCCGGGGCGATGGCGCCGATCCTCGAGCTGGCCGGCGACGAGGGCCGCGGCAAGGGCGAGGTGACCACCGATTTCGTGCGCGGGCTGGTGGCCGAGCTGAAGGCGCTGCGCGGTTCGCCGCCGGCGCCGGGAGCGGCGGCGGAGCCTGTGCCCGCGGAGGAGCCTGCGCCCGCCAAGGGCAAGAAGCCGGGCAAGGCGCCCGCACGGAGCTGAGCTTCCGGCCTGGAGCGCGGGCGGCCTGACCCTTCGCCCGGCCGGACCAGGCCAGCGGGCGGCGGCCGAGGGGGCGCGATGCCGCCGCCCGTGTAACTTGAGGGACCGATCATCGTGGCCATGTATTCCAGCCCGGACGAAATGCGCGCAGCCTATGGCGAGGCCGTGCTGGTGCAGCTTGCCGACGCCGAGGCGTGGAACGACGCGGCGATCGCCACGGTGGCGAGCGCGCTGGCCGACGCATCGGCGATCGCCGACGGATGGGTGGCGCGGATGTATGGCCCGGCGAGCGGGCGGCCGGTGCCCGATCTGGTGAAGCTTTGCGTGCGCGAAATGGCGTTCGCGGCGCTGCACCGCAGCCCCACCGATGACGTGCGCAAGCGCGGCGAGGCGGCCGAGAAGCGGCTGGAGAAGATCGGCAAGGGCGAGATGAAGATCGACGGCGGCGACATCGACGCGCTGCCCGCGCGCGAGGGCGCGATCCTGGTGGAGGACCCCGGCCGCACCTTCAGCCGCCAGACGCTGGCGGGGTTCTGATGACCGGCGCCGGCTTCCGCATCTCCGTTGACGGCCAGGAGGCCGCCGAACGCCAGCTTGCCGCGCTGGCCGCGCGCTTCGGCGACCTGACGCCGCTGATGGACGTGATCGGCGGGGTGATCGAGGCCGACGTACACGATAATTTCATGGGCGAGCATTCGCCCGAGGGCGTGAAGTGGACGCCCAGCCAGCGCGTGATCGCGCACGGCGGCAAGACGTTGCAGCTCAGCCGCCGCCTGCTGCTGTCGATCGCGCGGCGCGTGGGCCGCGACTTCGTGGAGGTGGGCAGCAACCTGCCCTATGCCGCGCGCCACCAGAACGGGTTCAACGGCACCGAACAGGTGCGTTCGCACCGGCGCCGGATCACCCAGGCGTTCGGCCGCGCGCTGGCCGAACCGATCGAGGTGGTGGTGGGCGCGTTCAGCCGCAAGGCGAACACGCCGGCCCGGCCCTATCTGGGCTGGTCCGCCGCCGCGCGCGAGGAAGTGGCCGAGCAGGTGGCGGCCTATGCGGGGGCGCAGCCATGATCGCGGCGATCGAGCTGGCCATCCTGGCGCGGCTGAAGGCGCTTTCGGACGCGGGCACGCTGCCGTGGCGCTGGCGGACGCTGGCGACCTATCCCGAGGATTTCGACGCGCTGCTCGAATCGCAGGCGGAGATCCGCACGCCGGCCGCCTGGGTGACGTTCGCGGGGTGGGACAGCAGCTATCTGACCGGCGACGGCGCGATGATCGTGGAGGGCGCGCAGTTCGGCGTGATGATCGCCGACGAGAACCGCCGCCCGTCCGAGCAGCACCAGCGCCACGGCGGCCCCGATCCGGCGAGCGAGCCCGGCAGCTATCGCCTGCTGGCCGCCGCCGCGAGCGCGCTGGCCAACCAGACGCTGGGGCTGGACCTGGTGAAGCCGCTGCTGCCCGGCGCGGTGCGCCTGGTGCGCCCGACCGAGGCGATCCAGCGGCGCAAGCTGAGCATGTACGCGATCCAGCTTAGCTGCGACTTCGCGATGGCGGTGGCCGAGGACGGCGAGACCGATCCGGCCGCGCTGGAGACGCTGCACGTCAACTGGGACGTGCCCGTGTTCGCCGATCCCGCCCCGGTGGATCGCGAACCGGGCGCGCCCGGCACGCAACTGCCCGACGATTTCCACGCCGACGCGACCGATACGATCGCGCTCAACCAGGAGGAAGACTGACCATGCTGCTGCGCCGCGCAGTGAAGCCCCGCGAGGGCGCGACGATCGTCAATCCGGAGACCGGCCAGCCGCTGCCCGCGCACGGCGCCGTCGTGGCCTGGGACGCCTTCTGGCAGCGCCGGCTGAACGACGGCGATGTGACCGAGACCAGCGAGGCGGCGATCGCCGCGGCGGAGGATGCCGCGCCCGAGGGCGAAGCTAAGGCCAAGCGCCGCAACGGAGGTGACCAGTGACCAGCATCGCATTCGACCAGATCCCGGCGGGCCAGCGCCTGCCCGGCAGCCAGGTGGAGTTCAGCAACGTCCGCGCGCTCCAGGGCCTGCCCGTCGCCGAGCAGAAGCGGCTGATCATCGGCCAGCGGACCAGCGCCGGCACGGTCGCCGCGCTCACGGTGCGGCGCATCTCGCGCGTGGACGAGGCGAACGCCTGGTTCGGCCGCGGATCGCAGCTTGCGGCGATGGTGGCCGCCGCGCTGGCGGCGAACAGCCAGACCGAGATGTGGGCGATCGCGCTCGACGATAACGCAGAGGGCACGGCCGCGCAGTGGACGATCACGCTGACCGGCCCTTCGTCGGCCGCGGGCACGCTATCGTACCTGATCGGCGGCGTTCCGGTTCCGGTGGCGGTTGCCAGCGGGGCGAGCGCCACGACGATGGCCACCGCCGTGGCGGCGGCGATCAACGCCAAGCCGGACCTGCCGCTGACCGCGACCAGCAGCTCGGGCGTGGTGACGCTGACGTTCCGGCACAAGGGCACGATCGGCAACGACCTGTACATCACCCAGAACCATTATGACGGCGAGGCGCTGCCCGCCGGGGTGACCAGCGCGATCGCCGCCACCACCGCGGGCGCGACCGACCCCGATCTTTCGACCGTGTGGGCGGCGATCGGCGATGAACAGTATCAGACGATCGCGCTGGGCCTGAATTCGGGCACGGCGCTGAGCGCGGCGGATACCGAGCTGGCTTCGCGCTGGGGGCCGCAGCGCCAGATCTTCGGCCGCGCCTTCGCCGGCACGGTGGGCAGCTTTTCCACCGTCACCACCTTCGGCGCGACGCGCAACGGCATCTTCACCACGCTGATCCCCAGCTACAAGATGCCGACGCCGCCGTGGTGCGTGGCCGCCGCCTTCGCCTCGGTCTATGCGTTCCATGTCCAGATCGATCCGGCCCGGCCGTTCACCGGGCTGACCGTGCCGGGCGTGATGGCGCCGCGGCCCGAGCACCGCTACATCCGCACCGAGCGCGAGCAGATGCTGTCGAGCGCGCTTTCCGCGTGGAAGGTGACCGCCGGGGGCGAGGTGGCGATCGAGCGGCTGATCAGCACCTATCGCGTCAACACGCTGGGCTATGCCGACATCAGCTGGCTGGACGTGAACACCACCGCCACGCTGGACTATTACCGCTTCTCGCTGCGCAGCCGGATCGAGGCGAAGTTCCCGCGCGCCAAGCTGACCGACGACACGCTGCGTTCGATCCGCGCGGAGATCATCGCGCTGGCGCAGGACTGGTACGACGCGGGCCTTATGGAGGACGTGGCGGGCTTCATCGCGCGGCTGGTGATCGAGCGCGACGCGGCGAACCCCACCCAGCTCAACGTGCTGATGGCGCCGGACACGGTGAACGGGCTGCTGCAGTTCGCCGCGCGCGTCGAATTCATCCTCTGAGCCGCGGCTGAGCGGCCTCTGACACGGCAATCAAGGGAGTAAGACATGGCCAATCCCAACCAGGTTACCGGCCGGGCGCGGATCAAGATCAACGGCGCGGTGATCCCCACCGGCAAGGGCAACACCGTGCTGGAGCCCGGCGGATCGATGCGCGAGCCGGTCGAAGGCGATTATGCGACGGGTTCGTTCAAGGAATCGGCGAAGGACGCGAAGCTCACCTTCGCGGCGCTGGCCCAGGCGGGCTTCAGCCCCCAGGAGTTCGGCGCGCTGACCGACGCCACCGTCATGGTCGAGTTCGACACAGGCGTCACCTACATCATCAGCCACGCCTATGCCGAAAGCGCACCGCCGGTGAAGACGGACGGGACCGCCGATTGCGTGATCTATGGCCCGACCGCGCGGGAGCTGAAGTGATGGCCGCGATCGAACGGCCGGCGCGGCTGGACGCGAACCTGCGCCACGCGCTGGAGCATCCGGTGGCCTATATGCTGGGCGACGAGGCGAGGACGCTCACGCATGTGCAGCTTCGCCGCCCAACCGGCGAGGAGCTGCGCATCCGCGAAGGCGCCGGGGGCTATTGGAACAAGCTGATCCGGATCGCCGAAGCCATGTCCGGCGAGGCGGCGGTGCTGGTGGACCGGATCGACGGCGCGGACGTGATGCTGATCGGGGAAAGCCTGGACTGGCTGTTCTCCGGCGCCTCGCTGGGCGTGGATACGGCACCGGCACCGGGCGAACGCCCGGCCTGGCTTGAGCCCGACAACGGCTATGCGATGGTGAGCGCCCTTCCCGCCACGGCGCCGGACGAGACGGCAATCTCGCGCCTGCAACTGCGCCGTCTGACGGCGGCTGACATGCGCGCCTGGGACGGCTTCGGCGACCGGGTGGGCCGGATCTGCACGCTGGTGGAGCGGATGACGGGGGTTCCGGCCGGGCGGCTGATCAAGGCCGATGCCGTGGACCTGGACCGGATTGACGACATCCTGGGGTTTTTCATGGAGCCTGGTACGGCAACTGGCGCGAACTGATCGCGGTGATGAAGCTGCGGCTGGGCTTCAGCCTGTCTGAGGTCTGGTCGCTCGACGATCGCGAGCTGAAGTTCTGGCTGGACCAGGCCGACCGCATATTCGCGGAGCCGGACCAATGAAGCTGTCGCTGCTGCTGGAAGCCCGAAGCCAATGGGACCGGGCGATCGACCGTGCCCGGCGCGGCATGGGCAATCTTACCCAGGCGACGCGCACCGCGCAGCGCGGCGTGCAATCGATGGATCGCGCGATGGACGGCGCGACCCGCTCCGCCGCGCGGCTGGAGCGGGCCGGTTACCGGATGGGCCACGCGATCGGCAGCGGCGCGCGCCGGGGCGTAGCCGGGCTGATCGCGCTGGAACGCCGCCTGACGATCACCAGCGCCCAGGCCGAGCGCATGGGCCGATGGGCCGGGGGCAAGGTGGCCGGCGGCATCCAGATGGCGGGAATGCTGGGCACTGCAGCCGTGGCGGCGGCCGGATGGAAGGTGGTGAGCGCGGGCACGACGTTCGAGTTGATCGAGACCCAGCTCGAAGGGCTGGAGGGATCGAGTGCCAAGGCCGCGAAGTCGATGGAGTGGATCAAGAAATTCGCATCCCAGACCCCGATGGAATTGGCCGATGTGGCTGAGGCGTTCATCTTCGCCCGCAACAACGGCATCGATCCGACAAATGGATCGCTGCGCATCCTGGGCGATTCCGCCAAGGCCTTAAACAAGACATTTGAAGACTCGATCGGCATGCTCAGCGATGCGATGCGCGATCAGTTCGACCGCCTTCCGGAGTTCGGGATAAATGCCGAGAGGAAGGGCGCGCAGGTCATCTTCAGCTATGTCGACAAGGCGGGAAAACAGGCCGTCGCCAAGGTGAAAAAGGATTCGTTCGCCATTCGCGATGCGCTCCTGGGTATTTTCGATGCGAAGTTTGGTGGCGGCATGGAGCGCGCGGCGCGGACCACCGCCGGAAAATGGTCGAACACCATGGACCGGCTGACCGTAACGGCGGATCGCGTTTGGCGCGGCGGTATCGCGCAGGCCGTCAACAGGGCGCTGGATGAGATCAACTCTGACCTGGACGAGAACAGCGCTGAGACCGAAAAATGGGCCGCCGAGGTGGGTGGCTATATCGGCTCGGTGATCGATCGTATGCGTGAGATCGATTGGAAGGGTGTCACGCGCGAGGTCGCCTCCGCAGTCGCCACGATGGCGCAATGGACCAAGCCTGATCCGATCGGCTCCGGGTTTAGCGCCCTGATCAGGCGCAACCAGCAAGCGGCGCTCAGCATGTCGCTGCGAAACCCGTTCCTGAGCGACGAGACGAAATATAGGCAGCTTTGGCAGCTCCGCGCGTTGAACAAACAACTGGGCTGGGACGAATGGACCAGCGTGAGCCTGATGATGAAGGAGGCCGCGCGCCGCCGCGAAATCCGTGACGCGGAGAAATTGCGCCGCCAGCACAACCAGCCGAAGGGCAATCCGCGGCTGCTGCCCAATGTATATTCGGTTCCGGATTTCCGCCGCGGACCGGCGCCTCCTGCGCCGCCGCCGCCCAAGGGCACGATCTCGCTCAAGGTAGAACCCGCTCCCGGCCTGATCGTGACGCCCGTCGGCATCAGCGCGAGCGGAGTGAAGCTGAACGTGTTGACCGGGCGCACGATGGTGGGCGTATGACGATCGCGCCCATCGGATGGCGCAAGGGGAGCTGGCGCGGGCTGGCGTTCGTATCGCTGGGGCATGAGGCCGCCGGCGGGCGGCGCGGGGCGCTGCACGAGTTCCCCGGCGCCGATACGCCGGTGTGGGAAGACCTGGGCAAGGCGGCGGGGCGCTTCACGCTGGACTGCCATATCCGCGGCGCGAACCATATCGCCGAGGCGCTGGCGTTCTTCGACGCGCTGAACGCGGCCGGGCCGGGCACGCTGGTGCATCCGTGGCACGGGCCGATGCAGGTTGCCGTGGCCAGTTTTTCCCGCCGCGATTCGACCGATGAAGGCGGCTATTCCGCATTCTCGATCGAGTTCGTGGAAAGCGGGCTGCCCGCGCCGGCCGCCCCGGCCGAGGACACGCGGGCGCAATCGCGCGCGGCGGCGCAGGCGGCGAGCGAGGATGCCGCCCAGGCGATGGCCGGTGATTTCGACCTGGCCGGCGCGCAATCCTGGGTGGAGGAGCATGCCGCGGGCATCGTGGCGGCGGCGGCCGACGCGATGGCGATCGTGGCGGGATTGCAGGGCGGCATCGGCCCGGGGCTGGCGGCGATCCAGGCGCACCTGGGCGTGCTGCCCGCGGATATCCAGGCCAAGCTGCGCGACCCGCTGGCGCTGGCGCAATCGATCAACGGCGCCGTCCAGTCGATCCGTGCCGTGGCCGGATCGTCGATCGGCGTGGCGGGCGGGCTGATCGCGCTGCTGGGGTTCGGCGGCGCGCTGCCGCCCGTGATCGGCGACACCGCCGCGCGCAGCCGCCAGCGCAGCAACCAGGCCGCGCTGGTGCAGATGGTGAACGCCGCGGCGGCGGGCGAGCTGGCCGCGACGATCGCGGGCGTGGCCTTCGCCTCCTATCCCGAGGCGGTGGCGCTGCGCGACGCGGCGGCCGACGCGCTGGACGCGCTGGAGACGCGCCAGGCCGATGCCGGCGACGATGCCGGCGCCGGGCTGTACGCCGCGCTGCGCCGGGCGATCGTGCGCGACATCACCGCGCGCGGCGGCACGCTGGCGCGGCTCCAGGACTATGTGCCCGCGGTGACCGAGCCCGCGCTGGTGATCGCGCACCGGCTGTACGGCCCCGACGCGCTGGAGGCGCGCGAGGCCGATCTGGTGGCGCGCAACCGGATCGCGCACCCCGGCTTCGTGCCGGGCGGCGCGGCGATCCAGGTGGTGGTGCCGGCGGGGCTGGCCGATGGTTGACGCGGCGGCGATCCAGGCGGCGCTGGCCGAGAAGGTGGAGCTGGCCGTGGGCGGCAAGCTCTATTCGGGCTGGCACTCGATCAGCGTCACGCGCGCGCTGGACGCGCTGGCGGGCGGGTTCGAGCTGGCGCTGGCATCGCGCGAGCAGACCGGCGCCGCGCGATTCGAGGTGCGGCCCGACGACGCATGCGAGCTGCGCATCGCGGGCGAGACGGTGATCACCGGATGGGTGGACGCCGTATCCTCGGGCGGCGGGGCGAGCGAGGCCGTGCTGCGCGTATCCGGCCGCGACAAGACGGGCGACCTGGCCGATTGCTCCGCGATCCACAAGCCGGGAACGTGGCGCAAGGCGAAGATCGAGGCGATCGCCGCCGCGCTGGCCGCGCCGTTCGGCATATCGGTGACCGCCAAGGCATCGACCGGGGCGCCGGTGGACAAGTTCGCGCTGCAACAGGGCGAGACGATCGATTCGGCGATCGAGCGGCTGCTGCGGCTGCGCGGGCTGCTGAAGGTCGCGGCGCCGGGCGGCGGCATGGAGATCATCACGCCCGACGAAGGCGCCCCGATCGCGACGCTGGAGCATGGCGTCAACATCCTGAGCTTCGAAGGCACGATCGACCACCGTGAGCGCTTCAGCGACTATATCGTCAAGGGCCAGGCGGCGGGCAACGACCGCAAGAACGGCAAGGTGGTGACACAAATCCGCGGCGAGGCGCGCGACGCCGGCGTCCGCCGCTATCGGCCGAAGCTGATCGTGGCGGAGGAACAGGGCGACGGCGCCAGCCTGAAGACGCGCGCGGCATGGGAGGCGGGCGTGCGCGCCGGCCGCGCGACCAGCCTGACGCTGAGCGTGCCCGGGTGGCGCGCGGGCGGGCAGCTATGGCGGCCCAACGTGCGCGCGCGGGTGAAGTGCGCCGAGGGGCTGATAGCGGATCAGGTGATGCTGGTGACCGAGGTGACGCTGACCCGCGACGAGGCGGGCACGATCGCCCAGCTTCGCCTGGCGCCGCCGGGCGCGTGGAAGCAACTGGCGGGAGGCGGACGATGAGCGACATCGCGCGGATGAACGCGCGCATCCAGATGATGATCGGGCGGGGCACGATCAGCGGCGCCGACGCGGACCCGAAGATGCAGGAGCTGCAGGTCGAGATGCTGGCCGACGAGACGCATGAGGGCGTCGAGCATGTCGAGCCCTATGGCTTCACCGCGCGGCCCAAAAAGGGGGCCGAGGCTGTGATGCTGGCGGTGGGCGGCCTGCGCGGCCACGGCATCGTGCTGGCCGTGGCCGACCGGCGCTATCGCATCACCGGGCTCCAGGAGGGCGAGGTGAGCCTGTACGACGATCAGGGCCAGCAGGTGCTGATCGGGCGCGACGGCATCCGGATCGTGAGCGCGCAGGGCGTGTCGATCGAGACCGAGGGCGATTTCAGCGTGGCGGCCGAGGGCAATGTCTCGATCGAGGCCGCGGGCACGATCACGCTCGATCCGGGCGGCGCGATGGCGCTGAAGGGCGACGACATCACGATCGGCACCGGCACCGCCAAGGACGCGGCGCGCAAGGACGATGCCGTCGACGACGGCACCGACAAGATCAGCGGCGGATCGAGCAAGGTGAAGATTGCATGAAGCGCGCGGCGATGCCCCAGGCCGACCAGGATGCGTTGCTGGCGCGCGTGGGCGCCTGGCTGCGCGAGGCCGGGTTCGAGCGGAGCGGCGACGATCCCGTCGAGGCGACGATCCGGTACGACCGGACCGGGCGGGTGCGCAAGATCCACGCGCGCTATCCATGCGGCTGGCGGGCCACGCTGGTGATTCGGGCGGACGGCACGGGCACGCTGTCGACCGCCAAGAAGGTGCTTTCGCTGCGCGTCGAGAGCCGGCCGGGGGAGACGCTGTGACCGATATCGCGCTGATCTTCGACGCGGCGGCATGGGCCGCCGATCTGGCGCTGGCCGATGGCGACCTGGTGACCGACGACGGGCTGATGACGGCGATCGCCATTTCGCTGTTCACCGATGCCCGCGCGCGCGATGACGATCCGCTGCCCGCGGGCGCCGACCGCCGCGGCTGGTGGGGCGATGCGTTCAACGACCGGGCGGAGGACCGCACCGGTTCGCGCCTGTGGCTGCTGGACCGCGGCAAGCTGACCCCGGGCATCGAGATCGAGGCGCGCGACATCGCCCGCGAGGCGCTGGCCTGGCTGATCGAGGACCAGGTGGTGAGCGCGCTGGAGGTATCGGCCGAGGTGCGGCGGCCGTCGCCCGCGCACCCGGCGGGCGCGCTGGCGATCATCGTCCAGGTCGCGCGGCCGAGCGGCCCGGCGCGCATGCGATTCGACGCGGTGTGGGACGCCACCACCCGCGCCATCACCATCACGAGGAGCATCGCGTGAGCTTCGAACGCCCGACCCTGACCACCCTGGTTTCGCGCGCGCGCGACGACATCAATGCCCGCATGCCGGGCGCCGACAGCCGCCTGCGCCGCAGCACGCTGGACGTGCTGGCCCGCGTCCATGCTGGCGCGATGCACGGCGCGTATGGCATGCTGGACAGCAACGCGCGCTTCCTGCCCGACGTGGCGGATACGGCGCTGCTGGAGCGCTGGGCGGCGATGTTCGGCCTGACGCGCAAACCCGCCGCCGCCGCCACCGGCAACGTGACGCTGACCGGCGACGACGATGCCGAGGTGCCCGAGGGAACGATCCTGCTGCGCGCGGACGGCGCGCGCTATGCCACCGCGGCCGACGCCACGATCGCGTCTGGCACCGCCACCGTGGCGGTGTCCGCCGAGACGGCGGGCGCGGCCGGGGCGATGGATGCCGGGCAGTCGCTGACCTTCCTCTCGCCCGTCGCCGGCGTCGACGCGACCGCCGCCGTGGCGGCCGGCGGGCTGGCCGCCGGGGCCGACGCGGAGAGCGATGCCGATCTGCGCGGGCGGCTGTTGCTGCGGCTGCGCCAGCCGGTGCGCGGCGGCGCGGCCAGCGACTATGTGTACTGGGCGCTGGAGGTGGCGGGCGTGACGCGCGCCTGGATATATCCCAACTGGGACGGGCTGGGCACGGTCAAGCTGCTGTTCGTGATGGACGGCGAGGATGACATCATCCCGGATGCCGGCGCGATCGCCGCGGTGGACGCCTGGATCGCCGCGCGCCGCCCCGTGTGCGCCGATGTGACCGTGGCGGCGCCGGTTGCCGATCCGCTGGACCTGACGATCGCGCTGACCCCCGATTCGAGCGAGGTCCGCGCGGCCGTGGAGGCCGAGCTGCGCGACCTGATCGCGCGCGAGGCGGAGCCCGGCGGTACGCTGCTGATCAGCCATATCCGCGAGGCCATCTCGATCGCGGCCGGCGAGACCGACCATGTGCTGACCGTGCCCAGCGCCAATGTGACGGCGGCGGCGGGCGAGATCACCACGCTGGGCACGATCACATGGGCGTGATCCGCGACGCCGCGGCCTATTGCGCCCAGCTCGCCGCGCTGCTGCCCGGCGGGCCGGCCTGGCCGCGCGAGCCCGGCGCGCGGCTGATGGCGCTGCTGCGCGCCTGGGCCGAGGAGTTCGCGCGGCTGGACGAACGCGCGGCCGACCTGATCGAGGAAGCCTTTCCCGACACCACCTATGAGATGCTGGCCGACTGGGAGCGCGTGCTGGGCCTGCCCGATCCGTGCAGCTCGGCCGCGCTCACGCTGTCCGCCCGGCGGGCCGAGTGCGTGCGCAAGCTGGCCTATCAGGCGGGGCAGACGCCGGCCTTCTATATCGCGCTGGCAGCCTCGATCGGGTTCGAGGTGGAGATCCATGAGTTCGACCCCGATGTCGACGAGTTCGACGCTTCGCTGACCGCGCTGATCGGCGGTGGAGCCTGGCGCCATGTGTGGCGCGTCCATGTGCTCAATGCGGGTAACTTCACCATCTTTCGCGCGGGCGATCCGGCCGGCCAGCGGCTGGTGGAGGGCGACACGGCGATCGACCTTGAGTGCATCTTCGGCGCGGCCAAGCCCGCCCATACCCATGTCATCTTCAGCTATCCGGAGACCTGAACCATGCGCGATTTCACCGGCGTAAGCGGCGCCAACGAGGAGGGGCTGGCCAAGGAGAGCCCGGCACCCGCCACCCGCGTTCCGGCCGCCTGGCTAAACGCCGTGACGCTGGAGCTGGCCAATGTGATCGGCGCCGAGGAGGCGGGGAGCAACGCGCTGAACCCCAGCGACGATACGCAGCTTCTCACGGCGATCCTGGCGATGATCCAGGCGGGGATCGGCGAGGAGGTGGCGGGCGGCTTCCGGATCGGGCCGTTCCACTTCCGCTTCGGCACGGCGAACGCGGGCAGCAACAGCTTCGGCACCGCCTTTCCGACCGCGTGCTTCGGCGTGTGGCCGGTGCCCATGACCAACTACAACAACGGCGACGAGGCCGACGAAATCTGGTGGGTGAACACGGTCACGACGGACGGCTTCGTGATCAACACCTCGGGCAGCTTCGCTACGTTCCAGCTCAGCTACGTGGCGATCGGCAAATAAGAGGCTTCTCCCGCGCCCCTCAATCGGCTCTAAGGGGTGCGTGAGACCCCCTCAAAGTGCTCCAGATTGTCCTGTCCGAGACTCCAGACTTTTTTGTCCGGCTACAGGGTGATAGGCGCAGCCGACGCGCATTTCAGCCCCTCCCCGGCCCCCTATCCTCCCCCGCCAGGGGGAGGGGGACCGCGGAACGCGGTGGAGAGGGAGGATGCCGGAGCGGCCGCCGGGCTTCCTAACCCTGGCGGGGGAGGATTGGGCAGGTCAGCCCCGCCGCACCTTTTTGGCGAGCTTGCCCATGCCGGCGCGGTTCACGGCGCCCTTGGCCAGCGCCACGCCCTTGTTGAACCCGCCCAGCGAGGCGGTGGTCAGGCGGTTCATCAGGCTGGGGCGCAGCAGCAGCAGATCGACGCAGGCGATTCCGCCGGTCGCCATCTGGCGCTTGTGCTGGCCCTCTCCCTCGGTGAAGTCGAAGCGCGAATAGCGGCCCTCGTCGAACAGGTCGCGCATCGCCTCCAACTGGAGCACCGCGCCGGGCGAAAGCTCGTTGAACGCGGGATCGTGGCCGACATGGGCATAGATCACCGTGTCGCCCTCCACCGGACAGTAGAGATAGGCCGCGGGCTCGCCGCCGATATAGAGCAGCCAGGCACGCACCCGGTCCGCCGCCGCGTCCGCCAGCATGGCATGGATGAACTCGGCGCTGTCGGGCAGCCCCGATCCCATCAGCCGTTCCTGATAGGTGCGTAGCGAGATGCGCCGGGCGATATCGTGAAAGCCCTCCAGCTCGTCGGGCGTGCGGAAGGCGCGGACGTCCAGCTCGCCGCCCGATTCCTGCGCGATGCGGCGTGCCTTGCGGCGGAGCTGCTGGCGGGCGTTGGACGAAAGTCCCTCGAACCATGTGTCGAAGCTGCCGGTCAGGTCCGCCCAATAGCGGGTGTAGCGCTGGCGGACGAAGGGCAGCATCCCGCCCGAGGCATAGATCATCGCCTGCAGCCGGTCCTCAGGCAGCGAGGTGACCGAATAGCCGTGCGCCTCCCGCGCCAGCGGCGGCAGCGCGGGCAGCCGCCCCTCGCGCGCTTCCTCCAGGCTCAGCGGCACGCGCACCAGGCTGCGCTGGATCGCCATCAGCGTGCGGGCGCCCACTTCGAACTTCAGGCGGATGGGCTGGGCCTGGGCGCTGCTCATGCCGCGCGCTCCTCGACCAGGTTCGACCAGAGCTGCTCCGCCTGGCGCAGCCCGGTGCGCAGCATGCTCGGCCCCAGCGGGGCATCGTCGCGATCGAGCGGAAGCGGCGGATGATCGGCGAAGTGACAGGTGGGCATCGTGGCGCGGCGGTCCCCCAGCATCCGGCACAGTTCCTCGAAACGCCGGACATGCACCGCATTTGGCCGCGTGCCGGCGCGATTGGCAAGCTCGAAGCCATGGCCGACGATCGTCACCGCGGCATGATCCTGGCGGCGCGCATGATCCAGCGCGGCGCGCATCTCCGCCGCCGAAAGCGCGCAGATCTGGAAATGGCGCAGGTGCCCCGCGCGATCCTCGATCAGCGTCACCGGCACCTCGATCACGCCATGATGCTCCACCGGCGATATCCGCGCGGGCGGCAGGCCGATCGCGCTGGGCCAGGGATGCTCCGATCCGTTGTGGCTCGAATCATAGCGGAAGCCGAGTTCGGCCAGCGCGGCCAGCGTATCGTCGCTGGCGGCATAGCTGCCCGCCCGGAACGCCACCGGCTCGGGCGCGCCCGCCGCCGCCAGCATGTCCGATGCCCCGGCGATCAGCGCATATTGCGCGCCGAAATCATAGTCGATCAGCTCGAACGCGGCATGGGCGGCGCCGGAATCCCCGGCCTTCGCGCCCGTCCAGTTGGGGTGGAGATGCAACTGCACCTCCTGCCCCGCCTCCAGGATCGCGCCCACGACGCGCTTCAGCCAGTCGAGCCCGAACACCAGCCCCGGCATCGGATCGACGAAGAAGCACGCCTTCAGCCCATGGCCGCGAAGCTGCGCGAGCTGCCAGCCGATCCCCACCCCGGCGGGCTCCAGCGAACGGCGAACGATCTCATCCACGCCCAGCCCGGCCGCGTGATGGCGCCACATCAGCTCGGTATCGATAGTGAGGAACACGCTGGTCATGCGCGCGGGGATAGCGCGCGCGGGGTGAAGAAACTCCAAACCGGCGGCGGGCCGGTGCGTGCATCAGACCGCCGGCTTCAGGGCTTGATCCCCCATTGGGCATATCGCGCGTCGACCCCCGGCGAGATCGCCCGCGCGCCGGCCAGATCATCCTCGGCGGCTTTCAGATTCTCCGCTCCGCCGATCCGGCGGCGCACGATGCCGCGCATGAACAGGCTCGCCGCCATCTCCGGATTCTGTTCCAGCGCGGCGTCGAAATCGGCCAGCGCCTCCTCCATCCGGCCCATGCGAAAATAGATCAGCCCGCGGCTGTCGAGCACGGGAGAACTATCGTCCACCAGTTCGATCGCGCGCGTGCAATCCTTCAACGCGGAGGCAAGCTCCACATTGTTGGTTCCCTTGAACCAGCAGCGGCTGTTGAGCAGCGCGGGCAGGCCAGGTTTGGCCGCGATGGCTTCGTCGAGCGCCGCAAGGCCTTCGGTCACGCGGCCCGCACGCGCCAGCACATCGGCCTTCAGGCTGGCCAGCGCCTCGCGCTTGCCGCCAGCGTTCAACCGCTCCTCCACCATTCCCAGAGCTTCGTCGGTTCCGCCGTCGCGGCTGAGCTGATCGACAAGGAAACCGAACGCCGCGTCCGAGGCGGAATCGAGGTCATAGGCCTCCTGGGCGTCGGCCAGCGCGCCCCGCTGGTTGCCGAGCGCGAACCGCTTCGCGCCGCGTTCGAGATAGGCATCGACCGAGGGAGCGAGCGTCACCACCATGTCCAGGTCCTTCAGCGCGCCGGCATGATCACCGATCCGCTCAAGGAACCATGCCCGCTTCGTGTAACCATCGGCGTCGGTGGGATCGTCGGCGATCTTCTGGTCATAGATGGCGCGGAGCCGCTGGAGCCCGGGGCCGTCCTTCAGCGCCGCCGCCAGCCGCCAGCGCGGAGGATATCCGGCAGGAGCGATCGCGGTCAGCCTGCGCGACTTGGCGACGTTCAGGCGCCCGCGTTCCGCCGGGATATCGGCAGGGGCGATCTCGCGCGTTCCCTTGACGCTGCGATCCTCGATCGTCAGCCAGCCATCGGCAAGGAGCACGCTACGCTTGAGCTCGACCCCGCCCAGCGCGGGGGGCAGTACCTGATCGCCGTCCAGCGTGAAGCCTTCCCCCGCACCCGGCAGCCGGATGCGCAGCGCGACGCGGCGGTTCTCCACATCGCCGGTCGCCACCGGGATATCGCGCCACGAAGGCCGCGCGCGATCGGGCGCGAAATCGATATCGCCCACGGTGCGGTCGGCCTCCAGCCGCACACGGCCGTCCTTATCCGCCCAGTCCGGATAGCTCATGCCAGAGGCGGTGATCACGGTCGCCCCGCTGGCCGCGTCATAGGCGACCGAGCGCGAGACGAGCGTAGGGCTCCAGGCGATCTCGTCCACCAGCAGGTCCACCATCGCATCCAGCTTGTCGGGATCGCCCATCGCCTGGATCATGCGCAGCAGTTCCGATTGCTGCCCACGCAGCGCCAGGCGCAGCTTCACCGGCGCGGGCAGGCTGAGGCCGGCGCTCGAATCCACCTCGATATCCAGATCGAAATCGGGCCGGGCGTTGCCCTTCAACGGCATCGCCTCCAGCGCCGTGGTGCCCGGGCGCATCGGCAGCGCATGGCGATAGGGCGGAACGTCCCCCAGATCGTCTATCCGCGCGCCCTGGGCGGTGCCGTCCAGCCACAGCACCTGTCCACCGATCTGCGCCCGCACGATCACATGATCGAACGCGCCGGGGGACGGCAATCGTTCGGGCAGCAGATCGCCCAGGGTGGTGCTGACCATCGCCGGCACGGCATCGACCCCCAGCTCGTGCAGGATGGCGGTCAAGAGCAGCGTCTTCGCCTTGCAGTCGCCATACCGCAGCGACCAGGTCTGCTCCGGCGTCTGTGGCACATAGTTGCCGCCCTCCATGCCGTTGTAGAGATAGCGCACCTCGTCCTGCACCAGCCGCAGCGCCAGCGCGGCGCGGGTGCGCGGGTCCTTCGATTGCGCGGCGATCTTGGCTACTTCAGCGGCCAGCGGACTGCCCGGAACGATCGTGCCCTTGGTGGCATAGAGCGGCGTCATCACATTCACCACATCGCCCCATCCGCCGAAGCTGGTCACCTCCACCAGCGGCAACAGCTTGAAGCGCTGCGGCGCGTCGGCAGGAATTTCGGCGAGCTTCGACAGCGGCATGCTCGCGACTACTTCGTCGTTGCCGCCCGCGGTGGTGAACTTGAAAGCGGCGGTCTGGACGTGCGACTTCCACTTGACCTTCATCCCGGCCGGCCATTGCAGGCGCAGGCGGCCGAACTTCACCGGCGCGGGCCCGGCGACCAGTCCGGCATAGCCCTGCACCCGGCCTTTCAGCGCCGGATCGCGCGTGGACACGCTGAATGCGACGCGCAGCACATCGCCGACGCGCAGGCCCTGCACCGCCATGGTGGCGGTGAGCACGCCGTTGACCTGGCCCTGCTCCAGCATCTGCTCGCGCCGCAGCACCGAGAAGCGCGCCTCGCCCGCCAGCAGGTCGATGCGCTCGCCCGCGCGCAGGATCTCGGCGGCATGGACGATCAGATCGCCCTTGTCGGGCACCCAGGGAAGCTGGATCGTACCCGCCTGCGCCAGGATCTGCGTGTTGGCGATGCGCGTCGCGGTCTCGACATAGACCTGCGAAGTGTCGCCATCGAGCCGGATTTGCTGGTCCAGCACCAGCACCAGCGGATCGCCGTCGGTCAGCTTGGCGGTGTCCACCGCAGGCGCGGGCACGACCCAGGCAGGCACAGGGGCATAGAGCGGCTTTTCGCCCGCCCAGGCGGTCCCGGCCGCGAGCAGCATGAAACACGACAGAAAAAACCGGAAGATCATCGCCCCACCCCCGAAAATCACGGTGAGCCTAACGGCTTCGTGCCGCCGGACAAGCGAAGTTCTTCAGGCCGGCGTACAATTCATGGAAAATCCTCGGTAAATGCTCACCCGGCGTGGAAATAATCGTAAAGCTGCTGGGCCATCGCCTTGCTGACCCCCGGCGCCTTCTGCAAGTCTTCCAGGCTTGCCGACTTCACCGCGCGGGCGGTACCGAAGTGCATCAGCAGCGCCTTCTTGCGCGCGGGGCCGATTCCGGGAACCTCGTCCAGCGGGCTGGCGGCGATCGCCTTGGCGCGTTTGGTGCGGTGCGCGCCGATCGCGAAGCGATGCGCCTCGTCGCGCAGCCGCTGGAGGTAGAAGAGCACGGGCGAATTGACCGGCAGCGTCAGCTCGCGCCCGTCCATCAGGTGGAATATCTCGCGCCCCTCGCGGCCATGGTGCGGCCCCTTCGCCACGCCCACCATCGCCACATCCTCGATCCCCAGCCCCTCCAGCACCGCCATGGCGGCGTTGAGCTGGCCGCGGCCGCCGTCGATCAGCACCAGATCGGGCCAGCCTTCGCCCTGGCGGTCCGGGTCTTCCTCTTGCGCGCGGGCGAAGCGGCGGTCCAGCACCTCGCGCATCATGCCGTAATCGTCGCCGGCCACAGTCTCGGCGCGCTTGATGTTGAACTTGCGATACTGGTTCTTGCGAAAGCCCTCCGGCCCCGCGACCACCATCGCGCCCAGCGCGCTGGTGCCCTGGATATGGCTGTTGTCGTACACCTCGATCCGCCCGGGCGGCTCGGGCAGCTCGAAGATGTCGGCGATCTCGGCGAGCAGCTTCGCCTGGGTGGTGCTTTCCGCCAGCCGCCGGTCAAGCGCCTCCACCGCGTTGCGCGCGGCCTGGTCCATCAGCCGCCGCCGCGTGCCGCGCTGGGGGACACTGAGCGCCACCTTGTGCCCCGCGCGCTCCGCCATCGCCTCCGCCAGCAGCGCGGCCTCGGGCAGATCGCGATCGACGAAGACATGCTTCGGCGGCGGCACCTCTTCATAGAATTGCATCAGGAACTGACTGAGCACCTCCTCCTCCGCCACCTCCTGGGTGTGCGCGGGGAAGAAGCTGCGGTGCCCCCAGTTCTGGCCGCCGCGGATGAAGAAGGCCTGGATACCCATCACGCCGGACTTGTGCGCCAGCGCGAAGACATCGGCGTCGCCCACCCCTTCGGCGTTGATCGCCTGGCTGCCCTGGATGAAGGTGAGCGCCTTCAGCCGGTCGCGCAGCACCGCCGCCTGCTCGAAATCGAGCGCGTCGGAGGCCGCCTGCATCGCCTCGCCCAGCTTGGCCTGCACCTTGGTCGAACGGCCGGTGAGGAAATCGCGCGCGTCGCCGACCAGATCGGCATAGCCCGCCGCGTCGATCCGCCCCACGCACGGCGCCGAGCAGCGGCGGATCTGGTACAGCAGGCACGGCCGGTCGCGGGTGTTGAAGAAACCGTCGGTGCAGCTTCGCAGCAGGAACAGCTTCTGCAGCGCGTTCAGCGTCTTGCGCACCTGACCGGCGCCGGCGAACGGCCCGAAATAATCGCCCTTGAAGCGCCGCGCGCCGCGATGGAGCTGGACGCGGGGAAAGTCATGGTCGTGCCGCAGCAGGATGAAGGGGAAGCTTTTGTCGTCGCGCAGCAGCACATTGTAGGGCGGGCGGAACCGCTTGATGAGCTGCGCCTCCAGCAGCAGCGCCTCTGCCTCGTTGTTGGTGGTGACGATGGTCATGCCGCGCGTCTGCGCCACCATCCGCTGGAGCCGCTTCGGCAGCCGCGCGACCTGGGTATAGTTGGTCACGCGGTTCTTCAGCGCCCGCGCCTTGCCGACATAAAGCACGTCGCCGCGCGCATCCTGCATGCGATAGACGCCCGGGCGCGCGGGCAGCGTCTTCAACACGTTGCGGATCGCCGCCACCCCCGCGTCCAGATCCGGCGCATCGGCGCCGCGCACGGCATAGGTCGCCTTCTCCTCGTTGAAGCGGCTGGGGGAGTTCGGGTCGGACATCGAAGGCCGAATCTAGGCGCTCTCCGGCCCCCGCGCCACCTCAGCGCGCGGGCAGGCCGGCCACCCACGCCCGGATACCGGCAGTATCCTCAAGGCTGCCGGTCCAGCGGTGAAGCGGCGTGGCCGGCATGTTCGATCCCCGCGCGCGGCCCCGGTACACCTTGGTCGGTATCCAGGCGCGCAGCACCCCGGACGGCAGGTCCTGGTCGCGGATATCCATGTAAAGCGTGTCGGCGGAGGTTTCCTGGCCCACCTGGATCGCACCGAGCGCGGTGAGCAGGTCTACCGCGTCGAGACAGGCCGATGCGCAGAAGCTGTCGGTGAACACGAACACCCGCGCCTTCACGCGATTAGGCCCGGCATCGGGGAGTGGCCCGGCATCGGGATTGCGCGCCGACCAGAAAGGCCGGCCCGCCGCCTTTGCCCCCTCCATCGCCGCCACTACGCGGGCCAGCCACTCGGTCGCATAGGCGTCGCCGCGCGCCTTCGCATCCTCATATGCCCCGCGATAATTGGCGATATTGGCGTCGGAAATGCGATAATCGGGGTAGCTGCCATCCTCCGCCTTCGCATCGGTATACCGCTTGCCCCAGATCGCCTGCGCGATCTGTAGCATCCAGCCCGATGAGCCGCCGTCGTTGCCGCGCAGATCGAACAGCAGCAGATCGGCCTCCGCCACCGCGTCGCCGCGGGCGTTGGTCTGCGCCACCAGCGCGGTCAGCGCCTTGGTGGTATCCGCCTCCGGATCGGTGTCGAACGATCCCAGGTTGAACGCATAGCCCTTGGCGCCCAGCGGCTCCATGCCGATGCCGGCGTTGGCCCGGGCTCCGGTGATCGCGACGATCAGCTTGCTCCGCCGCGCGGAATCGATCGGCTGCCAATCGGGCTTCACCGCAATGCGCTTGCCGTCCTGCAGGAAAGTACAGCGGCGGACCGGCGCACGGAACGGATTGTCGGAGCGCAGGAACAGACGCGGCGCGGTGCGCTCACGGGTGGACGTGAGCGACCAGCGGCCGACCAGCGGCGCCAGCTTCTCCTCGGCAAGCGCCGCCGCGCGTTTGCCGTCGCATTTTTCCAGCACGGCGCCCACCGCCGGCATGCCCGCGCCGCCTTCCGAATGCGCGACCACATAGGCGCCGCCGCGATAGGCCACGGCGAACCCCGGCCAGATGAAGTCCCATTTGTACCCCGGCCCCCGGTCGCCGACGCCCAGATGGCCGTCATCGAATGCGTTGGCGAATTCGGTCATCGCCCAATAATATTCGCGATAGCCGATTCCCGGCTTCGCCCGCGACAGCGCGAGGGCATAGGCCCTCTCCAGCGTTTTGCCGAAACCTGGATTTTCGGAATCAAAAGGGCCGGGATGCGAATCGAGGATCGCGTCGTGAAAGGCGCTGGCGTCCGCACGCAGCGCGGCCTGCCAGTCCTTCACGTCTTCCCGCTTCACCGGCGCGGTCTGGGCGGCGGCGGCGGCCGTAAGCAATACTGCGGGAAGGAGGGCAAGACGCGGGATCGCGCGCAAGAATCGGTACAGCATCACGGCGATAGCTAACCCATTCGCCCGCCGGTGGCGAGACGAGGCGCGCGATTGCCCCACCGCCGCGGAGTGGCTAGCCTTTCCGAAACCGACCTTGCGGGAGTACCGGCCATGCGCATCCTGACGGCGATCCTCGCCACCACCCTTCTCGTCGCCCCCGCCCAGGCGCGCGGGCCGGATTTCGCGGCGTCGGTGGAGGCGGACTACAAGGCGCATCTGGAGGCGCTGTTCCTCGATTTCCACCGCAACCCGGAGCTTTCGTACAAGGAAAGCCGCACCGCCGCGATCATGGCGAAGGAGCTGCGCGCCGTCGGCGGGATCGAGGTGACCGAGGGCGTGGGCGGCACCGGCGTGGTGGGCGTGATGCGCAACGGCAAGGGGCCGGTGATCCTGGTCCGCGCCGACATGGACGGGCTGCCGCTGAAGGAGGACAGCGGCCTGCCCTATTCCTCGTCGGTCACCCAGGTCGATATCGACGGCATCGAGAAGCCGGTGATGCACGCCTGCGGCCATGACGTTCACATCACCGCGATGATCGGCACCGCGCGCCAGCTCGCGCGGATGAAGGACCGGTGGCGCGGCACGGTGGTGTTCGTCGTCCAGCCCGCCGAGGAACGCATCGGCGGCGCGCGCAAGATGATGGAGGACGGGCTCTACACCCGCTTCCCCAAGCCCGATTTCGCGCTCGCCTTCCACGTCGCCGCCGGATACCCGACCGGCCGGCTGGTGCTCGATCCCGGCATCAGCAGCTCTTCGTCCGACAGCGTCGATATCGTCATCAAGGGCGTGGGCGCGCACGGGGCATCGCCGCACAAGGGCAAGGACCCGATCGTGATGGGTTCGGAGATCGTGATGGCGCTGCAGACGCTGGTCAGCCGCGATATCTCTCCGCTGCGCCCCGGCGTGGTGACGGTCGGCGCGTTCAACGCGGGCTTCAAGCACAACATCATCCCGGACAAGGCCGTGCTCCAGCTCACCGTCCGATCCGACGACGAGGATACGCGCGCCCGGCTGCTCGCGGGGATCAAGCGGATCGCCGAGAACGTCGGGCGGATGAACGGCCTGCCCGAAGACATGCTGCCCGAGGTGCGCGTCGGATTCGAATCGACGCCCGTGACGATCAACGACGACGCGCTCACCGCGCGCGTGCGCGGCGCCTTCGCGGCGGCGTTCGGGCCGCAGATCCTGTATTCGGAACCGCGCGATTCGATGGGGGCGGAGGACTTCGCCTATTTCATCCAGCGGGACCTGGGCGTGCCCGGCGCCTATTTCGAGGTGGGCGGCACGCCGCAATCGGCGATCGACGCGCAGAAAAAGGGCGGCAAGCCCGTGCCGTCGCACCATTCGCCCTTCTTCTGGGTCGAGCCGCAGCCCTCGGTCACGCTGGGCACCCAGGCGATGACGGTGGCGGTGCTGGACCTGCTGAAGAAATAGCGCGGCCTTGCGCCGGGGCGGCACGTGTCATAGTCTAACAAGACACTCCAGGAGAGGATTGTCCATGAAGCTGCTCGTCCCGGCCGCGCTGCTCGCGCTTGCCGCCCCGTTCGCCGCCCAGGCCCAGACGGTGAGCCCCGCGATCGCCGCCGCGCTGGCCGATCCCGCCCGCCCCGCCGCCGATCGCGAGCGCGATGCCGCGCGCCATCCGGGCGAGATCCTGGCCTTTGCCGGGGTGAAGCCGGGCGACAAGGTGGCCGATTTCCTGCTGGGCGGCGGATATTGGACGCCGGTCCTGTCCGCGCTGGTGGGGCCGAAGGGGCATGTCTATGCCTTTCAGGCGAACGAATATATCGCCTTCCGCGCCGCCTATGCCGATGAGCAGAAGGCCGCCGTCGCGGGCCGCGCCAACGTCACCGCGCTGGCCCAGCCGCTTGCCGCCTTCTCTTTCCCGGAGCCGCTGGACGTGGTTCTGACGGTGCAGAACTGGCACGACTTCCACCTGAAGGTGATGCCCGCCGGGCTGGGCGATACGGTCGCGGCGCGGCTGTTCGCGGCGCTGAAGCCGGGCGGCGTGCTGCTGGTGGCGGATCATGTCGCCAATCCCGATCCGGCGATGGAGGCGCCCCAAGCGCTGCACCGCATCGACCCCGCCGCGCTGCGCGCCGAGATCGAGAAGGCCGGCTTCGTGTTCGAGGGCGAAACCGCGATCCTGCGCGATCCCTCCGATCCGCACACCGCCAACGTCTTCGCGCCGGAAATCCGCGGCAAGACCGACCAGTTCGTCTACAAGTTCCGCAAGCCGGCCTGAGCAGGGCGCGGGCCGGGAAGCGCGCCCGTCGCGCGGCCCCGGCCGCTCCGCCTATCCTGCGCTGTCGAGTACCGATCGCACCTTGGCGGCGAGCTGGGTGACCGTGAACGGCTTGGCCAGGAATTGGACGTCATGGTCCAGCACGCCGTTGTGGACGATGGCGTTGCGCGTGTAGCCGGTGGTGTAGAGCACGCAGAGCCCCGGCCGCGCCGCGCGCGCCGCATCGGCCAGGCGGCGGCCGTCCATCCCCGGCATCACGATATCGGTGAACAGCAGGTCCACCCGCTGATCGCCACGCAGCAGATCGAGCGCGCGCTCGGCATCCGGCGCGTCGATCACGGTATAGCCCAGCTCGCGCAGGGCATCGACGGAGAGTTCGCGCACCCGCTCCTCGTCCTCCACCACCAGCACCACCTCGCCGGGCGCCGCCTGGGGCAGATGCGCCGCCGGGCCGGCCGGGGCGCTCGCGGCGCCCTCGCCGAAATGGCGCGGCAGATACAGCTTCACCACGGTGCCGACGCCGATCTCCGAATAGATCTTCACATGCCCGCCGGATTGCTTGACGAAGCCATAGACCTGGCTGAGCCCCAGCCCCGTGCCCTTGCCCACCTCCTTGGTGGTATAGAAGGGGTCGAACGCGCGTTCGGCCACGTCGGCGGGCATGCCGCAGCCGGTGTCGGTGACGGAGATCATCACATATTGGCCCGCCGCCACCTCGTCATGAACCCGCGCATATTCGTCGTCCAGATGCGCGTTGGCGGTCTCGATCGTCAGCCGCCCGGCGCCGTCCATCGCATCGCGGCCGTTGACGCACAGGTTGACCAGCGCGTTCTCCAACTGCCCGGAATCGACGAAGGCGGGCCACAGCCCGCCCGCCAGCACGGTTTCCAGCCGCACCGTCTCGCCGATCGTCCGGCGCAGCAGTTCGGACATGCCGCCCACCAGCCGGTTGACGTCGATCGCGCTGGGCGCGAGCGGCTGGCGGCGGGCGAAGGCGAGCAGCCGCTGGGTAAGCTGCGCCGCGCGCTCGGCGCCCTGCATGGCGGCGTCGATGCTCGCCTCCGCCCTTGCCGGGTCCTGCGCCAGGCGGCGCTTGGCCATGTCCAGGCTGCCGATCACCACCGCCAGCATATTGTTGAAATCATGCGCGATGCCGCCGGTTAGCTGGCCGATCGACTCCATCTTGTGCATCTGGCGCACCTGCGCCTCCGCCGCCTCGCGCGTGGCGGCTTCCTCCTTCAGCCTGCGGTTGGCGGCCTCCGCCTCATCGCGTGCCGCCGCGGCATCGCGGGCACGCGCGCGCGCGTCGCGCGTCACCAGTACCGCGAGCAGCGCCACCAGCAGCGCCGCGACCACCAGCCAGATGCCGAACAGGCGCGCGCGATCCTGCGCATCCTGCCCGCGCTCGGCCAGCAGCCGCGCCTCCTCCGCGTGCATCCTGCCCACCAGTTCGCGCGTCCGGTCCATCAGTTGCTTGCCGACCCCGGTCCGGACGGCCTCCCGCGCGCCATCGCCCTGGCCGTCGCGCGCCAGGCCCAGAACATAGGCCAGCCGGTCGAGCCGCTGGTCCACCAGCCGCGTCAGCTCCACGGCGCGTTCGCGCTGTTCCGGGTTGTCGGAAACCGCCTGGGTGAGCGCGGCAAGCTCGTCCGGCAGCGCTTCGCGCGCCTGCTCATAGCGTCCCAGATGCGCCGGGTCGCGCGAGACGATGAAGCCACGCTGCGCCGATTCGGCGTCCTGCACCAGCGAGAACACCTTGGCGAGCCGGCTCTCCACCTCCAGCGTGTGCAGCACAAGCGCCTGCGCCCGCTGCTGCGCCTGAAACAGCAACAGCATGCCGCCCACCGCCGCCGCAAGGACGACGAAGGCGGCAATGAGCCCGATCAGCCCATAGTCGCGGCGGGGTTCAGCCATGCCCAAGTTTTAGGCGTTTTGCGTTGCCGGGCAATGTCTGGCCTTTTCGCATCTGCGGCGGCGTGGCAGACTTGCCGGCCGGGGTGCGTATGCCCCGCGCCATATGGGGAGGTTTCGATGCGTATCCTGCTTGCCGCCAGCGCGCTGGCTGTCCTCATGTCGCCGGCCGCGGCCTCGGCGACGAGCTGGTACCGGGTGGCCGTGGGCGACACCACGGTGATGTATGTCGATCTCGACAGCTTCAAGAACGTCGGCGGGAATATCGAGGTGCTGACCCAGTCGGTCTATGCCAAGCCGCTGGACGGCGACATCTACGCGGCACAGGTCCGCACCGTCTATCACTGCTCGGCGGGCTATTTCCGCACCACCGAATACAGCTACATCGATGAGGACGGGAACATCTTCCTCACCGAAGCATCGGTCACCATAAACGAGAAGAAGACCGCGAAGCCCGGCAGCATCAATCAGGGCGCGTTCGATTTCGTGTGCAAGGGCGTGGGCGGCACCCGGATCTCCGACGATCCGATGGACGACGCCTATGCGGAACTCGGCCTCTGAAAACGCGAGCGGGCGGCGCCATCGGCACCGCCCGCCATATTCGCTATCGCGTCCCGCGCCGATCGCCGGCACAGGCCCCCTTCAAGCTCAGTTGAGCCGGCCCAGACCCGCGATCGTCTGGTCCACCAGCGCCTTGTCGGCCGCGGCGCCGTGCTTCTCCGCGATGATCGCCGCGGCGGCCTTGGCCGCGGCATCGGCGGTGCGGGCGCGGATCTCGGCGATCGCGGCACGCTCGGCGGCGGCGATCTTGTCCTCGGCCATCTTGGCGCGGCGCTTGGTCAGTTCCTTGGCGTCCGCCTCGGCCTTGGCGACCAGCGCCTTGGCGTCGGCGTCGGCCTGCTCGATCATCGCGGCGGCATCCGCCTCGGCCCCGGCGATCTTGCGGGCATATTCGTCGCGCAGCGCCTCGGCCTCCGCGCGCAGCGCCTTGGCCTCGTCCAGCCGCGCGCGGATCGCCGCGATCTGGCCGTCCAGCCCGCGCGCGACCAGCCCGGGCACCTTCTTCCAGAGCAGGATGGCGATGAACACCGCCATCGCGATCGAGACCCAGACGGTGGCGTCGAGCCCGAACACCGCCGGATCGGCGTGATGCTCCGCCGCGCCGCCATGCGCCTGGGTGCTCGCGGTGGTGCCGTGCGCGGCTTCCGCGCCATGCTCCGCGGCGGGAGCGCCGTGGGTGGTTTCGTCAGCCATCGAGCGCAACCTTCACTGCCTTCAGAGCCTCGGCCTCGGTGACCTTCGCACCGGATACGCGCGCCACGATATCCTTCGCCGCATCGGCCGCGACCGATTCGATCTCGGCAGCGGCGGCAATGCTCGCCTCGGCGATACGCGCCTCGGCGGCGGCCAGCTTTTCCGCGGCCTTGGCGTCGGCCTTGGCGAGCGTCTTCTCGCTGGCGGCGGCGGCCTTGGCACGCGCCTTGGCGACCTGTTCCTGGGCGGCGGCACGGGCCGCCGTCTCACGAGCGCGCCAGTCCTCCTCGGCGGCGTCGGCAGCGACGCGCGCGGCCTCCGCAGCGGCGATGTCGTCGGCAACCGACTTGTCGCGGGCGTCGATGGTCGACATCACCTTGGGCGCCATGCCCCGGCCGATGAAGAAGAACACGATGCCGAACGTCAGCAGCAGCCAGAAGAGCTGCGACGCGAAGGTTTCGGCAAGCTGGGATATCTGAGGCATTTCAGTCCCATCCTAAGCGCGGGCCGGGGGCGTGCCCCGGCCCGTACCCGGAAAGATCAGGCGACGAAGATCAGGATCATCGCCACGACGAACGCGAGCAGGCCGAGAAGCTCGGCGGCCGCGAAGCCGATGAACAGGCGGCCCTGCTGGCCGTCGGCCGCACCCGGGTTGCGCAGCGCGCCCTCAAGGAACGAGCCGAACACGTTGCCCACGCCGATGGCGGCCAGGCCGGCGCCGATCGCCGCGATGCCCGCGCCGATGAGCTTTGCTGCTTCTGCGTCCATTTCAAATCACTCCTGCGTAGATACGGTTGGTTGGTTGCGAAAAACTCAGTGCAAATGCTCGGCGTCGTGGATGTACAGCGACGTGAGCAGCGCGAAAACATAGGCCTGGATGCCGGCCACCAGCACTTCCAGCGCCGAAATGCCGACCATCAGCGTGAAGCTGGGAAGGCCGACGATGCCGCCCCACAGCGGGCTGGCGTTGGCGGAGTTGATGACGAACCCGGCAAGCACCTTGAGCAGAATGTGCCCCGCGGTCATCGCGACGAACAGTCGCAGGCCCAACGAGAAGGGGCGGAACAGGAACGAGATCAGCTCGATGCAGAAGATCAGCGGGATCATCAGCGGCGGCGTGCCGTGCGGCACGAACAGGCTGAAGAAATGGAAGCCGTGCTTCCAGAAGCCCACGATCAGCACGATCGAGAAGCTCATGATCGCCAGCACGCCGGTTACGGTGAAGTGGCTGGTGAAGGTGAAGGGGTGGACGCCGAAGATGCCCAGCGGCAGCAGCCCGAGCAAGTTGGCGAAGAGGATGAACATGAACAGCGAGAAGATATAGGGCAGGTATTTGCGCCCGCCCTTGCCGATGTTGTCGTCCACCAGCTTGGCGACGAATCCGGTGAAATTCTCCACCAGCATCTGCCAGCGGCCCGGCACCACCTGCTGCTTCATGCCGCCCAGCATGAAGGCCCACAGGACCACCACCGTGACGAGCATCCATGCCGCCGAGTTGGTGAAGGCGATCTGGTGGCCACCAATGGTGAAGCCGTCCCAGATCGTCTGCACCTGGAACTGGTGCATCGGGTCGATCTTGCCTGATTCAGCCGCCACGCCTGCTGTCCGTCCTCAATTGCGCCAAGCGCCCGAAACTCATTCCGGGCGCCGGTTCGAAAGCCTGATGATGTTCCTGAACGCGCTTATGATGCCCAGGAAGAGCAGCGCGAGCAGGAGCCACGGGGAAGTGCCGAGGAAATAGTCGAGCGTTCCCCCGACCACGGCACCGCCCACCATCCCCCCGATCAGCTCCGCCAGCACGCGGTTTCCCAGGCGATAGGCCGCATCGCCCTTCGTGTCCGCGCTGCCGGTCCTGACCGCCTCCTGGTGCTTTGCCCGCCTCAGCCGCTCGTCTAGCGAGGCAAGGCGCGCATCCTCCTGGAGGGGTTCCGGTTCGGGCTCGTTCTCGGCCATTCGCTTCTCCGTCACGCCGGTTGACGCAGGCGTCGAAACGCAAGTGCCAAGGGGCGAGCCCGCCAAGGCACGGGCGCATTAGGAAGGGGGGGCGGGCGTGTCAACACTCCTGCCCGACTCATGCCCGATCGCGGGGGCTTTGCCGCCGCCGCGCGCCGCGCTACCCCTGCCGCGATGTCCGACGCACCCGATCACAGCGGCCACCGCGCGCGGCTGCGCCAGCGGCTGTTCCAGGGCGGGCCGGACGCGCTGATGGATCACGAGCTGGTCGAATATCTGCTCGCCCTGGCGATTCCCCGGCGCGATACCAAGCCGCTGGCCAAGGCGCTGCTGAAGGAATTCGACGGGATAGCCGGGCTGCTGACCGCCGACGCGGAGGCGCTGGCGCGCGTACCGGGGATGGGAGAAACCAGCGCCGCCGCGATCAAGACCGCGCATGCCGCCGCGCTGCGCCTGCTCCGCGCCCGGGTGACGGAGAAGCCGGTGCTCGCCAACTGGCAGGCTGTGATCGACTATCTACGCGCCGACATGGCGCACCATAAGGTGGAGCGCGTCCGCGTGCTCCACCTCAACAGCCGCAACATGCTGATTCGCGACGAGCTGATGAGTGAGGGATCGATCGACGAAGCCGCGCTCTACGTGCGCGAGGTGATCCGCCGCGCGGTCGATCTGGGATCGGCGGCGCTGATCCTGGTCCACAACCATCCCTCGGGCGATCCTTCCCCCAGCCGTGCCGATGTGGAGGTGACGCGCAACCTGATCGACGCGGGCCGCCGGCTGGGGATCGCGGTCCACGATCATGTCATCATGGGCACCGAAGGCCATGCCAGCATGCGCGGCCTGGGATTGATCTGAGAGCTGGCGGCAGGGTTGCGCGAGCGGCGGGAATCGCTCAGTTTCCGGGCGTTGCGCGCTCCGGCGCGCTGCGCGTTCCATCGTCCCGGGCGCTCTCTCCCGGGCATGCAAGGGAGACAGGAATGATCGCCAGGCACGCCATCCGCGCCGCCATCGCCGCCGCCGCGCTGTGCGCATCGGGCAGCGCTTCGGCCCAGCTCGTCAACGGCGACTTCCGCTTCCTGACCGAGAACGACGATAATGTGGTTATGGTGGGAACCACCGTCGCCGGCCCGGACACCGCCCGCCGTTTCGACGTGGTGCTGGTGCTGCGCTCCGCCGCGCCCAGCGGATCGGACAGCTTCGCCTTCGTGTTCGTGGCGGACTGCGTCAAGGGCACCTATCGCTACAGCTATACCGAGGCCTATTCGGGCAACACGCTGCTCAGCAGCGGCCCATCGGAGATGGAGGCGAAGCCGCCCGCCGCCGGCACGCTCAACGACGCCGCCCACAAATATGGCTGCGAGGGCAAATCGTCCGGCGGCGATTCGAAGATCGTGAAGGGCATGGGCGCGGCCCGAATGTACGGCCGATCGCTGCTGAATTGACCGGACGCGGGGGCGGCGGGCCTGCCCTGCGGGATAGGGGGCAGACCCGCCTTTCGCGCGGCCGGAGAGCGCGCGCGGCGCGTCAGCCCGCCTTCGGCGTCAGGAACACCGTCAGCTCCACCTGGCTGATGCCGGCATTCTTGTCGGCATCGGCCTGGGCGAAGGCGCCCTCGCTCCACGCCTTGGCCTCGGCGGTCCCGGCGTCGAAGGCCGGATCGGACGCCTTGCGCAGCGCCGCCATCCAGGTGGAGAACTCTGCCTTGTCGAGCGCGCCGCTGGCGTCCTTGTCATAGGACGCGAATTCCTTGCCGACGACGGCCGCGACCTGATCCGCG
Organism: Sphingomonas canadensis; assembly: GCF_026013525.1. GTDB lineage: Bacteria > Pseudomonadota > Alphaproteobacteria > Sphingomonadales > Sphingomonadaceae > Sphingomonas > Sphingomonas canadensis. Next base: position 64,719 of record NZ_JAPDRA010000003.1, on the reverse strand, counting down.
CTGGTCGCGGGCTGGGCGGCGGACTGGTCCTGCGCAGGGGCGGCGGCGGTAGGCTGGTCCTGACCCTCCTGCGGAACTGCGGGATCGGCTGCGGGCTGGGCCGGGGCCGATTCCTGCGGCGGCGCGCCCGCAGGCGGCGCCTCCTGCGCCAGCGCGGGGACGGAGACGGCGGCAACGGCCGTAAGCAACAGGGCCTTGTACATGGCTACTCCTTTTGTGAACTGGGCGCGCGCGGGCCATTCCGGGCGCGCCGAAAATAACGCTTATTCAATTGTTTGAACCAGCCCGGGCGGCACCGGGTTCCGCCGCGTGCGCATTGCCGCCACGCTCTGCCCCTGTTAGGCTGCGGCTCGTCGCAAACAGGCTGCGGAATCTGTGGATGACCATGGTCGATCGCCGCACGCTGCTGCTGGGAATAGGCGCCGGGCTCGCCGCATGCGCCGCGGCGGCGCCCGCCCGCGCCGCGACTCCCCGGGCCGCGAAGCTGATCGCCGCCGCGCGGGCCCAGCTCGGCGTCACGCTCCGCTACGACCCCGCCTATACGGCGCTTCGCTTCCCGATGGGCGACGTGCCGCGCGCCAAGGGGGTGTGCACCGATGTGCTGATCCGCGCCTATCGCGACGCGCTGGGGCTCGATCTCCAGGCGCTGGTCCACGCGGACATGAAGGCCGCCTTCGCCGCCTATCCCAGGATCTGGGGCCTGCGCCGCCCCGATCCCAGCATCGATCACCGCCGCGTGCCGAACCTGCGCGCCTGGCTGTCGCGCAAGGGCGCCGCGCTGCCCGTCCCGCGCGATCCCGCCGGGTGGCAGCCGGGCGACATCTTCACCTCGCTGATCTCCGGCCGGCTGCCGCACATCGGCATCGTCTCAGACCGTGCGGGCGCGCGCGGGCCGATGGTGATCCACAATATCGGCGCCGGCGCGCGCGAGGAGGACGCGCTGGGCGACTGGCCGGTCACCGGCCGCTACCGCTGGGCGCTGGGCTAGCGCGGGCTCCCGCCAGATAGCCCCGATCAAGGTTTGCTGCGCCGCCGCCCGCTTGCTATCGGCGCGGCCGTTCCTCCAGCGAAAGGCTTCCGATGGTCCCCCGTTACGCGCGCGCCGAGATGACCGCCATATGGTCCCCGGAGCAGCGCTTCCGCATCTGGTTCGAGATCGAGGCGCATGCCACCGAGGCGCTGGCCGATCTGGGCGTGGTGCCCAAGGCGGCGGCGCAGGCGCTGTGGGACTGGTGGGCCACCAATCCCGCGATCGACGTGCCCGCGATCGACGCGATCGAGGCCGTGACCAAGCATGACGTGATCGCCTTCCTCACCTGGGTCGCCGAACAGGTTGGCGATCAGGCGCGCTTCATGCACCAGGGCATGACGAGCAGCGACGTGCTCGACACCTGCCTGGCGGTCCAGCTTGCCCGCGCCAGCGACATCCTGATCGCCGATCTCGACAAGCTGCTGGAGGTGCTGAAGCGCCGCGCGATCGAGCACAAGATGACGCCGGCGATCGGCCGCAGCCACGGCATCCATGCCGAGCCGGTCACCTTTGGCCTGAAGATGGCGGAGGCCTATGCCGAGTTCGATCGCGCGAGGAAGCGCCTGATCGCGGCGCGCGAGGATGTCGCCACCTGCGCCATTTCCGGCGCGGTCGGCACCTTCGCCAATATCGATCCGGCGGTGGAGGCGCATGTCGCGGCCAGGCTGGGGCTGACGGTGGAGCCGGTTTCCACCCAGGTGATCCCGCGCGATCGCCATGCGATGTTCTTCGCCACGCTGGGCGTGATCGCCAGCTCGATCGAGCGGCTCGCGACCGAGGTGCGCCACCTCCAGCGCACCGAGGTGCTGGAGGCCGAGGAGTATTTCTCGCCCGGCCAGAAGGGCTCTTCGGCGATGCCGCACAAGCGCAATCCGGTGCTGACCGAGAACCTCACCGGCCTTGCCCGCATGGTGCGCGGCTATGTCACGCCCGCGCTGGAGAATGTAGCGCTGTGGCATGAGCGCGACATCAGCCATTCGTCGGTGGAGCGCTATATCGGGCCGGACGCCACCATCACGCTCGATTTCGCGCTCGCGCGGCTGACCGGCGTGATCGACAAGCTGCTCGTCTATCCGGAGCGGATGCAGAAGAACATGGACCGGATGGGCGGCCTGATCCATTCGCAGCGCGTGCTGCTGGCGCTCACCCAGGCGGGCGTGAGCCGCGAAGACGCCTACGCCATAGTCCAGCGCAACGCGATGAAGGTGTGGGAATCGGACGGCGCGCTCTCGCTGATGGAACTGCTCAAGGCCGATCCGGAAGTGACCGCCGCGCTGAGCCCGCAGGAGATCGAGGACCGGTTCGATCTGGGCTATCACCTGAAGCACGTCGACACGATCTTCGCCCGGGTGTTCGGCTAGAACCGGCCTTACCGTCGGGGAAGCGGACCGGCGCCGCTTCGGCATGGCTGAAAAACACGACGGGCCCGGTGCCGTGGCACCGGGCCCGCCCTGTCTTGGCTGCCTGCTGCGCCTTAGCGGCAGTGGCGGCCGTTGCCCTTGTCGATCTCGTTGCCGATCAGCCCGCCCAGCAGCGCGCCGACGATCAGGCCGGTCGTGTTGTTGCCGCGGCGATCCATGCTGCCGCCGATCAGCGCGCCGGCTGCCGCACCCACGACCAGCCCGGTCGAGCCGTCGCGGCGGGTGCAGTAATAGCGGCCGTCACGCCCGCGCCACGACGGGCCGTTGTAATAGCCGCGACGATCGTAATAGCGGTCATAGCGCGCGCCGCCGCGGCGGTGATCGCGATAGTCGCCCCGGTATTCGCCGCGATAGTCACCGCGATACTCGCCACGGTAGTCACCGCGATACTCCTGCTGATAGCCGCCGTGGCCATAACCGCCATGGCCCTGGGCAAGCGCGGCCGACGGAAGCGCCGGAACCGCGACGGTGAGGGCGGCGAGACCCAGAATGAACTTGCGCATGTCTTTGCTCCTCGAATCTGGCCGGTGCCGTTTTGTCTGGTTGGCCCCGTTGATGATGCCGAACTAGCGAATCGGGCCTGAGACGATCCTGAACCCGGCTGACAGCTTACGTTCACGTAACGAACAAGCCGCGGCGCACCGCCGCACTTCACGGGTTTACCGGATTTTTGTACAGCGAATGCAGGCTGTTGCCACCCGTTCGTCTTTCGGGGAGGGATCGATGAAGCCGCTTCTGCTAACCCTTACTTGTCTCGCGCTGGCCGCCTGCGTTCCGCCCGCGGGCAACGATGCGCAGCAGCGCGGCACCGGCGCGGACAACGCCGTGGAGGGCGCGAACGAAGCCGCCGCGCCCGCCGCCGAGGCGGAACCGGCACCCCAGACCGCCTGGCGCTATGCGGAGAAGAAGGACGAGATGCGCGGCAGCACCCAGCGCATCGCCCAGGTGGAGGCGACCGAGCCGATCCGCCTGCCCTTCCCCTATGGCGAGAGCGCGCCCGTGCTGAACATCCGCCAGGACCCGAAATACGGCTTCGACATCTTCATCACCGCGAACGGCCAGTTCCTCTGCCGGTCGTGGGACGATGACACGATCAGCGTGAAGTTCGATGGCGGCGCGATCCGCAACTGGGCCTGCGCCGATGCCGACGGCGGCTCTTCCGACATCGTGTTCATCGTCCGCGCCAGGCCGTTCCTCGCCGAGCTGAAGAAGGCGAAGCGCATGATCGTGGAGGCCGAGATGTACGAGGCCGGGCGCGTCCAGATGAAGTTCGACGTGGCGGGGCTGGACTGGAAATAGGGCCGGCCCGGCGTATCGCATCGCGCCTCAGATCCGGGCCGCTCTCCCCGGCCGTTCGTCCTGAGCGTATCGAAGGGCGGCCGTCCAAGGGGGTATCGCAAGCGGCAGGGCGCCCTTCGACAAGCTCGGCACGAACGGGGCAGATTTAGAGTCCGTCCTGTTCAGGCGGCACCACCCGCCGCGCGCGCCTTCACCCCCCCAGCGCGGACTTCACCTTGGCGAAGAACCCCTGGCTCTGCGGGCATTCGTCGCCGGTCTCGGTCTTGCGGAATTCCTCGAGCAGTTCCTTCTGGCGCGCGGAGAGCCTGGTCGGCGTCTCCACGTCGATGCGCACGATCAGGTCGCCGCGCCCGCGCCCCTGGAGCACGGGCATGCCCGCGCCGCGGTGGCGCATCTCGCGGCCCGATTGGGTGCCGGCCGGAATGCGGATCGGGATGCGCTCGCCGTCCAGCCCGGGGATGTCGATTTCGCCGCCCAGCGCCGCGGTGGTGAAGCTGATCGGCGCGCGGGCGCGCAGGTTGGTGCCCTCGCGATCGAAGATGCCGTGCTTGGCGACATGGATGAAGATGTAGAGGTCGCCCGGCGGCGCGCCGCGCGGCCCCGCCTCGCCCTCGCCCGACAGGCGGATGCGCGTGCCGTCGTCCACGCCGGGGGGCACGTTGATGCTCAGCGTCTTGGTCTTCTCGATCCGCCCGTCGCCGCGGCAGCGGGTGCAGGGATCGCTGATCACCTCGCCCGCGCCGTGGCAGGCGGGGCAGGTGCGCTCGATCATGAAGAAGCCCTGCTGCGCGCGCACCTTGCCATGGCCGTTGCAGGTGCCGCAGCTCTTGGCCTGGGTGCCCGGGGTCGCGCCCGATCCCTCGCAAGCGTCGCAGGCGGTGGAGACGTCCACCGTGATCTCGGTCTGCTTGCCGTGGAAGGCGTCTTCCAGCGTGATTTCCATGTCATAGCGCAGGTCGGCGCCGCGGCGCTGCTGGCGGCCGCCGCCGCGCCCGCCCATGAATTCGCCGAACACGCTTTCGAAGATATCGCTGAACGCGCCGAAATCGCCGCCCCCGCCGAAGCCGCCCGGGCCGGCGCCGCCGCCGTTCTTGAAGGCCGCATGGCCGAACCGGTCATAGGCCGCGCGCTTCTGCGGGTCCTTCAGCACCTCATAGGCTTCGCTGACGGCCTTAAACTTGGCCTCGCTGTCCTTGCAGCCCCCGTTCTTGTCGGGGTGAAACTGCATCGCGAGCTTGCGATAGGCAGCCTTCAGCGTCGCGTCGTCCGCGGTCCGCGCACAGCCCAGCAGCTCGTAATAATCGACTTCGGTGGTCATGCCTCACGCCCTCTCCCCCTGAGGGGAGAGGATCGGAAGAGGGGCGCCGCGCCAACAACTGCAACCATCGCCCACTCCATACCAGCCCCCTCTCCCCGGCCCCCTCCCCGCGCGTGCGGGGAGGGGGAGGGAGTCCAAATCAGCCCTTGTTCTCGTCCACTTCGGAGAACTCGGCGTCGACCACTTCCTCGCCGTCCTGCTGGCCGGCGGGAGCGGCGGAGGGGGAAGCCTCGGCCTGCTGCTGCTTCTCGTAGATCGCCTGGCCCAGCTTCATCGCGACCTGGGCAAGGTTCTGCGACTTGGCCTGCATCTCCGTGGCGTCGCCGGTCTCCACCGCGGCCTTCGCCTCGGCGACGGCGGCCTCGATCTCCGACTTGAGCGAAGGATCGACCTTGTCGCCGTTTTCGGCAAGCTGGCGCTCGGTGGTGTGGATCAGGCTTTCGGCGTTGTTGCGCGCCTCGGCCGCCTCGCGGCGCTTCTTGTCCTCCTCGGCGAACTTCTCCGCGTCGCGCACCATCTGGTCGATGTCGGCTTCGCTGAGCCCGCCCGAGGCCTGGATGCGGATCTGCTGTTCCTTGCCGGTGCCCTTGTCGCGCGCGCTGACGTTGACGATGCCGTTCGCGTCGATGTCGAACGTCACCTCGATCTGCGGCACGCCGCGCGGCGCCGGCGGGATGCCGACCAGATCGAACTGGCCCAGCAGCTTGTTGTCCGCCGCCATCTCGCGCTCGCCCTGGAACACGCGGATCGTGACCGCCTGCTGGTTGTCGTCGGCGGTGGAATAGACCTGCGACTTCTTGGTCGGGATCGTGGTGTTGCGATCGATCATGCGGGTGAACACGCCGCCCAGCGTCTCGATGCCCAGCGACAGCGGGGTCACGTCGAGCAGCAGCACGTCCTTCACGTCGCCCTGGAGCACGCCGGCCTGGATCGCCGCGCCGATCGCCACCACCTCATCGGGGTTCACGCCGGTGTGCGGCTCCTTGCCGAAGAATTCCTTCACGACCTGGCGCACCTTGGGCATGCGGGTCATGCCGCCCACCAGCACCACCTCGTCGATCTGCGCCGCCTTCACGCCCGCATCGGCCAGCGCCTTGCGGCACGGCTCCAGCGTGCGCTGGATCAGCTCGTCCACCAGCCGCTCCAGCTCGGCGCGGTTGATGGTCTTCACCAGATGCTTCGGCCCGTTCTGGTCGGCGGTGATGAAGGGCAGGTTGACCTCGGTGGTCTGCGCCGACGAAAGCTCGATCTTGGCCTTCTCGGCGGCTTCCTTCAGCCGCTGCAGCGCCAGCTTGTCCTTGGTCAGATCGATGCCCTCGACCTTCTTGAACTCGTCGGCCAGGAACTGGACCAGCTTGGAATCGAAGTCCTCGCCGCCCAGGAAGGTGTCGCCGTTGGTGGCCTTCACCTCGAACACGCCGTCGCCGATCTCCAGCACGGAGATGTCGAAGGTGCCGCCGCCCAGGTCATAGACGGCGATCGTCTTGCCGTCGTTCTTCTCCAGGCCATAGGCGAGCGCGGCCGCGGTCGGCTCGTTGATGATGCGCAGCACGTCGAGGCCCGCGATCTTGCCGGCGTCCTTGGTCGCCTGGCGCTGGGCGTCGTTGAAATAGGCGGGAACGGTGATCACCGCCTGCGTCACGGTCTCGCCCAGATAGCTTTCGGCGGTTTCCTTCATCTTCTGAAGGATGAAGGCGCTGATCTGGCTGGGGCTGTAATCCTCGCCGCCCGCGTTCACCCAGGCGTCGCCATTGGGGCCGCGCGCGATCTTGTAGGGCACCAGCTCGGTGTCCTTCTTGGTCACGGGATCGTCGTAGCGGCGGCCGATGAGGCGCTTCACCGCGAAGATCGTGTTGTCCGGATTGGTGACCGCCTGGCGCTTGGCCGGCTGGCCGATCAGCCGCTCGCCATCCTTGGCGAAGGCGACGATGGAGGGCGTGGTACGCGCGCCTTCCGCATTCTCGATCACCTTGGGCTTGCCGCCTTCCATCACGGCGACGCAGCTATTGGTGGTACCCAGATCGATCCCGATTACTTTAGCCATGGTCCTCGTCGGCCCCCGTCATTCGAATTTCAACACTTCACCCGCGCCCCTGAAGCGGCAACGCGGGCTTTCCGCAAGGCGATATAGGTGGGCTTCTTCTTGCCGCAAGACGGGGGCGGTTCTACGGGAATTCCCGAATCGGGAGCTGGTGAAGATGCGCATGTTCTGGGGCGCCGCGGCGCTGGTGATGGTGGCCGGGTGCCAGGCGGCGAAGCCGGCCGATCCGGCGGTGGAAAAGGCATGGGTCCGCCTGCCCGCGGTGCAGGGAAATCCGGGCGCCGCCTTCCTCACGATCCGCGCGGGAAACAAGCCGCTGACACTGCTGTCGGTCTCCGCCCCCTTCGCCACGCGCACCGAGCTGCACGAAAGCATGGCCGCCGATCACGGCTCCTCCTCGGGCGCGGGCGGCCATATGATGACGATGGCGCCGGTGAAGCAGATCGACGTGCCCGCCGGAGAGACGGTGAAGCTGGCCCCCGGCGGCAAGCATGTGATGCTCTACGACGTCGCCCCCGGCGTGCAGCCGGGCGCGAAGGTGCCGCTGACGCTGGTTTTCGCCGACGGCAGCCGGATGGAGACCCAGGCGATCACGCTGGCCGCGGGCGACGCCGCGCCCGAATAGCCGCGATCCTGGCAGTTTTGCTGATCCGGTAGAATTCCGGACCCCGCGGTGAGTTGCGGCCCGCCGCGACGGCGCTATCCTCCCCCAAACGCCACCCAGGGGGAAGGACCGCGCCCATGACCCAGACGATCGACCGTTTCCGTTCCTCCACGCTCGGCTGGGCGCTCGGCACGCTGCTCGGCTGGGGAACGCTGCTGCTGTGCCTGGTCGGCGTCGGGCTGATCATCCTCCTGGTGAAGTGGATCGCCAACCTGGCCGTCACCTATGAGCTGACGCAGGACCGGCTGATCCTGCACAAGGGCATCTTCGTGAAGTCGATCGACGAGATCGAGCTTTACCGCATCAAGGACGTGCGGATCGATTTCACGCTGATCAACCAGCTTTCCGGCATCGGCACGATCACGATCACCTCGTCGGACGAGACGACGCGCGACGCGCCGCTGGTGATCCGCGACGTATCCCAGGCCCAGGCCCGGCGCGAGAAGCTGCGCGAGCTGGTCAACGCCGCCCGCCTGGCGCGCGGCGTGCGCGAGATCGATATGGTGCAGGAAGGGCTGACGGGCTGAGGCCGGCTTTCGCCGCCGCCGCACCGCGTGGCGGATAAGACCGGCACCGCGCCGTTCCCGCACCGCTCAACCCGTACCGAACGGCAGGATGCTCTCCAGCGTCGCCAGCGGCGGCGCGCCAGGCACCAGCGCGCCCTGCCGCATCACGAACACGTGGCGCACGATCTCCGCCTGCTGCTCGATCCCGTAGCGGTCGAGCGTCCAGCCCGGGCGTACCGCATAGCTGTAGCTGCAGAAGGGGTGCCGTCGCAGCACCAGATTGATCCCGCGCTGGTGCTGCCAGACATGCACGAGTTCGTGGATCAGCAGCCCCTGGGCGCTGAGCGGCGCGGCGGCGAAGCAATCGCGATAGGCCGGCCCCTGCGGGTGGAAATGGATATGCCCGCGCGGCGCCATCACGATGCGGCGCGGCTGGAACGACCACCATTTGCGCCGACGGATGCGCACCGGGTCAAGATCGATCGCGCCGCCGAACACCCCCTCCGCCAGCGCGCGCTCGGCCGCGGTCAGGGGGCGTTCGTTCGGGTCTGCGGCGGTAGCGTCCATGCCGTCGAACATAGGGGCGATCCCCCGCTGCGCCAGCGCCCGTGCGGGCCACTCAGCCGTCGATCGACGAATCGTTCGAAAGCCGGGCGGGCGGCGGCGGAGGAGGCGGTGGCGGAGGGGGCGGCGGCGCCGGGCGGAATACCGGCGCAGGCGGCGGTGACGGCGGCGCCCGGAACACCGGGGCCGGTGGCGGCGCGGACCGTACCGGGGCCGGCGAGGGTGCCGATCGAACCGGAACCGGCGGCGGCGCAGACCGCGCGGGGGCCGGGGGTGCCACAGCCGCAGGAGCCGGCGGCGACCACATCGACGCGGGTGGCGCAGGCGGCGCGGGCATCTGCCGCACCGGGCGCGCGCCCTGCGGATCGGGAGCGCTACGGTTCAGCGGCGGGCGGCGGGGCGCGTCGCTGAACGGCCGCTCGCGCATGACTGGAGGCGGAGGTGGCGGCGGTGGCGGTGGCGGTGGCGGCGCCACCATCGGCACCGGCACCGGCAGAGGCTGCGGAACCGGCACGAGCACGGGCGGCGCCGGAACCGGGTTCACCGGCACCACCGGGCGCAGCACCCGGCGGCCCGGCATGGGCGCGGGCGCAGGACGCGGCGGCGGCGCGGGCACCATCACCGGCGGCGTATCGGCATCGGCGGGCGGGGGGTTCTCGAAACGCGGGGGCGGCGTACCCGTGCCGGGAGCGGGCGGTTGTCCGCCCTGCGGCGGCCGTGGCGGACGTCCACCGGCTCCGGCACCAGGTCCGGCACCAGGCCCTGCGCCGGGATTCCCGCCGCCGGGTCCGCCCGGCCGCGCGCCCGGAGGCCGGCTTCCCGGAGGTGCCGGAGGCTGAGCCCCGGGCCGCTGTCCTGTCCCCGCGCCGGGGTGCGGATGCTGGCCGCCGGGATGCGGGCGCGGCGTCCACCCCGGGGGCGGCGGCTGGAACTGGCCCGGCGGGGTGCCGTGCCAGCGCCCCTCGCCCCAGCGGCGGAAACGGTCGGCCTGTTCCTCGCGGCGGTGGCGTTCGCCGTCGCGGCGGCGGTGGTCGCGATCGCCCTTGCGTCCGCGATGGTCGCGCCAGCCCTGGTGCCGGTGCGCACCCTGTTCCCAGGTCTGGAACAGGTCCCAGGCGAACCAGTTCCAGTCGAGCCAGATCGCGACCTCCACCGGGCGCGGCCGGTCACGCAGGCGCCATGCCTCGCGGAGCTGTCGCCCGCGCTGGTACGCCGTCATCGCGTCGCCCAGCCAGGCATCCGCCATCGCGCGCGGCAGCACCTCGCCGTCCGGCCCATGCACCACCGCCACCTGCGCACCCAGGAAGGCGTAGCTGTGCCCCGGGTCGCGCGCCAGGAAGGGCGCGTCGGCGCCCGGATCGAAATAATAGCTGTAGAGCCCCTCGCCGCGCTGCTCGACGATCATCAGCGATCCGTCGTCCAGCTCCCAGGCCCAGGGCTCGGCGCCGGCGAAATAGAAGGCATAGTCGGGCGGCGCCTCGCCCACGGTTTCGGAGATGTCCATCGCCCGGTCGATCCAGGCATATTCGTCGGCGCCGGTGATATCGGCCCAGACGGGCGGCGGCGGCGGCGCGATCTGCACCGCATAGCCGCTGTCATAGGTACAGCCGGCGAGCGCCAGCGCCGCGCCCAGCATCCCCGCCGTAGCCAACAGCCGCACCCGCGGCGAAATCCCGGCCTTCCCCATGCCGCCCTCTCACGCTTGCAACACGCGCAGGATCGGCCTGCCGCGATGAACCACGGCTGACTATAGCGGGTTTGCGCCAGGCTGGAACGGCCGCGAACGGCCCCGTTCGCCCCCGATCAGTATCCGTCCAGCATCAGCAGGTCGCGCGGGGCGCCATATTCGCCGGGCCACGGCTCCCAGGCCACGTCGGTCGGCCCGATCACGAAGGCCTTGACCTTCCACTTGCCCTTCTCGCGCTTCAGCAGCGCGATCGTTGTGTCGCCGTCGAAGAAGCCCTCGCGGATCTCCTCGGCATAGCGGGTCTTGGTGAAGTCGATCGGCTTGCCCGCCGGGGTCTGCGGATGGACGATCGCGAAGGCCCAGTCGCCCTTGGCGCGCAGTTGATCCACCACGAACTTCACCGGCTGGCCCAGGTCCTTCTGGATCGTGGGGCGCAGCGCGTCGAGCAGCGTCTTGCGCAGCGGGTTGCCCACGCCGACGTCGGTCACGCCCTGCACGGCGGCCACGATAGCGATCGGCGCGATCAACAGGGCGGGATTCATCAGGCGGGCTCCAAGGGTTGTTGCGCAGCCGTGATAGCATCGCGCCGCGCGATGGGAAGACCGGATGGAAATGCCGCAGCAACATTCCGGGACAGCGCCCGCCGCCCTGCCCCGGCCGGCGCTATTGCACGGGCGCGCTGGCGTTGCCGGCGGGCTGCTGTTCGGGCTGTTTCTGGTCCTTCTGCGGTTCGCCCTGCTTCGGGCCGGGCTTGTTCGGCGCCTGTCCGTCCTGCTTCGCGGGCGGGGTGCAGGCGGTGGAGACCGCGTCGGCGCTCACCCACAGCAGCGCCAGCCCGGCCGCGAACATCGCGATCCATACCGGCGCCTTGGTCAGTGCCTCGATCAGCTTGCCGATCGAATCGAGCAGCATGTTGACCGGGACCGCCTTGTGCGCGCCGGCTCCGCCGTCCGGCGCCCACAGCGCGGCGAGCTTCTCGACCAGCGCCATCACCGCCCCCGCCACGCCGATCGCGATCGCCGCGGCCAGGAACCACCACACCAGCTCCAGCCCCCATCCGCCCATCGCGGCGGAGAGCTTGTTGCAATAGTCCTGCATCTTGTCCTCCATCCCGTTGTGAAGCCCGGCTTCGGCGCGGCGGGTCAGGCCATCTTCGCGCGCACCACGCACTGCTGGAGCTTCGCCTGCAGCTCATCGAGCTGGATGGTGACGAAGCGCTTCTCCCGCTGCTGAAGCAGTTGAAGGGCCAGCGCGGCCTTGGCCCGCCCGGCATCGGTGTCGAGGTTCGATAGGAGCTGGGCATCGAGGTTCTTCCCGGCGTTCTTCACCTCCTCACCCGCCGCCCGTGTTTCTCCCGCAGCAACCTCCTCCTGCTTGAACAGCTTCTTCAACTCGTCGGTCACCCCGGCGGCGTCATATTTTCCCGAATCGCTCAGCCGGGTGGCCAGCACGCGCTCGACCGTGAGCAGCGCCGCCAGCACCATCTCGAAATACTGCCGCTCGGCGGGCACCGAGACGCTGGCGGGCGCATCGATTCCAAGCGCGCGCCAAAGCCCCTTCGCGCCGCCACCATCAGCGCCGGGAAGTTGCGCCGTCCTATCGAAATAATGCGCGCCGACCGACTCCATCTTGATGCACAGCAGCGCATCCAGCGCTGCGTTGAGGATGCCGGCCTTCTCCTTGGGTGCAAAATACCGGTTCGCACCGCCGGCCACCGCAGCGCCCCCCGCGATGATCGTCGCGCTGTTGTCGCCGATGCCCAGCGGCCCCGCCATCGCGGCGGTTGCCAGCGCGAGGAACGACGGAACCTCGAAAATCCGCCGTCCGTCCGTCGCCTGAACCTGCGCGCAGCGATAGGCGAGCACGAAATTGTCGATCAGCCTGGCAGCGCCGTCGATGGTCCGCGCGTCCAGCGCTACCGCTGCCTTCGCCGCGCCGGGGCACTTCTCAACCACCGCCGCCGTGCTGAGATTCACCGGCGGAGGCGCGAAGCTGAACGTCTGGCACCCCGCAAGCAGCGATCCCGCCGCAACCACCCCGGCCAATGCGCCGGCTTTCCGCACGATCCTGCTGCCCGTCATTCCTTCCTCCATCGCTGTTGGAGCCCCGAAATCCGGCACAGGATGCGCGATCCCCCTCCCCCCCGCGCGTGACCGCCGTCACGCCGCGCGACGATCCGCTTGCCGCCCGCCGCCGCAGCCCCCAAATGACCCGGGGCGCGTTGACCTGATGCGCCGCCTTCTGTACCCACCGGAACATAACTGGAACGGTCCCGACGCCCCATGGCACTCACCACCATTTCCGTGCGCGGCGCGCGCGAGCACAATCTGAAGGGCGTGGACGTGGATATCCCGCGCGACACGCTGACCGTGATCACGGGGCTTTCCGGATCGGGCAAATCCAGCCTGGCGTTCGACACCATCTATGCGGAGGGGCAGCGCCGCTACGTCGAATCGCTCTCCGCCTATGCGCGCCAGTTCCTGGAGCTGATGCAGAAGCCCGACGTCGAGCATATCGAGGGGCTGAGCCCCGCAATCTCGATCGAGCAGAAGACCACCAGCCGCAACCCGCGTTCCACCGTGGCGACGGTGACCGAGATCTATGATTACATGCGCCTGCTGTGGGCGCGCGTCGGAGTGCCGTACAGCCCGGCCACCGGCCTGCCGATCGCGGCGCAGACGGTGAGCCAGATGGTGGACCGCGTGCTCGCGCTGCCGGAGGGCACGCGCCTGCTGCTGCTCGCCCCCGTCGTGCGCGGCCGCAAGGGCGAGTATCGCAAGGAGCTGGCCGAGTGGCAGAAATCGGGCTTCCAGCGCGTCCGCATCGACGGCGAGACCTATCTGATCGAGGACGCCCCCGCGCTCGACAAGAAGTACAAGCACGATATCGAGGTGGTGGTGGACCGGCTGGTCGTCCGCCCGGACATCGCCACCCGGCTGGCCGAAAGCTTCGAGACCGCGCTCAAGCTGGCCGAGGGGCTGGCCTATGTCGACCTGGTGGACACGACGGTGGCCGATCTAGCTCCCCTCCCGCTTGCGGGAGGGGCTGTCCGGGAGATCCCCCAGACGTTCGTTGCGGAAGGCGACACGCCCTCCCCCGACCCCTCCCGCAAGCGGGAGGGGAGTTTGGGCGGCATGAAGAACACCGGTCTCCCCCCCAACCGCATCGTCTTCTCCGAAAAATTCGCCTGCCCGGTCAGCGGCTTCACCATTCCGGAGATCGAGCCGCGGCTGTTCAGCTTCAACGCGCCCCAGGGTGCCTGCCCGGCGTGCGACGGCCTTGGCGAGCGGCTGGTGTTCGACGAGGACCTCGTCGTCCCCAACCATGATCTCAGCATCAAGAAGGGCGCCGTGGTCCCCTGGGCCAAGTCCAACCCGCCCAGCCCCTATTATATGCAGGTGCTGGGCAGCCTGGCGCGCGAGTTCGGATTCAGCCTGGAAACGCCGTGGAAGGACCTGCCCGGCGAGGTGAAGCTGATCATCCTCCACGGCACCGGCGGCAAGCCCGTCACGCTCACCTTCGTCGACGGCAAGAAGTCCTACGACGTGCGCAAGCCGTTCGAGGGCGTGATCGGCAACCTCAACCGCCGCATGCTCCAGACCGAGAGCGCCTGGATGCGCGAAGAGCTGGGCAAATATCAGGCAAGCCACCCGTGCGAGACCTGCGAAGGCGCGCGGCTGAAGCCCGAGGCGCTGGCGGTGAAGGTGGCGGGGCAGGACATCAGCCACGCCACCCGCCTTTCCGTGGTGGACGCGCTCGCCTGGTTCAAGACGCTGCCGCAGAGCTTCACCCCGCAGCAGGCGGAGATCGCCCGCGCGATCCTGAAGGAGATCGACGAGCGGCTGGGCTTCCTCAACAACGTCGGGCTCGATTACCTCAACCTCGATCGCACCTCGGGCACGCTTTCCGGCGGCGAGAGCCAGCGCATCCGCCTGGCCAGCCAGATCGGCAGCGGGCTTTCGGGCGTGCTCTACGTCCTCGACGAGCCCTCGATCGGCCTGCACCAGCGCGACAACGACATGCTGCTCGCCACGCTCCGGCGGCTGCGCGATCTGGGCAACACCGTGCTGGTGGTGGAGCATGACGAGGACGCGATCCGCACCGCCGACCATATCATCGACATGGGGCCGGGCGCGGGCGTCCACGGCGGCCAGGTGGTGGCGCAGGGCACGCTGGAACAGGTGCTGTCGAGCGAGGGCAGCATCACCGCCGACTATCTGAACGGCACGCGCCGCGTTCCCCTGCCCCTCGTCCGGCGCAAGGGCACGGGCAAGTTCGTCACCGTGGAAAACGCCACCGCCAACAATCTGCGCGGCGTGACGGCGAAGATTCCGCTCGGCACCTTCACCTGCATCACCGGCGTCTCCGGATCGGGCAAGTCCAGCCTGACGATCGACACGCTCTATGCCGCCGCCGCGCGCCAGCTAAACGGCGCGCGCGTGCTGGCGGGCAAGCATGACCGGATCACCGGGCTGGAACAGCTCGACAAGGTGATCGACATCGATCAGTCGCCGATCGGCCGCACCCCGCGCAGCAACCCCGCGACCTACACCGGCGCCTTCACCAACATCCGCGACTGGTTCGCCGGCCTGCCCGAGGCGCAGGCGCGCGGATACAAGCCCGGCCGCTTCAGCTTCAACGTCAAGGGCGGCCGCTGCGAGGCATGCCAGGGCGACGGCGTGCTCAAGATCGAGATGCACTTCCTCCCCGATGTCTACGTCACCTGCGACGTGTGCCACGGCGCCCGCTACAACCGCGAGACGCTGGAGGTGAAGTTCAAGGGCAAATCCATCGCCGACGTGCTCGACATGACGGTCGAGGATGCGGTGGAGTTCTTCAAGGCCGTGCCGCCGATCCGCGATCGCATGGCGATGCTGGCGGAGGTGGGGCTGGGCTATGTGAAGGTCGGGCAACAGGCCACCACGCTGTCGGGCGGCGAGGCCCAGCGCGTGAAGCTCAGCAAGGAACTGTCGCGCCGCGCCACCGGCAACACGCTCTACATCCTCGACGAGCCCACCACCGGCCTCCATTTCGAGGACGTCCGCAAGCTGCTGGAGGTACTCCACGCGCTGGTGGACCAGGGCAACACGGTGGTGGTGATCGAACACAACCTCGACGTCATCAAGACCGCCGACTGGATCATCGACCTCGGCCCCGAAGGCGGCGTGAAGGGCGGCGAGATCGTCGCCGCGGGCACGCCCGAAGATGTGGTGAAGGAGGAACGGAGCTTCACGGGGCGGTATCTGCGGCCGTTGTTGGGGTGAGGTGTTCAGTCACACCGGTGTGAATCAATAACAGCCATGCAAGGCCGCATAGCGCACAGCAATTCCGGCCCTTGCCACCAATATTACCGCGCCCAACAATGGCCGCCCGCAAGTCATGTAAAATCCGGGGGGACGGCATGAGCCAGGCATTTCAGGTGCTTTTTCTGATCTTCGCGGTGGCGTTCCCGTTTATCGCGATGCCTCTGATGTGGCGCCGCATGAAGCGCGTCCGCGGCCAGGTTTACGGCGAGCGCGAGGAACCGTTGCACGAACAGCCGTGGCAGGAACCGGCTGGCGAAGCCGGAGCCGAACGTGGACTCGCCCGCTCCAGCAGCCCCAATGACGAACTCATCGCGCTGGGTGACCGGGCGCGGCACGGTCGCTGGCCGCTCGACAACCAATAGCGGAGCCGCCAGCGGTCCTCCCATATTCCACGGGACGGCTTCCGCCCGCCCCAGCTTCCCGCCCATCCCCCCATTCCACCGCGATGGGCAGTCCCCGCCCTGTTCGCACTTGCGAATTCGCGCGCGCCGCAGCAATCGGGCGGCGGGGGAAGGTTGATGGATTCGCAGAAGCTGCTCGGGCTGTGGCCCTATGTCCTGGTCGCGGCCGTGCTCGCGGGCGTGGTGTTCGCCGTGCGCATGCGGGTGGAGGCGCGGCGCAGCGCCCAGCGCGTCGAACGCGCCGAGGAGCGCCGCCGCAACATCGCCTATGACAAGCTGTGGCGGATGGTGATGCTCCGCCCCCGCCTCCAGCGCCTCACCGATCAGCGCCCGCGCGACGAATAGGGTCCGCGAAAAACCGCTGTCCTACAGACCCCCGGCTGGCATAGCTGGCCTGTCCGCCCCGCTGCACCAAGCGAAAGGACAGGACGATCATGGCAATGTTCGATATCGCCCCCGGGCTGCGTTTCTGCGCGCGCGCGGCATGGGGCGCCGATCCGCGGCTTCCCCGGCTGGGGGCGCCCGTGCCCCGGACGGCGCGCACGCATGTGTTCGTGCATCACTCCACCCTGGGCGAGCGCGACGCCACCCCCGCGCTGTGGGAGACGGAGGCGGGCATCTTCGCGGCGATGCGCACGCTCCAGCGCTGCCGCCCCGATCTGGGCCTGGACGTGCCGTACAGCTTCGTCGCCTTCCTGGCCGCGCCGAACGACGGGCTCTATATCTGCGAGGGCCGGGGCGAGGACCGTTCGGGCGCGCATACCGTGGGGCATAACAGCGCGGCGATCGGCATCGCCTTCGCGGGCGATTTCGAGAACCGGCCGCCCGCGCCCGACGCGATCGCGCGGCGCATGCCGGCGCTGTCGCGCTTCCTGGGCTGGCTGCGCCACGAATGCGCCCATCCCGGCTATGCGGCCCCCGCGCCGATGGAGCTGCTCGACAGCCGCCACCCGGCGGGCCGCGCGGTCTGGTTCCATTCGGATGTGAAGGCCACCGCCTGCCCCGGCCGCCACCTGAAGCCGCATCTGGAAGGCGTGATCTTCGCCCCTCCCGGCGGCTGAGGCCGTGCCGAAGGGGCATCGCGGGCTGGAAAGCCGCCCGATCCGCGCTAGGATCGGCGCCGTCCAACCCATGGCGAGGATCGCGCCGATGCCCCGTTTGCCCCATGTCGTGCCGCTGGCCGCCGCAGCCGCGCTGGCCGTGGCCGCCCCCGCGCATGCCTGTCCCCCGCCCGCGCCGCCGCCGCCGCCGCCCGCGCGCGAAATCGGCGAGAGCGACGCCGCCTATCAGGCGCGCTATGCCGCGATGCTCCAGGCCCAGGAGGCGGAGCGGCACCGCGCGGCGGAGGCGTGGATGCTCGCGCGCGACAGCGGCCTGTGGGCGGAGGCGCGCGCCGTCGTGCTCGCCACGGTGACCAAGGGCGACCTGCGCCGCAAGCGCAACGGGCTGGAGGTTTCGGCGGTGGAGATGCGCCCAGTACGCCGGCTGAAGGGCAAGATCCCTCCCGGCCGCTTCCTGGTGGCGCAGGAAGGGCTCACGAGTTGCGGCTTCTATGGCGGCGGCGATGCGATCGGGGCGCGGCCGGGCCAGCGCTTCGTGGTGTTCGTCCTGCCGCGCGGCGAACGCGGGCGGGCGGATCGGCACGATTCGCTGGGCGCCGAATCGGCGCGCGATCCCCGCACCCGCGCGGCGCTGGGGCTCGATTGAGCGCGGATCGAACGGCTTTCGATCCGGTCGCACCGGATCGCCGCGCGATTTTCCCCGTCTGCCGCGATTTCCGGGCAGCCGGGTGATTCACCCGGCCGCAATAGGCGCCATGCCGGCCCGCGGGGGGGAGCATCTTCCCGCGGGCCGGCGGCCGGTCACTGCTTCACGCACGCCTTCAGCGTGACATAGGGTGCGTTGGTGCCCGGCTGGATCGTCTCGCCGGGGTTCAGCGCCCGCGTCGGCCCGGCGCACGCAATTGCCGGCCGGGTCTAGCGGTGGAGGAGCCCAGATCCGCGTGACAGCCGTCACGCCTGCCGCGCCCCCGCGAAACCTTTTGCGCCGCCCGTGCATTCCCTTCCCCGCGGGGAAGAAAGGAGATGGACATGCGCGCAATCACCCTGGGATTGCTGGCCACGGCCGCGCTCGCCACCGGATGCACCGATACCGGCTATGGCTATGGCGCGGGCTATTCGGGCTACCGCGATTATGACTGGAACCGCCCGGATCCCAGCTACGGCGGCTATTACGCCGATCGTTATTACCGCAGCGACCGGCGCTATCGCCCGCACCGGATGAGCCGTTCCGACCGTGTCTATCGCGGGCAGGACGGTCGCTATTACTGCCGCCGGCCGGATGGCACCACCGGGCTGGTGGTCGGCGCGATCGCTGGCGGCGTGCTGGGCAACATCATCGCGCCGGGCGGATCGGAGACTCTGGGAACGCTGCTGGGCGCGGGCGTCGGCGCGGCCGTGGGTGCCGAGGTCGATCGCGGCAACGCGCGCTGCGAATAGCGCCCGTTCTCAGCCGAGGATCTGCAGCACTGAGAAGAGGAAGTAGAAGGCCAGGATCGCGCCGAGCAGCAGCCCCGTAGCCCAGTGCGGCTTCACCACCGCGGCCGCGGCCATCACCGCCAGCAGCCCGCCGTGCATCCCCAGCGCCGCCGGGGTCAGCATGGCGGGCGGCAGTTGCGAGAACATCGCCACGGTCGCCATCAGGTTCGCGGCGAAAACGCCCCCCAGCGCCCGCCGCTTGTACCGTTCGGCCCATAAATCGAAATCGGGCCAGTCGGCCGGATCGTCCGGAAACACCATCGACGCGGCGAAATAATAGACGCCGGTAATCGCCAGCCCCAGCAGCAGCACCCCGAAATTGGCGGGCACCAGATCGCGTATCTGCCACGCCGCGCTCCAGAACGACACCAGGTCCACCATCACGAACAGGCCCAGCAACGGCGTGACCCAGCCGATGCGCACCGCCCCGCGCAGCTTCAGCGTGCGCACCAGCCCGGACATCACCTCGACCAGGCTGAACCCCAGCAACAGGCCGAACAGCGAGAAGGTGAATTCGAACGCGCTCATCGCCCCCGCTCCGTCAGCGCCGGCCCAGCAGCCGCTCGATGCCCAGGTGGCGCGCGGGCTCATCCTGCCCGCATTCGCGCTCCAGCGTCTCGCGGATTGCCATCAGCTCGCGCTCGGTAAGATGCTCGATGCCGATGAACTCGTTGCGCCCGTTGTCCAGCGCGCGGATGATCTCGTCCAGCTTGGCCTGGATCGCCGATGCGTCGCGGTTCTGAGCATTCTGGATCAGGAACACCATCAGGAAGGTGACGATGGTGGTGCCGGTGTTGATCACCAACTGCCAGGTGTCGGAAAAGGCGAACAGCGGCCCCGTGATCCCCCAGACCACGATCACCATGAAGGCGAGGACGAAGGCCGGCGGACGCCCGGCCCAGCCCGCCACCGCCTGGGCGAATCGTTCGAACAGCCGGCCCACCATCGCGCATCTCTCCGCATCGCCGCGCCAGATGGCGGCGCGCATTGACTGGCGCGGAAGGCGGGGGCGCGCAAGGGGCGGGCGCGTGCGGCGGCGCGGGCACAGCAAAAGGGGGCCGGCATTGCTGCCAGCCCCCATGTCGCCGGTTTCGGCCGCATGCCCGGACGGGTGTAGCGGTCAGCTTCGGCGGCAGCCCATCCCGCGCCGGCAAGGGCATGCGGGCTTGGCGTCGGTCGTCGAGGCCGGCCGTTTTCCACCCCCGAAGGAGTTTCGGTTGCCGGCCTCGGCGACCCGCTCCACGTCTGCCCGGGGGCAGGCGCGAAGCCTTGCCGGATGTCCTGCTCCCAGTTGTCCGATCCTTCCGCATCGCTTGCGCAATCCGAACGATCGCTGGTCCCCGATCCTCCCGCACCGCTTGCGCGATCCGGGCGATCCCGCGGCCTTGGTCCCCGCTTTCGCGGTTTCCTCCACCCCGGTGCCTCCAGCCCCTTGCGAGGCTTTCCGCAGGCACGTCCGGTTCCCTTTCGGGTCCCTTCCGCGGGAGCTTCCGGTGTCGCTTGCGCGCCGCCTTCCGCTCCGGTCCGCCGGAACATCCCCGTCCCTGCAACTAGCGGTTTCCCGAAGGCACCTGCCCGTCGCCGGTCCGTTGTAGAGCCTTGATTTACCCCGGTTTCCCTGGGCGCCATCGCCTCTCTACAAGTCAGAGACTGTCACTGAATCGCGGGGTGCGGAAGCGGGAAAATGGCCGCTTCGGCCTGTTAATAACGTGGATAACGGGGATAATCCGGGCCTTGAGCTTGTTCGCCCTTGGCAGCTTCGGCCCCGGCCCGCCTGGACGGAACACACTCTATTCCACCCCCGGCGGAGCCCATCCCGGCGGCGCCAGCTCGAACCCGGCGAAGTCGAATCCGGGTACCACGGTGCAGCTCACCAGCCCCCAGCCCTCGCGCGCCTCGGTCGCCTGCCAGCGGCCGGCGGGCACGATTCCCTGCGGCGCGCAGCCCCCTAGCACATCGCCGCCCAGGCGCAACTCCGCGATCGCGCCGTCCGCCTGCTCGATCATCAGCGCCAGCGGGCTGCCGGCGTGCCACAGCCAGATCTCGTCGGCGTCCACCCGGTGCCAGTGCGATCGTTCGCCCGCCATGAGCAGGAAATAGATCGCCGTCCCCGCCGCGCGCGTGCCCTCCGCGCCGTCCGCGCGCCAGGTCTCGCGATACCAGCCGCCCTCCGGGTGCGGCTTCAGCCCCAGCCTGTCGATGATCGCGCGCGCCTGATCGTCCATCCGCCCGTTCCCCTTCCCCGCCTCCCTCGCCCGAAGCGGGGGCGGATGCAACCGCACGGCCGCCGGGACGTTGATTGCGCGCCCAGGCCGGCACCGACCGGCCCCGTAAAGGGAGTAGAACCATGCGTACCATCATGCTCGCGCTCGGCGCGGCCTCGCTCGCGATTCCGGCGGGATTCACCATCCCCGCCGCCCCGGCGCAAGCCAAGGCGGCGGCGGCGAAGGACAGCCAGGATCGTCGTTATCACAAGAAACGCTATGCCTATCGCGAATGGCGCGGGCGCGACGGCCGGATGTATTGCCGCAAGCCCAACGGCACCACCGGGCTGGTGGTCGGCGCCGCGGCGGGCGCGTTGATCGGCCGCAGCGTGGACACCCATGGCGAACGCACCACCGGCACGCTGATCGGCGCCGCCGCCGGCGCGCTGATCGGCCGCGACATCGATCGCAACAGCAGCCGCAAGCGCTATTGCCGCTAACCCGGCGCCGCCGGCCGCAAGCAGCATGTTAACCCGGCCGCGCTAAGGCCGGGAGCATGCTGCGCGTGCTGACCCTGGCGACGCTGTTCCCCGATGCGTCGCGGCCCAATTTCGGCATCTTCGTCGAACGGCAGACGCTGTCGCTCGCGCGGCGCGGCGATGTGGAGATCCGCGTCGTCGCGCCCGTCGGCATCCCGCCCTGGCCGCTGTCGCGCCACCCGCGCTATCGCGCGCTGGCCGGGCTGCCCGATCGCGAGCGTTGGAAGGGGATCGAGGTGCATCGCCCGCGCTTCCTCAACCTCCCCGGCACCGGCGGACGGTTCCACGCGCGCATGGTGGCGCGCGCCGCCGAACCGGTGATCGCCGCGATCCGCCGCAGCTATCGCTTCGACATCCTTGTGGGCGAATTCTCCTATCCGGACGGCCCGGCCGTGGTGGCGCTGGCGGAGCGTTTCGGCGTGCCCTGTTCCTTCACCGCGCGCGGGGCGGATATCTCGCACTGGGCGCACCAGCCCGCCACGGGCGCGCAGATCGTCGCCGCGTCGCGCCGTGCCAGTGGCATGCTGGCCGTCTCCGATGCGCTGCGCGACGAGATGATCGCGCTCGGCATGCCCGGCGATCGCATCCGCCAGAACACCACAGGCGTAGACCTTTCGCGCTTCGCCCCGCGCGACCGGGCCGCGGCCAGGCGCGCGCTGGGCGTCGCCGGCCCGCTGGTCGCCTCGGTCGGCGCGCTGATTCCGCGCAAGCGCCACGATATCGCGATCGACGCCGTCGCGCGCCTGCCGGGCGTATCGCTGCTGATCGCGGGCACCGGGCCGGAACAGGGGCGGCTCCAGGCGCGGATCGACCGGCTGGGCGTGGGCGATCGCGTGCGGCTGCTGGGCGCGGTGCCCGGCGAGGCGATGCCGGAGCTGCTGGGCGCCGCCGATGTGATGGCGCTGGGTTCCGAAAGCGAAGGCCTGGCCAATGTGTGGATGGAGGCGCTGGCCTGCGGCACCCCGGTGGTGGTGCCCGATGTCGGCGGGGCGCGCCAGTTGCTCACCGCGCCCGCCGGCGGCCGCATCGTCGCGCGCACGCCGGAGGCCTTTGCCGATGCGATCGCCGCCACGCTCGCCAGTCCGCCCGCCCCGGCCGATGTCCGCGCGCTGGCCGAGCCCTTCACCTGGGAAGCGAACAGCGCCCGCATCCACGCCTGGTATTCGGGGCTCGTCGCCGCAGGTCCGGTGGCTGCGGCCGCCTGACCGCGCGGGAACCGGCCGCCGCTTTCGCCCGTTCCTTCCCTGACAGGGGCGAAACGAAGGAGCAGGCCGATGCGCCTTACCCCCACCAATGCATCCCATGACCAGAATGGCACCCGCCGCCCGCCCCAGCGCCCCAAGCCGCGCCGCGCGGCTCCGCGTCTGCGCGAGGAAGAGCCCGATCTGCTCGAGATCATCTTCATCCCCGAGCCGCGGCGCCGCGACTCCTGATCCGGTGCGCAGTTGACAAGCCGGCACGCTTGCTGAGACGCTGCACGCCCGATCACGGAGACCGCCGATGGCCAAGAAGAGCGAACGCAAGCTGCTGCGCCTGCCCAAGAAGCTCGCCGGGGTGAAGATCCCCAAGGCGCTGCGCGATCAGGGCCATGCCATCGCCAAGCTGGCCAAGCATCCGCTGGTGGCCGATATCGTCGCCGCCGGGCTGGTCGCGCTCGCGGCGAAGGTGCGCGACGGCAAGGCCGGTCCCGCCGCCGATACCGCCCCCGCCGACGCGCCCAAGCCCGCCGAGCCGCTGAAGACCGCGCCGACGCGCAAGGCGCCAAAGGCCAAGGCACCGCCCGCGCCCGCCGATGCGGCACCGGCCGAGCCGCCGGCGCCCCTGGTTCCCGCGCCCGCCCCGGCTCCCGCTGCGAAGGCGGCAAAGCCCAAGGCCGCCGCCCCGCTGAAGAAGGCCGCCACGCGCAAGGCCCCTGCGGCGAAGCCGGCCGCGGCCCCCGCGCCATCGGCCTCCGCCGATGCGCTGGTCCCCGCCGCACCGGTCAAGAAGGCGCCGACGCGCAAGGCGCCCTCGGCCGCGAAGCCCGCCGCCGCCAAGCCTTCCGCCGTCCCGCCCAAGCGGCCGCGGCGCCGCCCGGCGGCCAAGCCGGGAAGCTGATCGCCTCTCAGCACGGGGGCGCCTTGGGGAACCGGCAACGGTGGTGCGGCGGCGGCGCTGGCTACAGCATCGCGTCTCGAATCCCGGTCGCGTTCTCTGTCGGATGGAACGCAGCCTTCCATAGAGGCGGGGCGGCGGTGCCCGCGCGGCGGCGTTGGACCGCCCCTGTTTGAATCACGCGACGGCGCGAAGAGGGGCCTGCTGCGACAGCGGCCCTCCATTCCCAGCGCCGCCGCGCGCGCAGACCGCCGAATAAGCGCCTTCGGCGCGATCGGGCGACGCATCCCAGCGCCCGCCGAGCCTCTACGCGAACCCAATTCTCTCTAGATCTCCGCGCCTTCGCGCCTTCGCGTGAAAAAAAGCGAAGCCGGGATAGCCCAGGGCGAACGGATCAAAGCCCGCCCCGTTGCGCAACGCCGGTACCCGCCCGATAAGGGCGCGCGCCGGGCGTCAGCCCTCGTCGCGCGGCCCCATGCGCTCGGCCCCGGCGATCGGCGAGGTCACTTCCTTCGGCACGAAGCTGTCGGGCTTCAGCCGCAGCCACAGCAGGATCGCGGCGGCGACATAGATCGACGAGAAGGTGCCGATCACGATGCCCAGCAGCATCGCCGCGGTGAAGCCGAAGATCACGTCCGGTCCCAGCACCAGCAGGATGGTGAGCACGATGCCCAGCGAAAGGCTGGTCACCACGGTGCGCGACAGCGTCTCGTTCACGCTCAGGTCGAGCAGCTCGGGGATCGCCATCTTGCGGTATTTGCGCAGATTCTCGCGGATACGGTCATAGACGACGATCGTATCGTTCAGCGAATAGCCGATGATCGTCAGGATCGCGGCGACGATGTTGAGGTCGAACTCCAACTGCGTCACCGCGAAGAAGCCCAGCGTCAGCACCACGTCGTGGAACAGCGCGAACAGCGCGCCCACCGCGAAATGCCATTCGAACCGCACCCAGATGTAGAGCGTGATGCCCAGCATCGCGAGGATCAGCGAGATCATGCCGGTGCGGAACAGTTCGTTCGAAACCTTGCCCGACACGCTTTCCACGCCGCCCACATGCGCGCCGGGATAGTTCTTCTCGATCATGGCGCGCATCGCCGCCGCGGCGCGATCGGCCGCGGCCGCGTCGCCTTCGGGCAGGGGCGCGCGGATGCCGATCTCGGTCGGCTTGCCATATTGCTGGATCGTCGCCTCGCCCACGCCCAGCGCGTCGAGCTTCGAACGCAACTGATCGAGCTGCACCGGCTGGGCAAAGGTGACGCGCACATTCTGGCCGCCGACGAAATCGATGCCCAGGTTGAACCCGTTGATGAAGCACAGCGTCAGGCTGCCGAGGATCAGCGCCAGGCTGAACGCCATCGCCCAGAAGCGATAGCGCAGGAACGGGAAGTTCGTGTTGTCCGGGACAAGCTTGAGGGGGCGCATGACCGGCAATTCCTCAGATGTTGATCGACTTCGGCCGGTTGCGCTTCAGCCAGTCCGCGACGAGCAGACGGGTGAAGGTGACGCCGGTGAAGACCGAGGTGACGATGCCGATCGCAAGCACGATCGCGAAGCCGCGGATCGGGCCGGATCCGAACGCGAACATGATCACGGCGGAAATCACGTTGGTGATGTTCGCGTCGAAGATCGCGCGGCTCGCTTCCTTATAGCCGAACTCGACCGAGGAGAGCGCGTTGCGGTTGCGGATGCGCTGCTCCTCGCGGATGCGCTCGTTGATCAGCACGTTGGCGTCCACCGCCGCACCGATCGTCAGCACGAAGCCGGCGATACCGGGCAGCGTCAGCGTGGCGTTGAACACCGCCATGATGCCGATGATCATCACCGCGTTCACCAGCAGCGCCAGCGTCGTATAGACGCCGAAGCGCATATAGGTGATCAGCATGAAGAAGATCAGCGCCGCCGTGCCCAGCACGCCGGCCAGCACGCCCTTCTCGATCGAATCGCGGCCCAGTTCGGGCGAAACCGTGCTTTCCTGAACCACCTTCAGCGCCACGGGCAGCTTGCCCGAACGCAGCGAGATCGCCAGCTCGTTCGCGCTCTCCACGGTGAAGCCGCCGGAGATGCGCGCCTGGCCGCCGATGATCGGCTCCTGGATGTTCGGCGCGGAGATCACCACGCCGTCGACGATGATCGCGAACGGCCGGTTGACGTTCTCGGTCGTCACCTTGGCGAAGCGCTTGCTGCCCGCGCCGTCCAGCGTCAGCGTCACGATCGGGCGGCCGTTCTGCTGGTCATAGTCCTGGATGGCGTTGACCACCATGTCGCCGGTGATCAGCGCGTTGCTGAACACCGCGATCTTGCCGCGGCCCGCGGGATCGCCGGGATAGCTCAGCACCTCGCTGCGCTCGCCGTTCGCGGTCGGCGCGACCAGGCCGGATTCCAGCTCCTTGTCGCTGGCGGCGGTGTTGACCAGCTTGAACTCCAGCTTGGCGGTCTGGCCCAACTGGCGCTTCAGCCCTTCCGGATCCTGCAGGCCCGGCACCTGGACCACGATGCGGTTGGTGCCCTGGCGCACGATCGTCGGCTCGCGCGTGCCCATCGCGTTGATGCGGCGCTCCACCACTTCGCGGGCGTCGCCCATCGCGGTGTCGATCGCCTCGTTCAGACCCTGCTTGGTGGGGGTCAGCACGAATTCCTGGCTGTTCACCACCTCGATGTTCCAGGTGCGCTGGCCGCTCATCCCGGCGCCGGTGGTGTAGGGGTTCAGCCGCTCGCGGACCAGGTCCACCTTCGAAGCGTCCGCCACCATGAAGCGCAGCTTGCCGTTCTCGGTGGAGATCGGGCTGATCTGGATCTTCTCGCGCCGCGTCTCGTTGCGCACATTCTCGCGCATCTGGTCCAGCTTGGCGGCGGCGACGTCCTTGGTGTCGGCCTCCAGCAGCAGATAGCTGCCGCCCGCCAGGTCCAGGCCCAGGCTGATCGTGGGGCGCATCCAGCCGGGCAGGCCGCTCAGCGCGCTGGCCGGAAGGAAGCTGGGCACGGCGAGCAGCGTCGTGACGACGATCGTCACGATAACCGCCCACACCTTCCAGCGCGGAAACTCGAGCATCAGTCGTTCGCTGGCTTGGCGCCGCCCGCGGGCCGGACTTCGGCGAGCGTGGACTTGACCGCGCGGACCTTCACATTGGTCCCCAGTTCGATCTCCACCTCGGCCTCGTCAACCTTGGTGACCTTGCCGATCAGGCCGCCGGCGGTGACGACCTGGTCGCCCTTCTTCACAGCGTTGATCGTGGCCTGATGCTCCTTCTGCCGCTTCTGCTGCGGACGGATCAGCAGGAAATAGAAGGCGACGAAGAGCAGCGCGAACTGGCCGAAGAACAGGACGGTCTGAATCGTACCGCCGCTATCGGCGGCCGCGCCTGCGGTCTGGGCATAAGCTGGGGTGATGAACATAGGTTCCCTGGGGCCTGGTTCCCGGGGCGGGATTATCCGCCTCCGTACAAGGGGCGCGCGCTATCACGCGCACATCGGCCGCGCAACTCTTGAAGATTTGCCGCGCCGTCCCCAGCGGCCCTGCGCCGGCCGCCGCATCCGCCCTTGCATCCCGCCGCACACCCGCCTAGATGCGCGTCCCTCGGTCGGGGCGTAGCGCAGCCTGGTAGCGCATCACACTGGGGGTGTGGGGGTCGCAGGTTCGAATCCTGTCGCCCCGACCAATTTTCCACATCATTAGAATCGCTTGCGCGAGTGCTTGCCAAGAGCACCACGCGGCACCGCGCACGCTCCTAGCATATTTCCAGCCGTCGCCCCCGAATGAACGCCATCAGCGATTGCTCCAGCGGCAGCACCTCGTTGCAGAATGCAGATTCTCCGCACCTCGTCGTCGATCATCGCCAGATTGCTCTCGGGGCAGCCACGTTAGGCAAGCTGCGGCCGGAAAAACCCGCAATGCCGCGGCGGGGGCGCCTTTGCAGCCCGCGTTTCGACGGAGGCGGGTTCGGCAAGACAATCCAGTGACGGGCTCATGGCTGCGCGGAGCCGATGTTCCCGTCTGCGGATTCGAGGGACCATCGAAATCGGCTCTCGAATGCACCGGGGACTGGCTTCCCCTGCGCATTCTTCGCTGGGTTGAAGCGAGCTCGTCGCATCAGGAGTGAGCATGTCGCGTTGTCCAGAACCGAATGACCACTTGACTGCGTGATCGTGCAAGCGACAGGCGATCCGGAAACATCGATGTCGATCCTGAAGCTCGTAACGCCTTGCTGCCCCGCGCGCCTCGCACCGGGCGGGTAGTCGTCATTCGTAACCCACGAGCCAACCATTCCGCGCGGCGACGCCGGGCTTGCTCCCACGGACGTGCGCGGCGGCACGTCCGGATCCGCGAACGGGTCCCGCGGATGCTTGCGCGCAAAATTCCCGCCGCACTTAACCAGCAAGAACACGGCCTTCGAGCTACCCTTCAAGCTCAGCTTTTCAACCCTTCTCCCGCGATATAGAAATGAAATACCGTCCGCCGCCGCGATATCGTCGAGCACTTCAGCATCCAATGTGATGCCCACTGCGCGACCGGAAACCCCCAGAAAATCCTTCGAGCCCCAGCCGTCGTCTGTCCGCCCCCGTGTGTGGAATAATATCTCTATCGGATAGATCGTCCCAGATTCCACCGAAGCGAACAGCTCGTTCGAAATGATCAACATGGAGGTTGAATCGTAGGCTCGGTAGGTGAAGGTAAGATCAGTACCACCGACGAAAGACGCAGTGGCGAAGCATCCGTCATTCGACTCAGCAATTAGCCAAGGCCCAACCTGCCCGTAAATTTCATCGCCCCGGGATTGCGCCCGTATCGGAGGCGCAACCACGATCAAAATCAAGATCATCAACCAACGTACTGATTTTCCTAAAAAACAAACGAATTCAGAAAAATAGAAATAATGATCTTCATTTGAATTCGACTGCAAATTTCGGCGCTCTGACTGTCTCATTTTCATGCTGGTCCTGATAACAGGACGGAGGATGCCAACGGTTATGACCGCTAGCAAACCTATTCTCGAGGGTTGTGGATCGAAGATAGAGAACCACGCCGCATGGAATATTGCGAGGGGCCATTCTTCCGAGGACGTTACCGCCGCGCCTCTGCGTGAACCAATGAGACACCTCCGGAATCCGAAGGACGCGGGAACGGGATAAACGATACTGGCACACAACCCACGGCGGCGGGCGCCGCGCCGCCCGCCGCCGCGGCCCTCACCCGATCAGCGCTTCGCCAGCTTCTTCGCGATCACCGGATGGGCGTAATGCACCGGCGTGTCCTGGCGGTACGGCCAGGTCTCGCGCTTGGTGTCGAGCAGCACGTCGGGGCCAAGCGGGTCTTCCGGATACAGCACCTGCGCCGGGCGCAGATGGGCGTCGGTGT
The DNA here is from genome assembly GCF_026013525.1 of Sphingomonas canadensis. Classification (GTDB taxonomy): domain Bacteria; phylum Pseudomonadota; class Alphaproteobacteria; order Sphingomonadales; family Sphingomonadaceae; genus Sphingomonas; species Sphingomonas canadensis. The sequence goes on along the minus strand of NZ_JAPDRA010000003.1, from coordinate 35,752 downwards.
GGGCCCAGCCGGTTTCGTAATCGGCCTGCCACTGCAGCATGTAATCCAGCCGCTTGATCTTCCACACGCCGTCCTCGCGGACATAGTCGTTCTCGTAGATGCCCGATTCCATGAACTGCTGGGGCACGCCTTCCGGCCGGAACTTGCGGATGTCGTGCGATCCGCCGAGCAGCACGCCGCGGAAGCGGCCCTTGGCGGTCTTGCGGTCGTCGGCGATGGTGATCACGTCCTGCATCTGGATGTGGTCGAACAGGAATCCGTCGTCGGCGCCCTCGCGGCCCTGGTTGAAGAGCTGCTGGATCCAGTCGATGTACAGGCGGCGGATGCCCGCGTGCCCCTTGTACACGCCGGAGAGGAAGATGACCTCCGCATCCTCGGCGAACAGGTTCACCACATCCTCATAATGGCAGTAATCGATGTAATAGCCGTAGGAGAACTGGATCCGGCGGATGTCGGTGATGTCCTCCAGCCGGCCCAGCCGGTCGGCCAGCTCGGCGTTCTGCTGCTTCAGCGCTTCGATCTCGTCCATGTCCTGCTTCCTGCGTTGGCGGGATCGCGATCCCGGGGTTCGTGGGGGGTGAAGGGAGGGGCTGCCTCAGCCGACGGCCAGCGTGCCCAGCACGCCGCCGTCGACCGACCATGACTGGCCGGTCACATGGCTGGCGGCTTCGGAAAGGAGGAAGGCGGCGACCTCGCCCGCTTCCTCCGCGCTACCCATCCGCTTCTGCGGGATCGATCGCGCCAGCCCGGCCAGCGCAGCGGGATCGATCGCGGCCATCATCGGCGTCTCGATGAAGCCGGGGATCAGGCAGTTGGAGCGGACGTTTGCGGGCGCCGCCTCGATCGCGATCGCGCGCGCCAGCCCCAGCAGGCCGTGCTTCGATGCGACATAGGCGGCGTTGTTGGCCATGCCCCGCGCGCTCGCCAGGCTGCCAGTGAAGAGCAGCGTGCCGCGCCCGCGCGCCATCATGCCGGGCAGCACGCGCTTCACCGCCCAGAAGGGGCTGGTCAGGTTGGTGCGGAGCACCGCGTCGAACTCGGCGTCGTCATAGTCTCCGGCGGCGGCGAAGCGCCCGCCCGATCCGGCGTTGGCGAACAGGCCGTATAGCGGGCCGAACGCCGCCTCCGCCGCGTCGATCGCGGCGTCGAGCTGGTCGCGGTCGGATATGTCGGCGGCCAGGCATTCGGCGATGCCGCCGGCCTCGCGGATCTCGCGCGCCGCCGTCTCCACCACCTCGCGCCGCCGCGCGACCAGGAACACCCGCGCGCCGCGCGCCGCCAGCAGCCCCGCGGTGGCGCGGCCGATGCCGGTCGATGCACCGGTGACCAGGATGGAATCGCCGTCGAACGTCAACTTCGAAGTCGACTTGTTATGCATCAGCATCTCTCCTGCCCCGGTTATTCCGCCTCCTCCGCCGCGCCGGAAGGGGTGCTCCGGTCATGTTGGACATGAATGGGATTCATGAATATGCCCGTTGCGGGCGAGCGGAACCGGGGAGAGGATGGATGGCGCGCCGCGATTCGCATGAGACGCTGCGGCGGCTGGACCTGAACCTGCTGGTGGTGTTCGACGCGATGATCCGCTTCGGCAGCATCACGCGGGCGGCCGGTCACCTGGGCATGACGCAGAGCGCCGCAAGCCATGCGCTGAAGCGCCTGCGCGGCTTCTTCGGCGATCCGCTGTTCGTGCGCAGCGGCCAGGGCATGCTGCCCACCAGCCGCGCCGAGGAGATCGGCCGGTCGGTGGCGGAGATCGTGGCGGTGCTGCGCAACACGCTGTTGACCAGGACCGGCTTCGATCCCTCGCTGGCCGATCGCGACATCACGCTGTTCCTGCACGATTACGGCGAGCTGGTGATCCTGCCCGCGCTGGCGGCGGAGCTGCGCGCGGCGGCGCCGCGATGCCGGATCAAGGTGGCGCCGGTCTCGGGCGACAGCCTGATCAAGGGGCTGGAGGAGGGCTGGATCGATCTCGCCATCTCAGGCCCCGCCGCCTTTTCGGGCGAGGTGCTGCAGCAGCGGCTGTTTGACGCGGGCTATGCGGTGGCGGCCAGCACCGCCGCGCGCTTTGCCGAGCCGCTGTCGGCGGAGGCCTTCGCGGCGCTGGACCAGGTGGTGATCCGCCCGGTGCGGCCGGACAAGCTGCCGGTCGACACGCTACTGGTGGAGAGCGAGATGCCGCGGCGCGAGCGGGTGGTGACGCCCTACACCATGGCGGTCCCGGCGCTGCTGGCGGCCAATCCGGACATGGTGGCGATCGTCCCCGGCGCCTTCATCGCCAGCCCGTCCGCCGCCGGGCTGATCCGCCGGGTGGAGACCGCATTCGGCTTTCCCAGCGTGCCCGTGTTCCAATATTGGCACCGGCGCCACCATGCCGATCCCTTCAGCGTCTGGCTGCGCGGCGTGGTGCGCAGGTTGTTCGGCGGCGGTGACGACCCCACCGCCCCTGCCCCCGCGGCGGCCGGCGGAGGTGCCCGGCCGATATGAACACCATTCATGGCCGGTGGGCAGGCCCCTACCGAGCCCCCGCCACCAGGATCGTCGTCCCCGCGACGTAGGATGCGCGGTCAGAGACGAGGTACATCACCGCATCCGCCACCTCCTGCGGCTCGCCGATGCGCTTCATCGGCAGGGCGTCGACGATGCGGTCCAGATGGCCCTCGGCATGGATCTCGGTGACGATCGGGCCGGGCGCCACGCCGTTCACGCGGATGCCCTCCGCCGCCACTTCCTTGGCCAGCCCGATCGTCAGGCTGTCGATCCCGCCCTTCGACGCGGCGTACCACACATGCTGCGCGGGCGATCCGATCTGCGATGCGCGCGAGGAGAGCAGGACGATCGAACCGCCCTGCCCGCCCAGCCGCGTCGACATCCGCCGGATCGCCTCGCGCGCGAAGATCAGCGCGCCGGTCAGGTTCACCTCGATCACGCGCGCCAGCGTCGCGTCGTCCTGATCCGCCAGCATCCCGACGCCGCCGGTGATTCCGCCGTTATAGACCGCGGCCGCCAGCGGCCCGCCCATCCGGTCGGCGGCGGCGAACAGCGCGGCCACGTCCTCCGGCCGCCCGGTATCGGCCCGCACGGCCTCTGCCACGCCGCCCTCCGCGCGGATCGCATCGGCCACCGCCTCGGCAGCATCCGCGCGCCCGGCATAGCTCAGCAGCACGCGGTATCCGGCCACGGCCGCGCTGCGCGCGATCGCCGCGCCGATGCCGCGGCTGCCGCCGGTGACGAGGAACAGAGGGCTGGTCATGCTGCGCGGCTCACCTTCCATCGGATCGGCCCCGGAGGGTCTGGCCGGTGCCGTGCCACCGGCGCGCGCCGGGGTCATGCACCATGCGGCAGCAATTTGCGCACGAAAGCCGTGCCCGGGTCAAACCTGCCCGTTGCCACCCCCGTGCCAGCGGCCGGGAACGGGCACCAGATCGAACAGCCCGCGCCCCTCGAACAGCAGCGCCGCGCCCAGCGATGCCGCCAGAAAGGCCGCCGCGGCGAGCAGCATCGCCAACGCCCCGGGCGCCATCCCGCGCAGCGCCTGCCCGGCCAGCGCGGCGATCGAGAGCAGCAGCATGCCCGCTGCGCGCAGCAGCAGGGCGGCGGAGGTGCGGCGATGCCATTCCATGCCGCTTCAGCTAGGCCCGCGCGCATAGGCAAGCGAGACGGGCGCCGCGCCAATCGCATTGGAATCGCATAAGGTTCGGCGGCGGCGCGGCTATCCCTCGGCGCCCATCAGCCGGTATCCCACGCCCAGTTCGTTGACCACGATCGCGGGCCGTGCCGGATCAGCCTCCAGCTTCTGGCGCAGGTTGCGGATCACCACGCGCAGATATTCGATGTGCCGTTCATGCTCCAGCGGCCACACCGCATCCAGGAGCTGACGGTGGGTGATGACGCGCCCGGGAAAGCGGGCCAGCTCGGCCACCACGGCGAACTCCTTGGGGGTCAGGTGGATCTCCTCCCCGTCCCGCGTCACGCGATGGTTGACCAGATCGAAGGCGACGCCGCCCGCGGTGACGCCCGTGCGCCCGCCCTCCGCCGTCAGCCGCCCGCGCAACGCCGCGCGCACCCGCGCCAGCAGCTCCTCGGTATCGAACGGCTTGGTGACGTAATCGACCGCGCCCAGATCGAGCGCGGTCACCTTCTGCTCGGTCGCCTCGCGCGCGGAGACCACCAGGATCGCGGCACGCGATTGCTTGCGGATCGCGGGGATCAGCTCCAGTCCGTCGCGATCGGGCAGGCCCAGGTCGAGCAGCACCACATCGGGCTGTGCCTGGGGCAGCGCCTCGATCGCCTGGCGGCCGTTGGCGGCCTCGGCCACGCGGTAGCCCGCGCGGGCCAGCGTGCCGCTCAACAGGCGGCGGATGTGCGGCTCGTCGTCGATCACCAGCACGGCGGGCAGGCTGCTCATAGGGCGCTCTCCTCTCCGGTCTCGCGGATCAGCAGCGCCTCGGGGAAGCGCAGCGTGAAGCGCGCGCCGCGCGGCTCGCCGCGGTTGGCGGCCTCCACGCTCAGCCCCATCGCCTCGGCAAAGCCCTTGACGATGGCCAGGCCCAGCCCGGTGCCGGTCTTGGACCGGTCCGATCCCTCCAGCCGGCGGAACCGCTCGAAAACCTCCGCCTCGCGCCCCGGGGGCAGGCCCGGCCCTTCGTCCAGCACCGACAGCGCGAGCGACCCGGCAGAACGCTCGGCGGCGATGGCGATCGGCGTGCCGGGATCGGCATAGCGCCCCGCATTGTCGAGCAGGTTGATCAGGCAATGGTGGAAGAGCTGCGGATCGACGCGCACCAGCGGCAGGCCGGGCGACACGTCCAGCCGCACCGCATGCCCGTCCAGCGTGGCGCGCGTATCATGGACCGCGGCGGCCACCGCGTCGGTCAGGTCCACCGGCTCGACGCCCAGCTTCATCGCCCCCGCCTCCACCCGCGCCATATCGAGCAGGTTGGCGACGAAACGGTTGAGCCGCTGCGATTCGGCGTCGATCGTCTCGATCAGCGCGGGGCTGGGCGCTTGGCGCAGCTCGCGCACCGCCGCCAGGATCGAGGTGAGCGGCGTGCGCAGATCGTGGCTGACCGACGAGAGCAGCGCCGCGCGCAGCCGGTCGCGCTCGCGCAGCTCGGCCACGCCGCGCATATCGTCGCGCAGCCGCATCCGCTCTAGTGCCAGCGCGGCCTGGTCGAGCAGGCTCATCAGCAGCGGGATCTGGTCCGAACGCACCGTGCCCTGCGCGTCGTCGCGCGCCAGCCCGATCGCGGCGATCGTGCCGCCCGCGGCCTTGAGCGGGTAGAACAGCCAGTCGGACGCGGTCAGCGTGTCCGATCCGCGGCCCGCGGGCAGGCCGCGCTCCAGCGTCCATTGCGCGGCGGCGCGCTCCATCGTCTCCAGCCGGTCCTCGGGCGGAAAGGCGGCGCGCAGCAACGGCCCGTCGGGCGACATGGTGAGCATCACCGTGCGCAGGTCCAGCAGCCGCGCGACCTCCGCGCACACCGCCTGCATCAGCTCCTCCTCGTTCGCCGCATCGCCCAGCCGCCGCAGGAATCCGGCCAGCGCCGCATTCTGCCGCGCGCTGCCCGCCGCCAGGTCCGCCTGCGCGCGCACCCGCGCCGAAAGCTGGCTGGTCGCCACCGCCACCCCCAGCAGGACGATGATCGTCACCACATTCTCGGGGTTCTGCACGGTCAGCGTGCCGGTGGGCGGCAGGAAGAAGAAGTTGTACGCCAGCGACGATATCGCGCCGGCATAGAGCGCCGGCCAGCGGCCGTAGAGGCTGGCCGCCACCATCACCGGCAGCAGATAGAGCAGCGCTACATTGCCCAGGTCCAGGATGTGGAGCAGCATGCTCCCCGCCATGGTCACCGCCGCCACCATCGCGGTGGTAAGGCCATAGGCGGCGGGCGAACCGTAATCGCGGCGGCGCTGGCGGGGGGCGGCCGGGGCGCCGCGCTCCATCGGCATCACGTGCACGGCCACCCCGGGGGTGGAGCGCACCAGCCGGTCCACCACCGATCCGTGGCGCAGCTCGAACCAGCGCGACCGCGCCGACTTGCCGACGATGAGCTGGGTCGCGCGCGCCTCCGCCAGATAGCTGCGGATGCCCTCGGTCACCGTCTCCGCGGGCACGGAGACCACCGCCGCGCCGAGCTGGCTCGCCAGGTTCAGCGCGGCGGCCAGGCGGCGGCGCTCCTCCTCGCCGAAATGCTGCTGGCGCGGGGTTTCGACATGCAACGCGGTCCAGGGCGCGCGCATCGCGTCGGCGGTGCGCTTGGCGGCGCGCACCAGCTCCTCCGATCCGGACAGCTCGCTCACCGCCACCACGATCCGCTCGCCCACCGCCCAGTTGCCCGCCAGCGCGTGGCTGCGCAGATAGTCGAGCATCTGCGTGTCCACCGCCTGCGCGGCGCGGCGCAGCGCCAGCTCGCGCAGCGCCGACAGGTTCGATTTGGAGAAGAAATGCGCCAGCGCGCGCGTCGCCTCCTCGGGGACATAGACCTTGCCGGCCTTCAGCCGCTCGATCAGCTCGTCGGGGGGCAGGTCCACCACCTCGATCTCGGCGCGCTCCAGCAGCCGGTCGGGCACCGTCTCGCGCACCCGGACATGGGTGAAGCTGGCGACGACGTCGTTCAGGCTCTCGATATGCTGGATGTTGACGGTGGTGAACACGTCGATCCCGGCATCGAGCAGCTCCTCCACATCCTGGTATCGCTTGGGATGGCGGCTGCCGGGCGCGTTGCTGTGCGCCAGCTCGTCGACCAGCACCAGCCCCGGGCGGCGGGCCAGGATGGCGTCGATGTCCATCTCGCGCAGCACATGGCCCTGGTGCGCGATCTCGCGCCGCGGCACGATCTCGTACCCGCGGGTCAGCGCCTCGGTCTCTGCGCGGCCGTGGGTTTCCACCACGCCGATGACGACATCGGCGCCGTCGCGCATCCGCTCCGCGCCGCCCAGCAGCATCTCATAGGTCTTGCCGACGCCGGGGGCGGCGCCCAGGAACACCTTCAGGCGCCCCCTGCCTTCCTGCGCGGCGACGCGCAGCAGGGCATCGGGATCGGGACGATCGGGATCGCTCACCGCGCGGCTGTAGCATCCAGCGCGCGGTTGAGCAGCAGCACATTGACGCGCGGCTCGCCCAGGAAGCCCAGCATCGGCCGCTCGATCTGCCGCGCGATCAGCGCGCGCACCGCGTCCTCGCGCATCCCGCGCGCCCTGGCGACGCGGGCGGCCTGGAAAAAGGCCGCCTCGGGGCTGACATGGGGATCGAGCCCCGAGGCGGAGGCAGTCACCAGATCGGCGGGAACCGGCTGGCCTGGTGCGGGGGACAGCGCGGCCGCATCGGCGCGCACGCGATCGGTGAGCGCCTGGCTGGCCGGGCCAAGGTTGGAGCCGGCGGAGGCGAGCGCGTCATAGCCCCTGCCCGCCGCCGAGGGGCGCGGGTGGAAATAGCGATCGGCGGCGAAGCCCTGGCCGATCAGGCTGGATCCGATCACATTGCCCTTCGCATCGCGGATCAGGCTGCCGTTGGCCTGCGCCGGGAACAGCGCCTGGCCGATGCCGGTCAGCGCCAGCGGATACAGGATGCCCAGCAGCATCGCGAACAGGATCGTCATTGCGATCGCGGGGCGGAGCGAGGTCTTGAGGTCTGCGAACATTGTCTTCTTCCTTCCCCCCTCCCGCAGGCGGGAGGGGTCGGGGGAGGGCCTGCTTGAAATCGCTGGGGACAGGCCCTCCCCCAGCCCCTCCCGCAAGCGGGAGGGGGGCTAGGCCAGGCCGATGGCGTTCACCGCCAGATCGATCGCCTTGATCCCCGCGAAGGGCACCAGCACCCCGCCCAGCCCGTAGACCAGCAGGTTGCGCCGCAGCAGCGGCCCGGCGCCGATCGGGCGATACTTCACGCCCTTCAGCGCCAGCGGCACCAGCGCCGGGATGATCAGCGCGTTGAAGATGATCGCGGAGAGGATCGCCGATCCGGGGCTCGCCAGCCCCATCACGTTGAGCACCCCCAGCCCCGGATAGAGCACCGCGAACATCGCCGGGATGATCGCGAAATATTTCGCGATGTCGTTGGCGACCGAGAAGGTGGTCAGCGATCCGCGCGTCATCAGGAGCTGCTTGCCCAGCCCCACGATCTCGATCAGCTTGGTCGGATCGCTGTCCAGGTCGACCATGTTGCCGGCCTCGCGCGCGGCCTGGGTGCCGGTGTTCATCGCCACCCCCACGTCCGCCTGCGCCAGCGCGGGCGCGTCGTTGGTGCCGTCGCCGCACATCGCGACCAGCTTGCCGCCGGCCTGCTCGCTGCGGATCAGCGCCAGCTTGTCCTCCGGCGTCGCCTGGGCCAGGAAATCGTCCACCCCTGCCTCGGCGGCGATGGCGGCGGCGGTCAGCGGATTGTCTCCGGTGATCATCACGGTGCGGATGCCCATGCGGCGCAGCTCGCCGAAGCGTTCGCGGATGCCGGCCTTCACCACGTCCTTCAGCGCCACCGCGCCCAGGATGCGGCCGTCCTTCGCCACCGCCAGCGGGGTCATGCCCGCGCGCGCGATCTCGTCGGTGGCGCGGCGCAGTTCGGTGGCGGCGGGCGTGTCGTCCAGCCCCGGATGCGCGCGCAGCACCGAATCGACCGCGCCCTTCTCGATCAGCACTGCGCCGGTGCGCACCCCCGATATGCGCGTCTGCGCGGTGAAGGGGATCACCTCCGCGCCCGCCGGCAGCGCCTCGTGGCCGATGTCGAAGCGTTCGCGCGCCAGCACCACGATCGAACGGCCCTCGGGCGTCTCGTCGGCCAGGCTGGCGAGCAGCGCGGCCTCGGCCAGCTCGCTCACCTGCACGCCGGGCACGGGGCGGAACTCGCTCGCCTGGCGGTCGCCCACGGTGATCGTGCCGGTCTTGTCGAGCAACAGCGTATCGACGTCGCCCGCCGCCTCCACCGCGCGGCCGGACTTGGCGAGCACGTTGAAGCGCACCAGCCGGTCCATCCCCGCGATGCCGATGGCGGAAAGCAGCGCCGCGATCGTCGTCGGGATCAGCGTGATCAGCAGCGCGGCCAGGATCACCACCGGGATCGCCCCGCCCGCATAGCCGGCAAAGGCGGGGATGGTGCCCACCGCGATCAGGAAGATGATCGTCAGCCCGACGAGCAGGATCGTCAGCGCGATCTCGTTCGGGGTCTTCTGCCGCTCGGCGCCCTCGACCAGCGCGATCATGCGATCCAGGAATCCCTGGCCGGGGTTCACCGTCACACGGACCTTGATCTGGTCGGATATGACGCGCGTGCCCGCGGTGACGGCGGAACGGTCACCGCCCGCCTCGCGGATCACGGGCGCGCTCTCGCCGGTGATCGCGGCCTCGTTCACCGATGCCACGCCCTCCACCACCTCGCCGTCGGCGGGGATCAGGTCGCCGGTCTCCACCAGCACGACGTCGCCGATGCGCAGCTCGCCCGCGCCCACCTGCTCGACGCGGCCGTTCCTCAGCCGCTTGGCCGTCAGCTCGGCCTTGGTCGCGCGCAGCGACGCGGCCTGCGCCTTGCCGCGCCCCTCGGCCAGCGCCTCGGCGAAGGTGCCGAACAGCACCGTCAGCCACAGCCAGATCACGATCTGCGCCTTGAAGCCCAGGCCCAGCGGGTCCTGCCCCAGCACGAGCAGCACGGTGAGCAGCGCCGCCACGCAGGCTGTGACGAACAGCACCGGGTTGCGCACCAACTGGCGCGGATCGAGCTTGCGGAACGCTCCGCCGATCGCGGGCGCGATCAGCTCGGCGGTGAACAGCGATTTGCTTGCGGTTCTTGTCATGGTTGCGGTTCCGGTCACGAGAGCGTGCCGCCGATCATCGCCAGATGATCGGCAATGGGTCCCAGCGCCAGGCCGGGCAGGAAGGTGAGGCCGCCGAGGATCAGGATCGTGCCGATCAGTAGCCCGACCCACAGCCCGCCCGTGGTGGGGAACGAGCCCGCCGTCTCCGGCGTGTAGCGCTTGGCGGCGAGCGAGCCCGCGATCGCCAGCATCGGCACGATCACGAAGAAGCGCCCCACCCACATCGCGATGCCCAGCGTCAGGTTGTAGAAGGGCGTTCCCGCGGTCAGCCCGGCAAAGGCCGATCCGTTGTTCCCCGTCGCGCTGGAGAAGGCGTAGAGGATCTCCGAAAAGCCGTGCGGCCCCTTGTTCAGCGGCCCCGCCAGCCCGGCCGGCAGCACCGCCGCCAGCGCCGTGCCGCCCAGAATGAACAGCGGCAGCACCGCGATCGCCAGCACCGCCAGCTTCACCTCGCGCGCTTCGATCTTCTTGCCCACATATTCGGGGGTGCGCCCCACCATCAGCCCCGCGACGAACACGGCCAGGATGGCGAACAGCAGGAAGCCATAGATGCCCGCGCCCACGCCGCCGACCACGATCTCGCCAAGCTGCATGTTGACCAGCGGCACCAGCCCGCCCAGCGCGGTGAAGCTGTCGTGCATCGCGTTGACCGCGCCGCACGAGGCCGCCGTAGTGATCGCCGCGAACAGCGAGGACGCGGCGATGCCGAAGCGCACCTCCTTGCCCTCCATGTTGCCGCCGGCCACGCCGAGCTGGTGGAGCGCCGGGTTGCCCGCCGCTTCCTGCCAATAGGCGATGCCGGTTCCGGCAAGGAACAGCAGCATCATCGCCGCCAGGATCGCCCAGCCCTGCCGCGTGTTGCCCACCGCCTTGCCGAAGCACCAGGTAAGCCCCACGCCGATCGCGAAGATCGACAGCATCTGCACCAGGTTGGTCAGCGCGCCGGGGTTCTCGAACGGATGCGCGCTGTTGGCGTTGAAGAAGCCGCCGCCGTTGGTGCCCAGCATCTTGATCGCCTCCTGCGAGGCGACGGGGCCAAGCGCGATCGCCTGTTTCGCGCCCTCCATCGTGGTGGCCGTCACCTGCTGGTCCAGCGTCTGCGGCACGCCCGCCGCGATCAGGTAGATCGCATAGACGACGCACAGCGGCAGCAGCAGATACAGCGTCACGCGGGTGATATCGGCCCAGAAGTTGCCGATGCCGCCCGCGGTTTCGTTTGGGGCCTGGCGCCGTGCGAACCCGCGGAACAGCGCGAAGGCCAGCGCGATGCCGGTCGCGGCGGAAAGGAAATTGTGGATGGTCAGCCCCAGCATCTGGCTGAGGTTCCCCATCGCCGCCTCGCCCGAATACCATTGCCAGTTGGTGTTGGTGGTGAAGCTCACCGCGGTGTTGAACGCGCCGTCCGGCCCGATATTGGCCATCCCGCCGCTCAGCGGCAGCCACGCCTGGGTGCGCAGCACGGCATAGGTGAGCAACAGCAGCGCGACGTTGAAGACCAGCATGTGGGTGGCGTATTTGCGCCAGCCCATCTCCGCCGCCGGATCGATGCCCGAAAGCCGGTAGAAGCCGCGCTCGACGGGGCCGAGGACGGCGTGGAGCGGCGTGCGCCGCCCTTCGTAAAGCGCGAACAGCCACACGCCCATGGGCTTGGCGATCGCGACGATCAGCGCGGTGAACACCGCGATCAGGGTCCATCCCTGCCAGGTCATGGAATCCCTCCTGTCAGAAGCGTTCCGGCCGCAGCAGCACCGCGACCAGATAGGCGAGAAGGCCGAGCGCCACCGCGCCGGCCAGCCAGAGTTCGAACGTCATGGCGGTCATGCCTCGTCGCACAGCCGGGCATAGCCGAGCGTCGCCGCCAGCAGCCCGAGGACAAGGCCGACCCAAAGGAGATCCTGCATCTTGTGCCTCCATGGAAATCGTCAGGCGCCCGATTAGGAGCGCGCCGCGTTTGGAAGCGAGACGCCAAGCCGTGCCGTGCATTTGTTTTGCATAGGAATCGCGGATTTGCCGGGCAGCCCACAGATCCTCCCCGAGCTCGCCTCGGGGAGGGGGACCGCCGCCGAAGGCGGTGGTGGAGGGGCGGCGCGAAGCGCCGATGTTCCTTTCCGCGGCGGCCCCTCCACTACGCCGCTTCGCCCCGCGCCCGGCTACCCTGCCCGCCGCCGGTATTCGCTGGGCGCCTCTCCCGCATGCCGCGCGAAGAAGCGCGAGAAATAGGCCGGATCGGCGAAGCCCAGCGCATAGCCGATCTCCGCAACGGTCAGCGTCGAATAGAGCAGCGCCCGCCGCGCCTCCAGCAGCGCGCGATCGTCCAGCATCGCCATCGGCGATTGGCCCGCCGCAGCCGCGCAGGCCGCGCGCAGCGTGCTCACGCTCACCCCCAGCGCCGCCGCATGCGCCTCCACCGGCTCGCGCAGGCGGAAGCGCTGCTCGATCCGCTCGCGCAGCCGCGCCACCAGTTCCGCCTGCCGCCCCGGCCGCGGCGCCCCGCCCGCCGCGCCGCGCAGCCGCAGCAGCCCGACGAGCAGCTCCAGCAGCACCGCCTCCGCCGCCGCGCGATGCCCCGGCGCCGCCCAGCTCAGCTCGCGCGCCAGCCGCGCCGCGCGCGCCTCGATCTGGGCGCTCATGTCCCTATCCACCGGAATCGCCCCCAGCCGGATCACCCCCGCCAGCCCGGGATCGCGCAGCTCCAGCCCGCGCAGATAGCCGCTCGACGCGGTGATCACCCAGCCGCGCGATTCGGGATCGAAGTCGAATCCATGCACCGTCCCCGCCGGCACGGTGAGCACGCAGGGCGCGGCGAAGCGCAGCGCCTCGCCCTCGGCGGTCAGCGTGCCGCCGCCCTCCACGATATGCAGCATATGTGCGAGCTGGGCATGGGCATGCGGGCGGATCGTCCATTCGCTGGGGCGCGATCGATCGTCCAGGCTTTCGATGTGCAGGAAGCCCTCGTCCACCTGCCGGTGCGGCTCTCCATAGAGATAGAAGCGCGGCACCGCGCCGTTCGCGCCCTCCCCCGCCGCCTTCCCTGCTCCGCGCATCGCCCGCTCCTTCGGCGAATCGTCCAATGAAACTGCCGCCGCATCCATGGCCCCTTCCCCCCGTCCGCGGCAAGCTCAGGCTTCCAGGGAGAGGTTCATGCGGACACAGGTTGCGATCATCGGCGCCGGCCCGGCAGGCATGCTGCTGGCCCATCTTCTGCATCGCGAGGGCGTGGATTCGGTGGTGCTGGAGCACCGCGACCGCGACTATGTGGAGGGCCGCGTGCGCGCCGGCGTTCTGGAACAGGTGGCGGTCGACCTGATCGACCGGCTCGGCCTGGGCGAGCGCATGCACCGCGAAGGGCTGGTCCATGAAGGCACCAACCTGGCCATCGACGGCGCGATGTTCCGCATCGATATGGCCGCGCTCACGGGCGGCAAGGCGGTGTGGGTCTATGGCCAGCAGGAGGTGATGCGCGACCTGTTCGACGCCGCCGCCCCGCGCGGGATCGAGCCGCTGTGGGGTTCGGAGGACGTGGCGCTCCACGGCATCGACAGCGCGACGCCGCACGTCACCTTCCGCCGCAATGGGCAGGAACATCGCCTCGACTGCGATTTCATCGCCGGGTGCGACGGGTTCCACGGCGTCAGCCGCGCCGCGATGCCCGCCAGCGTGCTGAAGACCTTCGAGCGCGTCTATCCCTTCGGCTGGCTCGGCATCCTGGCAGAGGTGCCGCCCGCCGATCACGAACTGATCTACGCCAACCATGAACGCGGCTTCGCGCTCGCCTCGATGCGCTCGGCGACGCGCAGTCGCTATTATGTCCAGTGCGGCCTCGACGACCGGATCGAGGATTGGAGCGACGCGCGCGTGTGGGACGAAGTGTGCCTGCGCCTCGGCCCCGTGGCCGCGGCGAAGGTGACGCGCGGGCCATCCTTCGAAAAATCCATCGCGCCGTTGCGCAGCTTCGTCGCGGAGCCGATGCGCCACGGCCGGCTGTTCCTGGCGGGCGACGCCGCGCATATCGTGCCGCCCACCGGCGCCAAGGGGCTGAACCTGGCCGCCACCGACGTGATCTTCCTGGCCGAGGCGCTGGCCGATCATTTCCGCACCGGCGCCAGCGCCGGGATCGACGGCTATTCGGCGCGGGCGCTGGCGCGGGTGTGGAAGGCGGAACGCTTCAGTTGGTGGTTCACCAGCCTGACGCACCGTTTCCCGGACATGGACCCCTTCGCGCGGCGCATGCAGATGGCCGAGCTGGACTATATCCGCGGCTCCGAAGCCGCCCAGCGCACCGTCGCCGAAAACTATGTCGGCCTGCCGCTGGACTGAGGCGCTCCCCGCACCGGGGAAGCAGGAACAGCCCGCCGCCCAGCTCCCCGATATGGAGCAGGACACCACCAACCCCGTTCGCCCCGAGCCCGTCGAAGGGCGTCAGCCACAGACGACTCGCTTGAGGGACGCGCGCTTCGGCATCCCCAGGGCGAACGGGCAGGAGTGCCCCCGCCGCTACAGCACGTAGCGGCTGAGGTCCGTGTTCCGCGCCACGCTGGAAAGCTGGCCGTCGACATAGGCCGCGTCGATCACCAGCGCCGATCCGGCGCGGTCCTCCGCGTCGAAGCTCACCTCCTCCAGCAGCTTTTCCATCACCGTCTGCAGGCGGCGGGCGCCGATATTCTCGATCTCCGCGTTCACCTCCGCGGCGATCTTCGCCACCGCGCGGATGCCGTCTTCGGTGAAGTCGATCGTCACCCCCTCGGTGCCCAGCAGCGCGGCATATTGCTGCACCAGGCTGGCCTTGGTGTCCGACAGGATCGCGACGAAATCCTCCTCGGTCAGCGCCTTCAGCTCGACGCGGATCGGCAGGCGGCCCTGAAGCTCGGGCAGCAGGTCGCTGGGCTTGGCGACGTGGAAGGCGCCGCTGGCGATGAACAGGATGTGGTCGGTCTTCATCGGCCCATATTTGGTGGCCACCGTGGTGCCCTCGATCAGCGGCAGCAGGTCGCGCTGCACGCCCTCGCGGCTCACCGATCCGCCGCGCACGTCGCTGACCGCGATCTTGTCGATCTCGTCCAGGAAGACGATGCCGTTGGCCTCCGCGTCCGCCAGCGCGACGCGGCTCACCTCCTCCTGGTCCAGCCTTTTGTCGGCCTCTTCCTCGACCAGCTTGGCCCAGGCGGCGGGGACGGTCATCTTGCGGCGCTTCAGCGGCGGGCCGCCGAACGCCTTGCCCATCATCTCGCCCAGGTTGATCATCTGCGGGCCGGCGCCGGGGACGTCGAACGGCATCTGCGGCGCCTGCTCCACCTCGATCTCGATCTCGGTCGCGTCGAGCACGCCGTCGTGGAAGCGCTGCTTGAACGCCTCGCGCGTGGCGGTGGAGCTGTCCTTGCCGGTCAGCGCATCGAGCAGCCGGGCCATCGCCGCCTCCTCCGCCTTGTCCTTCACGGCGGCGCGGCGGCGCTCCTTCTCAAGCCGGATCGATTCCTCCACCAGGTCGCGGGCGATCTGCTCGACGTCGCGGCCGACATAGCCGACCTCGGTGAACTTGGTCGCCTCCACCTTGATGAACGGCGCGTCGGCCAGCTTGGCCAGGCGGCGGCTGATCTCGGTCTTGCCGCATCCGGTGGGGCCGATCATCAGGATGTTCTTGGGCGTCACCTCGTCGCGCAGCTCGGGGGCGAGCTGCTGGCGGCGCCAGCGGTTGCGCAGCGCGACGGCGACCGCCTTCTTCGCGTCCTTCTGGCCGATGATATGCGCGTCCAGCGCGGCGACGATCGTCTTGGGGGTAAGATTCTGGTTCATGCTTCTTTCTCTCCCCTCCCGCTCGCGGGAGGGGCCGGGGGATGGGGTGATGCCCGCTTGCGAAGCGGCCCGGGGGAACACGCCCTCCGCTGGCCCTTCCCGCAGGCGGGAGGGGATTCAGGTCGCGCTGTCCATCGCCTCCACGGTCAGCCGGTCGTTGGTGTAGACGCACAGCTCCGCCGCGATCGCCATCGCCTTGCGCGCCAGCGTCTCGGCGTCCTGCTCATAATCCACCAGCGCGCGCGCGGCGGCGAGCGCATAATTGCCGCCCGATCCGATCGCGGCGACTCCGCCTTCGGGCTCCAGCACGTCGCCGTTGCCGGTGATCACCAGCGTCGCCTCCTTGTCGGCGACGATCAGCATCGCTTCCAGGTTGCGCAGATATTTGTCGGTGCGCCAATCCTTGGCCAGTTCCACCGCGGCGCGCATCAGATGGCCGTTGTGCCGCTCCAGCTTGGCCTCCAGCCGCTCGAACAGGGTAAACGCATCCGCGGTCGCCCCGGCGAAGCCCGCGATCACCTTGCCGTCGCCCAAAGGCCGTACTTTCCGTGCGTTGGGCTTCATCACCGTCTGGCCGGCGGTAACCTGGCCGTCTCCGGCGATAACCACCTTCCCGCTCTTCCTAACCGACAGGATGGTGGTACCATGCCATGCCGGCGCTTTCCCGTTCTCGCTCATGGCGAGCCATATGGGGAGGGCCGGGCGCCGCAATCAAGGGCAGTTGCCCGAAGGCGGGCGTGTTCGCGTTCGATGCAAGCGGAGGTGGCCGATGATCGAGCGGATCAGGAATCTGATCGCCAACCCCAGGGAGGAATGGGGCCGGATCGACGCCGAGCCGATGCGCGTGCGCGGCATAGTGACCGGCTGGGTACTGCCGCTTGCGGCGATCGGCCCGGTGGCGTCCACGATCGCGCTGATCGCCTTCGGCCTGCCTTCGTTCGGCGAGGTGGTGCGGCCTTCCGCCGTCTATCTCGTGGCCGGGGCCGTGCTGGGCTATGCGCTGGCGGTCGCCGGCATCTATCTGCTGTCGATGGTCATCGACATGCTGGCGCCGGGCTTCGGCGGCCAGCGCGAGCCGGTGCAGGCGATGAAGGTCGCCGCCTATTCGGCCACCGCGAGCTGGCTTTCCCAGATATTCCTGATCGTCCCGCTGCTGAACGTGCTGGTGGTGGTGGGGCTCTATTCGATCTTTCTGTTGTGGACCGGCCTGCCGCGGCTGATGCGCGCCAATCGCGAGCAGGCGGCGGCCTATACCGTCGTCGTGCTGGTGGCCGCGGTGGTGATCCAGATCCTGATCTCCACCATCTCCAATTCGGTGCTGGACCGGATCGGGCCGCCGGCACCACCCCTGTTGCTGCCCGCCCGCTGAACCGGCGGCAGAGTGCGTGCGCGTAACGCTTACCGTTCCTGCGTAGCCATTCCTGCGACGGAGAAGTTCATGGACAACGGTTTCTTCGGCAAATTGCTGAGTTTCGACGAGATGATCGGCGGCATGCTGATCCGGATCCTCTACTATATCGGGCTGGTGGGCATCGCGATCTACTCGCTGGTGCTGCTGGCGGCGGCCTTTTCGGCCGCGCAATATTCGGTGGGCTATTTCCTGCTCGGGATCGGCGCGGCGGTGATCTGCCTGGTGGTGGGCACGCTGTTCTGGCGCTTCTATTGCGAGCTGATGATCCTGATGTTCCGGATCTATGACCGCATGGGCGAGATCCGCGACCGGCTGCCCCCCGCACCCTAGGACGGCGACGGCGTGGCGGCCGGGCGAATCCGCCCCGGCCGCCGCGCGCGCCTCATTTGTCGACGCCCTTGATCTTCCCCCACTGGCGCGCGGCCGTATAGCCCAGATAGCCGGTGCCGAAGAGCGCGTAGAGCGGCTCCGGGATGCCCGCCAGATAGGCGTTCATGCTCGTCGCGATGGCGCGCGCCGTCTCCGGTTGGGCGGCACCGATCAGCCCCATCGGGATCGCCCACAGCAGCAGCGCGTACATCACATAGAGGAAGCTCGGCCGCGCCCGGCTGGTCCAGGGATCGGCCGATTGCGCCTCGGCCACGATCGCGCTGAGCTGGGTGCGCACCGCCTCCATCTCCTGGCTGCCCTGCAGCTTGAGCAGCTCCAGCTTGGCCGCGTCGCGTGCCTTGGGATCGGGGATCACCTTGTCGATCAGCCCCGCGATCGGGCCGATCAGCGATTCGAGGATGCCCATGTTCCTGTCCTTTCCGTCATGCCGGGCGGCGGAACGGATATAACCCAATTGGATCGCTGTAGGACAGACTGTGAACCAATATCGATAAAGACCTATCCGCGCACGAACAGGTTCTTCAGCCACAGCGGGCCGGTCCGCACCGCCAGGCGCCAATCGCCGTCCTCGTCGCGCTCCTCGGGACGCCAGCCCCAGGGATCGAGCAGCCGGACGCGCCCGGCGCGGAACGCGGCGGCATCGCGCGTGACCAGCGTCAGCCCATGTTCCAGCGCGGTCGCGGCGATCAACCCGTCGCGCGTGCTGGCATAGCCGATCTGCGCCGCGCGCCGTGCCACCGCCGCGTCCACCGGCAGGATGCGTCCCTCGAACGCGCGCAGCACCTGCCCTTCGATCCAGGCGCGGATCGCCGCGGCGGCGGGCTTGTCGCTGCGGGCCAGCCGGGTGGCGCCGCTCTCCAGCTCGACCAGGCTCAGCGCCGACAGGAACAGGCTGCGCGGCGGCGCGGCCTGTGCCCAGGCCGCCAGCCCGGGATCGGTGCGTCCGGCCGCCGCCTTGCGCAGCTCGCCGACGATGCCGGTGTCGAGCAGGAACATCGCCCTCAAAGCTCCGCCGCGCGTTCCCAGGCAGCGTCGGCGTCATGCGCCCCGCCCGGCTCGCCCGGCGCGGACATCGCCAGCAGATCGACGATCGATTCACCGCTTCCGGCAAGCTGATGGAACGCCTCGATGCTCATCAGCACGTGCGTGGGCCGCCCGCGATCGGTGACCAGCACCGGCCCGGCGAGCGCGAATCGCTTCGCGGCCGACACATCCTGGTTGAACTCCCTGCTGGTTACGGACTTCATCGCAGGACCTCCGCCGCGCCGGAATGGTAGCGCTCCCATATAGGTACATTACTACATCCGGCGCCGCGGGCAACGGTTTCGGCCATCTCACGAAAAAGTCCCCGGGCGGCGCGGAAGCGGGTTGTGCGGGGCGATCCGATCTGCCTTGTTCATCGCAACCCGCGGCAAAGGCACGCGAGAGCGGTTAGGGGGGAGAGACGGTTGAGGGGGATCGTGCGCGGCTTTTTCGAAAGCCGGATATTTTGCGGCTGGTGGGGCGGCATGATGCTGCTGTGGGTGGCGCTGTTCGCACTGCGCAACTCGATCCCGTTCCTGATCGAGCATTGGTATTATCCCGCGATCATGGTGCTGGGCGCCTTCATCGCGGGGCTCACGCCCGAAGGCGGCGGGGCGGCGGCCTTTCCGGTGCTCAGCGTATTCCTGGACGTGAAGCGCGAGATGGCGCGCGACTTCAGCCTGATGATCCAGAGCGTGGGGATGACCAGCGCCAGCATCTGGATCCTGTCGCAGCGCGGGCATCACCTGCCCAGCTATGCGCCGGTGCTGTGGTTCGTTCCCGTCAGCTTCCTGGGCTTCGTATTTGGGATGCAGGCGATGCAGGCGATCCCGGTCTACATCATCCAGGCGCTGTTCCTCAGCCTGATCCTCACCTTCACGCTGGCCTATATCTCCAGCAAGCATCGCGGCGAGCTGCATCTGCTCCATGCGCGCGGGTTCGCCGATCATGCGATGCTGGCGGCGGTGCTGTTCGCGGGCGGGATCGCCGCCAGCCTGTTCGGCACCGGCGCGGACATCGCGATCTACACGCTGCTCGTCACCCGCTTCCGCATGGATGAGAAGGTAGCCACGCACATCAGCATCATGCTGATGGCGGCGATCAGCATCCTGGGATGCGCCTATCGCTTCTTCTGGGACGGCGACGTCACCGATTATCAGGTGCGCACCTGGCTATGCGCCTATCCAGTGGTGCTCTTCATGGCGCCGTTCGGCAGCTATGTGCTCAGCCGCCTCAACGTAGAATGGATGCTGCGCGCGATCGTGGCGCTCAACATCTTCCAGATCGCCTATTTCAACCTGAAGAACCCCACTTGGGCGAAGCTGGCGTGGTCCACCGGCTTCTCCGTGGTGCTGTTCGCGGTCTTCTGGTTCTCGCTCGCCCGTATCGTCCGCCAGACCGCGCGGCGGCGCGCGGCCGGCGCGGGCGCCTGAGCGGCCTCATCGGAAGGAAACGGACAGATGACCGAACTCTATGGCGAACTGGTCCGCACGATCGGCGGGGTGATGGGCGCCCACGGCCCGGCGGTAAATGCCGCCAAAAGCTATGCCCCCGGCGATTACAGCATCCATTTCTTCCTGCAGATCGCGGTGATCCTGCTCGCCTGCCGCGTCGTCGGCTGGCTGGCGAAGCGGCTGCTGGGCCAGCCGCAGGTGGTGGGCGAGATGATCGCGGGCGTGGTACTCGGCCCGTCGCTGCTGGGGTTGCTCTTCCCCGATTTCCAGCTCGCGCTGTTTCCCAAGGAGACGCGCAACATATTGTACGTCGGCGCGCAGTTCGGCGTCGGGCTTTACATGTTCCTGGTCGGCACCACGCTGCGCCTCGATCACTTCCAGTCCAAGGCGAAGAGCGCGTTCGGCGTGTCCGCGGCGGGGATCGGGGCGCCGTTCGTCTTCGCGATCCTGATCACGCCGTTCCTGCTCCAGGTGCCGGGGCTGTTCGCGCCAGGGATCAGCCAGTCCAACGCCACGCTGTTCATGGGCGCCTGCATCGCGCTCACCGCCTTTCCGATGCTTGCGCGGATCATCAACGAACGCGGGCTGGCCAATACGTCGCTCGGCACGCTCTCGCTGACCGCGGGAGCGTTCGACGATGCCGCATCCTGGTGCGTGCTGGCGGTGGTGCTGGCGACCTTCGGCGGCGGGCCGGGCGTGGCGATCCTCGCGATCGGCGGCGGGCTTGCCTATGCGGCCTTCATGCTGATCTTCGGCGCGCGGCTGCTCGCCCCGCTCGGCCGCGCCGTGGAGGCGCGCGGCGAGATAAGCCACACGGTGCTGGCTGTCACGCTGATGCTCTACGCGATGTCGGCCTTCGTGATGGACGCGGTGGGCATCCATGCGGTGTTCGGCGGCTTCCTGCTCGGCGTATGCATGCCGCGCGGCCTGTTCGCCGACGAGCTGAAGCGCAAGCTGGAGCCGATGACGGTGGTGTTCCTGCTGCCGATGTTCTTCACCTATTCGGGCCTCAACACGCGGCTGGACATGGTGAACTCGCTCACGCTGCTGGCGATCGCGCTGGGCATCCTGATCGTGTCGGTTGCGGCAAAGTTCGGCGCCTGCTGGGCGGCCGCGCGGCTGGCGGGGGAAGACAACCGCACCGCGCTGGGCATCGGCGCGCTGATGAACGCGCGCGGGCTGATGGAGCTGATCATCATCAACATCGGGCTGCAGAAGGGCATCATCGGCCCCACGCTGTTCTCGATGATGGTGCTGATGGCGATCGTCACCACGGTGATGGCCGGGCCGCTGTTCGAGCTGGTCTATGGCCGCAAGGCGCGCGCGACCGGCGAGCTGGGTTCGCTGAAGGATGCCGCCCCCGCCTGAACGTTCAGGCCGGAAGCGCCTCCGCGCCCGCGTTGATCTGGCGGATCAGCTCGCGGTGGGAGGGCAGGTCCTGCGCCGCGCGCTCGCCGAACTTGCCGATCCGCGCGAACAGCCGCTCGGCCTCCGCCACGTTCGGGAACTCGTTGCGCACCGGCGACAGGTCGGTTTTGAACTCCATCCCGTACAGGATGTACTGATAGTTGAAGAAGGCGAAGCTCTCCAAATCCAGGATGAAGTCGAACCGGCCCGGCGGGCGATAGCGCCACTGGTCGAGCAGCTCGCGCAGCCGTTCGGGGATCGACGCGGGATCGGCGTTGTCGCGCCAGAAGGGCTCCTCGCGCCGGCTGAGGCAATAGTGGAGCTTCAGGAACGCCGCGATGTTCTGAAAGCGCGCCGTGATCAGCTCGTTGAAGCGGCGGGCGGGGGCGTCGGCGGGGCCGTTGTGCGGGAACAGCTCGGCGATCATCCGCACCGCCGCCTCGATCAGCACCACGCCCGTCGATTCCAGCGGCTCCAGGAACCCGCCCGAAAGGCCCACGGCGACGCAGTTCTTCACCCATTGCCGCTCGCGATAGCCCGCCTCGAACGGGATCAGCTTCGGCTCGACCGGATGGCCGGCATAGGCCTCCAGCAGCTCCGCCGCGCGATCGTCCGAGACATGGTCGCCGGAATAGACGCAGCCGATGCCGCGCGCGCCCTCCAGCCCGATGTCCCAGGTCCAGCCGCCCTCATGCGCGGCGGCGATGGTGAAACTCTCCAGCGGCGCGTCCGGCCGGCCATAGGGGATCTTGCAGGCGAGCGCGCGATTGGTGAACAGCGTGTCGCGCACCGGACGGAAGGGCGTCCCCAACGCCCGCCCGATCAGCTCCGCGCGGAAGCCCGAGCAATCAACGTACAGGTCGGCGCACATCGCGCCATGCTCGCGCGTCACCACATGGGCGATCGACCCGTCCGGCCCCAGCACGGCATGCTCCAACAGCCCGGTGACGTGGCGAACGCCCAGCGCCACCGCCTGTTCGGTCAGCACCCGCGCCAGCCGCGCTGCGTCGAAATGATAGGCATAGTTCAGCGGCCCGGTGAACTCGCCCTCCCCCGGCCGCTTGGGCGCGCGGCGGCGCTCGGCCACGCGATGCTGCACCGTCACCGCCTCGGCGAAGGGCGGGCGCGCGGCCGCGTCCATCAGCAGCCAATAGGGC
This sequence comes from Sphingomonas canadensis, assembly GCF_026013525.1. Lineage (GTDB taxonomy): Bacteria > Pseudomonadota > Alphaproteobacteria > Sphingomonadales > Sphingomonadaceae > Sphingomonas > Sphingomonas canadensis. The sequence goes on along the minus strand of NZ_JAPDRA010000003.1, from coordinate 13,317 downwards.
ACCAGCCCCAGCCCCTCGGTGTAATAGGGCGCCTCGAACGGGTGGAGATAGCTGTGGCGCCGCCCGTCCGCCCCCGGCGCGTGCAGCCAGTCATTGAAGCGTATGCCCTGCTTGAACGTGGCGGAGGTGGCGCGCATGAAGCGCGTCTCGTCGATGCCGATGTAGCGCAGCGTTTCGCGGATCGTGGGAAAGGTGCCCTCGCCCACGCCGATGATGCCGATCTCCGGCGATTCGAGCAGCGTGATCTCCAGGTGCGGATTGTCGCGGATCTCCAGGAACCGCGCCAGATAGGCCGCGGTCAGCCAGCCCGCCGTGCCCCCGCCGACGATCAGGATGCTGCGTTTTCGCGCCATGCGCCCAGCATAGCGGAGGGGCGGAAGGCGGAACAGGGGGCGGCGCCCTCGCCGCTCGGCGCCGCGCATGATAGGCTGCCGCCCCGGCAGTCTGGCGGAAACAGGGGGGCACCATGAACCGCGGCATCTTCAGGATCGCATTCGCGCTGGCGGCGGTGACGCTGCTGCCCGGCGCTTCGGCCTCCGCGCCGCCCGTCCCGCTGCCGCTGGGCAAGCCCGTGGTGGGCAAGCCCGCGCCCGATTTCCGCATCAAGATGTTCGACGGCACCAGCGTCAGCCTGTCCGATCTGCGCGGGCAGGTGGTGGTGCTGAACCTCTGGGCGTCATGGTGCGGCCCGTGCAAGACGGAGATGCCCGCGCTCGATCTGATGCAGGTCAACGGCGGCCGGCACGGGCTGCGCATCTTCGGCGTGAAGGTGATGGACGCGACGCCGCGGCAGAAGCTGCGCAAGCTCGAATCGCTGCTCCACTATCCGCTCGCGACCGATATCAGCGGCGGTTACGTGCCGATCGGCCGCGCGGTGCCCACCAACTATATCATCGATCGCAAGGGCGTGGTCCGCTACGCGCGCCCCGCCGTCCTCACCAAGGAGGATTTCGCGGACCTGCTGGTGCCGCTGCTCAACGAAAAACCCTGATTCCGGCTGGACTTGGGGCGGCCGCCGCTCCACGCTGCGCTGCAAGACGGGCGCAGCGAAAGGATCGGGAATGAAGCTGGGTGGCATGGCGTTTGCGGCGGCCGCGGGGCTGCTGCTTTCCACGGGCACCGGCGCGCAGGAGCTGCCCAAGCCCCCCGTCGCCGAAAAGCGCCCCCATGTGGTGAAGGCCCCCTTCGGCGCCGAGCGGACCGACGAATATTACTGGCTGCGCGACGATACGCGGAAGGACCCCGCCGTCCTCGCCTATCTCACCGCCGAGAACGCCTATGCCGATGCGGTGCTGGCGCCGACGAAGCCGGTCGCGGCAAAGCTGTTCGCGGAGACCGTATCGCGCATCAAGCAGGACGACAGCACCGTCCCCTGGCTGATGCGCGGTTACTGGTATTACACGCGGTTCGAGGCGGGGGCCGATTATCCCATCCTGGCGCGGCGCAAGGGCAGCATGGACGCGCCCGAGGAGATCCTGCTCGACCAGCAGGCGATGGCCGCGGGCAAGAGCTTCTTCCAGGTCGCGGGCTGGGCCGTCAGCCAGGACAACCGCTACCTCGCCTGGGCCGACGACGACGTGGGCCGCCGCCAATATGTGGTGCGCGTGAAGGATCTGGCTACCGGCAGGATGCTGGCCGACACCATCCCCAATGTGGACGAGGCGCCGGTCTGGTCGAACGACGGCAAGACGCTGTTCTACATCGACAAGGACCCGGTGACGCTCCTGTCGAAGCGGATCAAGGCGCATGCGATCGGCACCGCGTCCGCGGACGACCGGCTCGTCCATGACGAGAAGGACGACAGCTATTACCTCAGCATCACCCGCACCTCGGACGACAAGTTCCTCTGCATTTATCTGTCGGCCACGGTCAGCACCGAACAGCGCTGCGCCAGCGCGGACGATCCGCGCGAATTCGTGCCGATCGCCGCGCGCGAACGCGATTTCGAATATCAGGCCGATCACGCCGGCGGCCGCTGGGTGGTGCGCACCAACTGGAAGGCGCCGAACTTCCGGCTGATGACCGCCGCCGATGCCGACGGGTTCAAGGGCCGCGCCGCCTGGAAGGATCTGGTCCCCGCCAGCGCCGATGTGTTCATCGAGGATTTCCAGCCCTTCGACGGTTTCCTGGCGATCGAGGAGCGTTCGGGCGGCAACAAGCGGCTGCGCATCCTGCCCGCCAAGGGAGAGGCCCGCCATGTCGCGGCGGACGAGCCCGCCTATTCGATGACGCTGGATACCAATCCCGATCCCGCTTCGGCCTGGCTGCGCTACCGCTATGATTCGCTGCTCAGCCCCACCGCCACCTGGGAGGTGAACGCCGCCACCGGCGAGCGCCGCCTGCTCAAGGTGAAGGCCGCGCCGGGCTATGATCCCGCGAAATATGTCACCGAGCGCGTCTGGGTCACCGCGCGCGACGGGGCGAAGGTGCCCGTCAGCCTGATCTACGCCAAGGGCTTCCGGAAAGACGGTACCGCCGCGCTGCTCCAGGAAGCCTATGGCAGCTACGGCAATTCCTATGATCCCGAATTCACGCCGAAGATCGCCAGCCTGCTCGATCGCGGCATGGTCTATGCCCTCGCCCATATCCGCGGCGGGCAAGAGATGGGCCGCGCCTGGTACGAGGACGGCCGGCTGCTGAAGAAGCAGAACAGCTTCAACGATTTCATCGACGTCACCCGCGCGCTGGTGAAACAGGGCTATGCCGCCCCCGGCCGCGTGGCGGCGACGGGGGGCAGCGCGGGCGGGCTGCTGATGGGCGGCATCGCCAACATGGCGCCGGGCGATTATCGCGTGATCCGCGCGCGCGTGCCCTTCGTCGATGCGGTCACAACGATGCTCGATGCGTCGATCCCGCTCACCACCAACGAATATGACGAATGGGGCAACCCGGAGAACAAGGCCTATTACGACTATATCCTGGGCTATTCGCCCTACGACAATATCGCGGCGAGGGACTATCCGGCGCTGTTCGTGACGACCGGGCTGTGGGACAGCCAGGTGCAATATTACGAGCCCGCCAAATGGGTCGCCCGCCTGCGCGCGAAAAAGACCGACGCCAACCCGCTGGTCTTCCGCATCGACATGACGTCGGGCCATGGCGGCAAGTCCGGCCGGCTGGAACGCCACCGGCAGGAGGCCGAATGGATGGCCTTCATGCTCCAGCAGCTCGGGGTGAAGGAGTAAACGGCCGCCCCGGCGCGGCCCGCGCCTCAGATCATCCGGAACCCGTTCGCGCGGCCCGCCCCCGCGCCGCTATTTCCGGTAGGGCGTGAACTTGCCCAGCCGGCACTGCGGGCCGGGAATGTTCGCCCCCGGAGTAACCGCACGCACGCGATCGCTGCTGCAAAGCTGCGATCCGAACATCTCCACGATCAGGATGTCGCCCGGCTGCATCCCCGGGCACGCCGCGGGCAGATCGTTGCGCCACACCGTCCCCATCTCGCGATAGAGCAGCGTGTCGCCGTCGATGATCTGCGGGCCGTTGGAACGATCGGCGCGGATACAGTCCACCGGCTCTCCCGCGGTGCGCCCGGCCAGCGCCTTGGCCAGCTCGCGCTCGGCGCGCGCCTTGGACGTGTCGCTCAACTCCGCGCTGGCGGTGCATCCGGCCAGCGCGACCATCGCGAGCAGGATGCGGGCGGGCGCGGCGGCGCGCATCGCCCGGATCACTTCTTGTAGGGCACGAACGCGCCCAGCGTGCAGGTGCCGGTGAAGGTGCCCGTCGCGCGCGAGCGCGTCTCCACGATGTCGCCGCGGCAATATTGGCTGCTGGGGCTGCGATAGATCAGGATGTCGTCGCTGTTGCGCCGGCCACAGCTTCCGCTGGTGTCGTTGCGCCACACCACGCTCTTGCTGCGCATGTACAGCATCGTCTTGTCATAGGTCTTGACGCTGTTCACGCCGAAACGCGGGATGCAGCTCTGCTCCTTGCCCGGTTTCAGGCCGGTCAGCGCCTTGTCGAGCGCCTCGGAAGCCGCGCCCCCCGGGGTCTGGCTGGTCGCGGACGGTGCCGCCAGCGCCATCAGCAGCGCGGCGGGAACGGCAAAACGGATCATCGCAATCCTCCTCTCGCGCCCCCGCTGCACACTATAGCGCATTCAGCCGCGGAAACCATCCTTGGCCGCGCGCCGCCCGGCCAGTTCGGCCGCGCTGGAGGCGCGCAGGAAGGGGTTGGTCGCCAGCTCCAGCGCGATGGTGGTGGGAACCGTCGGCTCGCCCGCGGCGCGCGCAGCGTCCACCTCGGCCATGCGCGCGCGGATCGCCTGGTTGTCCGGCTCGGCGGCCAGCGCATAGCGGCCGTTCGACTGGGTATATTCGTGCGCGCAATAGACGCGCGTTTCCGGGGGCAGCGCGCCCAGCCGGCGCATGTTGGCGAACATCTGCTCCGCCGTCCCCTCGAACAGCCTTCCGCATCCCATCGCGAACATCGTGTCGCCCACGAACACCGCGCCGTCTTGCGCGAAATGATAGGCGATGTGCCCCGCGGTATGCGCCGGCACTTCCATCACCCGCGCCGCATGCGCGCCCAGCGTCACCGTGTCGCCCTCGCCCACCAGCCGGTCGGCAGTGGGGATCTTCGCCGCTTCGGCCGCGGGCGCGATCACGGTGGCGCCGGTCGCTTCCTTGATCGCGGCGTTGCCGCCGGTGTGATCGGGGTGCCAATGGGTGTTCCAGACGGCGCCGATCGTCCAGCCGCGCTTCGCCGCCTCGGCCAGCACCGGCGCGGCCTCCGCGGGATCGACCACCATGGTCGCGCCGCTGGCGCCGTCATGGACCAGCCAGATGTAATTGTCGCTCAGCGCGGGGATGCGGACGATCTCAAGCGCCATGGCGGATCACCACTCGCCCGTGTTGGGCATCGACGCCCAGGGTTCCTGCGGCGGCAGATGGCCGTCCTGCAGGATCTCGATCGAGATATTGTCGGGGGTGCGGACGAACGCCATGTGCCCGTCGCGCGGCGGGCGGTTGATCGTCACGCCCGCGTCCATCAGCCGCTGGCAGGTCTCGTAGATATTCTCGACGCGATAGGCCAGGTGGCCGAAATTGCGCCCGCCGCCATAGGTCTCGGCGCTGCCGTCCTCGGCTGGCCAGTTGTAGGTCAGCTCCACCTGCGCGTCCTCGTCGCCGGGCGCGGCCAGGAAGATCAGCGTGAACCGCCCGCGCTCGCTCTCGATCCGGCGCAGCTCCTTCAGCCCCAGCAGTTCGAAAAAGCGGACGGTTGCCACCGGATCGGTGACGCGGATCATCGTGTGGAGATATTTCATGGTTCGTGGTTCCCCGGCAGGATGCGGAAACGGGATTGGTACCGGTCCGCTCCTCCACCCGGCCACCCAGCGGCAGTATCTTGTGGGTGGCCGGGTGGGGGAGCGGGCCGGCGCCGCCGCAGCGACACAGCCCCAAATCTAGGCGCCCGCCCGCCCGCTTACCAGAGCCACGCCGGCCCTTTCATCCGCCCGCGGCGAATTGCGCCAGCGCGCCGCGCGCCGCCTCCGCCTCGCGGCTGCCGGGCGCCACCTCGGTCACGCGCGTCCAGTGCCGCCGCGCGGCCGCTTCGTCGCCCGCCATGGCGGCGATGTTGCCCGCCTCCAGCAGCGTCACCGGATCGTCGGGCGCCAGGCCCAGCGCCTCGCCGATGTCGCTAGCGGCGCGGACTGGATCGTCCATCCGCCGCGCCAGCGCCGCCGACAGCAGCCAGGCGAGCTGCACCCCCGGCGCCTCGCGCAGCGCGACGTCCAGATCGGCCCGCGCGCCCGGCTTGTCGCCCAGCGCCATCCGCGCCCGCGCGCGATCCAGATGCGCCTCGCCCAGCGGCGTGCCGGCCAACCCGCCGGTTATCGCCAGGTCCAGCGCATCGCGCGCCTGTTCCGGCTCGCCCGCCGCCAGCCATGCGTTGCCCGCCAGCGCCCACATCGGGCCAGCGCGTTCGCCGGGCACCGCCTCGCTCTCGCGCGCGGCTTGGGCAAAGGCGGCGGCGGCGTCCGCCCAGCGTCCCTGATTGGCCAGCGCCACGCCCAGGCACTGGCGGGCACGCTGCGCGCCGCCATCCGCGATCCAGCGCCGCGCCTGCGCCTCGGCCTCTGCCGTGTCGCCACGCGCCAGCAACAGGCATTGGGACAGCCGCCGCTCGGGCGCCTCGCCCGCGGGCGGGGCCTCCTGCGCGGCCAGGATCAGGGCAAGGGCGGCGGCTGCATGCATCGCTCGGAAACCTCCTCCACCGCGCGGATCAGCGCGGCGATATCCTGCTCGCGCGACAGGCGGTGGTCGCCGTCCTTGACCAGCGTCAGGTGAACGTCCTCCGAACGCAGATACTGCATCAGCGCCTGGCTGCGCTGCCACGGCACGTCGGTGTCGCGCATGCCGTGGAGCAGGCGCACCGGCACGGCGATGTCGATGCTGCCCTGCATCACCCGGTTGGCCTCGCCCGATGCCCAGAAGGCGCGGGTCGTCACCGTCGGCCGCTCCGAATAGGGCGACGGCTTCTCCAGCCGCCCTTCCTGCAGGATCGTCATCTTCTCCGCCTGGCTGAAGCCCCAATCGGTGAAGTCGGGCGCGGCGGCGATGCCCACCAGCCCCACGATCCGCTCGCGCCGCGCGCGCGCGACGAGCAGCATGATCCAGCCGCCCATCGACGATCCGGCCAGGATCACCGGCCCCTCGGCCACCTCGTCGATCATCAGCAGCGCGTCGTCGCGCCACGCGGCCAGCGTCTGCTGCTCGAAATCGCCCCCGCTCTGCCCGCACCCGCCATAGTCGAAGCGCAGGAAGGCGCGGCCGTTGGCCTTGGCCCATTCCTCCAGCGCGATCGCCTTGGTGCCGGTCATGTCGGAGGCATAGCCGGGCAGGAACACCACCACCGGCCCCTCCCCCGGGGTGTATTCATAGGCGAGCGCGGTCTGCCCGGCGTCGTCCGCGGTGTCGGTCACGATGTCAGATATCTCCCTTGAACGTGTCGCACTGGCCCGGATCGCCGCTGTCCAGCCCGCGCTTCAGCCACTTCATCCGCTGTTCGGAGGTGCCGTGGGTGAAGCTGTCGGGCACCACGCGGCCCTGTGCCTGCTTCTGCAGCGTATCGTCGCCGATCGCGTTGGCGGCGGTCATCCCTTCCTCGATGTCGCCGGGCTCCAGCCGCCCGCTGCGCGTGGCCCAGACGCCCGCGAAGCAATCCGCCTGAAGCTCCAGCCGCACCGACAGCGCGTTGCTCTCGGTCTCGCTCGATTTCGCCTGCATCCGCGACACCTGCTCCGAGGTGCCGAGCAGGTTCTGGATGTGATGGCCGATCTCGTGCGCGATCACATAGGCGCGCGCCGCGTCACCCTGCGCGCCGAAGCGGCTGGCGAGTTCGTCGAAGAAGGCGGTGTCCAGATAGACGCCCTCGTCGGCCGGGCAATAGAATGGCCCCACCGCGGAGCTGGCGAAGCCGCAGCGCGAATTGGCGCCGCCGGTGAAGAAGTTGATCGTCGCCGGCTTGTACTGGCGGCCCGCCTGCTGGAAGATCTGGCCCCACACCTGCTCGGTGCTGGTCATCACGCGGCACGCCTCCAGCCGTTCGCCGGTGCTGCACGCCGCGGCGCCCTGGCCGCCGCCGCCGCCGGGCGCCGCCACCTGCCCGCCACCGCCGGCGCTGCCCAGCATCCCGCCCAGCCCGCCGCCGCCGCTCATCGCCACCCAGACCGCGCCGATCGCCAGCAGCAGCACGATCGTGCCGCATCCCATCCGCCGCCCGAACAGGATCGGCAGCAGCGCGAACAGCGGGAAACCGCCGCCGCTTCCGCCGCTGCCCAGGTCGCGGGCGTTTTCGGTGGGATCGAGATCGTCGAGGCGCATCGCGGACACTTTCGTCGTTCGGGATGCGGTTAATGCCTCAGCGCGCGGGCGGATGCACCCCGGAATCTGCGCGCGCGCCGTCCGCGGCGGCCCCGCCTTCGCAACCGCGAAAATCCGCATTGCCGCGCGCGCCGCGATGCACCACATGCCCCGCATGGCAGATGCCGGCCGACTCAAGCGCAGCGCCTCCCCCGCGGGCCTTCCGCTACCCGAAACGGTGGCGCTGGTGCTTCAGGGTGGCGGCGCGCTGGGCAGCTACCAGGCTGGCGTGGTCGAGGCGCTGGGCGAGGCCGGGATCACGGTGGATTGGGTCGCCGGCATCTCGATCGGCGCGGTCAACGCCGCGATCTTCGCCGGCAACCCGCCGGAACGCCGCGTCGCCCGGCTGCGCGAATTCTGGGGCCGCGTCACCGCCGCCCTGCCCAGCTTCCCCCTCCCCGACTGGGATCAGGCGCGGGAGATCGCGCACGAATGGTCCGCCGCGATGGTGCTCGCCACGGGCGTCCCCGGCTTCTTCCGGCCGCGGCTCGTGCCCCCCGCCTTCGCCGCCCCCGGAACGCCGGAGGCGCTGAGCTTCTACGACAGCGCGCCGCTGCGCGAGACGCTGGACGAACTGGTCGACTGGGATCTGCTCAATTCCGGCCCCGTCCGCCTCTCGGTCGGCGCGGTGGATATCGAAAGCGGCAACTTCCGCTATTTCGACACGCGCGACGAACGGCTTGACGCGCGCCACATCATGGCGTCGGGCGCGCTGCCGCCGGGCCTGCCCCCGGTGGAGATCGACGGCCGCTGGTATTGGGACGGTGGCATCGTCTCCAATACGCCGCTCACCCATGTGCTGGACCGGCAGGAGGCCGGGATGCTGGTGTTCCAGGTCGATCTCTTCCCCGCCGCGGACCAGCGCCCGCACACGATCACCGACGTTCTGGCGCGCGAGAAGGAGATCCGCTTCTCCAGCCGCACCCGCCAGGTGTCGGACGAGCGGCTGCGGCTGCGCTGCGATCGCGAGCTGGCGCGGCGCGTGATCGCCAAGCTACCGGCGGAGCTGCGCGACGATCCGGACGTGCGCGCGCTCGCCGAACGATCGGCGGAGCTGCCGGTCAGCCTCGTCCACCTCATCTATCGCGCGAATGCCTGGGAGGGCGGCAGCCGCGATTTCGAATTCTCGGCGCGCTCGATGCACGAACATTGGCTCGCCGGCCGCGCCGCGGTGGCGGAGACGATGGCCCAGTCGCGCCTGCTCGCCAGCAACATCCTCGACGGCAAGACCGCCGCGTTCGATCTGACCCGCAAATGAGCGTCTGAGCAAAGGAGTATCCCATGTTCCTCAAGGGCAAGTCCGCCATCGTCACCGGCTCCACCTCGGGCATCGGCCTGGCCTATGCCAAGGCGCTCGCGGGCGCGGGCGCGTCGGTGATGATCAACGGCTTCGGCGATGCCGCCGCGATCGAGACCGAGCGCGCAGGGCTGGAGGCGCTGAGCGGCGCCAAGGCGCTCTACGACGCCGCCGACATGAGCAAGCCCGATCAGATCGCGGCGATGGTCGCGCGCGCCAATGCGGAGCTGGGCGGGCCGGACATCGTCGTTTCCAACGCCGGCATCCAGCATGTCTCGAAGATCGAGGATTTCCCGCCGGAGAAGTGGGACGCGATCCTGGCGATCAACCTCAGCTCCACCTTCCACCTGATGCGCCTGGCCGTGCCGCATATGAAGGCGAAGGGCTGGGGCCGGATCATCTCCACCGCGTCTGCGCACAGCCTGGTCGCCAGCCCGAACAAGGCGGCCTATGTCGCCGCCAAGCACGGGCTGGCCGGCCTGACCAAGACGGTGGCACTGGAAACCGCGACCTTCGGCATCACGGTCAACTGCATCTCGCCGGGCTATGTCTGGACGCCGCTGGTGGAAAACCAGATCCCCGACACCATGGCCTCGCGCGGCCTGACGCGCGAGCAGGTGGTCAACGACGTCCTCCTCGCCGCCCAGCCGACCAAGCAGTTCGTCCAGCCCGATCAGGTCGCCGCGATGATGCTGTACCTCTGCCGCGACGAGGCTTCCGCGATCACCGGTGCCAATATGTCGATCGACGGAGGCTGGACCGCGGCCTGATCCCGATACACAATGGCCGCATCCCCGGGGGCGGGAAGCGAGGACCGATGTATTGGAAGCCGATCGCAGCCGCACTCCTGCCGGGGCTGCTTCTCAGCGGATGCGCAGGCGGCGCCGCCCGGGCAGGCACCGGGACCGCCGCCGAGCGCGTGACGAGCTGGCGCAAGGTCGCGACCGAGGCGGATCGCAAGCGGCTGCGCGACTGGCACCGCGCCTGGGATAGCGCGCTCCCCCGCGCGCGCACCGCGGATGGCGGCGCAATCGCCGCCGATCCCGCGCTGTTCGCGCCCGATGAGGCGCGCTCCGGCCCGGCGCTGCCCCCCGGCGGCTATCGCTGCCGCGTGTTCAAGCTGGGCGCCGCGGGCACGGCGATGCGCGAGTTCACCGCCTATCCGGCCTTCCGCTGCAAGATCAGCGACGAAGGCGGCATGGCCAGCTTCCAGAAGCTCACCGGATCGCAGCGCCCCACCGGCCTGCTGTTCCCCGACGATGGCACGCGCATGGTGTTCGTCGGCACGCTGATGCTGGGCGACGAGACCGCGCCGCTGCGCTACGGCGCCGATCCCCAGCGCGACATGATCGGCTATGTCGATCGCATCGGCGAACGGCGCTGGCGGCTGGTGCTGCCCTGGCCCAGCTTCGAATCGCAGCTCGACGTGATCGAGCTGGTGCCGGAGGAAGCGGGAGCCGCGCCGTAAATCTGAATCGGGTTGTTCGAACGTTCGCCCCGAGCCTGCCGAACGGCAGCTTGCCGCGTGCGATACGCCGATGGACGGCCCCTGCTGTAGCCGCCCCCGCCCGCTCCCCGGCCGCGCCATCCCGCTTGCGTCCCCGCCCGCCATCCGCGAAGCTGCGTGGACAACCGCTTGGGGGAACGCCTCGATGATCCGCAACCTGCTCCTCGCCTCCGCGATCGCCGGCATGGCGCTGCCCGCCGCGGCCGATCCGGTGCGCGACGCCACCCGCGCGGCGATGCCGGCGCTGATGGACATCTATCGCGATCTCCACGCCAGCCCCGAGCTGAGCCTCCAGGAGGTGAAGACCGCCGCCAAGCTGGCGGCCGAGGCGCGCAAGGCCGGGTTCGAGGTTACCGAGAAGGTGGGCGGCACGGGCGTGGTCGCGGTGCTGCGCAACGGCCCCGGCCCGGTGCTGCTGATCCGCGCGGACATGGACGGTCTGCCCGTGATCGAGCAGACCGGCCTGCCCTTCGCGTCAAAGGTGCGCGCCGCCACGCCCGACGGGCTGGAAACCGGGGTAATGCACGCCTGCGGCCACGATACGCATATGGCCGCCTGGATCGGCACGCTGCGCAACCTGGCGGCGATGAAGGACAAATGGCGCGGCACGCTGGTGATGATCGCCCAGCCCGCCGAAGAGGTGGGTAAGGGCGCCGCCGCGATGCTGGCGGACGGGCTCTATACGCGCTTTCCCAAGCCGCAGTTCGCGATCGCCTTCCACGATGCCGCCAACATCCCGGCGGGCACGATCGGCATCAAGTCCGGCTATGCGCTGGCCAATGTCGATTCGGTCGATGTGGTGGTGAAGGGCGTCGGCGGCCACGGCGCCTATCCGCACACCACCAAGGACCCGATCGTGCTGGCGTCGAAGATCGTGATGGCGCTGCAGACGCTGGTCAGCCGCGAGGTGGACCCGCAACAGCCCTCGGTCGTCACCGTCGGCAGCTTCCACGGCGGATCGAAGCACAACGTCATCGGCGACGAGGCCGTCCTCCAGCTCACCGTGCGCAGCTACACGCCCGAGGTGCGCAAGCAGTTGCTGGACGGCATCGCCCGCATCGCGCGCGGTGAGGCGATCGCGGCGGGCATCCCAGACGATCGCATGCCGGTGGTAACGGTGAAGGACGAATTCACGCCCTCCACCTTCAACACCGAGCCCTTTTCGGGCCGCGTCTCGGCGCTGTTCACCCAGCGCTTCGGCAAGGATCGCGTCGTCGCCACGCCCGCGGTGATGGGGGGCGAGGATTTCAGCCGCTACTGGCTGGCCGATCAGTCGATCCAGAGCCTGATCTTCTGGGTCGGCGGCGTGCCCAGGGACAAGTGGGACGCCGCACAGGCGGGCAAGGGCCAGCTCCCCTCGCTCCACAGCCCCTTCTGGGCGCCCGATGCCGACGCGGTGATCGCCACCGCCACCGAAGCGCTGACCGCCGCGGCGCTGGACGTGCTCAAGAAGTAACGCGCGCGCAGTCGCGAGCCGCTCGCTTCCTGGCCCTATCCCGCTTGCGGGAGAGGGTTGGGCAAGGGCCTTCTTCGGCCTTTCCTCGCGCCGCGCTCGCCGGCCAGCCCGGCAATCCGCTCGCGCAGAGCCCGTCGCAGGGCGCCCGGGCAAAGCTCCCGGCGCCGCCCGGCCCTGCCCGCGCCGGTCAGGCGAAGCCCAGCCGCACCATCGCCCGGCCCAGCCAGCCGCGGCCCTTCATCGCCGCGCGGCGGCGCTCGGCCTTGGCATCATAGCCGGAGGATTTGGGCGCGTGCTGATGCACCGGCTGGGTCGATGCGGGCGGATCGGATGCGTCCATCGATTCGTCCAGCGCGCGGTCCAGCCGCGCCTCGCGGCTCTCGGGGTTGCGCTCCAGCCGTTCGGCGATCGATTCGTCGGTGCCGGCGTCGGCTGCGATCGCCGGCCCGGCCGCGTCCTTGGGCGCGGGCTTGCGGCGAATGATGCTCGGGGTCTTGGCTTCGGCCATCGGGGATACTCCTCGATACTATCCCCGCGAAAACGCCCATCCCCCGCGCCGCGTTCCCGCCCGGCGCTTTCTGGCAGGAGCCTTCAGCCCTTCTCCCGCCCAAACGGAAACGGCCCGGCGGTTTCCCGCCGGGCCGTCGATCCATGCCGTCCGCGTTGCGCGGTCAGTCGCGCGCGCTGCCGAACAGGCGCAGCAGGAACAGGAACATGTTGATGAAGTCGAGGTAGAGCGTCAGCGCGCCCATCACCACCGCACGTCCCTGATATTCGGTGCCGGCCACCTGATCGTAGATCAGCTTGATCTTCTGCGTGTCATAGGCGGTCAGCCCCGCGAAGATCAGCACGCCCACCACGCTCACGATCAGGTCCATCTCGCCCGAACGGAAGAACAGCGTGTTGAGCAGCATCGCCACGATCAGCCCGAACAGGCCCATCACCAGGAAGGTGCCGAAGCCGCTCAGGTCGCGCTTGGTGGTGTAGCCCCACAGGCTTAGGTTGAATCGACATTCAGCACCAGAAGCTGAGGGCGGCCAAGCATAGGCTGGCGAGGTAGTTTTGGGGGATGCGGTCGTATCGGGTTGCGATGCGCCGGAGTTGTTTGAGCTTGCCGATGGTCCGCTCGATTTGGTTTCGCAGCTTGTATTTGATCGGATCGAATGCGCGTTGGCGAGGCATGCAAGTGCGC
>NZ_JAPDRA010000029.1 GCF_026013525.1 Sphingomonas canadensis | reverse complement strand
TTTTTTGAAACCAGATAATTAGGAGAAGAGGCGTGTTAACGCGGAAACTATTGAGAAATCTCTATTTATTATGGGGATTTATTTCTCTTAGTGCCTGCGTTGGCGCTACGGTGGATAACGAGGGGCTGCGTGCGATACCTGTGAATCTAGCGCAACTTGAGAGGCAGGGGAAAGAATTCGACCGCCGCTGGGTCGAATTTGAGGCCTATGTCTTTGTCCGGGGCTACTTAGGGAAGAATCGGCCCCGACCATTTCTGGCCACTCTGGAAGGTGACAGGGTCACGCTCGCCAGCGGTGCTCCGGCAATTGTGTGCCGCAAATCGGATGTCCCCGGTCCTCCTGTCCTACTCGAGAAGGGATTGGGGCCTTTGCGTCGCCAAGATATGGCTTTAGATGCGCGCGCACAACCAAAAGTTAGAATACGGGCTATCTATCACAATTCCGTTTTCGAATACGAAGATCATTGGATTCACGAGAAATTCAACGGGTTCTTCGATCACGCTACTATATTGAGCGTCCTTCAAGATCGATGTCTGATTTTTCCCGATGTGGTGGAGCCATAGGCCTTGAATTACTGAAT
>NZ_JAPDRA010000028.1 GCF_026013525.1 Sphingomonas canadensis | reverse complement strand
CCTAGGGTCGAGACTCATAACCACCAAGTGACGGCGGCGGCGAGGTAGATGGCGCTGAGGAAGTTGGCGGCGAGTTTGTCGTAGCGGGTGGCGATGCGACGATAGTCCTTGAGGCGACAGAACATGCGCTCGACGGCGTTGCGGCCCTTGTAGAGGGTCTTGGAGAAGCAGCTTTTCCAGCGCCGGTTGGCCTTGGACGGGATGTTCGGGACGGCACCCTGGCGCTCGATCAGGTCGCGGATCGCATTGCTGTCGTAAGCCTTGTCCGCGAGCACGATGGTGCGCGGCGCAAGGTCATTGAGCAGCACATCGGCCGCGCGGCAGTCGGCGACCTGGCCACCGGTCAGCAGGAAGCGGAGCGGTCGGCCTTCGCCGTCGGTGAGCGCGTGGAGCTTGCTGTTGCGGCCGCCCCGGCTGATCCCGATCGCCTGGACGAGCGCCCCCCTTTTCCGCCGCCCGCGGAGCGGTGGGCCTTCATATGGGTGCTGTCGATCAGAACCTCGGCGGGTGGCCCGCCTGCTGCTGCCAGCGCGACGAACAGCTCTTGCCACACGCCCTTCGCCGCCCAGCGCACGAACCGGTTGTAGAGCGTCTTTCTCGGACCATAGCAGGTCGGCGCATCGACCCAGCGCCCG
>NZ_JAPDRA010000027.1 GCF_026013525.1 Sphingomonas canadensis | reverse complement strand
TCTGGGGTTCGGCCGAAGTGGCCGTAGGCGGCGGTCTTCTTGTAGATGGGCTTGTTGAGGCCGAGGTGGGTGCGGATGCCGCGCGGGGTGAGGCCGCCCAGCTTTTCGATCGATTCGATCGCGGCCTCGATCTTGTCGTCGCCGACGGTGCCGGTGCCGTGGGTGTCGACATAGAGCGACAGCGGCTTGGACACGCCGATGGCATAGGCGAGCTGGATGGTGCAGCGCTTGGCCAGTCCGGCCGCGACGATGTTCTTGGCGAGATAGCGGGTGATGTACGCCGCCGAACGATCGACCTTGGTCGGGTCCTTGCCGCTGAACGCGCCGCCGCCGTGCGGCGCGGCGCCGCCATAGGTGTCGACGATGATCTTGCGGCCGGTGAGGCCCGCGTCGCCGTCCGGCCCGCCGATCTCGAAGCTGCCGGTGGGGTTGATGTGATAGACGGTCGCGTCGCTGAGCAGCGCGGCCGGGATCACCTCGGCCACCACCTTCTTCACATAGGCGTGGAGCTCGGCCTCCTTCTCGCCCGCGTCATAGCCCTTGGCATGCTGGGTCGAGACGACGATCGCGGTCGCGGCGACCGGCACGCCATTCTCGAACCGCAGCGTCACCTGGCTCTTGGCGTCGGGCTCCAGGAACGGCGCCGCGCCCGAATGACGATCGGCCGCCATCTTCTCCAGGATCTTGTGGCTGTAATAGAGCGTCGCCGGCATCAGGTCCGGCGTCTCGTCGCAGGCGAAGCCGAACATGATGCCCTGGTCGCCCGCGCCCTCGTCCTTGTTGCCGCTGGCGTCCACGCCCTGCGCGATATGCGCCGACTGGCCGTGCAGGTGATTGTAGAACTTCAGCGTCTCCCAGTGGAAGCCGTCCTGCTCGTACCCGATCTCCTTGACCGTGTTGCGCACGGCCGCCTCGATCTCCTCAAGCGCGCCCGGCGCCCACTCGCCGTCCTCGTACACGCCCTTGCAGCGGATCTCGCCCGCAAGCACCACGAGCTGCGTCGTCGTCAGCGTCTCGCACGCTATCCGCGCCTCCGGATCCTTCGACAAAAACAGGTCCACGATCGAATCGCTGATCTGGTCCGACACCTTGTCCGGATGTCCCTCCGACAC
>NZ_JAPDRA010000026.1 GCF_026013525.1 Sphingomonas canadensis | reverse complement strand
GCATGAAGACGCGGGCCGCGGTGGCATTTGAGGCGAAGAAGCCGCTGGAGATCGTGGAGGTGGACCTTGAGGGTCCGCGCGCGGGCGAGGTACTGGTGGAGATCATGGCGACGGGGATCTGCCACACGGATGCCTATACGCTGGACGGTTTCGACAGCGAGGGGATCTTTCCGTCGATCCTGGGGCATGAGGGCGCGGGCGTGGTGCGCGAGGTGGGTCCGGGCGTGACGAGCGTGAAGCCGGGCGATCACGTGATCCCGCTGTACACGCCGGAATGCCGCCAGTGTAAGTCGTGCCTTTCGGGCAAGACCAACCTGTGTACCGCGATCCGCGCGACCCAGGGCAAGGGGCTGATGCCCGACGGCACCAGCCGCTTCAGCTACAAGGGCCAGACGATCTTCCATTACATGGGCTGTTCGACCTTCTCGAACTTCACCGTGCTGCCGGAGATCGCGGTGGCGAAGATCCGCGAGGACGCGCCGTTCCAGTCGAGCTGCTACATCGGCTGCGGCGTGACGACGGGCGTCGGCGCGGTAGTGAACACGGCCAAGGTTCAGGTGGGCGACAATGTGGTGGTGTTCGGGCTGGGTGGCATCGGCCTCAACGTGATCCAGGGCGCGCGGCTGGCGGGCGCCAACGCGATCATCGGCGTCGACATCAACCCGGATCGCGAGGAATGGGGCCGCAAGTTCGGCATGACCGCGTTCCTGAACTCCAGGGGCATGAGCCGCGAGGAGATCGTGGCGAAGATCGTCGAGATGACCGACGGCGGCGCCGACTATACGTTCGACGCGACCGGCAACACCGAGGTGATGCGCACCGCGCTGGAGGCGTGCCACCGCGGCTGGGGCACCAGCATCATCATCGGCGTGGCCGAGGCGGGCAAGGAGATCGCGACGCGCCCGTTCCAGCTCGTCACCGGCCGCAACTGGCGCGGCACCGCATTCGGCGGCGCCAAGGGCCGCACCGACGTTCCCAAGATCGTCGACATGTACATGGCCGGAAAGATCGAGATCGACCCCATGATCACCCACGTCATGGGCCTCGACGAAATCAACACCGCATTCGATCTCATGCACCAGGGCAAGTCCATCCGCAGCGTCGTGGTGTTCTGA
>NZ_JAPDRA010000025.1 GCF_026013525.1 Sphingomonas canadensis | reverse complement strand
GAGGTCGAGCGCGCGGAACGCATCCCATTCGGTGACGATGACGAGCGCGTCGGCGCCGTCGGCGGCGTCATAGGCGCTGTCGCTGAACGTAACGCCGGGGAGCAGCGGACGGGCCTGCTCGAACCCCTCGGGGTCATAGGCCTTCACCTTCGCGCCCGCATCCTGCAGCGCCGCGATGATCGACAGGCTGGGCGCGTCGCGCATGTCGTCGGTGTTCGGCTTGAACGTCAGGCCCAGGATGCCCACCGTCTTGCCGCGCACGTCGCCGCCCATCGCCTTGATCACCTTGCGGCCCATCGCCCGCTTGCGCGCGTCGTTGACCTGCACCGTCGCCTCGACGATCCTGAGCGGCGTGTCGTTGTCCGCCGCGGTCTTCATCAGGGCCAGCGTGTCCTTGGGGAAGCAGCTTCCGCCATAGCCGGGGCCGGCGTGCAGGAACTTCGATCCGATGCGGTTGTCCATGCCGATGCCGCGCGACACCTCCTGCACGTCGGCCCCCACCTGCTCGCACAGGTCGGCGATCTCGTTGATGAAGGTGATCTTCACCGCCAGGAACGCATTGGCGGCATATTTGATCAGCTCCGACGTCCGGCGGCCGACGAACAGCACCGGGGCGTTCTGGTTGAGGCTGAGCGGACGATAGATCGCGCGCATCACCTCGCGCGCCTCCTCGTCGTCGGTGCCCACCACCACGCGGTCCGGGCGCTTGAAGTCCTCGATCGCGGCGCCCTCGCGCAGGAACTCGGGGTTCGACACCACCTTGGCGCCGCAGCCGGGCGCGGCCGCGTTCATGATCCGCTCCACCTCGTCGCCGGTGCCCACCGGCACGGTCGACTTGGTGACGATCACCGCCGGCTTGGTCAGCGCCTTGGCGATCTCCTCGGCAGCCGCGAACACATAGGACAGGTCGGCATGGCCGTCGCCGCGCCGGCTGGGCGTGCCCACCGCGATGAACACCGCGTCGGCATCCTTCACGCCCTCCGCCAGATCGGTCGTGAAGCTCAGCCGCCCGGCCTTCACATTGCCCGACACCAGCTCCGCCAGACCAGGCTCGTAGATCGGCATGATGTTCTGGTGCAGCAACTCGATCTTGCGCGCGTCCTTGTCCACGCACACGACCTCATGGCCAAAATCCGAAAAACACGCCCCAGATACCAGGCC
>NZ_JAPDRA010000024.1 GCF_026013525.1 Sphingomonas canadensis | reverse complement strand
GGCCCTTGTACGGGGACGCCGATATAGTCGGCCTGTTTCTGGGTGAGGGAGGAGAGCTTGACGCCGAGCTTTTCGAGGTGGAGGGCGGCGACCTTTTCGTCGAGGTGCTTGGGCAGGACATAGACCTGGTTCTGATACTGGCCGCCCTTGGTCCACAGCTCGATCTGCGCGAGCACCTGGTTGGTGAAGCTGGAGCTCATCACGAAGCTGGGGTGGCCCGTCGCGTTGCCCAGGTTCACCAGCCGGCCCTTCGACAGCACGATGATCTTCTTGCCGTCCGGGAACTCCACCTCGTCCACCTGCGGCTTGATCTCGGTCCACTTCATGTTGCTCAGCGCCGCGATCTGGATCTCGCTGTCGAAGTGCCCGATGTTGCACACGATCGCCATGTTCTTCATCGCGCGCATGTGATCCAGCGTGATCACGTCCGCGTTGCCCGTCGCCGTCACGAAGATGTCGGCGCGCGTCGCCGCCTCCTCCATCGTCACGACCTCATAGCCCTCCATCGCCGCCTGCAGCGCGCAGATCGGGTCGATCTCGGTCACCAGCACGCGCGCGCCGCCGTTGCGAAGCGACGCCGCAGAGCCCTTGCCCACGTCGCCGAACCCGGCAACCACCGCCACCTTGCCCGCCAGCATCACGTCCGTGCCCCGGCGGATCGCGTCCACCAGCGATTCCTTGCAGCCATAAAGGTTGTCGAACTTCGACTTGGTCACGCTGTCGTTCACGTTGATCGCCGGGAACGGAAGCTTGCCCTTCTTCGCCAGCTCATACAGCCGGTGCACGCCCGTCGTCGTCTCTTCGCTGACGCCCTTGATCGCCGCCACCGTCTTCGTCAGATACCCAGGCTTCTCCGCCAGGAAACGCTTCAGCGTCGCGACGAAGATCTCCTCTTCCTCGTTCGTCGGCTCGAACAGCGCCTCGCCCGCCTCGACCCGCGCGCCCCACAAAGCGAACATCGTCGCATCGCCGCCGTCGTCCAGGATCATGTTGCAGGTCGTGTCGCCCCACTCGAAGATCTTCGCGCAATAGTCCCAATATTCCTCCAGCGTCTCGCCCTTCACCGCGAACACCGGAATGCCACGTGACGCGATCGCCGCCGCCGCATGGTCCTGCGTCGAGAAAATGTTGCACGACGCCCAGCGGATCTCCGCCCCAAGCTCCGCCAGCGTCTCGATCAACACCGCCGTCTGGATCGTCATGTGCAGCGAGCCCGTGATCCGCGCCCCCTTCAGCGGCTTCCCCGCACCAAACTCCTCGCGAAGCGCCATCAAACCCGGCATCTCCGTCTCCGCAATCTCGATCTCCTTGCGACCAAA
>NZ_JAPDRA010000023.1 GCF_026013525.1 Sphingomonas canadensis | reverse complement strand
TCCCCATAATAAATAGAGATTTCTCAATAGTTTCCGCGTTAACACGCCTCTTCTCCTAATTATCTGGTTTCAAAAAATTTCTGTAGCCATCATCTTTTATATAATATGGAGAATTTGCAATAGGTTTCAATGTGTCAAAACTTCCATCGTTTCCTCCAAGGAAGAATATTACGGGGTTTACCCTTCCTTTATTGTATCTGACAAAACTCTCTACATCGCCTCCAGAGCTTCTTGCCGTCTTCATGGAGAAATTAGCATCTTCCTTTACCCCCGTGGGATGATTTCGGTGACAGGTGCAATAATACCGAATTGCCGCCCTTCGGCTTCGGCGCGCGTTTTGCGGAGGCGAGGGCCAGGGCCGGTGTGCGCTTCCATATCGGCGAGCCGCCCTCGAAGAAGGTCCGCTCGCGCCGGTTGCCCCGCTGGGTGATATGATGCGGGATGCCCGGGAGGACGATACGACGGAGCCTCGCCATGGCCCGAGGCTAACGACGGCGCGACGCGAGTAAAGGGGTTATTGCACGTGTCACCGTAATCCTGCGCATGGTATCCCAGCTTGGCTTCGCGCTGTTCATGATGGTGGAGACGCGCGACCGATCACGCGCGAACTGGCGGGCGCCGGGCGGTAGCTATCGCGCCACGTTGCGTGCGCGAGGTGCCCGCCGCGAAAGCCTTGCTATCCCCTCGGTTTAGCACGGCCTTTCGATACCGGGGATTGAGTATAGTGTCCCCGGAATTCACGGCGCGAAAGGAGTAAAGGGATTATTGCACGTGTCACCGTAATTCCGCGCCGCGTAATTCCGGTAATTCCGGCAAGAGTCGAGAGGCAACAAAACTATTTTCCCAACTTCTTAGCAATTCGAGATACCTGAGCTTCATCGCCAGAAATAGACAGGCCCACATAAGTCTCTGACTCGATATGGATATCTTTCCCATCCAGATTGACCGTAGCCGAATCCAACTCCTGTGAACCTGCAACGGACCAATCGCAATTTATCAGCTTACCCCCCCACCTTTTTAAGAGGTTCATAAGCCCTCCGCGAAGCTCGTCGTCATATTCATCGCCAAGGATAATTTTCTTACTCATATTGCGCTCCTTAGAATTTCAAGTCCTTACCTCCGAAATTACGGTGACACGTGCAATAATACCGAATTACTGCCCTTCGACTTCGGCCCCCGTTTGTGCCGGGGCGGGGCCATCCCGCCCGTCCCGCGATCAGAGCGAGGGCAGGTCCAGCCCCATCGCGCGTGCGCAATCCACGGCCTCGTCATAGCCGGCGTCGGCGTGACGCATCACGCCGGTGGCGGGGTCGTTCCACAACACGCGCTCCAGCCGGCGGGCCGCGTCCGGGGTGCCGTCGGCGAC
>NZ_JAPDRA010000022.1 GCF_026013525.1 Sphingomonas canadensis | reverse complement strand
ATCTCGTTGAACGCCAGCCCCAGCCGGTGCCGGTCCCCCAGCCCGACCCAGCAGATGCGCGCGGGCAGGCCCTGGAACGAATTACGGTGACACGTGCAATAATGCCGAATTGCTGCCCTTCGGCTTCAGCCCGCATTTTGCCGGGGCGAGGGCCGGGCCGGTGTGCGCTTCCATATCGACGAGCCGTCCTCGAAGAAGGTCCGCTCGCGCCGGTTGCCCCGCTGGGTGATATGATGCGGGATGCCCGGGAGGACAATGCGACGAAGCTCGGCTATGACCCGAGGCTAGCGGCGGTGCGAAGCGAGTAAAGGAGTTATTGCACGTGTCACCGTAATTGAATTGTGGGGGGGGATCGGCGAGGTCAAAGAGCGGGCGCGTGGCGCGGCGATACCTCAGCAGGTGGAATCCTACATTGCAAACCAGAATTAGGTATAGTGTCCCCGGAATTTGATAATCACAATTCAACAGGACTGCCTCGTCATCCTGAGTCCGGCGAACTTGAGATACCTGTCGTCGGGGCGGCCTCTCACAAATAGCGACACGTCCCGGTCGAGAATCTCAAACGTTAACCGGCTCCGCAGCTCATCATACCTTACAAATACGTTCGAGGACACGCTGATGTGCCTGCCGTAGGAGAAGCTGAGGCGGTTTGTCTCGAAGACCCTTCCATCGATATCGACCGTAAGCGCGTGCCGGTCGATCCTTACTAGGTCGTTTCCGGCACGATAGCAGCCAAGAACCGAGCCGATATCATGCTCGCTCATCGGGGAGTTGGGGTCTCTCGACGTGAAGTGAAGAAGGGCGAGAGCCGCCGCAGCGATGGCGGCTCCCATGAACGACAACCGAAACGCGCTCGTCTCCATCTGTTCCCTTAGGGCTTCTTCTTCTGTGTATCGAAAAAGATCGTGTAAGTGAATTGCCCCGACGGGCCACCGACCGTCACACCAATCCCAGCGGAATCACCGGAATAGGGTCGCTCACCGGTTTCCAGATTAAGGCCCCAGCTTCTGGTAAATACTGGTGCCACCTTGGTGAAGCCGCCAAAACTAAATGAAATGCCGGTGCCCTGCATTGTTTCAAGTTTCTGGTAGGAACCCGCCATGGTCTGGGCGCTGCTGTTACGTAGGATGGAAGTGATATTCAGCCGCGGAAGGTCTCGCATCAATGCTTCGGCCTTGGCCCTTGCGTCAGCAGGAGTGCTGCCGCCGACTACGATGTAGCTCCCGGTCACCTCGTCGGTGTAGAAGTTGCCGATCTCGACCACGCCGAACCCAGAAACCGTCAGCCACCAGAGTAGGTTACCACCTTGTGATCGCCGGATAGATCTACCGCATCCTCAACCGAGATAGGAATTACGGTGACAGGTGCAATAATACCGAATTGCTGCCCTTCGGCTTCAGCCCGCGTTTTGCCGCGGCGAGGGCCAGGCCGGTGCGCGCTTCCATATCGACGAGCCGTCCTCGAAGAAGGTCCGCTCGCGCCGGTTGCCCCGCAGGGTGATATGATGCGGGATGCCCGGGAGGACAATGCGACGAAGCTCGGCCATGACCCGAGGCTAGCGGCGGCGCGAAGCGAGTAAAGGGATTATTGCACGTGTCACCGTAATTCGTAATTCAGCGAAGCGCTAATCCGGATACTTCACGTCAACAGAAAGCAATTAGGAGCAACACTTTCCATGCCCGAGCCAGCGAGGCGTAAGGCGCCGGTTACGCCGTGTGGAAGTTCGTCGATCTGCTGGCGCATCGAATCTATCGCCACGACAGTCAGCGCGATTTCCGCCCGGTTAGTTGGGGTGGGTCGCGGTAGCTCAACCAGTATATCCTCCACCGTCTGAGGCGCTTCGTATCGGGTCGTAAAAATGTCACCTACGCGAATCGTTTTCCCGTTATTGGGTATTCCGATCACGATTAAATGACCCGTCGCTTCCGCTTTTACTGCACGAACGAGAAGCTCTTTTTCTTCAAGGCTCATCTGATTTGCCTCAATTTGCACGGCGCATGAACTCCGCGATTTGCGCCGGCGTCATCTTGGGTGCGGCGTCAATAAGTGTACTGCGCACGCTCGGACTTGCCACCGAACGAGGTAGCGCAGGCATCCCCATGTCAGCCAAAATTTCACGCGCACTGTCGGCAGAAAAGCTGAATGGGGCCTTCGCTGAGAACTGTTCAGCATTCATCAACACGCCAACTTCCCGCTCCTGAGCGGCCAACCAGTTACCCCGACCGAAAGTCCCAATCTCGGATCGGCTACCAAACAGCAGCACACCTTCACCCGCCTGCGCACGAGCCTCAAGCGCGAATATGGTTGCTACGTAGGGGTCTGTCGATGCTGAAACAGCCGTCGCCTGGGCGCCGGGGGAGCCAACCCAACCCGCAGATGTTCCACGGAACAATTGAATGTCGCCCGTGAGATCGACGGTCCCCGCAATTTCCTCGCGGGTAAGGCCCGCCGTGCGAAGCGCTCGAAGTTCACCGAACGAGAAACTCCGCCCAGTCGTCTCTGCGGCAACAGCTTATTCGGCAAAGATTTAAAGCGCGAGGGTTAAAGGCTCCAACGCCTCAATCTGGCCCCCCGTCCTTACATAATCAGCTGGGGTCATCTCCGATCGTGTCACCGCCTCGCCGCGCTCGCAGCACGGGCACGAATACACTACCGTGGGCGCTTTATACTGTTGCCGAAACTCTGCGAAACTGCCGCCAGCCGATGGCAAAACCGGCTGAACCACACGCAATACATGTGTCAATCGATAGTCTTCGTCCACCACCGAAGAAAGGCGCAAAGGAAGTTCACTCAGGCTACCACCTTGGGCCGCCTTCCATTCCTCAAGACTGAGATCGATTAAGAGGAGTCTCCCTCCATCGCACGTTCCCGCCGAGTATAAGCCAACGGCGTCGGTGTCGCTCTCAACTTCGAAGTCGAAGATCGGGAACTCCGTTCCGCATGCGTCGCAAAGCAAGATTCTAACCGAGCCATGCACAGGCTTTGGTTGCATTGTCATCGGACACCCTTCGAACCGAACAGAATGAGATTTACACCACCATCCGCTTGCGCGGAAGGAGCAATGATACCGGAATACCCGTTACGTTGGGCGAAAGCGCCCAAAGGCTGTGTTACTTCATACCGCCAAGCAGACGTTCCTCCGGTCCGGGTTAGGTCACCGAGCGAGACACCGAGGTCATCCCGCGTCGCCGGGTTCGTCAGATCAAGGAGATTATCGACCGAAGATTCCTGGAACGAATGCAGTGTTCGGCCCGTCAGAGAGCTTCCATTGTTGACGAACTCTGCTTCGACGGTGCGAGCATTCGACGCGAAGTATAGGCCACCTTGGCCGGGCGCCGTGTATCGACCATTGGCGGCAACGCTGTAGGAGATGTCTAGCGGATTGCCGCCTTCCGGAACCGCACGATAAAGCGTGCCTTCAAAAGTTACGCCGGTTCTCTCTGCAGCAAGCGCCCCCATGTTCAGTTCGCTGGCGGGGCCCGCCAGGCTGCGAAAGGCACTCGGCGCTGCGCGGGCCAATTGATATAGACCAGAAGCGCCCGCGGCAATTGCGTAGACCATTTCCCCGTTACCATTCACGAAAAGGGATTTTGTTCAATAAGGTTCCGCCGGCCGTTGATTTAAATTCGTAGTCCCCTTCCCAATAACCCCTAAATCCAGCCTGCCCAAAATCTATGGCTACAAATTACGGTGACAGGTGCAATAATGCCGAATTGCTGCCCTTCGGCTTCGGCCCGCGTTTTGCCGGGGCGCACCCCATCCCGCCCGTCCCGCGATCAGAGCGAGGGCAGGTCCAGCCCCATCGCGCGGGCGCAATCCACGGCCTCGTCATAGCCGGCGTCGGCGTGGCGCATCACGCCGGTGGCGGGGTCGTTCCACAACACGCGCTCCAGCCGGCGGGCCGCGTCCGGGGTGCCGTCGGCGAC
>NZ_JAPDRA010000021.1 GCF_026013525.1 Sphingomonas canadensis | reverse complement strand
CGACCTCACACATCCCTGGGGTTCATGACACCGACCGAATTTGCTTCATCGGCCGGGGTTAACCCCGGCCGATGAAGCGCCAGATCTCTCCTTCTGGCCGGATACAAATCGGGACCAGGGTCAGAAGCGCCAGATCTCTCCTTCTGGCCGGATACAAATCGGGACCAGGGTCACTCAATGGCCGGACTCTAATCGCTTCTGGAGGAATTTACCCGGGGCAGGTCAATCCCGATGGAAACAAGCTTCAGGCGGTTTGTCATTCCAGCAGAGGTTGACCGCGGGCGCAGCTTTGCCTAGGTCGCGGCTCCACGCTTCACGGCCCCTTCGTCTAGCGGTTAGGACGCGGCCCTTTCACGGCTGAAACACGGGTTCGATTCCCGTAGGGGTCACCAACGTTTTCAATGGGTTAGCCGATAGAGCGGCCCGCGTGTCAAATATTCATCAAATATCTTTGTGCGGATGTCCGCGCGCTCGCGCGGACAAATCTCCGCTTCACCTGAGCGGCGACAATCCACCTGCCCGACGATTCGCGGACACCAACGAACGACGGAAATTGGGCCGTCAGCTGCCCGTCCGCTTTTAGAGTCAGAACCGGGCAAAGCGGACGTTGCGGCAACAAAGCTCGCTAACGTCCGCTCCCAACCAGCTCAAGACGTTCAACGTCATTTATGTGAGCGTAGGCTTTTGCTGAAACCCGCCATTCGGGTCGCGCAAACAGCGTCCTGCCCGATTTGGTTACGAACCGTCGAGCGCCATCGGCGCCAAGCTGGCACATTTCGACCACCGATGGCTGGGTCAATAAAAATTATTATCCCGCCGATCTCCACTTCGTCGACCGCGAGCTGTTCGGCTAGGCGACGGATTATTCGCCCCCCGACGCCTTCCACTCCGCCTCCATCCGCTCGTCATATTCGGCGACGGTGAGCCGAAAGCCCGTCTGATTGACGGGTATCTCAAGCGCTTCGCCAGTTCCCGGCTCCAGCGTGAGCACCTGTGGAACCCCATCGATGAGCCTACGATGATCCAAGGCGAACTGCCTTCCCAGCCAATCTGCGCCGAAGCATTCGATGCGACCGATGAAGGCGGGAAAGGCGTCCACCGCAAGCTGGGTGAAACGAGCCGCATCTTCCGGTCGATGCTGGCGATACGCGCCGTCCAGATAGATCATGCCCAGCTCCTTATTGGCGAGACCGTAGCGCCACATCCAACGACAGCAAATGGCCGAATTGCGACATTCCCTATGCGGCTTCGGCGATCGTCTGGAAGTCTGGTCGCCAGTTCCACGGCATGAGTTCGTCCCAGCGTGAGGCAGGCCAGTCGCCGGCGACCTTGGCGATGACATCAGCGATATAAGCCTGCGGCTCGACACCGTTGAGCTTGCAGGTCTCGATGATGGTGTAGATCGCGGCGGCGCGTTCGCCGCCGGCCTTCGATCCAGCGAATAGCCAGTTCTTGCGGCCGATCGCGATGCCGCGGATCGCGCGTTCGGCGATGTTGTTGTCGATCTCCAGCTGGCCATCATCGAGGAACCGCGTGAGCGCGATGTGCAGGCGCGCGATGGTCTCGGTCATGCCGCCATGCTGACGGGGGGCTGCCGGCTGTCCAGTTCCAGGGCATGAGCTCGTCCCAGCGCGAGGCGGGCCAGCCTGAGGCGATCTTCTCGATGACGTCGGCGATATAGGCCTGCGGCTCGAGGCCGTTGAGCTTGGCCGTCTCGATGACCGAATAGAGCGCGGCGGCGCGTTCGCCGCCTGCCCTGGAGCCGGCGAACAGCCAGTTCTTGCGTCCGATCGCGACGGCGCGCATCGCGCGTTCGGCGATGTTGTTGTCGATCTCGGCGACACCCTCGTGGAGGAAGCGAGTGAGCGCATGCCAGCGCCTGCGGCCATAGGCGAGCGCCTTGGCCATCGCCGACCGGGGCGACAGGCGGCGCAGCGCATCGTCGATGGCGACGCGCAGCTGCTCGATCTGCGGCCGGCTTCGTTCCTGCCGGTGCCGCCGGCGGACGTCGGGCGGGCTTCCCCGTATCGCTTCCTCGATCCGGTAGAGCCCGGCGATCCGTTCGAGCAGGTCGGCGGTGAGCGGCGTCGGGCCGGTCTGGTGACAATCGAAGATCTTGCGCCGGAAGTGCGCCCAGCAGGCGACTTCCCTGATCCGGCCGCTCTCATAGAGCTTGTCATATCCGGCATAACCATCGGCCTGGAGCAGACCAGCGAAGGCCTTGAGCTCGGTCTGCGGATGCACGCCGCTGCGGTCGGGCGTGAACCGATACCAGACCAGCGCCGGCGTTACGGCGCCCGATGCGCGGTCATCGGCGACATAGGTCCACAGTCGCGCCTGCGCAGTCTTGCCCTTGCCGGGCATCAGCATCGGCACGGGCGTGTCGTCGACGTGAAGCTTGCCGGCCTTGAGGCCTTCGTCGCGGATGCGCGCGACGACGGGATCGAGCAGCTGGGCGGCCTGGCCCGCCCATCCGGCCAGCGTCGAACGATCGACCTCGATGCCCTGTGCCGCCATCATCTCGGCCTGGCGATAGAGCGGCAGGTGATGGTCGAACTTGTTCACCACCACATGGGCGAGCGTGGCGAAACTGGCCCTGCCGCGCGCGACCGCCTTGGCCGGCGCCGGCGCCTGGACGATCCGCTCGCACGACCGGCAGCTGTACTTGGGCCGCACGGTGCGCACGACGCGCCACTGTACCGGCACCACGTCGAGCATCTCGTCGCTGTCCTCACCGAGCGGCCGCAGCGTGCCGCCGCAATCGGGGCAGGTGCAGCTTCCCGCTTCAGGCTCGATCCGGTGCTCGATGCGGGGAAGGTGATCGGGAAGCCGGCGGATCGGCGCGGAACGTTCGCCGCCGGCCGTAGCCGCCGCCTTGCCGGCATCGACGACCTCGGCTTCGCCTTCCAGCTCTTCCAGCGCCAGCTCGAGCTGCTCGATCTGAAGCGCGAGCTTCTCCGAGGACTGGCCGAACGCCATCCGCTTGAGCTGGGCGAGCTGGAACCGCAGCGTCTCGATCAGCGTGTCGCGCGCTGCCAGCGCCGCCTCCAGCTCGGCGATCCGGGCATCCTTGTCGAGGGCGGTGAGGGCTCGATCCGACACGGTGAATCCTTATCGGATCGGCCCGCCGGATGCCACAAAAACCCCCGGAATCCGCGGCTTTTATCCCGCCAGCAGCGGCACCGCCGCGCGCTCCGGCCGACGCCAGTCGATGCCCTCCAGCAGCATCGACAGCTGCGCAGGCGTCAGGCTCACCTTGCCCGTCTTGGTCATCGGCCACACGAACCGGCCCCGGTCCATCCGCTTCGAGAACAGGCATAGTCCCTGGCCATCGTACCACAACAGCTTGACCAGATCGCCGCGCTTGCCCCGAAACGCGAACAACGCGCCTGAATGCGGGCTCGCCTCCAGCACCTGCTGCACCAGCACCGCCAGGCCGTCGAAGCCCTTCCGCATATCGGTCGCGCCACACGCCAGATACACCCGCGCCGACGCCGGAAGCGGGATCATCGCGCCAGCACGCCGATCACCCGGGACAGCGCCTCGGCATCGACTGATGCGTCAACGGTCAGCCGCACGCCCGACGGGAGCTCGATCCCGATCTGCCCGCTGCCCGGCGCGGCCGACGACGGCGCCGGCAACATCACCGCAGGCTCGCTGATCTGTACCTCGGCAAAGCTCGGCACCGCTGGCTTGGTGATCCCGGTCAACGCCCCCGACATCGCCTGGCGGCGCCAGGTATAGATCGCGCCACTGCCGACCTCATGGCGCTCGATGGCCGCGCGGACTGAGCCCTCCGGCCCAAAGGCATCGCGCAGGATCGCCAACTTCTGCTCGACGGTCCAGTGCCGACGGCCTGACACCCGGCCGACAATCTCCATCCGAGTAGTCATACGAGACCTCGTATGACTACTCGCTCCGTCGCCCGCTGACCCGATCTCGTCCGACATCACCGCCCCGCTCAAAGAGCGGCTATCAGCCTGTCGATGGCCCCGTCCGCAAGGCGGCCCTCAGACCTCGCTTACTATCAGCGAGGGTACCTCAGGTCTGCTTCTGCCCAAGTCGCCGTGCGCGGCGACCGCAGAATTGCCGGTTAGTCATCAATCTCAGCCGTTCAACCTCGTGCCTGTAGCCGGATGAACGTGAAGCGCGTTCGACGGCTGTATCGCATGGAAGGCCTTAATCTGCGGGCCAAAAGACCGCGCCGGCATGTG
>NZ_JAPDRA010000020.1 GCF_026013525.1 Sphingomonas canadensis | reverse complement strand
GCGCACTTGCATGCCTCGCCAACGCGCATTCGATCCGATCAAATACAAGCTGCGAAACCAAATCGAGCGGACCATCGACAAGCTCAAACAACTCCGGCGCATCGCAACCCGATACGACCGCATCCCGCAAAACTACCTCGCCAGCCTAGGCTTGGTCGCCCTCAGCTTCTGGTGCTGAATGTCGATTCAACCTAGCGCAAGCCAGGCAAGATTGTGCCGATCGCGGCAAGCGTGGCAATGAACACCGCGATCTGCATGAGTAACAGGACCAGCGGCCAGTAACTTCGGCGCGGAGGGCGGGATGGCGCGGTTCTCCTCAGCGTTTCCATTATCCGTTGATCGATTGTCGCTTCTATATCGGAAAGCGAAACACGAGGATCATTCGAACCAATTGGCGCAGGCGCCGGGAATCTGGGCGGAGTCGGCCACGGGTGAGGAAGAAAATCCTCGGCCGGTCGTACGACGATACCGGTGATCGGCGTGGCGCTCCGCGCCGCCTCGGCGAGGCGTAGCGAACTGGCGATATAGAGCGCCGAATAGCCTGCGGCTGAATCTTCCGCTTGTGCCGCGTCGATCAACTCGCCGGGTATCGTCCTGCTTTCGCGCGAAACGACTAGTGCTTTGGCGGGCGCATGCGGATCGAGCCCTCGATGGGGGGCAAGCGGGATCGGTGCCAATTGCTTCCGTACGGGATCGAAATCGATGCTGAGATCGAGCGTCGACAATCGCCTCGTGAAGCTCTCACGGTGCATCAATGCGGCCGCCAGACTATCGGCCGAATCGATGAGGTAGGAGACACTCGCAGTACCCGACAGGCGCTCGCCCCGGCAAAGCAGCCCGGCGCCGTAGAAGCCGCCGGGCCGGCTGCTGCCGATAGCTTCGGCGTGGCGATAAAGGCCGATCCAAGTCCAGGCCTCGCCATCCAGCAAATGGCGCGATACGCGGAGCAATTGCTCACCGGGGTCGAGACGCATCGGCTCGGGGAGCGGTACCCAGGCCTCGCATGCGCGGGCGATCGCCGGCTCGCGCCCGTCGCGCCCAACCACCAGTATCTCGAGGTCCACGGGCTTGCCGAACAGGCAGGTCAGGAACATGGACGGCTGCTCCGAAACGCGCCCGGGACGACCGGGCATTTGCTGCGCTTATTGTGATGCCGTGACGATTGCTCGATCGGGATCGGCGAGATTGGCTTGGTACCCATTGCCGAATGCAGTGCCCGTAATCCTCCAGCCGCCGCCATCGGCGGTCCGCTTCACTGTAACCGTGACGGGAACGTCGCTGAAGGAAAGATTGGGCTTCTGAACTCCGGAAACCAATATCCGGACGTCAACGCTACCCGCGCTAACCCTAGCATCCTGGACCCTCGGAGAATCATATCGCTCGTATTTGTTCGAATAGGCCGTGCCCAGCGTCTGAGCATTCTTCGCAGGCTCCCATCGCAAAGCGGCCTGCTCGAATTTGCCATTGCGCAGATCCGCGAAATAGCTGGTGACAACTTTTTCCGGCGAGGCGAACGAGTCTTCTGCCGGCAGATTTTTGGGTGGCGTGACATTGTCGGCTCCAGCCGTCTGATTCTCTACCGGCGGAGTGTTCGACGGGCGCACTATCCAGATTTGGATCTGCACGGCGATGATTAGCAGCAGCAGTACGATTGCGGCGACGGTTCCGTTTTCGAGCCATTGCCGGCGCGTGAACTGCAGGCTCGCGCCTTTCATCTGTTCGCGGAACTGCTCCTCGACCAAGGCGGGCAAGGTCTGCCGCAACTGCTCTCTTACGAGACGCTCCACCTCTCCCACTGCCACCTGGCCGTCGGAGCTCGTTGCGACCCGGGGCCTTCGCGGGTCGGTGCCGGAAGGACGGTTCGCCTGCGTTGGCGTCCATGCCCGCAACGCCGGCTCCGGAGACATTGAATCCGCGATGCCGGGGCCCGTGGAGAATACCGATTCAACCTGCTCCGGTTGTTCGGCGAGCGCAGCTTGACGCTCGGCTTCGATGCGTTCGGCTTCGAGGCGTTCGGCCTCGATGCGCTCTTCCTCCGCGCGGGCGTCGGCGATGGCCCTGGCGCGCGCCGCCTTGTATTGATTAGGGCTATATACTGCGGCTCCAGTCACTATCGCGCTGCCCTCAGCGACCCCCAATAGCCGCGGTGCCGCACTGAGATAGAGCGTGGAATCGGTGCTAAATTCGAATCCTACCTGCGCCTCGTCGATCAGAGCACCCAGCTCCTCGTCGGAAATGCCGGCGGGAATAGCGATGAACGCCTTGGCGATGCCACTGGGATCGAGCCCGGTTTCACCCTCCACCAGCGGCTGGGGATCGAGCTGGCTGCGCACCTGCGCATCGACCGAAGGATCGATCCTGGAGATCGACCGCGAAAATATGAGCGACCCTGTCGGGACAGGGTCGCCGTTTACCGCGGACCGGAGCGCCGCACCGCGGAGGGCGTCAGCAGTTTCCTTGAGATAGGCCAGCGTTTCGCTTCCCACGACGCGATCACCGGAGCAGAGCACGGCGCCGCCGTAGAAAGACGCCGCTCGGGTGCTCCCTTTTGCATAGGCCTGGCGGTACACGCCGATCCAGGTCCAGATCTGATCGCCGAGCCAGTGGCGCGATATGCGGATCAATTCTTCGCCGGGCTGGAGCGCATAAGATTCCGGAATCCCTGCCCAATCGCACGATTCCTGTGACAGCCGCGCATCGCGACCATTCGGGCCTGCGGCGACGGCTTCGATGTTCGCGAGCTTCCCGAACAGACAGGTCAGCAGCACAGGCGTTTCCTTCGCGCAAGCCGATCAGCGTCGACCGAGCATCGCATAGATCTGGTCGATGATCGATGGCTTGGGCGGCTCGACCGGCAACACTTCGGGAAAAAGATAGGGGCGTTTGCCCCAGCGCGACGCGCCCTGCCCTGCTTCGAGCGCGTTGGCGTAGATCCAGTTCCACATCGTGCGCGGATAGCGATCGAAGGTGCTGCGATGCTTTTCCGGCGGGTCGCGAACGATGCCGCCCACGATGTGCCCCGAGGCATATTGCATGAAGTAGCGGCGCCCCGAGTCGGGATCGATCGGCAGGTTCTTGAAACGCGCCCACGAAGTCGGATAGCGCTGCATGAGGATCTCGGCGACCTCGACATCCTCGACGCTCGCGAATTTCGGATCGTCCTTGAGCGGCTCCGCGAACGTGTCCCACTTCGCCAGCGTGAAGAGATGGCAATCGCGCTCGGGAAGATTGCGGTGGTATTGATATTTGACGATCGCGCCGCAAAGCCCGGTATCGCTTTCGCGCGTGCCCTCGCCGATCGTATAGGGCGCGACATAGATGACCGACGCATTGCTGCTGTAATGGGTAAGGAGATCGATTATCTCGGGCTTGAGATCCTGGAATACCGGCCCGCTATCGCCATCGAGAGGCCTGATCCAGTCGCCCCGTCCTTCGAGGAAGGCCAGCTTTACCTCTGGCCCATCGGGCGGGCGCACGTCGATCGGAATGAAATAGGGCTTTTCGACCAGTGTCGCGGGAAGCTGGGTACCCTCCGCAAAATCGCGCGTGTAGCGCTCGTAGAACATGATCGCCTGCTGATAATATTGCTCGGCGATCGTGTCGGACTGGCTGAAGATGCGCGCACCGAGCGAAATGTTGATGCGGCGATCGTTCTGGGCGAGGCAGTTGATCAGCGAGATCAGTAGTGTCGATTTGCCCGATTCTCCGGTTCCAAAGAGGATTACTGGGTGCCGGCCCGAACTGGTGATTTGTTCGGCGAAGCTCGACGCCTTGGATGCGCGGGTCGCGGCGGCGCGCGGGTCCACCTGCGGCGGCAGGGGCGGCGGAGCGGAGCGGGGCGGCTCGCTGCGAGCCTGAGGCTCGGGCTGCGCTGCGGCACCCGGCTTGGCTTGCGGTTCCTTGGGCGCCCCGGCGGGCCCGAGATGCAGCGGTGTGCGATCACTGTCACTCATGGCGAAACTCCATTGCGTTGGCGCGCGTCAGGTCGACGGGTTCACCCACAAGAATTGCGGATCGGTCATCGGAGCGCGCTTGATCCGGCCCACGAAATTCGCCGCCGCGAGCGCGACCTGCATGAACAGATAAACCAGCGCGATATCGAGCAGGATCGCCGCGAAGATATAGACCCAGGTGGTTCCATAGCCGATCCGCGAGGTCAGCGTCGGCAGCAACGAGAATACCGAGCCGAGGTTGAGCGACCGGCTGACGTCGAACTTCGCCGACGGCAGCGTTCCGGCACTTTCGGGGATGCGGCCCTCGAGGCGTGCCCGCGCATCGGCAAAAACGGTCGACGCATTTCTCAGCGCATCCTGCGCGCTACGGTAGTTCCCCTCATCGAGCGTGCCGTTCGCGCCCATTTCGAGCCCACCCTCGGCCTTCGTCAGGCTGTTCTGCACCGCCGCGATTCGCGGCCTGAGTTCGGCGAGCAGGGGATCGACGCTGTCATTGAGCAGCCCACGCGCGAGATCCTCAAGCGTCTTGTAGATCGCCTGCAGATTTGTGCTGCGGCAACTGTGTTGCTCATCCAGCCCGGCGGGAATCCTGAACTCGGGCAGAAACCCCTGAATCCTCCTGATGCTTTCCCTGGCGTTGCGACCGATCCCGCAAAGTTCGTCTCTTCTCCCTTCCGTGGTCGTGATCTCCTTTTCCAGATTACGAAGTTCCATTTCGACGCCCTGCTTGCGTACTTCATAGTCGCGCCCGCCGAGCAATTTCAGCGACGACGAATCCAACTCACGCAGCTTGATCTGGGCCATGTCGATATCGTTCTGGAGCACCGACGCGCCTTCGAACCGGTAGAAGGCGGTGTTCATCGTCCCCATCGCGCTGATGAGGAATAGAAACGGGTAGAAGAATACCCAATCGATTATCCGCTCTCCGGTGTCGTCCGAACGCATCCTGATCACTGCGCGCTGCTCACCGATGTATCGTGCCAAAACGACCGCGATTAAGGTGAGAAGAAGTGCCAAAACTCCCGCGAAGATGGGATCGCTGGCAATCGGCAGCAGGAGATGCAGCCAGCCGTAAGACACGATGATGATGAACAGCGCTACTACCGCGATCAACAGGATAAGCACAGTGCCATTGTTTCCCGGGCTCGCGGGAGTGCCGCGGGCTGACGAATCTGACATGACTGATCTTCCCCCTCTTCAATCCGTCACGGCGGGAAACCTACGTTGGAAGGTTTCACTTTTTCAATTGTGGCATCACAGCGACAGGAGTCAACTGACTCGAACACATGCTATGGATTGTGACTTGAAGCCAATCAGAGCGCTACACCTGTACGCCCTAGGGTCGAGACTCATAACCACCAAGTGACGGCGGCGGCGAGGTAGATGGCGCTGAGGAAGTTGGCGGCGAGTTT